>JAHIVH010000043.1 GCA_018816735.1 Pseudomonadota bacterium | reverse complement strand
CTGCTGTGCAAAATTTTAACGTAGTTTGCACGCGTCCAAATTTAGATTGCATGAGCAGAATGAATTTTTTCTCATGAATTTGCACGAGCAGAAAAAATTACTTTGCACGGGTTAAGCGAAAATTTTGCACGCGTCCTAACAGTTACCGGGGTTCATAGACACATCCTCTAATGTTAAATTTCATTTTTGAATGTGTCCATATCAGACCCATTGATATTTTTGCAACAGAACCAAAATTGTTAGCTCAGGCATTAGAGGCAGAAATAGAACAGTTTTTGTCTCAATACGCAGATTTAACAGATGAGTCTGGCCGTAAACGAATCGTGCGGAACGGATACTTGCCAGAACGGGAATTACAGACCGGGATCGGCCCTGTTTCAGTAAAAGCTCCTCGTGTACGTGATCGCGATAAAAAAGTCAGTAAGAGGATATCTTTCAGCTCATTCGTTTTGCCGCCTTATCTTCGTAAAACAAAAAGCATGGAGCAATTGATCCCATGGTTATATTTAAAGGGTCTTTCAACAGGCGATTTCAGTGAGGCCTTAACTGCTCTTGTTGGTAAAGATGCTCCTGGATTGTCATCTGGAACAATTGGTCGATTAAAAACAATCTGGGAGAAAGACTTTCAAACCTGGCAAAAAAGAGATTTATCCAATAAGCATTATGTTTATTTCTGGGTAGACGGTATATATTGCAACGTATATGAAAAATATAAAAAAAAATTAGCCGAACGAATAAGGATAGATCATCCAGTCCACTGAAGCGGTTCGTCCAAACAGAAATTTTCCGAGACGACACAGGGTTAAACAGCGCCGTTTCTTCAATGCATATAAAACTACTGCTTAAGGAAACGGCATTGATCATAGGCTGAAAGATCGTCGTTAGGAGTCGAGTAAAAATTGTGGGACGGTCAGACCTCTCCCATGGAGGCCATTCAGCTTGTTGTAAAGGAGAGCCCCGTCTCCCTGCTCCCCATGACGCCCTCGAGGAAGCCATGGTTACCCCTCCGGGGACCACGCCTGAAGAGAGGCGACGGGCCATGGAGATTCTGAAAAGATAAGGCGTTTCAATAGCCGTCCCTTCTTTCTTTTGGGGATGTGCAAAAGGACGACTGTCGACAATTGACACGGGGAGATATTTTTGATAGGCACGACATCAGGATAACTGCTTTTTACTGTGTCAAACAGCTTTTACCGTGCCAATTACAAGGAGAATGCCATGAAAGCGCCATATGAGGGACTCAAAAGGAAATGGACCTTTTTTTCTAACGCCAGGGATCCATACAAAAAACTGCGTGACCATCTCAACCGTCAGGCCGCTGGGTATCCGGCGACGCTGACCGGCGTGGAGCTGCGGTTGCTCAAAGATATGTTCACCGTGGAAGAAGCCCAAGCCGCCTTGTTTCTCGATTATACTTTTCAGCCCTTTGATACAATCTTCAGCCGCGCCCAATCATCGGGAATGAGCCAAGAAAAACTTCAAACGCTCTTGGACGCCATGGAGAAAAAAGGGGATATTTTCATGCGAATTCGGGATGGCAAGCCTTTCTACGCCCTCCATCCCCTTGTCATCGGCATGTTTGAAATGCAGCTCAAACGGTTGACGCCAAGTTACTATTTGGATACCCATAATTACATGATTCAACGACTCGCCATGGATTATCTCACGGCGGAAGTGCCGCAGATGCGCGTGGTGCCTGTGAATAGAAGTTTGACCCCCACGCAGAACATCGCCACCTATGATCAGATTCGGGCAATGGTTGACCGTGCAAAAGATAAAATCGGTATTGCGGATTGCATCTGTAAAGTCGGCAAAGACATGGTCGGCGATCCCTGCAAGGTGACGGATCGCCGGGAAATCTGCATGGGATTCAGGGATTTTTACGACCAGTACGATCGCAACAACTGGGGAAGGTCGATCTCTAAAGAAGAGGCCTTTGAAATCCTCGATCAAAATGAAAAAGAGGGCCTGGTCCTCTTTGCATCCAACATGCAGGATCTCCAATTTGTTTGCTCCTGTTGCAGTTGCTGTTGCGGCATCATGGAAATGGTGAGTTTCATGCCCCGGCCCGTGGATTTCACGGCAAGCAACTATTTCGCTGAGTTGAATTCGGATGCATGCAATGGCTGCAAAAAATGTATCAGACGATGCCACATGAAGGCCATCGTCTATGACGAGGGAGAGAAAAAAGCGACAGCCATCGATTTGAAACGATGCATCGGCTGCGGTTTATGCGTGCCGACCTGCAAACAAAACGCCATCCGGTTGAAGCTCAAAGCGACCCAATTCATTCCCCCCATGGACCATGACGGCCTTTATGAAAGGATCATGAAATATAAAAGAAGCGGCCCTCGGCAATATTATGAAATGGGGAAATCGTTGGTGGGGCTCAAACGGTCACAGAGTCGAAAATAGCGAGTCAAAAAGGCGCCTTGTGTGCGCCATCCATCAAACTCCTCGGCCGCCGCGCAGGAGAGGCTGACTCTCCTGCGGAACTGTGGGCGTCCGGGCGCTTGCAATGGGTATGTTCTCACCAGGGGTCCACGGAAGGGAGAACATTTCCTGGTAAAGGCCTCCTTGGGGGCGGATTTAAGACCTTGGATGATCCATCTCCGGGTGTCCGCGGGGTCGATGACTGCGTCGATTTCCAGGTAGGAGGCCATATTCATGGCTTGACCCCGTTTGTAAAGCTCCGAGACCAGTTGATTGTAAAGTTGGCTTCTGGCCGTTTCATCCTCGATGGCGGCCAGTTCTTTTTTGAAACCAGCCTTGATGGCGCCGTCGACCCCCATGGCTCCGAATTCGCCGGTAGGCCGCGCCGCAGTAAAAAAAGCTTCGTGAAATCCGCCCCGGGACATGGCCATGACGCCAAGGCCGTAGCCCCTCCGGAGCACCAGGCTGAAAAACGGCACGGTGAGGTGGGAGCCTACGACAAGCATCCGGCTGACGTGGCGCACCTGGGCGCGTTTTTCCATGTCCGGCCCCACCACCGCCATCAGGTAGCATTGATTTATTTACGGAAATTTCTTTTGGTAATTTGAAAGCCATCTGCCGTCTGTTTATACCTTTATCTTTCCATGCCAGAAGAAAAGCTTGCTGAAAGCCTCTTCACAATTATAAGTCTTAAATCTCATCAAACGGTCGTTTAATGGGACTGTATTTTATTCGCTTTCGTTAAACGAAATTATTGAATTTTTTTGTGTCATATTCAGTCCTAAAAATCAAATTTTCAAAAATCTCAGAGACTTGACCGTTTATGGGATTTTTAATCAATCAAATTAAAATTTGTACAAAAAGCGTGATTTAACAAGTGTGTTTGCACGCACAGAGAGTGTGTTTGCACCGACAAAGTGTTTTAAAATTGCACTTTGCACGATTCGGTGCACACTTAATTTGGGTTGGTGAAAGTTTCAAAACCATTTACGTGTGCAAAATTTGAGGGAAGTTTACACGCATCCAAATTCAGATTGCATGAGCAGAATGGATTTTTTCTCATGAATTTGCACGAGCAGAAAAAATCACTTTGCACGGTTTAAGCGAAAATTTTACACGAGTTCTAACATTTAGGCCCAATGGAAACATAGCAGTTTGGGTTCTGTTACAAAAAATATTTGAGGGGAAAAGAATCCCAGGCAAGGGGATTTTATGCGGCGATCTGAAACAGGTTTACGATGAATTCAACCTGGTCTTTGACGTTTCCTTTTTTTATCCCCTCAATTTGTCCTTTCCGAATCATATTCCCTTTTCCCCTATATTCGCAATTTTCCAAAATGGCTTTTCTTACAAGGTTCTCGATTTCAATTATCTCTTCCGGCTCAATATCGATGAGTGTGGGCGCCCTGTCTATTTTAGTCTTATTTTTTTTAAATAGCTCTTGCGTCTCTTCGATCGCAACTTTTACCTCTTCCATTTGTGTGTCTTTGTCCATTATCTTTTTCCCATGCTATTTTAATAAATGCGCCAATCCAATAGGGTAATGATTTACAACCCGACCATTAACAATTTTTTCAACCAAATTTGCCTCTATCAGTGGATTTACGAATTTTGTCAGATTTCCCGTTGAAATCGACACCCCTTTTGATAATTCACCTGATCCTATCCCTGGATGAGAAACAATATAATATAGAATCTCTTTTGCCTTGGGGCTGAAGTTATCCTTACCGACAATGGCCGCTATTTTCTCATCAGCTTCTTTTTTTATGAGGGGGACATCAATGGTTTCCGGGTAAATCGTATCGGCATATTTTTGAATGAGGGCGCTTGCAATATCAAACGCATACCGTATCCTGCCGTGAGCGGCTAAGCACAGCTGACTCACCCCTTCTTTCGTAAATGGCGCTATTGCATTCTTACCGCTGTTTTTTATCCGCTTTTCGTAAATTGCGCCAAAACCTTCCGCATTAATAGGGGAAAGGAGTAACCAGGTCTTTACAATGGACGATAACCGGGGGATTTTATCTTTTATGGTCCGTTCAAGTGCAGAATCTCCAAGGAGATACCAAAGGGTTTGAGGTGTCTGGAATACATCCCGCATCTGATCCAGTACCGTGTGAATGCGATCCTGGGCCTCAGGAGAGTGAATGTTCATGTTGTTTAACTGAAAAATCAGCAATTTCTTTTTGGAGCCCTCTATTATGTCCAGAACCAACGAATTGAAAACATCCATAAGCGCCATTGGATTCTCGGGAAGGCCTTTGCCGCCTTTCATGTTAACCCCTAACCCCAGAGCGTTTATCCCGATGCTTAAGTCCAATGGATTGATTGAAAAATTTTTTAAGACCGCCTTCGCATGTTTGGACCGAAGCTTACATTTGGTGATTTCCGTTGCCAGACCATAAATGAGCGTCTTTAACATGTCGAGTCCTGTTGAAATATGCTCCATTTTAAATTCATACCGAGGGGTCACAGCGGCTTTATTTGAAAACCTGGAATAATTGGCTATGCTTGTGCTCCCGACTCCAGGGTCACCTATTAACACAATCACGCCGTCGTCTTTTGAAAATGAATTGAGTGTCTCAAGCTCTTTTTCTCTTGCCGCAAAATCAGCAATCGTCAACTGCTCGATAGGCCGTGTATAAAAAGGGTTTCTGTTCAGCTGCCATTTATCGTACATAAATTTTTCCTTATTTTATTAATACATTTTATTATTAATAATAAACTATACTAATAAATATTAATAAGTCAAGTTATTAATATTAAAATTTATGATATTCGGAAGGCGTTTCTCATCACCTATTTTTATTAATCCTGTCTCTCAAATTTGAAGCACATTTAAACGTGAGCACCCGCCTTTTGGGAAGTATCAAGATATCCCCGGTTGATGGGTTCCGCCCTTTTCTTTCGGTCTTCTCTTTCACACAAAATTTACCAAACCCGCTGACCAGAACATCTTCGCCATTCTGTAAGGTTTCTTTAATGATTTCAAGCAAAATCTCTATATTCTCAGAGGCGCTGTTCCTTTGAATACCAAGCCGTTCCTGTACAATCTCCACCAATTCATTCTTCGTGAGTGCCATACCCCCCTCCATTTACTTCCAAACAATAGTTTAATATTCAAGTAAGACAAGCGAGCCCCGTTCATTCATCATCGTATATCGTTCCTTTATCATTAAAAACAATAACCGGAATGGCATCCCCTTTATTCTTATTGGCAATTAAAGCGAGATTCCATGTGGTTGACGTTGCCGTTTTTTCCTGATTCTTCGAGTCGCTGAATTTAAAAAGAACGGTATAAAACGTATCTGAAAAAAATATAAATGAATGGCTGTTTCCCTGTTTGATGGATACGATTCTCCCGGTTGAAAGATGGCCATTCGTGTAAAGAGTTTTCAATTTAATGTAATTTACTAAAACTGCAATAACAAAAGGGCTGATCACAGTCAAAAATATAAGGGGGATCATGTAAAAAACAAGAACCGGAAATTTAAACCGCTCCAGATCCCGGATCAGGCTGCCGTGTTCACTGACCAGAATTAAAATGTCGTCCCCTTTCTTATATTGGTCCTGTAAATGAGTCTCCACGGTTTCGAATTTTTCCGTCTTTAATATGCCATCATGCTCATATTGATATTCAATGACGATGGTGTTCCGGGTGTTATTATGAATATTAAGGATCTTTCCGATAGATTCAACCCCGCTTTGCGACACCTTTTTATCATCTGTTTCCGATAATGAGGGGGTTATGAATGGCACAACCAGGAAGGGAATGGCAAAAAACAACATGCCGAATGCCCTTGAAAAACGATGGGAGAAAAACAGCTTTAACCTGGTCCTGAACAACAATGGTTTCATAGTAATTTCCGGCAAGCCTGCCTGCAGGCATCTCTTGCAGTCTCTTCAAAACAGTTATCCTGATCCGCTTGATAGGCATCAAACTCGATAAGATCGCAATACCTTCTCATTATGGGGACTGTTTTCTCTTTCCTTTCCATATACTCAACCTCATGGCTGCCGATGACCTCTAAAATCACATTTCTGTAGGATGGATCATAAACGATAAAATCCGGTCTAAATCCGGAATCCATCCGGATATCCTTTACCGGTTTAAAGGCTTTTAACCGGGTTTTTCGATTCTCGTTAAACCCCCATATGGTTCGTCTTAAGATCGATAAGGTCTTTCGCTCGTAGTCCGAGT
>JAHIVH010000042.1 GCA_018816735.1 Pseudomonadota bacterium | reverse complement strand
CTACGAGCGAAAGACCTTATCGATCTTAAGACGAACCATATGGGGGTTTAACGAGAATCGAAAAACCCGGTTAAAAGCCTTTAAACCGGTAAAGGATATCCGGATGGATTCCGGATTTATCAGACCGGATTTTATCGTTTATGATCCATCCTACAGAAATGTGATTTTAGAGGTCATGGGCAGCCATGAGGTTGAGTATATGGAAAGGAAAAAGAAAACAGTCCCCATAATGAGAAGGTATTGCGATCTTATCGAGTTTGACGCCTATCAAGCGGATCAGGATAACTGTTTTGAAGAGACTGCAAGAGATGCCTGCAGGCAGGCTTGCCGGGAATTACTATGAAACCATTGTTGTTCAGGACCAGGTTAAAGCTGTTTTTCTCCCATCGTTTTTCAAGGGCATTCGGCATGTTGTTTTTTGCCATTCCTTTTTTGGCTATACCGTTGATCAGCTCCTTAGTATCTGAAATAGATGATAACAAGTTGTTGAAAAATGGCGTTGAAGCCGTGGGGAAAATTTTAAATATTCATGAAAACGCCCGCAACACCATTATTATCGAATATCAGTATGCCCTTAACGGCAAATTAAAAACAGACCGGTTCGAAACCCCTGAGGTCCATGTACGGGGTTATTATAAAGAAGGTGATGAAATCCCCATCCTGGTCAGTGAAGACGGCAGTCTGATCCAGAATGTAGACCGGTTCAGGCTGCCGGACCATCTTTTTTACATGATACCCTTAATTTTTTTGATGTGCCTCAGTCCTTTTGTTATTGCAGTTTTAATAAATTACATTAAATTGAAGTCACTTTATACACATGGCTGTCTCTTAGCCGGGAAAATTGTTTCCATTAAACAGGGAAGCAGTCACTCGTTTATCTTTTTTTCAGATACGTTTTATCGGGTCGTGTTTAAATTTACAGACTCGATGAACCGGGAAAGAACAGGTAGATCAACAACCAGGAATCTTGCCTTAATCGCCAATAAAAACAAGGGGGATGACATTCAAATCCTTGTTTTTAAAGATAAGGCAACCGTTTACGATGACGAATGACAGGGGCTCGTTCGTCTTACTTGAAGATTAAACTATTGTTTTAGAAGTAAATGGAGGGGGTATGACACTCACGAAGAATGAATTGGTGGAGATTGTACAGGAACGGCTTGGCATTCAAAGGAACAGCGCCTCTGAGAATATAGAGATTTTATTAGAAATCATAAAAGAAACCTTACAGAATGGTGAAGATTTTCTGGTCAGCGGTTTTGGCAAGTTTTGTGTCAAAGATAAAACTTCAAGAAAAGGGCGAAACCCGTCAACAGGGGATACTATGGTGCTTCCCAAAAGGCGGGTGGTCACGTTCAAATGTTCTTCAAATTTGAAGAACAAAATCAATCATAATGAGATCGGGATTTGACACGATGAGTCTTGCCAAACCGTTGTCGGAAAAATTCAGGTTTTTTTCTTGAATAGGGTGCGGTTTTAGAATCGGTCTTATTGATTGAAAAAATGGTCTTTCCGAGGTACAAGGTGAAATGCAATTAATCTTGAACAATAGCCCATAACAGTAAATCTGAAAAAATTATAAAGATGAGTTCAAGCAGAGATAGTGAATTATGTCACCCAAATCGACATTTAAAAATTTGAGAGAAGAAGAACGGGAAGCAAGAAGGCAAGTGATCATGGAAGCCGCCTTAAAACTATTTGATGAAAAGCCGTTCCATGAAATCGGCATGAGAGATATCGCTGAAGCAGCTGGTATCTCCGCGGCAAGCATATACAGATATTTCCCCACACGGGACGAACTGTTTGCCGAAGTATTGACCCAGGATTTATCTGAAATAAAGCCCCTGATCGAACAGAAACTGTCGGAGGGAAAAGGGAATTACGAAACGCTTATCAGCGGCATAATTGAATATTTCATGGGAAATGTACCCAAATTCCAGATGATGTGCAACTGTATGCTTGCAGAAGGCATGAATAAGAAAGTCATTAAAGAATATCGGGCTATTGAACAATACGTTCTCCACCTCTTTGAGGATGCTTTCAGAGAAGCTGGTTTCACGGAAAACGTTCCACTTCGTGTTCAGGCAGCCTTGTGTTCCCTGATTGGCATTATCATGGTATTCAAAAACTATCCGGATCTCACGGAAAAAGAGAAAAAAGCCCATATGTTTAATGTGGCCATGGCATTCAGGTATCCGGAAGGAAAGCCCAGACAATAAGAACAGATATTCTTTATTAATATCAATGTGTTGAAGTCAAAATACACCATTTATTTTGATGGTTCCAATGGTATAGGGTTTCCTTACAGTACAAAACTAATAAGAAGGTGGAAGTGAGCAAATGGCAGGTGTGGTAAATCAAAATAAAGATTATAATGACTTTCTTCTTGAGGTGAAAGAGCGGATTCGCACTTCCCAATATCAGGCGTTAAAAAGTGTCAATAAAGAACTGATCCAGCTTTATTGGGATATCGGACGACTGATTGTTGAAAAACAACAACATCTGGGTTGGGGCAAATCCGTCGTTGAAAAACTTTCAAAAGATATACAGGCAGAATATCCAGGCATTCAGGGGTTTTCTACTACAAACCTTTGGAATATGAGACTTTTCCATATTGAGATTCAACAAAATGAAAATCTCCAACCATTGGTTGGAGAAATTAGCTGGACAAAAAATATTCTGGTTTTAACCAAGTGTAAAGACCCTCTGAAAAGAGAGTTTTACCTGCTTCATACCAAAAAATTCGGTTGGACAAAGGATGTCTTGATCCACCAAATCGAGAATAAAACATACGAAAAATATCTTCTGAACCAAACCAATTTTGACCAAACTTTACCTGAAAAATATAGGCATCAGGCAAAATTAGCAGTCAAAGACCATTATACCTTCGATTTGTTAGAATTGGCTGATGAGCATAGTGAATATGAGTTGGAACAAGCACTAATAAGGAATATCCGTAAATTCCTGATTGAGATGGGGCCTTGGTTTACTTTTGTCGGCAATCAATTCCACGTAGCTGTTGGGGAAAATGATTATTACATAGACTTGCTTCTATTTCACCGAAAATTACAACGGTTTATAGCCTTGGAGCTCAAGATTGGGGAGTTCAAACCGGAATATAAGGGTAAAATGGAATTCTATCTGACGGCTTTAAATGAGCAGTATAAGGAAGATGGCGAAAAGGACGCTATCGGGATTATTGTCTGCAAAAATAAGGATAGAACGGTCGTTGAGTATTCTCTCAAAACAACAAATCAGCCTATTGGTGTGGCGACATATAGCACATCGCCGTCACTGCCCGATGAATACAGTAAATATCTCCCCTCTCCTGATATTATTGCAGAACGATTAGCCGTTGTTAAGGATTTGTTTTCGAACAAATAAATATCCAGTTTCAATGCCTGCCGGTAGATTTCACTCATTATTTAATTCCGGTGAGTTGTATGTTGAAATCACAACCTTTGTTCCGAGTTACCCGGTGAAAATAACGTCTGATAAATTAAATGAGGCAATTGCGGATAGATTTCTCTACTGGTGACACGAATGTTGGGATTACGAATCAAAGCCATACTTTCAATTCATAACCAAAAAACTTAATGCTGTTTGCCTTTTCCGATTGTCTATCTGCTTTACGGCCATTGCAAGGGCTTTCCTGCTGCCAACAAATACGCATAATTGCTTTGCGCGTGTCAAACCTGTATAAATAAGATTCCTGAACAACATTTTGAAATGCTGTGTGGCCACGGGAATGATAACGGCATTGAACTCACTTCCTTGAGATTTATGAATTGTAATCCCGTATGCAAGAGATATCTCAGTCAGGTCCTCCCGCTGATAGGTTATCGGGGCCTGTTTCCCGTATTGAATCATGCATGAGTAGTTTTCTAAGTCAATGGCCTTTATCCTGCCGATGTCCCCATTGAATACGCCCAGGTCATAGTTATTGCGGGTCTGGATAACCCTATCACCCTCTCGGTAGACTCGCTCACCCATCTTTATCTGTTTTTTCCCCTGTTGCTCAGGATTGACTGCCTGCTGAATGGACTGGTTAAGGTTGAGCGTTCCCAGACTGCCCCTGACCTGTGGGGACAGGATTTGTATCTCGATGTCATCGCCAAAGTATTCGGGGATAGTCTTGGTATAAAGCCTCAACACCATATCGAGTCCCGTCATGCCATGATGAAGGGCTGACCAGGGATGAATTGACTTGACGATGGATTTCAGTTGCTCAATGCTTCCTTGTGCCTGATGAATCTTTAGCAAATCGACATGCTTGAACTTTTGAGGGATGGTAAATATTGGGGTATGGATTTCTGATGAATCCCTGAATTCTTGCACGAGAAGACTTTCTATCATCAGGGTATCTTCTTCCCGCTTCATAACCCCAGTGATTTTATCGCCTGATCGAACAACCTGTTCCTCTCCCGTGGTGACCGTATGCTTGATAGCTGCCTTTGCCCTTCCCAGGAACTGTAATTGTTCCTGTGTCGCTTCATCAGCATCAATAAATATGCATCCCGCTTTATCTTTCCATAGGTCTGGTTTAAAGAACGGGGATTCAATCTTAGGTATTATCCCCTTGTTTATTTGGTGGGCAAAGCGGATAATCATGGATTCTTCAGCCTGACGAAATACCTTCGTGAGCCTGAAGCCCGGCACACAGGTTGTTTGAAGAAGGTCGTGCAGAACATTCCCTGCACCTACGGACGGTAATTGGTCCGGGTCGCCTATAAAGAGCACTTGCGCATCCTGAGGGATCGCTTTGAGGAGCGCTGCCGCTAAGTTGATATCCAGCATGGAGCATTCATCAATAATCAGGTAATCCAGTTGGAGCTGATCGTCTTCACCTTTTTTGAACCCATTTTTTTCAGGTGCCCATTCGAGCAAACGGTGAATGGTTTTTGCCTCGTATTCGATTACCTCACTCATCCGTTGGGCGGCTCTTCCTGTCGGTGCTGCAAGGATAACCCTCTTTCTCATGGCTTGAAGAAGTTTGACCAGAACCTTGGTTGTGGTGGTCTTTCCACAACCAGGTCCCCCTGTCAGGATAGAAAACGATTTACCGGCGATCCCCGCCACGGATGCTTGCTGTTCATCTGAAAGGACAATGCTTTGTTTCTGACAATACCGATCAAGCCAGCTGTTTATCCGGGTTTGGTCAATTATAACTGGCTTTGCAATCCATTGATGGACTCTCTTGGAAACGTACTGTTCATCGAAGAATATGGAATTGGAATAATAGGCTATAACGTCCTGTCCCTTTTCATCGGGCAAAACCCTTTTCTTTATTTCATTGGCGGTAATCAGGGATGACAATATACCCGTTATCTGCTCTGGCCTTCCCGTTTCAAGCAACTCCTGAGAGTTCTTGATAATCTGGGATTCGAGTAAATAACAGTGCCCATTATCCCGTGCTGCCGCCAGAACATGTTTTATACCTGCCTCAATCCGGGGAACGCCATCTTTCTCGAACCCCATGTTAAGTGCAATCTTGTCTGCGGAAAAGAAGCCTATTCCATATATGTCACGTGAAAGCTGATACGGATTGCTCGAAACCTTTTTGATTGCATCATTGCCATAGGCTTTGAATATCTTGACGGCAAAGAGGGTGCTGATACCATACCCTTGCAGGAATATCATCACATCCCGAATAGCCCTGTGTTCCTGCCAGCTATTTTTAATGTCCAGAAGTTTTTTTTCTGCGATTCCTGGCACTTTCAGAAGTTCATCTATGTTTTCCTCAAAGACCTGTAACGTCCGCTCGTGGAAAAACTTCACGATTTTATGTGCAGTTTTGGGGCCGACGTTCTTAATAAGTCCGGAACCAAGATACTTTTCTAAAGCGGCACTGGTTGACGGTTTTTTTTCAATTACCCGCTCTGCCTTGAACTGCTCCCCGTGCTTCGGATGGTAGCCCCAGTTCCCATAGAAATCCATTGAGCTGCCGGCAAATACCTTGGCCTGATGGATTGTTACGGTTACCAGTTTATGCGGCTCATTAAAAGGAGATACTTTTAAGACTGACCAGCCATTTTCCGCATTGTGAAAAGTGACTCTTTCCACGATTCCGGAAAGACGGACAAGATTGTCTGTTGGTTGTGCTTGAGATGATGGGTTCTGTCGTAAAAATGAAGTCAAGCGTCTCCTCAATTCATGAAATTATGCTGCCAAAGAGTAGCAGGTTGTCCCGCCAATTTTCTATGGCAGTCATTTTCTGTTACAAGTTTGAAATTTGCACAGGATCTCAAATGAGTCAAGATCGATTGAATGAGGGGCTTGATGTCCAAGGAACGGTTTGGTACGTTAAGCTGCAACTGTTTAATATATCAATAATTAGTTGATATCAAAATTAAGGGGCGTTTTTCGATGTGTGAAACTTTTTTGGGAAAAATGTATTTTATTTATGATTACAATATTATATGAGTGTCAACAAGGGGGCTTTTCCCGATGTATGAAACCTTATAGCAAGAAATTTCGGAAATAAGGAGGGGGGTATCAAAACGATTTCTTACCCAAAAAACATGCTTCCAGGGGTTAAGGGGTTTGAAGAGTATATCCTTGAACACGGGGAAGAAATTTCGGCAGAATGGGAAAGCATTCAACGTGATTTTTCGGACGAGAGTGAAAGAGAAAAATGGAACATTCTATTGGATTCGATACAGGCCGATATTCATTCTGAATTAGAAGAGCTTGAAAATAAAGTGGACAAATTAAACGAGATCGATGATGAGATTGAAAAATTGATTGAATTGGAAGAGGATGATTTTTAACCATCATATCTGGCCAGACAAAAGAGCGACATGACTATGGAAATAAATATTGACAGGATTCAGGCCCGTCTTTTGAAATTGAGACAGCTGCTTGATACATGCCCTCTATACAAAGGGGCTCAGGAAGAAATAAAGCAGATTCTGAACCAAGCCCCCCAACTTCTGATGGCGGTGGAAGCCTTGCTTCGATCAAACGATTCACAGGTATTCAATCAACTCAACGATGTCCTGACAACCGCTGAAACGGATATTGAATGGGCTGTCGGAGTCGCCAAAGGGGATGAAATCGTAAAACGTATAAAAGACGGCACCGAAACCCATACGGATCTTCCCGCACGAGAGCGCCTGTTAAACCGGCTGTTGACATTTTCTATGACCTTCATCGATAAAGAAATCTATTTGAAGCTGTTTCAGGAATTCGGCGGAGACGTTGACGGTGACCGAGCATATATGGACCCTGGAGAAGAGACAGAGGCATTCAGCCAGTGGCTTCTATATGACCGGATTATTCCGGGGCAGTCTTGCGTCCTTATCAAGCTTTTTGCACAATCGAAAATGGATGAACTTCCTTCAGACGAACAGGCGCTTTTAAACGGGTATTTGAAAAACTGGCCGTCTGTATTTGAGGTCATCGAGATCAACAGGAAAAAAAACATCTACACCGTCAAAGATCACCTATCCGGAAAACACTTGAAGTTCCGGGATAAATCAACATCCGAAACGCTTAAAAAGAATGCTATATTTATCGGCAGGGCCATTCCGTTCCATGTCGGCGAAAATCTATATTATCCCCTGGGTAAGATTCTGGAACTTTCGGACACACTCTGGAGAATCCTTTCCGGGCATGTCCATGAATGGGCCGGGGCATATTATAGGGAGCACCCTGGTGCGTCGTCTCAGGATTTTTTCCGATCCATCAATGCCCGTTTAAGAAGAAAACTTCTGGAGATCACCGGTAAAAAAAATGAGCATATGACTGCCAAGGCAGAAGTTCAAAGGGAAAACCTCGCGAAGGAAATCGATTTATTTGTAAAACAGTTCAAAAAAAACCATAGCGACATCAATGAAGTGATTGCCCATCCTGAAATCATCTCTCTAATGAATCGATTCAAATCCCTCATGGATGAATCCCAACCCATGGAATTGGATCTGCTGTGTGCCAAGTATAGCGGGTTTTATGAG
Organism: Pseudomonadota bacterium; assembly: GCA_018816735.1. Classification (GTDB taxonomy): domain Bacteria; phylum Desulfobacterota; class Desulfobacteria; order Desulfobacterales; family JAHIVH01; genus JAHIVH01. The sequence goes on along the minus strand of JAHIVH010000042.1, from coordinate 17,934 downwards.
TTCGCCCGATTTGTTGAAAATTTCGCATCTGCCATTCAGGAAGGGGTTTTTAACGACCTGCCCGGTGTTTAGGAAGGTTCCGGTATAGGTTCTGGGTGATGGGTTCTGTGCGATTAAAAATAATAAAAACTATTTATGGTTATTAAAATGGGCCATAAGTAGCTATGGGTTTAAATCAAATCATAGGTCGGGAAAACGCATTACGGCGGTTGCCTCTTATTTTACGGCCAAGATGTGAATTCAGTTCGCCTTCAAGGGCAGCTTCTGTAAGATTTCTGATTAATGGGGTGGACACCCTCTTTGCCCATCAATGGCTTTCCTTCCTGGATTGCCTTGAGGGTCTTTTTAAAGTCAAATTCGTTGTTATCCTGGGGCATGTCAGTTCTCCTTTTGCGCTGAATATATCAGCTTTTGGTATACTGGCACAGAATTTTGAACATCCTCATAAAAAGTACATAAAACGTTCGTTTTCCGAACTTTTTCATTTTTATCTGAACTGATAACTTCCTTACCGTTTTATTTGAATCGTTTCTGAAATGACCTCTGGAGATATTTTTATTCCCAAATATAAAACCTAGATGTCATTGATATTATCGCTGCTCACACCAGAGGAAACCGGAGAATCATCATGAACATCGCCACTCTGGCACTTGAAGAAGCTTATTATCGTGAAGAAAAAACCATCACCGCCGAGTCTATCTACAGCTCGGAATGGTTCAACGAATCCGAGTGAAACAGAGGCGTCAGCGAGGGGACTCCAACGCTAAGGGATAACTCGGTGCGGTAGACTGCTGTCTACTTCTTTTAAAGCCGGAATGGATTATTCCTTCCGGCTTTCTAATTTTCTTTCTCATTTCGGCATTCTTACTTGAGATTCTTTAGGTATTGGAGAATGAGAATCTACGGAGGTGGCCGTCTTCGAACAATCGCAACCGGTTATCTGCGATTTCTTCCCTACCTGAGAATATGTTTTAAGGGCATATTTAGCTTAGCTCAATATCCAAATAAAGTCTAAAAACGCATTGGGCAAGTTAAAATATAAACCATATAGTATTTTTTTTTAAAAATTTAATTTTTTTATTGTAAAATAAACCCTATAGTATATATATGATCCATATTTATTAAAAAATTGAATATATTGTATATAAAATGTATACCGCAAAAGGAGCTAAGATATTAATATAATTTAATCAATTCTTAATTTCTTTTGATTTAAACATCGGGATGAAATGCCAGAGAAAAAAACATCATTACAATTTTTAGGAAGGAACATTCGTTATCTGAGACGGCAGCGAGGATGGACCATTGCAAGGCTTGCAAATGAAGCAGGCATAGCTGAAATTCCTCTTGGTCGAATTGAAAGAGGTGAAAACGCCCCCTCTGCTATAGCGCTTTATGGCCTGTCAAAATCGCTCAACGTATCCATAGACGCATTTTTTGCCAAGGAGTTGAAAGATTTTATCTCGAAACAAATAGCTTCTTCTGAAGAACCTTTTGTTCAAACAGAACCTTTCAAAGCACTGTCTCCAAAGATAATGCAAATGGCAAGAGAAATGATGGATGCCGTATGCAGCCTTGAAGATATTTGCGGTGCGCAAAAACACGCTTCCCTGCCACTAAATATCTCCTTTGACCCTAGCAGGGAAGGGATAGAGAATTTATCTGTAATGGCCCGAAATTATATGGGGATCGGTGATAGTGTCGTTTTCGATTATATTGAGCTATTTGAAAGTATGGGGCTAAGGGTTGTGTTTGTGCCTTTTCCAAAAGAAACGGAGTCAATTGCGTTTTATGACTTGAAAAATCAAAACGCGTTTTTTTTTCTGAAAACCAAGATGAATCCGGAACGTCAACTTTTTCAGCTTATGTATCAGCTTGGCAGGATATTTATGCTTTGTCAGACAAATCGGACAGGTAAAAATACATTTCCGGATGCTGGAAATGATCTGTCTGGTGAAGGCAGTCAAAAGCCATTAACCATGCATCGGGCGGCCAGGTATTTTGCGGCGCTTGTTTTAATGCCGGAGCGGACAGTGCGTGTTACCGTAAATCAGTTAGGCATTGTTAATAACAACTGGTCATATGAATTGCTTTTGAGAATCAAGCATCGGTTTGGCGTATCTGCTGAAGCGTTTTTATTCAGATTAAAAGAACTATTTTTGATTGACATGTCGGTGCATGACAGATTGAGGGGAAAAATCAACAAATATTACAATATCAATAACTATTCTGAGCCTGATTCCACACGGCGTATTCTGACATCTAACGGCAGAATATGGGATCTTGTAATCACCGCAAAGACTTATGCCGACGTCGAGGATGAAGTCAGAAGAATAGAAAATACATTGGTCAAATGGAGTATAAAAAAAGTATAGCCATGGGAGGCCTGATGCAGCTTGTAATAAATAGTCCGGGAACATATTTATCTCAGAAGGATGAAATTTTCAGGCTGAAACAAGGTGAAAAAAGGCTTGATGTATCACCATTGAAGGTAGAATCCATTATTTTAACGAACAAGGCCTTGATCACCACAAAAGCCGTGCAGATGGCTCTGGAACATAACGTTGATTTGATTTTTCTTGACGACTTTGGCGATCCTTTGGGGCGCGTCTGGTTTTCTAAAATGGGAAGTACCGTCCTGATCCGGCGTAAACAGCTCGAAGCTTCAGAAACGGATAAGGGATTGAATCTTGCTATTGATATGATCAGAACCAAACTGGAAAATCAGGCACGGTTTTTAAAAAAGCTCATGAATGCAAGGCCGAAAAAAGAAACTGTCTTTGAAGATCCCTTAAGAATCATTGATGGTGCCATGACAGGCCTCAATATGGTGGCACTCAACCAGCCTGATATTCAAAACAGTATCATGGGATTTGAAGGCACGGCCGGCCGTGCCTACTTTCAGTGCATTTCAAAAATAATGCCGGAGACCTATCAATTCAAAGGCCGTTCAAGACGGCCAGCCAAAGACCCTTTTAACGCTGTTCTTAATTATTGCTACGGTATTCTTTATGGCAGAATTGAAAAAGCATGCATTCTGGCAGGTCTTGACCCCTATATCGGATTTTTGCACGCTGATAATTACAATAAGAAATCGCTTGTTTTTGATCTGATAGAGCCGTTCCGTATTTTTGCAGAACAGACCGCTATTTACCTTTTTACAGGAAAGAAGATCAGAGATGAATATTTTGATTTAAGTGAAACCAGCGCCACATTAAATCAAAAAGGAAAACCGGTTGTTGTGGATGCAATAAATCAGCACCTTGAGGAAACTGTCAGATATCGAAAAAGGAATGTGAAACGAAAACATCTCCCTCAGCATGAAGCCCACAGACTTGCGAATATTTTACTGGCAGACGAGCCGTCCTTTAAAAAACCGGAATGGCTGGAGATCGTTGAATTTTAGAAATGAATGGGCAACGCGGTGATTGCTTGAAACCAGGCAAATTAAAAATCGGAGAGACTTCAAAATGAGCGTTCTTGTCTGGATTATCTATGACATTGTGGAAAACAAGCCACGGGCAAAAGTGGCAAAGGCCTGCAAAAAGTTCGGCTTGCAGAGGGTCCAGAAAAGCGTGTTTCTGGGGAAGCTTGATCATAACAGGTTTGATGAACTGAAAGAGGCCTGCAACGAGTTAATCGATGAGGCCACGGACAGTGTCTACCTTTTCCCATTCTGCCAGGAGGATTTCAGAAATGTAAAAGTTCTTGGCCAGGGATTTGACAGGAAATATGTGAATGATGAGATTTTGGCGAAGTTTTTTTGAACGCTCATAAGGGCGTACGAAAATTTAAGTGCACAATTTGATGTGGCAATAATCAAGTTTCAGTGGGTGCTATGAAAAAATCAAAAATAGTATATGAAGAAGAAATGGTATTGACAGCAAAGTATCATCATCCAAAATCTAATGACTACTTAACGTATCTGTCCACCATAAAAACAAAAGATGGTGGCAAGAATCCTATTGAAATGGTTTTAAAATTTGATGGGATTCCTCCTTCTTATGTTGGTATCATGCCCCCTAAGGAGTATAAAATTAACGCACCATCAATATTGGATCTATATTCAAAAACTGTTCGTTGGCTTAAAAAAAATATGGATATATTTTAATGTGAAACCGGACAAGGATTTTTCATGAAAAAAGCCACGTTAATGCTAAGTAACATCAACCTTAAACCCCACCAGATCCATAAACTCCGAGGGTTTATTGGAAACCTTTTTATAGATCATGACCTAATTCATAATCATAACCCGGAAACAGGAAAGCATATTTACAGGTACCCGTTGATTCAGTTTAAACTTATTGGAAAAATGCCTGCGATCATTGCTCTTTCAGAAAAAGCGGTTTGTGTATTTGCGGAGATTTTCATGAAGCTCAATGAAATCAAAATCGATAACACAATCATTCCGGTGCATGAAAAAGATTTGAAGGTTGAGGATGCTCCGTTTGGCTACACAGAAGAAACATTCATGTATGAGTTTATGTCCCCGTGGATCGGTCTGAATCAGTTCAATTATAAAAGGTATGCAGATAATTCGCATTCGGAAGAAAAACAGAATTTACTGAAACAAGCCATGACCGGTAATGTCCTTTCCATGGCTAAAGGCCTTGAATATTGGTTAGAAGAAGATCAGCGCATTAAGCTTGATCTTAATCTAAAAGAAAAACCGGTTAACCTGAAAGGAAAAAGCATGATCGGATTTACAGGCAGGTTTAAGGTAAATTTTATGATTCCGGATTATCTGGGATTGGGGAAATCGGTGTCTCGGGGGTTTGGGGGGGTAAGAAAAATTTTATGATCATTCAATTTCGAGGGCAACTATGAGCTTTGCATATAAATTGTGGAAAATCGGGCAAGTATTAACAGATGATGATCTCTGGAATGCTATGTTAGATAGTGGAGACCATTCGGGCGAAAGTGACCTTCAATACATTAATATAGATTTTACTCTATCAGGTGATACGATTGACTGTATTGACTTGAAAAAGTCTTCAATAAGCAGTGACAGGCTTTTTTTTACCAAAAAAATTGGAGGCACCAGCAACTCTTATTATTTGTATCCTAATCTAAATCTTCAAAAAAGTCTGGTCAAAGATAAAATTCAATTGCTGGTCAATACCTTGAAGTATGGAATGCTTAACTATGTTGGAGATCATAATCGAAAGACTGTTGAAAGTGTTCTTTCAGAAATTGAGGGTATAAAAAAATATATTGATCGAGCAGAGTCTGAAATGGTGTTGTCGGACTTGATAAAACACCGTGACCGATTGAACGAAGAGGCAACCAGATGTGATGGCGGGAAAAATGACAAAGAAATAGTCAAGGCAGAAAAGGACATCAGAAAGGCAGGAAAAAAGGTTCAAGCGTCAATCGCAGCCTTGGAAACCTGGAATAAGCAACTTTTAAAAATCTGTTCAGAACTTGTCGTTCAACCCAAAGGCGAATACTGGATCTGGCTTTCAATAAACGGAGAAACCTTTTATGAATTGATGCCAGAGATAAAAGAAAACTGGTTTAGAGAACCTGTTTTTTCGAGTGATCTGAAAAAAGGGTTCGATGCATTTACAAATATAGAGACAGACATCGGATATAAACCGGAAGTGAGAGTCTTCTCGTATGATCAGTACCACGATAGCATGAACTATCGGTTGAATGAAAACCTTCCCTTATCACTTGAAAGTGCTCGAAAAATAAAATTTGCCTGGATGTACATCATCAACAATCTTGTTTTTTATTTCAAAGGGTTGGAATACGTTGTAATTCCAAATATTCTATCTGATGATGCCGGTTTATATAAAACGGTGTTGGAACGTTTTAGAAGGGCAAATGTGAAATCAAATCATAAAAAATCTGTCCTTGAACAGCACAATGCTCAAGAAAAAAAGCTGGAAAAAGATATCGAAAAAATCAAAAAAAAGATCAACGAAAAAAATAAGAAAGAATGGGTTGAACTGGAACAGCAGCGTAAAGATCTTTTAGAAATCATAGACCAGATGGATACTGGGTTGATTAAAGAATTCAACGAGCAGATCGAGGAAATTGGGGATCTCAAAAATTCGATAACCATCGATTATCTATTTACCAAAATCGATCGAACCAATCTTTCTTTTGAAATCAAGGGATCGCTTGAAGATGTGGTTCCCAGTCGGATTCAGGTTGTGGTGTCCGAAATGAACAGACCAGAACATCTCATCAGTGACCGGGTTAAATTGGGTAAACGCCATCGTGACGAAACGTTGCTTCAGGATTATTTCAACAGAAAGGAACTTGCTTTTGTACTCAATAGATCGCAACTAAACAATGCCAATACGATTCTTCAGGAGAAGTTGTATCTGGCGAGGTTGTTGTTGACCGACACGAAAATAAATCTGGATTCGTTGATGGCGCGTTTTGAAGAAAACAGGCTTTATGGTTATGACATGAAGAAACGGTTGAACAAGGAGGGGACTTACCTGTGGATAGAACATACAAGTTGGTTCACCGGGCAGGAGGACACTGTTTTTAATTTTCTCAAACGATTGGATAAGATCAAAGGATAGCGATTATGGAACAGGAAAAAGTCAGTTTTTCAACGTATCTTGACACACGTAAGAGTCAGGATGAATTGGGATTTTTCAGTCATCCGGCCATTCAAAAGGCCTATTATATCGGAGGATATGCAAAGGCCGTGATCATGAGTTCGTATAAATCGGAAGTGAGTAACAAGAACCAGACCTTCAAAAACTGGTTGTCAAATCAGATCATCAATTACAGAAATCTGGATCGTATTTTTGAAATGGCATTCAGGTTTGAACAGAAATTGAAACTCCGGCTGAGGAATGATTCCGAAGTCAGATCTCTGGCCCATGAGACACCGATAACGAAGTCCCCCGGAATGTCAAGTTCTAGAATATCATTTTCTTTTGTGGCGGGGTTCGACGATTACGGTCATTTTGTTGCAGATCATAAAACAGAAGAAAAAGCAGAACAAAAGGAGAAACCCTAATGGAAAATCAAGCGAAACAAAGTGAAATCCTTTTTATGTGGGATGCCAGAATGTGCAACCCCAATGGGGATATGAGTGCTGATAATGCACCACGATTCGATGATGTGGACGAAAAGGCCATCGTGAGTGATGTCCGTCCCAAGCGGACCGTCCGGGATGATCTGCAATACAGAAAGCAAGAGCACATTTTTATCAATAACGAGGAAATCCTCAAAGGCGGACTAAAGGCGGAAGAACGATTCACTCAGCTTAAAGATAGTTTTAAAGACAAAAAAGAGGATAAAGACGTCTTTCTGTCATGTATCGATAACAGACTTTTTGGGGGAGTGGCCCCCAAAAGTAATATTCAGCTTATTGGGGCCGCACAATTCAGTTGGACCAAATCACTTAATAAAACGGAAACGGTTTTAAAACCAGGAACAGGGGCCTTCGCAACGAAAGACGCAGATGGAGGTGCAAAATTCAAAAAAACATTCAGAGCTGATAACTATATTCCTTATGGATTGTTTGCCCTTTACGGAACAGTGAACAGAATACATGTTCAAAATTGTCAAACCTTGGAAACGGATATCATCACCATGCTTGACTCCCTGTGGAATGGAACAAAATTTTTAAATACACGCAGTAAACAAGGCCAGAAACCCCGGTTTCTTCTTCGAATCGTTTATAAACCAGAAAGTATTTATTTTATTGGTCTTTTGGATGAGCTTGTCCGGTTGAATGATATGGATAACAGTGGAAATATTCGGGAAATCGATGAGGCTTCAATCGATTTCAGCAGACTTGTTCAGGCGATTACCAAGGCAAAGGGGCAAATCGAAAAGGTCATGATTGTCATGGATGAGTCTATGGCCAAATACAAAGAGGATTTCAAAACGTTAGATTTTATCGAATATGTCGATGATATGAACATTCTGACCAAAGAGAGCTGACCTATGTTTGGATTCAATCTATGGGCAAGATTCGGTGTTTTCAGAGATCCGATGACCATCACCCAGAACATGACCTTCAGCATTCCTCCGAAAACAACGATTGGCGGCATGCTGGCGGCGATTTTGGGAATGGATTATCAGGACTACTTCAATGATCCCGACTTTTTTAACTTTGGATATTCCCTGATTCTTCAACGTCCTGTCCGGAAAAAGAGTTTTGTACAGAACTACATTGAAGATTACACGAAAAAATCAGCACTTCGTCTGGATGCGATGCTGAAAGTCAGGGATCAGATACAGGTTCTGGCTTTGTTGGATAATCAGAACAATGCCCTGAAATCAAACGAATCCATGAACGAGAAAGACCTTAAAAAAATCATCAGTATCGAGAAGAAAATAGAGGGCACGAGAAGCAAATTGGAAAAAACCATGGACGACTTAAAAGAAAAATCAGGGGCCAGATATCCAAAATCCAAACCCATTTTCCGGGAATTGCTGATCGATCCCTCGTTTCTTATTTTTATTCATGGATTCAAATACGAAAACGAGATCGTCGCATTAATGAAAAATCATGAAAGCGTCTATCCGTTATATATGGGCAACAGCGAGTTTGCTGCAAGTTATCGGTTTGTTAAATGTTCATCATGGGCAGCCAATTCCATGACGCAACTGGATTCCTTTACAGGGTCATCGGATAAGATAGCCTTTGAATCCGGGAAAAAATACACCAGTGTCTATGCGGCAACCCAGACCACAGGCAATAGGGCGTATCGTAATTTCAGGCATGTGGTCGTCTGTGATAAAAAAATAACTCTTTCATCGCCGGTGGACGGGTTTGGCGTAAAAACGGAAGCCGGGGAGTATGCCTGTGAGTTTATTTGACATTCCGAACAATGTGTATTCCCATCCCGATTATTACCCGTTTATCAAACATGTGACAAATATCGCAGAGTCATTTAAAGATCCGTTGCATACGAGAGCTGCCTTTTTTCATGATCTGGGGAAACTGAATAAGCGGTTTCAAACCAACATCATCCACGGAGGGAAACTTCCCTATCATTCCTTGGAAGGTGCGTTTTTCTATCTTGTTCATAATAGAATGGTGTTTGACATTGATTCCTTCGGCGTTTTTTTGTCAATATTGAAGCACCACGGAAATCTGGAAGATGTTCAGACCCTTGCTGAAGATTTGTTTGATGAAGATTCCATTCGAAGGCATCACCCTGATTTATTCGACACCATCAAACACATCCAGGCAACCACGGGACTGAACATCGACTTTGATCTTGAAACGTGCTGCGATAGTTTTGATACGGAATCCTTTGTGAAGGACAATCATCTGGCCGGGTTGGATTCGTATTTTCGGATCAAAGAGACTTTTTCAAAGCTCATCTTTGCTGATAAGTATGAGGCTATTTTCAAAGAAACGTTCCAACGTAAAACCACCGTTGATGTTGAACGGTATCAAACGAACCTTTTGACCTTGATCGGAGGCAAGGAAAACGCCTTGTCATCTGTCCGAAATGCTGCAAGGGCGGATGTTCTCAATACCTTTGATGGTAATCACGATAAACGGTTATTTTTTCTTGAAGCCCCCACCGGTATCGGAAAAACATTGACATCTCTCCAGCTTGCCTTGAAAATTGCGGGCGTTAAAAATAAAAAGCGAATCATCAACGCCCTGCCCATGACCTCGATCATCGATCAGACCCATATGGAATATGCAAAGATCATTGATGAGAACACACTTTTGAAGTTTCATCATTTAACGAAAACTAAAAATTATGTTGACCATGATGTTGAAGAAAAAAGTGAAACGAATTTCTTCCGCCAGAAAAATGATTTTTTAGGGTCGTCCTGGGGTCTTGATCAGGTTATCGTCACCACATTCAATCAGATATTGAACGCCTTTTATTCCAATCAGAATAGGGAATTGATCAAATTCTGGACCTTGAGGGATTCCGTTGTCATATTTGATGAAATCCAGGCTATACCACGGATACTTTTAAGGGATTTCGCAGAGACCATCACGTTTTTATCCAGAGAGCTGAATATGGATTTTATTCTGATGTCCGCAACAATTCCCAGCCTCAAACAATTTCTACCGTCAGATGCATGGTGCGACATGCTTGATACAAAGTATTATTCCATGGATTTCAACAACCGGTATGCGTTGGCATTCAGGGAAGAGATCGATACAGAGGAAAAATTATCTGTTCAGATACAGAGGGCTTCGAAGGAAAACACCTCGGTGGTTTGTGTGGTGAATACGAAAAAACTGGCATTGGACCTGTATGAAAAGGTAAAAAAATTCTGCAATCCGGATGACGTGTTTTTGCTCAGCACCTTGTTTATTCCGAAGCATCGTAAAGCCATCATCAAGACAATCAAACACAGGCTGGTAAATAAACAAAAAACGATTCTTGTTTCCACCCAGGTGATCGAAGCGGGAGTGGATCTTGATTTCGATTACGGCTTCAGAGAATTCTCACCTTTGTACAGTATCATTCAAACCGCTGGACGGGTAAACCGTGAAAACAGGGAGGAGGTTAGAGAAAGTGCAACTCTTGTCGTGACAAACAAGATTGGGCATAGTCCTTATCATCCTTCGGATCTTTTGTATGCGGAGGTGAAACAGCTCCTTGAAACACCTATTCGTGAAAACGAAATCTTGCCCCGGTTGAAACTTTATTTCAGCACAACGATTGATCGAACAAGTCAGGAATATGTATTAATCGATCATATGAAACAGCTTGAGTTTGAATCGGTCATGAAAAGATTTGATAAGAATTTCATGAAGACATTGCCCGATATACGCTCGGTATTCATAGAAATAAGAAGCGGGCTGTACGACAGGTTTGTCAAAAAAAGAAACCAACTGATCCATGGCATGAAACAAGACGGCACATCTCTTGAACATATCATGGAATACAAAAGCAGACTGAAGCGGATTAATAAATGCATTTCGGGTTATGTTATAAATATATGCAAGGATGACGCTTTGTTGTTTCCTGATTTTGAACATTACCACGAGATGAAGGTATGCCATTACCCACACCTTAATATCGGGGAAGATGACCAGGGGGTCTATTCCATAAAAAAAGGTTGGGCGGGACTTTCATCAACTGTTTTGTTCTAAAGGTCACATACATATGGAAAATTCTAATTCGATTTCTTTATCAATAACCACAAGCCAATTAATGGAATATGTTTTCTGTCCTCGATTTACATATTTCGAGTACGTGCTTAATATCCCACAGAATGAAGGGAATCGTTTTAAAGTTGAAAAAGGAAGAACGGTTCATGAAATAGTCCGAAAGCAAAATCCGGATTATCTGCGTAAAAAGCTTGGGGTAATCGATAAAAAAAGCGACGTCTACTTGTCATCGTCATCAGGCATAAGAGGTATTGTTGATGAGATTTTATTTCTGGAAGATGGCAGTGCCTCTCCTCTTGATTACAAGTATGCAGAGTACAAGGGAAAAATTTTTAAAACCTACAGATACCAGTTGATTTTTTATGCCAAGCTGATTAAGGATAATTATGATGTGTCCGTCAATAAAGGATTTGTCGTATATACAAGGAGTAAGAACAAGATGATAGAGTTGGAAATTAAGGAAAAGGATTTTGATGAGCTTGAAAAAATTATAGGCGGGATCAATGAAGTTATTTGCGGAAACCATTACCCAGGGCCAACATCCGTTAAACGAAGATGCCCGGATTGCTGCTACAAAAATATTTGCGAAAGCGTCATTTAATATTTTTACTGTAATATTGTTAAATGGTTAACTCTTTACTGGCAGGCAAAAAATAACTGATTGAACATAAAATAAGGCATTAAAAATGGTTTTATCGCTCTTTGAAAATTTAGATATTGCATTGATATTATTAAATAAAGTTCTGAATCGAGCTTGAAGAACAACATCCAATAGAACAAGGATTGAAACCGCATTCCCAAGTTTGAATGAAGCCGCACTTGGACTTGAAGAACAACATCCAATAGAACAAGGATTGAAACTTGTTAAATGAATCGACCTTTCCACGGTACTGGTCCTTGAAGAACAACATCCAATAGAACAAGGATTGAAACTCCCCCTTGCACGTTTCAAAATTGACGTGATCTCTCTTGAAGAACAACATCCAATAGAACAAGGATTGAAACTTATCTCAGAACCGGCAATGATGCCGGCAACTACATCTTGAAGAACAACATCCAATAGAACAAGGATTGAAACAGATATGTGGGCAATCGATATTACCGATAGCTGCTCCAACTTGAAGAACAACATCCAATAGAACAAGGATTGAAACCGCACTCCGATACGTAAAAGACCAGACAGAATCAATCTTGAAGAACAACATCCAATAGAACAAGGATTGAAACCTCAGAGACAAAATGATAACTGGAGGCACCTATGAACTTGAAGAACAACATCCAATAGAACAAGGATTGAAACAGTCGAAGGAATGGGAAAAGGTTTCGAAACAAATCGACTTGAAGAACAACATCCAATAGAACAAGGATTGAAACGTTTCCCTCCATCGTTAATTGTTTTTGACCTGGCCTCTTGAAGAACAACATCCAATAGAACAAGGATTGAAACGAACCATCTCTCATTCCTGGACCAACTTGACCGGCACTTGAAGAACAACATCCAATAGAACAAGGATTGAAACACATCGGCTGTGATATTGTGGTATCCTCCTGAATGGGCTTGAAGAACAACATCCAATAGAACAAGGATTGAAACTAACGTAGACTAATATCCTGCGCCATGCCAATAATACTTGAAGAACAACATCCAATAGAACAAGGATTGAAACAGGAGTCTTTGACCGATGATGTGATAAAAGTTGTCCTTGAAGAACAACATCCAATAGAACAAGGATTGAAACCATCAATAGAGATAGGGGCAATCAATGGCTCAAACTTGAAGAACAACATCCAATAGAACAAGGATTGAAACTATTAGCTCCGTCATAATTGAATATATGTTTTATCAGCTTGAAGAACAACATCCAATAGAACAAGGATTGAAACCGAAAGCATTGACGGCACCAAATATCCTGGACAGCTTGAAGAACAACATCCAATAGAACAAGGATTGAAACAAAAAAACAAAAAAGGAGGCATTATGACAAACGACTTGAAGAACAACATCCAATAGAACAAGGATTGAAACTTTCGTCTAAAGTTAGCTTGCACAAAAGTACACAACTTGAAGAACAACATCCAATAGAACAAGGATTGAAACGCTTGGAACACAAGCAATTGACATATGATATCTGCCTTGAAGAACAACATCCAATAGAACAAGGATTGAAACCCGTTGGCTCTTACCGGCATCATGCCGCCCTTGTAGCTTGAAGAACAACATCCAATAGAACAAGGATTGAAACTTTTTGAAACGACCTGTGATGATAGTACGTCCGTTTCTTGAAGAACAACATCCAATAGAACAAGGATTGAAACCCTCCGATACCAAGCGATTGACTTCTTCGTCCATCTTGAAGAACAACATCCAATAGAACAAGGATTGAAACTTTGTCCAGTCGCGCCATGGCGGTATCTGAGTCTTCTTGAAGAACAACATCCAATAGAACAAGGATTGAAACCAGATAATCAAATTATTATCGATGAATGCACCTTTACTTGAAGAACAACATCCAATAGAACAAGGATTGAAACTTTTCCCTATTGCATTCAACAGGGTTTCCTGTGGTCTTGAAGAACAACATCCAATAGAACAAGGATTGAAACCAATATTTCCAGCGAATACAGGGAGGAGCTTTTCTGCCTTGAAGAACAACATCCAATAGAACAAGGATTGAAACTGTTTGGTTGAGAGCAACCCGATTTTCTGGCGATAACTTGAAGAACAACATCCAATAGAACAAGGATTGAAACTAGGGCCTCTGGAACAACCACACAGACAGTATCAACTTGAAGAACAACATCCAATAGAACAAGGATTGAAACCTTTGGCATACGGGATATACTCATCGTATACCGACTTGAAGAACAACATCCAATAGAACAAGGATTGAAACTTCTCCTGGTATGTTATCGCCTTCACTTCCTGCAATCTTGAAGAACAACATCCAATAGAACAAGGATTGAAACTATCTACCAACAACCGGATCCTGTCAACGACAATTATCAATTACGGTGGGTAATTATAATTGTCGCTGAGGGATTGTTCGAGATCTAACGAAAATTTAATGATCTGTCCAACTCCTTAACTTTTATGTAAAAGTTAAGGACTATCAAAATACCGTAAATCAACGCCAGTCAAAGATCCATCCCAATTTTTGTACCTTTTTCTAAAGAAAAAAGTACATTTGTCTTAAGAAAAGGGGGGGCATGGCGGTGGACCCCATGAGTTGGACAGCCAGTCAGAAAAATAAGCTCTGAGTTGGTTGTTCAAAAAATATTTTTTAAATACGGGGTCCGGGGCGGAAGCCCCGGCCTTTGTGAAAGTCACGAAACGTGACGGCACGATCGAGCTACTTAACACAACTGGTAGAAAATCGCATCTATTTTTTTCTCCATGGGAAATTGTAGAAGGTAAATTTCCCATCATGCCGCCTTCATACTTTCGACCTTTAAGTTATAATACACCTCATCCGGGGTTAAAATGCCAAATGCCTGATGAGATCGTTCCTGGTTATAAAACGTAAACCAGGTTTTCAAACTTCTATAGAGATCCGAGCCGCTTTCAAATGCATGCAAGTAAATGTATTGATGTTTCAGACTCCACCAGAGCCGTTCGATAAATATATTGTCCTGACACCGTCCGCGGCCATCCATACTGATAGCCACATCGTGATCTTTCAGGACATCTGTGAATTTCTTGCTGGTAAACTGTGCTCCTTGATCTGTATTAAAAATTTTAGGCGTACCATATTTGTTTAAGGCTTCTTCAAGGGCATCTACACAAAAATCTGCTTCCATGCCGTTCGAAAGCCGCCAGGATAACACTTTCCGACTGTGCCAGTCCATAATGACTGCCAGATACATAAAGCCCGATCTCATCGGGATATAGGTAATATCAGTGGCCCATACCTGATTGGGTTGATCAATCGTGAGGCCTCTTAAAAGATACGGATAAACCTTATGGCCAGGATGAGGAATACTGGTTCTTGGTTTAGGATAGACAGCCTCAATCCCCATGATCCGCATCAGGCGTTGAATTCTTTTTCTATTTACTTTATAGCCCAATCTTCTGAGTTGATTTCGCATGGAACGACTGCCTCTACATGGATGATCCGTATACAGCTCATCTATAAGCCGCATCAGTTTCAGGTTGTATTCACTTACAGGCTTGGGCCGGTAATAATATGACGACCTGCTGACGTTCAACAGTTGGCACTGTCGAGCAATGCCTATTTTATCCGATGAAGGGTCAATCAATGCTTTGCGATCCTCGTGACTCAAAAATTGAGCTTTTCCGATAAAAAATCGTTTTCGACCTTTAATTTACCGATCTGTTTGTAGAGATCGTCTACATTGGATTCCATTTGTTTTTTATTTCTTTTGTTTTTACCAAAAACGTCTGCGGCCCCATCAAGCAGGGCTTTTTTCCAATTGTTGATCATTGTGGGATGTACGCCAAAACGGGCTGATAATTGGGCGGTGGTTTCTTCATTACGTAGTGCAGCCAATGCAACTTTGGCCTTGAATTGTGGACTGTAGTTTTTTCGTTTTACGCTCATGGTTGCTCCTTTTCAGTTTCAGATTGTCGACTGTAACTCAGAGCTTAACCGTTTGTCCAGTTTTTGGGGGCCACCGCCCATGAACGATTTTCAGATTGTTCCGGTGCCAAACGAAAAACGGGAGCTATTGCGTGAAATCGCAGCTATGCCCCTCTTGGGCCTTTCAGGTGATTGGTATGATCTATGAAAAAAGTGAAAGTCCAAAATATCTGGGATAGGAATAATATCTTCAAATATTTATTTTAAATCAGACGGCACAAATTATTTCGAAATCCCCAATAAAATTTTGACAGCAATTAAGTGTAGTGGTCCCAGGAACACCAACACTAAAGGGGCGGGAAGATTTATAATTTATGTTAATGAAGTGATAGAATCCCGTAACCAACTGATTTTAAAAAAGCCACCGCTTTTCCCGATCCCTCTTCAGTGTTCGCCTTTCAATATCAATATTCTTTAGGTTCATAAATCATATCAGGATACGGAACTTGACTATTAATGTCTCGAATAAATGACAAATGAGTCCGTAGCTCTTCTTTCCAGCTACTAAATGTACCAATATCTCTTGAACTAAATGCATGGATAGAATTTCGACATTTTTGGAGTCGCTCAACATAAGGATTCCAGTTTCTTCCTACAGTCCAGATTCGTTTAACAAAAAACTGACGTAATGGCTCAAGAGTTAAGTGGTCTGGATCTTTAAGTCGACCTCGTTTATCTTTAATAGCATCGATATCCTCTCTATAGTCGTCATAGTAGATTGATAAAAAAAGTTTAAGTTGCCCTTCAACAAGTGCTCCTAAATTTGTCCATGCCAAAATCAAGTCACCATCAGAAGTTGAAAAAAGCCAACGATGGAGACTTGATGATAGCGAGGCTTGCCATTCCAGCATTGAAGCACTCAGCAATCCCGCAACCTCAATAGACGCCCAACCATGAGAAGATTTCCAGAACGCCATCATATTAGTCGTCAGGGTTTCAATTCGTCTGCATAACTCAATGTCTGAAAATTCGAATGTATCTTTATCTGGTATATTCATTCTTTATTAGGCG
Source organism: Pseudomonadota bacterium (assembly GCA_018816735.1). Lineage (GTDB taxonomy): Bacteria > Desulfobacterota > Desulfobacteria > Desulfobacterales > JAHIVH01 > JAHIVH01. The sequence goes on along the minus strand of JAHIVH010000042.1, from coordinate 1,248 downwards.
AACTTGCGAAACGCCTGGTTATCTTGTAATTTTTTTATAAGGTTAATTTGCTAACTTCATTTCTTGTTTGAACAGAATTCATTTTTCCGAATCAAAAGTAGTCTACATTCAAGATGTGGAATTCTGCTAAGATTGAGATTTTGATCAAAATCAAATGCCAAAATTATGATGTTATTTTAATCCTCGAACTCTTTCAGCTAAGTGAACCACATAATTTTCATGCCCCTGCACTACGTCTTTACCGTATTTGGTTTTAAGTATTGCCATAACAAAACGTATACCATCAGCTATATTCTCTTCAGTCTTATTACTTTGTCCAGCCCAATATAGTGATTGAGCAACCATAACTCGTAATCCTAGTTTCTCTTCAATGGAAAATATTTTCTCAATAGCTTCCCTTTTGGTCTTTTGTGCTTCTTCGGAATTATCATCTTTAATTTTCATATACCTACATCCGGCAAACATAGCTATGGAATACAAGCCTTGAATAGCTAAATCATCACCACTAGTCCCAAAACTACGCCATGTTGCCCTCTCTGTTTCATTTAGAGGTAATATCATATGGTTTGAGTTGTCAGTATCATTTGCTTGGGCAACATTTATTACGTTTCCAACCAATACCACAACAATAACAAAAACCTTTACCATTCTTTTCAATGTAATTTGCATTGTCTATTAGCCTCCAATTTGAATAATCTGAATCAGGTCAATGTTTTGTTTTTCATCATCAAACCTAATCGTTTTATGCGGCAAACAACTTCTCATTTTGGGATCTCTTGAGAGAAAACGAGAATTATTCAATACAGTTAAAATCTACATTAAGCCAGCAGGAATATTGATGCCAGAGCCATAGGATGTGCCGGCGGAGGAGGCGCATCGCTTTTAAATACCGTAAAAAATATCTTTAAACGGGAATGATGCGCTTCCTTCGTCAGCGCATCCAGTCATTCATCTCGATAACAAGTAAAATGAAAATATGAAGAAGTCAACACTCGACAAGAAAAATTTTGGTCGCACAATTTGAAACCTTTCAGGAAATTTCTATATCTCTCAGGGATTGCTAATGTTGATATAAGGTCGATATATTTGGCGGTAGGGGGACAAAAACCAAAAAGTTTACATAATCTTTCTTATCCGATTTTTTAACATATTGGAAATTTAATAATTTTATGTTTTTGGCACCCCCGATTATGTATGTTTAAACTCTGGTGTTGTCCCACAAAAATTTGACTTGTATACCTAATAGGT
>JAHIVH010000041.1 GCA_018816735.1 Pseudomonadota bacterium | reverse complement strand
TCATTTTAAAAGTATGCTCTCTTTTTATAAAAACAACTGAAAGTATTCGACCGGGCAGAGAATACCCCAGAAAACATAAGGTTAAGCAAAAACAATTTCATTACGCTTATAAACAAAACTCTTAAGGAAACGGCATTGAGTCTAAATTTTAAATTTTTATTTGAAGTGTTTCCCCAGTTGGTAAAACAAATAGCTTGGTACAATATTTTCCGTCTAACAACTGTGAAAACACTTGTCAATACCGAATTATTAAATATATTAAACTCAATTCAGTGAAGAACATCGTTTACTAATTACCATTAAAAGGTTGAGGTTTCTTTTTTGAAAGAAATAATTTCTAAAAAAAATTGGGCATCTAAAGAATTGAATAAAATCTGGGTTAGAAACTGGTTAAATGGGTGATTAGATGAATAGAGAATTGGTTAAATGATCGAGTGGAGAACAATAGGGTTTATTGGGTTGAAAGATGGTTGAGTAGTTAAATGGAAAAATGGTTAAGTGGGAAACTGGTTTAATAGTGGATTAGTCAAATGGGAAATAAGAGAAGGGTGAGCGGGGAAAATAAAAGGACTGCTTGGGTTTATTGAGCTGATAGATGGTTGAATAGTTGGGTGGTAGAGTAGTTGAATGGGAGGTTGGTTAAATTGATCGTATTCCTTTCACCATTTGACTATTATTCTATTCTCCATTCTCCAATATCCAATCCCTCACTTGCTGAACCGATTCATTTCCTTCAGTGCCTCCCGGATAACGTCCATGGGCAGGTATGCATCCTGGATGATATTGTTCTTCAGGTCGTATATTTCATAGTTGCCTGTGTTGAACATGGCAATGATTTTTTCCTTTTGGAGGATGGCCTGGGAGGTGACGCCCCCTGAAAAAAGCCATTCACGGGGAGAGGTATCAAAAAGGTATCTGCCGTTGCTGTAATCGGAGATGGGGTTCTGGCAGCCCAGAAGGTCTGTCATCACTGTCGGTGTGAGGTCGAAATGGCTTGATGCATGTGTATATGTGGCGGCATTCTTGCCTGGCCAGTAAATCACAAATGGCACATGAACCTGGTATTGGGTGAAGTTCGACCCATGTCCCCAGAAATTTTTGCCGTTATCATTGAATTCCTGACCATGGTCGCTGGTTATGAGGATCAGGGTGTTATTCAATACCTGATCGTTTTCCAGAGTAGCCAGAATTTGGCCCACAAGCGAATCGATAAAATGCAGGGCTGTTTTATACCGGTTCAGATAGGGAAGCGGATCAAAGTCATTGTCAAGCAGGTGATAATCCACGCGTTCCCACACAGGCGTGAACACTTTGGGATAATCGGGTGGAAATGTGTAGCCATGGGCTGAATCAAAAAACAGAAGACTGAAGAAGGGGTTATTTCTGTCCCGTTCGGCAAACCACGCCATCCAGTCGTTCACGCAATCCCGATCTCTTTCCCAGGCCTTTTCACCGTCTGAGTATGTTCGAAGCTTCACGATATCACGAAAAATGGTCTGGTTAAAGGCCGGGGACGTCAGTTTTGCACTGGCAAAAATACCGGGCTGATAGCCGCTTTGAATGATCTCTTTCATAAAAACAGGGCCGATCTGCTCCGTTTCCATGGTTTCCCAGTTGGACCCGAAAATACCGTAAAAAAGAGTGAAGATACCGGTTCTCGTGCCATTGCCGCCACTGATGTGATTTTTGAATTCCATCACTGGGTGACCGGACATGAACTTTTTTATTTCAGGTGTGATCTCCGGTGTCATCATGTCAAACCGCCATGAATCGATGACAATATACAACATGTTTAACTGTTTGTCCGGCTTCGAATACACAAGTGGCGCAGACGGGTATGAAATGGTGTTATGGCGCTTTCCCAGTTTTTCAAGCTTTCTCTGCTCTATATTTTTCTCCAGATCAGCCAGGCCGTATTTTTCCAGAAAGCGCTTTGCCGTGAGCGGATAATACAAGGGGATATGCCGTGTGATCCGGGTAACCGGCCGATAGTAATTCCCGTCTGCCCAGACATGAATCATGTGACTGCCCAAAATTGAAAAAATACCGACCCATATGGCAGTCTTGATGAAAGGCTGGCTTTTTGGCCTCAGTGCAATCTTCCAAGCAGCAAATGCAAGGATACATTGAAAAATAAACAATCCTGCGGCTTTAAGAATACTGCTCACCCAGGTGGCCCACGAAAGATCAATCACCTCATTGCCACCATTGATAAAAAAATCGATCACGATGCTGTTGAGATGGAACCGGTATTGACCGTACACGCCATAATCAATTTCAAGGAGGATGCATAAAAGCGTCACAACAGCCACACTGGCACCCCATATGATCCAGCGTTTTGGGAAAATCACGAGAAGAGGGAAAAAAATTAAAAGATTGATCAGAACAACAAGTGTGAATATGTGCCCGATGAGGGCCACGGGCACATAAACATATAAGAGCCTCCCTTCCATATTTCCGGCATATGACAGATACCGGTAGAAAAGAGGGATAAAAAAGAGCAGATTCAAAAAGGAAAACCATAGCACCCATCGTGACAGGGTGCGCCTTTCGGGATGAGATGCGATTCGACGGACAAATGATCCGGAATCATTATCAAGGGATTGACTTTTACTTGCACACATTGGGATTACAATAGCCGTTTATCAACAATTCGAAAAAAAGAGTAACTGTATTTTGTCTGTACCATTTCCTGAAGATCAGAGATATCGATGTCTTGCTAAAGAATCCTATGCAATTTTTTTCGCAAGCTCCCGGCCATAATCCTGGGCCATTTTTATGCCACCGGCGATATCTCCGGATTTGAGCATTAACGGAATGCTGACCATATCCATGCCAAAAATATTCTTCATGGTGTCAAAAATTCTTTCCGCAGCCTCACCGCTCCATCCAAATGCGCCAAAGGAACCAGCCGCCTTTCCCTGAAGCTCTGCTTTTTCCGCAAGAAAAAGAAAGGTCTTCATGGCAGGCATCATCTCACCGTGGTAGGTGGATGACCCGAACACATATATATCATATCCATTGAGGTCACTTTCCTTTTTTATATCCTTTGCCTCGGCAAGTTTAACGTCAATGGCTGAGAACCGCAGACCTTCAGCAACAAATTCTGCAATTTTTCTTGTATCACCCGTTCGTGTGGAATAAACAATAATCGCTTTTGCCATAACTATTATTCTCCGGTATTTTATGTTGTTTTACGCCTTAAAAAGATGATATTTTTAACTTTTTACCTGAATTTGCTACCTTTACCCTATTGTTAAGGTTTATCTTCCAGGGACGATTATTCTCGAATCATTCTGCTGTTTCATCTGGGCCTGCATTTTCCGGGCTCTTTCGATCATTTCAGCCATGGATTGTTTCATGGCTTCAGGAAATTCATCTATCGCATCTTTAAGATTTTCAGCCTTGAGCTTTGCCTGAATCGGTATGGGGCCCTGGGGTGACATCAATTGGGTGTGGCCGATATAGATCATTTTTCTGGAGTTATCTTCCGTGCCATCGATATTAACTGGCTTGAGAACTCTTATGGATGCCACTTTTAAATCCGTTATAGACTCTTCATTATACAGATTGTTCTTATCTACTGAGAAATCAATATTTTCATCCTGCCCGGCGTTCGCCATCATGTATCTCCTTTATCAATATTAAAAATTCAATTAGCTAATCGCTTATTGAAAATTTTGTCAATCCTGTTTTTAAGAAATAATTTTTTTGACTATTCTGACAGAATTCATGTAGAAGGGTGAATTCATATCAAAAGACAGATATAAATCATATGGCAATTAAACCAACCAATCAGGGGGCACCACATGCACATCAAAACCATGCTGATCATTTTCACGGCACTGTTTGCCATCTGTCTGTCAAACACACTGAATGCCGGCCCCTTTTTAACAAGCGGCCGCTCAACGCTGAACTCGGCGAACAGCACCTACCGGAAAAGCATCAGACCAACCGGGGATCAGTTAACGAAAGTATCCGATGAATCGGCAAAACAGTCAAAAGCCACCTCGCAACATACATACAGGCAATCCACCCAGCCCACCGCAGAATTTTCAACAAAAGTCAGCGATCAGTCCATTGATTCATCTGCCAAAGCATCCAAAGTGTCATCTGAAGCAAGCGAGCAAAGCACCAAATCCACCGAAGATGTTTCATCCAGACTCACGGAAAAAACCGCGCCCTACACAGAGGCGACAAAAGATATATCTGAAAAATCATCCAGACAGTCAACTGTTATTACAGATAAAAGCGCTGAAACAACTCAAAAGGGATCGGAAAGAAGCTCGGAGGTCACTGAAAAATCCGCGGATGCATCTTCACGGGCCACCCGGAAAAGCAGTGAAGCCACTGAACCTGTGCTCCAGGCCACATATGATCATTCCACAAAACCTGCGGCAGACCTCACCACAACGGCCAGCAACAAATCAACCGAGATGACCGAAAAAGCCGCCGAACAATCCACGGTTATCACGGACAAAAGTGCGGAAGTGACCGAAAAGGGGTCGAAAAAAAGCTCGGAAGCCACTGAAAAATCTGCAGACGCTTCGTCACGGGCCACCCGAAAAAGCAGTGAAGCCACAGAGCCCGTCCTTCAGGCCACCTACGACAACGCTACCAAACCTACAGGGAAGGTGACCACCAAAGCATCTGACCGTTCAAGCGAAGTATCGGGAAAGATAAGCGATGTATCACCCGGAATCGTCCGGTCAACAGGAAACGCCACCACCGCCGGTTCAAAAAATATAGGTGACATCACCATCAAAGTCAGTATCCGGCTGGACGCCACCCTTGAGAATACGATGAAAATCATATGGAAAAATTATCAGGCCCGACTGATCGATCCGGATACGGCAGATGAACTCGTAAAGGAAGCATACGCATTTAAGGGGCCGGCACTTGACACTTTCTCGGAGAAATTGATGGTGCCACAGGAACTGCTCGCGCACGTCATCATAAAGGCCTTCCCCCGGAAAGCCACACGGAGCGACCTGCAGAAGATCATGACCTACATCATTCCTGAGCTTAAAACCAGGGTCGAGTGGATTGAATCCTGACAGATGAGGCTCAGAACCTCCATCACTCGGTTAATGCTCTGCCTGCTTGTCATGTGGCAGGCTAATGCTGCAGCAAAAGGCCACGATCAAACAGAAGAAAAGAGACGGGAGCTGATATCCGGTTACGGCATCGACCTTGTGGAAAACGCATTCAGTGACCGCTGGGATTCTCATGAAATAGCTGACATTGTTCTCATGCTTAAGAGGCTTCCCAAAGAATTGCAGCATGCTGAACATGACCGTATCCATAAGGTGCCGGTCAAATTCCTCAAAAACAACCGCCTGTTTTCTTTTCACTGTAAAAATATCGTCACCTACCAATCAAACGGATTATCAAAACCGTTTTCCGGTGAAAAAATCGCCAATAAAGATCACCTGCCTGCCGCCGCTCAGATTTTATATTACCTGATAAAGCGTTATGACAACGCGCATAAAATCAGCAGAAATAAAGAATGGCTCGAAATGAGCGAATGGGGGGGCATGAAGGTGTTTGGTCTGAATATCCCGATTCCCTGGAAATGGGCAACCAATAAATCACCAAAGGCTTATGCGTTCCCTTTTGGCATGAAAAATCCGGAAGAGGACTTAATCGCAACAGCCATTTATTTCATACTTCCGGTCAATGCAGCCCCTGAAAATACCATCAAATGCCGGATACCCGGCAAATATCTGTTTATGAAGAAGCACTTCCCTGATTATTCATCCTGGCTGGATGCGCCGAATATCTGTTGCAAAGACATGGAAGACGAATTTCTTGAGGATATTGTTTTTTTAAACCCGGACACCGGTGAAGAAATAAACATCGGACCGGTCAACATGGATACGGTTACCGGATTCGAAATCCTCTATGCCACACCAGGAACCGGCGATGTATCCGAGATTGCAGGTCATCTCGTTTTGAGAATCACGCTGAACAATAATCCTTCTTCTGTACAAAACGGTATTGAAAATCCATATGACCTTGTCATTTCATTTCTTGCAGATACGGATGACGGAAACACAAAGCAGATACCAGTGGAAGCAGACATACCTGTCCAGCCTGAATGCAAAAAGAACTGGTTCAACATCGTCAACAACAACGCGAATGACGAGCCACCGCTTGAATCGATCGTCCAGTCCCTTAAGGGATTGTCCGGCGGCTTTCTGACCATCATGGACCGCCAGACCCTTTTATATACCCTTAAATCCTATACCATCGAACAGGGCCGCGACCTGTTGAGATTCAAACTGAACCTCACCGATACCCAGAAAAAAAATCTGTTGGAAAGACTTTTTTCTGCCAGAAAACATTATCAGGCAGCCTACTATTTTTTCAGTCAGAATTGCGCGTCCGTCCTTTTTCATGTGATTGCCCAGGGTATCGGAGAGGAAGACCTGATCCGGTTTGATCCCCTGGTATCCCCCCCAAATACCCTGATCAGCATGATGGTCCGAAAAAAAATCGCCGAACCGGTGTATCCGTCCTTCTACAGTTACCGGAAAAAAGGATATATCGCCCAGGAACTGCTGAAAGAAGACTTAAACCGGCTTTCAGACCAACTCCCTTTTGCGGACTGGCCTGAGACGTCCCGCCTCATATCGAGACATGTTGACACGCGTCTTTCCGCTGCAGAAGACCTGGAAGACATCGCAAAAATTTATCCGGAAACATCAAATGCCATATACAGGCTGGCAGTCTTTACCCAGGAAGCGGAAATGGCATACAGCTACAAGGACCTGAGATGTGAAAATTACACCAGCAGTGTCACAGCTGAAGCAAGACGGATGCAGCAGGAGATTTTGGGCCCATCTGAAAAACAGATTGACGATATCGCCGTTGATGCGGATCAACAGATGGAAGACTATTTTTCAGGCCTTGAAAAAAAGGCCAGGGGAAAAGGCACCTCACACACAGGCCATTACCGGTTTTCGGCTGGCGCCGGATTCTACGATGCCTGGCGTTCAGACACAGAGCCTGTTATCATGCTTGAAGGTGCGCTTCATCGTCAACCGATGGGGTCTCGATCAAACCTTTCCATGCAGCGGAGCAGCAGTATAGATTTTTTTTCCATGTCACTCATGGTCGAGGAAAACCGATTCAGACCGGCGGCATTCACATTCACGGCACTGCAATTAAGAAAATTCAGGGATCGCTTGAATCGGGTCCCCTCGTTCTATGAACCTGCGGGGAATTTTGGTCTTGGGTTGACCCTTCTTGATATATACGGTTCAGGCGAGGAAAAAAGCGGGTATGGCACCTATGCGGGAATTGAAGGACTTCTTTCCATCTGGTCTGCACCGGATCATGATCGTTATCTGTATATTTCCGGTGGGGCTGAACTTGCGGGGGGAAGATCAAAAAACGCGCTTTCCAAAGACAGGGATACCGGGCCAGATGCGGCAATCCTTCTGCCATTCAGGATTGAAACGCTTATTTCCTTTGACGATAACAGGCGGTGGCAATTTAGAAACGAGATTGAGTACGCGTTTTCAACCCGAAAAAACACCTGTGACGAATTCCTGTTTAAAACCGGCTTGTCCTGTTTCCCTTTTGAAATCACAGGCCAGGATATTATTCTGAAACTGGCCTATCAGGACCGCGGCTTTTTTCCTCAATCCTCATTTTCAGGCGGAAAACACATCCGGGCAGGCTCATTTCAAATTGAAATCAACCGATGGTGAAACCAAAAAAATTATATTATCTATAATGAATTCAAATTGCCAGTCAGATTAATAACTTGTATAAAAGAATACAAAATATTGAGTCATTTGCCACTTTATCCTTTGACACAACATATGATTTGCAATATGTATTCCCTGCGTACACTCAGGATTCAACCGGCGTTGCTCGAAATAGAAATTATTATCCAAAATTGATACATATGGTTCGGAAATGCAGCTTATGACTTTTTCCGTCCACACGCATGAACACATGAAACATGAAATGCATTACCCTACCCCAGAACAAGAACCAGTCATTGTCTGCAAAACCTGCGGCAATAAAAATCCCGCCCCATTTAAATTTTGCGGCGAGTGCGGTCAATCCATAAAGACCCACGCCACCAGTGACCTGATATTTGCTCTCAAAACCCCTGAACGAAAAGTGGTCACGGTCCTTTTCACTGACATCACCGGATATACAAGCATATCTGAAAAGCTCGATCCGGAAGACATCAATCAACTCATGGCACATGTCTTCAAAAAAATCAGTGACGTGGTTACGAAATATCAGGGCACCATTGTCAAATATCTGGGAGACGCGGCAATGATTGTTTTTGGTTCCCCTGTTTCCCATGCAGATGATCCTGTCAGAGCCATCAAGACTGCCAGGGAAATTCACCAGGTGATTCAGGAAAGCGCCACCCCATGGGCAGACAAAATCGGACGCCCCCTTTCCATGCATACAGGCATCAACACAGGCCTTGTAGTTACGGAAACGATCCGAAAAGGCGTTATCGATGTGACCGGAGATACGGTAAACACCGCTTCCCGACTGACCAGTGTTGCAAAAGATGGCGAAATCATTGTCGGTGCGACAACATTCAGGCAGGCGAACCGGAATTTTATCTTCAAGCGGATGAAACCGGTGAAGGTCAAAGGCAAAAGCCACGCAATCGAAATCTATAAAACACTTTTTCCCCGGAAAACACCGGAAATCAGTTTAAAAACAAAAATGCTTCACGCATCTCTGGTGGGAAGGAATCAACCGTTTCATCTGTTTAAAGAGACGCTGGAAAAACATATAAGGTCAAAAAAAGGCGCGATTCTGTCGGTTTCAGGAGATGCGGGTATCGGGAAATCAAGACTTCTTGCGGAAGTCAAATCGTATTTAAAAGACATGGACCTCAACTGGCTCGAAGGGAAATCCTTGCCATATGGCCATTCAACCAGCTATGGCCCCTTCATCGAGATCATCAAACGGTCAGCAGATATAGACCCTGAAGATACAGATGCCATTGCCCTTAAAAAGCTTTCCAAAAAAATTATCCTTTTTTTGCCTGACCGCCATACGGATATCCTCCCCTATATCGCAAACCTCCTCAATCTTGAAATCCGGGGAAGGCTTTTGGAGCGTATCAAATTTCTGGATGGAGAAGCCATCGGCCATCAGATCTTCCGCTCCGTCTACCATTTTATTGAAAAAATGGCTCAAAAAAAACCGCTTGTTCTGGTTTTTGAAGATACCCACTGGCTGGATAGCGCATCTTTGAAGATGATTTGCCATCTTCTTCCCCTGGTGACGGAAGTGCCTCTGATCATCATTACGGTTGGCAGGAATGAGCATGCCTCGCCGTCCAAAAACCTCACGGATATCATCGCCAAGACATATCCCGGGCATCTGACCGACATAACCCTTTCGACACTCGACCCTGAAGGCGTGCGCCAGTTGATTAAAAACCTTCTGAAAATAGACAACATTCCGGAGCGACTGTTCTCAATTATTTACCGGAAATCAGAAGGGAATCCTTTTTTTGTAGAAGAGATCCTGAGGTCACTGATCGATAAAAAAGTGATTGCAAGAAGTAAAACCGGAAACCGCTGGCAGATCAAAACCGATGCTGAAAAAGTGGAGATTCCAGGGACCTTGAGGGGGCTCATCACCGACCGCATTGACCGGCTTGAAGAAGATGAGCGGCATATTCTGAAAATCGCCTCTATTATCGGGCGACATTTTCTCTACAGCATACTTGAGACCATCTGCGACAGTGATACGCTTGATGCAAAAATTTTCAAACTGCAGGAAATTGATTTTATCAGAAAAAATGATTTTGCGACAACCGCTCTGGAATATATATTCCAGCATGCGCTGACCCAGGAGGCCGCGTATGAAAGCATCCTGAAAACCCAGAGAAAAGATCTGCACCAGAAAGTGGCAGATGCCATTGAATCCATATTTCCGGACCGGATCGAGGAATTCTATAGTAAGCTCGCCTACCATTTTGCCCATGCAGAAGACTGGAAAAAAGCCAAAGACTATCTCTTTAAAGCAGGCAACAAGGCCGAAGAGATCGCAGATGACCGGGAAGCGCTTGAGCACTATAAAAAAGCCATGATCGCCTATGAAAAGGTCTTCGGCAAAAAATGGGACCCCTTACAGAGAGCGGCTCTTGAACGAAAAATGGGAGAAGCATTCTTTCATCATGGTGATCACCAGAATGCGATCAATTGTTTTCAGAAGGCCTTGTCTCTCTTGTCTCATCCGGTGCCATCGACACGCTGGACAATCCGGAGCGCCATCTTCAAACAAGTTGTCGTACAGATCCTTCACCGGTTGTTTTCTTTTGTCGCAAGCAATCTTTCCAGTGACGATACGGATCAGGAAACCCAGGAAACATTCCGGATATATGAAATCATGGGATGGATCGATTACTTCATGAACCGGGAAAGACTTCTTTTAAATGTCATTACCGGCCTCAACCATGCCGAACGGAAAAAATCCCTGTCAGGCATCGCCAGAGGCGCCATGGGGGTGGGACTGATCCTGAATACGCTGGGTATGTTCAGGATGGCGGGATTCTATTCTGAAAAAGCGCTTCAGTTGTCTAAAGAGGCCGATAACCCGATCATTTTAGGACTGGGCTATCTGGGCGTTTCGGTTCACCGTGAATTCAAGGCAGCGTGGAAGGAGGCCATTTCCCTTTATGAGCATTGCGCAAATGCCTACTGGCAAGCCGGAGACTCTCGAAAATGGGGGAATGCCACCATATGGACCGCTTTTTTGCATAATTTCATGAGTCATTTCAAGACAAGCATGGCATTGTCCAAACAGGTCTACCAGATCGGGAAAGAAAGCGGTGATCTTCTGCTGCAGGGATGGGGACTGCATGGCATGGGGCTAAACCTGGTCTATTACGGGAACCTGGATCAGGCCATACTGACACTCTCTTCGGCAGTTCAGTTATTGAAGGACATTCCGGATCTGTATGACGGTGCGCAGGCCTATACCGATCTGGGGAAATGTTATCTGTATAAAGGAGACTTTAAAAAAGGGATTTCCGTTCTTGAGGAGACCCGGCAAATGATTACGAACCATAAATTAAACGGCCCCATGGTTTCCCTGTTTAAAAACGCCCTTGCCAAAGGCTACCTCCTGGCCTGGGAAACGGGAACAGATATCGCAGCAGAACCGGTAACGGCCAAAAAAGTTGCTGCCGCACTCAGGGATGCCCTGAAAACAAACGCCATTTTTAAAGGCGGCACGCCCCAGATATACCGGATGTCGGGAACCTATTATTTTCTGAAAGGGAAAGAAAAAAAGGCAAAAAAATGGTGGTTGAAAAGCATTCTTTGCGCTGAAAAACTTGAGGCAACATTTGAAAAAGCCCTTACCCATTTTGAAATCGGAAAAAGACTGGGGGATAACACGCACCTGTCCGAAGCTCGAAAACGCTTTCTTGAAATTAACGAAACCAATGAGATAACACAGGGCAATTCATACCTGTACCTTCATGAGGCTTTGATGAAAGCATCCGGAGCCATTTCCATATATCCCTGATAAAAATTTTAAAAAAACAGGTTGTTCTATGAGAAAAAATTTGCTTTGATAGAACAGCCTTCGATTATATCGTACAATTTATTATCAGGAGAAAAAAATATGAGACGTTTTTTTTATCTGACAGGGATTGTTTTCATTCTGATCTGTTTTTCCCGGCCCCTTATGGCCGCTCAGCTCACCGAAACAGAGCAGGGCCAGATCATGCAGGCCATCAATGCCAAGGGGTATAAAGACGCCATTGTCCAGTTTAATTTAAGAATTGCCGTACCGGAAATTCAGGGACTCGATCCGGTTGACCTGTGGGGCACCCTGATCAAGCATCAAGGAGACGGAAAATACCCCACCATTGTCATTTCCACACCCTACAGAAGAGAACTCTGCATCATGCAGGGGCTGACCCTCTTCCCCCATGGCTATAATATCCTTGCCGTGGACACGCGAGGCACCGGAACAGCCGAAGGGGAATGGATTTCATTCGGGCCGGAGGAACATACGGATGTGGCTTTTGTTATCGATTCATGGATACCCAGTCACGAATGGTCTGATGGCAAGGTCGGGTTGCTGGGAGGGTCTTATATGGCCATTGCCCAGATGATGGCTGCAGGACAGATTGAAGTGGACGAGCAAACCGGAGAACCGGTGCATCTGAAGGCAATGTTTCCCATGGCCACCATGAGTGACGCATACCGGGATATTGTATGGCATGGCGGAAATCTCGACATGGCTTTCATTCCCATGTGGATGGGCGTTGTGGATGGGCTTGCCCTCCTTCCATCGACCCTGTGGCTGGGTGGAGAGAACGCCGATATCGACGGCACCTGGGAAGATCCGGAGACAGATGTCCTGAAGGAAGCCGGTCAAAACTGGATGGCCAGCTGGAATCAGATTCCAACCCATTTGGCATGGTTTACGGATTCAGGCAAGCTGGTTGACGGACCATTCTATGATGAAAGATCCCCCATGATATACTGGCCGGACAAAAACCCGGCAGGGCGAACCTGTTTCGGTTCGGACAAAATTTTTCCCGCCAGATTGCCCGTATTCACCATGGGTGGCTGGTTCGATATTTTTACCAGGGGGACACTGAACAATTACCAGTATGCCCTTAAAAATCATGATGGGGAAGACAAAGCCCTGGTCATGGGGCCCTGGTATCATATCGAGGCGGCTTCCGGGCTTGGTGTAACGGCGCTGTCCATGTTGACCAACGAGGTTCAGGCCCGCTGGTTTGACTGGAAGATAAAGGGCATCGAAGACCCCTTTATGGTCGAGTTCCCGGTGCTCATTTATGTCATGGGAAAAGATCAGTGGCGGCTTGAAAAAGAATGGCCGCTGCCATCGTCCCGGACGGAGAAAAAAGCCCTTTACCTCTCCAAAAGAAAAGCACCGGTAAACTGGATGGACTGGTTCTCGTTTTTCAACAGCAGGAAAAATTACAGACTGGTAGAAGAGACAGCCACGCGTGATTTTAAAAACAACAATCCGTTGCTCATACACAATCCGGCAGAACTGCATGGCGTAACCTCCCGATCGACGCAACGGTGGCTCGCCGGTGGTATTTCAATGATTTCCCAATTCACCAAATTTTTCTCAAATGCCAACATCGATTACCTGATGCCATGGGAGGATGAACGGCTGGATGAAATCGCCTGTCTGACATTTACAACGGACAAGCTTGATGAGGATGTTGAAATTACAGGCCCGCTCACGCTCACCTTCTGGGCGAAATCAACCTTCAAGCAGCCTGTGTCCCACGCGTATATCGATAAAATAGAAACAAATGTGTATGATACCATGATCCAGATCCCCTTGAACGATGACAACAGTTTCATTGAATTGCTCATGGACCAGAAGGAAGTTCAGTGGGTCATTGAATTGAACGATGTCTACCCCTATGGACGGGCAAAAAATATTACTTCCGGATGGCTGCGATCATCGCACCGGCCATATGATCCTGATGAAAGCCCCAACGCAAAAGAACATGCCATTGATCCGGAATACACGCCTTTTGATCCGTTCTATGGCCGACCGGATCGCGAACCGAAGTTGATAAAAGATGGCGAATTATATCAGTACGTGGTGGAATTGTGGCCCACATCAAACATGTTCAAAAAAGGGCACCGTATCCGCATGAGCATCTCTGCTTCAGATTTCCCTCACCTTCTTCCTGTTATGGTGCCTTCGGAAAACACGATCGTCATCGACAAGAATCACCCGGCCAAGATAGAATTTGACCAGGTAAACACGGACAATGAAGGCGAAACATGGAAATGGGTTGACGACATGCCCGAATACGAAAACGTGAGCCAGTATTTAACGGATCATTCAAATTAAAATGACAGAATTCCGCGCAAATCAAGTTTCTTGTTTCCAGTTTCAAGTTTCCTTTTCGAAAAGGTTTAAAATTTCTTGAATCCACGGGTTGCAGGTTCATTTTTTGTCTTAAGCCCAGAAGTACTCCTCCCCCGCCCCTTGTGCCTCTGTTTTCCGGGAGGCACAAGGGAACAACATTCATGTCACCTACCAGGTATCGATAAATGGTCTTTTCTTATGCGTTCGCGCAGGCGGTGAAGGCAGTGACCGCAACCCGCTCATGATCCATCGTCTGGATTCAGCAGGGTCTATCACATCATCGATTTCAAAATAGGAGGCGGTATTGAGCGCCTTCCCATATTCATAGGCCATTTTCACCATTCCCTCAAACATCTCCTTCCGGGCTTTGGGGTCTTCGATGGCTTCCAGCTGTTTTCTGAATCCCAGTTTTACGGCGCCTTCAAGGCCCATACCGCCGAATTCTCCCGTAGGCCAGGATACGGTAAATGCCGGGCGTTTGGAACTGCCGCCCATCATGGCCATTGCGCCCAGGCCATATGCTTTCCTTATAACAATCGTAAAAAAAGGAACCGTTAAATTGGCCCCGTTTACGAATAACCGGCAGCAATGGCGAACGAGCGCGGTCTTCTCTATTTCCGGGCCAACCATGATTCCGGGGGTATCGCACAAAAACAGGACAGGAATATCAAATGTATCGCATAGCTGCATGAACCGGGCGGCCTTGTCTGCTGCAGGACTGTCAATGGCCCCTGAAAGATATTTGGGGTTGTTGGCAATCACTCCAAACGGTTTTCCTTCTATTCTCATGAATGCCGTGACCATGCCCGGACCGAAATACTGCCTGAGCTCAAGAACCGACCCTGTATCAGCCAGGGTTTCGATGACTTCCCGAATGTCATACACGCGAAGCCGGTTTTCCGGAATGATATGCCGGAGCAGCCGCTGGTCGGAGCTTTCCCAGGTATCTAATGCTCCCTGGAAATAGGATAAATAGTTTTTGGCCACCGAAACAGCCTCCACATCGTCTGCTACAAGGATATCCACCACACCGTTTTTGACCTGAATCTGCATGGGGCCAACCTCATCAGGCTTCACAATTCCCAAACCACCGCCTTCAATCATGGCAGGGCCCCCCATGCCGATACTCGACTGCCTGGTTGCGATCACCACATCGCTGCACCCCAGCAGGGCCGCGTTTCCGGCAAAACATCTTCCCGTGCAGATGCCCACCAAAGGCACCAGTCCGCTTAATTTTGCATACAGGTGAAACGCCATCACATTGAGACCGGCCACAACATTCATATCCGTGTCGCCCGGACGACCGCCCCCTCCTTCTGCAAATATCACCAGAGGAATCCGGTGTTTTTCTGCAAGCTCAAACATGCGGTCTTTTTTATCATGATTATTCATGCCCTGTGTGCCGGCAAGCACCGTATAATCATAGGACATGACAAGACAGCGGGACTTTTCGTCATTGAAATATGACCGGTTCACCTGACCGAGCCCGGTAACCAGACCATCAGCCGGTGTTTTCCGGATAAGCTCTTCCATGGCTTGTGTTCTTCTTCTGGCAGCCACTATCAATCCGCCATACTCTATAAAAGAGCCTTCATCGCAAAGGTCTTCTATATTCTCCCTTGCCGTTCGCAAACCGAGCTTCCGTCTTTTTTCTACGGCCTCAGGCCTTGCCGCATCCAGCAGAATATCATGTCTATCTTCTACTTCCTTCAAATCCGCACGGATCATAGTGAGGTCAATACGATCAGAACTTGCTTCCGCTTCTTTCAAAGAGGCGTTTATCTCCAGGTAAACCATGGGCTGGCCCGGCATGACAATGTCCCCTTCAGAAACGACAATCCCTTTGATCACGCCATTTGATTTTGCCTTGATCACATGCTCCATTTTCATGGCATTCATGACAATCACCTGCTGACCTGTCTTTACGCTATCCCCGTTTTTCACATCGATACTGACAATGACGCCTTGCATGGCGGCTTTCAATACACCCGGATCATCTTTGTTTTCCATATGAGACGGGAGTATATCCCCGTATTCTTGCCCACCTTCAAAACCGGTAGCGGCAGTGTCCGATGTTTTGCCATAATCAAGTACGGCCAGCGGATCATTGGCATCCGGCTTTGTCACTTGACGCGTCTTTTCATTATAAAAAAGCGACTGATGCGGTGCGGATGCATCTGGTGTTAACACCTTTAAGTGATCATCCACAAACACCGTATGAATCTTCTGGGCGGAAAAATCCGGATGGGTGAGAATATTCTGGAGAAAGGGGATATTGGTGGGAATCCCTTCAATTCTGAATTCACAAAGCGCCCTGTATGTGCGTTTCAAGACATCTGCAAACTGTTCCGATCGGGAATGACAAATGAGCTTGGCCAGCAGGGAATCATAATACGGGCTGACCTGATATCCCGAATATCCGAACGTATCCACACGAACCCCTCTTCCGGATGGCACTTCAAACGCTTTCAGTCTCCCTGAGACAGGGATGGCATATCCATTGTCATCCATGGTCTCCATATTGATGCGAACTTCAATGGCATAGCCTTGTGGCTTGATTTCAACGGAAAGATCCAACCCCAGTTCCGCTAAAGATTTACCCCTTGCGATATTTATCTGGCACTTTACCAGATCCACATCCATGACTTCCTCAGTGATGGTATGTTCGACCTGCAATCTCGGGTTGGCTTCAATAAACGCATACGAAGTGCTGTCTCCTTCAAAATCAGAGGAAACCAGAAATTCAAAGGTACCTAAATTTTTATAGTGCAATGCCGAAGCCATCCGAACCGCATCCCCGCATATTTTTTCGCGCAAAAGCCTTGAAAGTGAAGGGCTTGGAGCAATCTCTATCAGTTTCTGATGCTGCCTTTGAATACTGCACTCTCTCTCGCCCAGATGCCTCACATTCCCTTTGCCATCACCCACAATCTGCACTTCTATATGACGGATTTTCTTTAAATACTCTTCAAGATAAAGCGCATTATTTCCAAACGCCTGAAGGGCTTCAGACTGGCACCGGTTAAATGCGTCCTCAAGCGCATCCATTTTGTCCACAATACGCATACCGCGTCCGCCGCCACCAGAGACGGCCTTGATCATGACCGAATGCCTGTCCGGAAGGGAAGCAAAAAACGCCCCTGCGCCGTCAAGATCTACGGCCCCATTTGTACCTTTTAAAATCGGGACACCACATTCCACGGCAAGGGACCTTGCCTTTGCCTTGTCTCCCAGTTTGGCCAATGTGTCGACAGAAGGCCCGATAAAGGTGATCCCCCTTTCATGACATTTTTCTGCAAAGGTCACATTTTCGCTTAGAAATCCATAGCCGGGATGAATAGCATCACAGCCGTTCTTCAGAGCGACGTCTATCATCTGGTCTGAATCGAGATAGGCCAACGCCCCCCGCCCCTCCAGCGGACAGGCATGATCCGCCCTCAACCGGTGCAGGGAGCCTGCATCATCCTCTGAATACACGCCTGTTGTCTCTATGCTCATTTCTGCGGCCGCACGCATGATCCGCAGCGCAATTTCCCCCCGATTTGCAACCAGTATTTTCATGATACCTCTTTTCAACCTTTTTAGGTTTCAACGCGTAAACATACAGATTATCCAGGTCAATTTCATACGAATGAAGGGATGGAAAGTCAATTTAAAAAAACGAACGCTTGTTCGTCTGACAAAAAAAGTAGGGAAAAAGGCAGGTATGTTGGCGCAGGTGCTGAAATCCGAACCTGACCGGAAACCGTTACCGGTCAGGTTCAAATGGTTTGTGACTATCTTTATATGTTTTTTATTTCATAAAAAGCGATCGAATGAAACATCCACCACCGCCACCGTCATCTTCACCCTTTTTTTCGTCAGAAGAATCAGACGCATCATCGCTGCTGTCATCTGTTGATGAACCGATTTCCGGTTCATAACCATTATTGTAACCTGTCAAGGCAGGATTGTGTTTCATCATATACCAGTTGCCGTTCACCGTACCGGCATCAAACGCGAACAGTCCGTTTTCATGATCGGTTGCCAGATAAACGGCATTGTCCTTCAGAACCGGCTGGGACCAGGAAACACCCATGCCTGCAGCGCTCGTCTGCCAGACAACCGTTCCTGTGGTACTGTTAAGGCAGACCAGGGAATAGGTGCCTGCATTCTCCTCCTGAATGAAAACCTTTCCGTCAAGGGCTATGGGCAGAGCGCTTGCCATACCACTCGATCTCACTGTCCTTTCCCATATGGGGGTTCCATCACCTGCTAAAGCATATGCACGAAGAACACCTTCCCGTGATGTGGCATAAACGTTTGTGTTGCAAATGGCCGGCGGGGAATTATCCGCACTATTTAAAAATTCAGCACTCCAGGTCATGGTCGGGGACAAGATTCTGGTTGCATTCAACTGATAATTGACCAGGTTGCTTTTGGCGGTTGCAGAATCCATGGTGGTAAAACACACCAGATAATCATCTTTCAAGGCGCCGATATAGAATCCGTCTCCCAACGTCGGTCCCTCCTGCCAGTACACGCTTCCATCCGCAGGATTAAGTGCATACAGTTTATCGGCAAGGGCATATATGATATTGTCGTCAACAATGATATTGGCTGTGCTGCCCACGGTGACACGCCACGCCTCTGTCAGGTCAGCCAGATTGACCGCATACAATGTGGAATAAGTCGAAAAGAAAATCAAATCATCTGACACTGCCGGCGCCTGGGAATTGATACCGTTGTCTGCTGAAAACTGGCCCAGAATCGAGCCGTCTTCAGGATCAATGCAGTAAAGATTGCTTGCTGCAAATACATACAGTTTTCCGCCTTTAAAAACCGGAGACGTGACACTGATGGTCATGCCAAAACTTTTATACCAGACCTTTGACCCATCGGATGTTTCATAGCAGCCGATCCCCCCTTCCTGATCCTGCAAAAAAACATAATTGTCCACCACAACCGGTGTGGACCATGTGTATCCGTCAACACCAAATGGCGCCTGCCAGACAAGTTCCCCTGCCGCAAAAGCCCAACCTGAGGCAAAGAAAAATATGACAAACAAAGCGGCCTGAATTTTGGTAAAAGACATCTTCATTGTGTTCTCCTTTTTTTGGTAATTGATGGGATTTAAAAACCAAATGTGGTTTCAGAATCAAGAACTGCATAAAGGTTGAATTCCCGCGGATACATGGTCTTAAAATACAGGAATGCCGATATGTTGTCAAATAAGATATGTTAACTGCAAAAACCCGGTAAAAAGAGGAATTTTTTTTTACAATTTGTCCGCCAAGACGCTAACGGGCATAACAAAGGATCTGCCCGCCGAACGGTTGGGTTAAATAATCCACATTTATCGGCTTGCGCTGGCTGTGGGAGTACCCCAGATTCACCATTTTTTTGCTGAACCGGGCATGCTGGCCACGCCCCGGATCGACCAGTACGACTTCACAATGGGGTTTGGCATGCAGGTCAATAAACCCTGCCAACATATTTACATGATTGCTCTCATACAATACATCGCTGCCGATAATGAGATCAAAGTCGCTCAAACTGCAATTGTTGTCATCCCAGCCTGTGCGGACAAAGGGGATGGCTTTCCCTTGATTCAGCCTGACGTTTTCCAGAAGAAAATTCTCAGCCTCCGGGTGATAGTCTGTGGCCGTAATGTCCGCTAACCGGTTATTCAGGACCAGGCTCGCCAATCCGATTCCACAACCCAACTCCAGGATCCGCTTACCTGCAACATCATAATCGATCATGAGATGGGCCAAAACCTCGCCCGAATCCCAGATAACCCCAAATATGGGCCATGCGGCCGAGGATATGCCCAGTTTTTCGGCAACACCATCCACATCCAGAAATTGCTGTCGGTCTCGCAAGGTCCGGACATGAATGTCCACGTCCCCGAACTCAATGGTCTGGTAACAAATACGTAATGGAGGCATTATAATCAAACCGACGGCAAGGTAAACTGGGGCTCACCCAGGGTAAATTTCCCACTCTGGATCCATTCCTTTAAGGTATCTGCAATTTCCCTTGCACGGACCATGCTGGATAAAGGGACGGTTGGGATGTCTTTTCCATCGAGTCTGATGGTGCCGCTTTTCAATTCAGCATAGCTCACCTGACCCAGGCTTTTTGATATGCCATTGGGGTAGTCTTCGCCATAGTCGATGATCTGGGTGAATATATCTTCATCAGAGATTCCCGTGTGCATGGCCATGTCTTCATTTAAAATGGGAATGGGAATGCCAAGGCCGACGGCCAGGCTGCACCCGTAGCCCTGAATGCTCATGCCCACAAGCCATCTGGATGACATTTGTTTTAAATCACCCATGACCCAGAGTGTACCCGCAGGTGTCAGGGGGATGCCCTTTTCAGTTCTCTCGGCATGGGGTTTATGCTGGGTACCGTGCCAGGTCACATATCCCACACCGCCGCCCAGGAATATACGCGTACCCAGGCCGATGGTTTTATAATAAGGGTCGTTGAAAAGCGGGCTCAATTGCCCGGCACTGCAGTAGTTTGCATTTCCGGCTTTTGGCTTTAAGGTGCCCATATAGGTGTAGACGGTTTTTTTGGTCATGTTCACGGCACAATTATAATTCTGATACCCGTTCCGGGGATTGCAAAGTGTTGCCTGGGGAAGCGAGGCAAGATCGAGTTGTTTTTCAGTTTCTTTGGACGGATAGCAGGACGTGCCGTAAGCCGTGGCTTTCAGGTAGACCTTTTTCCCTGCCACCAGATCTTCAATCACATGACCGCCGCCATAATTGAAATCACCGGGCCATACCTTGTTCAAGGGGTCATCATCGCACGGTTCCGTGGCCCCGACATAGCAATCTACGGCGGCAATACCCGTGTAGGCCGGTACATTATTGATCCAGACTTTTGCAGCCTTGATGCCTGGCTGGGAATGACCGAAGTTGATAAATGCACCTGACGAACACATGGGGGCAAACGTGCCTGTGGTAACCACATCCACCTGATGGGCAGCTTCAACCGGCCCTTCATCTTTTACGATATCAATCATTTCTTCAGCAGTGACGACGACTGCCTGTCCGGCTTTTATTCTGCTGTTGATTTCCTGATAGGTTTTTTTGACTTTGAAACTTTTTTTGCCCATGTGTCTGTGAACTCCAGATGTCTTCGCCCAACCTTTTTTTATAAGATGGGATAAATTATAAACCATTACCGATCCATTGCCTTCAATGGCGACACGATTCTTCATCCTGAAGCCTTTAAATAAAAGCATGCCACTTATACCACAATGTGGCAGGAAATTGTCAATAAAAATATCCGGTTGACAGATTGGCCGATTACAGAGAAAAAGGAACTTCCCCTTGGATGGCGATCCGTTTCAGGTTGATATCCACATCATACACACAAATTTCAACGCCCTTTTTATGGGCCTTTCGAAGCTCACGCCCGTAATCGGGATCGATGTGGTCGGCCGGACTGAATTCACGGGCATCCATCCGCTGGATCAGAAAAAACATGACAGACCGGTGACCGGCCTTCACGAGCATCTGAAGTTCCACCAGATGTTTAAACCCTCTTGTTGTAACCGCATCCGGAAAAGAGGCCCGGCCATCTTCGATCAGCGTGCAGTTTTTGACCTCAACATAACAGGACGAACCGTTTTTCTTCTGAAGATACAGATCAAGGCGGGAATGGGTGTTCACTTTCACTTCGGGTGTGATCGTGTCATACCCTTTCAGTTGTTTTATTTTGCTGTTCTCAATGGCGGTTTTGACAAGCCTGTTGGGGATGTTCGTATTCACGCCCACAAGAGATGTGGGCATCTCAATCAGTTCCCAGGTATATTTCAGTTTTCGTTTGGGATTATCGTGAAAAGACGCATAGACCTTCTGGCCGGGAAGCGAACACGATTTCATGGAACCCGAATTGGGGCAATGGGCGGTGACGGCGTCACCATTATCGAGGAGGATATCCGCAAGAAACCGCTTGTATCGTTTAACAAGCGTACCGGAAAAAAGGGGCGGCCATCGGATATCGCCTTTATTTTCTTCTTTCGTCATTTAACCTTTCAGTAATCGGATAAACTCATCGTCATTTTCAGCCAGTATTTCGGCAAACCGTTTTCCGCCTGTACTTTTTTCCTTGTAGTATTGCAAGCATTTTCTGACCATATCGACCGTCTCCGCTTGGCTGAACAACCGTCCAAGTTCCCTGGCAAGCATGGGATGCCTTCCCAGTTTACCGCCCAGTTGAATCCGATACCCCTTCTCCTGTTCCCCGATCACCTTTTCCGGGCATGCGTCAATGCACTTGCCGCACATGACGCATCGATCCATCAAAAGGACAGGACCGTCATCCTGAAGGTCAATGGCGCTTTCATCACAACACGCCGTACATGCTTCGCAAAACGTGCAGTCATTCTCCGTCACAAACGGACGTCTGGCACCGATAATCCCCACATCCTTGATCTGGGGCTGGGAGCAGGCATTGGGGCATTCCGATACCGTCACCCGGAATTCATGGTGATATTTTAAGGGGCCTTTTACCTGCGTCCTCAAAAAACCGGCAATATCCGCCTCCTTTAAAACCATTTCCAGTTTTTCAGTCAACCGTTCACTTTCAAGGGTCCGGTTGGGGCATCCGCCGGGTCCGAAACAGGCATCCAGCTGATACCCCTTTATTTCCGAATCCATGTTGGAGAGAAACCGTTTCCGGGTGGCCTCGACCTCTTTTAGGGTGATCCGGTTCTTGCCTTCTTTTTGAGCCTCTTCCTCCACCCGGCTTTTGACTTTCTTTCTCACAAAAAAAGGAACCTGTTTAACGGCTTTTTCAGCCTCTTTCTCCCATTCCATGACTACTTGATGCCCCCTTGTGCGCCAATGGTGACAAATTCAACCGGAATGTTTTTTCCTGACTTTTCCAAAGCCTTCAAAATAATGGTTTTCATGCCTGAACAACAGGGAACTTCCATGATTGCACAGGTAATTTTTTTAATATCAGCCGTAGTAAATACGTCTGTAAATTTCTGGATGTACTCTTCGGCACCATCAAACTTGGGGCATCCCATCATAATGGCCTTTCCTTTCAGAAAGTCTGTGTGAAAGGATGGATATGCCACAGGCACACAATCCGCTGCCACCAGGAGTTCGGCACCTTTCAAAAAAGGGGCAGTTGCGGGCACGAGTTTGATCTGGACCGGCCAATGGCGGAGTTCCGATTTGCCGCTCTCAATGGCCGCCGGCTGATTGGCTTTCTGGCAGGGAGATTGTGGCGCAAAGCTCTGAATATGGGTAGACGAGCATCCGCAAGCCATTTTGGGAGCGTCTTCTTCATTTTTTTTCTGTGCCTCAAGATGCACTTCAACAGCCGTTTCATCAAACTCATCTGCCTCACGCTCGATGATTTCAAGCGCCCCTTCCGGACACTCACCCAGGCAGGCGCCCAGACCATCGCACAGATTATCGGATATGACTTTCGCCTTTCCATCAATTATCGCTATTGCACCTTCTGCGCATGCGATAACGCATTCACCGCAACCTGTGCACAATTCTTCATCTATTTTTATTATCTTCCGTTTAACTTTCATGTGTGACCTCTCTTACCGCCGTTGAATTATTTCCCGCTCTTTAAAAGGGCTTCTCGTGCTGTGTTGCCGCCGGATACAGTTAAAAATGACTTCTTTATTATTTTTTCAAGTTTCTCCCCATCTATGGGAGAATCCTTGTGATTGTCTTCGATATTCGCGATCAGATCCGCGTCATAGACTGCCTTGAAATTGACGGTGTCTTCTTCTCGCGGATGATGATGGTGCCCCACGATATCACAAATCTCCTCGATCATCTCACCGGGCGCACCTAATTTTTCAAGAATGGACCGGGCAATAAGCGGCCCTTCCTGTTCCTGATATTCCGCTGCCGTGCTGTTGTATTTTTTTTCCGCTTCATGAATCCCGATGTCATGCAGATAGGCAGCGGACAGCACGACCGATAAATTTCCGCCCTCTTCTTTTCCAATGGCCTCGGCATACCGGGCAACCCTCATGGCATGGCTGATTCTTCTGAAATCAGATTTAAAATACCTTTTCATTTCAATGGCCACCCGGTCCTTTAATAGGTCATGCTTCTGGGCAATCAGCTCAGGGGGGAGGCTCCCGATGCATGCCTCTGCATGTTCGCAGTAGGATGCACATCCGAAATCCATCTTCGGATTCAGGAATCTGTGCCCACACTTGCTGCACTTTCTTGCAGGATCATCCTTGAAAAATTCAACGGTTGCCCCGCATTTCGGACATATGGATTCAAATATCGAACTCTGTAACCAGTATCTGCTGTCTTGTCCCGGGCATTTCATAATATGGCCTCCTGTTTCTTTTTAACAACAGGTGGCAGGTTTTTTAAAATTCCTGCCACCTGTATTTACTTATCCCAAAATTGCCTTCAAATCTTCATCTGGTGTTGAAATCGGTTTAATGGCGAAATTTTCAACCAGCACGTTCAACACATTGGGTGAGATAAAGGCCGGAAGTGAGGGCCCAAGACGGATATCTTTAATCCCCAGATGCAGAAGTGACAGAAGAATGACGCATGCCTTCTGTTCGTACCATGAAAGCACCATGGAAAGCGGCAGATCGTTCACGCCGCACTCAAATGCATTGGCAAGGGCAACTGCAATCTGAATCGCAGAGTGCGCATCGTTACACTGGCCGATATCAAGAAGTCGCGGAATGCCACCGATATCTCCCAGATCTTTGTCAAAGAAACGGAATTTGCCGCACGCAAGGGTCAAAACCACACAGTCTTTGGGCACTTTCTCCACAAACTCGGTGTAGTAATTTCGGCCGGGTTTGGCACCGTCACAACCGGCAACCAGGAAGAAATGGCGAAGGGCTTTTCCTTTGACTGCAGCTATAATCTTGTCTGCCACGCCCAATACCGCATTTCTGGCAAAACCGGTCAACACCGATTTACCGGCTTTGTCTTCCGGAAACCCGGGAAGGGAGAGTGCTTTTTCAATAACCTTTGAAAAATCCTTTCCGGCAATATGGTTGACTCCGGGCCATCCCACAAGGCCTGTGGTGAAGATATGGTCTTTATAGGTTTCTTTGGGTTTCTGAATACAGTTGGTGGTCATGAGAATCGCACCGGGGAATGCGTCAAATTCCTTGGCCTGATTCTGCCAGGCTGTGCCATAATGGCCGTAAAAATGCTTGTATTTCTTGAGTCCCGGATATCCGTGGCAAGGCAGCATTTCACCGTGGGTATAGACAGTGATGCCTTTGCCGTCACTCTGTTTCAGAATTTCTTCCAGATCCTTCAAATCATGACCGGAAACCAGAATGGCCTTTCCTTTTTTCACACCCAGGGGAACCGGTGTCGGCACAGGGTGACCGTATGTCCCGGTATTGGCCGTATCCAGAAGTTCCATGGCCTTCAGGTTCACTTCACCACATTTCAATGCCAGACCGACAAGGCCATCGACGCTCAACTTCGGATTCAGGGTTGCTGCCAACCCCTCATGAATATACTGGTAGACGCTGTCATCTTCCTGTCCCAGAATAGCCGCATGATCCGCATAGGCTGCCAGGCCTTTAATCCCGTAAATAATCAACTGGCGAAGCGATTTGATATCTTCGTTTTCAGACGGATCTGAGTTGATTCCCACTTTTTCGCCGGCGGCAACAAGTGCATCCACACTTTTTCCTTTAACCGAACAATCCGGGCCTTCCGGGAAATCGGCCTTGCCGCCTTTTGCCTTGATTTTTTCCTTCAGTGCATTTTTCTTTGCTTCGCAGGCTTCAAGCAGTTTCACGAATCTTGTCGGATCGAAATTGACATTTGTAAGGGTTGAAAAAACCGCTTCGCAGGTAAACCGGTTGACGTCTTTATCATTTACGCCGACTTTCCGACCTTCAACCGCATACAGGGACAACCCTTTCAGTGAATGAATCAACAGATCCTGAAGAGCTGCGACATCCGGGGTTTTTCCGCATACGCCTATTTTATCGCAACCTTGTCCTTTTGACGTTTGTTCACATTGATAACAAAACATGATGATCTCCTTTTTTATTTTTCGGGTTAATGATTATATGCTGCAAATTTTCATTTTGGCCAAATCCTCAAGTTTGATTAAGGTTTACCCCCTTTTGAATGGTTTTTCCTTGACTTAGATCAAGGAACTCAAAAAAAATAAAAATTCTCATTTTTTATTAAATAAGGCCCCCCGGTTGAAACAGCTGCCAGATCAAACGGGCAGCAGCATCAAACCCGAATAAAACCGGATCATGATCCGGGGGCGTTACATTATGGGCAACAAATCGAATTAAAAAGTAAACCGCTGAATGATCAGATTCAGTTGGCTGGAAATCTCCGACAATTTTTGGGCATGATCAAGAATGCGTTTGCTGTTTCTGTTGGTTTCCTTATTAACAAAGGTACACATGGGGCGGATCAATGCAATAGGCGGAGTATATTCGACAACAGGATGGAAAGTCAATTGGAATCCTTTGGTTGACAATTCAACTTGTCATTTGGCTGCGCTTTTCACTTCTGATCAGGCAATGTCTTTCTGAAACACCTTCCCCAGCATGGATTGACGAATTTTCTGGCGGTAGGTTTCAAGGGCCTTCCGGTGCTCTTCTGACGACCATTTGAGATCCAGATTCCCGCTCATCTGACGGCACAGGCCCTTTTTTTTCATCTGCAAAAACTGAATCCGGCTCTCCCGGTCAAGCTCCCTGTAAAACACGGCCGTTATCCGGTAGCGAATGGCTTTCAGGGAATTAAACAAAAGGGTCACCACCATGTTATGGGAAAGCTCGCCTACGATGTCCTGCATAACGATATCGAGTTCTGTCAACATTTCAATATCATCCACGTGTGCCAACTGATTATCCAGGATCTCAATTATTTTTTTCATGTCAAGGGCGGAAAAATGATTGCTGGCCACAAACATGATTTCCGGAAAAACCATATTCCAGAAGGCAAACACCTCATCCACAAGATATTCATCAACCACATGATCCGGGTCTTCTGATTCGGAGATGGCAAACAGCTGACTTAGAAAATCAATGCCCGCATGTTTCATGAAATCATTCACATAGGCACCGTCGCTTCTTTTAATCTCAAGAAGATTCATGGATTCCATCTGTTTTAGAGCGGTTCGCAAGGATGACGGATCAACGCCCAATTCCTTTGCGTGGTTTCGAAACGGTGGCAGTTTTTCGCCAGGAACGATCTTGTTCAGATATAATTGCTGCAACAGGTGGTTTATGATATATTGCACAGACTGATTTTTTTCTTCTGCCATTTTTTCAATACCTTTATCCTGCACTTCCTAAGTTTGTGAGCATGCGCTGTCTTCTGTGGACCTTATCAGTATGGCCGGAAAGAATCAAATTAAAAACCAAAATAATTGTTTGACATTGTTTCAACAATAATTGATTATTGTTGAAACAATAAACCCGGTCGGAGGTAAAAAATGAACGTTAAAACAATTAAAAGCATCTGTTTTGAATGTCATTCCAGATGCGGTGTGCTGATCGATGTGAAAGATGGTAAAATCGAAGGCATCAAAGGCGACAAGGATCATCCCTTCAGCCATGGCTATACCTGTCCCAAGGGACGGGCATGCATGGAAATTATTTACCATCCGGACCGGATCACCCAACCCCTTGCAAGAATTAACGGTAAAAAAAGCGGTCCATTTGAACCCGTCTCATGGGATAAGGCACTTGATATCATCAGCACCCGGCTCCTTGAAAGCCGGGAAAAATGGGGTGCGGAATCCGTAGTATTTGGTTCCGGCACCACCCGGGGAATGGCCCCTTATTTAAACCGGTTTCTTTCGGTCTTCGGCTCTCCCAATTTCATGGCGCCTTCCAACATGAGCGGCGGGCCGATTGTGGTGGGAAGTGCGGCCACGTGCGGTTTCACGATTGTTGACCCGGACTATGCGGAAACTAAATGCATTCTCCTCTGGGCCCACAACCCCGAGGCTTCATGGCCCGGCCTGTATCTCCATGATATAAACACCGGCCTGAAGAAAGGCGCCAAACTCATCGTGATCGATCCCAGAGGTACCAATTACGCCCGAAAAGCCGATCACTGGCTTCAAATCAGACCCGGAACCGATGTGGCCCTGGCGCTATCCTTTATCCATGTGATCATCGAAAACAACCTGTATGACAAATCATTTGTCGATACATGGACCACCGGGTTCGACAGATTAAAAGAACACGCTTCCACCTTCACCCCTGAAGCCTGCGAAAAAATCACCTGGATTCCTGCGGAAAAAATAAAACAGGCAGCCATATGTTTTGCGAAAAGCAAAACCGCATGCGTGGGCCCCGGCATGGGAGGCGTCTGCCAGGCCAACGATGCCTTTGATTTGTCACGAGCCCTGACCATTTTGAGTGCCATTACAGGAAACCTGGGTTCCAAAGGCGGAAATCTGCAATGCACACCACCGACACGAAAAAGAAACTGCTACGGCCCTGACTACAGCCCGTCAAATACGCTGCCGAAAGACGTGGCCAAAAAAAAACTCGGGCTCGACACCTATCCGCTTCTTGAGTTCATTCCCATTCCCTGTGCCCCGCAAACAGTATGGCCGGCTATTACGGATGGAAAACCTTATCCGGTAAAAGCACTGGGCCTTTTTGCAAACAACAGCGTCTGTGCCTATCCGAATTCAAAACGGGTAAGAAAGGTCCTTCAAACCGTCGACTTCTTTTTTGCCGTCGATTACTTTCATACACCGACCACAGAGCTTGCAGACGTCATTCTTCCCCCCGCACACTGGTCAGAAAGGGATGACGTGGAAGACCTTCTCATGAAAAACCATGTCTTCGCCCAAAACAAGGTGGTCGATCCCGTGCCTGAATGCCGGGATGAAAAACAGATCATGATCGATCTTGCCCAAAAAATGAAACTGGATGGATATTTCAATTCCATTGAGGAGGCACTGAATCATCGACTGGAGCCCATCGGCATGACGTTCAGTCAATTTAAGGACGTGGGGCGCTATTCTCTTCCCCTTGAATACAACATTCATGAAAAGAAAGGCAAATTCAAAACCCCATCGGGCAAAGTGGAACTCTATGCCGAATACCTGACTACGATGGGCATTTCTCCTCTCCCTGTATTTCGGGAGCCTGCAGAAAGCCCTTTTAGCAGCCCTGAACTGTTGAAAGAATTTCCCCTGGTACTCACCACCGGGGGAAGAAACATCGTCTACTACCATTCCTCGCACCGGAACATTCCCTCGCTTAAAAAACGCTCTCCTGATCCTCTCTTGCAGATACATCCGGATACGGCAAAATTTCTTGATCTGGAAGATGGCGAATGGGTGAATCTGGTTACCCCGAGAGGGCAAGTGGATATCAAGGTCACGTATTTTGCGGATGTTCATCCTAAAGTCGTTCATGCCCCTCATGGATACTGGTACGGCGTGGATGAAGGATGGAAAAAAATCAATATCAACATGATCACCAATGACGAACCCCTTTGCCCGGTCACCGCATCTGTGCCGATCAAGGCACTTTTATGCCGGGTGGAGAAAAAACAGAAGGAAGATATATGCGCGCAATAAAACTGACAGGCCCCCGGAAACTTGAAATGGCGGATGTCGAAACACCGGAGAAGGATGGCGAACAGGTTCTCATGAAAATATCCGCCTGCGGCATCTGCGGATCAGATATCCATTACTATGATATCGGCGTGGGCATGGACAGCCTGCCGGGACTCATCATGGGCCACGAATTCTTTGGTACGGTAGAAGATCCGGGGAGCAGGACTGATATTTCCGTTGGCGACCGGATAACGGCCCTCCCCTTAAACCCCTGCGGCACATGCGATACCTGCACAAACGGATTATCCCATATCTGCCTTCAGGGAATGAAACGGCCTGTTCCCGGAAACAGCAGCCAGGGGGCTTTTGCGGAGTACATAAAGATACGGCCGGACATGGTACGGAAACTTCCGGACACCCTGTCCGACAAAGAAGCCATTCTCATTGAGCCTGCGGCAGTGGCGCTTCATGCGGTGAGGAAAGCGAATATCGGCGTGGGGAACCGTGTGCTTATCACGGGCGGTGGTCCCATAGGTCTTCTGTGTGCAGCCTGGGCACGCATAAACGGTGCGTCATCTATCGTTCTTACCGAAGTGGATCCGTTCCGAAAAACCTTTGCCAGTGAAACAGGTGATGTGGACGAGGTGTTTGATGCAGGAGATCCGGACCTTTCACGCATACTTAAAAAATTTTCCAAAGGCGGTTTTGATGTTGCCATGGAGACCTCGGCAAATGACGCTGGTCTTCTTACGGCTGTTTCCGCGCTTAAATCCAAAGGGAGGCTTGTGATAGCAGGAATCAATTTCAAACTGCAGAAAGTCCCCACCCTGCTGATGACAATAAAAGAGCTTGAATGTCATGGGGCGTTTGCTTATCATCCGCAAGAATTTGATGCAGCTATTGATTTTCTGGCTAAAAAAAGGCTTCAGATTGAAAAACTGATCACCAGGGTGATTGCCCTTGATGAAGTGCCTGAAATGTTTGAAACCATGACAAAAGGCCCATCGGAAGATATTAAAATCATGATTCAACCCTAAAGGAAAAAGACCATGATATCCAAACAGGACATTATTCGTGAAGCAAAAAAATGCGGTTTTGAAGATACGGGATTCACCACAGCAGCCCCTTTTTTCGATCATAAAAAAGTGCTGGAGGAAAGAAAGGAAGAATATGCATGGGCGGAAACGGTTGGTTTAAGCCTTTTAAGCGGCACAGACCCAAAGACAATCTTGCCGGAAGCCAAAACCATCATCGTTGTCATGGAAGTATACTTCCGTGAGTCTTATCCCAAGCTTATGGAAAGCCATTTTGGCAGATGTTATCTGGATGATGACCGGGTGACCAAAAACGGTCTGGCACAGAGAATAAAAGCGTTCAGAAGCTATCTGAGGGATAATGGCATCAATTCCAAGGTGCCTTTTAATCTGCCCCACAGGGTGGCTGCCGCCCGCGCGGGCATGGGCACGTTTGGCAAGAACTGTCTTTTCTATTCAAACAAAGTGGCAAGAAAAGGCTCATGGGTGCTCCCCATCGCATTTGTGATCGATCAGGCATTCGAAGCAGATATCCCAAGCGTTAAAATGGGATGCCCGGACTGGTGCAGGAACGCCTGCATCGCGGCTTGTCCCACAAAAGCATTAAAGGGAAACGGCACCATTGACCCCAGAAAATGCATATCGTACCTATCCTACTTTGGCGATGGCATCACTCCTTTGGAGATGCGCGAACCCATGGGACTTTATGTGTACGGGTGTGACCGGTGCCAGAATGTATGCCCCAGAAATCTGCCATGGCTCGCAAACGATTTTCCGATGAATCAGAAGGTCATGGGAAAGGCCAGTCATTTCGATCTTTCGTCCCTGCTTCACATGGATACACCCTATTTTAAAAAAAATATCTGGCCCCATATGTTTTACATGTCTGAAAATGACATCTGG
Source organism: Pseudomonadota bacterium (assembly GCA_018816735.1). Classification (GTDB taxonomy): domain Bacteria; phylum Desulfobacterota; class Desulfobacteria; order Desulfobacterales; family JAHIVH01; genus JAHIVH01. The sequence continues at coordinate 3,264 of JAHIVH010000041.1, read as the reverse complement.
CGATGGAAAATGAATGTGGCAAGAGCCATGGGCAACACCAATGATCCCCAATATGCAGGCGATCTTATTCAGGCGTTTGAAAAATCGGAAGATGACCGGGTAAAAGGCATGATTGCCTGGGCACTTGGCAGGCTTTCCGGGGAAAAGGCAAAGAATGCCCTTGAAAAATTCAGGGAAAACAGTCAGAATACAGTACTTCAGGAAATTGAAGCAGCCCTTGATAACATGATGACGTGATGGCAACCCTGATATTCCGGTAAGATTCCTGATGATTTTCACGATGAAGAAAGGGAGCGCCATCTTTTAATCTGATTGGAGGCATTCTTAAATGAAACCTGCGATTTTAAGTGCTCTTTGTTTCTTCATCACATTACTGTGCATGTATGACGTCTCCCATGGCGAAATCTACAAATACCAGGACGAAAATGGCAACTGGTTTTATACGGACACGCCTTCTGACTTCTCAGACGATCTTGAAAAAATGAGCGGGGCTGTTGATTCTTCTGTCACCGGAAGGGATCTCTGCCAGAAATTATCTGATCGATTCAAACCTCAGTCCGCTATTGAAAAAGCATCCATGGGCACTGTAACCGTCATTAGCGCGGTTGGAAAAGGCTCAGGCTTTTTCATCTCAGCAGATGGGTATATCATCACAAACAGGCACGTCATTCGTGGCGATGAGGCTCAGAATCAGCAGGCCGAAGCATACTTCACTGAAGTTGATGAACGCATTGAAGATGCAACCGATTACTTCCGGGATCGTGAAAACGAGCTGAAAGATATGAAAAATAACCTGGACAGCATGAAAAAGGATATCGATAAAGAAGGCAACACTGCCCGGAAACGTCAAATGGAACATATCTACGCGCGAGAACTTAAACGGTACCAGACAAATAAAAAATATCTGGATAGAGACAAAAAAGATTTCAAAACCCGGAAAAATGAATACATGGACGGGAAAAGCGATTATAAATGGCGGTCCAACATGGCAGGGCTTAAAAAAAACTTCACGATCATCCTGAAAGACAATTCCGAACTGAACGCGAACCTGGTCCGGGTAAGTAAAACCCACGATCTGGCCCTTCTAAAACTGGACGGGTATAAAACCCCTTTCATCAAAGCGGCTCATTCCAGAAATGGCCGACAAGGACAGCCGGTCTATGCCATTGGAAGTCCCATTGATTTCAGGGATTCGGTATGTTCAGGCGTCATTTCCGGATTTTCAGACGGTTATGTTAAAACAGACGCCCAAATTTACCCAGGGAACAGCGGCGGCCCCTTGATTAATAAAGATGGTCAGGTCATTGGTATCAACACGATGAAGATGATCACTTACAAATTCGAAGGCCTGGGCCTTGCCATTCCCATCGAATCGGCCCTGAAAGAATTTGAAGGGGAGATCGGTCGTATTGACGTCCAATAAACGGTCCATTTCAATGATTCTGCCCTAAAATTTTTCTTTTAACTGCATCCTCAACCCGGTTTCGGAAATATTCCTTTTTCGCCGTCTGAATAAATAACAGGCATTTTTCAAATTAAATTAACAGGTTACTTATTCAGGGCCTTTTATAGGGAATAATAGAGACCACCTGGGTTATATCTGAATTGACCACAATCGTTTTGGGGATGAACCTGCCTGCCTGTGGGGACTTGATGGCTTTCCTGACAATCTGGGGGACCTTTGCCCAATCCTCTGAGCAAATATAAACGATGACGGCATTATCCCTGAATTGCCCCAAAATATTTTTGCTTGCGTTGGTGGCAAGAGGACATTTTGTGTCTTTGTTTGAGTAAAGAAAAACGATCTGGCTGTCGTAAATTCTCGCTTTTTCCTGGGCCACGTTTAACTGGTCTATGGTGTAAACATAGGCGGGTATTTCAAAGGATGCTATCGCAAAGGATACTGAAAAGATCAAAATCAATACACTCAGATGGATAATTCGGTATAGTCTCATAATCCCCTCTTTTACTTTTCCAAATTGGTCCTGCATGAAATTTGTTCGTTCAAGTATCTATTCGAAATGAGTCATCCGCACACTCATCTATGGGTGTAGATATGCCTTCTCCCATGGATTCGCGCATCCCAGGAGTATTCAACAAATAAATTGACCTCCAAATATTCTAAATATACATGTCTTGATATTTACGGCATTACCTGAGTATCGTCAAATAATATTTGGCGGTAGCCCTTTTGGCAAAGATAGAGAGCATTGGTGTCTCAATTATTTCTCTGTGCTTGTAAGAATATTATGTCACTGGACATACATCCACACCCTATCCATCGCAAAAAATTTCTTATATGATATTTTTAACATTTAAAAACAAATGTTTACGTATAAAAAAACAGCATATTTTAAAAAGACAAATCCTTGACTATCAGACGGTCAACCTGCGGTTACCAGCCCTAATATTTGAATTCCACTTGACACACCTGTCTACACATGTATTCAGTATTTTTATCCATCTAATGCCATCCATAAACAAAAGGAGACAAAAATGAACCAGCCCATCTATTTGACAAATACAGTTCAAATGATCATGGCCATTCTTTTATGTTTAACCAGCATATCCATTGTCCAGGGTGCCGGAGAAATCGATACATGCGCCCTTTTGACCAACGCCGAAATCCAGGCGGCTACCGGCCAGGAAGTAACAGAAGTAACGAATCCCAACGCCAATGCGGTTGGCATTCCTTGTCGATATGTGATCGGTTCCGATGGCGTGTTCAGTATTATGGCCAAGACGGTCCGTGCCGAAGAAACAGCCGACAAGGTAGAAGCAGAGCTCAAAAAAAAGAAGATTCCTGTATTGAAAACTCCTGGCGTCGGTGACCACTCTTTTTTTTCAAGTCCAGGCTACGGCATGATCGAACTCAACACCTTCAAGGATTCCAACTACCTGATCATCACTATAATGGTGCCAGGTGCCAGCGAAGCTGGACAAAAAACCATCGCAGAGAATTTGATGCGAAAAGCCCTGACAAAATTATAAAATCCTGGACTTGCGAAAGACTTACTTCGTTGTAATATTCGCTTTTATTGTGGGCACATTAAGGGGGGGGGACAACGCCAGTTTTTTGGGTATCAAAGCGAAAGAATTATTTGTATGTCCCCTATCACCCCCTTCGATTCCACATTTCGGTGAAGAGTCCGAGATGGAAAAAGTCTGGTGTGGTGCAAGGGGCAAAACCATGAAGGGAGCGAATACCGTCTTTGTTCAGGACAGCCAGAGTAATACAATTTTATATACCAGAGCTGATATACT
>JAHIVH010000040.1 GCA_018816735.1 Pseudomonadota bacterium | reverse complement strand
GCCTTGAGTTAGGAAACCCATACACCGCTATTTTTTATTAATTTTGAAATATTTACTGCGTTATCTGACCTCAAAACAGCACGAATCATATCTTAATGTGAAATTGATCGAGAGTTCAAAATAACGTTCGTTTTCTTTACCGGATAATTAACTTATAAGTCGGGCCAGGGTGATTTGCAACGCCGGTTGTTGAAGTTATGCATAAAAAATATATACTATTGCAACTCTGTATGTTCCATTATAAATTCATACGAGAAAAACAGTCTGTTTGATTGGTGTTTTATACTTGAAGCATATGAGTCATGCCGTAGAGTTCTATCTCCTAAGGTTTGAAACGTGCATATATAATAGAGAATAGGGATGAAGCTATTGAGAAAGGCTAAATGACAGAATACCACGCCATATACTACGCTCATGAACTCAGTAAGCGACACTCCCTGAATGACTCCGAGAAACTTGCACCAGCCCTGGCTGATGCACAGCTTGATTTGAACCCCCATCAATTGGATGCGGCTTTATTCGCTTTTCGTTCACCCCTTTCCAAAGGGTCCATTCTCGCGGATGAAGTAGGCTTGGGAAAAACCATTGAAGCAGGGCTTGTTATCGCTCAGAAGTGGGCGGAAAGAAAGCGCCGGATTCTGATTATCACCCCTGCTAACCTGCGGAAACAGTGGGCTATGGAGATGTCGGGAAAATTTTATATCCCCGCCTGTATCCTTGAATCAAAAAATTTTAAACAGTTTCAAAAGGATGGCCACACAAATCCGTTCAATCAAAACGAGCTGGTGATCTGTTCATATCAATTCGCGGCTAAAAACAGTGAACTGTTAATGATACAGCTCTGGGATCTGGCGGTTATTGATGAATCCCACCGTTTGCGGAACGTGTATAAGCCGGACAATAAAATTGCAAAAGCCATTAAAACAGCTCTGTTGAATACACCAAAGATCCTTTTGACCGCAACGCCTCTGCAAAACTCACTGATGGAACTTTATGGACTGGTGAGTGTTATTGATGATTATGCTTTTGGTGATGAGAAAAGTTTTAGGGCACAATATGCTCGTCTAACCAGTGAAGATACCTTTGATGAATTAAAAAACCGTTTGGCTCCCTTATGCCATAGAACACTTAGGCGTCAGGTTCTTGAATATATCCGCTATACAAACCGTATTCCTCTGACAGAAGATTTTTATCCCACAGATGATGAAATCGCCTTGTATGATATGGTTACGGAATATTTACAGCGGGAAACGCTTTTTGCTTTGCCGAATTCTCAAAGGCAACTTATCACGCTTATTCTAAGAAAATTACTTGCCTCTTCAACGTTTGCAATTGCCGGTGCTCTTGACTCACTGGCAAGCAGATTAAAAAAGTTTTTAAGCGATGCGACATGTGAAGACGGCATTGATGGCATTAAAAATGACTTTGATGAATTTGATACGGAATCTGAAGAATGGGGTGAGGAATCAAGCCAGGAAGAACTGACATCGGCGGATATTACCGCCATTAAAAAAGAGATTGAAGAACTTGAGTTGTTCCGGGATCTGGCGGTCAGTATTACGGAAAACGCCAAGGGGCTTTCCCTGTTAAGCGCCTTATCCCATGGATTCAAGAAAGCAGTTGAGCTGGGTGCGGCAGAAAAAGCAATCATATTCACCGAATCACGAAAAACCCAGAACTACTTAATCAATCTCCTTTCAGAAAACGGCTACCAGGGGGACATAGTGCTGTTCAACGGGACGAATGCAGACCCTTTATCCAGAGATATTTATTCAAAATGGGTGAATAAATACAAAAATACGGACCGTGTCACAGGTTCCAAGACAGCGGATATCAGGGCGGCTCTGATTGATTGCTTCCGTGAATCAGCAAAAATCATGATCGCCACAGAAGCCGGGGCCGAAGGGATAAACCTGCAATTCTGTTCCATGGTGGTCAATTACGATCTCCCCTGGAATCCCCAGCGTATTGAACAGCGCATAGGCCGATGTCACCGCTATGGACAAAAGCACGATGTGGTTGTGATTAATTTCATCAACCGCAAGAATGCCGCAGATCAGCGGGTGTATGAACTGTTGGACCAGAAATTCAAACTGTTTTCCGGTGTGTTCGGAGCAAGCGATGACGTTCTGGGTGCGATAGAATCAGGAGTTGATTTTGAAAAGCGGATTGCCGCCATTTATCAGAACTGCCGAACCACCGCTGAGATTGAAGCGGAGTTTTCTCATCTGCAACAGGAAATGGAAACCCAGATAACAGCCACCATGAGTGACACCCGGAAAAAGCTGCTGGAAAATTTCGATGCCGATGTTCATGACCGCCTGCGGGTTAACTTGACCGAAAGCCGCGAGTATTTGAACAAATACGATACCATGCTCTGGAAGATGACCTTGTTTGCCTTGAACGGGAAAGCGGATTTTGACGCCGAACATCTTCGTTTCAACCTGCATCCATCCGTTAATTTTGGTGTTTCAATCCCTGTTGGCGCTTATGCTATGACCAGGGAACCCGTTGACGCTCACCGTTATCGAATCGGCCATCCTCTGTCCCAAGCCCTGATTGCCGAGTGTAAAAACAGGAAGCCCGGTGAGGGAAAGCTCGTGTTCGATTACACAACATGGCCCAAAAAATCGGGAAATCTTGAACTCCTTGCCGGTCAATCCGGTGTCCTGACCCTGTTTCAACTTTCCATAAACGGGGCCGATGAACAGGATCATTTCATTATCAGTGCGATTTCAGACACAGGTGAAAATATTCCGGAAACAACGGCCAGACGGTTTTTTGATTTGCCGGTTAAGGAGATGAGCCCGGCGTTGACACAGAGCAAAACGGATGCGACACAGAAAGACTTTGAAAAGAAAAAACAGATGATTCTGTCTGAATTGGCGGAACGCCAGTCACGCTGGTTTGATGATGAAATTGAAAAGCTGAACTTCTGGGCAGATGACAAACGGAAAGGACTGAAAACAACCCTCAAGGACTATGACGATCAGATATCCATCTTAAAAAAAGAAGCACGGCTTGCCCCGAATCTTCCGGACAAGCTGGCTATCCAGAAACAGCTGAGGGATATGGATAAAAAACGGGACACTGCATGGCGGGAATATGATGAAGCCGCCAAGCAGATTGAAACACAGAAAGACGAACTTCTGGATACCGTGGAAGAGCGGCTCAGACAGACGGTGGAAGAGAAAACTATTTTCACGATAAGGTGGAGTATTGTTTAACACATCGAAACCGATGCGGTTAAATCAAAAGGGAATCCAGATTTTAATTTCCCCGAATTGAGGGGATTAAAATCAAGCGGAGTTGGACCGTTTTATGATATCCATTGATCACATGAAATTATTGACCCCGGATCATTCATCCTGAAGGGTATAGAACATCAAGGAGCCAAACCATGAACCATCATTCTGAACCATTAACCGGAACCTCCATGGATATCCCTGCCGAAAACCGTGCGCGGTTGAAACAGCTATTCCCAACAGTCTTCACCGAAACCCGGAACAACGACGGCGAACTGGTTGAATCCGTGGATTTTGAACGGCTGAAAGCGGAACTCGGAACCTTCACCGATCTTTTCGAATCCAGGCGTGAACGGTATGGCATGGACTGGCCCGGTAAAAAAGACGCCCTTCGCCTGATCCAGACCCCCAGCGCCGCCACTCTCAAGCCTTGCCGTGAGGAATCGGTGAACTTTGACACCACGGAAAACCTCTTTATCGAAGGCGATAACCTGGAAGTTCTGAAACTCCTGCAAAAGAGCTATTACGGCAAGGTCAAGATGATCTACATCGACCCGCCGTACAATACAGGCAAGGAGTTTATCTATCCTGACAACTTTAAAGAAAATCTTGATACCTATCTGGAATACGCAGGGCTGATTGACGGTGACGGAAAGAAGTTTTCCACCAATACGGCCAACGAAGGGCGATTTCATACCAAATGGCTGAATATGATGTACCCACGGTTGTATTTAGCCCGGAATCTCTTGCGGGATGATGGGGTTATCTTTATCAGTATTGATGATAATGAGGTGAGCAATTTACGGAAAATGTGTGATGAGATATTCGGGGAGGAAAATTTTCAAGCGAACATATTATGGCAAAAAAAATATTCTGTATCAAATGATGATCCTGGAATAGCACCAATGCATGATCACATACTTGCATATTGCAAATCATCTACGTTTACAAGAAACCTGCTTCCACGGTCAGAAAAGCAAAATGAAAGATACAAAAATTTTGACAATGACCCTCGCGGTCCGTGGACATCCGGTGAATATGTAAGTAGTAAAACAAAGACTGAAAGACCAACCTTATGGTATCCGATCAAACATCCAATAACTGGAGAAGATATTTGGCCTGACGAAAACGCCGTGTGGAGATATTCGCAAGAGAAACATAATCAAATGGTTGAAGAGAATAGACTTTATTGGGGGAATGATTTTTCTTATAAAATTCCTCGGATGAAACGATTCTTATTAGAAATTCAGGATGGTGTTGTCCCTTCAACATGGTGGCCCTTTATTGAAGTCGGTCACAATGATGAAGGACAAAAAGAAACCGGCGAGCTGTTGGGTAAAAAAATTTTTACAACTCCAAAGCCAGTTCGTTTAATAAAGCGGATTCTTCAAATCTCAACATTAACAGATTTATCGTCAAGCGAGTCTGACATCGTTATAGATTTTTTCTCAGGCTCAGCCACAACTGCCCATGCCGTATTTGACCAAAACAAACAAGACAAATGTAATCGTAAGTTTATCCTAATACAGCTCCCAGAACCTTGTGCAATCGACAGTGAGGCTTTTAAAGCTGGATATAAATCAATTGCTGATATTGGCAAAGAAAGAATTCGCCAGGTGATAAATAAAATAAAACAAGACCAAGAATCTTCTTCAGAACCAGCCCCATCCGAAAATAATAAATTGAAGCAGCAGACCTTATTTGATGATAGCATACAGCAAAATAATGAAAGCGGATCGACTACAACAGCACTTGAATCGACAGTCAATAATCTTGATCTCGGCTTCAAAGTCCTCAAACTCGATAAATCCAACTTCAAACAATGGCAGAAACTCGACCCAGCCACTCCCCCGGATAAGATTGAAAAGCAACTCGAACTTTTTGTTGAGCATATCGAACCCAAAGCCTCACAGGAAGACTTGTTATACGAAATACTCATCAAGGCTGGCTTTATGCCGACCACAAAAGTCAGCATACTTGAATTGAAAGACGGTAAATTATCGGGTAACGATGAAAAAACGTCCCCTCAACCATCGTCATTAAACGTCTTTTCGGTCGAAAATGGTGCTCTGCTTCTCTGCCTTGAAAAAACCATCACCAAAGAACTGATCGACGCCGTGGCTGATTGTGAACCCATGCAGTTCATCTGCCTTGATGCAGCGTTCAACGGCAACGACCAGCTCAAAGCCAATGCCGTTCAGACCTTTGCCGCCCGGAACATGCAGCGTGAGAAACACAACCAGATCGTTTTCAAAACAGTATAAAATAGGCGGTATGATGAGCATACAAAACCAAGACGTAGAGGAATTCCTTGAAATAAAAAAATGGATCGATCAAGCCCGGACAGATGCTCTTAAAAGCGTCAATATCCATTTGATCCAGCTTTATTGGAAAATAGGTGGCTGTGTCAGCCAGAAACTATCGGATGCGGCGTGGGGAGATAAAACCGTTGAAAAACTGGCGGCATATCTAAATCGTTCCGGGCCTGATTATAAAGGGTTTAACCGAAGAAATCTTTACAGAATGCGGCAGTTCTTTGAAGCCTATCCGGATCATGCAATTGTGTCATCACTGCTGACACAATTGAGCTGGACAAACAATCTGCTTATCCTGTCAAAAACAAAAACGGATGAAGAACGGCAATTTTATCTTTCTCTGGCGGCTAAAGAGAGATACTCAACACGAGAACTTGAACGGCAACTGGATGCCGCCGTATATGAAAGAACCATGCTTTCCGAAAACAAAGGCTATCCCGTTGTATCAAACCGGAAAGACATCGACACGCATATTAAAGACACCTATGTCTTTGAGTTTTTAGGACTGCCGGGCGATCATTCCGAAAGCGATCTGCAAAAAGGGCTGCTCAAAAATCTGAAACTCTTTATCCTTGAACTTGGCAAAGATTTTCTTTTTATTGGCGAGGAATACAAGGTCCAGGTGGGCATGCATGACTATTATATTGACCTGCTTTTTTTCCATCGTGAATTGCAATGTTTAGTGGCCTTTGAACTGAAAATAACGGATTTCAAACCTGAATATCTGGGGAAAATGAACTTCTATCTTGAGGCGCTTGATCGGGATATACGTAAACCCCACGAGAACCTTAGTATTGGCGTTTTGTTGTGCAAAGGTAAAGACGATGAAGTTGTTGAATATGCCCTCAGCCGCTCTCTTGCACCTGCAAAAATTGCGGACTACACCTTGAAATTACCTGATAAAAAACAGCTTCAGCAGAAATTGCATGAATTGTTTGAAAATATAAGCCGTGAGGAGGGATCAGAATGAAACTGAAATTCGATTCCAGTCTTGATTATCAGCTTGAGGCGATTAACAGCGTTACGAACCTGTTCGAAGGCTTACCAAGGGTGGATACAGGTTTTCATATTGATTTTGGCCGAGCGGATGATGAGATGTTCAACGAGTTGGGGACTGAAAACAAACTCGCACTTTCACCGGATCAGCTCCTTAAAAATCTTCAGGCTGTCCAGGCCCGGAATTACATCCCCAAATCCCGGATGCTGGTTGAAACAAACAGCCCCTATAGTTTCCCCAATTTTTCGGTGGAGATGGAAACCGGCACCGGCAAAACCTATGTGTACCTCCGAACGATATTTGAACTGAACAAGCTCTACGGGCTCAAAAAGTTCATTATCGTTGTCCCTTCGGTCGCGATCCGGGAAGGAGTTACCAGCTCTATCACCATGATGAAAGACCATTTCAAAGGGCTCTATGACAATGTGTCGTTTGATCATTTTGTATATCAGTCTAAAGATTTAAGCCGGGTCCGCCAGTTTGCTTTGAATAATGTGGTTCAGATCATGGTGATCAATATTCAGGCGTTTCAAAAAGACGCCGGTGATAATGTGGATTATAACTCCCTCACCAATGAACAGAGGAAAAAACTCAACGTCATCCATCAGGAACAAGATAAAATGTCGGGACGACGCCCCATTGAATATGTTCAGGCGACGAACCCGATTCTGATCATTGACGAACCCCAAAGCGTGGATAACACCGAAAAATCCCGGAAGGCCATTACCAACTTGAGCCCGCTTTTCTGCCTTCGGTATTCTGCAACCCATATCCATCCATACAATCTTCTGTATCAGCTCGATCCGATCCGTGCCTATGACATGCGGCTGGTCAAACAAATTGAGGTTGTGGATGCTTCAAGTGGCCAGGATTACAACCAGACGTTGGTCAGGCTTGATGCCGTGGGCTATTGGCCCAAAACATCAAAAACACCACAAGCCAAGGTGACCCTTTTTGAAAACACGCCAAACGGTGCCAAAGAAAAGCAGATTAAAATCAAACATGGAACCGATCTTTCAAGCCAGACCACACGGGCAGATTATGACGGCTATCTGGTAACGAACATCAATGCCGAACCCGGAAACGAGTATGTGGAATTCCAGAACGGCGTTGTGATCGAGGTTCATAAAGAATCCGGCGGAATGAGTGACGAACGCATAAAAAGCCAGATCGAGCAAACCGTTGAAGCTCATTTTGCAAAAGAAAAAAAGCTGAAGCCCAAAGGAATCAAGGTTCTTTCCCTCTTTTTCATTGATCACGTCAAAAGCTACCGCTCTTATGATGATGAAGGTAACACCCAGAAAGAAAAGATTGCTCTATGGTTTGAAGAAGCATATACGGCCATAGGCAAAAAGCCCATGTACCAGGGGCTTATTTCTCACCATGCGGAAGATGTCCACGACGGTTATTTTTCAGCAGACCGGAAAAAGGGCAAAATTGTCGAACTTCTGGACACCACCGGCAGCACCAAAAAAGATGATGAGGTGTATGAACTCATTATGAAGGATAAGGAACGTCTGCTTTCTTCCGACGAGCCCTTGCGGTTTATCTTCAGCCATTCCGCCCTGAAAGAAGGGTGGGATAATCCCAATGTGTTTCAAATCTGCACCTTGCGTGAAATGGGGACAGACCGGGAACGCCGCCAGACCATAGGCCGTGGTCTTCGTCTTCCCGTCAACCAGGACGGGGACCGGATCTATGATGATCAGGTGAACCGGCTCACGGTCATCGCGAATGAAACATTTGAGAGTTTTGCAAAAGGACTACAAAGCGATATTGAAGCCGCAATTGACCCGAATGGCGGTTTCAAATTTGGCCGTGTGCCACAATTGGCCTTCATTTCCATTCTGAACGCTGACGGCGTGGACTATCTCAATCCGGAGGAGTCCAAAGAAATCTGGGAATATATCGCCAAAGAGGGATTCATAGACAAAAACGGTGATTTTACATTGTTATTCCAACCCGATAAACCTGATTTTAAATTCGAACTTTCAGGAAAGTATGCCAGTCTGGAAGAATCGATTGTTAATCGGATGAGGAAATTCCTGCCACGGGATTTTGTTAAAGATGCCCGGAAGCGCCAGAGCGTTTCCTATAATAAACGAATAGAGCTGAACGCGGATTTCAAAACGTTGTGGGATAAAATCAGCCAGAAAACCAGATATTCCGTTGAATTCGAAACGGGAAAGCTCGTTGATATCGCATCGGATAAAATAAAAACAATGCCGGAAATCAAACGAGTTCAGATTGAAATCACCAAACGGGATCTTGAAATTAAGGAATCCGGACTTGAGGGTGGAAAAATAACCAGCAGTCGGACCCATAGTGTCAAAAACGAACAACCCTTGCCGGATATTCTTGCTTTTTTGCAAAGAGAAACGGAACTGACCCGTGGCACATTGGTTGAGATTCTTAAATCATCAGGTCGGCTTAAAGAGTTTGCCGTTAATCCCCAGGCATTCATGACAGAAACCGCGAAACTGATTAATCGGGCACTGCATGAATTAATCATCGATGGCATTAAATACGAACCCCTGTCCGGTCAGTTTTATGAAATGCGTTTATTTGAAATCCAGGAAGTGGAAGAATACCTCACCCGCCTTTATAAAGTTGATAGCACCGACAACCGGACCCCTTATGACTTCATCGCCTATGACAGCGGAACGGAAGAGGAGGTTGCACGGCTTTTGGATAATGACGACCGGGTGAAATTCTTCTGTAAGCTTCCCCGATGGTTCAAAATCGCAACCCCTCTTGGTCATTATAATCCAGATTGGGCCGTGGTTGTTGAAGATTCACAGAAATTGTATCTTGTCCGAGAAACCAAAAGTACCCTGGACAGAGATAAACGGCGTGGAGATGAAAACAAGAAAGTTGATTGCGGGAAGGCTCATTTCAAAGCTTTGAATGTGAATTTTAAAGATGCTGTGACGATTTATGACGTGTTACAAGCCTAAGTTGAAGTAGTTGTTTTAGCCGGGGCTTAATAAAACATGGCAATCCATCTGATTTATTAAGTTTCCTATCAAATTTATGAAATTGAGGTACAGCAAAATTGCGCGGTTATATTTCCACTGGACAGGCCATTTATGATTTCAAACCGCTACAATCAACAAGCCGAACTGATTTTTACAAAATATTTTTTTTATGCATAGGGGAATTGCATTGAAGAGTTTACAGCCTTAATCTAAGCTTATAATACTCAGCTTGATTATTTTCCCAGGGACTAAGGATATAATATATATGAATGATCAAATAGATACAAAAAAAATTGATCAGTTATTGCAATATATCCTTTATGTGGCTTCGCAGAGCGATGACTGGCAAGATAAAGAATTGAGCATGATCCATCTGATTAAATACGTCTATCTTGCCGACCTGGAATACGCAAAATTCAATCACGGAAAAACATACACTGGGATAACATGGGTTTTCCATCATTATGGCCCTTGGAGCGTTCCTCTCTTTAAAAGGATTGAACCTGCTTTAACTGACCTTGGCGCGATTAAAAAAACATACGAATCAACAAAATTCGAAGGTGATTTCAAGAAATGGCGTTATCCAAACGATGGTGATACGGAATATGAAATCAATCTTATTATTTCAGGCGCCATCCAGAAATTTGTATTGAAATTCGGTTCCGATACAAGGGGCTTACTTGATTATGTTTATAAGACCGAACCCATGCTTCGTGCTGCCCCTGAGGATGTTTTGGATTTTTCAGCTGTAGCGATACCCACAAAAAAAATCGAAGAAGAAACAGCGAAACAAGAATTGACAGAGCGGCAAAAGAAAAAGAAAAAGGAAGCCTGGGAGGATCTGAAAAAGCGGTTTCAAGAAAAAATGCAAAACAGGCCCAAGAAAAAAAGAATTAAACCACCCCCCCCGGTTTATGACGATATATACTTTGAAGGTATAGAGTATTTGGATTCACTCGCTGGAAAAGACATTGAGGATTCTTCCGGCACGATAACAATATCTGATGATTTGTGGTATTCTGAAGCGAGATATAAACCTGATGACGAATAATTCAATTCAAGAACTTGCAGATCCTTGGTGGATTGTGGACGATAAAAAGGATTTCAGACGCGGGCGTCTGGTTCGAGTTTTTATCCCTCATGTCAATAAAATACCAAAAACTTTGGAAATAACCGGGAGAAATGAACCTACATGTCATAATAAGATTGATTATATAACAAAACCATTGAGGATTAATTCTCCACCCAAGTTACCCCCCACGCCAGCTGCGGCCTTTCCTGTGTTTGATAAAGAAGTTTTAGCTGTTTACAATGCGAAAAAAAGACCCGCCATAATCATTTGCGGTGGGGGGGACGATGTTCCAAAAATTTTAACACGCGGGAAACCAAAGTGGCAAAGCGATACAACCATACTCGTTGCTCCATGCTATGGAGCCGATGAAGACGAAAAAAGGTCAGGCATTAAGCCTGAATTCATCGAAAGGATATATGCTTGTCAGTTTCCACAATTTATAGCGGATAAACTGCCGATAGGAGGCGCATCGGAATCCGTCATCCGTCTGGACCATTTACAACCTGTTGGCAAACATCATGATTCAGTTGAATTCACGCCACATTGTTTAAGCGAAACAGCTTTGGATATAGTTGATAGCTGGTTGGATTGGTTAATAACCGGAGAAATGGATGAAGATTCGTTGTTATCCTTTTTCCGGGAAGAACGGAAAGAAATTTAAGACACGAATTCCGGGGACAGCATACATAATTTTTTCGTCATTGCTTTGAACGTTAGTCTTCTACTCATAACTAACATTCATTGGTAAAAAGGGGACTCTTGATATATTATGACATTTGCTTTAGCGATGAATTTGCCAGATGGGGTTTTATTGTTGGGGGACCGACGACGAACATTTCACAATTCAGACGGGTCAACAACAACAAAGGATGGTGTCACAAAATTGATAAAGATTTCTGAAGATCTTTATGCCATTGGGTTAGGCATAGAATTTGTGACGTACTCCGTGATAGTTAATGTTTCAGATGCAGTCGATAAAATTAAATCACCTGAATCACTTTTGGATGTTGTAAAAGAAAAATTTAAAATATGTTGGGAGGCCCATACAAGCCTGTATAAGGGACCAAATCTTGACCATATAGAAACAGCTATAATCTTTGCCGGTATTATAAATAATCAACCTTTTTTTCTTCAATACAGTTTAAATAGAAAGCCAACAATAAATACAGAAATATTTAAGGTATTAGCTGAAGGAGGAAATGGTATTGGTAATGAACTTTTACAAAATATTCAGATAAAATGTAGCAACGGCACACTATATAATGTTAAAAAAGGTCCTATAAATAAAATTCTTGAAATAATAATTAATACATCAAGAGACCATATATTTAAAAACGAATCAATTGAATATGGTGTCGGTGGTGGCATCAATTGTGTTGTTATCAGAAATAAGTTCACTAATTATTTTATATAACCACATATTAATGTTAGTTATGTCCTGAACGCTAACATTCGATTTAATTAGGGGCAACGGTCCAATACCGTAATGATTTTTGAAAACCTAAGGTTTCAAGAATTTGAGGGGGCTGTTCAGAATACCCCATTTTGGCCCAATGGAAACATAGCTGCGATTTCACCCAATAGAAATTCCCTTTTTTGAAAAGAACTGGAACAATGGCTCACTGAATTGGAAAATCCTTCATTGCATCCCAGTATTCCTTTTCAATGTCCTCAATACTTAGGTCTTT
>JAHIVH010000039.1 GCA_018816735.1 Pseudomonadota bacterium | reverse complement strand
GAAACCGATGCCGTGATCTTCATCCTGACCTCCTGCTATTTCAGAATCTTTTACTATATGATCAAAAGTTCAAACTTGTTTTAACCGCAAAAAGCACCCAGTCCTCTTCAGCCTTGTCTGCCGGATTGTCTTTAAGGCTTGCCGAGCCGAGCCCGTTTATAAAATGCGTTTCGAATTTGATGCACCAGTATTCCGAGACATTCAATTTCGTGCTGATGGTAAAATCTTTCTGCCAGCCAAAGAAATCCCGGTCTCCTTTTTTTTCCAATCCGGAACCATCCTTATCCTTTGAATCCGGATAATACACACCGTATGACGTGCCCAGAGCGAACCAGTCTGTGGCCTGCCAGGCAATTTCAGCATACCAGCCTTCCATTTCGGTTTTATTCTTTTCGAATCCGGCCATATCAGTATGAATCTTCATTCTCATATATTCTGAAGAAAACGTAACACTTCTGATATCATATTCCATGGACAGCGTACTGATTTCCTTCAGGGAAACGTCAACAGACAGGGTATCCAGAACAACCTCGCCTTTCCCCATAATGTCTGTTGCTCCAAATCTTAAACCGTTAACAGGTGTATTCCAGGTGAGCATGCCACCTTCCATATGGTTGATGATGATATCAGCCAGAGAAATATCGATGCCGAATATCTCAAGCTGCTCTTTGTATCTGTACATTAATTCTTGGACATACATGTTATCTGTGGAAAGGTTGATCGTTCCGCAATACAGTTCATAATCCAGATAGCCCAGCGCTCCGATGGGTTTGGTGCCATGAAAACTTGCGCCGTAAAGGCCCACCACAAATTCACGCATGCCCTCCGGGTAAGCGCTCTGGGGAAAAATAATGCCGGTTCGAAGCATGTCGGCATTCCGTTTCCTGTTGTAGAGGCCAAAGGGGAGTTTGATTTTTCCGGCCCGAAACCCCAGCCAGTCCCGCCAGTTATAATCCAGCTGAGCCCAGTCCACTCCCAAATCATTATTGCCGAAATCTCCCATATCAAAGGAAACAAACTGAATACCAAAACTGAAATCATCTGTTAATTGCGTGGCGATGTTAATACCGATTTCATTGAACTCGTAACTTCCTTTTTTTGTATTGCCCAGGTAGTTGTTATCCGTTGATTTCAGGTATCCCTGGCTCACAAACCCATGAAGTTCCACATTGTCCTCCCCAAACCCTCTGGCCGGGTTTACGGAAAGTGATATGAACAGGCCTGCCATTAGAGCCGCATAAAATTTTAATTTCACACCGCCTCCTTTTTTGACGGATGACGGCCATGTATTATGATGATTGCATATTTGAAAATGCATTAAAAGCACACAGCCGTTTTTTCAAATGTATGTTCAAATGATATAACTATTTATTGGATAAAATAAGCACGTTTGGAATATAGTATGATAAGAGCATGACCGCAATGAAAAAAATATCTATCAGGGTGCCGTTTGGCATGGATGGCAATTTAAAATGGATTTTCTGACCATTTCCCTTGTTGATCCTGCTCCTGCGGACCTCCTTTTTTATAATATCTATTCCATAATCAAAAGTTCAGGCTTGTTTTAACCGCAAAAAGCACCCAGTCCTCTTCAGTTTTGTTTGCCGGATTGTCTTCAAGGCTTGCCAGGCCCAGTCCGTTTATGAAATGGGTTTCGAATTTGACGCACCAGTATTCCGAGATATTGAATTTGGTGCTGATGGTCAAATCCTTCTGCCAGCCAAAATAGTCCTCATTGGTCTTGTCTATTTCGACCAATTCAGAGCCATCCTTGTCTTTGGCATTTGGGTAATATTCACCGTAGGATGTACCCAGAGCAAACCAGTCTGTCGCCTGCCAGGCGATCTCAGCATACCAGCCTTCCAATCTGGCATGATTTTTCAGCAATTTGATAATTTTTGAATTGATTTCAGCATAGACTTCAGTGGAAATCTTCATGCTCATATATTCCGCAGCAAAGGTGATGTTTTTGAAATCATATTCCAGTGACAGCGCGCTGATTTCATCGAACGAGACATCAATCGTGGCATCCTCAAGGACAGCCTCTCCTTCTCCGGTAAAATCGCTGACCCCGATTCGTAATCCGGGAAAAGGTGCATTCCAGATGAGCATACCCCCTTCTATGTGCTCGATGGAAAGGTCTACGATGGTATAATCCAAATTTAATATTTCAAGCGTGTTTCTGTGCCGATATATCAGTTCCCGGATATACATGGTGTCATCGGGCAGGTTGAACGTCCCCCCAAAAAGTTCGTAATCCAGATATCCCAGTGGTCCGATGCGTTTGGTGCCGTGAAAACTGGCGCCGTAAAGGCCCACAACAAAATCTCTCATGCCTTCGGGATAGACGCTCTGGGGAAAGATAACGGCGGTTCGAAGCATGTCAGCATTTCGTTTGCGGTTGTAAAGGCCAAAAGGCATTTTAATTTTTCCGGCCCGGAATGCCAGCCAGTCCCGCCAGTTGTAATCGAGCTGAGCCCAGTCGACGATCAATTCATTATTTCCAAAATCCCCCATATCGCGGGAAAAAAACTGGATGCCGAAACGGAGATCATCGGTTAAGGCGGAGGCGATATTGATACCGATTTCGTTGAATTCATAACTGCCTTTTTTGGAGTTCCCCAGATAGTTATTTTCCGTTGATTTCAGATAACCCTGGCTGACAAACCCATGAAGCTCAATATTTTCCTCGGCGAATCCGTTTGTCTGATATCCGGAAAGCAGGATAACCAGGCATACAATCAAGGCGGAATATCGGTTTGATTTCACATCTCCTCCTTTTTAGAGAACAGATATCATGCGTTTGAAAAAAAAGATGGTTGAAGGTCACATTTGCCAGTTGATTTATCGCTCACGCCCGGATGTTTGAATGATGGGGGTATGGCAATATAGATTAAATATTTTGTTAACCATAATATTTTACTACGTCCAAGGCAATAAAAAAATATCCGTCATGCGATGGAAACGGATGTGGATTTTAAGTTGAATTTTTCAGGTGATCCATGTAATGAGGGGATTTACAAAAAGATGCCGGCCAGATAATGACCGGCAAATGAAACATATGCCGGAAAAGAGAACCTGCCTGTATCACGATCATACAGGAAACATTATAGGGTAATAAAAACCATGGACAAAAAGAATCCGGAAGGACAGACAGGCCTTGTTGAGCATGTATTCAAGAAAGGATTATGTGTCACATGCGGGGCCTGTGTCGATTTGTGCCCGTATATGCACTATCATGACGGCAGGGTCACTGTCATGGATAAATGCCAGGCCGAGGACGGCAGGTGTTTTAAATGGTGTCCCCGGGCCGTTCCTCCGGGCATGAATACAGCCGATGCTGAACAGATGGCGGCAAAAGGTATCGGCCCGTTCAGGAAAATAGTTGCCGCACGCGCCTGTGATGAAAAAAAACGGGAATCATCCCAAAACGGCGGCATGGCAACGGCTTTGCTTACACTTGCCATGGAAACGGGAATGATTCAGGGCGCGATCTTGACAGACAGGGGAGATGATGACGCGCCGTCCGGAAAAATGGTTTTATCCAAAGAAATGATCTCTGCCTTTTCCGGGTCAAGATATTCAGCCTCCGGTGCACTTTCAGCCCTGAACCGGGCTGTGGGCAAGGGTGTGGAAAAAATAGGTGTTGTCGGCCTTCCCTGTCAGATGGAAGCCCTTGAAAGACGGCATCAGTACTATATAAAAAAACAGATGACCGATCAGGTGACCTTGAAAATCGGTCTTTTTTGCACATGGGCGCTTGATTATCGAAAGCTTGCCGCATATCTCGAACAGGAAGGACTGACCGGCACCGTTATCAAATGCGATATTCCGCCCCCGCCTGCAGAGATATTTCGCGTATATACAACAGGCGGCACATTCGACTTCCCCTTGCCGGATATCCGGCAGATGATTCAGAAAGGATGTTCGGTCTGCACGGATATGACATCCCTATATGCAGATATTTCTTTAGGTGCCTATGAAGGAAGGGAAGGATGGAATACGCTGATTATCCGAACGGAAACCGGCGAGAAACTGGTTGATCTGGCTGTTTCCAAAGGGCGAATCGAGATTGAAGCCTTTCCTGAAAAAAACATGTCGGACCTCGATCATGCGGCGCAAAACAAGAAAAACCGGGGTGCGGATGCCAGCCTGAAGATGACGGAAGGAGAAGTCGGGTCATGAAGAAAATATTTCAGAAAAACGGAAACATAAACCTTCTCCTGCAGGGAAATGAAGCCATTGCCCGTGGGGCACTTGAAGGAGATGTCTCTTTCTGCTCCGGTTATCCGGGGAATCCGTCTTCCGAAATTATAGAAACGCTTGCAGATGCGGCGTCTCATCTGCCGATCTATACGGAATGGTCGATCAACGAAAAGGTGGCTGTGGAGGCAGCGGCAGCCGCTTCATTTGCCGGATTGAGGTCCATTGTCTGCATGAAGCAGTGCGGCCTGAATGTGGCATCGGATTTTTTGGTCAATCTGACCCTTTCCGGCACAAAAGGCGGCATGGTTCTTGTCACGTGTGATGATCCTTCAGGGATTTCAAGCACCAATGAAGAGGATGCAAGGGTCTTTGCCGATCTTGCGGACACCCCGCTTCTTGAGCCATCCACCCCGCAGGAAGCACTGGAGATGACCAAATGGGCGTTTGACCTGTCTGAGAAAATAAACAATATCGTTCTTTTAAGAAGCGTGTCCCACCTTTCCCACACCCGGTCTGTGGTCCGGATTGGCGAGCTTCCGGAAAACGAAAAGAAAGCCCGGTTTGATACCCGGAATCCGTTCCACACCTTTCCGGTAATTGCCAAACACAATATCCGTCATGAAAAATTAAAAACGGCAGAAACAATTTTTGAATCATCGTCCTGGAACCCGTATCAGGGGCCGGAAGAGCCGGAACTTCTGATCATGGCCTGCGGCAGCGCCTGGTGCTATGTCCTTGAAGCTGTCGAGATTGCAGGCCTGACCGGCAGGATAGGCATTCTTAAACTGGGAACGACCTGGCCGCTGCCTAAAAAAATCGTTCGGGAAACCCTCAGGAAATGCGACCGTATTCTTTTTGCAGAAGAAGTGGACCCGTTCATTGAAACCGCCATCAAGGCCTATGCTGCTGACCTGGGTGAGGAAGCCGGCGGAAAAACATTCATGGGGAAGGCCTCCGGCCATATCCCTTCCACAGGAGAACTGAACCCTTCTATTTTTCTGAATCTTTTTGAAATCCTGTTTGGTCTTGACCTGATCAACAAAACCTACCGGGAAAAGGTCGGTGAACATCTGGACGGCGTTATTTTTCCGAGAGAATTCGGGTTCTGTCCGGGCTGCCCGCACCGGGGATCGTATTATGCCATCAAACAGGCGCTGGCATGGGACAACAGGGACGGGTTCATCTCCGGAGATATCGGCTGCTACACCATGGGTATCTGGCCGACCGGATTCAATCAGGTGAAATCCGTGCATGCCATGGGTTCCGGGCTGGGAATTGCATCCGGTTACGGCAAGCTGGCGCAGTTCGGCTTTGACCAGCCGGTTGTGACCGTGTGCGGGGACTCCACGTTTTATCATGCGGGCCTGCCCGGATTGATCAATGCAAAATTCAATAAATCGGATATCCTTCTTTTGGTTCTGGACAACAGCGCCACAGCAATGACCGGTTTTCAGCCCCATCCCGGAACCGGCAGCACTGCCACGGGAGAGGACACCGAACCGGTGGATCTGGAAGCGCTCCTGCGATCGCTGAATATTGGGGTCGATGTGGCTGATCCTTATGAAACTGAGGCTTCTGCCCAAAAAATATATGCGTTGCTTCAGAAAAAAGGGCCGCGTGTCCTCATCATGAAACGAAAATGTGCGCTTGTTCAGGGCAAGCAGGGCGGGTTTCCCTATCAGATGTCGGTCAATCACGATGTCTGCCTGGGTGAATCCTGTGGCTGCGGCCGCTATTGCACCCGTATTTTCAGATGCCCGGGATTGATCTGGGACAAGGAAAATATGAAGGCAACCATTGATCAGGTCGTGTGCGTGGGGTGCGGCATGTGTGCGGATATTTGTCCCAGAGGGGCCATCGAAAAAACCGGAAAAAGAAATTAAAACCAAGAGCCCTTAAAAAAGGGTCATCAGGAAGACACCATGCAATTAAATCTTATCATTACAGGGGTCGGTGG
The DNA here is from genome assembly GCA_018816735.1 of Pseudomonadota bacterium. Taxonomy (GTDB): domain Bacteria; phylum Desulfobacterota; class Desulfobacteria; order Desulfobacterales; family JAHIVH01; genus JAHIVH01. The sequence continues at coordinate 24,158 of JAHIVH010000039.1, read as the reverse complement.
TCAGGGAAATGTTCTTGCATCACAGGTTCTGGGGCATGCGGCCGTTCACAAGGGCTTGTTTGTGACCATCGGGGAAACATTTGGATTGTCCCAGCGAGGCGGCCCTGTGCTGAGTCACATCCGGCTGTCTGATACTGCTCTTCCCGGTCCGATTATTCCCCCCAATGCCGCGCACATGGTGGTTGGGCTGGAACCCCTGGAGCCGGTCAGGATATTGCAGGAATTCGGCAATGAAGATACGGTGTTTATCGTGAATTCCCGTCCGATTCATCCCTTGAACGTCATTGCCGGTGACGCAAAATATCCGGATGATAGATGGCTGAAAAATACCCTTGAGTGCTTCGGCAAAAAACTCTACTGGCTGGATGCAACGGAGCTGGCGATTTCCCTGGGCGGCGCCATCATGCTCAACATGATCATGCTGGGGGCGCTGTCGGAAATGGACGGGTTCCCGATTTCAAAATCGGACATCAAAGATGTCATCCGGACCATTTTCCCGGAATCAAAGCTTGAGATGAACCACAAGGCCCTTGATCTGGGAAGCAAGCTTGTTCAAAACGCATAGATTATATTTAATTCGCATAAGTGAATCAGATTTTTTTCTGCGAAACCAGGCGGGCAAAATGGTCATAGGACCGGTCATAGGTCTTTTCCGCATCATTTGAAAAAAAACAGGCCGGAAGCTGACGGCTTTTCCGATGGTAGGACACACAGTCACAACAGGTGCCTTTTCTGGCGCAGGGGTCATAGCTGCAGTTGCAATGGGTCAGGTTTTCTTTTTTTTTACATTCCATATGAATCCTCCCGGGGTCTGATCATGTTAGGTCTCTATTAGTGCAAAAATAATAATTACGCAAGGCCAAATCAAGAGGGATTCAGGGGGCCATCTTTGTGTTAAATATAACTCATCTGATGAGAAATTAAACTTTTTCATCAAAAAACAATCCATCACCATTTTCGATCCGTTCAAGCCAGATGGTGAATTCCTGATGAGTGATATTTTTTTTGATTAGTTGTTTCATCTTACCGTTTTCATCATGCACAACCAAATCGATAAAAACATCCCCCTTTTCCCTATAAACGCAGAACCTGTATGGTGAACCCGTTTGAACAAGAAGGGTATGGGCTCTTTCCGCTGCCTGGGCAAGACTGTCGAAATGCTGACCTGCTTCATCATGCGTTCTTCCTTCCTGCCTTTTTTTTCTTTCTTTAGAGAATTCAGCATGATTTCTTGAAATAACAGGAGTAACCTCATCCACTTCATTTATAGGATCATTATTCATATGACACCCCTTTCATTTTTCTCTTTGTTACATGGTCAGAGTTATAACGCCTGAGTTTATGAGCGTCTTTGTACATGCAGAGGTTATATAAGTCCCCTTTCCTGGGCCATTTTCATAAATTTATCAACTGAATTGGCAGGAATGGCATATTTTTCAGATTCTTCTTTTTCCACAAGCGCTATTGCGTTAAATTCGCACCTTGTAACACAAAGGCCGCAACCAATACATCTTGCCATGTTGAGAACCTCTGATTCTTCTGCCACTATTATGGCTCCCATCTGGCATATGTCCTCACAATTTCCGCATCCTGTACAGTGTTCACAGTGGCATAATAATTCGTACACGCAACTTTGGCAGGTTCATCAAGCCTATTGAGGTTTTTCAGTACCAGGCAGCAGCAGCCGCAACACATGCAGATAACAAGGGGTTTTTGAGAATTTGAAGGCTGAAGCACAAGACCAGCCTCAATAGCTTTGTTCAGAATCTCCAGGGCTTCTTCCTGCGATACAGAGCGTCCAATACCGTTTTGCTCATAAAAAAATGCTCCGGCCCCTATCATCAGGCATGTGTCTATGGGTTTGTCACATCCGTGTCCGACCATACTCTGTTCTTTTCTGCATATACAAGGTGCAACCACCATTTTTGACTGTTTTTTTATAATAATTTCTGCCTTTTCATAGGGCATAACGTTCATCCCAACGGAAATGCTTTTTGATACAGGGATTACCCTCAGTTGTTGGGTCTTTTGTTTTGCCCAGATTTTTTCCCATATTTGCGGAATATATTCATTAACATCGTGAATCAGTTTTTCATCAAGATTATTAACATGATATTCCCATATACCGATAATAAAATTCGCAGCCATGTATTTATTATCTTCTTTGCCTAAGCGCCCAATGAGGCCCTTTTGGGACATACTGTAAAAAAGCTTTTCAATATCTGATTCATTTTGGGGGTTTTATTATTATCGTTTGAATTTTCTTTCTAATTTTTATTTACTCACCACAGAGATCACCGGGAACACAGAGGTCGGACGTCTCAATTTTTTTCTCTGTGCACGCTGTGTCCTTTGTGGTGAAATTATGATGTCTCTATATTTACACCTTGTGCATTAAATTTGATATCGATTTTGGTTTTCATGATGTGCCATGTTTTGGTATGTTTGGTTTATTTATAAGTTCATATTAAAAGGAGACCGCATCCGGCATGAGCCTCGACACCGAAAAACAGGCATTATCGATTATTCGGAAACTGTCAAACCAGGGGTTTGAGTCCTGGCTGGTGGGCGGTGCAGCGCGCGATATGATTCTTTGTAAACCCCCTGATGATTATGACATCGTGACCAGCGCCTCACCAGAGGATATCCGGCGGATTTTCAGGAACCGCATGGTAAAAATTGTGGGCAGACTGTTTTCCGTGTGCCTTGTGGATGGTATTGAAGTGGCGACCTTTCGTAAGGACAGGTCATTGACGGCCACATTCTCTTCATCCCTTCGTGAGGATTTGGCAAAACGGGATCTGACCTTCAATGCTCTTGCGTTTAACCCGTTGACCGGTGAACACATCGATTTGTTTGGTGGCATCAGGGATTTAAAAGATGGGGTCATCCGGTTTACCGGGAATGCCAGGGACAGAATCCTTGAAGATCCGCTGAGAATGGTCAGGGCCTGCCGTTTCAAAGCCACGTTTGATGGGGAATTTCATGAAAAAACGGTTGAAGCCATCCGGGAATATCGTGCCCTTTTACAAACCGATGTTGCCGGAGAGCGGTTAAGGCTTGAAATTCTGAAGGTCATGGGTCTGAAACGGCCGGGCATTTTTTTTAAGGCGCTTCTTGGCACCGGGCTCATCGAATATATATTCCCGTCACTGTCTGCCTGTGTTGACTGTGATGGCGGGCCATTTCACGGGGAGACGGTTTGGGATCATCTGCTGATGACAGGGGATGCCATATCACCCCGATATCCCTTGCTGAGGCTCGCAGGGTATCTTCATGATGCGGGGAAACCTGCAGCCGCTTCAGAGCGGAACGGCAAGCGCTCCTTTGTCGGTCATGAGGGTAAAAGCGTTGAACTGATTAGGGATGAGTTGAAAAAGCTGAAGTTCAGCAATGCGGAAATCGATTATATCGCAAATCTCGTTGGGCAACATATGCGGGACATCACAACGGATTCAAGCCGAAAAGCGGTCCGTAAGTTTATTAAAAGACTTCTGGATCATCAGGTGGATATCCGGGACTGGCTCCGTTTGAAAATTGCAGACAGAAAAGCCAATCTGAAACGGGACAATTATGCCCTAACGGAGATCAAGTCGATCTTGAGGAATATTTCAGATGAAATGCACCCGTCACACGAAAAGGGCGTGTTTCAGACCGGTGATCTCAACGTGAGCGGAAACGATGTCATGGAAATACTGGGGCTGCCGCAGGGAAGAAAAGTCGGGCAGATTCTTGAGGCGCTTCTTAAGAAGGTGCTTGATGACCCGTCGCTGAATACGCGGGAAAAACTGGTGCAGATGATTAAAAAAGGGTTGAATGGTTAAATGGTATATTGGTCAAATCAACCAATTATCAATTTGACTATTTAACCAATCAACTCAACAAACCCAAAAATCTTACCCGGATAGCATTGCATCATCCGGGTAAGATGGTAATTTTTGAATCAGATACCTATTTCTTACATGGTCCCAGATATTTTCCGCTCATCTTGCTGGTGATTTCCATGTCTCCCTCGCCCTTTATGACAAAGGTGCCCTTGAAACTGTTACCAGCGTATGTCACCTCGCCACTTCCGGATGTATAACCGCTTTCAGCATCGTTGCATTTCATGGTCCATGAAACCGTATTGCCGGATATTTTGTGGTTTTCAAGTTTGCATGCGTCCTGGCCTGGCTGTGAACCCTGGGGAACGATATCCTGTTTTGTAATGCACTGTGTGTTGGTAAATGGGGGGAAATGCAATTCCATCCCGGGTGAATGAACTTCTGTGGTGATTTCCCAAAGACCTTCTTTCATGTCCGGGCCGTCACCCGCATAAGCAAATGCTGAAACAGCAAACAAAGCAAACAAGCTGAATAAAATTTTCCTGATCATTTACAGGCCTCCTTTTTTTTACAAATACGTTGTGGGTTATATATAGAATTAAACCTCGTGCCATTTCCTTAAATCCGTTTTCAAACGGGTGTTGTTCATAATCTTAAACGTGTGGTGCTAATTGGCCATTGCCTGTTTTGCATTCCTGGAAACCGCCTCGATGATATCCGGCCAGGCACCATCATGGGGAAGATCGTGTCCCATTCCGTCAATCAGCATGAGTTCTGAATCCGGGATGGCGCTTGCGGTTTCTTTTCCGCATAAAACCGGAATCAGAGGATCTTCCGTACCATGAACCACCAGGGTCGGTGTCTCAAGTGTCCGGAGCCTCCGTGTTCGGTCTCCGCTTGCCACAATTGCCGCAAACTGGCGGGCAACTCCTTTGGCGTATGGAGATCTGTTAAACGATTGCTCACCGGTTTTCCGATGCCAGGCTTCATCAAAGGGAAAACCGGATCCGGATAATGTTCTGTGGGTATCTAAAAAATGCGCAATAAATCCTTCCTTGTCACGAGGGGGCGGCGTGAAAAGGACTCTTTGCGCTTCAGGTGTGGGGTTTGCAAGCATAGGATCACCGGTACTGCTGTATATGGACGCCAGGCTGATCACGCGGGTCGGTGCTTTTATGCAGGCAGCCTGGGCAATCATTCCGCCCATTGAAAATCCACAGAAATGGGCTTTTTCAATGCCAAGCACATCAAGCAAACCCAATGCATCATCTGCCATATCGTCCAGTGTATAGGGAACTTTCACTCGTCCTCCCATCAGTGAGACAGTGATCACCTCGGATATATTCGGCAAGCCGGCTTCGTCAAACTTTTCCGAAAGACCGATATCTCTGTTATCAAAGCGGATAACGAAAAATCCCTTTGACGCCAGTTTTTTGCACAGGGCTTCATCCCAGCAGACCATCTGGCAGCTCAAGCCCGAAATAAGAAGCATCGGCGGGGACGATTTTTTTCCAAACGTATCATATTCTATCTGGATGCCATTGGCTTTTACATTCGGCATGTGTTTTTCTCCAAATTACTGTTTCCGGGTTTAACGGTTTTGGCTGTCAAGCCAGCCATTTCTGTTGACTTCAAAGCCCGAATAAAACGAATTTTATTCAATATCATCAACATAGGAAAAATAAAACGAAAAATTTTTTAAATGGGTACACACCCAAAATTCTTGAAATTCCACTCTTTCTGATTTATAGACCTTAACGAAATTTTAACAGAGACAACCATGTCAAAATGAACGATTCCATACATGGCCGTTTCATTCACCTTATACCGATTAACCGGGAAATCACTATGGAACAAGACATTGTATATCTGGACAGAAACGAGCACAATTACGGTCCGCCCAAGTGCGTGTATGATATTCTTAAAAACGCAGACCTGACCAAAATCAGCTGGTATTCAAGATCGTTCATGACAGGGAGCAAGTCCAAGCTGGTGGCGTATTTCTCCGAAAGATTCGGGCTGCCTGAAAAAAATATCCTGTTGGGGTATGGCGGAGAAGATATCCTGAAACAAGTGGTTCACTGCTATATTTCGTTTGACAAGACGCAGAAAACGCTTCTGGTCCCCAGGTATTCCTGGTGGTATTATAAAGCGATCGCAGATGAAGTGGATGGTAAAACGGTCACCTTTCCCATTTATCAGGACAAGGACACATTCCGGTTCGATATTGAGGGGATGAGAAAGGTATTCCAGGAAGAAAAACCCGATATGATTCTGATCGCAAGCCCGAATAATCCCACGGGCAACTCCCTCTCTCTGGACGAGCTGAAAAAAGTTATTGAGGTCGTGGATCAGGATACAGTGATTGTGCTTGATGAAGCCTATGCCCAATATGAGAATGCCGATATCAGCTATATCAAACCCCTGATAGAAGATACGCCCAATCTTCTTCTTGTCCGCTCGTTTTCCAAATACTACGGTCTTGCAGGCTTGAGAATCGGGTATGGATTCATGGGAAATGGCCTTGAAAAATTTGCACAGTTCAGCGCCCGCTATCTGGGCTATAACAGGCTTTCAGAAGAGATCGCCATTGCTGCCATGGAAGAGACCGCCTACTATGAAGATATCAACCGGAAAATGAGGGAAGACAAAGCACTTTTTGCAAAGGAGCTGGGCGCTATAGACGGGTTTACCGTGTTCAAGTCTGATGCGAATTTTATCCTGGTTGAAATCCCGCAGGAAATAACGGACGGTCTTAAAAAATTCATGAACGATAAACGGTTGATTATCAAGTTCATGAACGAAGACGGCTTTACGCATCATTTGCGAATTTCCCTGGGCACTCAGGAACAGAACCGGAGAGTCATTGACGCCATAAAGGAATATGCAAGCCGATAAGATCGGAAAGGCAAAAAAGACGATGAAAGGAATCATACTGGCAGCGGGTGTGGCTTCACGGCTCAGGCCGTTGACCGATAATCTCCCCAAGTGCCTTCTTGAAATCGGAGACAGGTGCCTTCTTGAAAGGACGGTTTTAAATCTCTTGAAGCATGGTATACGCGATCTCATTATTGTGACCGGGTATTTAAGTGATATGATACGGTCTTTCATGGCAGACCGGTTTCCGGATGTGTCTGTCACCTTTATTCATAACGACCAGTATGAGACAACCAACAACATCTATTCCCTCTGGCTTTCCAGGGATCATGCGACCGGTCACGACATGATGCTTCTGGACAGTGATATTGTGTTTGATGACCGGATTTTAAAAGCGCTTTTATCTTCTCCATATGAAAACTGCCTTGCCTTGATCCGTCATGAGCTGGGTGAAGAAGAAATCAAGGTGATCGTGGACGGCAAAAACAAAATCACCGAAATCAGCAAGGTCTGCGCCATCAGCAAAGCCATCGGTGAATCGTTGGGCATTGAAAAGTTTTCCAAAACCCTGGTGGACCGTCTTTTTGACGAACTCGAACACATGATGCTCAGGGAAAACCTGGTAAATGTCTTTTATGAAAAAGCCTTTGAGCGAATCATCAAAAACGGCGCATCCATTTATCCGGTGGATATCACCGGCCTTTTTTCCATGGAACTCGACACGGTAGCGGATTTCAATCAGGCGAAAAACGCCATACCGGAGCATCTTCTTTAAATGAGAATCGTTCTTTTCTGTCAGCAGAAGTATTCGATCACCATTCTTTATCCGATCTATAAAGAGGCCATAAAACAGGGGCACCATCAGGTTCTCTGGTATCTTGGCCAAAAAAGCGTGCCTGATTTTGAATACAAGGGCGAGGTCGAGTGGACCGAAAGCATTCAGGCGGTCTATGATTTCAACCCGGAGGCGATTTATGTGCCTGGGAATATCGTACCCTATTATCTACCGGGCGTAAAAATACAGGTGTTTCACGGTTATGCCCCTGAAAAGCCGGATCACTGGGAAATCAGAAACTACTTTGATCTCTACCTGACCCAGGGGCCCTACTTTACCAGAGGCTTTCAGAAACTCGCTGAAAAGCATGGCACTTTTGAAGTGATGGAAACCGGATGGCCTCGGCAGGACTGGATTTTTGAGAACCTTCATACCTATGACCGTTATAGGGAATACCTTCTCTCCACCTATAAAAAGAAAAAAATAGTTCTCTATGCCCCGACGTTTTCAAGGCGGCTGACATCGCTTCCCTATCTTCATGATGCCATAAAAGACCTGGCGTTAACGCGGGATATCCTTCTTATCATGAAATTTCATCCCCTTGAAAAGAAACAATGGGTGGATCTTTATAAAAACCTGGCAGACGAAGTGGAAAATATCCTGTTTATGGATGATCACAATATTTCCAAATATATTCTCGTCGCTGACGTGATGATTTCCGATACCTCATCTGTGGTGCATGAATTTCTGCTGCTCAATAAACCCGTGATCACCTTCAGAAATATCTCAAAGGAAAAATTCTGCCAGGATGTGAGCCTGACTGAAGATTTGAAACCGGCTTTTGACGACGTATTTGAAAAAGATCCTTTCAGAGAAAAACGGCGTTGGCTGGTGGACAATTACGACCCTTACCTTGACGGCAAGGTTGGCATGCGGATGATTGCCGCCGCAGACGATTATATTAAAAGAAACGGCGTACCCGAAAAAAAGAGAACCAATCCTTTCAGGATGTATAAATCCATCAAAACATTCGGAAAAATCAGGCGATAGATTCAAATGGAAGGATGACCCAGATAATCCGGTTTTTGGATTATTATATCAGATGGGTACATTTTCTGCCGGTTTGTTCTTTTTTTCCAGTAAATCGAGAAAATCGAGCTGATGGGCCCTGTTTTTAACAGCAGTGCGTTTACTTCTCCATAGTTCTTCCACCTTGTCTTTTCTCATGATATTGGTGTTCACCATCACATATGTATTCAGTTCCCCCCGAGGCGACCCGGTTTTGAGCTTTGTCACCTGAAATACCCTGTCGACACAGTCGTGGAGAACGCCTGCGCTTTTGCTGGGAACCACGAAGAGAATTTGAAGCCCCATTTTTCCGGAAAGGTAATTCAATACCGAACGAATCCGGTGCTCGTCCATTTTGCTGAAAGACTCGTCGATCATGACCATGCGAAGATGGCTTTCTCCCTCATCAAAATAAAGTGCGGAGGAGAGGCCGGCCGAACGGATGACATAGCTGGGGGTTTCCATCTGTCCTCCTGAACCGGTGCCGTAATTCTTGAGGGATAGTTCCCGGTCCGGCAGACATTTTTTAATGTCATAACTTCTGTAGTTCCGATAGTCGGTAATGCGTTTTAAATCCCTCAATGACCGCTCGATATCGTCATCCAGAAGCTTGGAAATGATGATGTTGAAAATCCGTTTGTGTTCTTCCGAAAGATGTCCTTCCCCAAAAAGGGAGACATCCGCATCCGGGTTGATGAGCATGGATGCCTTGAAAAACCTGACATACTCGCGGTACTCAGGTATCCACTCATACTCAAAACGGTAGTATTCTTCACCAAATACATGGTTCCTCAATTTTCTGTTCAATGCCTCAAGCCTTGTCTTGCCTTCACGAATGGCATTGTGCATGGTATGGCAGATATGGGAGACAAAGGTGGTGTTAAACCGCCTTGTCATATCCTGAAGTTTTTCTTTGTGACTTGAAAGAATGTCATTTGTCAGAAAATTGAGGGCCTGGTCGATCTGACGGAACAGGTCACAGCTGAAATTAAAGCATCTGATGTTATCTTCAGGGCTTTGTTCCCGGCTCAGGTTAAACTGGGAGAAAAGACTGTAATCGATGGAACGGCCCCTGATCTTGATCTGGTTGAATGTCTCAAGGGCGTTCTGAACCGTTTTTTCATGCATGTTGAGCTGTCCGCCGAAGTTCACCCCTTCCCATTTTCTTAACGGTTCGACAAATCCCTTGTTTCCATGAATGCTTTCTAACGCCTTGTCGAGATCGAGTTTAGGCCAGTTTCTTTCGAACGTATTCAGAATGTCCTGTTTTTTTTCAATGGTCAGCCGTTTTTGATCACATTCAGACAAAACGTCCTTTATCTGAATGTTCCGGGCTTTTATTTCATTTGTGAGGGAGCCGACTTCCTGGTTAATTTGTCTCAGGGCATCTGACAGATGATCGATGTCTTCTCTGGTCTGAAGAATCTTGGTTTCAATCTCCTGATACTCCGAAAGGTCAAGATCGTTTAATTGATGGTATTGATCTTCTTTTGCAGATATCAGTCGGATTATTTTTGAAAATGGTTCTGAAAGCTTTATCGGTGATACGTCTTTGACCGATTCGTGAAAGACTTTAAAAAAAATATACTCATCCTGAATCGATTCATGCTGTTTTTCCAGATCCAGCAATACGTCTCTTTTGGCTTTAAGGGCACGCATGCGTGCGGCAGTGCCAAAAACGAGGTCCGATTCCGAAATGGTTTCAACAAACATTTTATAACCGGCAGATGCCATGCTGTTTTTCATGAGTCCCCGGGGTGTCATTCGGAGGGTTTCCACATCATCCACCTGCAACACGCTGCCATAGCTTGCTTTCAGATAGTTTTCGGCCAGCTGGTGATTGAATTTTAAAAGATGAACGATAGAGCCGGGGGGGAGCGTTCGGTTCTGGATGTCTCTGCCCGCCTTTTTTCCTTGTATGACGGCACTTTTATGAAGACCGTTTTTTTCGATCAATGCCAGTACACGGGTTTCGTAATCCGGATGAACAAGGATCAGAAACCGGTTCCCGCCGATCAACGATTCTATGGCCATCTGCCAGGTTTCATCAATGACCTCGATATGATCGCACAGCACCCGGGCATCTGCGTCCGGGAATGCACTTTGAATCAGTGTCAGTGCCTTACGCGTATTCTGCGGATATGATATTTCATTGGCGTTTTCAAGCTGAACGATTTCACGGCTCAGCTTTTTGATTTTATCCTGCATATTTTTTACGGCTGCTTGCGTGTGAAAAAAGCGTTCGGAAAATGAATCGCCATCCTGTAGCAGTTTGTCTGAAAGGGCGTTGTGGGCCTGATCAATGACCTGGGCAGTGTCGTTAAGCGTTTTCAGGTCATCGCCCTTTCTTTCAGAAAAAAGCGGTTCAAAAGAGATCTGGTCCCAAGTGTCATTTTTAATGATCCGGGTCAGGAGCATCTCCCAGGCCGCCCCCTTTTCTTCACCAAGCCAGCCGCTGTCTCGGTTCAATATCTGCGAAAGTTTGACAGCGGTTATCCTGTTGGTCCGTCGTTTATGATTTACATTTAAAAATGAAATGATATCGTGCCTCAATTCATTTTCCAATCTTCCTATCTGCGCCTCAAGTTCTCTTTTCCGGACAAGAACATCGATTCCCTGGCTTTTTATCTCAAGCGTCCTTAACGTGTCATATAAAACGCCTGATTGGGACTTGATATCCATTTCCTTTTGTTCCAGGTCTTCTTTTTTCTTCAAGGACATCTGGAGATCTTCTTCACTCTGAAAAATCAATTCCTGAAGCCTCGCCACGTCACGTCCGGTGTGTTCATATTCTGCGAGCTGTTCATCTATGGTTGTCTCTATAAAATCCGATACGCCTTTGCCAGCCTGTTTCAGGAGGCCTATGCCGTTGCTGATATTGATCGATTCCTTTTCCATGCCGCTGATATTTCTCATCATGCTTGATACCTGGCGAATGGCGTCTCCCAGATCATAAGGTTCTAAAATGTCCGTTCGGACAAAATCATCCAGACTCTTGATAGGCTTGTAAACCATGAATTTGGAGACCGCTTTGGCGGCGTTTCTCGCTTCATGGCGGTTTATGCTTTGTTTGCCGCGAAAGGCCCCGTAAAGCCAGCAGAGATACTCTTCCTTTCCCCGGGCAACATCAAATATCAGGTTGGGCCTGTTTGCTTTAAAATGGGGAATGATCTGGCTGACAGGAACGATATTTTTTCGGCCATCTTTTTCCGATGTTTGAAAATCTTCAATACCAAGCTCTGCCATCCGGATGATCGACAGAAGAAGCTCCTCTTCTTTGGCTGCTTTTTTGCTTCCGGCCATATCGATGTAGGCGGATACGCCGATGACCGCTGAAAAGGGTTCTGCCTGTTCTCCGGGTTCGGGGACCCAGTTTGAAATGACATACCCGTAGCAACCTTCCGGCCTTGAATAGGAGCCGTCATCGCACCCCAGAATGTAGGATGCAAGGGTTCTTGTTTCCTTTGTGCGGCTCTTTTGCGTGGCCTCTTCCTGGCCGGGATTGTATTGGTAAAGACCGGAAGTCGTCCCGGTCAGAATGGTTTGAATGGCATCCAAAAGCGTTGTTTTTCCCGAACCGGACTCGCCGGTGATCATATTCACGTCACCAAAAGAATAATTGTCATTCTTGAGGTTCGCCCAGTTCAATAAACCCAGGGAAAATAATTTCATATCCGTGTCCTATTCTTCTTCACTTTGAAATTCAAATGCGTCATCTTCTTTGGAATCCATTTCATCCAGGGCGTTAAGCACACCTTCCAGCGTGAAATGGAGGATGACCTCCCTGATGCCAATCCATTGGTCCGGAGTTGAAAGGTCATTGTATTCAATAATTCTAAACTGCCTCAGTGTGGAAAAAAGCGTCTTCCTTTCAGTTTCAGAAGAAGGCATCTCTCGTTTTACAATGCTGTGGTACCGGGTAAAAACCGTTTCAAGCGACACATATACACAGCCGTTTTCATCAATTTCGCCTTCCCGGATTTTTTCTTCATAGAGAAGCCGGAATGTGATCAAAAGCCCTGCCTCTTCGTTTCGGATGCGCCGCTGCAATGCATTATCCCCTTCATCTTCCGTATATACTCCCGGAATACTGCTTCCCGGAGGATAGGCGATGACATAGGAAAGATCGGTATGATTGACCACCCGGATGCCAATGATGTTCAGGTATTCAGCGACAAGGCTCTCCATGCGAAAATACAGATCGTAGATTTCCGTCTCAACATTACTTTCCCTGCGATAGATGACTTGTCTGTCAAGCAGTCTCAATACCACCCGTTTAAAGTCTTCCAATGAAAGGTCACGGTTTTTCAGCTCATGCAAAAGTGCCTCGGTTATCATCTGCCGTCCTTTGCGGTTTTGGGCCCCTTGTAGGAAATTTTAAAATTATTGCCCGAATAATAATCGGTCTCCACACGGCCCTCCGCCGGTGATATGGTGAAACCGTCGCTTGATCTGATCCCGTCACTGCCGATCATCGGTGCATGTATGGCGCCAAGAAGGGAGGATACGTCGTTTACGATAAATTTCGAAGCTTCAATGCTTTCAAATTTATCCAGCTGATCGATCACAAAATCGCTCACGCTTGCCCCATCGACACGAAATGCCGAAGCAAGTTCCTGACGGATAACGGCACGCCGCTGTTCATCAGGCGTGGTTTCCGAAGGTTCAAAAAGGGCGGTTTCAATATGTCGTTTCAAACGTTCCTTTGGCAACTTCACCTTTTCAGGATTCACCAGCTCCAGGGAAAGTCTCGACAAACGGCTCCGCTTATCGCTCAATACTTTAAAAATGTCATCCGTGTCTAAATTGGACAGTTTTTTGACCAGTGAAAAAACGGATAACGCATCTGTTTCTCCAAAAGCGAGACTGGCCAGATGGTTGATCAGCACCTGGGCCCTTCGAATGAAATTGTCTGTCTGTGCTCTAAGCTCCGGCATTTTAACGTCACATGCAGCGATGAGACGCTGTTCGATTATGTTTAACGCCCAGACCAGAATGGATGGCCGGTCAGGACGCAACAGGGAAGGGTACAGGGTCCTTAAATGCTGTTCGATCCCGGCTTTAATTTCATTGGGTCTTGCACGGATCGCGTCCAGGTGATCCAGAATATCGTTTTTGTACCGTTCGACCGAATCCTGACTGAACCTGACCGAAATATCCGGTATGATTCGTTTTTCCATAAATTCGAAAAAATTGTCCCCCGCCTCTTTGGCAACCCTGATTTCCCGGTCAATGGAGGAAATCAATTCCCGCCTTTCGTCAACAATATCTTCTATGATTTCATTGAAGTCACTGATAATTTCCCCTGAAAGCTTGGTTGCAATCATCAGGTCACTCACGGAAATCACCCCGTTATTCAAATGGGTCTGAAAACTCTGAAGATGGGAAAGGGTGCTCCGGGTATGCTGGGTATTGGTAATGATTTCGGAGTGGTTCTGGGCGAACGGAACGGCGAATTGGCGGCCGGATGAGGTGAACCTGTAAGCTGTCTGCATTTTCCCGGAATCCATATATTCCTCGATCCAGCCCGCTTCCTTCAGCCTTCGGAGCATCCAGAAAGAGCGTTCCTGGATCGGCATGCCCGTGTCTGGTGTCATCTCATCTTCATCATCCAGAATCGGTGTCTCCCGGATGCTTTCAGCAAAAATATCAATGAGATCCTTTTTGGTCAGATGATAGGAATAATCCGCTTCAGGGCCATTTAATCTCAAATACAGGTTTCGGATACATGAAACAGTGGCTTCCCTGAATTTGCCTGTGAGCGGACTGAAAAAATGCAGGCGTTTTTCCTGAAAAAATAAGGTGTTGTTTTCCATCAATATTCACATGCCATACATAAAAATAATATCCATTTAACTATCGATATCTATTTGAATTGGGAAAAAATAGCCAATCATTTTTCGAAATTCAACCATCTTGTTTATCAATTTTTCGTTGACACGCACTTCCGGCTTTGACACACTTTGTCCCCAGAAAACAAATTCCTGTCCTCATTTAAAGAAAAGAAACCATGATGCGATTCGACAATGCGACAAACCTGGCAACGTTTTTGACCACCAGTCATTTATTTTCAGAACATATCGGCCTGAATGGGAAAAAATTCCGCAAAGTCGGCCCTGTCCAATACGCGATCCACTGGTTGTATGGCATTTCAGAACCATTGATCCTCAGGGTGGTTGACTATCTTCTTTCAAAAAAAGTGATGACGGAAACCCCTTTTGGGAAATGGGTGCTTAAAGGGATAGCCGCCACCAGCTATTACTTCCCTCATGGTATTATTGCAACCACACCGGCTGTAGAACGACTGGTTGATTTCATTATTGAAAAAGAAGGTCCCAAAGGTGCTATAATAGCTGTCGGCCCCTGTGTATGCCAGCGCGCGCTGAACCAATGGAAGGAGCCTTGCAAAAAAGATATGACCGTTCTTTATGGCGCCGATATCTATCATCATTTAAACATCGGCTATGATCTGATATCCGGTGAACAGGCAAAAGAACGGCTCCGGGAGTGTCATGATGCCGGCCTTGTCCATGCCATCGAGTTTTGCATGCAATCGGGCAAGTGGGTGTTTGTGGTTTGTAATTGTGATACGGAAATCTGCGTGCCCACGAGGGTTTTTTTCCATACCGGCAAATTTCTCTATAAAGGGCCGGAGATCGTTTCAAATGATCCCTTAAAATGCATGGGCATTGAGAAATGTGGAAAGTGTCTTACAAGATGCGTTTTCGGCGCATACCAGGTTGTTGATGGCAGCATCAGGGTAAAAAAAGAAAAATGCATGGGCTGCGGCCTTTGTGTGAGTACGTGTGCGGGCAAGGCTCGTACGATGATAAAAAGGCAACATTACCCGCATGAACACCAGGTGCCTTCGGAAATATTACTCGGGAAGGTTTGAAGTGTCCCCTTTCAGAAGTGCTTTCGCAGTTCCAGCCCCTTATAATCACTTGTAAATCCAAATGATTTGAGTACCGGTTTGTAGGGAGAGGCATCGGCTTTGACGCCATTTATCATTTCCACCCGGAGGAATCTTAACGGGTTGAATTCCCGGGCGACCAGCCCCTTGAAAAACGAAAAATATACATGGAGGAGGGGATGGCCTTCTGACACATGAATATCCACTTCCTTGCCATGACGTTTTGAGACAAGGACAAGGGCTTTACCATGAAATACCAGGTGGGTGGTGCAGATGCGGGGAGGGAGATTCGGAAATTTTTCGGAAAGTCTTGCCCCGCAAAACGATGCCGGATCAGTCGCATTCATCCAGTAAATGGCATCTTCAGGCAAAGGCGACTGAAGAAACCGGAGTGCTTCATGGGAGATAAACTGCAATCCTTCAATACCTTCAAAAAAATGGCCGGAGAGAATTTCTCCGGAGAGTTCCATGAGGCGAAGGGTTTTAAAAAGGCGTCCCCAGGAAAGGATAGACGTCTCTTTTGAAAGCATTTCCCTGAACAGGATACCATAACGCCGGAAAAGCTGGCGCACCCTGTCTTTATCCATTTCTGAAGCTTCTATGATATCCGGGTCTTTCCCTTCGGTTACCGGCATATACCAGTTTCCGGTAAAGGGGTGCGACGATTTCCACCGGTTGAACTGGCTTTTCCTTCCCCTGTCTGACGGCTGTATGACCTGGGGTTTGAACTGGTTTAAAATTCCTTTTCGCAATACATCAAAGGTATCGTTGGTGAGGCGGCCGTCCCACACAGCATCCCAGACTCTCAAAGCAGTATCTTCCGTGTTCAGTCCCGTATGCGAGGCAATGTCGGAGAATGTGTATTTCCCGTATTTTTCAGGGAGAAGGTCATTTTGTTCTTCTTTATTTTCAAGGTGATGGTCAATTTTGAACAGATCCACCTCTTCTTTAAAGGCCACCGTGATTTTTTTGTGACCAGTACCGATCCAGCAAAGGTCGCTTGTCTGCATCAGGGAATCCAAAAATGACGGGAAATACGGACTCATCCTGGCGGGCAGGATGTTTTCTTCCAGGGACCCGGCATTCATGGAAAATCCGAAAAGCTGGTCCATTCTGTCCTGCAAGTCTTCGATTGTTGTCCCTTTTTCCGTGAGACCCTGAAATGCGGCCACAAATAGACAAAGATGATCCGACGACAGGGCCTTGAATGACGGGCGCCTTTCCTTTCTTGCCATGCGAAGCAGCATTTCAAGATTGTCCCGGTCGCAGACCAGGAAATCGCCTTCTTTTTGAAATCTCTCAAAGACAATCCGCTCCATACCGATCAGGGATTCGGTCAACCGGTCAAGATCAGCTTCTGAAAACCCGAATATAGAAGTGATCCGGTGTTGTTCAACCGGACCGTAATAGGAAAGCCATTGACCGAGAATCGTGCACAGGATTCCAAAAGGCTCATTCTCTTCCGGTTCATTTTCTATCGGCATGGCAAACGCTTTATCCAGGGCATCAAGGGTTTTGACGGAAAGATTCTTCTTCTTTCCCGTGATGGGGAAGATAGGCAGGCTTTCTTTTTCTATGGAAAAGCCAAAAGCGATCCGGGGGAGGTTTTCAATCGCAACCATCGTTGGAACCGATGCATGGGGAAGACACAGACAGACGAGTTTGTGATCGATCCCCTTCAGGATATCTTTTTTCTCAACGCCATGATCCCGTTCAGCTGCAGCCAAAAGCGTCTCCCATTCATCCTCAGGAATCAGGAGCCGCTCCCGCAGCCAATCCAGAAAATCGTCCGGAGACCCCGGTGCATAACCTTCATATGTTCGCTGAAGTTTTTGGGAAAGCTGGTTTAAGATTGTCGGGGATATGGCTCCAAATCCATCCATCGAACCCAGGATGTCCTTCAGCATGTCAAGGGGCAGGTTGGATATTTTCCCTGAATCCGGGGTATCATCTTCATACATATATTTATTGGTCTGCTGAAAGATCAGATTGCCTGAAAACGGGGATGCATGGCCGGTGATCGTGTGATTGACAGAAATAGTCCCGGTGGCAAGCTCATCCAGAAGGATTTTTAAATTCTCCAGGTCAAAATCATCCTTCAGGCATGATCTGAATGTTTCAACGAGAATGGGAAAATCGTCTGTGGCCATCACCGCATTCATCAGTTTTTTTGCCCTCAGGCGGTTCAGCCATAATGGCATCCTTTTTTTAAATCCTGCCCGCGGCAGAAGAAGGGCGCGCCCGGCGTTTTCCCTGAAACTGGCCCCGAAATAGCCGGTTTTTTCCAGTTTTTTTCGTAACAGAAATTCAATGTTGTCCGGTGTCACCAGATTCAAAAGCATGTCCGTGTCAAAGGCATGGGGCAGCATCAGGAGAATGGCGTCATCATCCGCGAATGTTTCCACCGGATAGTGAAACGTATCTTCAATGGCCGCAGAAAGGGCCATGGCAAATGGCCTGTTGACTCGTCCTCCCCAGATGGTATGAAGAATCACCTGTTTGCTGTCCGATTGGTTCAAGGCGTCGTCAAAATGTTCAACCAACAGGTGATGCCTGTGGGGAAGGGGTTTACCGGTAACGGTTTTCTGTAGATTGAGAAACGAGATCAGATTGAAGGCCGCATTTTCTTCCATGAAGAAGGCGTTAACCAGATAATTTTTGAGTTGATTTTTTTCCTTTTCAATAAGCGGATCAGCATATTCCAGGAACTGTGAGATTTTTTTTGAAAAGTGAAAGTCCCTGTTTCTCGCTTCCGCACGCCAGAACGGAATGATGCCTGGTTTTTCGGTTGCAGGCACCACTTCGATATCGTTAGGGGTGATTTTTTGAATGCGCCAGGTCTGGGTTCCCAGAGAAAAGGTTTCTCCCACACGTCTTTCCCAGACAAATTCCTCATCCAGTTCGCCAATTTTGGATTTGGCATCAGAAAGCCTTAAATTGTAATACCCCCTGTCCGGGATGGTCCCGCCTGCCATGTACACCATAGGGAGCATGCCTTTTTTAGCCTGGATGGTGTTGTCGATCCGGTCGATGATGACGCGTGCGGTGAGTTCCTTCATCCGTGTGTCCGCGAATTTCCCTGCAAGCATGTTGATGACAAGGTCAAAGTGCTTTTGTTTGAGAAGGTGATAGGCAGACGTCGCCCGGATAAAGGAATACAGAGAATCCATATCCCAGGTTTCAACACCGGTCATGGCAAGGATGATCTGGGCGAGAATATCAAGGGGATTTTCAACAGGCCGTGCGTCTTCGATATCCCGCTCATGAACGCAGGCGGCGACAACGCCCGCATGAATCAGGTCCCGTCCATGGGTGGGGAAAATGATACCTTTGCTGATTCCTCCCACATGGTGGCCGGAACGTCCGATTCTCTGAATGGCGGATGAAATGGCAGGAGGCGCCTGAATGAGCACCACCTGATCCAGATTACCAATATCAATGCCCAGCTCCAGGGAATTGGTGGCCACAATGGCTTTTAATTCTCCTTTTTTAAGTTTTTTTTCAACCGTGAGTCTGATTTCTCTGGAAAGCGATCCGTGATGGGCATAGGCCAGCATGTCCGGTTCGCCCTCATTGATGAGCCGGGCCACTTTTTCCGTGATTCGTCTGGAATTGGCAAAAAAGAGGGTGGATGTATTCTTCCGGATAATGTCTTTAAATGCTGCAACAAGTGGCGGCCATATCGACTGACCAATTTCATCCTCATTGATTCCTTCTGGAAATCCCACACGGATATCCAGTTTTTTTTCGATATCTGATTGGATCAGTTTGACGTTCCGTTTCTCATAAACCGGGTCGCGCACATCTCCCGTCATTTCATACCCGCCGATGAACCGGGCCACAATATCCAAGGGTTTAATGGTTGCGGAAAGGGCGATCCGCTGAAATTCACCACAAAGCGGCGCCATCCGGTCAACCGCCGTCATGAGATGCACACCCCGCTTGGTCGATATCACCGCATGAATCTCATCCAGAATGACCGCCCGAACGCCTCGAAGCATATGCCTTCCCGATGCGGAACTCACGAGAATGTTCAGGCTCTCCGGTGTGGTAATGAGAATTTCAGGCGGCCTTTTGATCATGCGCCTTCGCTCATCCTGAGGGGTGTCCCCGCTTCTGGTGAACACATGGATATCTGAAAACGGTTCCCCTTTGGATTGAAAAAACGCCTTCAGAGATAGTAACGGCTCTCTTAAATTTTTCCGGACGTCATTATTTAATGCCTTTAACGGCGAGATATAAAGAACACGGGTGCACCCACCTTCCCAGGCTCCGATCACCAGTTGATTGATGGCCCAGAGAAATGCGGTAAGCGTCTTTCCGCTTCCGGTGGGTGCCGTAATTAGAACATGTTTCCCACCGGCGATCTCCGGCCATGCTTTCTGTTGAATATCTGTCGGTCTTTTGAATGTGTTTTCAAACCATTCCGAAATAAGCGGATGAAACATGGTTGTGCATGTTTTCATTTTTGTCACCGATGATTCATTTCAATCATCATTGTATCTATCTATAATGAATCGGTAATCCATAGTAAATAAGGCCTCGTACCGGTAGTACCCATCTGCCATGACCTGCAGGTAGGAGGCGTCAATGCCGATGGTAAAACCCCCGGTTGAATTGCTGCGTCTTTCCTTGGTTACGCCGTCTCTTTTACTAATGTTTCTCTATATCGTTATTTCACTGAAAATAGAATCTATATTTTTATGCTTCCCGGATCGCAAAATGACATTGTCCACACTCACGGTGAATTTGATCTGTCATATTGAGCATCCCCTGGAAGGCCTCAAACGGGTGATATTCAGAAATTTTTAAAGCGCACGAGAAAAAAACGAAACTTTTTTGAGCCTGGCGGGTTTAACAACCGTAAACAGGAATTTTTATACCTTATATAAACATTCTGGCTTGTTTCAAAACCCGGTAATACTAAACAACAAGGAGAAAACCACACATGAAAAAACTAATTGTAACCAGTATCGTATTATTTGCTTTTACCATCGGTTCTGCAATCGCTGCCGACCAGGCAAAAGACCAGGATCGGAAAAAAGATCAGAAAAAAGATGGGTCCTGCAATATCATTTTCACCGGTTCTGATGCCGGTGGCATGCTCATGGCCAAACAGTCCAGAAAACGAAGCGGAGATCGCACCCAGGATAAGGACAGGGACCGACTGCGAGATGGTTCCTGCCTTGACAACATGATCGTTGATGATTCCGGAATGCTTTTGGCTGCCGATCAAAAACAGGATCGTAAAAAAGACAGAAAAAAAGACGGTTCCTGCACCAGCTAAGGGTTTGACAAAAACGAGTAATGCGAAGGTTCCATTACCTGAATTTTTCAGGCATTAACTTCACTCTTATAGAAATAAAATTCCGGGTTTTGTTTCAATAAAAGAGGGTGGGGAAAGCCGGGCAGCATGTGCCGCCCGGCTTTAACAAAATAAACATGATGACCTGTCTGCCAAACCCGCGATACATTTTCGCAGCGTCCTTTTTCATCCTGCCCAAAACCTGAAGATCGAGTGATCGGTATGATTACAAGGTTTCTCAAAGTCTTTTTAAAGACATGATCAAAAAATCCTTTTAAATTAATAATATCAGGGTATAATTATATGCAAACAGACCGGAAGATCACTTTTGATCTGCAGTTCGAGTACTCTTCAGCCCGCAAACCACATCTCGAAGGATCTTTTTATGTCTATTGTAACGATCTCCAGGGGATCATACAGCAGGGGAAAGGAAATTGCCGAAAGAGTGGCTGAAAGCATGGGCTACGAATGTATTTCCCGCGAGATCATCCTCGAAGCATCCGAACAGTTCAATATCCCGGAAATTAAACTGATCCGGGCTATCCATGACGCGCCGTCGGTTCTGGACAGGTTCACCTATGGCAAGGAAAGGTACATCGCATTTTTTCGTGCGGCTCTCTTCAGGCGGCTTCAGAAAGACAATCTGGTGTACCACGGCCTGGCCGGTCATGCCTTTGTGCAGAAAATTCCGAATATATTAAAAGTAAGAATTATCGCCAACCTGGATGACCGGATCAAAGAGGAGATGAAACGTGAGAACATATCGGCGGATCAAGCCCGACACATCCTGGTAAAAGATGATGCCGAGCGCCGCAAATGGAGCATGGCGCTCTACGGTCTGGACACATGGGACCAGCGGTTTTATGATATGACATTACATATCGAAACCATGGGAATTGATGATGCCGTATCCAACATCCTGCATCTGTTAAAGCGGCCGTGTTTTCAGACCACCCCCCAGGTTCGCGAACAGATTGACAACCTGTCATTAAGCGCCCAGGTGGCGGCTGCCCTGGTGCGTGAATTCCCGAAAGTAACGGTGGATTCAGGAAAGGGTATTGTTTTTGTCAGCGTCCGCGGGTCTCTGGTCGATGAAAAAAGAATCACTGAAAAAGTCGGTTTTCTGACCCGTGAGGTGAAAGGGGTCAAGAAAGTAAACGTGAATATAATTCCGCATTTGATTGAATACTGACAAAGCATGGCACCTGGAAACAATCAAAATAAGGCCAGTTTGCGTCGGAAAATTTTTCCGTTTCTGCGCTGGTGGAACTTTGTAGGATGGGATACCGTGCGTTCGGATCTCATGGCGGGTTTAACCGGTGCGATCATTGTATTACCCCAGGGGGTTGCCTTTGCCATGATTGCCGGTTTGCCAATGGAATACGGATTGTATACGGCCATTGTTGTTCCGCTGGTGGCCGCACTGTTCGGTTCATCCCTGCACCTGATATCCGGGCCTACCACAGCTATTTCTATTGTGATTTTTTCTTCTTTAAGCCCTGTTGCCGCCCCTGGATCGGAAGAATATATTCAATTGGTCATCACGCTTACTTTTCTGGCAGGTGTTTTCCAATTTATTTTTGGATTGGCGCGAATGGGAATCCTGGTGAATTTTGTATCCCATTCCGTTGTTGTCGGATTTACCGCCGGTGCCGCTATTCTGATTGCCACAAGTCAGATAAAACATGTTTTCGGCATACCCGCAGCCGGCTCTCATTCATTTTTTTCCGCCTGGATGAATATCGGACAGGAAATTAGTCATATCAACAAATACGCATTAACAGTCGCAGCCGGAACCCTGGCCTGTGCTGTTGGGTTCAAAATAATCCGGCCCCGATGGCCGGGCCTTTTGTTTGCCATGATCATAGGCAGCCTGATTGCAGAATTTCTGAATGCCGAGTCCAATGGTGTCCGGTTGATGGAAAGCCTGCCAAGGCATCTGCCACCGGTTTCGATGCCGGATTTTTCACTGGCTGCCATTCGGGAACTGGCGCCCAAGGCGTTTCCGGTAGCGCTGATCGGCCTTATCGAAGCGCTTTCAATTGCCCGTTCAATAGCGGCCCACTCCCGCCAGATGATTGACGGGAACCAGGAGTTCATCGGGCAGGGACTGTCCAATATCTGCGGCAGTTTTTTTTCATGTTATGCAGGGTCCGGATCTTTTACACGGTCCGGGATCAATTATCATACCGGGGCCATGACGCCTTTGTCCGCCGTTTTTTCCGCTGTATTCCTGTCATTAATCCTTTTGCTGATAGCACCGATAACCGAATTTCTGCCGATACCGGCAATGGGCGGCGTGATTCTGCTTGTGGCGTTCAATCTCATAGACTTTCATCATATAAGGGTTATTGTCAAAACCAGCAAACAGGAGGCGGCTATCCTCTTGACGACATTTGCCGCTACGCTTTTTTTTGACCTGGAGTTTGCCATATACGCAGGTGTACTGATGTCCCTGTTCCTTTATCTCAGCCGCACCGCACATCCCGAAGTCATCAATCTTGTCCCGGACACAAATAATATCGGAAGATTTATCCCCAGTGAGGACTCCCGGTGCCCGGCATTTAAAATCGTCCGAATTGACGGTTCCCTGTTTTTCGGGGCAGTGAATCATGTGGTGGAATTTTTACAGGCCATAGATAAAAACCTGCCTTGTAAATGCAACCTGCTCATATCCGCGTGCGGCATAAATTTTATTGATGTGACCGGTGCGGAAATGCTGGTAAACGAAGCACGGCGCAGGCGGGGATTACGTGGGGATTTATATATTTGCGGCCTCAAACAGAATGCCAGAAATGTTTTAAAACGCGGGGGGTATCTCGACAAAATCGGGGAGGATCACATTTTTGTAACTGAGATGGACGCCTTGTCTCACATCCTGCCTACCCTGGAAAATCCCGAATGCAGGGCCTGCAAATCTCCTCTTTATAATGAATGCAGAAAAAAAGAAGAAGAGAAGCCACTTTAAAATCTCCTCTCAGGCGCCAAAATAAAAAAAACTCTTTATATTTAATCAGTTGAGTAACTTTTTCAAAAAGCTTAAGATCAGCCAGTAATGTCTGGTTAGCTTTTTGCATTTAAGCTAACCGCCGCTCTTTGACAATTTTATATCAGAAGAATCATCATCTTCTACCATCATTCGGGATTCATTTTGTATTTGGATACGCATATTAGGAATGAAATAGTCTGACGGCCCGCCCCCGCCCGAATACGAAATACTCTGACTTACCCGCGATTTGGATTGTTATTATCCCGCACTATCCCGCGTTTATCCTGCCAACCCCGCCTGTGAAATAGGAAAACAATACCCCGCCGCCTTATTGCAAGGTGTTTGTTAATGATTCGGAATATGCTATGGCGTTAACCAAAAGGAAAGCCCGGAACGGCCATTCCGGG
>JAHIVH010000038.1 GCA_018816735.1 Pseudomonadota bacterium | reverse complement strand
TACAGAAACGCTCCAAAAAGTTTTTAATGAACCTTTCAATGGATGCAACCCAAGACCGGGAAGGTTCATATCCTCTATAATGGCAATAGCATCAAGTCTTGCCAATATCAAACGCAGCCGAGTTGCATGTTCAGGTTTAACCCCTTGCTTGCTTCCCGTTTCATAAAAATTCTTCAACCCTTTATGCTTGAAGTTTTTAATCATAACTCATTGTAGCCAGTAGCGCGACACATGTCAATAATTTTTGTATAAATTTTTATGGTTGACTGTCAATTTGAAGTATACCTGTTAGAACGCGAGTAAATTTTCCATTTAAACCGTGCAAAGTACTCTATCTCAACGCGTGCAAACTCATCGGGAAAAATTTGCTCTGCTCATGCAATTTGAATTTGAATGCGTGCAAACCTCACTTAAATTTTGCACACGTAAATGATTTATAGATTATCATTAACCTAAATTAAGTGTGCACCGAATCGTGTAAAGTCGTTTCTCAACCTACATTATGTGTGCAAATGGACTCTCTGCGCGTGCAAACTCCCTTCCTGAACCACGCTTTTCGTGCAAAATAATCCGAATTTTCTATAAAGAGAGATATCGATAAAGGGTTGATCTTGAAATTTTCAACGTAGTGCATATTCGATCAATACTTATGCCCTTGTCTGCGTGCAGTTTCTTCGCCATGACAACCTTATGATCGTCAGAAGAAACTGGTTTTCTCCCTCCCATGCGGCCTCTCGCTCTTGCGGCATTAAGCCCCGCACGGGTTCGCTCGCGAATAAGTTCTCTTTCAAACTGTGCGAGTGCTGCAAAAATATTAAATACAAGTTCTCCGGAGGCGCTCGTTGTGTCAACCACACCGTCATGAACGGATTTTAAATGTATGCCTCTTTCTTTTAATTCTGTTATTACAGATATTAGGTGAGGCATTGATCTTCCTAACCGGTCCAGCCGCCAGACAACAAGGGTATCCCCTTTTTCAAGAGTTTCCATGCATTTTGAGAGGCCTTTTCGTTCGCTCTTTATACCGCTTGCCTTATCAGAAAATATCAAACGGCATCCCAGAGCTTTCAATTCATCCTTTTGAAGGGAAAGGTCCTGCTCTTCCGAGCTGACTCTGGCATACCCGATTTTCCTTCCCATGGCATTCCTCCTGATTTTTATTAGAAAATTCCCATTTATTATTTATTTTGTCAAGTTTTTAGGAACTTGTTTTTGGGATGATTTTATGGTACAGGGATTTCCAATAATTTCGATCTGAAAAATAAATGATAATACGGTCCCATCAAACGGACGTTTGGTGGGACAAGATTCGGCACCTAAACGTTTTCTTCTTGCCTTCGGAAGGAAAAATGTAATGCCCCAGAAAACTATTCCTGTGGAACGGCTTATGGTGTTGCATGAATCGCTGATGCGCTCCCCGCCATACTCGAATGAAAGACGTCAAGAAATACTTAACGTGGCTAAAGAATATCAAATCGCGGAATATACCGTTCGCAGACAATACAACCAATGGATAAACATATCATTGAAAGGAAGAAGTGATAAAGGTTCTTCGCGAATTGCGCCCAAAGCCGAGATGGAACATTGGATTATTATGGTGGCTGCTGTGCAACTGGCTACGCATAATAAAAAAGGGCATATTTGCTCTACCCGGCGGGCTATAGAAGTTCTTGAAAACAGCGTTGGCTATGGGGATAAAAAATTCTGTTTGCCGAAAGGGAAGCTGACTGTTTCAACAGCCAATCGCTGGTTGAAAATACTACGAATTCGCGATGGCAGGAAATTTCGTATCATCGTCCCCATTCATTTTCGTGCTGAAAATAGCAATCAGTTATGGCAGGTGGATACATCCCCATCTGACGCGAAATATTTTGGTGACCGTAAACGTAGCGACGGGAAGACACCTCAATTTTATGCGGTCACGGATGATCATTCAGGTGTTGTTTATGCCGCCTATCGTGAAACCCGCGATGAGGATGTTCAGGCCGGCCTTGAAGTTCTTTACGAAACAATGGCCCCTAAGAAGGATGCATCTTTTCCGTTTCAAGGTATTCCGAATTGTTTTTATTTCGATCCTGGCCGAATGGGACGATCCCCGCTAATTAAAAAAGTGCTTGAAGATAGACTCGGTGGTGAAGTTCGGGTGCACCAATCAGATAAAGCCACAGGGAAACTTAAAAAAGCGTCTCGAGCCAAGGGCAAGATAGAAAGAAGTTTCCGGACATTAAAAACGGATTTTGAGAGTTTGTTCCATTTTCACAGGCCCCGGAATGTTGTTGAAGCAAACGAATGGCTTTTCAAATATTTGCTTACGTTTAATTCTCGACCGCATCCGGAACCTGGTGTTCAGGGATCACGCATACATGTCTGGGCAAATGGTCTGCCCACCTCCGGATACCGGCAAGTTTGCGATGAAGATACTTTTTGGAGCTATGTTGCGGAGCCTGAAAATTATGTTGTCGGTCCGGACGCACGAATTATTATGGGGAACAAGACCGTATACGTTGTCAGTCCGGATCTTGCAGGAGAGCGGGTTGAGGTCTGGCATGCTGCCGACATTCAAGGCCTTTTTGTTAAGGACGTCTACGGTAAAGTTCATGGTCCGTATCCGGTTGCATTAAAACCTGTTTCTGCCGGAGATTTCCGTCAGCACAGAAAAACAGAACGGGATCGGATTATGGAAAAAATAGTTGCTATTGCAGAAAGCCTCACCATTCCCCAGGAAGCCATTTATGCTGACAGGCGGACACCTGAACAAAAAGACTTAACCTATCAACTACGTTATACACCGTTTACAGGACCAGAACCCTTCCGTCAAAAGGATTTCGCGTCTCTAAGAGATTTCAACCAACGCTTTTTCGACTGGTTTAAAAAACCTATGGGGACACTCCCTCAAAAAGTACAGCATGAGCTTGAAGAAGCATTTGAAGAAACCCAAAATCCGGATAAACTCTGGCAGAAAAGCCAGACCATACTTCGCAATCATCACCTGGTGCGCTGAAAAGGAGGCCTGATGTGTATCTGAAAGTATTAGAATTCCATGGATTGAAAACGGACATTGATTATGATGATTTTTATTCGACACTTGCCGTCGAGGAACTGGAAAAGGATATTTTAGCCTACCTTGATGATCGCCCTGTCAGGTTTCTAATAATGTCCGGAAGCGTCGGGACCGGAAAAACAACAATAATGAACAGGCTCCTCAAACAACTGGAAGAATCCGGGGAATACCTTGTTGCCTTAATGACGCACAATAATCCGGCCAAGATAACTGAAGCTATGATTACGGAAAAATTATTACGGATAGTGTGGGACGGGGGGAGTCAGAAAAGAATAGACGGGGAAAGAAAGCATGAAATCATCGCCGATAAAATGGATTCTCAGGGGAAACGTATTCTCCTTGCCATTGACGACGCCCACAAACTGAAAGCGGAAACCCTGGAAAGCCTCAAGAAAATAAAGGAAAAAGGCATTAGTATTTTACTTGCGGCCCACACACAGCTTTCAAGAAAATTATCATTATCATATTATGAAGAAGCCGGATTACGTTCGGAAAATTTTGAAGTGCCTGGTATTGCCGGTGAGGTGCATGGTTATGTGGAGTTCCTGCTAAAAAAAGCCGGCGGAACCATTGAACTGTTTTCTGATGAAGCGTTAAATGAACTTTCCCGCCTCTGCCAAACTCCTTTCCAGGTCCGCAAAATCTCATGGGAAGCGTTGAAAAAAGCGGTCATCAACAATGAAAAACAGGTTTCTTTAAATACCGTTCATGAAATTTTGCCAAACGATTTCTCTCATCTATGGGTGGAGCTCAGACGCCTTGGTTATACCGCAACTGAAATTGCCGAAGAACTGAATGAAGACAAAAAACGAATCGTACAATGTCTTCATGGCCGTCTTCCAGATGATGATGAGCTTTATAAAACAATAGGGGCTTTTCTTTATGGGCTTGGCATAAAAATGGCCTCAAATGAATAATCTTTAAATAAGAATTGATTGACATGAAATTGCAAACTTTTAAGGGATATTCTCTTTTTTTAAAACAGGTCAAGGAACGTATTCGTTTTGCACAAATAAAAGCCAATCTCTCGGTAAATCATGAGCTTATAATGTTATATTGGGATATTGGCCGCCTTGTGTCAGAGAAACAGAGTAAGGAAGGATGGGGGACCAAGGTAATTGACCGGCTTGCAAATGATCTTAAAAATGATTTGTCGGCTGAAATCAAGGGTTTCTCATCCCGAAACATCGGAAGGATGAAGGCTTTTTATAATGAGTATCCGATGTCGTCGGAACCAGTTGAAAAAGGAACAGCAATTTTGCCACAGGCTGTGGCAAAATTAACAGACAGTACAATACAGAATCTTCAGACGTATGCTATGCAAATTCCCTGGGGGCATAATATTATCCTTATTGAAAAGATTAAAGATCATGAAGAACGGCTCTGGTACATGCAACAAACCATTGAATACGGGTGGAGCAGGAATATTCTTGATCTCCAAATTAAATCGGGTCTGTATATGAGAAAAGGTAAGGCAATTACTAATTTTGAGAAAACGCTTCCGCCATTTCAATCAGATCTTGCCCAACAGACTTTAAAGGACCCTTATATTTTTGATTTTTTAACCCTTGATGCTGATTTTAAAGAACGAGAGCTTGAAACTGGGCTGATCAACCATCTTCAAGATTTTTTGATAGAACTTGGTATCGGATTTGCCTTTGTTGGCAGACAATATCACCTGGAAATCGGCGAAAAAGACTTTTATATTGATCTTCTATTTTATCATCTGAAATTGCGGTGTTTCGTGGTTATAGAATTAAAGAAAGGGGCCTTCGAGCCAAGTTATGCCGGGAAACTGAACTTTTATTTAAATGTGGTAGATGACAAGCTGTGTCACCCGGATGACAACCCTACAATCGGACTGATTCTTTGTCAGGATAAAAATGAAGTGGTTGCAGAATACGCTTTAAGAGGAATAAATAAGGCCATTGGAGTTTCTGAATATGAATTAACACAGTCTTTGCCTGAAGAGTTGAAAAGCAGTCTGCCGGCCATCGAAGACCTTGAGAAAGAGTTTAGCGGCGAGGATTGATGAAATTAAGATGGCGTCATTCCGACTTTTCCGAGCAATTTTGCACGAAAAGCGTGGTTCAGGAAGGGAGTTTGCACGCGCAGAGAGTCTATTTGCACACATAATGTGGGTTGAGAAACGACTTTACACGATTCGGTGCACACTTAATTTGATTCGGCAAGATTCCAGGAATCATTCCATTGTGCAAAATCTAAGTAAGTTTGCACGCGTCTAAATTTAATTTGCACGAGCAGAGCGAATTTTTCCCGATGAGTTTGCACGCGCTGAGATAGGGTGCTTTGCACGGTTTAAATGGAAAATTTACTCGCGTCCTAACACCTATCTGACAATTCAACCTGGAAAAGGAGCGATCCATATATGAAATCTTCAAGACAAAAATTGATCAATTTAGGGTGCACACTGACCATCATGGTTTTGTTTTGCTTTCAGCAGGCCTATTGTTTGGAGGATAAATGGATTTCAGTCAAAAATAGTGACGAACCGCAGTCGTTCACGATGGGGAGCGACGATTCGATGTATGATTTTTATACAGGGCCCAATGGAAACATAGCTTCGTTTTCACCCAATAGAAATTCCCTTTTTTAGAAAGAACCGGAATATTTCCCGTTTTCCTTTCAATTTCCCTATGTCACTTATAGTCTTCTCTGGTCTTGGAAGTTTGAATTACCCTCTTTATTACCCTCTTATAAGTGATATTACCCTTTCTTTATCCATTTAGCACCGGGTCCACGGCCAATACATTCGACGATCTTTCCTTTCTGGTCACCGAGAACGCGGCGCACCATTTCTCGGCTAACCCCCGGACTTGCTTGTTCCAGTTGAGCTACGGTAAACTCCTTTGGAAGGCGCTGAAGGGCGTTCAGAACCATTTCAGTTTTAGATCCCCTGGGCGCTTGGAGATCGCCAACCCGATCCGCAAATTCTCGATAAGCTGTTTTCAAAATAAATAGAATAAAATTAATGTATGGCCACGGATCGTGTTTATTCTCGTGCCACCCTTGTGAACTGTGCTCCAGGGTTTCATAGTAGCTTTCTTTATTCTGTTCGACCAGACGTTCTAAGCTAATGTAACGGCCGACCTCATAACTCAATTTCTGAGACTGTAAAAGAAGTAATAGCCTAGAAACACGACCGTTTCCGTCACGGAAGGGATGGATGCAGAGAAAATCGAGGTTAAATGCTGCAATAGCGATTAGAGGGTGAACCCGGCGTTCGTCTAAGCAACTTACCCAGTTGGAGACCAGCTTTGTCATGTATTTCGGTGTTTCTAAGGCTGGCACTGTACGAAAGCGAACTCTTTCTCGGCCATCAGGATAACGTTCAATAATGTCGCCATCCTTGGATTTATAAGAGCCAGCATCCCAGATTTCACCACGTGTCAGCCGATGCAATCGACAGATTGTTTCTTCAGTGATGAGAAGCTCTTCCGTATTTTCATAGATAAGACTGAGTGCCTCACGATAGCCTCGGACTTCTTCCTCATCCCGATCACGGAAAAGGGGTTTGGGGGAGATTAGAACATTTCGTACACGTTGAGGATCTACCTCCACGCCTTCCATCCGGTTACTTGAGACAGCACTTTCTATCAGTGCATGTTCCCGAAGTGCTTTCAACCGTTGTGGAGATTGGCGTGTGTAAAGTTCCTGTTTGCCACGAAACTCGCCCAAATCAGCAAGATACCAGCTTGTACTTCCGGGGACTGAATAGTCACCCGAGTTGAATAATGAAAAAGTGCTCATTTTATATTCCCCGTGAAAGGGCCGATGAAAATTTAACTCAATAAAATTTTAGACACCCTTGAATTCTTCACGCTTCAGGGAATCCACCAAATTAATCCGCCAAGCGCCAATGCTCGAATGTTTTCGAATTAGCTCTTGTCCATACTGAGCCAACACATCGAAAGATGTTTACTGTGAATTGAGAACGGGACCCATGGTTATCCAATAGGTGAGGGAACTCCTATTGGATTGGAAAATCTTTCATTGCATCCCAATATTCTTTTTCAATGTTCGCCAAGCTCAGTTCGTCATAAATATTTAAACTTTCTATGCTTTTGTGACCACTTATAATCTGGATTTTAGTAGGCACAATGCCTTTGCTTGTCAAGTATGTTAAAATTTGCTGCTGGAAAAGCTTTGGGTGTATCCTTTTATTGATACCAGCTTTTTTAGCATAGCTTTTTACAATCTCACGTATCCAACGTGTTGTAAATTTTGACATCCGGTTTGACTCGAACAGATAGACACCGCCCTTCTCCTTTTGAATGGTAATATACTGATACAGTTCATCACAAAAGTATGGAGGGAATAAGACGTAACGACCCTTTTTTCCTTTTTTTTGGCGAATAAAGATCCGCATTTTTAATAGGTCTACATCATCCAACTTGATATTGATCAGTTCCGTATTCCGGATACCAGTAAAAAGTAGTAGCTTTATTATAACCACGTGTGTTCGGTTAAAACCATTCCAAACGGCTTCGTAGAATAGCTTCAATTCGTCCTGAGTCAGAAGTTCAGGTAACCGTTTAACCTTGGGACCTCTTTCCTTTACGGGGATAGCCTCTCGAATATACTGAAGCACTTTTTTTACGTAATTGGGATCAGGGTTTTGCTTTTGGAGGACATTAACGATTTGATCAGCCATTTCCTTTGGAGGTGTTCTTTTCATTAATGAACCTCCAAAAACGATGGTTTATTCATGTCCAGATGAATTTCGCCGTAAGGGTTTACATTCGAGGTAAACAGTGGGGTTATCGCGTCTTTGTCGACAGCTTGCATCTTGTAAATGTAACCATCATCATAAAGAACACGTTCCAGCATAACCGTGTTAACCAACACCAATGCGTTTTGCAGCAAGTGAAGGCTCAGGACGGTGAGTTCCTGGTTTATCGGATCGTTGGTCTGGATTTCCGACTTTCCTCCGTAACAGATAAAATCAATGGCCGAGTTCCAGCTTTCAACGACATTTCGTTCTGCATGAATTTTCTGGCGATATGACGGATCAGTTAAAAATTTACAATTATGAATTGTTTTGAGGGCCTTACCTATCTCTAAGAAGCCCTTATATGTCTGGGTGGCCGGATTGTTCCGGTTGAAACGCCTCAGAAGAGAGTCTACAGGAGCTGTTCTTTCTTTCGCTGCAATCACATGGCGTACCATATCTTTATAATGTTCGTGCGGATGATCCCATTGGATTACGCGGGCTATTACACCTGCGAGATGGGGAAGGCGGTTCTTCATATCCAGATCCGGTAGATAAAATCTTTCGTACTTCATTCTTTTCAGCCAGGGGAGGAGTTCGACAAGCAAAAAGCGAGAAAAAGCGAATCCCAATTCACTCTGGCCATGCGAATCAACCGTATTGGAACCGATCGTCATCATGGTATCATGGCGGATCAGTGCTGAGATCATAGCGGCCACCTCTGTTCCACGTCGTACCTGTGCATGTATTCCTGCGGAATTCTTATCGATCATGGAATACATCATGATGCCGCACTCCTGATAATGCGGGTTCCATTGAGCGGCAAGATTTTGCTCCCAGGAGCCCATATATTTACCATCAGACGTGCAGGAGGTCGTGGTGCCCCACAGTTCTGGACTTCGCACTTCAAGAATTCGATTTACCAAAGCAGCAATAGCTTCCTGAATGGAGTCTACATGTACATATCGTTTATTAAAATAGATCAGGTCTTCATACGAAAAGGACGGCTTGGCAGCAGCATGAATTCGTTTCAAACCCAACCCGGTACCCCGGCCAAGCAGACTCAGCAACAGTCGTTCTCTTATTTCATTAGGCTTCAGCACTTGTCGCTGCGCCGTTGAATAAAAAAATCGGGTGAAGTTTACCTGCCTATCGGCTTCAAGGAGAATATCCGATAAATCGAGTATTCCCCAGCGGTCCATTGTTTTTTGTTTGATTTCATTTAAAATTGGATGATCGGGACCTTTAACGATTCGGGGAATTCGGAAGAGCCCCCTTTCGCCGTTACCTGGATAGTAGATATAGACGTCCTGTTTTTCACTGAAAAATTCGTTGGCTTTTTCCAGTTCAACGGTAAGTTCATCCCGGATAGGAGCGATGAAATCTTCTGATCGGTATGGAATCTTGTGTTTATTGCAATAGTACGGCCACTTCTCAGTCAAGTCCTGGGGCAGATCCTGGTCCCAATTTCGATAACGATAAGACCCTTCGACCCATACCTCCTTGTTTCTCAGGGCCTTTTCCAAGTTTTGTAATACGAACAGTTCGAAATAGTGTTTTATAATACGTGGGGTCCCAAATTCATCCTCAACAATCATTTCTTTCCATGAACCGGTCAGCTTCAATCCTTCTGGAATATCCTCTGTCTCAGGATAGCACACATGCTTTTTAACCAGGTGTTTCCGGATCAGGGCAATACCATCCAAAAGAGGTTGACGGGCAGGATTCGCAGTTTTGAAAACCAGAATGTCCAAAACAGGTTTCATCATTCTACGGTAAGATCCTGTGTACCGTTTCTTTTTCTCTGCAGTTTGATTGTTTTCATAATTCAGTTCCCGTCCTTCGTATTCTGCAACAATCTGATAGAGAATTTCTTTCCCCACGATAGGGAAGACCACATTTTCAACCGTACCTTGCGGATTCTGGGTTACGGCCTTGGCCATCTTGTACAAATACTCTTTCTTCTTGTAGACCGCTTTAATACTGCCGATTAGATCGCGCTCCAGCTTTTTGTCTGCCTTCTTTTCAATACGGCGGATGAGTTGGAGGAAGATGTCGATAATGTTGTCAATCAATTCCATTCGGCGGAAATGTAACAACGCTGCCATTAACGCATACCCAATGCTCAAAGGGTGTCGTTTTATCTGATATGCGCCCTCAGGAGCGGCCCTATCGCGTAACAATTTTAACATCTCGTCCGGCACATCGTTCAGATGATCAGCCTTAATTCCAAACTCATTGACGAATTCAAGCCGTCTGATCTCGCTCAAAAGGGTTTTCATCCCGAATTTTCTTGGATTGGCCTGCATCCATTCATAGCCCTCCTTGTCTTTAGGATCGAGATCCAGACATTTGTCCATCTTTTCCCGGATTTCTGGGCCAAGACGTTCGGATATTTTTTGACAAGTGATACTCATATACTGTTGCCACGCTGAGTTTACAAATTTTTGAAGTTCTTTTTCTGTAGGTAATTCAATACGGAGATGTCGGCATCTCTGAATAGCGGCTGAAAACATTTTTGATCTTGTCGAATGATCTCGGCCTTCGTCCACCAGCCACTGAATCAGGTTTTTAAAAACATCTTTATTGCCGGCTTGAAAACGGGTAAATTTTCTGATGGCGGATAAATGAATATCCCAGATGCTGCTCTTCCAGCTGTATCTGCCATATTCAACTAAGTCCACATCCAGTTGTTGACTTAACCACGATACGATAGTGGCTGGCACATCTGCCTTTTGGCGAGGCGGGAAACCAAGAAATAAAAAAGTTTTTAACAGTACGGCGAATCCAAGAATATTTTTTTCTTTTCGCCATTGATGCAATAAATACCGTTCGTTCTTGACCAAAGTGAAATGTTCAATAAGATCTTCCATATTGACATGAGGGCTTATGTGGGGATATTCCATATATCGCTCGTTTCAGACTTCAGAGAACCATAGAGGCTCAGAAGCTATATCAATAAAATTTAAGGGTAAAGTCTATTAACGAGGATGATCTTACGTGAAAGCGAAAAAATATTCCAGTTCTTTCTAAAAAAGGGAATTTCTATTGGGTAAAATCGCAGCTATGTTTTCATTGGGCCCAAATGATGAAATGGTAACGTTCGTTTTCTTGTGAAAGCTTTTGGAGACTTTTTATTGCGGGATTGGAATTCTTCCGAAAAAATAATTTTGTTCAGATATTCTATCAGGTCAGGCACAGAATTGGCATTTCAGGGTTCGTG
>JAHIVH010000037.1 GCA_018816735.1 Pseudomonadota bacterium | reverse complement strand
TCTGCGTCCAAAATCAACCAATTTCCTCGATCTTCAGCCGTGTTTTTGAAAAAATTACAACATCTGTCAGATTCTTCATTGAACTTGTAAATATCATATCAAATTTTATAATTTGAAACTCTAAAACTTGCAACCAGTTAAATATAAAATCGATGGAAAATAATTACGCCCGAGATATGCAGAACAATAATCAAAGTTATTGTTGCACAAAATATTTTCAGGTCATGATTCAGCAGTATAATCCTTGAAAAGATCACTGCCAGAGAGGACAGCGGGACCCATACGGACATGCAATGAATGAAATAATCCCAGTTGTGCCCGTTCATGAAAAGGCCGTATTTTTTCGATATAAAATCAAAATAACCGCCGCCAAAAGAAACGATTAAAATAATTACCGGCAGGCAGAGAACATTATCAAGCGAAGGATGACTGAAAGGCCATATCGCTATTCCCAGGTGTCGGACCAGAAGCGGAAGGTAGGAGAGAATGACCAGCGCGATGCCAAGCGGTACGAAGCCGATGCTCATCTCCAGCGGAACGTGGAAAAGGTTTATCTTTCCGATGCGTGTGTGCCCGCCATAAACAAACCAGTAACCACGGGTGTAGGCATAGACTTCGTACATCCAGTCACAGACGGCTATGGAAATACCGGCGACCGTGCCGGCGATGATCAGTCGCCAGTAAGCCCATCCCTCAAAAACGAGGAATGCGATTATGATCGGTGGAATCGAAAGCAGAAAACTCAACCAAAGCTGTCTGTTTCTGGCCCTGTCCGGATTTGATTTCGGATTAGGCACCGGCGGATCACCCGGTCCTCCGGCTCCTTTAAACCCGTAATAATCGATTTCTCTATTTGTGTCTGATGACATCTCTCCCCCCCGCAGTTTAAATCCACTTTAGCCAGATAACCAATATAAGAAAGACAATAATATCAAAGACAATCAGCGAGCCTGCCAGCAGGACTTTCTGTTTCATATTAAGTTTGACGGAAAGAATATCATAGGCTGTCGTAAGAATATAAAAAATCAGAAGATACCCGGGGAACACCACAAACTTCCACCAGCTGTACTCCCAGATCAGCAGATGAAATTTATTCATCACCAGTTCAACCAGAAAACAGAAGAGAGCGCCGCCGATAATAAAGCCGATTCTGTTCGGTACCCCGAGTATTTTCAGGTCTCTGTCCCGGGGAAGTATTTTCAGGTATAACAATATGCCAACGGCAAAATAGGCCAGGAAGATTTCGATATTAAATCCCACGAAAATCAGGAAGCTGGTGTTGGTGGAACACATCCAGGGAGCGGCAAACCCAGTGAAATGGAGTACCAGTGCGTTCGCTGCTTCCACCAGAAACCATACCGCCATGGCGCCAACCCCGAAAAGAAAGAAATCCCAATTTTTCTTCTGCACTTCAACGGCATAGACATAGAAAGCGAAGAATAGCAAAGGGATAATCGTCCAATCCGCCTGGTCGGTGGTTCTTAAAAGGCTCAGGGCCCTTATGGCTGATTCGGTCATGTTCATTCTCCATTTTTAAAAAAAATATGCAAAGCATACAAAGCATAAGGATCAAATCTTTATTCTTGACAAATCAGCCAGAATCAAATCAAACTTTTGTTTTAAAAGCTCATCCTTATCCATCTCCAGTCTCAATCGTTTCCGTGAAATGCTAACCGCACTGTAATCGATATTGCCAAGATAACGTCCGATTTCAGGTTGGTTGATATTGCAGAATCGGTAAAGGAATTCCATCAGCATGGACCGTTCGATGGAGTTTCTTCCTTTCCGACATATCTCGTCGCGATCATGACCGGTTAAGGCGCAAAATGTGTCAATCAAGACTTCGGGACTATACGATGATCGTATCTCTTTCAGTTGGGGTTGTTCACGGTGTGTTGACTTATCCAGCCTGGACAAATACAGGTCTTTAATCCGGTCAATAAAATTCTCTGATCCTATAATCCCACTACCCTTTCCCATTTCCAGCGGACTTGTTTCTCCTTTGTTCATACCCCGGTATACAAATTGCCGATATGCAGCACGACCTTCCTCGGTGTCTCCTCCGAAATAATCCAAAACCATTTGATAGTGAACGAAATCATCCCGCTTTTTTGTATTGGTATGCCCAGCAAAGCTGCTGTGGACAAATCCATTCAGTATCTGGATCCTCTGATTGATTTCCATCCCGGAGTATTTCTTTATCCTTACCGGATTCAGATGAATGTATCGAGAGACTTCTTTCAGATAATTGTCGGCATCAACCAGATAAGACTTGAACGGCCTTGATACAAATGACCGGACCGGTTGTGGCGGCGGTTAAACGATGACGTATAGGCAATATTGAAATGCCGCATGAAATTCGACAGGTTGCCCTCAGGAGTTTTTACCAGAAGGTGATAATGATTGGTCATGCAGACGTAGGCCAAAAGAGAAACGTTGTAAACCTCAAGGGAATCCGAAATTTTTTCAAGAAACATCAGATAATCATCCTTGTCCTTGAATATATCCTTCCTCTCGTTTCCACGACCTGTGACGTGATAATATGCGCCTGAATATTGGATGCGGAGTTGTCTGGCCATGTTTTTTGTTTATGGAAGTTTTGACGATTTGCCAAGAGTAAAGATTTGACCCCGATTTTCTGTGACCCCGATTTTCTGCTGGGATATCGAAGTATTTTTCAAAATGGCAAAACAACATTTAAAACTGACAAAAGAAATTCAATGTCGGGATTTCGATGCCTTGATAGCCCATACAACTATTGTCTTCATGCGGTATATGTTTCTTTCTTACCAGTCTCGGATGCGAACAGACCGAAGGACCTTCGGAGACCTGTTTTATGCTTGTTGTGACGAAGTGAAAGACATTTCTTTTATCGAATCACTTCATCGGATATTAACACTATCAGCAGATTGGTTAAGAAATACCGGCAACTTCTGTGAAAAAACTGCTAAAGCCTTAATTGATGCTATCATCCAGGCGGCCTTGATGAATGTCGGATTGTCAAAGAACAAATTGAGATTTATAAACGCTTAATCCCGAAAGTTGAGTGTATAATACTTTGATGATTTGGTACTCTCAAGTCAACTAAATGAATATAATCTATACTGATTCATTTTTTTGACAATATACAATAAATTTTTTAAATGTCAATTCGATTGTTTAGAGAAAGTTAGTTCAGGGGACACCACACCTGACTTTTGCCCGAATATTAATGTAGATCTTGCAATAATTTACCGTCTGATCGAAAAATAAATCTTTGAAGATAATATGCCTATCCCAAATATTTTGGACTCTCTCTTTTTTCAGAGATCATACCATCACCTGAAATGAAAACTTGCTGCCTGGTCCATTTCTGGAAGTACTTGGTTCCGTCCACACGGAATCATCGATCATTCAGCGCAGCATCGAGTTCTTTTTCCGTGATCCGGGCATACTGAAGCGAATACGTCGCGTTTTTGTGCCCCAATTGCCGCTGAATAGCCGCCACATTACCGGTTTTTTCCATGATATGCCGTCCCATGGCGTGCCGGGCGGAATGCGGGGTCTTCCCTTCAACACCGGCAACCGCACAGATTTCATCCCAAACCGTATTGATTCCCCGCTCATTCAGCCGGCCGTCTCCGTGGGGGTTGGAAGCTGCAGACAGGAACAGCGTAGGAGAGTTCCACTTGTCAAAATCCCCTGCCCGTTCATGCTCTATATACGCCTGAACCGCCTCGATTCCTTCCCGGCTGTCTGGTAGGCATGATCCAGGCCGCCCTTTTCTTCTACCTTAATAATGTGCCGTTTAAAATCCACGTCCTTTAAATCGATTTTGGTGACCGCTGCCCGGCGCATTCCGGTTTCGATAAGCACATACACAATAGACCGGTTCCGATATCCCCGATAGCCTTTGCGCCTGGGTCGCGTTTTTGTCCGAAACCGGTTTCGGTCTTTGGACATTCCGCCCTCTTCTGCCAAAAAATCCGCTGCATCCAAAATCCGTCTTCTTTCCTTGGCCGAGATCGCCCGTTCCACTTCCAAGCCGGAGCCCACCGGTAGCAACTTCATTTTTGCCATGGGATCACCCAAAGGAAATGGCCGCAGCTTATGAACCCATTTGGCAAACGTCTTTAAATGGGCCAGGGTCCGGTTCACCGTCCGATCCATATACGGTTTTTTCCCGTTTTCATTGTTTTTTAAATAATCCTTAAATGTCTTGGACAGTCGGGGGGTCCATTTCACGCGCGCGTCACTCCCCTCTTCTGTCATCATAAACTCAACAAAAAGCCCCAAATCTCTTTTTTGCACTTTTCGGGACGCTTCCCCAGTGGTTACTTCAAATTCAAAATACGCATCCGCCCATAGGGAAATCCGGTCCGGGAACCCTTTCTTGATCTCAATCAAGGCCCCTGATTTATTTCGTGTAGTGTTTTGTTCAATGATTTGCATGTCTTTTTCCGTTGTTTTCATGGTTAACATAACAAAAAGCTACGCGAAAGAAACGTTTTTTGTGGTGTGTTTTGTCAACTGCTTTTTTAAACCGGACAGGTGAATTTGGAGAGTCCGACTTTTTCTGTCTTATCCAAAAGACCACTTCAATTCGGGGAATCCACCCAAAATCGACCTAAATCGTATGATCGTTAATTTGACTTTGTAACCTTAATTGCAGCCTCATTCTCCCGACTCTCCTATGTAGCGCATCTCGAGTGTGACGCTATCGCCGATAGTCGTTTCCGATGACGATATTCAAGTTGGCTTATGATTTCTTCTTTGGTAACATTCCTGCGTGGGAGAAATTTTGACAACAGCTCTTCAATATCTGCAC
>JAHIVH010000036.1 GCA_018816735.1 Pseudomonadota bacterium | reverse complement strand
TTCAGAGGCACTGTTTTTTCCGCTTACTTTCCACTGGGTTTGTTCAAGTGTCTGGATAATATAGTCCCGCTCAACCGCTTCCAGTGTTTTTGAACTGGCACCTGTTTCCTTGAACGGTTTTTTGAGTTCATCCACCAGACGCAGTTTGGGGCCCGACGAGTTGATTACGGAACGTTCAAGAACGTTTTCCAGCTCCCGGACATTTCCGGGCCAGTGATAATTTTGCAAGGCATCCATGACGCTGGCCGGAATGATTTCAATGGTCTTTCCCAGGCGTCTGGAAATCTTTTTGACGTAAAAATCAACAAGAAGCGGGATGTCATCCTTTCGATCCCTGAGCGGCGGCATGGTAATCGGAAAGATATTTAACCGGTACCAGAGATCCTCCCGGAAACGGCCCTTTCGGACTTCTTCCTCCAGATTACGATTGGTGGCGGCAATAATCCGTGCATTGACCTTGATGGTATGGGAGCTTCCCAGCCGTTCAAACTCGCCATCCTGGATCACCCTTAGCAGTTTGGGTTGCAATTCCAGAGGCAATTCACCGATTTCATCCAGAAAGATGGTCGCGCCATCGGCAATTTCAAATCGCCCCAGCCGCCTTGCCTGAGCGCCGGTGAAAGCGCCTTTCTCATGGCCGAACAGCTCGCTTTCAATCAGGTTTGACGGCAGCGTGGCACAATTCATTTTGACCATTGCCCGGTTCTTGCGCGAGCTTAAACCGTGAATGGCCCGGGACACCAGTTCTTTGCCGGTTCCGGTTTCGCCAAGAATCAAAACGTTCGTATCTGTACCGGCAATTTGTTCAATTTTGTAAAACACGTAATTGATTTCGTTGCTTTGACCGATAATGTTCTCGTGGTTGTATTCCAGTTTGATTTCTTCTTTCAGATAGGCTCTTTCCGCTTCAAGCTGGTCCTTTAGTTTTTTTATTTCGGAAAGGGCGGTTTCTGCGACTTGTTTTCGCGTTTCCGCCTCTTCTTTTGCGACGACAAGTTCGGCTGTTCGCTCACTGACAAGCTCCTCAAGATTTCTTTTGTAATATTCACGCTCGGTCACATCCTCGATGGCCAAAAGGATCAGCGGCGTTTGGCTTGATTTTGTGAAAATCTGACTGGCGTTCAAGTGCATGACCTTTCGGCCGACAGTCTCAAAGGTATGCTCCACTTCAAAGTCGTTGAACAGGGAATTTTCAGGAAGGATATCCTCAAGCAATTCTCGGAGTTTTGGGATGTTCCATTGCCGGTTGCCCAGATCGTATATTGATATTCCCACGGTTTCATCCGGTTTGACATCAAACGTCTGGTAAAAGGAATGATTGGCTTTTACAACCCTCAAATCAGAATCAAGCACAACCAGAGGTTCACGAATCGAGCCCAGAATATTGTCAAACACTTCCATAGAGGTCTGTACCCTTTGTTGATCGTATTCGGACTTCTTGGATTTTTGTTTCATTTTTCCGGATCGTTGATTGCTTTTCATCGGGAAAGTCTGCACTTGCTATTGATCGTTTGAGACCCTGGTATTAAAAAATGACAAGAGGCTGTAAAATCGTATCCATTTTCTCCGATAGGTTTTTTTAAATCATACAAGATGTATTTGGCATGATCAACAAGGAATTCTGTTCGGTTTAAAAAAATATTCCACAGCAAAAGAATTTATTAAAGGCGGTGCAATTATAAACACAGAGGGTGCAAGCTCTGCATCGGCCATTGCCCGGAGCGAATAATAACTTGGCATTATCGATTTTTAACAGGGATGCCTGCTTCGCAAGGTACGCCTGTGGCGCAAAGGCCACAGCCATAAATGAAGATGTGGTAATGTTTATTGCAGTAGGGAAGTGTGCTGGCCACTTTTTTATAGCAGGCTTCCTTGTCATGGCCATCCTTGGTAATGGCATCGACCGGGCATCTTTTTACGCACTTCAGGCATTTTCCGGTTTGATGGTATAGGCAATACGCATGAATGTCAGAAGGCCTTTGCCGGTTGGGGGCTAATTTCAGATTGACGACAAAGCTTCCCAGCCGGTGACAGACACCTTTTTCAGTGATCAGAAAATCCTGCATACCAAACGTGCCAAGCCCTGCGGCATAGGCAATGTGACGGTGAGACCAGGGGGAGGCCCATCCCACTATCGGGTATCTTTTTTTATTGAAAAGAGGCGTTACATCCGGTGAAACGGCAAGAACGCCTTTTTCCATAAGGTCTGTCACGATTTCGCGAACGAAAGTCTGACTGAATATTTCACCCAGAAGCCGGGTCTGTGCCCACCGTTCGGCGGGCCAGTCCGTCTTGTGTTTGTTGTCATTCCTTGTTTTTTCGCTAATGGGCATGACAAAGGAAACCACACTTAAATCTTTTGCATCCGGTGCGGGCAGACCGTTTTTTTCAGCCTGCCAGGCCATGATTTCATAAGGGGTGAAATGATGGGGACCGATAATTTTCTTGTACTCCTGAAAAATGGGGTCATCACCGCTCACAAATCCGACCAGGGGGTCATCAAATATTTTTTCGCCGGAAAAGGGAAATTGTAGGCTGTTTTGGGGATGGCTGGCCAGTTTTTCCTTGATGGTTTCGATAAACCAGTTTTCATTCATGTGTTCATGATCTGTTTCATTTGCAACGGCTTTATTAAGCTTCGGTTGTTTGGGATAGCCTAATCCCCGTAATTCACCGATGGCGCTTTTGATGCCTCTCAGATCGGTTAGCCAGGAAAATTTTCTGTATTGGTCCATATGATGTCATCTTCCGAATTTTTTATGACCTGAAGCTTTCATAAACAGTCAGGAAATGATTTTTTAAAAATCTTCCGCTATAATCCTTTCAATGTTTCGCTCGGCAATGGCCGCAACCGTAAACGCCGGATTGGCAGATGCGGTTGAACCGGGTATCAGTGCGCTGTCATTGACATAAAGCTTGTCGTAATTTTTTACCCTTCCAAAGAAATCACAGGCCTGCCCCATGACCGCACCGCCAAGAGGATGATAGGCGGCCGCATCGTTGTATCCTTTTAAACCGCCAACCAGGCCGCTTATGATACCGCCATTGGCGTCATTCAGTTTGTGCATGGTGTGAAGAAGTGCGTCATTCAACATCTGCTGCTGGTTGTTTTTCTGAGGCCAGTAAAGGTATGCTTTGTCCTTGAACGGATTGTAGAAAAACTGACCCCGGGTTGGGTTGATACCGATCCCGAAATATAAGAGGCAATTGCAGTTAATGCCAAGGGGAAGCTGGGGATGTTCAATAAAAATAGGGGTAATCGGATTATCATAATCTTCCACAGCCGCTGCGGGTGGGCCCCCCTGCCATTGCCCGGTGAAGGTGTCGAGATTGGTTCGTAACGCCTCAACATTACCGTTATTCCCCCATCCCTTACCGATATGATAATTGAGATCCGGCAACAGGCCTTTGGCTCTTGCCTTTACAAGCAGATTGGTGGTTCCGATCGATCCTGCTGCAAGAAAGAGGTAGTCACATGAATATACCTTTTCTTCAATGACTTTTCCTTTTGTATCTATTTCCTTTAATTGAATCAAATATTTACCGTCAGCCCCAATGCTGATGTCTTTAACGTCATGCAATGTTTTTACGTCGAGAAAACCGGATTGTTCAGCCTGAGCCAGATAGTTTGTGTCAAGAGATTTTTTAGCGCCACTGTTGACACCGTAAACAGCTTCGCCATGAATACTGGATGGTTTGATCGTGCCATCCAGTTCCTGTCTCACAATGTCCCAGTCAGATGCAGATAGGATTCTGGCGGTTTTTAATCCTGCAACATCATCCTGCTCTTCCATCACCCGGTAATGTTTGAAATATTTTGTTTGATAAATGTCGTCCGGCACAGTGCTGATCCCCAAC
Source organism: Pseudomonadota bacterium (assembly GCA_018816735.1). Lineage (GTDB taxonomy): Bacteria > Desulfobacterota > Desulfobacteria > Desulfobacterales > JAHIVH01 > JAHIVH01. The sequence continues at coordinate 97,508 of JAHIVH010000036.1, read as the reverse complement.
ATATCCCCTACACGCTGATAATAGGTTTCAAGTTCCTTGTAATTGATTTCAGGAGGAAATACCTGGGTGAAAAGGTTTTCAGGGGGTTTTACATGAAGCCCGCCATAAACAACGGAGCCGCCGCCATAACACGCACCGGTTAATACCCGCATCCCCCGGTAAAAATGGCCTTCGAGCACGCCTGTGTATTTATTGATGGGAAGGGGAGGGCCCAAAGGCACAACAGTTGTGTTGTTTAGCCAGGTTGAACGCCCGTCCGGATAAATATAGGGTGAAAAGATGCGCTTGTCTTTCTGGGTTTGCCATCGTTTTCCTTTTTCAATAATCATTGTTTCAACCCCTTTTTCGCAAAGGCGAAGTGCGGTAATGGCTCCGCCAAATCCGCTTCCAATGATAATGGCCTGTTTATGCAGCGTCGGAGAGGGTATCACTTCCGGTGGACGGGGCGCCATGGCCAGTGCATTTTTCGACATCCCGTAAGCTGCCAGCAATCCGCTTGCACCGGCGATGCCTGATTTTTTGAGAAAATCTCTTCGTGAACAGTTGGTATTTATTTTTTGTTTTCTTTTTTTGGGGACATCTGTTTTCATATTTTTTTCCCTTTTTTTTAAATAGTTCATCATCTGACGGTGCACACATTTTTAAAATGAGTCTGAGAATCAGCCTCATTAGATATACATCTATTATTAATGGCAGGACGATAATAATCTGAAGACAATCAACTATCAAAATATGTGCCAAAACACCGGCCATTTATGTTCGTGTTCAGAAAAAGGATTGTTCTTTCAGAAGTTGAATTAAAAATAATATTGGCAAAGTGCCGAAGAATAGCAAGATATATTTCGAAAATTTATTTTCAGGTTTTTTTTCGGGTTACCTTTCAAGAAAAGGGAAACGGGAAGGGATCTTTTTATAAAAATGTATCAACCCGGATTTTTTGAGACATACCTGTATCTTTGTTCCCAAATGGCGAATGCTGCCTTTACTTGGCTGTGCCGTTTATGATCTGGGCGATGTTGAATACCTGGTCACCTGTTTTTTCAAGGTTGTTCAAAATGTCCGCATACATGATAGCCGCACCTGTGGTGCAGATACCGTTATTGAGCCTTGACAGGTGGTTGTCCTTGTATTTGCCTCTCAGCGAGTCAATTAAATTTTCATCTTCCGTATCGACTGGCCTGGGAAAATGACCTTTATTATATTCACCTATCACATATTCTGAAAACCGGATGGCCACATCGAAAATGATATTGAGTTCCGCTTCTGCCGCCTCTGAAAACAGCAATTGGTTATCGATGCTTTTTTCAATGTAACTGGCGATGTTCTCTGCATAATCGCCAATTTTTTCAAGATCATGCAATACCTGCATCATGTCTTTGATTTCACCGGAACTTTGATCGCCAAGGGGTTGCTGAAACAGTTTGACAAGATAATCCAGAATGTCTTTTTCCAGATGGTCGATGTTGATTTCCATCTCATAGATGGTGTTTACGATTTCAATATCACGCTTATAAAATGCATTTTTGGAAAGTTTCAGCATGCCAATGGCTATGGCCGACATGCGCTCAACTTCCTTTTTTGCCTGAACGACAGCCATGGAAGGTGTGGAAATAAATCTGTCATCAATATACTTGAGACCATATCGTTTTTTGTCCGTGCCCTTGATAATTTTCTTGCAGACTATGGCAAGGAGATGAAGGATGGGCAGAAAAACGATCAGGTTGATGATATTAAACAGGGTATGAAAGTTTGCAATATGCCTTGCAATAAATGGGTTTACACCGTCGCTGTTCAACAGATACGCATCTCCCGGCGTGATTGCGTCTACAATATGGGTGAAAAATTTCAGGAAGATGAGCATGTAGATGACACCAATCAGATTGAAAAGCAGATGGCCCAATGCAGCTCTTCTTGCGGTGAGGTTTGTGCCAATGGCTGCGAGATTCGCAGTGATGGTCGTCCCGATATTTTCTCCGAGAACGAGTGCGGCAGCTGCCGGAAAGTCAATTAAACCGGTGGTGGCCAGAACAATGGTAATACCGATAGTTGCCGAACTGCTTTGCACGATCATGGTCAGGAGTGTGCCGGCAATCACCGCCAGTACAGGATTGGTTGAAAAGTTTACAAACGTTTCATGAAAGAGTGTGCTTTGTCTTAACGGTACAAACGTGTCTTTCATAATGGTCAGGCCTAAAAACAGCATGCCGAATCCAAGAATGACCTCGCTGTAATACTGAACTTTTTTATCCTTGGAAAACATTTTGAGGAATACGCCTGTGCCGATTGCCGGAAGGGCCAGTTCCCCGACTTTAAAGGCAATGAGTTGTGCGGTAATGGTGGTTCCGACATTGGCGCCGAGAACAACAGACAGGGCTTGAGAAAGATTCATCAACCCGGCGTTTACAAATCCGACGACCATAACGGTTGTGGCAGAGCTGCTTTGAATGATGGCTGTAATTACCATCCCCACAACAGCGCCAATGACCCTGTTGGCCGTCAGTTTTTCAAGGATGAGTCTAAGCCGGTCCCCGGCAGATTTCTGAAGTCCCTCTGACATGAGCTTCATGCCATATAAAAAAAGACCCAAGCCTCCTGCCAGCCCACAAATCAATGCAACCCAGTTTATCGATTCCAAGGTTAACTCCTCAATAGGTGAAGAAAAAAACAATTACGGGTTTACCCGGATATTTCATTTTGAAAACTGCTATATGTAAATAGGGTGGATGTGTCAAATAAAAGCGTACGGAGATTTTAATTTTGAAGCGGTGAGGTGTCTTCAATCGTTTGAGGTACACCCGTTTGGAACCACTTTCACACATGGTTCAGTAACCATAATGGGTAATATAAAAAGCCGGTACCTTTGGTTGTGCCGGCTCTTTTATATTTAACTGTGATGGAAACGCTTGGCGTTTTTTCTTAATTGCACCTTCTTTTTTTCAAGATTCCCAGCATCAGGAAAAGACCGGTGCCCAAAAGGATAAGCGTTCCGGGTTCAGGTACGGCAGCCGGAGCGGCATGAATAGCGATGGTACTCGAAAAATAAATAATTTCATTTGAGGTCAGGTCATATTGGGACATAAAAAATGTGGTTGGCAGTTCAGCAGTGACAATCAGGTCTATGGTAGCCATTTCATTATCGCCCAGGCCAAAATTCCAACCCATGGCCATAGATACATCGTCTTCAGCGCCTGACGGAACGGTGTTGCCATTGTCTATCATTCCAATTTTAAAATTGTCGTAGATATCACCGAACACGTATCCCGGTTCATCAATTTCCCACGACTGACCGGGCATGAGAGTGCCTCCTATAGCACCGGATTCATTAAAGAAGGCGTTATTATCATCAACGAATTCGTGATCAAGAAAAGCGATGAAAAAATAGTCGCCAATACTCCCTGGATTGAAATTGATAGTGAGCGTTCCCAGGCCTGTTTCCCAATCGAACATGCTGTCATTAAAATAACCGGGAGTAACATGGCCCGCATATTTTTCATAAAATGTTCCGTTCACATTAAATCCCCAGTCATATAATGTCGGTGAGGCGATTGCTCCGGATGCAGTTAAAATGGCCGCCAGCATCAGTGTATTGACATATATTAATATTCTTTTCATTTCATGTCCTCCTTTGGTTCCTAATTCTAAAATAACTCAGTTAAACGCATTCATTAACAATAGATAAAAATCAGATATATTTGATCAAGGAAGAAAAAAATAGCCGATGTTATATGCCTGATGAATCGAGAACTTTTGTTTTATCGACGTAGATAATGGCGAAAAAGCCATTTCGCTTTCAGGTTCTGTCTAAGATTGGATATCTCATGCTTACGGCAATTCATTTTTTATTATATTGAAACTCCATACCCCCTTGCTTATAGTTCGTCTGTATTTCATATGAGGGAAATACTGTCAACCCTAAAATATATTTACTGTAGAATCAATTTGATTTTCCTGCTGGATGTGGTATGGTTTTTATCATTAAACTTCTATATGGATTTTCCTTCTGCATTGTCGATGTTTTATTTCTGACATACCTCAAGATTCTGATTCGCATACAGTCATTTTTTAATTCGCTTTGAAAATGGACCCGCTCCCGTGTGTCTCATATTATTTTTTTTAAAGGCGAATAATATGTATCGGACAAGATGGAGCAAACGAACATCCCGGGTATTGACAAGGGATGCCATGTACAGGGTCGGTGCGAAATTTCTGTCTGAAATCATTTAATTCTCAACTTATGGAGGTAGCATTATGTTTATCAAACAGGCTGATATTTTTTGGGGTATCGATCATGATCTGGTCAAGAAAATTTTTGAACAGTCAGTAAAAGAATCCCATGACAAAGGCGATATTCTATTTAATGAAGGTGATCCGGCCAAAGCATTCTATATCCTCACAAAAGGATGGGTGAACATCACTACAGGAGGGAACAGTCAGGTTGTTCATGTTGTCAGCCATCCTGGCGAGGCATTCGGATGGTCCAGTCTTGTAGACAGGGATTATTACAGTGCATCTGCCATATGTTTGAAACCGACCTTGCTTATACGGATTGACAAGAAACACATGGCGGATTCGATTAAAAACGATCCGGTAAACGGGCTTATGCTTTATAAACACCTGGCCCACTCTATCGGGAATCGTCTGATTAACAGCTACCAGCGCACTGCTTCCGAGACTCCCGGAAAATTTTCCGAATCATTCGGCACAGGGCAGATTTTTTTGTCAACAGAAGAGGATATGTAGATTCCTTGTTTTACGGTCTCTAAAAAAAGATGCGGAAATATCAGGCAGCGGCCATGGGCAAAAAAATTTTAAATCTCGATCCTTTTCCGGGTACGCTTTTTAAGGAGATAAATCCTTCATAGCAGCGGACAATATGTTTTACCAGGGCCAATCCGATGCCGGTGCCCATGCCTTGTTTTTTCGTCGTAAAACAGGGGTCAAAAATATGGGTCATGAGATTTTTTTCAATGCCATGCCCATTATCAGATACTTCAATGATGATATAACCGGTAGGGGAATCTGAAAGGCCATGTACGTTTATTATGGGCTGGACATGGATTTCGTCCAGGCGGATTTCAATTTTTCCGTTTTCCCCGGATATGGCATGATGGGCATTGATGCAGAGGTTAAGAAGGAGTTGAAAAATATCATCCGGATCTGCGGTGATAAGTGCGGGTTTGTTATTGCGGTGATAATCGATGGTGATATGCTGCGGGAAGGACGCATTGAGCAGCTTTAACAGCGGTTCCACCACACTCTCAATATCTATGATACTTTTTTTGTTTGCCTGGACCTGGCCCAAGGTGAGAATTTTCTGTGTCAGATCCTTTGCGCGAAATGCTGCTTCATGGGCCTGTTGAAGATTGGTCCGGCCCATGTTTCCCTGAAAACCGCTTTCCATTTCAAGCTCTATGAACCCTATAATTGACGCCAATATGTTATTCATATCATGGACGATGCCAGAAGCCAGAAGCCCTATGGTCTGTATTTTATATTCCTGGTTCCTTTCATCATCAGAACTGTCTGATCCTGATACGTTTCTGAAAATGAGGAGCATTGCATTTCTCCCGTACCAGGCAATTCGGGATACGTTTATTTCACATCCGATTTCGGATTTGTTTTTTAACAACACGGGTATATGAAGCAATTTGCAGGTAAACCCCTCATCCTCCGCCTCACCATAATTGACAAAAAGTCTTTCCAGATTCCTATCTGACATGATTTTCTGTAAAAAGTTGTTCTGGCCAATATCATCTGCTGAATATCCGGTTAACGCCATCAGCGCCCGGTTGCAGAAAATAATCCGCATGTCAGCTAAGATGGCCATCGGTTTATTGGCATGAACTGAGAAAATTTGCAGGCTTTTATCATTGGAGTGTTTTAAATGATTCATAATCGGTCATGCCTGATAATTTAGAAATCTTCAAAATCATCATTATTGTCAAACGGGATTAATTTTTCAGAGCTTGCCTTCCTTTTTTTATTTCGAAATGTGCCGGATGCAGAATGATGCGTGGTAGATACATTTTTAGAACTCTCCGAAGGGATGTTTTTTGGCAGAGGCGTTTTCCTTGATACGGGGTTTGCCTGACCATTTCGTCCGATCAATGCCATCAGTTCGCCGACAAATATATTCATTTGATCGGCCTGGGCATTCATTTCTTCTGAAGCACTGGCGTTTTCCTCTGAGGTTGCCGCGTTCCTCTGGACAATCTGATCCATATCGGTCATGGCCGTATTGACCTGTTCAATGCCTTGTGCGTTTTCATTGGATGCGGCTGTAATTTCCTGGATCAGTTCTGTCACCTTGCGGATTTTTTCATCGAGTTCTGTGAAGTCCTGGTTTGTCTGAGTGACAAGACCCGCGCCATCTTCAACGCGTTTTATGGTATTTTCTATTAATTGTGCTGTATTTTTTGCAGCATCGGATGCACGAAGCGCCAGATTCCGGACTTCATCTGCCACTACCGCAAATCCTGCCCCTGCTTCCCCGGCTCTTGCAGCTTCCACCGCTGCGTTCAAGGCAAGCAAGTTTGTCTGGAATGCGATTTCATCGATCGTTTTTATAATTTTGGAAGTTTCCTGGCTGGCCGTTGATATCCCTTGCATGGATTGATTCAAAGACATCATGGATTCACCGGCCCGCTTGATGACCAAATTGACCAGATTGGTATGGGATTCCGCTTCCTTTGTGCTGTCTGCGTTTTTGCGGGTGATAGATGCCATTTCCTCAAGAGAGGAAGATATTTCCTCTATGGATGACGCCTGCTCACTGGCGCCTTCCGCCAGTTGCTGACTGGCCACCGAAATCTGGCCGGAGGCGGATGCCACCTGATTTGAGCCATCCTCAAGACTTCTGACCATATTTGACAGCACTTTGTTTATTCCGGCACTGATCATATAGCCGATCAACAGGCAGGCCAATGTTACGGAAAGCGCAACGACGATGACAATGATTCTGGCCCTGTTCTCGATTTCATTTGCTTTTTGAATGTACTCTTTCATCTGGCTGTTGGCTCTGCCGGAGATATCTTCTACTGCCTGATCCACTTTTTTCTGGTTTTCCCTGAGCTGGGTTCTTGACAGGCGTTTCAGTTCATCCGTATGTTTCTGCGCCAGAAGGATTTTATCGAATATATTTTCAAATGTTTCATAGTAATCTTTTACAACATCACGCATTTTCAGGTCTGATGCATCATAAAGCTTCCGGTAGGCTTCCTTTAATTTATTCATGTAGTCCTGGTCCGCTCTCTGAAGAATATTTTTTTCCTGCCTCCGGATATCTGCCACGACCAATTTGTCATTGGAATTATCGGCCATTTCTTCAAGCTGCCGGCCAAGAGTCACTATTTTTTTAATAATCCCGGCACTGTCTTCCTCACTGTCGTACCATCCGATATAATTCACTACCTCCAGATGCTTTTCTTTCAGGTCAATGATCAGATCGCATGTTTTTTGATAGTCATCAAACAGTCCACCGGCAATGTTCGTCAGTTTTTCAATATCTCCGCCTCGTCGGCAGGCCGGCACCACCATCCCGTTCAGTGCTTCGATGATGTTTTTCTGTTGATCACTGCCGTTTAAAAGCATACTTTCAAGTGTCTTGTAATCCTGAAGTTTTCCCTGAAGTCTTTTTTGATATTCCCTGAACAGATCAACGTTTCTGTCAACCCCATACAGCTCGTTCATATTCACCCGTGAACCCAGCAATACCCTTGACATGAGATCGGCGATCTGGGTCTGGGGAATCCTTACTTCCGCCACATGGCGGTAGGCAGCCCCCATCTCACCGAAACGATTGATAAAAAATATCGACAGGCCTGCTGTTAACAGAGAGATAAAAACCGTCATACCCATAAGTTTTTGCATAATCGTCATTTTTTTCATCTGATCTCCTTTTGATTCTGGATTGATGCTGAAAATATCAAACGTTTAAAACTGTGAATGATAGTGAAATAATTGTGCTAATTTCGGTTGCAGTATACTGTGTGAGTCCGGGAAAAAGAGAATTTGAAAAAATGCCGGCCTGGATACCATGAATGAACGACCAGCATGTAACCTATCATACGGATTTATTCCTGTCTGTAAATGGGCATTTTGCGTATTTTAGGGTAGTATCAAGGTATTTTTACATGCACTTGGGGTGTAGAAGGGTGCTGAGGGCAAAAGGCCGTCCTGAAATACTATTGCATTGTTTTCTGTTTTTCCTGACAACCTGTCCTGTCTGCTGCTCACGCCTCACAGCTTAAACTCATCCGGTTCGATAATGCCGTTGTTTAACGCATATTTAATCAATGATATCAAATCTTTAACATTTAATTTTTCCATGATATTGGCGCGGTGCTTGGCAACGGTCTTGGGGCTGATGTTTAATATGTCCGCAATGGTTTTTGTACTCTGCCCTTTGGCGATCATTCTGAATACCTGTTTTTCCCGGTCTGAAAGCCGGTCATAATTTGAGGGAACCTGTCTGGGCTTCTGCGGATTTCTGATATATGAATGGATAACGGTGTCTTTAATTTGCGGACTTAAATAATATTCCCCCTTGAACACATGTCTCACGGCATTTATCAACTCGGATGCAGGGGATGTTTTCAGAACGTAGCCCAGGGCGCCATATTCAAATGCCTGCCTGATATAGGGTTCTTTGTGAAACATGGTGACAACGACGATGCGGGTTTCAGGAAGGGCCTCCCTGATGATCTGAATGGCGTCAATGCCTGTCAAAAGGGGCATGGCAATGTCGATCAACAACACATCCGGTCTGGTTTTTTTGGCTGAAAGAATGGCCTCCTGGCCGTCTTTGGCCTGGCCGACCACCTCGATATCCGGGGCATTATCCAGAATGGATTTAAGCCCTTCCTGCACCATGATATGATCGTCAGCGATTAACACACGTATGGGTCTCATTGCCGGTCCTTTTTTGCAGGGATAATAATTTTTACCGTTGTGCCCTTGCCCGGTGCTGTGCCAATTAAAAGTTTTCCGCCAATGGAGGCCGCGCGTTCCCGCATGATCAATATTCCCATACAGTCTTTTTTATCATCATTGGGGTGAAAGATGTCTTTGATGTCAAATCCGGTGCCATCATCCTGTATGACCAATATAATGGCTTTGTCCGTTTTGTTAAGTATGATGCGGATCTGTCTGGCATGGGCATGTTTAAGGATATTGCTGAGGCTCTCCTGAATGATCCGGTACAAGACGATATCCATGCCATTCCCCAGATTTTTATCTTTATAGTTGGTTTTAAATTCATAGAGAATACCGGGGGTGTTTTTAAAAAAAGTTTCAATATACCATTTGATGGCCGGCACCAGGCCAAGATTGTCGATCATGTCAGGATGCAGGCCCGATGATATCCGCCTTATTTTCAGGCCGAGTCTCTCGATTATTTTCAAATAATCTGTCAGCACCGACTTGATTTGGGGCAGATCTTCAGGAAGTGTTTCCCTGAATGACGTCAACCCCATGCTGATAACCGACACAAGTTGGCTGCATTCATCGTGTAGATCACAGGCGATTTTCTTTCTTTCTTCTTCTATGGCGGTGATTAGTTTTCTGGAAAGTGCCTTGATGGCGTTTTCAGCCTGAACATAGCCGGTGATATCCTTTATAAAAATAGCTACGGTTGAAAATTTGCCATTGGCATCTTTAATGGGGCTGATAAAATGATCCAAATACAGCTTGTTGTTATAATCCTGATAGGAAATGGCTTGCCCTATTGCAATCGCTTTGTCCACTTTTTGTTTTCTGGCCCTGGCAACATCCGCGGGCAAATAATCATAGATGGTATGATTTAGAATTTCAGAAATATCGCATCCGAATCTGTCGGCTAAAATCTTGTTTCCGCAAAGAATGTGCCCGTCTTCATTGATCAGGAGGGCAATGTAAGGATAGGCATTCAGCACTTTCTGGCAGATTGCCATGGCATTTGTATCTTCGGGCTCATTTCTCAGGATGTTTAGAACATAATGTCGTGGCCCGTTCCATGAAATGCGGCTCATCAGTGCCCTGAAAAGCTTGAGCTGGCCGTTTTTCGAACGAATTCTGATGTTCATTTCAGCCCCTTTTTTTAATCCCCGCATGACATCCGAATAGTTTTTTGAATAGTCGTCAACATCAGTTTGATCAAGGAATTCGCTTATGGGGGGGAGTCCTGCACGTGGTGATGGCAGGTCAAGACATTCTTTAAGCTGATTGTTCATATAAACGGTTTGAAAATGGTGGTCGCCGATAAAGACCCCTTCTGGTGCGCTATCTGCCAGCACCATGAAATCGTTTTCAGTGATACATATGTTTGAATTTATTTCGAATGATTCACTTTTTATTTCTACCGGAGGCAGGTCTGTTTTATTGACAGGGCAAGGTAAACCCGAATTGTTAACCGTTTTTATTTCATTTTTCATTTTTTAGTTAATTTTTGAAAAGTTCCGCCAGCTTTAACCGTAAAAACTATATCAGGTGATCTGATTTGTAAATACATATATATCGTAGTCCGGAAGCGTCAATTGCCTATATCAAATACGATATTTTAGAATTCTGCTTCTGTATTCGGGATGATGAGCGGAATATCGGCAGTAGTGTAGAGCATGGAAGCCGGGCATGTATGGCATTTGTATACAAGAATTTACGTCCATCTTAAATGGAAGACAACCTTTTACCTTAAATCATTCATCCGTGACACCGACCTCATGTCTGGCAAGCTTGTCAAACGCGCCTTCAATGGCTTTTTCAAGTTTGTCCGCATCAACGGGCTTGACAAGATGGCCGTCAAAACCCGAGAGTTCCAGGTTTTCCGGGCCAAAGCGTTTGACATGACCTGAAAGTGCATAGACAAACGCGTTTGGGTTAATTCCCCTGATTTTTTTGCAAAGGGTCACCCCATCCATTTCCGGCATGTCAAGGTCGGTGATAACAAGAGGATAGGCGGCTTTGCCCGCTGCCTTGAGGGCATCTTCAGGATGATCAAAAATGTCGGCCGTATAACCCAGCATATCAAACAGTTTTTTCAAGGCATTTCGCTGGGCGGCATCATCATCCACATAAATGATTGTCTTTTGAAACATGGTGTGCAGTTCTCCTTATATTTAATCCGTTTTTCGGTTTAACGGAAACGATATCATGAATCTGGCGCCCTGATTTTCCTTTGGCAGAAGAATAATTTTGCCGCCATGATCATTGACGATTCGACGGCAGATACAAAGACCGATTCCTGATCCGGATTCGCTTGTGGTGTAAAATGGATCAAAGATATTGTCTCTTTCATGTTCGGAAATGCCAGGACCTGAATCCGTAATCGTAGCATGGATAAACGCATTGTCATTTGAGGCAGCGATATGGATTTCTTTTCCGGTTTCCATACCTTTCATGGCTTCGATGGCATTGGTGATCAGATTGATGAAGACCTGGGTGACCGAAAGGGCATCCAGATAACATTCCGGAAGCTCGGGTTTCAGAACTGTCTGTATCTTGACGTCTGCCTTCCGGACTGCCACAGATGTCAGTTTGACCGCGTCTGTAATACAATTTTTGATTTGGGTTCTCTTCAATTCCAGTGCGCCCGGTTTTGAAAAATCCATCACACGGTTGATGACTTTATCAATTCTTCGTGCAGCCACATTGACTTCCCGGATGCCTTCACTCATGTGATCATAGATTTTATCCGGAAGGTTTCCAATTTTATAAAATGATTTCTCAAGAAGTGTCATGTTGATATAAATGGAAGACAGGGGATTTCTGATTTCATGTGCGATCCCTGCGGCCACGCGTCCCAGTGAACTCATTTTGTCTTCAATGGCAAGAAGATGTTCCAGTTCTTTTGTTCGGGTAATATCCATCATGGAAAGAAGGGTTGCCTTCTCCCCGTTGTAATATACGGAAGCGGCACGGGACTGCACCCAGATGACCTGCCTTGATCCGTCAGCGATATGTTTATGGAACCGGAAACTGATATCATCCGTATCCGGTTCATCCTCAATAATTTTGCTGAAAAAAATTTCGGTTTTTTCAGCATCATCCGGGTGAGGTGATAGGTGGTCGCTCAATTTTTCGGAGTTTCGGGATGTATGGGTCAATCGCTGATACTCAGGGTTTATATACATCATCCGCCCTTTTTTTAAAATGCAAATACCCACAGGAAGATTTTCAACAACATCCCGGTAACTTTCTTTGAGTCTTTCCAGATCCATGGTACGCTCAAAAACGCTTTCCTCCAGATGATCCCTTTCCCGCCTGAGACGATCTTCGGCATATTTGATCCGGAGAGCCACCTTGACCTGGGCAATGAGCTCCTGGGCATCAATGGGTTTTGCGATAAAGGCGTCTGCGCCTTTTTCAAGGCCTTTTATCCGGCAGGAGGGATCTTTGGCCACAGCCGTAATCATAATGATCGGAATAGGGGAAGTCACCGGATCGGATTTCAGTTTTTCGCAGGTTTCATACCCATCCATGACCGGCATGATGATGTCCAGGAGTATGACATCCGGTTTTTCAGTCATTGCTTTTAAAATGCCATCATTTCCCGAACTGGCAGTAATAAGGTTGCAGCCTGGAAGAAGGTTCCGGAGAAGCGCCTGAATCACCACCAGATTGTCCGGGTTATCGTCAATCGCCAATATCTTCGATTTTGTCAGGTTAAGGTTTTTCATCGTTGACTGCCTCATTTGGGTTTTGCAAGGAGCATGTCGATCGTATTGAGAAGCTCTCCCGGATCAAACGGTTTTGAAATATAATCATCGCATCCGGCCTGAAAGAACTTCTGCTTGTCTCCCTTCATGGCCTGTGCGGTCAAGGCGACAACGGGTATGCCAGAAATTTTTTCTGTGGTTTTGATTTTTTTGGCCACGGTGATCCCGTCCATCACAGGTAGCGACATATCAAGAAGAATCAGATCCGGCTTTTCGGATATCGCTTTTGAGAGTCCGATTTCACCATTTTCAGCTTCAATCAATCTGTAACGGTTCTGGAGCACGGCTTTAATCGTCGTCATGTTGTCCGGATTGTCTTCAATGGCAAGAATCGTTGGAACAACATCGTCTTTCCGACCGTTTGCTATTTTTTCAGGAGACAAGGAGGCGTCTTTGTTTTCAGATGGTTTTGCCAGATGACTGCCGATACATTGATCAATATTTGACAGCAAAACATCTGCTGATAAATTTCCTTTTTCAAGCACCGAACATACATGTTCTTTAAGCTGAGTCCATTCTTTCCGGTCCAGGTCTTTGGCCGTGACAATAATTACCGGAAGGAAATTATATTGCGGATTCATTTTAAGATAGGACAAGACCTGAAAGCCGTCTGCCTCAGGCATGACCAGATCAAGTATCAGGAGATCCGGCGTGATTTCGTCTATGAGATTGATGCATGCTTTTCCGTTATTTGCGGAAATCACCGTCATGCCTTCTTCTGAAATGATTTTTTCCATGGACGCCCGGTCCAGATCGTTGTCATCCACGATCATCACCAGACAATCATCAAAGCCCGCTTTTTCATTTTTTATGGCATGACGGATTTCCGAAATCAGGAGTGATTTATTTATGGGTTTTGTCACATATCCGACTGCGCCAAGGGCAAAACAGGTTTCCATATCCTCGGAAACCGATACGATAACGACTTTGATATCCCGGGTAGACGGAGCCTGTTTCAATGCCTGAAGCAGTTCAAGTCCATCCATGTCCGGCATGATAATATCAAGGGTAATGGCAAAGATGGGGCTGCTTTTGGCAATTTTGAGCGCTTCTTCACCGGAACAGGCAATGATTGTATCATAACCGTCCTCGACAAGATAACGGGATATGATCTCTGCCGTATTCCTGTCATCATCCACGATTAAAATGGTGCCTTTTTCTGAAAGTCCTTCAGGTCTAAACACGATTTCGGATTCATCTGTATCTTTATGATTGGCCATGTCCCATTTGAGGGGGAGACAAAGTGTAAATACGGAGCCTTTGCCAAAGGTGCTTTTGATGAAGATAGCTCCGCCCAGCATTTCCGCTGTTCGTTTGGCGATGGTCAGCCCCAGTCCGGTGCCCTGATATTTCTTTGAAGACGTACCGTCTGCCTGGTAAAATTCCTCAAATATTTTTAGTATCTGATCCTCAGGAATGCCAATGCCTGTGTCGGAAATGTCCACATAGCATTGCCGGTTTTCAATCCTCAACGTCACAGATATACTCCCCACTTCTGTAAATTTGACAGCGTTCCCGATAATATTCTGAAGGATTTGATGAATACGGATTCTGTCGCTCTGTATATCCGGGAAATCACCGGGGAAGTATTTTTGCATGACTATCCCTTTTGCCGTTGCTATAGGCTCAAGGCTTTCCATGACAGTGTCTAAGACCAATGGCAGGGAGAACGTGCTTAAAACAATATCCATTTTACCGGATTCTATTTTCGATAAATCCAGGATGTCATTAATCAGCTCAAGAAGATGTTTGCCGTTTCGTTCGATGATTTCAAGGTATTTCATTTCATCTTCTGATAATTTGTCTGAACTCTGCATGATAAGAACGCGTGAAAGCGCCATTACGGAATTCAGAGGCGTTCTCAGTTCATGACTCATATTTGACAAAAACTGGCTTTTCATCCGGTTGGCTTCTTCGACCTGAAGGCGTTTCTGATTCAGTTCCTCATTTTTTTTCTGCAGTTCATCGGACTGGTGTTTTAATTGGTCTGCCTGAAGGGTAAGTTCTTCAGCCTGTTCTTTCAGTTCATGGTTTTTGTAACTCAGTTCTCCGGCCAGAATTTTGGTCTCTTCGTTGGACAGAAGGTTCGAGAAGGATGTATGAAGGGCAACGATCCATGACCGTTTGAGAAGCTCCTGAATGTTATCCGGAAACGGTTTGAATCCGGCAAGGGAGATCACGGCCATCACTTTGTTTCTGGCAATCACAGGTATGGTCAGAATCGCTTTTGGAATGGCAATCCCTGAAACGGTTTTGATCTTAAATACCGTGTCCTCAGGTATGGATTCTATATAAGATACTTTACGGGTTGCAATCACTTTCCCGATTTCTCCTTCGAACTGGTCGGCATCGAAGGACTCAAGGCTTTCCGGCATGGCGCCAATGGAAAAATAGGGTTTGAATGTTTCGCTGTCCTGACTCATGAGGTAGAAGACGCCTAGTTCTGCACCGGTGATATCCACCAGCTTGTGAATCAGTTTCTCTGAAAAATCCATGAGGTTGGACGCCTTTACAAGCAAGTCTGTAATATCAGACCCGATTTTCTGGATTTCCATCTGATGGGTGAGAGAATCCGCCATCTGGTTGAAAGACCCGGACAAAAAGCCGAGTTCATCACCGGTAAAATAGGTATTACGGGCGGTCATGTCTCCAAGCTGGATTTTTTTTGATATTTCGGTCATTTCAAGAACCGGCCTGGCAATACTTCTGCTCAGGAAAAAGGCGACGATATATACAATAACCCATGACAACAGGATCATTCCTGTTAAATTAGCCAGCATCGCTTTAATGGGGCCGTTGATTTCCCTGATATCCTGCTTGGCCACAAATCCCCAGCCGATTTTGGGTATATGGCCATATGCGGCAAGCACTCTTTTCCCCCTGTAATCAACCGCTTCCATGATACCGGTCTGGCCATCGGCCGCCAGTTTGGCAGGTGTTGCTTCGATCTTGATTTTAAGCGGTCCCTTGTCAGCCCCCCTCAGCTGGTTCAGTGCCAGCAGATCCTTGTTGACAATCAGTGTCTCACCGGTCTCCCCCAATCCGGAATAGTCCTGAAGCAATTCATAGATCGATTCCTCAAGAATCACCCTGATCACCAGTACACCGATGATATGGCTGCCGCGATCTTTCCGGCAGAATATGGGTGTTGAAAATGTCATCGAGAGCATGTTCAGGTGCTTTGAGTAGAAAATATCCTTGATATAAGTTTGGCCGGTTTTTAACGGTTCTGTCAGGTAAGGGTTCCCTGACCGGTTTTCTCCTTCTGCATTTCGGGTTGTGGACACCTTGATATCTCCGGAAACCGGATCAAGAATATAGATTTCCTGATAATCCGTATAATTTTCTATAAACCGGTTGAGGCTTTCCCGCACACTATCAAGAAGGGCGAGATCCGTTTCCGAATACACTTTTTTATCAAAAATGAATTCCAGGGAGCGGGTTTCCGGATCTTCACTGACGGTTCGGAGGTCGTTCAGTTTTGCATTAAACCATTTGTTGATTTCCTTGATCTTGAGGTCCCGTATGGCCGAGAGCTTGTCAAAGGCTCTTTCCTGAATAGCGGAAACCCGTTGATGATAATTGACGATGCCTATAATCAGAAGCGGTGGCAGGGCAACAATGATGAACCAAAAAGTCAAACGGTTTTTTATACTTTTGAATGTCATAAACCTTTCCCGATTTCACAGTTTTTTGCCTGATTTTATAGTACAGGTGCTCAGGCCATTGTTTTCATGTTCTGATGATATGACAAATGGCAAGTTCTGTGCCAATTGACATTATAGACAATGACGGTATAGTATCAAGTAATTATTAAATAAACACCGATTGCTGTTTTAATCGAAAGGGCATTAAACCGTGTGCGGTGTCCAATTTTTTTTCAGTGTGTAAACCGGATGTGACCGATGGGGAGAAAGGTTTCCGGATCGTTTCCCGAACAGGTGATTTCCCAGGGGAACCATTCATTTGCAGATTGACATGATTTTCGTTTTCGTTAATATATAAATATGTGTAACCAAACGATAATATCAAACGGTCTGGCATACCGGACTTCAATACCTGATAAATGAGGTAAAAAATATGTTTGCCAGGCTGAGTTTACAAAAGAAGCTTTTTTTCATCATTCTGCTCTTAACCCTTATCACACTTGCCGGTTCCCTGATAACCGTATGGCATATCCGTAAAACCCAGTATCTTTATATGTCCAGGATCGAAAATAATATGGCATCCCTGATTGCCGCCCAGAAAATGGATGCAGCACTTGTGATGCAGAAGGGGTTGACCACGTATTTTTTTCTGACCAACGCTGCCAAATGGCTGGACCAACTCAATGATTTTCATAGCGAATTTATGAAATCCCTTGAACGGGCAAGAGAGACATCCAAAGACAGCTATGCAAGAGGGATCTTGAATGATATTGAATCCGGATACCTTCATTACACCTATTCAAGAGACAACGTGATTGCCCTTTACAAGGAAGGAAAAAAGGATGAAGGTGCGGAGGCCCACTGGGGCGTCAGGGACCAGTTTTTTAAGATAAGAAAACTCAGTGAAACATTCAGGGATATTCACGAAAAGAGCATTACATCTGCCATGAATAGCTACCGAAAAGCGTCACGGCTGGTTTCTGTGTTTGCCTGGATAGCCATTCCGGTTGATGCGCTTCTGGTATTTTTTTTGATTTTTATTCTCTATATTCAGGTGTTCAAGCCCATCCGGGAACTGTCCTCCGGCATAGAACCAGATCAGGCCACTTTTCTTTCGGGCGATGAAGTCAAAACATTAAAGAAGCAGGTGAATGGCTTGATTGCAGATTTCGGGCATACCCGGGAAGAACTTGTTGCGAGCAAAGGTCAGCTTGTCCAGGCTGAAAAAATGGCAACAGTGGGGAAACTGGCGGCAGGAGTTGCACACAGTGTCAGAAATCCTTTGACTTCAGTTAAAATGCGGTTATTCTCGTTGGAGAGAAGTTTGAAACTGACTTCTGCGCAAAAAGAGGATCTTGAAGTGATTTCAGCAGAAATCAGGCAGATCGATACAGTCTTGAAAAATTTTCTGGAATTTTCAAGACCGCCTAAATTAAAGCGTCAGACAATCAGTCCTTCCGATGTGGTGGATATGGCCCTTCAGCTTTTAAAATATCGCCTGGAGTCTTATGGCACATGGGTTACTGTGAAAAGGCAGTCCAGACTTCCCATGATTCCGGTTGATCCGGAGCAGCTGAAGGAAGTTCTGGTTAATCTGATGGTGAATGCGTGTGAGGCTATGGGGGATGGGGGACGTCTTACCATCATCGAAGGAGAGAAAACCATTGACCCGTTTGGCGGATCGGTGGTGATTCAGGTCCAGGACAATGGACCGGGTATTCCCGAACCCGTTCAGGAGACTGTTTTTCAACCGTTTTACAGTTCCAAGGAAGAGGGGACGGGCCTGGGATTAAGCATTGCCAATCGTATTATCGATGAACATGGCGGCATGCTTTCATTGGTTTCAAAGCCGGGAAACGGTACAATATTTACAATAGTTTTACCTTGCAAGGATATAGGAAATGACAACAATTCTTATTGTGGATGATGACCCTCAACTGAGAAACAGTTTTAAAAAAGTGTTGGACGAAGAAGGATACAGAACGCAGACAGCCTCGTCCGGTGCTGCCGGCATTGAAGTTGTTAAAAGAGATATGCCCGATCTGGTGATTATGGATGTCAGAATGCCTGATATGAATGGGTTTGAAGCATTCAAGATCATGCACGGCATCGAGCCGAGACTGCCGGTGATTATCATGACCGCTTATGGTACAACAGAAACCGCCATTGAAACAACCAAGATGGGCGCATTTGATTATGTGCTGAAACCTTTTGAAATACCGGATATACTTGAATTGATTAAAAAAGGGCTTCATGCGGGCCGATGCATGAGATCCCGGGTTCAGATGGATGTCTCGCCGGAAAACGTATCAGAAGACGCGATCGTCGGAAAAAGCAAGCCCATGCAGGAGATATACAAATCCATTGGGCGTGTGGCCCCCACAGATGCAACGGTCCTTATCCGGGGAGAATCCGGAACAGGCAAGGAGCTTGTGGCACGTGCCGTTTACCAGCACAGTCAGAGACACGATCAGTCGTTCCTGGTGATCAATTGTGTGGCCATACCGGAGACCCTGCTTGAGAGTGAACTCTTTGGATATGAAAAAGGCGCGTTTACAGGGGCCGCGGGAAGACGTGTCGGTAAAATCGAACAGGCGAACAGAGGGACGGTTTTCCTGGATGAAATCGGAGATATGCCGTTTAACATTCAATCAAAGATTCTCCGTCTTTTGCAGGAAAAAAGTATCGAACGGTTGGGCGGGCGAAATGCCATCCCTGTTGATGTGCGGATCATTGCAGCAACCAACAGAAATCTTGAAGAAGCTGTCTCAAGCGGTACCTTCAGGGAAGATTTATATTACCGGTTGAAAGTAGTGACACTCTCTTTGCCGCCACTTCGGGAAAGAACGGAAGATATTTCCTTTCTCGCAGATCATTTTTTATCCAGGTTCAGCCATGCAATGGGCATTCCCAATCCGGGCGCAGATAAAGAAGCTAAAAATGCACTCATCACTTACCCCTGGCCGGGAAACGTCAGGGAGCTTGCCAATGTGATTCAGAAAGCCCTGATTTTCAATCAGGGAACACCAATCAGTAAAGACGATATTCTGAGAACCTCGGATGGTGAGAATCATCTTTCCAGGATGCCCACATCCGATACCATGACGGATATCGATAAAATCATGCGGGACTGGGTTCATCAAAAGATTCAGTCCTCCTCTTCCGAGCACACCTTTGAGGATATTATGGATTATTTTGCAGAAATTCTGACGCGGGAGGCCCTTAACCTGTCTCAAGGCAACCGGAGCCAGGCTGCAAAAATTCTAGGCCTGTCCCGGCCCACGCTTCTTGCCAAGATAGACCGGTACAAGATTAAAATGAGCACCTGAGTGAAATCGGGAACTCCGGTATGGAGAAGAACTCTCCATACCGGTTTAAGAAAGGAGATCATTCAGCCTGATCGTACTTAAGTTCAATGTCATTGGCTCGACATGATCCGCTCCATTTCAAAGAACAGATCCTGCTCCCGGACAATCCCAATCGGTTTGCCCTTTGATATCACAAGAAGCCGCCTTGTTTCAAATTCGATAATGGTGTGTGCGGCTTCCATGATATTGGCATCTTCATCAATGGTAATGGGCGCAGGACTCATGATCTGGCTTATGGGTATTTTCTTTAGTTCCAGGGTTTCTCTTGTAAACATACCGGTCCAGAACATGGGAGAGTACCTGACGCTGTCCGCAGTAGACGGCCTTGGCGCAGAGAGGTAGCCCGGCATAATGGCGTTCAGCAGGTCAAGAATCGTTAAAAGGCCAAGAATACTTTTATCCTTTCCCGTGACAAGAATGGAACGATGGCCGGTTTCCATCAACCGGCTTGTGGCGACTTTGGACAGAAAAGAGTCTTTCAGTTTTTTGACTGCCTCTTCAATAGTCTGGTTTGCTTCGACCAGTGTATATTCGTTCAGGGGGATCATGATGTCAGAAACTTTTTTTTCCGTGTCCACGTCATCCTGAAATTTAAATTTGCAGGCGTCTTTAATTTTCGAAGCCAGAAGATCAATATCACAGGGCTTTGACAGGTAATCAAAGGCCCCCTGGGTTAATGCCTCTTTGGCAGATGGCAGTGCACCATGGCCTGTGAGCATAATGACCGGCAAATCAGGTGAGCGCTTTTTGATTTCATCCAGTGTTTCATGGCCATCCATGCCTTCCATTTTAATATCCAGCACGACCACATCCGGTTTTTCTTTGAGCATATCAATGGCTTGCCTGCCGTTCTCAGCCATGATGGTCTCAAATCCTTTTTTTTCAAGAATTTTTTTGGTGGTTTTTCGAAACTGTTCCTCGTCATCCACCATCAGGACTTTAATTATTTTATTCATGGGGTTTGTCTCCTTTTTTATTAATAATCATGCCGTAAATATCCAATTAAAAATCATGAAACAGCCATTTTGTTTATCCTTATCCTTTTCCTTTGACAACGGACAAGACAGGCAGAATCGACCAGAACAAAAGGGTCATGACCGTGATTGAGAGGATAATGATCATAAATGCCTGAAACTTTTTCATCTGACCTCCCTTGACGAGCCCGGTGCCGATCAGTATCCATCGCCAGGGTTCTGTGATAATGACCAAAAAAGGTATCCATGAGGCCAGAAGGATCACGCCTGAGGAAAAGGCGTAAATATTGAAAAATCTGGCAAAAGATATTTTTTTTCCGACCATCATGACCATGATGCCATATCCGGTAAAAGCGGCAAGCACAGACATCCCAATAGCATTCACAAAAAGAATTCCTGTGGGTAGGAGTGCCCTGATATCGGGATTCATCAGAAGCGCTGCCGCTGTAGAGAAAACACCTGATATCAGTAAAAAGAGGAATGCCCGGAGAGATGTCTCCTGATCAAGGGATTCCCTGAAAAAAACGCCGGGCTTTCTGAGAAGGCCTGAGAGTGTTGTCACATAATAATGTGCTGAAAAAGACGTATGATGCATATCATGTTCCTTCTTTCGCTTGTGTCAAATGATCCCTGCCTTAAACAAAGCCGCTGAAATCAACATGGTCAGTGTGAGAAAAAAACAGATTCTTCTTTCTGTATCTTTCGAAAAATACATTTTCCCTTTTGAAAAGATAAACATTTTTTTTTGGTCAAGGTCCTGGTTCATGATGTGACTCCTTTTATTCATTTCAAACTGCCATTACCTAAAAGCCAGGCATTTCTCCAAATCCTATAACCATCCAGTATACACCTGTCAGAACAAGAAGAACGATGTTCGTAATAAACCAAAGCGGTATACCCACTCTCAAAAAATCCTTGGGTTCAAGATAGCCGCTTGCATATACGATTGCATTGGGTGGCGTTCCTATAATCAGGCAATAGGCAAAAGAAGAAGCAATGGCTGTGGACATGGCCATGAATGGTAGAAAATAGGTTCCGGGATGGGCAAGCCCTGCCATGTTAAGTGTAATCGGTCCAATTGCTGCTGCAGCCGGACCATCAGCCATCAGATTGGTGAGAATTGCGGTCATGCCATTTGAAAGGGCCATTAATGGCAGCCCTGCATTCATTCCCAGAGGTGCGAGCGCATCGAGAACGGATCTGGCTAGCCAATAAGCCGCACCAGTGCTGTCAAGCGTCCGGCCGAAGATGATGGCGCCTGCATAGAGCCAGACCACACCCCAATCCACTTTTTCCTGATAATCCCGCCAGTTCACCACGCCTGTCAGAAGATAGGCGACTGCGCCGGCTACTGCTACCACACCGATCCCCATTCGGATCGGGAGTATTCCCATTTCGTAAAATGTTTTTTCCGTGAACCAGAAAAAGACCATGACGACAAAGATGATCAGTGCCCATATCTGTGATCGGTTCCAATCCCCCATTTTCCCTATTTCGGTTTGAAGGTGTTTCATGGCAGGTGCCAGAGAGTGAATTTGCGGCTTAAACCGAAAATTGATGAAAAACCATCCAATGGGGATCATGACCATGACGAATGGAAAACAGTAGATCATCCACTGGAAATAGCCGATATCCATGCCAAACATATCGGAGAGGTAGGTCATCATGATGACGTTTCTGGCGCCGCCTGACGGTGAACCCGGCCCTCCCAGGTTGCAAGCCATGGCGATGGTGATCATAAGCATTTTGGCGAGTTCCGGATCATCCGGTGTTTCCCGTGTCAGGCTGTTCTGATAGAGAAGCATGCCTATGGGAAGAAACATGGCCGCAAGCGCATGATCCGAGATAAACGCGGCAAGAGGAGTAATGATGATGAAGAAGATCAGGGTGATCCATTTGACATTGGGTGTAGCCAGTTTCTTGAACATCATCAGGCATACCCGTTTGTCCACGCCGGTTTTTACGAAAGCTGCGGCGAACATGAGACTTCCCATGATAAACCAGCACGCATCATCCCAATAGAGCATGGCCACTTCTTTTCTCGAAAGAACACCTGTAAATACCAGAATAAGCCCTATACAGAAGGCAACGCCTGGCAAGGGGATACATTCGGTCAAAAAGCATAAGACAACAAATACGCTCATGGCGATAGCCACCTTGATGTGCCAGGCGCCTTTGTCGGCTGATTTTTTATCCGAACCGGTGAGGTTTTCATACTTCAGGCCTTCTTTCCGGTGTTTGAGGGCATTTTGCATCAAGGAAAGATACGTTTGGTCGTCAATTTGAGAATCAATAAATGCATAGGCTTTCTCAAAGTTGGATTTGTCTGCTTCGATTTTATTGCTGCTGCACCACTTGATATCCCGTTTCAGATATCGCTTTCGGTTAAGTGCCCCCATCTGCATGTTCTGTTCCATGATTTGGGCGGTCAGAAGCTGCCATTGTGCCGCCTCATTGCCTTTTACACCAAAAAGGGATTCGGTGATCAGGTTGATTACGGATTTCTGCCCGATGTTGTATTCCATACCCACATCTTTCATGCCATAGGGTGTTGGCATGAAGATAAAGACAAAAAACAGGACAACCGGAACAATAAATATCTTCCAGTCCACATACTTATCATATCCGGTTATTTTTTTCGATTTTGTTTGCTGCATATTCACCTCCGAAAAGGAACGATTCACACGATTGATTAAAGTTTGTCTGCCTCTTTCAAAATTTCCCTGGGTGATTTCATGAACATCCGGGCACGGGCCATGCGGATTTTTTCTTCCTGTTTGAGCCGTTTTTCATAGGCTTCTTCTGCTTTGGATGCCAGTTCTTCTATATCTGCAGGCTTGACCAGATAGTCTGTGGCCCCGCTTTTCAGCCCTTCCACTGCAGATTCAATCGTTCCATGGCCGGTTAACATAATGACTTCCACAAGCGGATAACTGTCCTTTATCCGTTTTAATACGGTGTTGCCATCCATGCCCGGCATTTTCACGTCCAGAATGACCACATGGATGATTTGCTTTTGAATTAGGTCAAGCGCATCCTGGCCATTTGTTGCCGTGTAAACTTCCAGTCCTTTTCTAGAAAGGAGCTTGCTTGTGGTTTCAAGAAATCTTTTCTCATCATCCACAAGCAACAGTTTCAATTTTTCCATCATTACCCCCTGTTTCGATTAAATAATAATTATCCTGTCAGCTTCAGCTTCTGCCAGGAAATGACCTGAAGAAAAAAAAATATGCATTTTCATTTTTTATGTGTGGCAACCTTTGTGCCAGACCAGTTTGAAAATTTTTATATACAACTACCTGAAAATATATTATAAATTATTATGATTTTTTTGGGGGGTGAAAGCAGGTCCAATTTTCATGTCGATGTTTTTTACATCTTGTAAAACTGTATCTGTAATTTTATTATTGGATTTTCAATATCATGTTTACCAAGGTTTAAATACGCTTGACAGGAATTGCGTACAATGCCACCCCATTCGTCATCAAAAGCGACTGTCGGCTATAGAATTGCGAGCGCGGTTTTCTGCATTGAAGCTGGCAGCCGTGTTGAATTTTAACGAAGTCAGAATAAGTAGTTATGTATGGAAAAATATGAAAAAGCGTTTTCCCTGCTGACCCATGCCCGTTTGCCTGTCATCCTGTCACTGTTGGCCATGTTTATAAGCCTGCCGGGTTTGTTTACGGGGTTTAAGGTCGATGACTATATTCATCGCATCAAATTTATGGATTCTTCTGCCATGGACAACCCAATAAACGGCTTCCGGCTGTTTGGCATGTTTTCATGGCAGACCAAAAACCATGCAGAATTTTTACAGCAGCTGGACAGGGGGGATCTTCCCTGGTGGACATATGAAGGGCTTCGCATTTCTTTTTGGCGGCCGTTGGCTGAAATTACCCATTGGCTGGATTATCAATTTCTGCCTGACTCACCTGAATTTATGCTGTTCCATAATCTACTCTGGTTTGGCGCTGTCGTCCTGGTCGTATCGATCTTTTTCAGAAGAATAATGGGTATCACTCATCTTGCCGGTCTTGCCGGGCTGTTGTACGCCCTTGACCATACGCACTTTTTGAATGTCAGTTGGATAGCCGCTAGAAATTCCATGATAGCCACATTCTTTGGTGTTTCATCTCTTATCGCTCATGATCGTTTAATAAAGGATACCTGGAAAGCCGGTTATATCATTGCGCCTGTTTGTTTGATCCTTTCTCTTTTATCCGCAGAATACGGCGTTGTTACAATATTTTATATTTTTTCTTATAGTGTGTTTATAGATAACCGGAGATTAAAAGATAGGGCACTGAGTCTGCTGCCGTATATGATGGTCACAATTACCTGGCGAATTTTTTATACTATTGGCCGCTTTGGCAGTTTCGGCTCAATGACATACATTGACCCGGCCAAGAGTCCGCTTGAATTCATATCAGTCCTGCATAAACGGCTTCCCGTAATGTTCCAGGGAGAATGGGGGATATCTCCTTCAACATTTTTTATCCTGCCTGAAGCCGTAAAGACACCAATGTGGTTTGCCACGCTGGTTTTAAGCGCGATTGGTCTCACACTTATTTTCCCGCTGCTTCGCACAGATAATAAAGCCCGTTTTTGGTTTACAGGTTTTTTCCTGTCATCGATATTGATGTGCGCCGCTTTTAGCGATGACCGTCTGTTTATTTTTACCGGTATGGGAGCAGTAGCACTCCTGGCGCAGTTGATATTCAGCTGGCATCATAATGCACCGTGGTTGCCAAATATGAAATTCTTGCGAATCTTGACAAATTTCCTTGTCATTATTTTAATCGCTGTCCATTTGTTTCTTTCTCCTTTGCTGTTTTCCATGAAAATGATGATTTTTAATAATTTTACCCAAAAGATGTATCATGCGCCGGCAATGAATCTGGGGACACAAACAGATTACACAGACAAAGACCTTGTTCTGATAAATCCAGTCGACGCACTGCAAGGTATTTATTTTCTTGTCACCCGTATGTGCTATAACCTTTCAATACCGATGCACCTGAGGGTTCTTTTCGCTGGTTTAAATAATTTGAAAATTATGAGAACCGATCCGCAGACACTGGTCGTTGAACCCGAAGGCGGATATTTTTCAGAACGGGGTAGTACCGGTTTTCGGGATCAATTGCATCCATTGCAAAAAGGAAAAAGAATCGAGCTGACTGGACTGACCATCGAAATATTATCTTTGACAACAGACGGCAGGCCTGAAAAGGTCGCTTTTCATTTTAAAAAAGCGTTTGATGATCCGTCATTGATTTTTTTAAAATGGCACTCAGGCAGGTATGTCAGGTTTGAACCGCCCGATATTGGCACATTTACCCGGCTGAAAGGAGAATAGACCCAGCAAGATAAGGTTCAAGATATTGCAGGAAGAACGATGGTAAAAATAGTGCCATTTCCCGTATCGCTTTCCACACCCATGCTGCCGCCCATATTGCCGATAATGCCATAGCAGACAGACAGGCCAAGGCCCGTGCCTTTTCCTACCGGTTTGGTCGTAAAAAAAGGTGTGAAGATTTTTTTTAAATGCTCAGGGGCAATCCCTGTACCATTATCGGATACGGAAATGAAAGCATGTTTATTTGTTAATCTCTTTCCGGATTTGACTGCAAGAATACCGCCACTCACACCATGCCTTTCCATAATCGCATCCATGGCATTGTTAAACAGGTTGATGATGACCTGCTGAAGTTGTGCCGGGTCTCCTTTGATATCCGGGGTGTCATGTGAGAGTTCTATTGAGAGCCTGATACCGTTTACCGAGGCTTTTTTTGAAATGATGTCTATCATTTCCTGCAGAAATGTTTTCAGGGATATGGCCTGGGAAACAGGTTCACTGTATCTGCCGAATTTTAAGATGGCATGGGTGATTTTGGAGCAGCGGTTGATCTGAAGCTCAATCTGATCCATCGATTCTTCAATTTCTTTCATGTCGTCGGAAAAGTTTTCAGATTTTTTTTCTTTGATGGCCGGAAGAATTGTTTTTATCAGCGCATATTCGCTTTTCATGATCTGAAGGGGATTGTTGATCTCATGGGCAAAACCTGCAGCCATTTCACCCAGCTCTGCCAGCTTGGTGGCACTTATCAGCTGTTTTTCCATATCGCCTTTTTCCGATTCCGTTTTTCTGATCCATTTCACAATTTTTCCGGATATATAAAACGCAAGGCTTGTGATCACGATTCCGCCTGCCATGGAAATCAGAATGATAAGATAGGCGGCCAGGCGGAGCGATTTAAACGCATCCGCCTTTTCCTGCCTGACAACCAGAATCCATTTGTTATCCAGAATCCACGTTGTGGCATACAAATGGGTATTTCCTTTTACGTCCTTATGGATAAACGTAAGTATCCCTTTGTGAAAATCTTTGTATGCCAAATGGTCCGGATCATTGGTCATTAGTTCGCCGCCTGAGCGCCTTTCTGTCTGTAAAATACCGTCTTTGTTAATGATATAGGCTTCTCCTGTTTTACCGATACGAACTTTTTCTACCATGTTATTGAAAATTTTGGTATCAATAGTCGCCCGGATGATTTTTTTCCCGTTCTTTTCTTCACGGCACACCGCGATGATAAAGTGAGGCACCTCCCGGAAACCGGAGAAAACGTCACTGATATAATAGCCATTTTGAAGGACTCTTTTAAACCATTCTTCCCTGCCGTAATTTTTTCCTGTCAATTTAAACGGTCCATGATAGGCCAGATGAACGCCTTCCCCGTCAAATACACCCAGGTCGAAAAAGGCTGTGGATTTCCGTTGAAGCCTTTCAAATACATGATCAACCGTGTCAGGAGATTTCAGATCTTCCATGCTTATGGCATCAAGGGCATATTCCAGATCCGCTTTGCGTTCGGTTAAAAAGGATTCTATCATCAGCCGATGGTCGTCTACAATCCTTTGCATGCTCGATATGGTGCTGTTCTCAAGTGAATAGGTGAAGTAGTAATATCCGGTACCTACCGTCATGATAAACGGTATGAACGGCACAACGATCATGCTCACGAGAATAACATTCTTCAAGGATTTGTAGACGCTATCTTTTACCATTCTTTCAGGTCCTTTATATATTTCCGCCTTTTCTTAAAAGCAGTTTAACTTCAGCCTGCCTGATGCGTTCTTCCTGGTCGTCTTTCCGTTTCCGGGCGCCAACGAGTTTTTTTGTCAGTTCACTGAAATCCGCAGGTTTTAACAGATAATCAAACGCACCTGCTTTCATGCCGTCCACGGCTGTTTCCGTACTGCCATGGCCGGTCAGCATGATCACTTCGACCAGGGGGTGGCGCTTTTTGATTTCTTTCAATACATCCATCCCATCCATGCCCGGCATTTTTATATCAAGGATGACCACATCAATCGTTTTTTCATCAAGCACCTTGAGGCATTCCTGACCGCTGTTTGCGCTGGAAACGGTTTCACCGGCTTCTTCCAGACGGTTTGAGAGTATTTCTACAAAATCTTTTTCATCGTCCACAACAAGTACTCTGGTTGGTATTCTGATTTTTCCCATATGTTAATTTCTCCCTTTTTGGGTGTCACAATTTTTATTGAATTTTGGCAAAACAAGCGTGAATAAGGCTCCTTCCCCGACCTGACTCTCCACCTCAATTTTTCCGCCCAGTTTTTCCACAATGCCCCGGGTGATAAACAAACCTAACCCTGTTCCTTCACCAGGTGCTCTGGTGGTAAAAAAAGGTTCAAAGATTTTTTCAAGGTTTTCATAAGCAATGCCCTCTCCGTTATCCTTCAGGCTTATTGAAACAAGATCTCCGGTGTCAGCCACCGTAAGATCAATCCATCCTTCGTTTGATATGGCTCTTGCCGAATTTGTAAAAAGATTGATCAATATCTGACGGAGCTGATAGGGATCAGTCCACAGGATGCCATCGGTATGACGGGTGTCAAGGGACATTTTAATATTTTTTTCTGGTAAACTTCTTTTAACCAGATGGATGGTTTCCTGAAGAAATTCATTCAGACGGATTTCCGAAAGCGCCGTATCCTGCTTTTTTACGGAACTTAACAGCTGATGGGTGATTCTTCTTGCCCGTTCCACACTTTTCTCTATTTTGTCAATGGCTGTCTTTAAATCATTCAGTCGGGGAACGGTTGATAAGTTCATCCCGCTTATGATTGTATTCATCCAACCGGCAGATTCCTTGATAATGGCCAGTGGATTATTGATTTCATGGGCAACGCCTGCAGATAATGTGCCTAAGGATGCCAGGCGCTCATTTGCAATCAATTGTTTTTTCATCCGTTCCCGAAACGCTTCTTCCTCTTTTTTTTCCTTGATCCTCTGGATTTTGTCCCATGCCTGGTTTATTTTTCCGATGAGATGCTCAAGTTCGATCGGTTTGGTCAGGTAGTCAAACGCACCCTGCTTGATCCCTTCCACGCCATCGTTCGGATTGGCATGCCCTGTGAGCAGAATCACTTCAATGGCCGGGTAGTCCTGTTTTATTTTTTTCAAAAGGTCGATGCCACCTATACCCGGCATCTTCACATCTGAAACCACGATATGGATGGTTGAATCCTTAAGGATTTCCAGGCATTTCTTGCCGCTCTCGGCCAAATAGGGTGCAAACCCTCTTTTTTTAAGCCGTTTTTCTATTGTTTCAATAAAACTTTTCTCATCATCCACGAGAAGTGTTTTGATTGCGTCCATGAGCATCAAATCCTTTTATCAGGCCTGGCCGTTTTTAAACAAGCCCTAAAATTTTCCACCAGGTGGCTGCGACAACAACCAATACCAGAAGAAGGATCGGTGTGGCCACAAGACCTACCTTGGTCAAATCCCCTGACTTGAAATATCTGTAACTATACGAGATGGCATTGGGCGGACATCCAATCACCAGCAGCATGGCAAAAGACGTGGCCATCCCCAGACATAATGCCAGGATGGTGGGATTGACGCCTTCAAGCTGGGCCATGGGAATCACGATGGGCAAAATCAACGCGGCTGCGGCCACATTTGCCATGGCATTGGTGACAAGCGCTCCGAAAACGCCCACGCCGATAAACAGAATCAACCAGCCTTTGCCTTCAATAAGCGGGAAGAACATATTGGCAAAATAATCGGCGGCACCGGAGTATCCCATGGCAAGACCCAGGGATATACCGCCGCCAAAGATAAACAGGGCGGTTCCCCACTCAAGATTGTCATTGATATCCTCCCATTTCAGCACGCCAAAAAGGACAAGGGCGGCAACGCCAACCATACCGGTGATTGAGTAGTCCATACCATGAATCCCTTTGGTAAGCCATGCGATAAAGGAAAGGCCGATGATGACCGATGTTTTAATTTCAAGGGCGTTCCATTTGCCAAGATCTTCATCAAATTGGGGGAGTTTGAATTTGGGATCAGGCCTGTAAACAAAATAGACAATCAAAACTGCGATGGGCACGGTGAGAATGGCCGCGGGCATGGCGTATTTGATCCAGTCAAAGAATGTAATTTCGATGCCGGTAAACTCCTTTAAAAATGCGGCAGAAACCATGCACCTCCCGCCGCCGATAAGGCTTCCCATGCCACCACAAGAGCAGGCAAAGGGAAGGGAGAGCATCATGAATTTGGCTGTATTGGTATGAGGCTCAATGCCGACAGCCCTCATCAGGGGCAGCATGGTGATGATGCCAATGGCGCAGGCAGCTGCATCATGCATGAATGTGGAGGCCAGCCCCAGGCTGATGGCAAGAATAAACGTAAATCGCGTGACACTGGTTCCTGCCTTTTTGGTGATAAAATAACCAAGCCTTTTGGTTAAGCCTGCCTTGTCGAGTGAAATGGCAAATATCAGGCAGCACATGATAAAAATAACGACCGGATGCATATAAGGCGCCCAGGCATCTTTTGTATCTGTAATACCCATCAAGACTAAAGATACGCCGATCATTACTGCTGTAATTTCGAGCGGTATGGGCTCGACAATGAACAAAAACACAAGGACAACCAGAACAGCCAGAAACCGTTTGGCTTTCAAGGGCAAGCCATCCACATAACTGACTTCTATGCCCGAAAGATTTCCCGTCTTAACCTGATTTTGGAGAAATGACGCTGTGGCTTCCGGTGTTCCCGGATGCATTGCCTCAAGAATATAGGTATTCTTCTTTTTTCCGGTTTCAATTTTCAGGATGTTGAAAACAGTGTCGACGGATTTAAAAAGTGCCTGATCCGGGTCACCCGATATCTTGAATTTGGTTCCTTCCGGCCGGGGAAGGAAAAGAACAATAATGCCCAGTAATAAAGCCAGGCAAAGTTTGAATCCATTTGTTTTATAGAACATTTTAACTCCTTGTCTGATTGCTGTCCGGTTGATTGATTCCTGTATCCTTGCTGTTGTCAACGAAAGAAGCTTCCGGACCATGCTGTCAGGTAACGTTTTTAATCTTCACGCCGGGCGTGATCTGCTTCATAAATCTTTTCCAGCAAATCTTCCAGTACGCATGGTTTTGTCAAATAATCAAAGGCCCCAAGACCGATACCTTCTTTTGCCGCTATTTCACTGCCGTGGCCTGTGAGCATGATCACGGCCATTTCAGGGGCCATTTTCCGGAATATCTTCAATACTTCTATGCCGTCCATGTCTTCCATTTTCAAATCCAGAATCGCCACATCAAACTCTTCCTTTCGGAGGGTTTGAATGGCTTCAGTCCCGCTGGTTGTTTTTCTGACCTGGATGCCTCGTTTTGAAAGCCGGTTTGACAGTACATTAACGTAGCCTTCCTCATCATCAACCAAAAGCAGTTTGAGCGCTTCTTTCTGGTGTCTAATCATAGTTGATATACTTTTCCTTTAAATGCGTGTACCTGTGATCCTTTTCATTCTGGCTTCCACGATTTTTTCTTCATGGGCCCTTTTTTTACCGGTTGCCTCGTCCACTTTTGCCACCAGTTCATTCATATCGCACGGTTTCATGAGGTAGTCATATGCCCCCAGTTTCATCCCCTGAATCGCCGATTCAACTGTTGCATGGCCGGTGAGCATGATTACTTCTATCAGTGGATATTTCTGTTTGATTTCCTGAAGTACGCCGATACCATCCTTGCCAGGCATCTTCACATCTAAAATAACAACTTCCACCTGACTTTCCTTTTCAAGTATTTTGATGGCATCATAACCGCTAAAAGCAGCATTGACCTTATAGTTTCTTTTTTCCAGCCGCTTTGTCATCGTTTCGACAAACGGTTGTTCATCATCTACCAAAAGTATGTTTGCGTCGCTCATCTGATTCTCCTTTTTTTGGGTTGTCCTTGTAAATATTCATCTAATCCTTATGCGTTTGACTCGTGTTTTGTACTTTGCTGATCTTCCTTTTGAAACGGTATCCAGATACGGAAACGCGTTCCCGAATCAACAGCACTATGCACATCGATTTTCCCGCCCATTTTCTGGATGATTCCGTAACATATGGAGAGACCCAGGCCTGTTCCTTTTCCTACCGGTTTTGTGGTGAAAAACGGATCAAATATACGCGGCAGATTTGACTCCGGTATGCCCGGTCCGTTATCCTCAACAATGATGACAATATGATCCTTTTCAAGCTGACTTAATTTTGTGCCGATTTTTATTGTGCCTCCTGTTTTTTCCATGGCATAGATGGCATTATTGATCAGGTTCAGAAGCACCTGCTGCATTTCAGAAGGGGAAATCTCAATATAGGGAAGTCCTTCCTCAAATTCTGTTTCAATATTTATATTGCTGTACTTGGCCATTTGGGCGGAGATACCGACAATTTCTGTGATAAGCGCGTTAACTTCCACGTCATGGACCCGGGAATCGGTTTTTCTGGCAAAACTGAGCAGTTTGTGCGTGATGCCCTTGCATCGTTTCCCTTGGGTGTTGATCTGGGTCAATGCCCGTCTGAATTCTTCCATATTTTTACTGTTCTGGAATTCCTCTTCTTCCAGAAGGTCTTCGATCCATCCGGCTTCTTCTACCATGATCGCCACAGGATTATTGATTTCATGGGCAATTCCGGCTGCAAGTTCTCCGATAGATGCAAGCTTGCCTGTTTCAATGACCTGCTGGTTCATCATTTTGTTTTCTTCATCTCTTTTGGCAATGATTTTTACCATGCGCCTTGACATTAAAAATGCCATGGTGATGATGGCGCATCCGCCAACAAACGATATGACCAGCGCAATACGCCTGGCATGAATGAAATCCCTGAACGCATCAGATGCATTCTGCTGAAATATCATGAGCCATTCCTCGTTTTTCAAAAGAGATGACACATGAATGATGGGCTGCCCGTTCAAATGAGATTCTTCTGTAATCGAACGGTTGTCTTTCAGTTGCATATACTCTTTCAGGTATCCTTTTGCCTGTGTTTCCGTGATGTTAATGCTCGGTTTGGTCTGAAATTTACCTTCCCTGTTTAAAATAAAGGCAAAACCGGTGGTCCCGACCCGAAGATTTTCCACAAGCGAGTTAAATGCTTCGAAATTGATGGTTGCCCGTAAAAGCCAGCTCTGCTCCTCGTTTTCATTTCGGACCGCAATAATGAAATGGGGGTGCCCTCTTAAACCAAGGAAGACATCTGAAATATAGTATTCACTGAGAATTGATTTTCTAAACCAGTCTGCAGCCTCATAGTTGGCTTTTTCAAGTTTGAAAGGACCGGCATAGGCTAACTGAATGCCCTTTTCATCGATGATGCCCAAATCGGTAATGACAGGACCATGTTCCTTGTCAAGCGATATCAGCTTCTGTTTCAGAAATTGTTCATTTGACAGTTGATCAAAACTGAAGTTGGTCGCAAGAAATTTGACATCTGCCAGTTTTTCTTTAAGAAAGACATCAATATTCTGCTGGTGTTTCTGGACCAGCTCCTCAAGATGCGCATAGACCTTTTCATGGTAAAGGATTTTAAACTGGTAAAGAAAGCCCCAGGTAATGAGAATCATCGGCGTGAATGAGACAACGATGACCACTGCGACCATCCGGCGCATTAAAGACCGGTAATAGGGAGAACGGGGTTTTTGATTATTTTCTTCCATTAAAATTTTTTCCTTTATTCACAGCTCATCCTCATTATTTTCTGGGATTGTTAAGAGCAATCGGCATGCCACGGTAAAGGCCTGGGGGGACTGTTATAATTAGCTGAAACAACAGGAGATAGATGATTATGGAAGGTAGCTTGAGAAAACGCTGTTTCGGTTTTGTGTCAGATTATTTTACAATTTGTAAATCACAAGGATTGCTTGGAAAGCCGGATTATTCCAGTTCCATGACGTGGTCTGCGATTCGTTTGATCTGATCCAGGTAATGGGAAACCATGATAATGGTCTGATTGTGTTTGAGATCCAAAAGGAGGTTTTCAATCACTGAGACAGATAAAGGATCAAGCGAAGAGGTCGGTTCATCAAGAAGCAGCACTTCAGGCTCCAAAACGAGAGCCCTTGCCATGCAGAGTCTCTGTTGCTGGCCCCCTGAAAGTGTCCGTGCATCGTTTTGCAGGCGATCTTTCACCTCATTCCATAAAAAGGTTTTTTTAAGAGCATTTTCCACTTTAGATGCGGTGACCCTATTATCTTTTTCACCCGCCAGTTTCAGCGGAAATGCGGTATTTTTAAAAATGCTCATCGGAAGCGGGTTTGGGGACTGAAATACCATCCCTACTTTTTTTCGCAACCATGGAAGATCAATCGACCGGTCATAGATATTTTTAACCGCTTCCTTAAATTGTATGGTTACATTCCCTGTCATGCACGCCCCCGGAATATCCTCCCAGAGACGGTTTATGGTCGTAAGGAGCGTGGATTTGCCTTGTCCGGATGGGCCTGTGATGGCAGTGATTTTATTTTCAGCAAACCGGAATGACAGGTTGTCGATCACGTTTCTCCGGTAATATCGGAAGGACAGATTCTTTATTGAAATTTTAATGTTTGCATCCATTTTATAACAGTTAACCCCTTTTTTTAATGATGTTTTTCAATCGACGTTTGATGAGAAAGGTCAACAGATAAAGAAACGAGCATATCGTCAGAAGAATAATGGCGGCACCGTAACCTTTGGCCAGTTCTTCCGCGTTCATATATTGTGATGATATATAATAGATGTAAAAGGGCAGGGCTTCGTAATTGGCGAAGATGGACCTGGGTATGCCTGAAGATGCCACGACACCTGTAAGCATAATGACGGCTGTATCTTCAGCGCATCGACCGATGGCCAGGATGACTCCGGTGATGATTCCTGAAATCGATTCAGGAATAAGAACATAATAAATGTTCTGAAGTTTTGTCGCGCCAAGGGCGATACCTGTTTGCCTCAGTGTCGGAGGCACATTTTCAAGCGATTCTTGCGTCGTCCGGATCAGATAGGGCAATACTAAAAATGCAAGTGAAACCGCTGAGATCAGAAGACAAGGGTAGAGATTGTTAAAAAATCGATGATGAAGAAAAATCGTCACTGAAAACCCGAACAAGCCGACAACGACCGAAGGAATGCCTGCCAGCACATCAAAAATAAGGCTGAAGACGAATTTGAAAGGTGGTTTTGAATATTCGGACATGTAGATGCCAGCGGCAATTCCTGCAGGAATTGCGATCAGAACCGAAGTGACAACAATCACCAACGTGCCAATGATTGCCGGAAAAAGGCCATCAAAAACCTGGCGTTTAAAAAGGAGCGCATCCAAAGGTGCGGTATTTCCAAAAATGAGTTTCTGGTTTAATGCCTGGTACCCTTTTGTCAGAAGATAGGCAAGCAGGATGGAGACAACTCCCAAAAGGATGAAACCGCATAGCCATGAAAACAGAATCACGAATTTTTCAATAATCCTGCCGGTCATTTTATGCATTCCTTTTGCCGGCAGATAGCGTTTTTACGAGAACCGTACAGGCAAGTGTCAGGAGATACAGAATCATGCCGCATAAAAAAAGCGTTTTAAATTCCATGCTGTTAAAGTCGGCTGCAATTAAAAGGGCAATATGGGCGGTCAGCGTCCGTGATGAATCAATAACAGATGTGGGTACGGCAATGGCGTTTCCGGCAACCATGAGGGCGATCATGGTGTCTCCTATGGCGCGTCCCAGGGATAACGTGAAACCTGTTATTATACCGTGTAAGGAATTGGGCAAAATTACATAAAGGAGTTTCTGGACCTTTGTGCCGCCCAATGCATCTATGGCTTTCAGATAACTTTCCGGGATATTTTCAAAGGTGGACGAGAAGAAAAGAATCATTGTAGGTGATATGAGAACAGCAAGGAGAATGGCGGCAGAAAGGATGCACATGCCGGAGCCTTTTTCAAATATCTCCCTTATAAATGGCACAAGAAGAAAGATACCTATAAAACCGTAAATGACCGTGGGGATGCCTGTCATGAGACTGATCAAACCTTTCAGAAACCGGCTAAACCTTCCCGGGTGAATCACACTGATCAGTGCGGCACAGCCCATGCAAATGGGAAAGGCTATAAAAACACTTAGAAACGATATGAAAAGTGTGCCCAATATCATGGGAAAAATCCCGTAGATACTTTTCTGCGGCAGCCAGGGCTGGGTGAGCATATCAAGGAAAAGGCCTTCCCGGAAAATGGGAAGGCCTAATATGACCATAAAACAGAAGATGCTGATTGTAATTAAGGCACTTGTCAGTGCCGAAATGAAAAAGACGTTTTTGACAATCGATTCTGTGGTTTTCATCAATCTGCAGGAATAAATCCTTTTTCAGCTGTAATCGCTTTTCCTTCAGCGGTGAAAAGATAATCGATGAATTTTTTGACGATTCCTTCCGGCGTACCTTTGGTATTGCTGTAAAGGCCTCTTGCTACCTTGTACCGGCCGGTTTTTACCGTTTCAATTGTGGGTGACACGCCATCAAGGGCCACAGGTTGAACGGTGTCATCCATATGACCTACAGAAATATAACCAATACCGTAAGGATCATTTGCGATGGCCGATTTCATGGCACCGTTTGATACAACCACATTGGCCTTGGAACTGATATCGCCTTTTGAGATGGCATTTTTCCAGAAGACTTCCCGGGTGCCACTGGATTCATCCCTGGTGTAAATGTTGATGGGTTTGTCTTCTCCGCCCAGAGACTTCCAGTTGGTTATCTGGCCGGAGAAAATATGTTTCAGCTGATCGGTTGATAGTGCCTTCACCTTGTTTTTCGGGTTCGTTACAATGCCAACACCGTCTATAGCCCATTTGAAAAGGTTCAGGCCATATGAACCGATTTCTTCATCTGTGGGTTTCCGTCCGGAGTTGCCTATATCCACCAGCCCTTCCCCAACCTGTTTGATTCCCACACCTGATCCCCCACCGGCAATGCTGATATGGATATCCGGATTATGGGTCATGATTTCTTCAGCCACCTCTTTCATTACCGGAATGTGGGCTGTACCGCCGGAAATTCTGATATCGCCCTTTTCTCCGGTGAATGTATCGATTGATGCGGCATATATCAGGGTTGCCATGTGGAAAATAAAAAATATCGCCATGATCATGATGACAAATCGATGGGTGCGTTTCTCTGGTTTCATCTTTTTCTCCTTACAAATTATAGTTTGCCGCAATTGAAACAGACAGGCACATGAATTGAATTTTCGGGAAATATCTATGGCATGCCTGTGCACGCAAAGTCCAATTGGTAATTTTTATGGCGAGAAACTTTTGTATAGAAAATATTGATATTTAAAGAGGAAAACACCTGGAAATATGAATTGTGTCCTGACTGTACCCTTTTTTGATGTGTATGGTTTTAATTATGATGCGCGTTTGAAAAATCTGGCGCCAAGGAGAACCATAAAATACACAGCTGCTGCAACCATAATGATGGTGGGGCCGCTCGACAGATTATTGGAATAGCTGATGATCAAACCTGTCCATGAAAAAAAGATACATAAAAAGGTGGAAAGTATCATCATCTGCCATAAACGCCTTGAAAACTGGCCGGCTACAGCAGCCGGTATCGTAAGCAGCGCGATGACCATAATGATTCCTACGATACGGACCAGGAGAACAACCGTCAGTGCCGTGAGACATAAGAGAAGAATATAAAATGCGCCTGCATGGATACCCCTCAGATAGGCGAACTCATCATCAAAGCAGACAGCAAGAAGGATGTTGTAATAATAGATCGCAAAACCGGCAACAATGATATCAAGGCCGATCACCAGAAAAAGATCGTTTTTTGAAAGCAGAAGAATGTCACCAAACAGATAGCTCGTCATGTCGAAATATCCGGGTGTCATGTCGATAAATAAAAGGCCGGCGGCCATGCCTACAGCCCACAGGGCACCTATGACTGTATCTTCCCGTTGTTTCATCTTGAGGCTTACCACGCCGATGATCACAGCAGATAAAAGGGCTGCAATAATGGCCCCATACATGGGATCAAACCAGGAAATACCGATTCTGTTTTTTAAAAAGAGCCCGGCACCGATGCCGCCAAACACACAGTGGGATATGGAACCTGCCAGATAACTGATTCGTCTGGTGATGACATATGTGCCGATGATACCGAATGAGATGCTTGAAAGTGTTGCCACATAGAGAGCCAGGCGCAGGAATCCGTTATCCGGATCCATGACTGCCGAAAGAAAATCAGTCATTGATGTGGCCTCCCTCACTGCAGATATGGTCGTGGCGGACCATTCTCAAATCGCCACCATAAATTTCATTGATCATGGTGCCGTTGATTTCGCTGGTCGGGTGTACAACGACTTTCCGGTTGACGCAGATCACACTTTTTACAACTTTTGATACAAATCCCAGGTCATGAGACACAAGAAGGATGGTCATGCGTTTATTTAGATCCTGAAGGATGGTGAACAGCGCTTCTTCGACTTCCGGATCCATGTTTGACGTGGGTTCGTCCAGAAACAGAATGGCCGGCTTGCAGCAAAGTGCCCTTGCAATGAGTACCCGCTGTCTCTGACCGCCGGAGAGTTCGCTAAAGACTCGGCTGGAAATATCCTTGAGTTTGACTTCTTCGAGGGCCCCATATGCGATTTCCCTGTCTTTTCTGGAAAATCGGAATCCCAGATTATGATGAAGACGGCCCATAAGCACCACATCCATTACAGTGACAGGATATTTCATGTCAAGGTGGGCGTACTGGGGCATATAGCCGATATCAAGCCTTGCCTTTTCAGGTGTTTTGCCCAGTATGGTGATGCTTCCCTTATCCGGGGGCAAAAGACCCAGGAGCAGCTTTAAAAGTGTGGTTTTCCCGCTTCCGTTGGGCCCCACGATACTTGCAAAGTCATTTTGCCGGACTGAAATATTCACATTTTCAAGAACCGGTTCTCTGCCATATCCAAAAGAAACGTTCTTGATGTCAATGACAATCTCATCTTTCATGTTTTACCCTGAATTCGGTTTTGTATAACATCCATTAATTCTTAAGGACACGGGACAATATAACCATTCTTTTATTATTTTAAAGCATCGGCAATTTTTTCCGAGATGGATAACAGATTGGCCTTATAATTTTTTTCAAGCGGATTGAGTACAATAATCTTGCCATCGATCGCAGATGCGATTTTTTTGGCAGCACTCTGATTGAATTCGTTTTGAATGAAAATAGCACGCACGCGATTTTCCCTGGCCAGTTTTATAAAGTTCGAAAGCTCTTTTGCCTTTGGCGCTTTCCCTTCAATTTCCACAGCCATCTGTTTTAAACCATACGCATCTGTGAAATAGCCGAATGCAGGATGAAAAGCAAAGACAATATTGCCTTTGACCGGCTCCAGAATGGTTTTGATTTTTGCATCCAGGCGGTTGAGTTCATCTCTGAATCTTTCAAAATTGGCTGTATAAAATGCGCTGTTAGCCGGATTGCGGGAAATGAGTGCGTTAAGGATGATTTCTGACTGTTTTATGACCAGAAGGGGGTTCAGCCAGGTGTGAGGGTCATAGCCGGATTCATGATCATGGCTGTGGTTATTTTCATGATCATGGGGATAAATCCCTTCGATTTTACGAAGACTTATACCTTCGATGGTGTTGATGACGTTCAATTTATAAGAGCCGGTATCGAATTTTTTGAGCAAAGTTGTTTCAAACGGCAGGCCTATTTTAAAAAAGATATCTGCTTTTGAAAGCGTGACAATCTGTTCCGGAGACGGGGAAAATGTGTCATGATTTTTTCCCGGTATAAGAAGGACGTCCACCATAACGTGATCCCCACCGATCTGTTCAACAAAATAGGCTTGTGGCGGAATGCTCACATATACGCGGACGGGCAATGGCTGTCCTTCTGATGGCTTGACAGCAAATAGCAAAAATATCGTTAATAAAGCGGAAAAATAAACGCATGCCTGCAGATGTTTGACGGCCTTCTTGACTCCGGGATGAAATGAGATGTTATAGGGCATGGCTGATTTTCCTTACAAAATGGTTTTTCCATGAAATGAATGACAGCGTCACAATTGCCATCAGGCAGATGATCCTTAGTATGAGAGCTTTTGGGCGCCTTTCTGGTACAAGTGCTCATTGAATTCCCTGTCTTCTGCAACCGGCTCCACCCATGCGATATAGTCCATATTGAGAATCATGACTTCCTTGGTTTCTTCAGAATCAAATGTGGCTTTTAAAATAATAATAAATTTGTCTCCGGACTGGATAAACATATCCGAAAGCCTGTCTTTTGTTCCCAAATTGATCTGACCGGTAATTGCATGGCCGTCTTTTGTTTTGATCATTACTTTTACCGGCCTGAGCCTCATTGATCTTCCGATGGTCATTGTCATGGCTTGGTCCTCTCGTCAATGAATGTTCGTTTATGTGTTGTTTATGAAATTAATGTTGTATAAAAAAAGTTGCAATGTTACGTAGCCGTCATAATACATGAAAGAAATCAAGCAACCATTCAAATCGTAAGTAGTCTATAGACAATGAATATTATTGTGTCAAGGCCAGTGTGATCCATATATATATAATGATTCTGAAGAATTGAAATGTTTCCGATTGATGTTTTATTAAGAAGCGCAGTTTGGTTTGACAAAAATATGCCACACTGGAATACATCGGAATCGGGTATGAATAAAATCATTAAGACAAACGTTGTTTTTTGTAGATAACTATGGTATTTAAATAAAAAAGGCATGGAAACAGGCAGTTATGCTTGTTGCATCCAGTTTTGTGGTTTCAGATGGTGGGTATTTTAGGTATTTATCAACTTGAGGCTGGGATATTTTGCAGAAATTTTTTAATGATTCCCTGCCAGAAACAAGGAGAGAAGGTATGGATCAGATGGCAGCCGCTTCTTCACACTTTGAACTCGAGTATCCTGCACCGGAAGGCGAAAAAGAACAATATGATATTGAGTATGATGGATTTTTTACCATTAAAAATAGACAGGGGTTTAAATTTTATACTGTTGACATCAAGAATACGGATATTTCAAGATTAAAAAAGATTGTTGGTGCGTGTGAGAAGGTTGAAAACGCCTGCTGGACCGCACAGGAAAATTTTTATAGCTACTTTAATGAGCGTGACATGATTACCTACATCGTCAAGGACGGAAAAGTTGTGGGTTTTCAATTGCTTTCTCATTGGGTGATAGACAGATACGTTGTCTTTGGCCTGGATGAGACCATGGTATTAAAGGAATACAGAGGAAACCGGCTCGGTTTGACCTTGTGCGTTCTTTCCGCCCGATCGATATTCACGATATTCAGTAAAAAGAAAAAAGCCAAATTCGTTTTTTTAAGTATCACACCAAATCCGCGTGTGATGATCGGTTTTTACAAATACAAAACGCTTTTTAAAATCATGCAGAATTCGTTCAAGCCCTCGGAAAGCCTCATGATGATTCATGA
Source organism: Pseudomonadota bacterium (assembly GCA_018816735.1). Lineage (GTDB taxonomy): Bacteria > Desulfobacterota > Desulfobacteria > Desulfobacterales > JAHIVH01 > JAHIVH01. Next base: position 56,035 of record JAHIVH010000036.1, on the reverse strand, counting down.
CAAGCTTCTTTTCAGGAAAAAAGCGACCCTGGTTAACAGGGATTATCCTTTTTTCTTTAAGAATATGTTTCCCGGTTCTCTGGGATCTTTTGAAATGAACGATTTCCCTAAACCCATACGTAAAATGGTTCCTCCGGAAATCAGTTTTTTTGAAAGAGGGGATGCCTTTATTTTCATGGCGATTTTTTCCAAATTAACCTGCTGGGTACCTTTGACCGTTATGATGCTGCTACGGTTCGGCAGAAAGTGTTTTTTCAACGAAAATCTGGGATTTTTCAGAAAGAATAAAAAAATTAAATTGTCTATCCAATAAATCGGCTGCCGTGCATCATGATGCATTTTTCTCCTTAGGCTTCACCGGTTGGTCGGGCCTTTACTCCTTAAAAATTTGAAGTATCCCAAAATGGGTGCTTCAAATTTTTTTTTCAGCAGATCTCAGGTTCGGAACAACCCAAGCGGCTTATCCAGGCGTTTCAGGCCTCTTCTTTGAGCTATTTTCAAAGCTTCGACAAATTCTTCTTCAGGCAGGTAGTCCGAAAGGCCTTCAATCGTGTGTGCCATACCGCAAGGCCTGTATTGGGGCATGATATTTACGTATGTATCTGTTGAAATTTCCTCTGCAATAAAGTTCATTATGTCTTTTGTGCCGGCAAGTCCTCCGGGAAGAACAAGATGCCTGATCAAAAGGCCTTTTTCGGCAATATTGTCCGCATTTGATACAAGGTTGCCAACCTGCCTATGCATTTCTTTGATGGCAAGGCGAGCAGCCCGGGGATAGTCCTTGGCATGACAGGTCATATCTGCCACTTCCGGATCCCAGAATTTAAAATCCGGCATATAAATGTCAATCACCCCTTCAAGTAATCGGATCGTTTCCAGACAGTCATATCCGCTTGAGTTATATACCAGGGGGACACGAAGACCTTTTGGGACAGCGATGTCGAGTGCGGCGAGTATCTGGGGAACAACATGGGACGGGGTTACCAGATTGATATTATGGCACCCTGTTTTCTGAAGATGCAGCATGATATCTGCAAGCGTTTCATGGGAAACTTCCGTACCATGGCCCTTATGGCTGATCTCATAGTTCTGGCAGAAGTTGCAGAGAAGGCTGCACCAGGTAAAAAAGATCGTTCCCGAGCCATGTGTGCCAACAAGCGGGCTTTCTTCGCCAAAGTGAGCATTATAGCTTGAGACAAAAGCAAATTCACCGGTTTTGCAAACGCCGGTTTCACCTGAGCGCCTGTTGACACCGCATTTTCTGGGGCACAGGTCGCATTTTTCAAGTTTTTCTGAGGCTGTACGAATTTTTTGGTGAAGCTGTCCGTTTTTCCGGCATTGAATATAGGATGGTATAAATGATGCCATGAAGAAACCTCTTCATTTCTTTTCTCACATGCTGATAATTTCAAATTCCGTATCAATAATTTCGGCAATGCCCATGTCTTCTGCCATATTGATCAGCTTGTCTATCTTGGAATTGATGATTCTGCTGTCATTGCCCACCATGGCAAGCCCCACTTCCGCCCGCTGAAACATATCGTTTGCGCCCACCTCGGCTATGGATGCATTGAAAGTGTTTCTTAAGCGGCTGATAATGGATTTGATGATTTTTCTTTTTTCTTTTAATGAGTGGCAATCATGAAGCCTGAAAGTAATGATTCCTGTTCCAATAACCATAATTTTTACTGACGTTTAAAGGTTCATTTAGGTTCTAACGGAATTTTTGGTTGTGTACCCGAATTTTTTCGATCATCTGATCGAGTTGACCGGTTGAGAAGAATCCGTGTTCCAAAAAGTACTGTCCGGGAGGCGGTTTCAAAATTCGTTGTTTGCCGACAATTGCCATTTGTTGAAACAGGGTTAAATAACCCCTTCGTTGAGCAAACTCCCCGAATTTTTCACCATAGTTTTTGTTCCTTAAAATTTCAATGACATCATTGGTCGAGAGGAAATTCCAGTCCCGGGCAATCCGGCCAAAGCGCGGACATTGTTTGTTTTCCCATATAATGGCGTCAATATAGGTTTTCCAGGAAATCATACCTGTATAGTAAAGAAACTGATTGAATTTCATTTCAAACCCAGGAGTAGCTCCCTGATAATAGTGACTTCTCATATTTTGCCGGCCACGCTTGGCCTTGACTGTGTTTTTAGGATTAGGCTGTGCAGTGTCAGGCGTTGTAGAAAACGGTTTTTTCGTTTTAGGCGCTGTTTTCTTCTTATTTAAAAAGGTGACACCGTCCTGTGCCATCGGTTTCAGCAATTCGTATGCGGAGGAGACTTCGTTGAACCGTTTCGTCATGTCCGCTTCGTTTATACCAAGTGCTTTTGATCGGTCAGGATGGGTTTCAAAGGCTTTTTTTCGATATGCCTTGTTAAGCTTTGGCAGATCCAGGCGGATGGCAACATCGGTTATGTGCTGCCTGTCTGTGCTGAAAAGAATTTGAAACGCCCTTTGCAGTTCTAATGTGGATGCGTATGCTGGCATAGTCCTCCGGGGATATTTATATGCTGTATGGGTGCAGGCAAATGAATCCGATTTTTTATGTGTATATATATCCACTATATATAGCGTTTCTGTCAAGTAATAATCAATGCATGTTGTGATGATCAGGGTTGCAATTCAGAAAATATTTAAGAGCATTATCGCAAATAATACCAGATAGATAATTTTTTAGAAAAAAGATGTTGTAAAAAATTAAAAATATGTTTATAAATATCACCAATGCAAACAATATTATAAAATCAGGATATTTTATGAGTGATACCAAATTCATATCTTTTCTTAACAGGGTTCAGGAAGCTACTGGGATAAACTCCCAGATTGATCTTGCAACATCACTTGATATCCACCGATCTGCAATAACCCAGGCCAGAAAAAAGGATGCTATTCCTGACAAATGGATGGTTGTCCTTTATAGAAAATTTGGTCTGAACCCCGAATGGCTTGAAACCGGACAGGGCCCGACATTCTTGAAAGGCACTCCGGGTACGGAAGATTATTTTTTAAAGGTTCCCAAGGTCACGGCCAGGCTTTCAGCAGGTGGCGGGTCTTTTGAAAATGAGGCAACCATTGAAGGTTACTATTCTTTCAGAAAAGACTGGCTAAAATCAAAAGGGGCATCAGATAAAATGGTCATGATGGATGTGGTTGGAAACAGTATGGAACCTGAATTAAAGGACGGTGATACGGTTCTTGTCAATCAGGCGCATAAAGATATTCTTGCAGGCGCAGTTTATGCGGTTGGAGTGGACGACACAATTTTGATAAAACGCGTTGAAAAACTGCCCAATACCCTCGTTCTTCAAAGTGATAATAAGAATTATTCTCCCATATTTTTAAAAGGAGAAGAAATAAAAAGTGTTGTGATTATTGGGAAAGTGCTGTGGATATGCAGGGAATACCGTTGATTTGATTTTTTTTTGGGTGCATGTTTATATAGATTAACTTTGCATATGACCAAATATACAGAATAATATTAGGTTGTAAAAAAAGGAGCAATAGCCAATGGGTAAAACAATTAAAAATTATATTTTGGCTGCATTATGGATTTTGGGGTTGATGCTGGCCGGAGCGGACGGACCGGTGTCACCTTTTGTCAATATATCAGGTGTTGTTGTCATTGGCATTGTAAGCTGGCTGGTTTATGATAGGCAATGCCTTTCAAATGACCAGAATGTTTCATTATCCACGCGGTATGCGGAAAAAGTTTGTACAGAAAAAGATGGCGCAATGTATCTTATTGATAGAGGGAAAGTATACTAACGACATCTGGAGTCGGCAAGACGTCATCTGTCCCGATAGACCCCTTTAACCCTGGATACAGGTTTGATGCCACTGACAGGCCCTTGTTCTTTTTGAGATTTTTTTGTCTGGGTCTGTTGGTTCATGTTTTGGTAATATCTTGTTTTTCCCTGTCTGCCTTTTGTCGTTTTTCCCGGATACACCCCTTCCTTCAAAATATCCTTCAAAATATCATCAAAATTCATTTTAGGGCTTGTGAAAGCCGTCTTTCTTTTATTTGCAACAGGCTCACCCGGTTTTTGACCGGGCATCATATGTTTAAGATCTATCCGGGACAGGCTTTCGACAATAAGCGCCATTAATTGGGCAAGAAATCCTTTTTCAGCCCGAATGGTTTGATTTGCATTGTTTTTAAACGGCTGATACGGCTTTTTTCCTGATGAGCGGTGAGGCTTTTTATTGAAAGATTCACCGGAGCTGTACTCTGTTTCTTTCTGGCGTGTGGTTTCATCCGGATAGGAGCGTTGTTTGGTTCCTTGTTTTGACTGAGATTTAGTGCTAAATTCCAGAATTTTACGGTATGCAATATTGATTTCCTTCATTCTGTCGTCTGCTTCTTTTTGCAATGAAGGATTAGGCCCCACAAGGTCCGGATGGTTTTCTTTTACTTTTGCCCGATAGGCGTATTTGATTTCAATAAGGGTGGCATCACGGGATAATCCTAAAATGTCATATGATTTTTCGATGTCCACCTGAACAATCCTTTTTCAGAAATTCTGAAAGCAAGGTCCGGCACTCATTGTTGATGTTAAAATTAGGAAAACAGAAGCCCATTGCTAATAATGACTATTAACATGCGTGGTAACTTCTCCGGAAGTAATTTTACCGCCTATTTCCGGGTATGATTGATGATCAGCTTGCTTAGCAACGCTTTCTGCTCGTCAGTCAACTCCACAAATTGAACATGGCTTTGCCTGAGGGGCATGAAATATTGTGTGCCTTGAGAAATTTCGAAGTCAGCAATTGTTTTGGCTTTGAAGGAGATTTCTTCCTCTATGTCTGATGCATCGGCAACCATAATGCCGATGTTGAAGAGATCAATCGAGCGGTTGTCATCATCGTTGTACCTGAATGCAAGGCCACCGTTGCTTATATCGATCACCTGGCCAAGTTTATTGGAATATTTGCCAAAAATGGCATATGTACCATCTTTGGCGAGGAAACGCTTGTGAGCTCTTCTTTCTTCAAGAATTCTGTTTCGTTTAACCATGCGGGTTTGGCTCCTATATCTTGATTAAAAAACCTGGATAAATGGGCTACTTGATAGCTATAAAACAGAGGGAACAACCAGCTTTCAAGCTGCTCTTGACGAAAAAGCTTACAAACAAATAAACCTACATCGTTTTCCAGAAAAAACATCGTTTTGTACATACATTTTTTGTCTCATACTGTCAACCTAAAAAGAATATGTTTTCTAAATATTTTGAACAGTTAACATGCCAGGAAATGAATGCAAGTTATCCCTTTTATATGTCGATTATGCTAATAATATATGTAATTAAAGGGTGTTGCAAAATAGTGTACTGAATGGTTACTCATTTAAACGTCTATACGGCCTTCTTAAAACCTGTCCCTTTATAAAAGACAATACTATTATTTAAGTGAATTGTCATCATGAAAATGAACAAAAATCACATTGTTGATAATATTATTTTTTAACGCATTTATTTTCCACAGCATTTTTTAAATTTTTTACCGCTGCCGCAAGTGCAGGGATCATTTCTTCCGACTTTGGGGGTCTCTCTCACGTATTGTTTGATCGATGGAAATTGTGAGTCGTTAAAAAACCACGTGCTGTCTTCCTTTTTGAAATGGGCAATTTCATGATGGGCGTGTCTTTCACCATCGGTGATGTAATGTGCAATAAATTCAACATATCCCTCATCATCTTCCGGTCCACCTTTCTCGACGTTAATCACGTCAAGTTTATTCCATTTGGATTTTTCGGACCATTTTTTAATGGAATTCCTGTCCTGGCTGTCCTGCTTGCCTTTAATGATTGTTTTAACAATATAGTCAATATTTCCGGTTGCATAAGCAGAATATCGTGATCGCATCAGTTCTTCGGCTGTTTTGGCGGGACGGATCTCTTTTATAAGGGGTTCACAGCATGATTCAAATGGGGTGTCAAGTCCGCACGGGCATTTTTCCATAGTTATCTCCATATATTATCAATTGTTTATATGTCATTTGTTAAAACCAGGTTCGGATGAAAATGCTTCAAACAATGTCCTGCCCAGTCTTGTTTGTTTTTGTAAAATTGATTTTTCTCCAAGTCCTCTTGAACATTCCAGATCATTTAGAATGTCTTTAAACACATTTCCCGGCTGTATTTCAGCCAGATCAACAATCTTTTCTATTTGTGATTGAATTTTCTTTCCAAGGTCTCTGAAAAAAATCAACAGAAAAAGTGATTCACGTGCGCTATCAGAGACCCTGGCAAGGGCAGCTGCTTTATTGACAATCAATTTTGCAGTATAAATCATTGTTTCAAGTTGAGCCAGTTCAAAAGACAATTCGTTTGGCAGAGTGGCCTTCTTTTTTTTCAAATGCATCATCAGAATGGTTTTCTGAGCCTCAAAGCCGCCAGTGACTGGACCCATCATCATGGCATTTTCTATAGCAGAAAAGGGGATCACCATGGTTTCATAGATACCGTCAGGCTCGCCCAAACGATTGCTGGTCGGCACCTTCACCTGTTTCAGCTGAATGCCACCATGAGGGGATGTTTTGAAAAATGGCATATCAAACGGTTTTGATACGGTTACGCCGGGTGTTTGTGCCGGAACAATGAAGGCGGAATAATATTTTTTCCCTTGCTGTTCTTTAGTAATGGCAATGATGATAAACATATCGGCAACAGGCGCGTTGGTGATCCAGATTTTTTCACCATCGATAATGTAGTGATCTCCGGACAGGACAGCTTTTGTTTTCAGATATTTGGGATGAGGTCCCACGTCAGGCTCTGATACGGCAAAACAAATGATCTGTTTGCCGGATATCAATTGGGGCAGCAGTGTCTTTTGCTGAGTGTCTGTGCCAAAGGTTGCAATCAGGCGCGATACAAGAATCTGGACAAGCCAGGAAAGACTGAATCCCATATCCCTGCATGTCTCGGCAATCACCTGCCCGGTGATGGCGATTTCCAGATCACCTCCGCCACAGCCGCCATACTTTTCCGGAAGGCCGATCCCCATCAGGCCGGCCTGGCCTGCTTTTGCCCATTGTTCTCTTGAGAAAGCCTGGAACGGGACATGTTGAGGATCTGAAAAGTGAATAGCGCTCAAGGCGTTTCGGATTTCATTTTCCAGCATGGATTGGTTATTTGTCATGGATAGAGTCATAATGGGTTTAAATCACAAGCTCTTCTATAAATTCGTTCAGTTGATTCAGATTCCGGCATACCCGAAGCTCGTGACAATAGGTTTTGTAAGTCATGATCTGGCTGTCACCGGTTCTCCAGAATTTTTCCGGTTCAGGTGTGAGCCAGATAATCCGTCTCACTTTTTCCCGCATGTCCTGAAGGATATGTTCTCTTGGGTTCAGATAATTGGATCTGCCATCCCCGATGATAATAAGTGTCGTTTTTTTATCAAGAACATTCATATAATTTGTTTTAAAATCGAGTAATGTGGCGCCATAATCGGTGAGCACATTATACTCTATATCAGCTTCGTTCAGAATCTTTTCAACCGCATCATTTGTGTCATACCGGTCGAAAAAGTCTGTGACATCAGCAACCTGGGCGACAAAAATATAGCTTTTAACCTTGCTGAAGCAGTCCTGAAGGGAATAGAGCATGTTCAGCATAAACCGTGCGGCAGACCAGACCGAACTCGATACATCACAGAGTGCGACAATCTTTCCTTTCCGTAAGGGTTTGTTCCTGAATTTCAGTTCCAGAGGCAGGCCATGGTATTTTGCGGATTTTCGTAATGTCTTTTTGATGTCAAGTATGCCTTTGTTTCGAGATGCAAATCTCAAGGTGACAATATCATTCAATTTCCGTACAAGCTGCCGGATCGTTTCCCTCATCTCTTCGATCTGGGTCTGCGACAGGTTGGCAAACGGGATATCTCCCAGCTTTTGGGACCGTTTCTGGTTCCGTGTAACGACATTTAGGCTTTCGTTTTCAGGAACCGGTTCCTTCACAAGGAGTTGATAGGCATTGTCGAGCCTTTCTTCGAGCCGCTGATTCAGTCTTTTTTGTTTGTTTGAACCGGGCATGTCAAAATTGCCACCTGAAAATTGAGGAATCAAATTCCGTATGGCGTTGATTTTGAGCATGATCTGAAGACGTTCGGTAAGCTGCCCGAGATTGGAGTTGATGACTCTTGCGACTTCGATTTTTGTCTGAAGCTCTCGTAACATTTTCATGTAAGTCAATGGCTCACCAGACAGAAAGTTGATCAGCGCCTGATTGATTTGATCCATCTCAAGGTTGGCCGCCAGTTGATCCACGCATTCCTTTTGCAGGATATCGATTTCATTTGCGGCAACCAGGTTTTCATTGGCTTTAATATCCTCAAGACGGATATTTGAATTCATCTGATGAAAGAAAAGGTCATAGGCGTGATCAAAGGTCCGGTGGTCTCTTCTGCTTTTGGCAAAATTTGTTTTGAGCACGGTTTTAAACAGATCTTCATCAATCACATCAATCAGTTTCAGATGGTTTACGCAATCCAGAACCTCTGCTGTGGAAACTTTCATATCAATAGCCCTGAGGCAGGCGGCAAATTTCAGCGTAAGATTAACCATAACCGTGTTTTCATGAGTTTAAACCGGCTTCAGCTGGCAATGACCTTGTCTATATTTGAAATAGCCAGATCCACATCGGTTCGATACTTTAAAATGACATTTAATGTGTTCAGAACAACATCCCTTGTAAGGTCTTTTGCCTGGAGGGCAATAAGTGATTTTGCCCAGTCCAGGGTTTCGGAAATACAGGGTTTTTTCTTCAGATCCAGTTTCCGGATATTGTTGATGGTATCGATCAATCGCCTGAGAAGTGTTTCATCTATGCCAGGGATTTTCAACCGGACGATCCGCATTTCCGCGTCCCTTTCCGGATAGTCGATATACAGATGCAGGCATCGTCTTTTCAGGGCGTCGCTCATATCCCGGTAATTGTTTGATGTCAGAAAAACAAGAGGTATCGTTTCTGCCTTTCTTGTGCCGATTTCCGGTATGGTCACCTGGAAATCACTCAAAAGTTCCAGCAGGAATGCCTCAAATTCAGGATCTGATTTGTCGACTTCATCAATCAGAAGGACCACGGGGTTCTTTGAAGAAATTGCCTGGAGAAGGGGGCGTGGCAGGATGAAGCGGTCGGTGAAAAACGCATCTTCCTGATCGGCTATTTTTTCAACAGCCTCAGAAAGCGTTTTGGCCCCTTTGATCACATCCTGAACTTTTTCCTTGACCATCTGTGTGTATAGAAGCTGTTTGGCATATTCCCATTCATAAAGGGCCTTGGCCTCATCAAGTCCTTCATAGCACTGCAGGCGTATCAGTTCATGGTTGAGACTGGCAGCGATCGCTTTGGCCAGTTCTGTTTTTCCCACACCGGCAGGACCTTCTATCAGAATCGGTTTTTCGGTTGCCGTGGCAAGAAATACAATGATGGCAATTTCTTTGGATGAAATATAGTTTGCAGATTCAAGCCGTTTTTCCACATCGTCAATATCTTTAAAATACATAGCTGTCCCGCATTATGAAAGTCCCAGATATTTTGCGACTTCCTGAAATGTGATTTTATTGCTTTCCCAAAGAAGCATGCTTCGGACTTGTTCAGGAGAAACCCATTTGTAATCCGTGTGTTCAGTTGATATCCTGACATCAAACCCGGTTGTTTTGACAATAAAAATATTCTTGTTCAATTCCATGTCATCTTCAGGAATGGAGACCGAATAATTATTGAATAATCTGACCAGATTGTCTTTTTCAAAAGCTTTGCCCGTTTCTTCCCTGATTTCACGAAGGCAGGATTGGAAAGGGGTTTCTCCGTTTTCAATACCACCTGTAACGGGCTGCCAGTATGGCCGGTGTCTCAATGTTTCCGGGCAGTGAAGCAGTAAAAATTTTTTTTGGTAGGTGTCAAAGATCCAGCATTCAATACTTTTTTTTATTTTCATGCCACCCCTTAAAATTAAACCCATTCGAAAATGGCAACGTTAAATTAATTAACTTTTGAATATACATGTGCCGACCCTGAATGGCCAACACTATTTTTATTTTTTTCGTAAACACAATTTCTTCAGATAGGTTGAAAAAAAGAAAAAACAGGGTATATTCACGGCTTGATCAATCGACAGATAAATGGAATGGATGAATGACACCACAGGACAGAAGAATAATAGACACCTGGCAAGAGCAAAAGCACCATGTCTGCCAGATTACCCTGATTAAGACCAACGATGAACGAACAGATGTATTTCAGAATTTTTTAAACGATTTTGTTCAGGTTGTACCGCATGTTGTCATGAAAGCAACCCAGGGTGAAGATGGTGAGCCGCCATCGATTCGCGTACAGGAAAATATTATTTTTCATGCTATTCCTTCAGGACCGGAATTGTCCCCATTTTTAAATGCCCTTGATTTCCAGGCTGAAAAAAAAATAAACACGCCTCGCACGAAGAACGCCCCACTTGAAAAAATCAATGTACCTGCCCGGCTGATTATTTTTATTGCCCCCCACTGCGCGTATTGTCCGGTTCAGGTTGAAACGCTTCTTGGGTTTTCGTATCAAAGCAAATTGATCCATCTGGATGTGATCGATGGGGTATTTTTTCCTGAGCTTTCCAGGAAATATAACATTCAGTCTGCGCCCACGGTGATTCTCGATGACACGATCACCTGGACAGGGCGAACCGCGTCTGCTGAAATTTTAAGCATGATCCTTGATAGAGATCCTTCAAAAATGGGAACGGCAACGCTTGAAGGGATGCTTAAAAGTGGCGAGGCCTTCAAACTGGCCGATATGATGATCGAAAAAAATATGATATTCCCATCGTTAATCGATCTGATGGTCACCGCCAAATGGCCGGTTCGTCTGGGCGCCATGGTGGCCATCGAGACCATTGCCGAAAAAAATATCCGTCTTGCCGGAGCAATTGTACACCCCCTCATGAACCGTATGCCTGAAATGGATGCAAACGCAAAAGGCGATATCGTTTATATTGCAGGGATTTGCGGTGATGAAAGCATTCTGCCTGCACTTGAGTCGATCCGCATTCAGCCTGAAACAGATGAGGAACTTCAGGACGCGGTTTCAGAGGCTATAAACGCCATCATGGGTAGAGAACGGTTTCAGGGTACCGAGTAATTGGCCCGGATATTTTCAAGATAGCGGATCTTTTCCTTTTCCCAGGTGTCATTGTCCCAGGAGAGGTGTGGCATCACGATGTCCTTGATGCGATCGAGATATTTTTTGCCGCCTTCCGGAAGAAGAAGCCCGATCCTTACCCGCCGCAACAGAAGATCAGGAAGATGCCGGATTTTCTCGTGCTGAGCTGCAAAAGAAAGTTCTGCCCACAGTGAAAGTGTGCCCGGTATACGATCAAGTTGATCAGATGGTGCCTTTTTCATCAAATTTTCGGCCATTTCTCCATATCGGCCATATAACCTGTTCTGGAAAATGATATCCGGCCGGGAGAGGGGTTTTCTGTTTTCCGCCAGCGGTTCAAAAACCCGGTCTCCGCAACCTTTGAGTTGTTTGCCGGATAAAAAGGGTTTGACCGCTTTTAATGCATCCCACGCCAGTATCCTGAATGTGGTGAGTTTCCCGCCGGTGATTGTCACAAGGCCTTTGTCCACCCAGACCACATGCTCCCGGGATTCTTTTGAGGGGTCCTTTATTCCTTCGCTCAATACCGGCCGGATACCGGCCATGGTGGACAGGCAATCCTTTTCAGAAAGTTTAACATCCGGAAATACGCCATGGACGGCTTCAATCAGGTAGGACACTTCTTCTTTCGTAATCGAAGGCTCACGGGAAAGGTCGTTTTCATGATCGAGATCGGTCGTGCCTACCAGACTCGCCCCTTCCCAGGGAACAATGAATACGGGTCTTTTGTCGGAGGGATGCACAAGGGAAATCGCCTGGGATACAGGGAGTTTCTCTTTGGTAAAAAAGATATGACTGCCCCGGAGCGGTCTTAAATGCAGTCCTTTTTTGGGAGAGGGGTGAAGCTGCTCCGCCCATGACCCGGTTGCATTGATGACAGCTGGAGTTAAAAGTTCCCGGCTTTCCCCTGTTTCCGAATCCACTGCCAGGACACCCGTAACATTTCCGCTATTATTTCTGATGATCTTTTTTACTGCCGCATAGTTGAGTGCCTTGGCACCTGTTTTTTCGGCCTCTTTGATCACACGCAAGACCAATCTGGCATCATCGACCTGTGCATCCATGAACCGGAATCCGCCCATGAACTTGTCCGGATTGATTTTGGGTTCGACTTTCAGGAACTCTTCAGCAGAAAGAAACGTATGTCTTTTTTTAAACGCAATCAGATCATAAATGGAAAGCCCGGCTTCAAGAGACAGTTTGCCCGGGCTTTTGCCTTTGAACGTGGGAAAGAGAAAATCAATGGGTTCGACCAGAAATGGTGCCTCGTTTAAAAGACGCTCCCGTTCTCTGACCGATTCAATGGTCAGCGGCAGACGACCCTCTTTCAAATATCTGAGGCCCCCATGAACCAGCTTGGATGACCGGCTCGATGTGCCCCAGGCAAAATCATTCTGCTCCAGAAGAAGGGTTTTCAATCCGGATCGGGATGCTTCCCTTAAAATACCTGCCCCTGTTATGCCGCCGCCAATGACGATCAGATCCCAGTTTGATTCGAGAGATTGAATGGTAATCATTACGCTCTGTTTCCTTTAAGTTTTTTATCTATGAAACCCTATGAAGGCTTCAGATCATTTATTTCAGACCAGATTTCCCTGGCTTTGATCATTTCCGCCCTGACCAGAGATGCCACTTCCCGGGGACCTATTTGCAATGCGGCCTTCAGCAATTCGTAGTATCCTGCAGATGTCTGTTTCCCCTTTTGGTGGCTGAAATAAAACTGGCCTAAAGCGAGATACATGACTTCAAAGCTGTTTAAAAGCATCACCGCTAACGGATTTTTAGATTCCCTGGCAAAGAGTTTTTGCAGTTCCCAGTCAAATCTGGTATATGCTTTAGCTGTATTTTTAAGGGACGATGTTCTCTCAAGAACGCCTGAAATGACTTCCGGAGAATTCGTGGCTGCCTGAAATGCCATGGAAGGAAGTACGGCTGCGCGGGCATCCAGAAGATAGGAAATAAAATTTTGGGGCAGATATTCACCATATCTGGCCATGGTATTCAAAAGGCCCAGGCCGCCTGTATTCCAGTAGTCGTTTACCGTTGTGGGTTTCCCCTGTTTGATGGTCAGCCATCCTTCTCCGGCAAGACGGTGAAGGGTTTCCCTTAATGTGGGCCGGGTCACGCCGATTTCTTCTGATAACACTCTTTCCCCAGGCAGCACCGACCCGGGTGGATAGGCCCCGCTCAATATATGGGTCAGAATATAATCTTCCGCATGTTCCTTGGGCCTGAACGGTAAATTATTTTTTTTTGTCTGAGTCATTTTTTTCTTGTCCTGTTCAAATTGTTCTGGTAAGAGGTCATACCAGTTGGCTAAGCGTTTGTCAAATTAAAATAAAAGTACTATAAAGCAACCCAATGAACCCAACACCCCCCATTCTTTCCATTGACTGCGGCACGCAGAGCATCCGGGCCATCCTGTTTTCACAGGACGGCGATCTTCTGGACAAGGTTCAGATTGAATACGAACCGTATTACAGTGACTATCCCGGCTGGGCGGAGCAGGACCCGGATGTCTACTGGCAAAATCTCTGTCATGCCTGTCAGACACTAAAAGACAGAAACGAGTCGTTGTTCGGCCAGATAAAAGGGGTCGGCATTACCGCCATTCGTGCGAGCATGGTCAATATGGACAGGGACGGAAACACATTGCGGCCGGTTATCGTATGGCTGGATCAGCGAAAAGCCAGGCCGTCTTTTATCCCCAATCCTTTTGTGGATTTTTTGTTACGAACAATCGGTATCAGGGATACGATCATGAAGAACCAGACTTCGGGCAAGGGCAACTGGATCATGCAGAACCAGCCGGATGTCTGGAAAAATACCCATAAATATGTCCAGGTGTCCGGTTTTTTGAACCATCGGCTGACCGGAATGTTCAAGGATTCGATTGCATCTCAGATCGGTCATGTGCCGTTCAGTTATAAAAAAATGGCATGGGCCTCCAAATGGGACCCCATCTCTTTTTTATTTCCCCTTGACCGGGATAAAATGCCGGAACTGGTGATGCCGGGAGAAATTATCGGACATGTGACAGCTGATGCATCTAAAAAAACAGGTATTCCCGAAGGCATCCCCGTGATTGCCTGCGGATCGGATAAAGGGTGTGAGACCATCGGGATGGGTGTCATCAACCCGGGCATGGCCAGTTTGAGCTTTGGGACCACAGCAACCGTCCAGACAACAACAGCAAGATATTTTGAACCCTTGCGATTTTTACCCCCTTATCCTGCAGCGATTCCCGGCCATTATAACCCTGAGATTGAAATTTTCAGGGGATACTGGATGATCACCTGGTTTAAAAATGAATTTGCCCATCAGGAAGTCGAAGAGGCAGCCAAACAGGGGATCAAGGCGGAAGTCGTTCTCAATCAATTGCTCAAGGAAGCGCCGCCCGGTTCCATGGGACTTCTGGTGCAGCCCTATTGGGGGCCGGGGCTGAATGTGCCTGAAGCCAAAGGCGCCATGATCGGTTTTGGTGATGTGCACAAAAAAGCCCATGTGTTCAGGGGCGTGATCGAAGGACTTGCCTATGGTCTTCTTGAAGGACTTACGACCATGGAAAAAAGGGGCCGGATGAACGTGACGAAAATTGCTGTATCTGGCGGTGCCTCGCAAAGTGATGAAATCTGTCAGATTACGGCCGATATTTTCAATCGTCCCCTTGTCCGGGGAAAAACCTTTGAGACATCCGGCTTGGGCGCGGCCATTGTCACGGCCAGGGGAATCGGCCTTTATGATGATTTTTATCAGGCCATTCAAAAAATGGTGCACTACGATACGGTATTTCATCCAAATCCGGATCACACGGAAATTTATCACAAACTCTATCACCGGGTGTACCGGAAAATGTATCAGGCACTGAAACCGCTTTATGAAGAAATCAGGGAAATAACCGGTTATCCGGAAAAATAGGCATATAAGGAGACGGAACATGTTGGGACTTAAAAAAGAATTTATGCCGGAATGGACGAGTCAGGCACCGTTAGACAGATCCTACCGGTCGATTTTCAAGTGGGGAGCTCCCAACGGGTTCAAGCATCCCAACAAGCGGCTTTACCGGTTGATGAAAGAGACCTTTCACATGACCGATGATGACTTCAGAAAGAAAAAAGAAGAAGGAAACGAAACAGTCACCTGTCCCACACCTGTCAATATGCCTGAAAATGCGGTTCAGATTTTCCGCAATATGGTGGGTGAGGAGAATGTAAACACAGACGGTTATGCCCGGGTCCGGTTTTCAAATGGCAAGACCATGGAAGAGGCCATGATGCTTCGGAAAGGGGAAACCGGACAGGTGGCGGATATCGTGATTCATCCCCGGAACAAAAAAGATGTTCAGGAAGTCATCCGCTACTGTAACGACAAAAAAATACCGGTATACACCTATGGGGGAGGAAGTTCCGTGAACTTTGGGTTCAAATGCGTAAAAGGGGGGGTCTCCCTGGTGATGAGCACGCATATGAACCGGGTGCTTGAGGTCAATGAAACCAATCAGACCGCAACGGTTGACGCAGGGATCATGGGCCCAGCCTATGAAGATTCTTTGAACAGGGCGCCTGAGATTCACCACGCCAAAAGGCGGTATACCTGCGGACATTTTCCCCAGTCCTTTGAATATTCCACCGTGGGCGGATGGATTCTGGCACTGGGTTCCGGTCAGCAGTCTTCCTATTACGGCGATGCATGTGATATTGTGTTGAGCCAGGAATATGTCACCCCAACGGGCATGTTTAAAACCCTTGATTTTCCGGGTACAGCCACCGGGCCCAAGGTGAACGATATCATGATGGGAAGTGAAGGTGCATTCGGCATTCTCGTGAGCGTGACCCTGAAAATTTTCAGATACATGCCGGAAAACCGGCGGCGGTTCAGTTTTATATTTCCTTCATGGGAAAAAGCAGTGGATGCCACCCGTGAAATTTCCCAGGGCGAATTCGGCAAACCTTCTGTATTCAGAATTTCCGATCCGGAAGAAACTGACGTTGCCTTGAAACTCTATGGCGTCGAAGGCACCCTCTTAGACAAGCTCATGGATTACAAAGGGTTTCGAAAAATGGAGCGGTGCCTGTATATCGGTCATACTGAAGGGGAGAAGGGATTTTCGAGAAATGTCTTAAAAAATGTCAGGCGAATCTGTAAAAAATACAGTGCCATGAGCCTGACCGGTTATCCGGTGAAAAAATGGGAACACAGCCGCTATCAAGATCCCTACATGCGGGAAGACCTTCATGATTTTGGCGTCATTATCGATACACTGGAGACGGGTGTCACCTGGGACAACCTTCATCGCCTTCATCAGGGTGTCAGATGTTTTGCAAAAAAAAGGCCGGAAACGATCATCATGACCCATGCCTCTCATTTTTATCCCCAGGGCACGAACCTCTATTTTATTTTTATCGGGCGATTTTCCGGTATTGATGATTACCGGTCGTTCCAGAAAGGGCTTATTGACAACATTCTCGAATTTGGGGGGTCTTTGAGCCATCACCATGGCGTGGGGAAAATGATCGGCCCCTGGATGGAAAATCATCTGGGCAAAGCGCAAATGGACGTGTTAAGAGCGCTAAAAAATCATTTTGACCCCAATCATATCCTGAACCCCGGCGGTACACTGGGCCTTGATTGAAAATCGCCTCCGGCATAAAGCACCGCCCAGGCAGACACATGTAAATCAGATTCCAAAATGCGAATAGGGCTAATCATTTTTATTGATCATTCGATTGGCATTAAATTCTTCCATTTTTTCGTTGATTTTTTTTCATCATATGAAATAACGATTTAGTTAATACTTTTCTTTTTCCGTCTAATTTACAATTATTTCAAATGAAATCCTGCCTGACGTCATATTTATGGGGATTACTGAATACTATGATAACCGGAAAGCGGTTGTGACCGCTTCTTTTGATGACTGGCAGAACAACAGTGACGGGAATTTTATCACCGCCTGCAATAAATTTCAGGAAAGACAGCTGTGGGCAAGTGCAGGAATTATTACAGGCGATCTTCTTGAAGAGACCTGGACGCATATTCAGGATCAGATCGACGATGGATTCATCGAACCGGTTTCGCATTCACAAAACCATCTGGGGGACCCGCTTTTTTGTCTGAACGCGACCGTTGAAGTCGGGCAGTCATCTGTCATGATCAAAGACAACCTCATGTTGCCTGTTTTCAATCAAAACGGCAGTCACGAATATGTCTATGCCTATCTTCTTCCATTTGGCCTGATCTGCAATCAGACGCTTATGGCCATGATGAGCAGCACCTATCTTGTGAGCCGGAACAGCAATTCCAGTGTCACCGGTTTTTCCCCATGGCGAAGTGACTACAATATCTATGCGCCTGCCGGCTTCACCATTCGCATGGGGTATGATACCGAAGAAGATAAAAATATATTGAATCATACGTTTGACAGTGTATATGATACAGGCGGCATTTATCATCTGAACCTTCACCCATGGGCACTTGGCGATGCCGAATGGGTATCTTACGGGGATGCACATCTGGATCATATAAAGGACAAGAAGGATATCTGGTATGTATCTTTCGGACACCTGTATCTGTATCATTTTATGAAAGAAAAAGAGTTGGTTACAGTAATAACTGCGGAACAGTGATGGCATGCGATAACGCGGTGACGCTGGATGCGGTGGCCACCCATTTTGGGGGTTGACACCGGAAGACATACCGCTGGTTGACATGGCCGGAAAGTATGGACTGGGCGAAACCGACATAACAAACATATCCGCGAACGAACCGATTATCCCATTGACGGATTTTAATTTTCCAAATACATTTGTGCCCGGAATCAACGGTGTGCTGCTGAACCGGTTTCTTTCAAAACGGATCAACTGCCCGCCTGAAGTAGAGGAACAAAATAAGAGAGAAAAAATGAATACACCTAAACTGGGTCTGGCATTGGGGAGCGGCTCTGCAAGGGGATGGTCCCATATCGGCATTATCAGAGGTCTTGCAGAAATGGGCATCAAGCCGGACATCGTCTGCGGATGTTCTGCAGGCGCCCTGGTGGGGGGCATCTATGCGGCCGGATACATGGATGAATTGGAAACCTGGGCCAAAAAACTCGACTGGAAAGAAGTCTTCAGTTTGTTTGACATCAGACTGACGGGGGGCGGGGTGATCGTCGGCGACCGGCTGATCAATTTTTTTAAAAATTATGTGGGGGATCAAACGACCATTGAATCCTTGCCTTTGCCATACGCCTCTGTGGCAACCGTTCTTGAAACCGGAAGGGAAGTCTGGCTGAAGGAAGGCCTGCTTCTCGATGCCATCAGGGCATCCATGTCGTTTCCGGGAATCATGGAACCGGTTTTTATGGGAAGTAAATGGCTTATCGATGGCGGGCTGGTCAATCCCGTACCTGTCTCCATATGCAGGGCTATGGGTGCGGACATCATTATTGCCGTCAATCTGAACAGCGATATTGTGGGAAGGCATTTTGAAGATACCCATGATCCGGATGAAAAAGATGGCACAAGTATGGATGAAGAATCTTCACACAGCTTTGGCTCTAAGGTTCAAACAAGAATCCGGCATGGATTTGAATCTTTTATATCCCAGATAGGCAGTGGCTCGAAAAAAAACAAGACACCGGGTCTGTTTGAAGTTATCGCCGGAACCGTCAATATCATGCAGGACCGAATTACCAGAAGCCGGATGGCCGGTGATCCGCCGGATATTATACTGGAGCCCCGTCTTCGACATCTGGGGCTGCTTGAATTCTACAGGGCCCAGGAAGCCATCGATGAGGGCTTTAAATGCATTTCACGCATGAAAGAGTCTATTAATCATCTGATCATACCAAAGTTGAAAAAAGAAAAAGGAGATATAAAATGACACGACAATTCACTTTGGTTTTCCGTATACATATATGCATCCTTCTCAAACACGCATGAAGAATTTAATACTGGCTGACCGCTTTTTCCTGTTTCAATCTTTCACTGATGTCGAGGTAGGTGTAATACGCCTTCCGCTTGTCATCGAACGGATCCCGTAAGTACTCCCTGACGTTTGACAGGGGGAATTTGCCTTTCTTTACCGCGTAATAGAGTTTGTTCCCCAGTATGTATCCAAGCTGTGTGCTGAATATGGTGGGTGTAGAGGATTTGCTTTCATAGATGGATTGAAATTTTTCCTGAAATGCCAGTTGATCTGTTGTCTGCCTTTCAAGGTAAAAGTGTTGAAGAATATATTTGGCGGTTTGAGGAATCACCGGATCAAGCTTCAGATATTCTCCCCGTTTGATCTGACCTAACAGGATGCGGATGGAATTTTCAGAATGGGATTTCCGTTTTTCATTGATGAATTTGCTGCCGAAAAATCCAAGGCATTCGGTGATCACATTTTTATAAAACCGGTCAAACGCATCGGATGATTTTTTCAGAGGGCCTCTTAATACTGCATTGACAAAATGGCTTGCTTCCTCTGCTGCCATATTGATATTTGAATTGGGGAGATAGATCAGGTACCGGGGCTCACCATCCTTTTCATATTCGAGCAGGAACGCCTCGCCTTTTATGATTTTTTCCTTGATCAGCCGGATTTTGCCTTTGATCCCCTTTATGGTGTGGATATGATCAATAAAGTGATAATCATCAGCATAATGTATGGACAAGACCTCTATGATATTTTGAGGCAGATCAAACTCAAGGATAGAGGCTATGGAAACAATTATCTCCTGAATGGTGATTCCCTGACCTTCCACCCCTTCGGTTTCCCATTCCCGTTTTACCGGATAATAAGCGTCTTCTGAAAACTCAAGCCAGTTCAGGTAGGACTGGATTTTGTTCGCCGGCATGGTATTCATGACACAATAGCTGTTTTCGTTTATTTTCAGCACATCTGCTTCCTCCCGGTCTTCTTTGCAGAGTTTCCAGTAGAGATTTTCAGCATTCTGGTAAATGATGAGATGCCTTACCGGATTGTCCAGGAGTTTCAGAAGGTCATTGACTTCTTTGGGAAGATGGTTGGGGGAAATGTGAAAATCGCCGTCAATGACATAGGCCAGTTTTTCCGGGTATCTCAAAAGGGTTTTAACAATCACTCTGGCCGCATATTGGTCCCTGTTTCTGATGCTTTTTAATCCTTCACCATGCTCCGAGTTAATACCAATAACAGGAATGCAGCGCTCCTTGCAGAAATAGAGAATCGAACTCCAGCTCTGCCAACTGAAAGGCCATTTCCTGCCATAGTCTATTTTCCGGATAAAATCGTTTTCCGTCAGATTGCCTTTCAGAAAATCATCCACATATTTCTGATCTGCAGCGTGAAACATTTCCATGAGGAGGATGATATCCCGCTTTTCATGAATGTCTCTTAAAATTCTCAATGTCAGTCGCTGGGATTGCCTTAACGTGTGATAATCCCCCTGATAAACCAGATCGGATGCAATTACTTTTTTGACCAGCTCGTTTTTGTTTGAAATTTCTTCATAGGTTTTAAGATAGCTCAAGTATTCATTTTCATATTTAATGAGAGACGGGTTATACGAAAGGTTTTCCCGCACGTGTTTCAGGTTGCGCCAGTAATTTTTTTTTTGAAACCGGATAAGCTGATCTCTGAATCTGGACATGGCAGCGGTCACCTTTTTAGAATTATAAGGAACATTCTCAAGTCAATTAAAGAACGTGTTTTCAGTTGTAAATAAAGATTCAACTTGACTCCACGATATAAGACCATATATACCAATCAGATAAAAAATGCAAATAATACTGAAAAAACATCTGGTTAGCTTGATTCATGTCCATATGGGGATTGACATTTGGACATCGCGTGCCGATTATTTTGTTTTGTATTGGGGGTTCCAGGCGGTATTTTTAGAAAGACTCCTCGCTTGCTTTTAAAAATTATGGCAATAAGGAAAATCAAATGAGCGTTGTTTCCCCGGAAAATTTACAAAAAGGGTGTGGCAATATTTTTAAATCACGGGAAGCTGAACTGGAGCATGAGCTTAAAAGACTTCAGCAGACAAACAGAATTTTAAGAGAGCTTATTGCAAGAACGCATCTGGCCTATATTGAACTTGATTTGGACCACAAAATTACGGAATGGAGCGGACATGCAGAAGTGATTTTTGGATACCGGAGAGAACAGATGTGTGGCCGCCTGCTGACAGATCTTGTTTCCGCCAGGGAAAACAAGGACGAACTGGTTCAGTTCCTTTCTGATATTTTATACAATGCAAAAAGAAAATTAAGAACGATTTCAATGATTAACATGGAAGGTGACGAGTTGTTCTGCGATTTCTACTATACGCCGGTTCTCAATGAATCGGGCATGCCTTCCGGTATTTCATTTGCGGTTCAGGATGTAACAACCATCCGTGAGACCAGGGAAACATTAAAGCGGGTGGAAAAAGATCTGAATGATATTTTTGGCAATGCCCCCATTGGTATTTATCAGGCCAATTCAGAAGGGCGGTTTATTACCGCCAATCCTGAACTGGCATGGATGCTGGGTTATGAAACCGCAGATGTTCTGGTCGAAAAAATGACGGATATTGCATCCCAGATGTTTGCAAACGAAGACAAGGCCGAAGAGTTCTTTTTTTCCCTGTTTGAAGCAGAACAGCTGAACCGATTCCGAAGCGAGCTTAAGAGAAAAGATGGGTCCACGTTCTGGGCGCTTTCCTATGCCCATATCACCAGAAACGATTCCGGACGCATCAGTGGGTTTTACGGATTTGCCATTGATATTTCAAATACGGTTCGCACGGAAATCAAACTTCAGCAGATGAATGAAGAGTTGAAAAAGATTTCTATCATGGACGGGTTGACCCAGATCGCCAACCGTCGGCGGTTTGATGAAATATTGGATAGTGAATGGAAACGGTTGCGGCGGGAAAAAAATAATCTGGCACTGATTTTGTGTGACATTGATTTTTTTAAAAATTTTAACGATACCTATGGTCACAAGACAGGCGATGAATGTCTTCAGGTCGTGGCCAAGGCAATCGAAACCAGCGTAAAACGGCCGTCTGATCTGGTCGCCCGGTATGGTGGAGAAGAATTCGTTATTATTTTGCCAAATACAAACGTGGCGGGAGCTTTTCATGTGGCTGAAATCATAAGAAAGGCAGTCAGGAATCTTTCTATCCCCCATGGTGAATCCAAAACCGACAGGGTTGTGACGTTGAGCCTCGGTGTTGCCGGAGTGGTACCGGATGACCAGCAAACACAAAAAGATCTGATTAATCTGGCTGACAAGGCATTATACGAAGCCAAGGCCCGAGGCCGGAACCAGTCGGTGATGAGCCATCCGTAATCGGTGTCAGTACCTGGCTTTTATAGCCGATGTGGCAAGAACGTCGGCTCTTTCGTTTTCTTCAATCCCGGCATGGCCTTCGACTTTGATCAGCCTGATATCCTTAAACTCATCCATCAGATGTTTGATTGAACCGATGAGTTCCTGATTGGCTTTGGCCTTCCAGCTTTTTGTGAGAACACCTATGGCATAGCTGCTGTCTGTAAAGATCCTTACCGGCAGATTTTTTTTCCTGATTTCGGTAAGCGCTGTCCGGATGGCCTCGAGTTCTGCAATATTGTTGGTGCCGATGCCAATATATCTGGAAATTTCCTTTTGATGTTCCCCGTACTTTAAGAGAACGCCAATGCCTGCTGGCCCGGGATTTCCTGAGGAGGCCCCGTCTGTATAAACAATAATCGTATTATCGGGAAATTTTTTTTCCGTTGGAGCGGATGCGGACGAAGGTTTTGGCGGCACCGCCTTTGGACCGGCTTTTTTTGCAGCGTTACCGGCAGCACAATCCGGATGGTTTTCCGGTTTCAGGGCTGTTTCAAAAACCAGGTATTCATGGGATTGATTTTTCTGATATTTGATCAGCACCTTGCCCTCTTTTAAAATATAATTCCCGCTTTTGTCTACCAAAGCCCATACTTTATTGTTTTTAAAGCACAATCGCTTCCAGTCTGAATCATTTTCCGGCATCGAAAGTCTCCCTTATGATTATGGCTCTATTCGTAAAGATGATAAGCGGCGCTTTTTGATCGGAAGCGGTCGATATCCGGTTTAAATGATGCAAAAATGTCTTCAAGTGGGATCATGGTTTCAATTTTTTCCCTGATATGTTGATCGCCTATGATCAGATCAACGGGAAGTTTTTCGTATTCATATTCATATGGCGGCGACTTCCATTTGAACGCATCTCCCGAACTCCTGATGATCGCCTGAAGAAGGGTCAGGGTGGTTTCATAGGCATTGTAAATTTCACTATCGGTGACATGAATCTGGAACCCCTGACATGCCTGACCGCTCCATTTGTTGGATGTGGGTTCAAAAACAACGGGTCTCAAAATTGCTCCTGGAAAAAGATTGCCGCCCAGAATTTTTGTGATTTCTTCTGTGTCAAGGAAGGGTGCACCGAACAGCAAAAAGGGCTGGGTGGTGCCTCTGCCTTCTGAAATATTGGTGCCTTCAAAAATGACTTGTCCGGGATAAACCAGCGCGGAACCGGGCGTGGGCAGATTGGGTGATGGGGGTACCCATGGAAGCCCAGTATCCTCATAATACATATTTCTTTTCCATCCGGAAAGGCGGATGACGTCAAGTTCGCAATCGATGCCGAATTCGCGGTTGATGAAAAGGGCCAGCTCTCCCATGGTCAGGCCATGCCGCATGGGAATGGGGTAGCGACCGACAAACGATGAAAAATCAGGATTCAGAAGATTACCCTCAATGGATATACCGTTTATGGGGTTTGGCCTGTCCAGGATGATGATTTTCCGTCCAAACTTTTTGGCTGTTTCAAGACAATACGATACGGTATAGATAAAGGTGTAAACCCTTGTGCCCACATCCATAAGATCAATTATAAGGGCATCGATCAAATCAAACATCTCTTTTTCAGGCACTCTGGTTTCTCCGTACAGGCTGAATACCGGGATATGGAGTGTCCGATCCGTTAAATGGCCGGATTCGATCATGTTATCCTGTTTTTCTGCAAAAAAACCGTGCTGAGGTGAAAAAAGAGCCTTTAATTGACCGGGAAAACGATTGTGTATCAGGTCTCTGGCATGTCTGAGACGGCTATCCACAGATGCCGGGTTGCATAACAGACCGATTTTTTTGTTTGCAAACTCTGGCTGCGATGAGGTGACAAAGTTTTCAAGTCCGGTTTTTACAGGTATCACAGATGACCTCTCCATTCATGATCGATTGATGTCCCATTATTGTCTTTATATTTTATCCCCTGATGATCGCAAATCCTTATTGACAATCCATCTGAAATATTTCAGTTTCAACGTATTTTTCGATTGCGGTCAATGTAAACATATTAAACGTTAAATGTCATTTTAATTTCAATGGGGCTGAACAATTTTTTTTGTTCACGTACCACACAGGTCTTTGAAGAAAGGGTGTCCATGAAAAAATTCCTGATTACAATCGACGGTCCTGCCGGATCCGGTAAAACAACTGTTAGCAAGCTTTTAGCTAAACGATTGAATTATAAATATATCGATACCGGTGCACTCTACCGGGGGGTTGCTTTTGAAACCTTTTCACAGGGAATAGACCCGGAGCTTGAAACAGATCTCGAAACGCTTTGCGATCGCATTGATCTGAAATTTGAAATCACAGAAAGTGGCTTGAGACTGTTTTCAAATGGAAAAGATATTTCAGATCAGATCCGAACACCCGAAATCTCGATGATGGCTTCACGTGTTTCTGCAAAACCCTGTGTGAGAGGATGCCTGCTTGGGCTTCAGAAAAAAATGGGGCAGGAAAAATGTGCGGTGTTTGAAGGTCGGGATATGGGGACAGTTGTGTTTCCGGATGCGGATGTGAAATTTTTTATGATGGCCTCAATCAAGGAAAGGGCTTTAAGGCGATTCAGGGAAATGGGGCCTGATAGTTCCCAGACATTAGAAGAAGTTGAGCAGGATATGATGAAAAGGGACGCCAACGACTCAAACCGTGATATTGCTCCTTTAAAACCAGCCCCGGATGCCATTAAAATTGATACGACCCATCTGGATATCGAAACTGTGGTCAATAAAATGGCTCAGCTTATCGAAGCAAAATAAAAAGCAAATTTAAATAAAAATATCATTGTCTTTTGGTGTACTGTCTGATAATAGTGACAAGTTATGCTACCCTGGTGAATCTGGGGACATAAAATACGTTTAGGGGGAACTAATATTAATGGAAAACACTGTAGTGAACGATGAAAAACAAAAATTGAAAAAAGGTGTCACATCAGACATAGACATCTTGCAAGATCAAAATGATGAGGATGTATCCAATGATGACTCCATAGATGGAGAAGTCGGCATGGATGAACTCATGCAACTTTATGATGAAAGTTTCCAGCGCTTTGGTGAAGGTGAACTTGTAAAAGGCAGAATTATTTCAGTCGATAAGGACTTTGTTCTTGTTGATGTCGGTTACAAGTCAGAAGGGCAGATTCCGATTGAGGAATTCCGTGAAGACGATGGCACAATCAATGTCAACATCGGTGACAAAGTCGAGGTCATGGTCGAAGTCTGGGACGAGGAGGAGGAAAGTGTCGTCCTGTCCAAGGAAAAAGCTGCAAAAATCAAAGTCTGGGAATCCATTAAAGAGATTCATGATGCAGATGGTATTGTGGAAGGTGAAATCACAAGCCGCGTAAAAGGTGGATTCTCTGTAGATGTCGGGCTTCAGGCATTTTTACCCGGCTCTCAGGCAGATTTGAGACCTATCCGAAACCTTGATGAAATGGTCGGTAAAAAATACAAGTTCAAGGTATTGAAATACAACCGAAAACGAAGCAATATCGTTCTTTCAAGGCGCGCGATTCTCGAGCAGGAAAGAGAAGATACACGATCCGCTACACTTGCTGCCATGGAAGAAGGAAAAGTCATGGAAGGCATCGTCAAAAATATCACGGAATATGGCGTATTCGCCGATCTGGGTGGTGTTGACGGTCTCCTTCATATCACAGATATTTCCTGGGGACGTGTTAAACACCCATCCGAGATGTTCTCTGTGGGAGACAAAATCACGGTGAAGATCCTTTCCTATGATCTTCAAAATGAAAGAGTTTCACTGGGTATGAAACAATTGACTCCGGATCCGTGGTCTATTGCCACAGAAAAATATCCTGTGGGTTCCCATGTTTCCGGAAAAGTGGTCAGCCTGACCGATTATGGTGCCTTTGTCGAATTGGAAGAAGGTATTGAAGGTTTGATTCACGTATCTGAAATGTCCTGGACAAGAAAAGTTCGCCATCCATCCAAAATTGTATCTGTGGGTGAGGTGGTTGATGCGGTTGTCCTTGATCTCAAACCGGAAAACAGGCGCATTTCTCTTGGTATGAAACAGATTGTGGATAATCCATGGGAAGTCATCAGTGAAAAATATCCGATCGGTACGGTAATAGAGGGTAAAATTAAAAATATTACGGACTTTGGTCTGTTTATCGGTATTGATGACGATATAGACGGTCTGGTTCATATTTCTGATATTTCCTGGACCAAACGGATCAAACACCCTTCAGAAGTTTACAAGAAAGGGGATACGGTTCAGGCTGTTGTCCTGGATATTGACAAGGACAGTGAACGATTCTCACTCGGTATCAAACAAATTCATCCGGATCCATGGAAAAGTGTTGCCGAACGGTATGCTCCCGGAAAAGAGATAACAGGCAATATTACCAATATAACCGATTTCGGTGTTTTTGTTGAGCTTGAAGAAGGCATTGAGGGATTGATTCATGTCTCGGAAATCAGCAAAGAAAAAATTAAAACGCCTGTCGGCATGTACAATATTGGTGATGCCATTACCGCAAAGGTAATGAATATCAACAGTGATGAGCGCAGAATCGGTCTCTCGATCAAACGTCTGGATATGGATGATGACAAGGCGATTCTTGCAGAATATGTCAACAAGATGGGACCTGCAACATCATCATTCGGTGAAATCCTAAGAGAAAACCTTCAGGACAAGATCAAGGAAGATCAGGAAGAATAGGAAAGATGCATAATGAAGTTCATTATCTTCTTTTTTATAAATGGCATTATAAAGAGTCAGCAGTGTTAAACGTTATCACAAAGCATTTTTTCATTGCTGGCTCTTCTTTTAAACTCCCCTAAAAAATATTGAGACAATCCCCATGTTTTCTAGAAGACATCCTTATCTTTTTTTTATGCTTGTTTCACTCTCCATTTGCGCTGTATCGGTGACCCTGATATCCCTTCTCTTCACGTTCGGGTCAAAAGGTGCAGACTATGAGGTTTATAATGGCGTACCCGGTGAGAGGGTCGGGGTCGTGGAACTGATCGGCGTTATTTCCGATGCCAAAAAAGTCATCCGGGATATTAAAACATTCAGGGAAGACAAGGCCGTTAAAGCCATTGTTTTAAGAATCGACTCCCCTGGGGGAGGTGTCGGCCCTTCCCAGGAGATATACAGGGAAATCGAAAAAACAAAAGAGATGAAAAAAATCATTATCGCTTCCATGGGATCTGTGGCAGCCTCTGGCGGATACTATGCCGCATCGGCCACCGACGGTATTATGGCCAATCCAGGAACCATTACGGGAAGTATTGGTGTGATCATGGGGTATACCAATTTCAAGGAGATTTTTGAAAAAATAGGACTTCTTCCTGTGGTGATCAAAAGTGGCGAATTCAAGGATATGGGATCTCCTGTAAGAGACATGACGGAAAAGGAAAAACAGATTCTTCAGGGATTTGTGGATAAGGTTCATCAGCAGTTTGTCAATGACGTGGCCAAGGGAAGAAATATGGACCTGGTAAAAATGGGTGAACTCGCAGATGGCCGTATCTATTCAGGTGAAGAAGCCCTTGAGCTGGGTCTGATAGACCGGATGGGCAACCTTGAAGACGCCATCGAATGGGCCGGCCGGCTGGGTGGCATCGAGGGAGACGTATCTGCCGTATATATTAAGGAAAACAAACTGTCCTTGCTGCGATATTTGTCAGATTCATCCCTGGATGAAATGATGAATCATTTTATCGGAAACAGTATCTATGCAGACTACAGGTATGATCCATCCCGATAGCCGTCATATGTTTCAGTCCGGCGAGATAACCGTAATCGTCGGTCCCACAGACAGGTGAAGCGGGGTTTCGGTCATATAGAGATCCCCGTCAATCATCCATTGAAATTTCCCTTCCGGTTCAACAATAACTTCTTCTGCAATCCCGTTATGCTGAAACTCCGGGTGCGATATGCTTTTTCCCAGCCACAATGCCGGCACCTTGGGCAAGAGTTGAAACGGTTTTATAGTTGATGCGATAAAGTGAAAGTGTCCGGGTTTTTCATAAGCCCGGGGAGTAGGGGTAAAACCCAAACCCAATTCTGTAATCGTGCATCCCAGGATGAACATAAACGATTCCTGTTCAACTTGCGCGCCATCAATTGTCACCTTAAATCTGGTCTGGTTGAAGAGGTCCGTTGCAAAGCGGGTTCGGAAAATGGTGCTCAGAATAATTCGTGTGACCATTTTCGCAGCCTCAACCGGACCGGGATTTCCGCTTGAGTAGTAGGTGTTCAAGAAATTGGAAACCACACCGGCGCCGGTCATAAACCCATACTTGTCATTCACTTTCATCAAATGCTGATGGATTTCTCTGAATGCCTGGCCGGTTTGATAGTGCAAAACCGTTTTTGAAAGAATATCTGCGGATTTTCCTTTGAACTTGACAGAGTTGGTAAAGGTATTCATGGTGCCACTTCTGAGGGCCATAAACCGGGGAAGAGGGGCGTCCCCATAATGAGTGATGACGTTTGAAAGAACCCGATGAATTGTTCCATCACCGCCACTTATGGCAATGAGATCAAATTTATTTTCCTTGAATTCAAGAACGGCCTGAGTGAGTTCTTCTTCAGTTTTTGTTTCTCTTACAATGCCGCATCCATTTAATATATCTTCTAATTTTAAAAGCTTATTATGATTTTTCCGGTTTTTCCCCGCCCGGGGATTAAAGATCACGCCAATGCCGCTCATCCCTTTTCCTTTATATTGTAGCGATTTCCAGATTGAAAGACGGATAGTTAAATATCATACTCTATCGAGAGTTGTATAGCGAAAAGGTGGTTTTCCCTGAATGTATCATCGCGCCTGCCCCCCGGATTCGATCATTTCCTTGAACCATATGGCACTGTATTTCAGGGTTCTTTTCAAAGTCTTAAAATCAACATGAATCAATCCGAATCGTTTTTGATACCCTTCCTCCCATTCAAAACCATCCAACAGGCTTCTCGCAAAGAAACCCTTGACCGGGGCCCCCTGATGCATCGATTGTTTCAGGTTGTCAAGATAGGCCTTATAAAAATCAATTCGGAGGGAATCATTGATCTCTCCATCTTTATTGATGTCATTCAGGGCACACCCGTTTTCAGTGATATAGATAACCGGGTTTTTCCACTGGTTTTTGAATCGAAGAATGCTTTCACACATGACCTCCGGATATACTTCCCATCCGTTTTCGGTATACCGGCTTCCTTTTACACGATAGTGGGGATCAATGGCTGCCTGAAATTTGGGTACCGAGGTATCATGACGGGCAAAGAGCCTTGTATAAATATTTAGCCCCACAAAATCTATTGGCTGTGAAATAACCGTCATATCCTTTTCATCTGTCTCAATCAAAGGGGCGATTGTTGCAAGAAGTTCAGAAGGGTATCTGCCCAGCAGCACAGGTTCTACCCACCATCTGTTAATAAAGCAATCTGTTATCCGGGCTGCTTCTTGGTCTTTTTCCGTATCTGTGGCAGGATAAATGGGAGGTGCCTGAAAGGCCAGTCCAACGGCTGCGTGGCTCGCTTCTGACCGGATAGCCGAGACGGCGTGTCCATGGGCAAGATTGATGGTGTGAGACATTTCCATAAAACATGCCGGATCCTTGATGCCAGGCGCATGGACACCCAGGATATACCCTAATGTGGAAAACATGCCCGGTTCATTAAGCGTGATATACATGTTAACTCTTTCCCCCAGAAGCCCTGAGACCATGGCCGTATATTCGCTGAACCGGAATGCGGTGTCTCTGTTTCTCCATCCCCCCTTGTCTTCAACCGCCTGGGGCATATCCCAGTGATAAAGTGTCGCAACAGGTTTTATGCCCTGAGAGAGGAGGCGGTCTGTCATTTTTTTGTAAAAATCAATGCCATCCTGATTGACCTTCCCTTTTCCAGAAGGCAGAATGCGAGACCATGATATGGAAAAACGAAAGGCATTCAGGTTAAGGGTTTTCATGAGAGAAATATCATCCCTGAACATCTGATAGAAATTGCAGGTCACGTCACCGTTTGTGCCATCCTTTATAGTGCCGGGTTTCCTGCAGAATCGATCCCATATGGATTCTCCTTTGCCACCACCACCAGCGGCGCCTTCCACCTGATAGGCTGATGTGGATCCTCCCCAGAGGAAGTCTTTTGTAAACGGTATGACAGTCATGTGTTTTTTTCCTCCGTCCAAATAAGGGTTAATCAGTCATACCGTCTACCCAGTCCTGAAGAATATCCAGAGACATATAACCTGAGTTTCTGGCGACTTCTGCATTGTTATCGTAAAAAATAAGAGTCGGCACACTGAAGATACTGTTCTTTTCAACTTCAGCCGGATAAGAATCGATATCTTTTCTGACAACGGATATATCCGGGTTACTGTCTTCAAATTTATCCAGAACAGGAGCAAATTGAGAACAATATCCGCACCAGGTTGCATAATATTCAACTATCGTATAGCTGGATGCCGTGGATTGAACGCTGCCGGACGGATTACCGGAATTATCCATGGTTTCTTCCTGTGAGCCGCAACTCAGCATGGCCATGGTGATGAACATTGAGATCATTATTTTCCGCATGGCGTGTCCTTATCAATAATTGGATTTCACGGATATACCGGCAACCCTGTATGCCTGTCGAAATTTTCGACAAGCTTCATTTTATTTCATAATCCTAAATGGGATGATCTGGAAATAAAATTTAACATAATTGAATTATAATGCAATATTCATTTTTACGATGATCCGGAATGCTATTTGCCTGACTGAACCCCTGGGTTTGTCTGGTCAATCGTAAGAAAAACATTAAAAGAGGATACTTGACTTTTCCTATTTTTCTTGAATATCATACAAGCCAGCTCTGTGGTGTCTGGTTTATCTCATCACTCATGCTTCCCCCTTCATAAAAATAAAGCAGACAAAAAATTTGGAGAATATGATGAAGTCTGAACGAGTTATTGACAGTATTCTTAAAAACCGTATTTTTTATCTTGTCATTCTGTTTTTGATTACGACTGGTTTTTTTCTTTGCCTGACCGGTATTTCGATTAATGGGAAAAGGATATTGCCAGGATTAAGAATAGATAACTCCATGGAGGTTTGGGTCAATGAAACAGACCCTGCTTACCAAAGTTACCTGAAATTTAATGAACAGTTTGGAGATGACGATTTTGTGATCATTGCCTTTAAGTCAAAGGATATTTTTACGCCTTCCATCCTTCATAAAATTTCAGACCTGACTGAAAAACTGAAAACACTTCCCTATATTCTTCAAGTGATTTCACTTACAAATACAGAAAATGTTGCCAGTGAAAATGACGAAATCGTTTTTAATGAGTTGATGCCTGAAATCCCTGAAACTGACCAGGAAATCAGAGCAATCAAGGAGATTGCCATCAATAGCCCCCTGTTTCGGGACAATCTGATTTCAGCTGATGGAACGGTTACAGCCATTATTTTAAAAGTTAAAAAACAGGAAAAAGGCAAAAACTATCAGCGGGAGCTTACTGATAAACTTTTTAAACTTCTTTCAGAAGAAAGTGAAAATGGCAAATACTCGTTCCATGCGGCAGGAGTATCTATTTTAATAGGTCTTGAGGATAAAGCAAGTACAGATGATGCGGTATGGGAATACAGCCTGTCAACATTTATAGTTGTATTCCTTTTGTATTTGATCCATGGACGATTCATCTATATCTTCATTTCTTTTTCTGTGATCATCATGGCATGCATCTGGACCCATGGATTGCTGCCCCTCTTTGGCTCCACGTTTAATATGGTGAATGCCATTCTCGCTACATTGATTCTTGTCATCGGCATTGCAGATACCATTCATTTTATAGCTGAATATAAAGCGCAGTATGAGAAGACAGGCGATTCCCCAAGGGCTTCCAAAAGAGCATGGCTGGTGGTGTTCATCCCCTGCCTGTTTACAAGCCTTACCACTGCAGTAGGCTTTGCTTCCATGACAGTTTCCAATATGAAAGTGATTCAGGAGTTTGGCATTTATGCTTCAATCGCCATGTTCTTTACGTTTATCATCAATATGATACTAGTACCTATTATATTGAGCCGGGTGAAGAGAAAGGCACCAGACGGAAAAAGACGAAGAGGCAACAAAGTGCTGGAAATATTTTTGGATTGGGTAGCCAAAATCAACAAAAAACATGTGAAAATCAATCTTGTCATCGCAGGACTCGTTTTTCTGGTGTCTCTTTCCGGACTTGTTAAAATTGAGGTCAATACCCATGAACTGCAGTATTTCAGAAAAGATCATCCCATTCGCGTGAGCACGGAATTTATTGAAAATAATTTAACCGGCACAACAGCATTCGAAATCATGCTGACCGGTGAAGCAGGTATATTCAAGGAACCGGAACAGCTTCAAAAAATGGAAGCACTTCAGGCATACGTGACGTCTGTTTCCCAAATTCAAAAGACAATTTCCATGATTGATTTTATTAAAGAGATGAATAAAGTTTTTCAGAATAACGATGCCGCTTATTATACGATCCCAAAAGAGAAATTAATGATAGAAGATTTGCTTTTTCTGGGTGAGGGAAGTGAAGAACTAGAATTTTATGTGGATACCATGGATTATTCGGCAGCGAGAATTCATGGCCGGTTGAATTATGTCGACAGCAATACCCTGAAGGCCATCACGCAGGACATAGAAGCGAAAATCAGGGAACTCTATTCTTCCGGACCAGTCAAGGCCGAAGTATCTGGCATTATTCCCATTTATATTAACATGATTGATTATCTTATTGACAGCCAGGTCAAGGGATTCAGCATTGCCTTGTTATCTATCCTTTTCATGTTGGCGCTTCTTGTCCGTTCTGTGAAATTGGCTCTTCTTGCCATGATTCCAAATATTATCCCGGTATTTTTAACCTTTGGCCTCATGGGATGGATAGGTATCAACCTTGATCTGGGAACGGTTCTCATTGCATCAATAGCTATCGGTCTTGCCGTGGATGATACGATTCATTTACTTTCCCGGTTCAGATATCTTTTTAACAAGTACCGGAATTATGAACGCGCTATTGATGAGACCATAAAGACAGTAGGCGCTCCTGTGACCATTACCTCTGTCGTGTTGTTCTTTGGTTTTGGTGTTGCTGTGGTGTCAACATTTAAACCCATTGCATACTTTGGACTTTTATCCGCAATCACGATGATTTCTGCATTGTTAGGGGATCTTTTTGTACTTCCGGCACTCATCAAGGTTTTTAAGCCATTTGGTGCTGAAAAAATAAGCCCGGAAAATAGGGGTGTCTTGGCGCCTGAATATCAAAAAGCCACAGAAAACTAGCGGTTGAATGATCGGGAGAAGCCTGTTTCAGGTTAGCGTATTATTTTTTTTAGGGGAAGCCCTTATGACCAAACCAGGCCCCGAAGACGATGGGGCCTGGTTTGATGACCTGACAGCAGAAGGTAAAGGGCAGGGTAGCAGACTATCAGGATTGTGTGTCTTCTTCAGGTGCAGGCGTTTTTTGTTCTATATGCGTTGCTTTGTCAGTTGACGCGTCCTCGTCATTCTGATCTGCCGAAAGTGACTCATCTGCGACAGGCGATTCATCTAAGGATTCCTGGGTTTGAATCCCTTTTTCGGTGGTGTCTGTTAAGGCTTTTTCAGCCGCGAAAGATATGCCACATAAAAGAAAACATCCGGTCATTATGACAACTACCAATTTTTTTATCATCATTCATCTCCTTAAGTTAATAAATAATTTTCACCAGTATCGGTGCAATCCCTCAATTTGGGACTATATAAAAGCAAATAAGATACCAAAAATGAATATATCGCATAATATTTTGAAAATATTATATATTATTGATGTTTTTAGAATATATGGTGAGCGTTGATGCAGGAAATATCCTTCAGTGAATTTTCATGACAATCCACTTTCAAATTCGTTTACTTAAAATAATCAATATGATTCATTGTATGTATGATATTCTCTTCATAAATAGAAACAGAAACCATCAAAATTCTTGAGATGTCATAAAATTCAGCTTGTTTTCAGCAAGAAGCAGGCTGTTTTCTCCATATGAAATTACATAGGCTCAAAGTCCGGAAATTCGATAATATTCATGATGCCAAATAGATTGATGGTCGAATATCCAAACGACCCGTCCGTCAGTTTGGTTACTGTGGATCGATAGGTCTGATTCATGTCATAATAGATAAGCTCATCCGTATCTTCATTATATCCGATCGTCAGCACAAAATGATCTATGGCCGCAATCGGGGTATAATCCGGCAGATATTTCAGGCTGAACATCACGGGAATTCCCTGCTGGACCCTTTCTACCACTTTTTCCCTCAATACGTCCTCGTAGGTTTCTGTATTGCAGGAAAGACGTTCATCCAGGCACCTCACCGTGATATTGTTGTGGTTGATATCATAATGGTTCAATACGGGCGTAATTTCCATGACGGTCAGCCCGAATCCGGGAAGGTGAAGTTTCCCGGTTTTATTGACTTCCGCCATGGTCACATCAAATCCGTTTGCATGAATCATTGCCCATAGGCAGGTGTCGATACATACTCCGTCAACAGTGGAAGGGTAGCTTTCAGGAGGCGTGATGCCGGGAATGACCTGATCGGATGCACGGAAGAACTGGTCCGTAACCTCGATTTCCAAAGTGTCCTTGATATCATCTGTTCCTCCGACGATGGTCGCGCATCCGGGATGATCCGCCACTGCGAATTTCGTAAACAGCGCATTGTCTTTGATGTGCGCGATATCTGTGTCAAGACTTTCCCAATGGATAAGATCGGTTGCGATTTCCTCTTTTCCGCTCTTATAGGTTGCCACAGCCATTATCCGCATTTTGCCCCCTGTCTTTACAACATTCGAGCCGCAAGGTGTCATGACGGATATGGATTCGATAAGGCTATCCAGCAGCTTGAAATTGATCCACTGGCTCATGACCGGATAAATCACATACTGGTCCTTGGGCGTGAACAGACATCCTTCTTTTTCAGGTATGATGGTATAAGTGCCGGCAGGGATATTCTTGAAGCTATATTTGCCGTTTTCATCTGTCTGGGTGGTTTGGGTAAGCTTGTCGCCTTGAAGCGTCACTATGACGCCTTCCATGCGGGTATCACCGTTTTTTACTGTCCCTTGCAGGTCACAGCCGATAAAAATGATTACAGATATGAGCAGTATAAAAAAACACCATTTGCGCAGCATAGAGCTCCCCCCGTCTTTTTTTCCAGGTTTGGCAGGAAACAGTTTATTAATGGTACTGAAAAATTTTATAGAATGTAACAGGTGGTTAGCACTGCATACGGTTTTCGTCAATACATTTTTCAATACATAAAATCAATTATTCAAAATGATGAATGAAAGATCGGGGAGAGCCCCCTTTTTTCCTTTTGGTTCATCCCTGGACTGCCATTGCCGCCTCCTGAAACGCTTCTGAAAATGTGGGATGCCCATGGATGACGCGTCCGATATCTTCTGCTGATGCACCGACTTCGATGGCCAGCACTGCTTCGGCGATCATGTCGGCTGCCCGGGCACCGATGATATGAACGCCTATCAGGCGGCCTGTTTTTTCATGGGCCAATACCTTGACCAGTCCTTCGGTTTCGCCCAGGCATCGGGCACGGCCGGTGCCTGAAAACGGAAATGTCCCTTTCCTGCAGGGTATATTCCTTTCTTTTACCTGTTCTTCGGTAAGCCCCACACTGGCTGCTTCCGGAAAGGTGTAGATAATTGAAGGAATCGCGTCATAGTTGACTTCACCTGAAAGCCCTGCCATGTTTTCCACGGCAGCCCGGCCTTCAGCCGATGCCTTATGTGCAAGCATGGGGCCTGGGATCAGATCGCCAATGGCATAAATATGTTTGACCGCAGTCCGGTAGAAGGGGTCCACATCAAGACCGCCTGATGCGTTTAATTGAAGACCTGCCCGATCGAGATTCAGGCCATCGGTCAGGGGCTTTCTTCCTACCGCTACCAGGAGTTTGTCGCAACGGATGGTTTCCTTCTCCATGCCATCTTTTGAAATCGTGACCAAGACCGTTTCTTTTTCAGCCTCTGCTTTCAGGACCTTTGTTTTAAGCTCGATTCCTATGCCTTGTTTTTTCAAGAGGCGAAGAAGTGTTCTGCTGATCTGACCGTCCATGACGCCTGCGATGCTGGGCAGCATTTCAAGGACAGTGACCTTTGAACCGAGCCTGCACCAGACGGACCCCAATTCCAGGCCGATGTATCCGCCACCCACCACCACCAGATGATCGGGTATTTTATCAAAGGAAAGCGCGTCTTTTGCGCTCACAATGGTTTTTCCATCAAAGGGCATGCTGTTGATTTCCAAAGGTTTGCTACCGGTGGCAAGAAGGATGTTTTTTGCCGTTAATATTTTTTTTTCAGACGATGCATGCCCATCTTCTTTAAGTAAGGTCACTTCCACGTCTTTCGGGTTCAACATGCTGGCCATACCACGGATGATGGTCACCTTGTGTCTTTCAAGGAGGCTTCTGACGTTTCCGGTCAATTGCTGAATGATTTCGTTTTTACGGTTCATCAGGGTGGAGAGATTCAGATCAATTTCTTTACATGAAATACCATGGGCAGATAATGACTCCTTTGCCAGGGCATAATATTCGCTGGAGTCCAAAAGGGCTTTGCTGGGGATACAACCGCTATTCAAACATACGCCGCCCAGCCGGTCGTTTTTATCCACACAAGCCACCTTCATGCCCAGCTGTGCTGCTTTTACTGCCGCCACATATCCGCCAGGTCCTGCACCTATAACGATCAGATCAAATTGATTGTCTTCGCTCATATCATATCTCCATCATGATTCTTGCCGGGTTTTCAATAAATTCCTTGATGCGCCGTAAAAAAACAACGGCACTCTGGCCATCCA
This sequence comes from Pseudomonadota bacterium, assembly GCA_018816735.1. GTDB lineage: Bacteria > Desulfobacterota > Desulfobacteria > Desulfobacterales > JAHIVH01 > JAHIVH01. The sequence goes on along the minus strand of JAHIVH010000036.1, from coordinate 18,714 downwards.
CAATGCGATGGTCGTAGCTCAAGGCCACATACATCATGGGCCGGATGACGATGTCATCATTGACGACCACCGGTCGTTTTTCCACTTTATGCATACCTAAAATACCGCTTTGAGGCATGTTGAGAATGGGGGTGCTCAAAAGAGAACCATACACGCCGCCATTGGTGATGGAAAAGGTACCGCCTTCCATGTCCGCAAGGGTCAGGCGGTTTGTTTTTATTTTTTTCACAAATTCGATAATCTCCGATTCCAGATCGGCAAAAGATTTCTGGTCTGCATGCCGGATTACCGGCACCACAAGCCCTTTTTCTCCGCCTATGGCAACGCCTATATGAAAGTAATGGTGGTAGATAATATCATCGCCAACTATTTTGGCATTTATTTCGGGACATTCCTTCAGCGCTGACACCACCGCTTTGATAAAAAAGGACATGAATCCCAGCCGGACCTTATTTTTCTTTTCAAACGTATCTTTGAACGCATTTCTGAGATCGGTGACCTGACACATATCGATTTCGTTAAATGTGGTCAGCATGGCCGTGTTCTGTTTGGCAGCGAGCAGATGAGCGGCAATGCGTTTCCGGATGGGTGTCATGGCTTTGCGTGTGATGGATTCTTCCCCATGGGGTTGCTGGCCGGGTTCTTTTTTCTCGCTTGCAGCAGGTTCAGGTTTGGCTTGATTCTTTTTCAATATTTCAGGGCTCAGAGATTCCAGATACAATATGACATCCCCCCGGGTGATCAATCCGTTTGGCCCGGTGCCGCGGATGTTTTCGATTTTGATTCCCTTTTCTGCCACGAGCCGCCGGACAGAGGGGAGAAGGGGGCGCTCTTCAAAAGGAGGGTGGATTTTTTCAGATGGCGTCTGCGGTTTCTCTTCGGTGACGATGGTCACTTTTTGTTGTGTTTGAGGAACGTCTTCGGCGATGGCGTCTTTTTGGCCTTTTGCTGCCGGGCTTGATTGCTCTCCTGTTTCTTTTTCCAGGGTGCCGGTATCCGTATCGATGGTACCCACGACCTGACCAATGGGTACGGTTTCCCCCTCCTGAATCAGTATGTGGAGGATGCCGCCGGCCTCTGCAGGAATTTCAAGCGTGACCTTGTCGGTTTCGATGACTAGAACCGTTTCGTCCGTTTTTACATAATCGCCTTCTTTTTTATACCATTCTGCAAGAATGACTTCCCGGATCGATTCTCCGACCTCGGGAATTTTAATTTCAACTGGCATATTTCCTCCTGTTAAGATCCTGAAATGGCGTCTTTGATAATCTTTTCCTGTTCCTTTTTAAATTCGGCCAAGTAACCGGTAGACGGACTGGGTGATGCCTTCCGGCCGATATATTCGAGGTCCATGGATAGGTATTTTTTGAAATTAAGAGCGATGAAATGCCACCCGCCCTGATTTTCAGGCTCTTCCTGGGCCCATATCCATGTCTTGCAGCGTTTATATTTCTGAACGATTTCTTCGATCTGTTTTAACGGGAACGGATACAATTGTTCGATCCGAACCAGCTGGATATGGTCAGCCTTTTTCGTGTCTTTTTCGTTTAACAGTTCATAATAGAGTTTCCCGCTGACAAAAACGACTTTTTTTGTGTTTTTGCCGGAGTTCAGGTCATCTATAACCGGTAAAAAATCACTTTCTGTGAAATCAGTGAGCTCAGATACAGCCATCGGATGGCGCAGCAGGCTTTTGGGCGTTAGGATAATTAGCGGTTTCAGAATTTTCCCAACAGTCTGCCTTCTCAGCAGATGAAAAATCTGGGCAGGTGTCGTGGGGTTTGAGACCTGAATATTATTGTCCGCACAAAGCTGAAGGAACCTTTCCAGGCGCGCGCTGGAATGTTCCGGGCCCATGCCCTCATACCCATGGGGCAGGAGTAACACCAGGCCACTTTTACTCTGCCATTTGGTTTCTCCGCTCACCACATATTGATCAAGGACGACCTGGGCATTGTTGACGAAATCACCGAACTGGGCTTCCCAAAGGGTCAGACAGTCGGGGCGGGTGATGGAATACCCGTATTCAAATCCCAGAACGCCGGCTTCTGACAGCGGACTGTTGATCGAATAAAAAATGCCCTGTTTGTTTCCTATGTTCGCAAGCGGGATAAGCGTGTCATCGGTTTCCGTATCAAAAAGCACACTGTGGCGATGGCTGAATGTCCCCCGTTGAGAGTCTTCCCCGCTTAACCGCACGGACACGCCCTGAGCCAGAATTGTGGCAAAAGCCAATGCTTCCCCATTGCCCCAGTCAATACCCGTACCTGTCTCAAAAGCTTCCAGACGCTTATCCAGAAGTTTTTCAAGCTTGGCATTGATGCGAAAACCCTCCGGTATATGATTGATTTTTCGGGCAAGGGATATCAGAAATGCTTTGTCCACAGCCGTGTGCACATCAGGTATATCCGTGAGATTTTTTGAAGCCGGCCGGGGGGAGGGGGCTGGTTTCTCCGTTTTTGTATTCGTAAAGGCCATATCCAGACATTCGTCGATATCCGAATTGATTTTGTCGATGTCTTCCGGTTTCAGAATGTTCTCATCGACGAGCTTGTTCCCGTATATCTGGTCGATGGACACTCGGCTCCGAATCCGTTCATACATGGCTGGCTGCGTAAAATAAGGTTCATCACCTTCATTGTGCCCATACAGGCGATAACACACGACATCGATGACCACATCTTTGGCGAATTTCATCCGGTAGTCCACGGCCAGATCGATTGTTTGCATCACCGCTTCCGGGTCCTCGCCGTGAACATGGAAGATGGGGACCATCTGGCTCTTGGCATTGTCCGTTGAGTATCGGGTCGAACGGGCATCCTGGGGAAGCGTGGTATATCCGATCTGGTTGTTCACAATGATGTGGATGGTACCGCCGGTTTTGTACCCGTCCAGCTGGGACATGTTCATGGTTTCCGTAACGATTCCCTGGCCCGCGAACGCGGCATCCCCGTGGAGGAGGACCGGCAAGATAAGAAAAGGGTTGTCAAGCTGTTTGATATCCTGGCGGGCTCTTGCCATGCCCTCAACCACCGGGTTGACCGATTCCAGATGGCTCGGATTGTTTGCCATGATGGCCTGGATTTGTTTTCCGTTTCGCGCGGTGAATGTCCCTTGAAATCCTTTGTGGTATTTCACGTCTCCGGTGCCGAACTCACCTTCCGGGTTGTACTGGCCTTCAAATTCCCGGAATATATCTTCATAGGATTTGTTGAGATTATTGACCTGGACATTCAGCCTGCCTCGGTGGGACATGCCCAGTACGATTTCCTGGCAGCCTTTGTCTACTGCATGGTTGAAAAGCCGGTCTATCAGGGGAATGATGACTTCAGACCCTTCCACGGAAAAACGCTTCTGCCCCAGATATTTTTTGTTGACATAGCTCTCGAACCGTTTGGCCTGACAAAGTTTGTTCAGAATACGGAGCTTTTCTTCGACTGGGATACCGGAACGGGTCTTTTGGGATTCCAGTCGGTTTTGAAGCCATTCCCGTTCATCCGGGTCCTGAAGATGCATATATTCCACACCCACGGAATGACAATAGGTCTCCTTCAGGTGGGTTAAAATATCTTTGAGTTTCATTTTCCGGTCAAAGGCCAGGCCTGGGGCGAAAAATTCCTTATCCAAATCGTCATGCGTCAGGTCAAACGCCTTAATATTCAATAGGGGATGGTCGGTCGGGCATGCTTCCAGCGGATCAAGGCACGCCAGCAGATGACCAAGGTCCCGATACCGGTAGATGAGTGCTTCCACCCGGGATTGTTTGACAGCCATTTTTGAAATATCAGGGGCAGATGCTATTCCTGTTCCGGAAAACCCCAGTTCAAAGCCCTGGAAAAAAAATTGCCAGTCTTTGTCCACCTGCTCGGGATTATCCTTCCATTTAAGGTATTGTGTCTCGATATATGTATCACTCCATGGGCCTTGATACGCCATATTGGACCCCCTTTATATAGAAATTGGAGACTTGAAACAAGAAACAAGGTTGAAATTAAAGCCGGTTTCCGGTTTCTTTTGCGGATGATGAAATTGTCATTAAATTATTACGTTTTTGTTTTGAATCGCTAAACATTTTGAATCGCACCCTGATCTTATCAAAGGATAGACAAAATATACTCATGGTCTTATAGTGTCATAAAATAAGGTTAAATTACAAGTACGGAATTTTAATACATCCGGATTTTTACCGATTTTATTATCAGCCTACCCAACAGAATGAAAGGAATGAACATGAACTATCGGGAAGAGACAGACAGTCTTGGAACCGTCCGTGTGCCGGAGCTTGCGTATTATGGTGCCCAGACCCTGCGTGCCATTGAAAATTTTCCAGTGAGTACCCTGAGATTTCCCTTTGTGTTTATTCATTCCCTGGCGCTGATCAAAAAATGTGCCGCAGAAGTAAATTCTAAACTGGGACTGATCGACCCGGAGAAAGCCAGAGCCATTATTGCAGCCTCCCTGGAGGTGATGGACGGTAAACATAATGATCAGTTTGACATAGACGTGTTCCAGACAGGATCAGGCACGTCCACCAACATGAACATGAACGAAGTGATTGCAACGCGTGCCAATGAAATTCTGACAGGGAAGAAAAAAACCAAATCGCCTGTCCATCCAAATGACGATGTGAACCGATGCCAGTCCAGTAACGATGTGATTCCTTCCGTAATTCACCTGGCTGCGTTCAGCCAAATCAAGGAAAAATTGATACCGGCTCTGACGATCCTTGATCAGGAACTCGAAAAAAAAGCAGTTCAGTTTGCAGCCATAAAAAAGATCGGTAGAACCCACCTTCAGGACGCGGTTGTCATGACTTTGGGACAGGAGTTTTCAGGCTATGCAACACAGGTCGGTCTGGCCATCAAAAGACTTGAAGGCGTATATGGGCGGCTTTCCAATCTCGCAATCGGCGGTACGGCCGTGGGCACCGGTCTGAATGCCCATCCTGAATTTGCAAGACAGGTGATTGCCATGATCGGCGATATCACGAATCTGCCGGTTGTGGAATCTGACAATCATTTTGAATCACAAGCCACATGCGATACAGCAGTGGAAACAAGTGGGATATTAAAAACAGTTGCCGTAGGTCTGATGAAGATTTCGAACGATATCAGATGGCTGGCTTCCGGTCCACGGTGCGGTCTGGGTGAAATCACCCTGCCTTCTCTCCAGCCCGGCTCTTCGATCATGCCTGGAAAAGTCAATCCGGTCATCCCTGAGGTGGTCATTCAGGTGGGTGCCCAGGTCATCGGAAATGATGCAACCATAACCATCGGCGGGCAGGGCGGGTATTTTGAATTGAACACCATGTTGCCTGTGATCGCATATAATCTTCTACAGTCCATTGATTTGTTGGCACACGCAGCAAAGCTCTTTTCCGAAAAATGCATTCGGGGAATCACCGCCAATAAAGAAAGATGTGAAAGAAATATCAAACAAAGTCTGGCCATTGTCACCAACCTGGTTCCTGATATCGGATATGATCAGGCGGTTTTAATCGCTAAAAAGGCCTATGAATCGGGAAAAACCATTGAAGAGGTTATCCTCGCGGGGAAAAAATTTTCAAAGGAAGATCTGTCCCGGATTTTATATGACAAAAAATAAGATGGATAGAGAAACTCAATCAGACTTGAAAATATCGATTACGAATACACCCTCATCCATTGGTATAAAGAAATATTACAAACCTAACTTCTCGATGCGGCAAGCCACATACCGGTGAAGGGGTGTCGCTGCTAATCGGTCGCGGTTGACATTTTTAGTTAGGCGGTTCACATTGATGCCATAGGCTTTGCCGTTCTGTACAAGTCCGAAACCGTGAGGAATGAGCACCTGCCCTTTTCTCGTTTCATCGCTTAATTCCGCCTCGATTGTTTCAGAACCAGCCTCCGTAACTATCCTGACGTTCTCACCATCGGCAATTAAGAGTGTTTTTGCGTCTTCAGGATTGATTGCGAGGGTGCAGGCACGTTTTCCCTTGAGCCACGACGGATCGCGCATAAGCGTATTGGCCACGTTTTTCGTGTGGCGTCCGGCATTGAGGATAAGGGGATATTCCGGCGAAGGGATAAGCGCTCTATTTTCCGACGCCGGGTTAATTTCCTTGAGCCATTCCTCGAGTTCGGGAATGTGAACATTAATTTTTTTGTTTTTAGTCCGGAGCTCCTTCATGTTGCCTTCAAGATCCAGTTTACCTATCCACATTCCCTCGGGATGTGCAAGCAGTTCTTGAAAAAGGTTTACGCTGAAGCGCACTTCCGGCGTGAGCGCCGCGAGAGGCATGAGACTGCGGCACTGAAATGCGGCGGTGAATGCGCGTAAAATCTTTTTCGGTTCTCGAAGTATCGACGCAAAAGAGGGCTTTTTGATCCCGGCGCGTGCGGCGCTTTTTCTCAAACCGTTCGGCATGGACATGAGCAGGCCGAAAAGGGTTGCCAGGTGTGCGGAATCGTATTTTTTACCAAGGGTCTCAGCCAGGATAAAAGGTGTAGTCTTAAGGGATTTAAACGCCCATTTGTCTTCCAGCTGTATCCAGAAGTCATCTTTGGCGAGCATGATAAGGAGTTTGAGTGGATTATTGCCTATAAAGGCGAGAAACGCAATGGCATAATCGAAGAGATCCTTGTCCTTGGCGGCCGCATCGGCAAGATATGCGGGGATTTCAGGTAAAATGCCCATCTCTCTGGCGATGCCGGTGAATATCTGCCCGCATTCTTTTCTTTCGCCTATTACAGATAGTACAGGCTGTCTTATTTGAAAATATATTTCAGGGTAGGTCCAGGGGAAAAAAGTTGTATCATAGCTTTCAAGTCCCGAGCGCGATGGAAGTACATAATGCGCAAGGGCTGCCGTCTCGGTCATCGCCAGTTCGATGACGACAAGGAGGTCGAGCTTGGCAAAAGCCTTTTCGTAGGCGGTAGTATCGGCATAGGAACGCAGAGGGTTGGCGCAGCTGTTGATGACCGCGCGAGGGCGTTTCGGATGCTCGCTCAGTATTTCCTCCGGGAGAACATTCGGCGGATGGAAGCCCGATATGGCGGGGAGGTCCGTGGTCTGCGTGCGCCAGGTCTTTGGATCACTATCATCCGTATGGGGTCCCAGAGGGACAACATTACCTGGAATGACATTGCCGCCGGGAACACACAGCCTGCCGCACAATGCCGATAGAATGATCACGAGATAGGAAACCACCGTGCTGTGGCGGTTCATGAGTATTCCGAGATCGGTGTGTACACACCATTTTCGGATGGACATTTCTCTGCACAGGTTTTTCGCGTCTTTGTAAGCCACTTCGCACAATTCAAGTGCGCCGTTTATGTCGAAGTTCGCAAACCACGCCTTGATTTGGTCGAATCCGGCCAGGTTCTCAGCAATGTAATCTTTCTTTTCCCATCCTTCGGCAAGTATGATAGCAATCATGGCCTTAAAGAGAAGCGCGTCTGTGCCAGGGCGCAGCGCAAGGTGTATATTGGCGATTTGCGCTGTTTCCGATTTACGCGGGTCAATGACGACAAGAAGCTTATCCGGATTTTTCGAGAACTCCCTGAGAACCAGCGGTGCGCGTGGCATCTGGTTACTTTCCATTCCGTTCCAGCCGACAGCTACCATCATATCTGAACGTTCCTCATCGGGGATAAGAAAGCGGTTCTGCCGCCCCATCATTTTGCCGCACACAAAGTAGTAGCCGGTGAGTTCCTGTCCAAGAGCGTTGTAATGGTAGCCCGAGCCGATCTTGTCCATGAGAACGGTGCCAAAGGCAGCATCTAAATGACATCCCTGGCCGCCGCCACCCATGTACGCATACGATTCCGGACCATGCGCAGCCACAATGGATTTCAGCTTTTCGGAGATTTCAGCAAAGGCGGTTTCCCACGAAATGCGGACAAACCCTTTTGACGTTTTCTTAAGAGGATACAGGAGCCGCCCTTCGTGATCATGGTGATAAGCCACATTTATCCCTTTGACGCACACATATCCCTGGCTGCGCGGATTGTCTTTGTCGCCCTTTACTTTGATGATTTTATTGTTCTCAATTTCAACTTCAAGACCACAGTTTTGCGCGCATAGTACGCAGCTGGTCTTTTTCCATTCTCCCATGTCATTTCCTCCCGGCAGTATAATGATTGCCAATTTTGTGAAATGTCTTTTTGCAGATGGCTTTTACATCTCGGCTACCCACCCTATACCCTGTGCTTCCATGGCAACTTCCATGCCCTTTAAGATTTGTTTCAATCTTGAATTATTATAACCGCTACTTTTGGAAATCCTGCCAATGTTTGAAAGACTATATGGCATTTTGATCACAACATCTGCTTCTTCTTGCGTATACAATTCCTTTAAAATCCCATAAAGTGTGTCATTAAAGGGCGTTCTAACTGTCAACCCATCAATTTTTTTCCCCAGATTATGATAGATATCTTTTCCAGCCATGTGTCCCATTGTGAACTCCTTTTGATGCGTTTGTATTGTATGCCACTTTATATGTTGACAGCGTATACATAAAGACTTATTTATGACAAAAAGCGCGCCAAATCGGTCATAATTTTATTTATGGAGTGTGAATGTGTTTCATATAACATTGCTTGCATACCCTAACTGCAGTATGTCCAGTATCTCGGGCGTCATCGACACTTTTACCGTTGCCAATCTTTGGTGCCAAATCGACAGCACGTCCAATGAAGAATGTGCCCCTTTATTCCATTGGGATATTGTGACGATAGACGGAAACCCTGTGCAAGGGGCCGGCCGAATCGAGATAAAACCACAACGTTCGATACACGATATTAAATCGACGGATTTCATCTTTATCCCCGGCTCACTGCCCCCGCTGGATTGTATTGGCAATGTGCCTGAAGAAATTTCAGCATGGATTCATGATTGGTACGCCAAAAAAGCCATGATCGGTACTGCATGTACAGGTGCATTTTTCCTGGCTGAAACCGGACTTCTCAACGATAAATTGGCAACCACAAACTGGATGTTTGTCAAAGATTTCGAGAAACGCTACCCTCGTGTTCATTTAAAATCGGAACAGATACTAACCGAAGACTCTGGTATACTTTGCTCGGGTGCGACGACCGCTTTTATAGACCTTTGCTATTATGTGATCGAAAAATTCGGCTCCGCTGAACTATCGGCCTGCTGCTCCAAAACGCTTTTGATTAGCCCGAACCGTCTCAGCCAGTTGCCTTACGCTATCTTTGATTTTCAGAAGGATCACACCGATAAGAAAGTACTCGAAGCCCAAATTCACATGGAAAAAAAATTCACCGAGACGATTTCGGTTGAAGAACTGGCATCGAATTTCGGCTTCAGCCCTCGCAATTTTAAACGGCGATTCAAAAATGCGACAGGTTATTCACCGCTGACTTATCTTCAAAAGATTCGAATAGAGTCGGCCAAACACAAATTGGAGTCCACCATGGAGAGTGTAGACGAAATTACCTATCAGGTGGGATACGAGAACAGTAACTCGTTCCGGAGACTATTTAAAAAGGTCACAGGTATCAGTCCAAGAGAATATCGAGACCGGTTCACACGGGTAATAAAACCCGAGTTATCGGTAAGTCACTAACCACAATATCTTCTTTTCCGATATTCACTCGGTGTCCTGCCGGTCCATTTTTTGAATGCGTGGTAAAAGTTTGCTGTATTGCTATATCCGATTTTTGCGGCAATTTCTTCTATAGAGATAGATGTGTTCGCCAGAAAGGATATAGCCTCATCTTTCTTTATATCATCTATAATCTGCTGATAGGATGTTTTTTCGGCGGTCAGTTTTCTTCTGAGTGTTCGGGATGACATGTTCAATCTGGAAGAGATCGTTTCAAGATCAAGGAATTCGCCTTTTGTCGATTTGATGTGGTGTTTGACAATATCTTTTACCGTATCCTGGTTTCTGTATTTCTTCACAAGTTCCTGACACTCTTTCTCGTATATGCTTTTCATTATCGGGTCTGACTTGGGCAAGGAATAGTCGAGGTACTTTTGATCAACTATAAATAACAAACGAGGGGCATTGAAATAAACAGGACAATGAAAAAAATGTGGATATAATGATCCGTAAGCAGGCTCAGGATAGTTGAAATGAACTTCTGTGGGATTAATAGGTGTGTTTGTCACATCCTCAAACATGCGTAGGATGGATACAAGTTCCCGTTCACAGACAAAAGGCAGCAGATCCATGCCCGCAAAGGTAAGGGCTTGATTGAATATTAAGTTTCATATTAGTGCCTGATTGCATATCAAATTGCAGTTGATGTCCGAAAATAACAATATGGTTGTCCTATTATAATATTGTCAATGATATTGAAATCAATCTATTATTGCCTGCAATAATCAACAAACGAAGAAATGAGAGTCTAATTTTAGGGGGGGGGGGAATGGATGATACCTGTTTCTGATAAAATTTTAATAGACCACCTGAAACGATCCAGCACGGATGAATTGACAGAATTATTTAAAACACTTTCAGCACTTTCCATTCATGAAATGGCGGGTGAATACCGGGGATACTATTTGGGTGCAGATGGACATCCCCTCTCAAACCTGATCTGGCATTTGGGGGCGAACCTGAATTTTTTCAGTGGGGTCTGGCAGGGGAAATCATTTAAACCGATTTCGGATATCGAAGGATATGGTTTCAACACCCTGAAAAAATCAGGAATGATTATTCGAAAATGGCCGATGAGAACGGGTGTCGGGCCGTCACGATATGATAGTAAAAGCGTCTTTGCCCTGAATTACAGGTATTATTACTCAGCTGCCGGTAAAATGCACATGCAGGATGAAATCCGCAGGGTAAATGATCAACTTTTCCTGGGAGTAGGGCACTGGTGTCTTCCAATAGGCGTTCCCATGGCGTCGGTATGGTTCGTATTGGAAGGTCCGGTCGGGCCCTTTGGTGCTACGGGTGGGAGATTATAAAAAATGGCATTAGATATTTTTTTAGGTAAATCGTTGCAGGAATATGGGTACGAAGATCTGATTGGTCTTGATCGCAAACAGCTTATGGCACTTTTTTGTCAGCTGGAATCGCCATCCATTTCTGAAATGAATGGCGAATACCGGGCCGCACTTCTGGATAACGGTCATGTGATAAACCAACTTCTTGCCTGGTTTTATTTGTATTTTACATGGGGCCCCTGGCAGCACAAGGCTTTTGAGCCTATTGATGCCCATTGCGGTCATGGTTATAATACGTTCGTTACCTCACAGTCCAGTCTATCCGAAAACTGTATTTTGGCAGGCTTCGATAAGATGCTTCACATTGCCAAACTACTTTTTCAAGTCCGTTCTCCAGCGAGAATGGCCCGGTTTTTGAAAAACAATACAACTATCGTTGCGTCTGTATTTGATGGTCGACCGTCATTTCAACTGAACTATCGATATTACAATCAATTTTACACAAACACCATGATAGATGAATTGCGAAAAGTAAATGACAGGCTTTTTCTCGGAATCGGACGCCTCAAAGTGACATTTGGTAAATACAATCCATTCCCGTTTGCACTTATGGGACCACCCGATCCCTGGGTGGGACCCGATATCCCGTTTCCGGAATGAGGAAAACGTTAGAAGGCATTTCAAAACATTCATTCGGTGGAAAAAGAAAAGAATTGACAAGACCTGTTTGGAACGATTTGGCTGGAAAAGAATATCCAAAGGATATACTTGTAGGCTTTTGACCGAATATCGGTCTTCAAAAGGAAAATAGATAACAAAGGATTCGGACATGAAAATGACCAAATGTGATTTTAAGAGCAATGGCGTCCGCTGCGACGGAGACCTTTACCTGCCGGCAAGCGTTTCAAAACCGCCGGTGGTGATTATGGCCCATGGACTGGCTGCCCAAAAGAATTTCAGGATTCCGGCCTATGCGGAGCGATTTGTTGAAAAAAACATGGCTGCATTTCTTTTTGACTACCGGACATTCGGGCAAAGCGATGGAACCCCCAGACATATTGTCGATCCGTTCCAGCATCTGAAGGACTGGGAGGCCGCTATCCGGCATATGCGAAGCTGCCCGGAGGTCGATGGTTCAAGAGTCGCATTGTGGGGATCATCCTTTTCAGGGGGGCATGTGATTGCCACCGCAGCCAAGGATGACCGGATATCGGCTGTGGTATCCCAGGTGCCGTTCGCCAGCGGATTTTCTTCCATCCAGATGAAAAGCCTGAAAGATATTGTGCTGTCTTCGGTTTATGGCGTGTATGACGGATTACGGAAAGTGTTATCGCTTTCTCCCCATTATTCGCCTGTAATCGCCTATCCGGGGACATTTGCCGCGATGAACACCGAAGAATCCTACAAGGGATATCTGTCGATCATGGACGAAGACACCACCTGGGAAAACAAACTGGCCTCCCGTGTATTTTTGACACTGCCGCTTTACAGCCCGCGTCGGTGTGCCTCCCGTGTGAAAGCGCCCACGCTTGTCATGGCAGGAAAACAGGATTCAATTATTCCGTTTAAAGCAGTTGAAAAAATGGCAGGAAGGCTGCCCAAAGGCGAACTGGTTGTCATGGACTGCAACCATTTTGATCCCTACACCGGAGACATGTTTGAACGATTTGTGGAAAAGCAGGCTGATTTTCTGGAAAAACATTTGGCCTGATCTTGGTTTATAATTTTCTAAGGAGATTTTGGAAATGCCAAGTGCAAGAAGCATCGCTATTCGTCACTTTCACACCTATTTTGTCAAGCCCAGGCTTTCGGCTACAATACCAGTGGCAAAACAACGGAAATCGCTCAACACGCTTTCAAAAATTGTTATCATGCCCCGGAACAGCCATTTTCAATCTGTCATGCTCGGGAATATAAAGGCCAGTTGGGTTTCTGCAGCCACGGTTTTTGATGACGCAGCTATCCTGTATCTTCATGGCGGAGCTTATGCCATTGGTTCCCCCCATACGCATCGTGCGCTTACATCGTATCTTTCAAAAACAAGCGGCACAAAGGTATTGGCCATTGACTACCGATTGGCCCCCGAGTATCCCTATCCTGCGGCTGTTGAAGACAGTGTCGCGGCTTACAAATGGTTGCTGGATTCCGGTTATCAGCCGGATAAAATTGTCATTGCCGGCGATTCTGCCGGTGGCGGCCTTTCCCTGGCAACTGTGGTCGCTCTGCGAGATTCAGGCATATCGCTACCTCAAGCCGTGGTGTGCTTCTCACCCTGGGCGGATCTGGAAGGCACCGGACAATCCTTCACTACCAAAGTTCATGTTGATCCGGTATTAACGCCGGACTGGCTTCAATTCATGGCAAAGCTTTATGCCGGGAACACCGATTTGCAATTGCCCCGAATTTCTCCGCTATATGCAGATTTCCATGGATTTCCGCCTGTACTCATTCAGGTCGGTTCAGAAGAAATTCTGTTAAGCGATTCTCAGCGACTGGCTGAGCGTATGAAAACATCCGGTGTTAAATGTGAACTGGAAGTGCTTGATGATATGTATCATACCTGGTCCAGTCTTCCAGGCATGATACCGGAAGCCAATCAGGCCATGCAACGCGCCGGTGTGTTCATCCGGAAAAGGATCGGGAAGATATAAATCGGCCGCGTTTGGGGCAGTTTTATGAGAGAAACGGTCAAGTCTGCTCTTGACTCATTCGGGGGTAGATAAATGAGTCAAGGGCAGACTTGACCCATTACCGTACCGATTACCGACCCATTGCCATTCAAAGGAAGATTTGTCACGAATTCTGTATGATTGAGATCGATACCGGTTTTTACTTCAGGAAGGGGATCTCACCATTCTCCAACACATGCTCCCTGATCATGCTTGTATTTATAGGCAGCCGGATGATATCACTCATCAGTTCTACCACATTTCCCAGTCGGGATTTATCAATATGGAAATTGAAATCTTTCAGTTTTCCATAGAAATTGTCATTAACCGTTGGCACGGTTTCAAGATTAATATGGCAGTCATTATCCAAAGAATAGATATCCGCAAAATGATGGATTAATAGATAGAAACATACAGCAGACATGTATTTCGGGTTTGTTTGCAGGTACAGCTCGGGATAAAATCTTGAGACATGCAGATCTTTTGTGATGGGGTTGCATGAAAAGATAAGCGACGATGAGATGATTTCTATGGAAGAATTTTCATTGATGAAATATTCAATGCAGTTGCCTTCCTTAAAAAAGGATAACGTAAAGCGTTTAAGAAACAGGGGGACATTCATGAGCATAAACTCTGATTCCCCCCTTATTCCTGGGGATAAATTCACAAAACAACCTTTCAGATCAAAATAGAAACCTGATGTTCAACACATGTATCTGAAAAAAGAACGCCAAACATTTACTCATCATTCGCTTATATTGCAAGATCCTTTTTTAAAGGCAAACCTTTTGTTCTGCTGATAGGCTATTTAATTTTTCCCCAGGGTTCCCTGTCATATTGACTGAAAATTGCCGGGCTTGTCTTGTCTGTTCCGAACTGGACGAGATCAGCCGGCAAGGCCTCTTTCTGAATATTGTTTTTCCCCCAGTAGCTTTCCAGTATCTTTATATATGTGCCATTTTTTTTGATGGTTTCAAAGCCTTTGGTGAATTGTTGCAGTAAATTTTGCGTTCTGGGATTGGCCTTGTTGAACGCCAGAGAGCATTCTATGGGCGTGATGACCAAAAAGTCCAATTCCTTCAGCCTGTCCTTAAACAGTTGGTTGGTCAGGCTCAGTCCGGTCAACAGGGTCCCTTCCGCAAACTCGACACGCCCGGCAAAAAGCATTTTCGTGAGAAGTTCCGGCGTCTGGATTTCATCATAGGTCAATCCGTTTTGCTGATATATGGGTAACAATGGCGAATTGACCACAATAGCCAATTTTTTTCCTTTTAAATCCGAAATGGTATTGGTTACATTTTTTGTTTTTCCAGGATTCAGGTAGGTAAAAACACCGACAACATTAAACGTCTTCACCATCGAAACCTGCTCAACCTGTTCCGGGCTCATGAATATATGACCTGGTGAAAAGGCGTCTATTTTATTTTCAAATAAATATGTAATTGCTCTTTTAATAGGTAGAACCTGAAATGAAACCCCTATCCCGGCAGCATCACAAGCTGCCTGATATACATCAATCATCATGCCTTTTCCCTCATTGTTATAATAAGGGGCATAGTCATGAACGGCTATGATCATTTCATCCTTTGCAAAAACAGCATTGCCCGTAATCAAAATAGCCAGTGTTAATAGCAGGGTAATTGGATGTGATTGTCTTCTTTTCATAATAAATTCCTTTTTGTGAGAATGGATTTAAAAAAAAGTTCCTGTAAATGATGGTCCTGGGGTCGAAAGATTAAAAAAAACAGCGTGGTTTGCAATCAGAAGGCATCAGTGAGTGTAAAAATTCCGGTTCCGATTGCGTGTGTGCGTATGATAGATGCAACCATATACCGGATAAATTGTCAATGAATTAATGCCGGGAACGCAGACAACTGTGTCATCCACAGGAAAATGTGTTATTTTTCAGAGAAGGATCTGTTCGCTGCCATTAATTTTTTTTTAACCCCCTCATCCTTACTGCTTTATTGCGATGGCTTTAAAAAACGTATAACAAAAAACCCCATCTGTTTCTGTGGTTCTGACCAATCCCCTGATGCCACTGTCAAAGGTTCTTTCGTCAATCAAACCTGCATTTATGGCGGATTCACGAACCCCTTCAATCATGGCTGTGAATGTATTTTTTGTAAAACCGTCTACAAGCCCTGGTTTGCCTGAGTCCACATAAACCATACGGGGAGAGATATGTATGGACGCAAACCCGGATTTATTCAGGAGGGGATAGAGTTCACGCCCGATATTGGCATTGCCGCCTGCTTTTTTTTGCAGTTCGACCTGGCATTGAATTGTTTTTTTTGCTGCTTCGCTGTCTGGATAGAAAAATGTTGATCCGTGATCTCCTTCGATAGCGGTGAGTGTGCCTCCGGGCTGTTTTGGGCCAGCGTGACAGTTTGGGCGCCCACCCCGCATCCTGCCTCGAGCACGTTGCTCCCAGCCGGATAAAAGGTGTCCGAATGCAACAGCTCAACAAGAGTTGATGCCTGGTCCTGCAATCGAATATTTTCTCTTTCATCATATCCGTGAACGTATTTCAAATCGATTTCTCCCGATTATATCTAAATCATTTCACGTTTTGCGATCGTCATTTCATCATTTTTCATACCAATCCTCAGATAAGTTTTTATATTTATATGGTTGATACATTCAATTTGCTTACAAAATACAGAATATCTATTATATCCAGTGATATAGAGTTTATTGGGTGAATTGAATCATTGTTGCTCGATGGATATCCATGATTATGTTACTCATTAAGTTAATTAAATTTTAGGAGGGAATATGGCAGATCTATCAGCAGAACAAATTGAAACGTGCTTGCCGGCCACCCCATGCCTGTCCGAAAACCAAATTCAGGAATATATGGAATATCTGACGGAATGGAAAGTGATTGAACAGAATCAGATGAAACGCTTGAAACGGGTGTATCGGTTTGACAATTTCATTCAGGCGATCCGGTTCACCGATAAGATCGCTGAACTATCCGAGTCCGTGGACCATCATCCCAGATTGGTCATTGAATGGGGACGGGCCTCGGTTTTTTGGTGGACCCATTCCATTGGCGGACTTCACAAAAATGATTTTATCATGGCCCATCAAACGGATCAGGTTTATTTATCATTCAAATAATCGCATTTGGATTTTTTCAAAGCATTTATACGTTCAGTTTGTTTTTCATTAGTAGCACTAAATCCAATAGTAAGATTAAGTTTACTTCTCCGGCAGTACATTTTTTGTTTTAACAGTGGCGCATTAATTGTTTGCCGAAGATGGCCTTCATCTGACTTTGCCGCCCTATAATATTTGCCCTCCTTTTATAGTCACGCCGTTTCAACTGTCATTATCTGCGATTCTCCGATGCGTCGATTACGGTTCTTGCAACGCGCAATTTGTGCTTGAAGCGTCATCGTGAATGACGTGAGAGCGTCAGCCATGCGTGGGTGGAATTCGATATAGTGGTATTTTTCAGCGATAGATCTGAATATATCACTGCCTCTTCCACGAGAGGAAAGCTGACCAACAATGGGGATGAGTTTTAGGTCCTTTGCATCAGCGGTTTCCATACGCTTCTGAAAGTGTTTGAGTTCCTTAATACAAATATCTGAAAAGAGAAAATGATCAGTGATAATCGGAATGAAAACAAAAGCATTATCTATACCGGTTTTAATTTCGTTAAGCCATTCATCGCCTCCACCAAGTGTCGTCGGTCCATACCAGACATCTATATCAAGAGCTTCTATATGAATTCTCAGTCCGTCGCAGTTTCGTATGCTCGAGCCTGAATCTCCATTTTTTCTAAAAATTCAACCACAATATTACGGATATTAGAATCATCATCGACAACTATTGCTTTGTATTTACTCATAATCACACCTCTTGCAATCAGCTACATTCTTCTTCTATTAATTTCAGCAATATCTTGTGTTGGAAGCAGATAGACTCCTTTAGATGATTCGTAATCAACTTGATTTGAAGCATCTTCGCCGTGCCTTTCTAATCCTTCCTATATAAAATGATCAATGTCTACGGCGTCACAATTGCCAACAATCGCCTCAGATTCAATGAATTTGATTATTTCGGATTCAGAGAAACAGTTGATGCCGCACTTTTTATTCATGATCATTTTGTTCACGCCCAATGATAATTGTTCCGTCCGTTTGAACTGCCCAACATATTGCCACGCTATTTTTCGACAACTGACAGAAATTATATTATGAGTTTTTCATACCTCACCTATTGGTCTGTAGACATCAAACAAATGGAGCAATATTGTCGAAATATGAGAAAAGAAGCAGTCAATTCATTCAATAGCTATTCGGTCGGGTTTATAGTCTTAAAATCGATATCTTGATGAGTTACCTATTAACTCATTTTATAAAGCACAATATTTTAACAAAATAAATAAATTTTTCTGATTAAAGTTGATGAATGGGGATGGCAAAATGGGACTTACGATGGGGGCGAATCGCGGTTGTTATTTTTAAAGCGATTATCGATCCTTTTTCTATAAACGGTGGCAGACATTGCCATTTGATAGGAGGCATCATGATTTTGATCCTGAAAAGAGCGACCCTTTTGATGGTTTTTGCTGTTTCCCTGATTAGCGTAACCGGTTGCACCCCCGGGGGAAGCTGCCATTATGCGGATGTGAGCGATATAAATTTCTTTTACAGTGAATACGGGACGAAACAGGCAGAAGAAACCATCCTCCTCCTTAATGGCGGCTTTGCCATTGGCGAAACCTGGATCATGCAGATTCCGGCTCTTGCCGCAAAATATCGTGTGATTGTCCCCGACAGCCGTGGCCACGGCCGAACATCCGATTCCTTTGCACCGATCAGTTATGCGTTGATGGCCGAAGATATGGTTAACCTTCTCTTATATCTCGATATCGATAAAACCCATGTTATCGGATGGAGTGATGGCGGGGTAATCGGGCTTCATATGGCAATCGACCACCCGGAAGTCGTGAGCAAGCTCGTTTTGTTCGGCACGCCATATCATGAGAGGCGTCAAAATAAATGATGGAAAAAGCAGTCAAATTCTGCAAGATATCGTATGGAGTAGGCAGAAGCTCCCTCCGATATCTTGACCGATAGACAAAGGAGCTCTGCCAAATATAACCCTTAATAAGGTCAGGCAG
>JAHIVH010000035.1 GCA_018816735.1 Pseudomonadota bacterium | reverse complement strand
TATCTTTTTGGGAATTCATTAACGATAGGATAGCCCAAAATAATAATATTCCTCCCTTACCAGATCTAATGGAACTTAAGGCTGCTATTGCCTCGGCATAGTTGCGTCTTTTCTACCACATACTTTTTGAGATGTTACGGGAAAAGCTTCCAAGGATGCGGAATCATACCACTTGTTGGTTTATCACTGTCTTGATGTGGCGGCGGTGGGACATGTCCCTATTGACAGCAACTAATCGTTTTGGCTGAAATTTTCAGCATTAACCGGTTTCTCTGAAGAAAATGGGAGTTATAAAATACCATGCATAATCAATTTGATCCAAAAACAAGTGGGTGGTCAAAAACTGATTCTGAGGGGAATCCCGGCTTATCGATATTCGAACACTGCCGTCATATTGGTTGGGTAGCTCTTGAATTGGTTAATTCCCGGAAAAATATCCCACATCCAACAGTAAAGTCTGAAAGTGCTGCGTTATCTGCTGCAATTCATGATGTGGGGAAATGGTCTCCTGGTTTTCTGCAAAAATGTCCGGTTTGGTTGGAACAACAGGGTTTAGAATATTTGGCCATACGAGAGGCATGGAATGCTTATTCTGCTTGCCGGCATGAAAAGCTCAGCCAAGACTCAATTCAATTATTGCTTCAAAAGCGAGGTTTTCCCCAATCAGAGGCGGTAGCTTGGGCCATGATCGCTGGCGCTCATCATGGAAAGATGCAATCCTCGGAAAACTTCGGGTATGGTGATTTGAATTTGTTCATTGACGATTGGCACAGGCAACGGCACCAGATCATCGAGGCATTGGAATTTGAATTAGGTGGTGAATTTGATAGTATTGATCTAAAAAAGACCGATCCTGTAATACCTTGGCTAATGGGGCTTGCCAGTGTAGCTGATTGGATTGGCTCAGATGAAAAGTATTTTCCTGTTGAAAGAGGCTGGGATGAAGAAGATGGTAAAAAATCTGCAAAATTATCTGTTGGCAGTATTGGCTTGTACAAACCACAAATAAAAGAGAATTTCAGTTTTGATGAAATATTTGGTTTTAATGCCAATGACATTCAACAAAAGGCAATGTCAGTCATCAAGAGCCCAGGCATTTATATTATAGAAGCACCAATGGGGTTGGGAAAAACGGAGGCCGCCCTGGCTGGTGCCTACAATCTTTTACAAACAGGACAGGCTTGCGGCCTTTATTTTGCGTTACCTACGCAACTGACTTCAAACCGAATACACTTTCGGGTCAGTGAATTTGTTGGAAAGATAACGGGAAATTATGAAAATACCCGTTTGGCGCACGCCAATGCATGGCTGGAAGATACTTATTACCAGCCACGTCCTGTCCAGACATTAATAAATCAACCTAATGATGATGCGACCTCAAGTCGTGACTGGTTTGCGTCGGCAAAAAGGGCTTTGCTCGCAAACTTCGGGGTTGGTACTATTGACCAAGCATTAATGGCGATGGTGGCCGTAAAACACTTTTTTGTGAGGCGCTTCGCCCTGTCAGGAAAAGTTATTATAATTGATGAAATTCACAGCTACGATCATTTTACCGGGACATTGATTAATTGTTTATGCCAAGAACTACAAAAACTTGGCTGCACGGTCATTATTCTATCCGCAACGTTGCTACCTGAAGCCCGGAACAAGTTACTATGTGTAGAGGCTGACTTTATACAAAATGAAAGCTACCCCTTGATTAGTGGAAAAAGCAATATTGGTCGCCTAATACCCCCGCAAACAGCCAATTCCAAACCGCGCCCGAAGGTAAAACGTCGTTTTAAGGCAAGGGATGAACTGATTTCGGATGCTTTGTCTATTGCCGAAAAAGGCGGACGTGTCTTGTGGGTATGCAATACAGTCAATAACGCCCAGGAAACATTCCAGGAATTAACAAGGATTAACAGGAAGTTTGAAGTGGGACTGCTGCATTCCCGATTTCCATATTTTATTCGCCAGAAACGAGAAGCTGACTGGATGGACCGTCTTGGTAAGAAAAGCAAAGATAACAATGGGTGCATTCTTGTATCCACTCAAATTGTTGAACAAAGTGTTGATATTGATGCGGACATCCTTATCAGTGAATTGGCGCCCATGGATATGCTGTTGCAACGAATGGGACGCCTATGGCGTCATCTCTGGGAACGACCGCCAACTAAAAGGCCCATACAAAATCCTGAAATTTGGTTGGCGAAAGAGGAGATACCCTTGCACGAGTTAAAGAAATTGAGCTATCATAAACTTCCTAAGGCTCTGGGAATCAAGGCCAAAATATATCAACCGTATGTGCTGTTAAAAACCTATGAAACTCTTGACTCTTTTGATTCCATAAACTTGTCTGATGAAAATGGAAACTCAGACATTCGTAAACTGTTGCAGTTAACCTATTTGAACACCCCAAATGATCCAGAGGCATGGCAGAAACTGGCCTGCGATATGAAAGGGACGGAATACGCCGAAAGGAAGCTGGCTATTAACAACTCCCGTCTGTTTGCAAGACCTGCATTGGACGACGAAGAAGGCAAGCAAACCCGTTTAATCCAGATAGAGACAATTCCGCTAGTTATTGCTACTGCAATTCGGACCGATAAAGTGACACTGCTTAATGGAGATGAAATATCGCTGAATCCTGAAAAATTCAATATCCGGCATGCACGATCCATCCATCAAAATACTATTCGAGTGCATGCCTGGCCATTTGAAAATATAACAACAGTTCCGGCGGTTTCTTTTTATCTCAAAGGAAAGAGCTGCCTGGCCTTGTCGGCTGAAAATAATCAAATTCAAATTAAAGGCCTGAAAGAAGGTGTCTCTCTGCAATGGAATGATACGATGGGCATCATACAAACGTATACCAAAGGAGGATTTGATGAATCTTGTGACTGACCCCTGGCTTCCGGCAACGGACATAAAAAATAGGCTGCGACATATCAGTCTGAATCAGTTATTTGAGAGACCTGAAGAATGGATCGACTTGGTGCTAAAGCCGCATGAGCGCGTCAGCGTTATGCGGTTGCTGATATGTATTGTTCAGGCGTCATTGGATGGTCCCGCAAACATAGATGAATGGAATGAATCTCTTACAAGGATTCCAGAAGCAGGATTAAAATACCTGGAGATCTGGAAGCCTTGGTTTAATTTGTACGATAAAAACAGGCCTTTTCTACAAATAAAGAGCTTGAAACCAGGAAATGATGATAAAAGTAACGGACCACCCGTGGCAAAACTCGATAGTACCTTAGCCGTTGGTGAGAATGCAGCAACTTTGTTTGATCATGGGGCGGCAGCATCTGTTTCTAATGCTGCTATGGAAAGGAAATTAACAGATAAACAGATTGTAATTTCACTTCTCACTTTTCTGAATTATTCACCATCTGGTACTCAGTCATCAGCAAGACTTGATGGAGAATTGATCAAGCATAATAGTGGAGCGATGGATGCCCCATGTATAAATCAGAACATGCTTCATACTTTTGTTGTAAAAGAAACTTTAATCAAAACCATTCACGCAAATGTAATAGATAAAGAGTTAGTCGAAGAATTTTATGGTGAAAATTCATGGGGAAGACCGGTTTGGGAATTAGCTTCGACTCTATCTTTAAAAGATAAACAAATGGAAAATAATTCGGTTGAAACCTATCTTGGCCGTTTAACCCCTTTGAGTCGTTTCTGCAAGTTACAGCCCAATTCACCCTATTTTATTTATTGTAAAGGCTTTCAGTATTCAACGAAACCTAAAAAAAAGACCGACAGCAAACGAGTGTATGTTGATTTCTCGCCTGAACCATCTTCAACCGTAATAGTAGATTCGAAAGGTAATTATTCATTATTGAAATCAGGTGTAAATATCCCCTGGAGAGAAATAACGGCCCTTATTGCAAATCGCGAAAAAAAATCCTTGGGAGGTGCATTGCCTTTACGATATCTCAATAGAACTGAAAGTTGTGATTTAGTCGTTCTCGGCCAAACACGAGATCCAGAAAATGCCGCTAAAGTACTGGATCTTATAGATTCAAGAATTCACATTCCTGCTTATATGATGAGCAAGCATAAACAAGAAGTTTATGAATCCAATATTAAAATCTGCCAGGATAAGTCTTATGAACTATTCAGAGCTGTAGAAAAATATAGAGTTTTACTTGATGATGAGTGGAAAGGTCTTGTAAAGCGTGTCTTAGAGAAAAAAACAACAAAACATGACAGAAAACAACGTTATCTTTTCAGGCAAAAAGCTACAAACCACTACTGGACTCTAATAGAAACACAACGCCACTTGTTAGCGCAGTATATTTTTTTACTCGACACGGATCACGACCAGGAACGAGAGGGGTCCAAGAAAAAATGGCATGATGCAATACAATATGCCGCAAAAGAAACCTATCGGATACTCTGCTCCCAGGGAAGCCCTCGCCAGATGAAAGCATATGTCTGGGGATGGCGTATACTAAATCGGTCTGAATCTTAAATATGGAGGGAACATATGAGCCAAACGTTTGAAGAAAATTTTGTGCAATCCTTAGAGAAAATGTCTGATGACAGAGGCAAATTGGCCACCTTGCGCCGTGGTTTGATCGACAATCAGGCTCACACCACATGGCCGCTACTAAGCCGATTTATGAATTTTAACAATCCTTATCAAATCAAATTGTTACAGACAGTAGCGGGGCTTTACGGACACCACACAAAAACTACTACAAAAGGAAATTTCGGTGACCTTTGCTATCTGCTTTTGGACAATGAAGAAAAAGAAAAAATTTTTAAAGGAGAGTCAGGGCCGATTTCCAGGAATTTCCAGTATGTAATGGCTGCAAGAGGGGAAGAAATATTTTCACGGGTCAGGCGTCTGGTGTTACGGGCCAAAAGAGAAGAAATTCCTGTCAATTATATTCAATTGGCAAGGGATCTGTTTGGCTGGCAATCACCATATAAAAAAGAAAAAGTGAAACTCAAATGGGGAAAGGCCTTCTGGAAGATTAACTCTGAATTACAAAGTGAAGACGCAGCCGACATGACAGGAGGTGTCAATGATCAAACTGATTAAATTAACAATTGGCTATGAACAACTTGCCAGAGAAAAAATTCACGATAATTACGCTTGGCACAAAAAAGCCTGGACTTTGTTTGAGCACCATCCGGAATTAAAAGAAAGAAACAGCAAGCCAGAAGAAAAAAAAGGCCCTACTCCCTTTTTAAGCCGTTATATTCAAAAAACAAAGCATACGGAACTACTAGTGTTATCAAAATATGAACCTGCAAGACCGTCGTGGTGCAGTTATGATCAATGGGTGTGTATTGCCATCGATGAAAGCTATTTGTCGCAGGCCAGCTATTTTTTTGATTTGTATGCCAATCCCACCCGTTCTGTTAAAAAACCGGATGGTAGAGGTGGATTTACCAAGAATGGCCACCGTCTGACCCTTATGGACCATGCATCACAAGTCGATTGGCTGAAAAGGAAAGGTAAGGATCATGGTTTTACACTTGTTGATGACGTGCCATTACGAATAGACAAACCTGTCAACCATCGATTCAAACGTAATGGCGATACTGGTTTACACATTGGTGTGCGTTTTCAAGGCATTCTGCATGTTACTGATAAGGTAGTCTTTCAAAAAGCATTTCATGAAGGCATTGGCACGGCCAAAGGATTCGGTTTTGGAATGTTGATGATTAAACCTTTAAATTTTTAATAAATCAATAGAGGAGAAAGCGATGAAACATTTAGAACTGCATATATTACAATCCGTTCCCGTTACCTGCTTAAATCGTGACGACTTGGGGTCGCCTAAAACCGCCTTTTTCGGAGGAACTCAACGGGCGCGAGTATCTAGCCAAAGCTGGAAGAGAGCCATACGTGAATATGCTCATGAAATCTGCCCGTATTTTGAGGGTAAAAGAAGCCGTCTAATAATTGAACCATTGAGGGAAGCATTTATAAAATTGGGAAACACTGAGCAAATATCTTTGAAGTGGGCAAAAGAAGTTGCTGGTTCACTGGCTTCTTTAGATTCCGAAAATGAAAATAAGGTGAAAACGATATTTTTTACCAGCAATGCTGAGATAGAACATCTGGCACTGGAGTATGACAAAATCTCTAAAGAAAAAGGTGATATACCGGATGATGATAAAAAATATAAGGAAAAGACGAAAAGAAGAACTAAAGATGCTGCTAAAAATATAGATGCTACCATCTATAAAGACGCAGCAGATATCTCTATGTTCGGACGAATGGTGGCCAGCGATCATTCTTTAACCATAGAAGGTGCGGCCATGTTCAACCATCCAATTTCAACCCACAAAGTAGATAACGAGTTGGATTTTTTTGCAGCAGTGGATGACTGGCAAAAGCAGGAAGACTCCGGGGCAGGGATGACAGGGACTCTGGAGTTCAACTCATCCGTCTATTATCGATTCTCAGCGCTCAACCTGGACATGCTCAAAGACAAAAAACATCTTGAATGCATGACTGTCGAGGAACGCAAACAGGTTGTGTCTGCCTTTATTCAGGCAACATTGGAGGCAGTCCCGGGAATGACGCAATCCAATTCAGGGAGAAAAAATTCGATGAATGGATACACTCGGCCCAGTTATGTGTTGGGTATTGTCCGTGGAAAAGGACATCCAATCCAGTTTATCAATGCTTTTGAAGAACCGGTTTGGTCGGGAAACGGAATTATGAAAGCGTCAATAGAAAAACTGAAAAAAGAAGAAGAAAGCCAGAAGAAAATATGGAAACTGCAAGAATTGGGGCGGTCGGAAATTCCGGAGAAGGATATTGACACGTTTATCAAAGAGATGGTGAAACATGTCGACTAAATTCCTTGCATTGAGGCTGTGTGGCGTTTTGCAATCCTGGGGAAATAATAGTGAATATACGTATCGGAACTCAGGCCTGTTCCCCACTAAAAGTGCTGTCCTTGGCTTATGCTGTGCGGCTAAAGGCCTGGATCGAGGTTCTGAAGAAGAACGGCTGTTTTTAGAAAGAATGGCAGATTGTCCCATGATTTCAATCGCCTTGACACGCAAACAAACAGCAGGTGAAAAATGCTGGCCAGTCAGCGTTAGGCGTATTGAAGATTTCCACACTGTTGAAAAAACCAAGACTGCATCGGGGAAATCAAACGACAACGCCGTAATAACCTATCGCCAGTATATCTGTGACGCTGATTTTTTTGTATTACTATAAGTGGATTCTGAGGTTACCGAAGATTTAAAAGAAAAACTGACAAATCCGACTTGGGGCGTATGGCTGGGTAGAAAAGGCTGCATCCCTAGTGCACCAGTATTTTCAGGGATTTATTCAAATTTGGAGGAAGTAAGCAATGACCTTCTTGGAGGAAAAGCAATCACCTGCTTTACTCATCAAAAAGAGGTGAAATCCTTTGAAAATGGCACGGACACGCTAATGGATATCCCAATAGATTTTGCGATAGAAAAACGTGTGCGAAACCAAAGAAGAATCAAAATATTCGAAGCACAAAATAAATAGGGGCTTTTACTTTTATCTTTAATAATTACGAAAAGATTATTTTCATAATGACATACAGAGGATATATAAGTCTGGCTGTTTTCAGTGGCTTCTGATGAAATGGATTAATAGGGTACAAAGGTTGCGGTCTTCAAAGGCAAAGAGATAAGGCGAACGTTATACAATGACTAGTGGTGGTTTTCGGTGGTGGATGTGTGTGGAGTGCTCATGGA
Source organism: Pseudomonadota bacterium (assembly GCA_018816735.1). Classification (GTDB taxonomy): domain Bacteria; phylum Desulfobacterota; class Desulfobacteria; order Desulfobacterales; family JAHIVH01; genus JAHIVH01. The sequence continues at coordinate 10,520 of JAHIVH010000035.1, read as the reverse complement.
AAGTCAGGATGCCGGGGCATATTGGCGGAAACTGAAGCAAAGGCTCAAGGAGGAAGGAAGCGAAGTCGTGACATTTTGTCAGGGCTTGAAGTCCTCCATGTCTGATGACAAGATGGGAAAAAATGATTTCCCCAACATCGAAGTTCGTTTCCGAATCATCCAGTCCATTCCCATACCCAAATCTATAAAATCTGAATGGGAGTTAAAACATGTCTGAAACAAGCCCCAAAAAAACGAACCAGCGTATATATAAACAAATCCATGACATTCTTACTCAGGCGCGTTCACGTGCATGGCAGGCTGTCAATCATGAAATGGTGTGTTGTTACTGGGAAATCGGGCGTGTGCTTGTAGAAGAGGAACAGAAAGGAGAAGAGCGGGCCGCGTATGGGAAAAGGGTTATTCAGGACCTTTCGAAGAAATTGACACAGGAATTCGGTAAAGGGTTCGATACTTCAAATTTATGGAATATGAGAGCTTTTTACAATGCATACCCAATTCTCGACGCAGTGCGTCGAGAATTGACCTGGACCCATTATCGTATCCTTTTGAGGGTGGAGAAGCCTGAAGCTCGTGCGTTTTATGAAAAAGAAGCGGTGAACGCCAGATGGTCCACACGTGAGCTCGAAAGACAAATCAACTCATTGTTGTTTGAGCGGTTGGCCCTTTCGCGTGACAAGTCGGGGGTTATGGAGCTTGCCCAAAAAGGTCATGAAGTTCATCAGCCTGCCGACCTGGTGAAGGACCCTTATGTGCTTGAGTTTACCGGTATAAAACAGAATGATCATTTTTACGAAAAAGACCTTGAAACGGCCCTTATTGATAAGCTGAGGCAATTTCTCCTGGAGCTTGGAAAGGGGTTCGCTTTTATGGCGCGTCAGCAACGGATTACTTTAGATGGACGGCATTTTTATATTGATCTTGTTTTCTACAACCGGTTAACCCGAAGTTTTGTGCTAATTGATCTTAAAATGGGTGATCTGACACATCAGGATATAGGTCAGATGCAGATGTACGTGAACTACTATCATCGCGACCTTACATCCGAAGATGAAAATCCGCCTATAGGCATCATTCTTTGTTCGGAAAAGAGCGAAGCTGTGGTGCGATATACCCTGCCTGAAGGAAATAATCAGATTTTTGCGTCACGCTACAAGCTTTATTTGCCAAGCGAAGAAGAACTGGCATCTGAAATCAAAAAGGAGCGGCAATTGATCGAGCTCGAAAAAAAGATAGAAAATGAGGACACCGCTAATGAGTGATGCTCCCTTTGTTCCTCTTAAACCCATACCGATCAAGGATCGTATTTCCATGATTTTTGTATACTATGGCCAGATAGATGTGAAGGACGGGGCATTTGTGGTGGTTGATGATGTCCATGGCGAACGAAAGCATATTCCGGTGGGCTCGGTTGCCTGCATCATGCTTGAGCCGGGGACACGAATCAGCCATGCGGCGGTAAAACTGGCTGCAACAACCGGAACCCTTTTGATCTGGGTTGGCGAGGCCGGTGTGAGGCTTTATTCCTCGGGTCAGCCCGGCGGTGCCCGTGCGGATAAACTGTTGTATCAGGCCAAACTTGCTTTGGATGAAGATTTGCGGCTTAAGGTGGTTCGAAAAATGTTTGAAATCCGTTTTGGTGAAAAGCCGCCGGAGCGGAGAAGTGTGGATCAGTTAAGGGGAATAGAAGGGGCTCGGGTCAAAAAAATATATGAGCTTCTGGCAAATCAGTACAAGGTGCCGTGGAAAGGCAGGCGATATGATCCAAAGGATTGGGCAGCAGGTGATGTTGTAAACAGGTGTCTGAGTGCGGCAACGTCATGCCTTTATGGGGTTACTGAAGCCGCCATTCTGGCCGCCGGGTATGCTCCGGCAGTAGGGTTTCTTCATTCGGGAAAACCTTTGTCATTTGTTTATGATATTGCAGATATCTATAAATTTGATACGGTGGTTCCTGTGGCTTTTCAGGTTGCCAAAAAAAATCCGTCAAGAGCGGACAGGGAAGTACGAGTTGCATGCCGGGATGTTTTCCGGCAAACGCGATTGCTGAAAAAAATTATACCGGGAATAGAAGACATCCTTTCAGCAGGTGGCGTTGAACCACCCCCACCTCCTGAAGATGCCCAACCTCCGGCAATACCTGAGCCTGAAAAAATCGGGGATCAGGGACACAGGAGCGCCTGATATGAGCATGCTGGTTGTCGTAACAGAAGCAGTTCCCCCAAGATTACGCGGAAGACTGGCCATCTGGCTTTTGGAGATTCGAGCAGGCGTATATGTCGGAGATGTGTCAAGGCGCATTCGGGAAATGATCTGGGATCAGATTTTAGCTCTTGCCGAAGATGGCAATGTGGCCATGGCATGGGCTGCGCCAAATGAATCGGGCTTTGATTTTCAGACCTATGGAAAAAACCGCCGGATTCCCATTGATTATGATGGTCTCCGGCTCGTATCATTCTTGCCGCCGGATCAGGACAATAATGAAACAAAAAACAGCTCTTTGACAATCAAATAAAAATGGTTAAAACGCATGAAAAATGCCGGTAAAAAATTGAACATTAAAAAATATTTCTAAAAACAAAGAGTTCCAGGAAGTATGTTCCCCACGGATGTGGGGATGAACCGGAAAATGTCTCCCTTCTAGACATTCTGATATGATGTTCCCCACGGATGTGGGGATGAACCGCCTCAATCGAAGCCTCAATCGAAGTCCAAATCATGTTCCCCACGGATGTGGGGATGAACCGATAGACGCATCTTATTAGCATTTGCTGCTATAATGTTCCCCACGGATGTGGGGATGAACCGGAGGCCCTCACCCATAGGGATTATAAAGTTGGATGTTCCCCACGGATGTGGGGATGAACCGGCCTTCCCGCATATGGGATTAAAATGGGTGCTATGTTCCCCACGGATGTGGGGATGAACCGTTTGGCGACTGCCTGCCGGATCGATTTGGGTTATGTTCCCCACGGATGTGGGGATGAACCGTGGCTGCCATACGTCAACGTGTTTGTTGCGGAATGTTCCCCACGGATGTGGGGATGAACCGGATGATGTGCTGGCCTATCCCTTGCGGCTTATATGTTCCCCACGGATGTGGGGATGAACCGCATTGAAAAGGAGGAAGGCATTATGGGTATTTATGTTCCCCACGGATGTGGGGATGAACCGTATATGCCCTTACAATTCCTATACCATTTCCGATGTTCCCCACGGATGTGGGGATGAACCGAAATGGCATTTTGGAAAGCACAGAAACGTGATATGTTCCCCACGGATGTGGGGATGAACCGCCTGCCACCGTGTTGTCAAAATAGCCTGCATAATGTTCCCCACGGATGTGGGGATGAACCGGAGTTCATCATATTTCAGTTCATCGATATTCGATGTTCCCCACGGATGTGGGGATGAACCGATCCTTGCCCTCTCCTCAAGGCCCTCGAACCTATGTTCCCCACGGATGTGGGGATGAACCGTAAGCGATCTGCTTGACGGGACAATGGCCCCGATGTTCCCCACGGATGTGGGGATGAACCGCACGAATGTCAGTACCCTCAATCGAACTATCTATGTTCCCCACGGATGTGGGGATGAACCGCCTGTTTTTCTGATTTGATTATTTCATATGTCCGATATGTTCAGGCACGAGAAACATCTTGACTTTTCACGACCTGAAAATATAGGTTTTTAAGATAAATCATCCATTCTTTCAGACACAAAGGAGGTATCTCATGAGGTATGCGCTATTGACCTGTATTGCTATATGTTCGCTATTGATTCTATCCGGATGCAAGGAGCAGGTCGTGACATATCCTGATACTTTTCCGGAAGCATGCCCCATTATGACTTCCCCTGCCCAGTGGTTTAAATGGAAACAACGATATATTTATCAAACAGCAGGGGATACTTATACATATATGGGTGGTTACGGGCAGGGGGCTGACGAATATTATGCATCAACCACAGAAGCGTATTACGGCATCAATACGTGGCTGTCAGAGACATCGCCTGAAACCGTTGATACTGAACAGTATGTGAGAGTCCAGCCATACGATATTGAAGACGTGGATACAGACTTCATGGACCCCTATAATGAAAACAACGAGGGGATGACCTGGTATAGTGTTGGAATGCCAGGCCTTGAGTTTGATGATGAAATTATCATATTTGACTACCCGCTTGTTTTGGGTAAAACATGGTCAAGCATGACAACATTAATGGATTTTATTCCTGTGGTTTTTAATGCCGTTGTTGTGGCTTATGTTCCGGCCGATATAGATGATCCTTCGGATACAATAGTTGCGGACAATTATACGTATGAATTACCAGTGGATATTTCAGATATCCCCATGCCTCTTGCTGAACTTGGCGATCTGGGGTGGCGCGAACTGACAGATGCCACTGATGCTGAAATCGATTGGATGGATGTGCTTATCCCTGGTACGGAGATCAATATTACAGGTTATTATGTTATCAAAACCGAACTTGAAATTCTGGGCATTACCGTGATGAAACAAGAGTTATGGAAAGATGTACGGGGGTATGTACCATTATATGATATCTATAAATATCCGCCCCTTGCCAAGTCCGTTACGCACACAGTCAAACTGGCAAAAAAATGGACAGGGACGCCTGCAGGACTAGATGATTAAAGCGTTCGAGGGCTCGCAGACCTGCCGGAGTCGACCTTTAATGGATCAATGGCCAGGTGGCCCGGAGTAAAACGGCCTGGGTTCGACTAAATATGTCGAAAAATATAAAATGGTTTGATAAATAGTTAAAGAATGGTAAAAATCGAAGCCAAAATACGTTTTTATTTTTATCCGTTTTTTAAATGCGGAGAATTTGCACGCGTGATCACATCTAACGGCCCGGAATAAAGACAAAACGAAAAAAGGAGGATTTTAAAACAATGGCTGTAATTGTTAAATATGTTGTGGTTAGGGATAATGTGGAACTTGAGCAAACCTTTACGAACAAAAAAGAGGCTGAAGCTTACGACAACTTGCTGGATGCGGCGCAAGGCCTGGGTGCCCTGATGAAACAGGGGGATCTGCAAATCGATGTCGATCCCAAGACCATCGATGATATTTCAATCTATCTCGCAAAAAACGCAATGGCTGTATTGCAAATATTGAAATCCGTTAAGCCGATAAATCCCGCACCGAGTGATGTAAACAAACCCAAATCCCAGACCAAACCGGCAGAAGATAAAGACAAAGCCCCGGATGCCAGAGCTAAAGCCAAAATCAAGGCGGCTTAGATATCGATATGACTGTTGTATCCAAAAAAGAAGCGGATGCCCATGACCGGATTATGGAGGCAGCGGCAGAGCTGGCTGAATTAATTGAGCTGGCCCCAATCCGGATCGGTGAAAATGCCCTGGAAAAGCTGACGATCTATTTGGCTGAAAATGCAGCCGCGGTTAAAGATATCCTGAAATTGCTTAAAGGCCAAACCTGAATCTTTTCTTAAAGGGGCACGAGTTGTTCGACGTCTTTATCTTTTATTCATGTGGTAAATTTTCAGGATATTTGCCGTGTTTGAATGCATCATACCAGGTCGATCTCATTGCCGGCGTTCCAAGATCAAGTTCTTTTAACACTTCCATGGTGAAGTCCACAGACCCCAGTCCGCTTGCCGTAATGATATGACGGTCGCGGATGGCCATGGTTTGAACATAATTGTTACGGTCAGCATAGCCGGGAACCATTTTCGACAGATATGCCAGCGAATTGCTGGTATGTTTTCTTTCCTTGAGAAGGCCTGTTCGGGCCAAAACCGTTGTGGCTGAACAGATTGCAGCAATGGGGATTTTTTTCCTCTCAACACGATGCAGGAATGACTCTATTTCTTCTTTTGGATATGATTTCTCCCACAAATACCCGCCGGGCAGGATAAAAATCAGCATATCATCCAGGCCGACCTGAGATAAAACCTTGTCTGGCTGAACACGCAACCCCCCCATGGAAACCACGGACGTATCAGAAAATCCTGCAGTCTTTGCCTCCACATTTCCCAGGCGTCGTAATTCGGCAAGAACATGGCCGAGTTCCCAATCTGCATATCCGTCAAATAACAGTGTATAGGCTTTTTTCATTTTTTGTTTCCTTGTTTCAGATCGTGGGATGATAAAAATGATTGCAGATTGACTTTCTGGTTATCGATGCCCAGCTTTTTCCTGATATTATTCCGATAGGACTCAATGGTTCGCGGGGTCAATCTGAACAGATTTGCAATCTCCTTTGAGGTTTTCCCCTGTTTGATCAGGTTGGCCACCTTGATTTCTCTGGGGGAAAGGGCGACATGTTCAATTATTTTCGGAGGAAGAAACGGGGCGGTGATACGGTTCAGATTTTCAAGGGCAATGGTGTAATTTTTTTTCTGGGTGTCGCTCAAAGGCCCTGTTTCAAAAACCTTATGAAGATAGGGTATAACCAGTTCATGGACATTGAACAAAAATCTTTTTTCAATATCCTTTTTTTCATCTTCCATGTTTCTTATAAAAACCCTTAAAGCAATATTGGTCTCTTCAAGATGGCGGGTTTTTTCTTCAACCAGTTTTTTGAGGCGGTCGCGGTATTTTTTAAGCTCAATGTGCAGCCGTATCCTTGATTTGACTTCCTCTATTTCAAAAGGTTTTGAAATATAATCCACGGCGCCGGTTTCGAAACCTTTTGTTTTGTTCCCGATTTCATTTAAAGCGGTGATATAGATAACGGGAATATCTTTCAGGTTCTCCATCTTTTTTATTTTTTTGCATACTTCATATCCATCCATTTCAGGCATCATGATATCAAGCAAAATCAGGTCCGGCTTCTCTTTCTGGAGATACTCGATGGCTGTTTTCCCGCTGATGGCCCCTGCCAGATCGTATTCATCCTGCAAAGCTTCTTTGAGAATGGCAATATTCTGAGGTACGTCATCCACAATCAAGATCAAATGTTTGGTCATTTATAGGTTTCCTTTGCCTGTCCGTATCTGTGGGTTCATATGTGCATATCCTCGGATAAAAAACAATCCAGAACCGGTGGAAAAATAAAAATCAAGTTATTTCGATAGGATAGGTGAGTGCATTTGCAGGACCACGCAGGTGGATTACCGTGTTTTCACCATGTTTTTTCTGGGTTGCGGTAAATGCTTTTTCCAGTTAAAGCAGAGGACATGCTTATAATTCTGAATCGGCAAAATTCATGTAGCATTTTTTTTAAGAGGGCACTCAACCGGTACCATGGGTCTCCAAGCACTCCTTCCCCCCTTTTTTTTATAATTTTAATCGGCTTGATTAAAATCTCAGCTCATCCCGAGCACTCAAGGAGACCAGGTACCGTTCTCTCTTAAAAATGTATTTGCCGTTTATCCTTCTCAATGAACCACTCACTAAACATGGTATTTTTCTTTAAGAATACCTGACAACGCCTTGATCATTAAAAAAGCATTTTCCACAGTCTTTTCGCCATCCGGGTTTACGAGACAGCAGGTGGCAGGTGACAGCATGCTTTTCTCGATAATCAGATTCATGTCTATCCCTTTATTTACCAGAAGGCTAAAGACATCTTCCAGCTGTTTCACCAAGGAATTCATATTCTCTTTGGCAAACAGTTCAAAACCGGTTGGCACGATTCCCCAGACGATCACGCTTCCTCTATCGAGAAACCGTTTGATCGCACTGGCGCTCGAAGAAAAAATTTCCTTGTTGGTGTAAATGTCCATGGAGAGGATATCAATATCGAGGTTCAGCATGAATTCCCAATCCGGATTCCCGCATAAATGAATGCCCCGGGGGTGGTCGATTTGGGAAAAAAATTCATCCAGATCGGTTTTGGCCTTCATGTTGTCATAACCTGACATGGCTGAGAAAATGAACTGCATGCCTGGTTCGTCAATAAACATGAATGCATTGGGATTCAGCGTTTTCAGACGGCTGAGCTGCACATTGATTCGTTTGGCCATAAACTCGAACATGAACGGGCGGACCGTATCATCAAACAGGATCGGCCGTTTGTCCTGGTCGAGAATGTTGAATCCGAAACTGACTGGCCCTTCAAGCTGCCCCCGGATGGCCTGACGGTCCGACAAGTTTTTTTCCAGGAAACGATGATAAACAGCCGAGTATGCCTGACTGACGTCAAAGTAGGCGGGATCGTCTTCATGGGCCATGGTTTCTTCAAATTCTTCAATGAACTTGTCCATGGAAAATCTTACGGTACGCTGATCCAGATCGAGAAGAATGCCGGGAAAGTGCTCTGCCGCCTGCACGTACATGTCTTCATAGTAATTGTAATTGGGCAGCTGGGGCCAGAACGGCACATCCATCGTCAAGGCCATTTCAAGGGCACGGTCCACATCCTTGTGCGGCATCACAGCCATGGCTGTCGTGAGAAATTGTCCAGGTATGGTCATTTTGTTTCCTTATCAATCATTCACCCACGGTCATAAGAAAATCCAAACGCGAGAAACCGGGGTTGATCTTTTCTATGGTTCATATTCGCAGTTTCAGGGTTGGGAAAAATGGGTACCTGGCACTTCGCGGTTCAGGCAAAGGGAAGCCATGATTCCTGTTGCAGGATGAACGTATCTGACCTCCTGATGCCTGTATTGTCTGGCCGGTATCTTGTGCCCTAACGCCTATTGATAGCAATTGGCTCCGCTGCACGTGTTCAATTCTGCCGAAATGTGGTTAATCTGATCTTCCTTTTTGGGCGAACGATTTGTTTTCCTGTTTTCAATAGATAACACCTTCAACGTCAGAAACAGAAATATCGCAGTCGTATAAATTCCAAGAAGAACCAGTCCGGGATTTCCTACCGGAAGCGCATACGATAAAACGTCATGCTGTACCGTGAATGCCGCATTGTGCAGCGTATACCCGATAAAAAGCATGCTGGCAGCCATTGATGAAACAAGAACGCCTGTAAAATTGAATAATTTTTTCATAGGAACCTCCTATTTAATATGTTGTCTACCTATCAATAGGTAGATATTTACTCAAAAAATTTTTTGGCCCAAATTCAGGCCACAATCAGTTTTTTCAATTCAGCAAAAATCTGATCCAGTTGATTGTCATTTTCAAATATCCGTGCGGTTTTGGTCTCATATGAAAGCGAGTTTATTAATATTTTTGCCATTAACCGCGAGTCGATTGACGGCTTGTAAATGTTGGTCCTGATGCCGTCCTCAATGAGTTCTGTCGTCCAGTCTTCCATGGTTGCCAGTATGTCATGCACCTTTTGCTGAACTTTTTCAGGCAGCGTTTTATATTCCGACGTCAACATGCCTATGGGGCATATATGCTTGCCATTGTTCGATACAATTTTGAACAATTTTCCAAACCCGTTCAGCCTGTCGAGATTTGGCTTGTCTTTTACACTGGCTGTCCAGGTGTTGAACCGGTCATGATACATCTGGACAAACGCCACACCCAAATCCTCCTTTGTCTTGAAATGATAATGAATACTGGCCTTTTTTATGCCAATGACATCCGCAATGTCCTGATAGCTAAATCCATTATAGCCTTTTGTTATAATAAGCTTTTCAGTCGTACTCACTATCTGTTCCCTGGTATCCATGTTCACCTTTCCACATATTCACGTATGATCAGAACTAAATTACCTACTAGTAGGTAGGTTGTCAAGAGGGGGGCTGAAATTTTTATTTTTTTAATACGTCCCATGCTCCCCGGTTTTTGTCGGATGCCGGATCATCAGGACGGGCAGGAACAAGCACGGGGAATTGCCGGGCGCCTTCTTTGTATGTTTCATCCGGAAACGGTGCGCCATATGCAGCGATGATATCTGGCGAAAGGTCTGTAATTGTTGCGCCATTTAAGATGTCGCCTACCGGGAATTCCGGAACGGTCTGGGAAAATTCCCGCCATACCCGGAAGGCCTCACCAGGGTCAAAATCGCCGGTGGGAAGCATGGTGTTTGCGGCGATCACGCGGGAGAACCGGTCCGGATTTTCAGCAACCAGGCGAAGGCCAATGAGGCCGCCCCAGTCCTGACATACCAGGGTAATATCAGATAGCTTCAGTTGATCGATAAAGGATTGCATCCAGTCCACATGCCTTTGATAGGTATAATACGCCTATCTCAAATTTGCAAAATTAGAACGCATTATAGTATTTCTCTTGACAAACAGGGCGATTTATTAAAAAAAGAAATTAGAACACATTCCAATCATAATGGCGAATTATACATCAAAATCGGGGTAAAGCTGTTTTAAAGACAGGTTTATTCCATAATAGGCTGTTTTTATATGATTTAGATATTTTTTCGTGCCGGCTCACGTGTGGGGGTAAACATGAAATCTTCAGGAAAGGAGGATGTTGTATGAACTGCTATATGAAACGAGAGGGCGTTGATCGATCAGTCGCACTAAGGAGCCGTAAAATAATAACATGGCCATTTAATTTTCATTGGGAAGGATTGAATAATTCCACTCGCCATGAAAATTTTCACGTAAAATAAGTATTGCTTCGAGTTCTTCGTCTGTCACTTTGATGCCTTTGGGGTAAT
>JAHIVH010000001.1 GCA_018816735.1 Pseudomonadota bacterium | reverse complement strand
TTTGATCATGTATTTTGCCTGTATCCTATTGATAATATTAAATTTCCATATCAAAATAGGAGAAAAAAGGCAAGTGAAAAATTTTTAAATTTACATTTATTCCAGCAGGTTAAATATTTTTACTTTTTACGAGACTATCAATATTAGGAGATGAATTTTTAATCTGATTTATTTCGACAAATTTGACATGCGTGTCTGTCTATAGTTTATGAACAGTAAATAAAGATTCACGGGTTGATGCCAAGGATAAGAAATGAAACTCAACCATTCAGGGGTCTTATAAGGAGGCTATCCGGATTATGGTATTGAAAAAAAATCCCCAGGTTTTTCAAAACCGATTGAGAGCATTATTTGCCCTTTCAATACATAAAAAACATACTGATCAAAAAGAATGTCTGTCTGTGGATGAAATGGCAGCCCTCATTGATGGCCGTATCACACCCCAAAAACGCAATATCCTTCTTTCGCACCTTGATGCCTGTCCGTCATGTTATGCTGAATGGCTTGCTGCAGCAGCAATGGTGTCGGATGATGAAGAGGCGCAATGCGACCCTATAAAGAAGGACGGATTTTTCAGAAAATACAAGAATACTTTCGTAAGTTCAATGGCTGTTGCGGCAGCCCTGATTCTCATTGTTCTTTTAACCATTTACCATCAGCCCGCCGTACCATCGTTGATCAACGATCAGTATAAAATGGCGTTTGACTCAGGCTTGTCCTTAACAAACTTAAATTCCCCGATAGATTCAGATACGGAATCCAGCAAGTCACTATTTCAGTTCTACGGATTTGGCGGGTCTACAAACGCGCCGTCCTCCCCTTTTGCCCAATCTTTTATTTCAGGATTTCAGACCGGCAGAATAATATTGATGAGCAGTTCAGAATTATTAAAAAATTCAGAAGAACCGAAAAATGATTATTTCTGGGCGGGAAGGTGGTTTGCCCTTTTGTCATCCGCATGTGAGTCAAAGGGTCAGATTCCTGACAGTTTCTGGGAAGTGCAGCAGAAGAGCATCGGTCTGTTTAGGGGCATATTTAACCGCCATGCCAAAGAAGAGAGTGAAGCGGTTATTCTTGTAAGGTCTATAGAACGTATCAACGTGGGGATCGTTCAAAAGAAAAGCAGCTCCTGTCAGTTGATCAGATGGGAGCTGAACTTTATCCTTGAAGGTCTCAATCAACCGATATGACGCCCGACCTTCAAAGTTGCCCGGCGGATACTCAACAAATGAAAATGCATAATCACATACGGTTAAAAGGGCATATTCGGTTTTTGAACGGATATGCCTGGTTGCGGTAAAAAAAGGGCAAGAGTTCTTCAGATTCGGAACACGTTTCGCATATTTTGGCCGTTACGAGGATGCCATCTTTTTCCTGCAGGAATTTCAAAAAGTCTTCCCCTCACGGGAAGTGTTCAACAACCTGGGATAATGATCCTGAAATCCAAAACCTGCTCTCTGGCTGAAAAATCGCATCTTATTCCTGCCAAAATGGGATGATTAAGGGAGATATTTACATCGATCCTTTAACTTGGCTATGTTCAGTCTCCAGGTAGGTCAATTATCGTTGCCCCTGTTTTCTCTCTTAACAAATGAATTGATTTAACGTTCTGTCATGATCAGCCTGATGGCAAGACCGGCAAACACAGTCCCTGCCAGACGGTTCATGACGAACTGGATTCGGGGGGACCGGGTAAGCCAGTCTCCAAGTGCGCCTGCCATGAGTGCAATGATACCGAAAACGAAAATGGTGGCTGCAATGAAAATATTACCTAAAATAATCATCTGGAGTGTCAGTGATCCCCGTTGGGGGTCAGCGAACTGGGGCAGGAATGCCAAAAAAAAGATAGATACTTTGGGATTGGTGATGTTCATGATAATCCCCCGGGTATAGAGTTTTCCTGTACTCAGGCGCCCTTCTTTTCCAGCCCCTATTTCCGATGCCGAAGCCCGGAAGGCCTGGAAAGCCAGATACATCAGATACGCTGCGCCAATGGCTTTTAACAGGGTAAACGCGAAAATGGACGTTTTAAATAAAGCAGCCACACCAAAAGCCACTGCCGTCGTATGGCACACAAGCCCGGTACACAGGCCGAGTGTGACCACCAGTCCTGAACCTTTGCCGTAAAGGGCCGACTGTGTCAGCACAAAAATATTGTCCGGGCCGGGCACCATGGCCAGAATCAAAGACGCCATTAAAAAAGAAATAAATACGTCGTGCGGGATCATCTGTCATATCCTTTAACTTTAAGAATATTGGATATTCGTTTAAATTTGCGTAAAGTGAATATTCAGGAACTAACACCCCCAAAAATCGCACCACGCATCTTCAATGGCTTCCCCGATATTGTTTAAACAAGATAGAATGCTATTGAAAAAACCTGAGAAAGGTTCCTTAATATTAATCTGCGGCGGCGTCACACTTGTGTTTATGCCAAGCGCGGCATTGGTTTCAAAGCAACAGATATCGGAGCACAAATTTCCTTTGGCCACAATGGATATCCCGTTTGCTGACGCGTAAAGATTCAGCCACCCCGAGTAGGAAGCAATACCAAGACTTAAATAATCATATTTATCACATTCTACGTAAAGACCTATTGATGGGCTGATCCCGCCTTCGACATCGAATATGATATCTGAAACGTCAATTATATTAAATTTTAATTTTCCAGACAGGGAAACATGACCGGGTTGAAGGTGCATCGCAGCACTATTCGAAAGATTCATAAACTGTCCGCAAGATCAAGACTGGTATACTGCGGTTGATAAAAATATATGAGGACTTGTGCAGAAACAGAAGAGACCAGACGGACAGCAGAATAGATATTGATACCGGAATCTGCCTGCCCCCCGATAAACACACCATCTCTTTTTATAATCATTCCCATATAGACATTTGAATAATAGGAAGGGGAACCTGCTCTTGACGTGAGTCTTACAGTATTGATGCCATCGGGTAATTCAATAACACCCGGCATGTTGACTGTAACGCCGAATGCGGAATTACTTTCACCATATATTTTAAGATAAGATTGATTCAAAAGATCGTCGAACCTTGTATCAATGAAGAGTTCAACCATCGCACCTGGCTCAACCTGAAGAATCGTAGATGTGCAGCCGCCCCGGAGTTCACCGTGAAGCCAAATGCCTTCATGGTTTACCCTTAATTCACCCTCTACACGACCAAAACTTTTTAAAATTGACAGTTTGTCATCGGGAACTTCTATTCCGTCAAGGGCATGCGACTCAAAATCCAGTACAAGGTCGCCTTTTAATCGCAAGAAATCTTTTAAATGGTCCTGGTCATTGATGAGTCCTGAAGCTTCAACGCGTGTGCTCTGACCCAACTTGACAGGCAGAATATTATCAAGCCCGATATTCAGTTCCGATTCATGATCAAGGGCACCATGAAAGTAAAGTGCTTTTTCATCATCCTTTACACGGATCATTGCATTGGAGAAGGAATTAAATCCAATACTGCCTATATCAAGCAGATTAAGCGTCACTTCCATTTTTCCGGATGCACCAATGATAAAATCCAGTCCATTTTTATCGCGCGGGTACATGCCATCCTTATCCGGGTCAAAATTGGTATAAAACGAACCATCAACGTGAATTTCACCCGGATAGGCAGAGAACTTCTGTATTCCTTCATAGTAAAGATGTACGTCAAAACCAGGATTGTCATCAAACCCTTTAAATCCATCAAACGCATTACCTAACCAGTCAAAACCTGAATCCGGCAGGTCAAATGTTTCGTTAAATTTATCAAAAAACGAATCCATATCAGCGGTACTCCCCACATCGTCCCATGTCTGAAAATCAAATGGAATCTGTCCTTTCAGTGAAATGCCAAAACTTAAAGTGGTTGTGCTCATTCCTTTAAAACCGTCAAGCTCGACCCGAAAAAGAAAAGCAGGGTCCAATGGGTCGAAAACCATATCAACGATCATTTCATCACTACCCGCGCCGACAGGACAGGTGTATTGAAAGAAGAGGTAAGACAAGTCCGGTTTCAAGGGAAGCCCTGTCAATGTATCGATGTTCCTACCGAAATCCAAACCGATTTCCGCTTTTGAGGCCCTTGCGGTTTGAAGCCAGTTAATGAAAAAACCGGGCGTCATGGGTAGATTTTTCATCATTTCCAAATCCGGCATGGGATGACTTACGCTACCGCGAACCCTTTTCAAACCGCATCTGCTTCCCTTTTCACCATACTCCAGATACAGATCGCAATTATGGATAGGGAGTTCATCGCCGGAGTCGGTTTTGACATACATGGTTCCGGTGATATAGAATCCATTTTCCACGACCCTTGCATTTTTGGACAGCGTTTTGATAACAATGGGATTCTTGCTGAATGGATTTAATGTAAAATGCCGAAACCCTTTATCATCGATATATTGTTTGGAAAGATAATCATTTGCTGAACAGCCGTATCTGTTTGCGACATCACCCGCAGCAGTTCCACTGCATAAATCATACTCATCTGAGATGCCGTCATTATCTTCATCAGGATAAGTAATATTGGAATGAATTGCCCATTCAAGTTTTGAAAGATAAAAGGGAAGAAAAAGAGACCCGCTAATCGTAAAGGTGTCATAACTTTTAGCGGTCGCACCCGCCCCGACCTCTCCAAAGTCAAGATAACCGTCGATAATGATTGATGAACCCGCAGACTTTACCAATGTCCCTCTCGCGACGATGTCATCAGGGCTGTCATTTATCAGCTTCGCACGGTATGTGAATTCAAATGTCGATATCGTTTTCATACTTGACTTCACCAGCGCATACTTACCGATGGTGATTTCTGCGTAACCGGGTGAATGGCAAACCAACATCAGAAACAGCATAAAAAGCAGAACCTGAACACGGCCGGAATTTGTAATCATGGTATAAGCCCCTTTCTCTTTGTATTTTTCAGGACCATATGGTATTGAATGCGAAATTGCAAGAATTGTTTTAAATTTAGCCCATATTTTCAATATGTTGTGTACACATCATGTAACATCTCAAAAAGTATGTGGTAGAAAAGACGCAACTATGCCGAGGCAATAGCAGCCTTAAGTTCCATTAGATCTGGTAAGGGAGGAATATTATTATTTTGGGCTATCCTATCGTTAATGAATTCCCAAAAAGATA
>JAHIVH010000034.1 GCA_018816735.1 Pseudomonadota bacterium | reverse complement strand
TTTGTGTGGCTTCCGGTTTTATGCCTGAAGTTTACTTGAAAGCCCGGAATGGCCGTTCCGGGCTTTCCTTTTGGTTAACGCCATAGCATATTCCGAATCATTAACAAACACCTTGCAATAAGGCGGCGGGGTATTGTTTTCGTATTTCACAGGCGGGGTTGGCAGGATAAACGCGGGATAGTGCGGGATAATAACAATCCAAATCGCGGGTAAGTCAGAGTATTTCATTCCTAATAACCAATTTCAGGATGGTTTACGATTCGGTATCAAACCAGTTTCACGGAGATCCGGGGTTCTGAAATTATTACCAAAAACGCAATGCGTGCTCAGTTCAGATGTTACACTGAAGCAGAGCAACTGCTACCACCTAAACTCAAGCTCTATCTTTTCTCCGGATGGCAAAAGCCTGTGCGGCGGGGTTAAGGATATGCGAAGGGGAATTCTGTTCTCAGGAT
This sequence comes from Pseudomonadota bacterium, assembly GCA_018816735.1. Lineage (GTDB taxonomy): Bacteria > Desulfobacterota > Desulfobacteria > Desulfobacterales > JAHIVH01 > JAHIVH01. The sequence goes on along the minus strand of JAHIVH010000034.1, from coordinate 128,202 downwards.
CAGGACAGCCGGCTGATATGACAAGATCCTTGGGCAATCGGTCGCCGCTTTTTTCCCAAAACAGGACCATTGCCTGAGTAAAATTTTCTTCAATTTGCTGAGGAGGCATGCCTTTATCAAAATTATCCAGGCACCAGAAAATAAACCTGGAAAGGGCCGACAGCAGTATCTGGTATCTTAATGAGTTCCCTGCAACAGTTGTTTCCTTTGATGCAAAGACAATATCTTTCTTTCGGGCGCTGGAAAGCGGTATGATGCCTATTCGTAAAAGTTGATCCACCCTGTCATTGGCAAAGAAAATTTCCGTGGGGATCGGTTTGTCCGGATTTTTATTATTTAATGGCATATCCTCCAGAACAATTTCAGGATAATCGGTAAATGGGGTAGGCCACCCGGTTTTAAAAACACTTTGGGTCATGAGAGCGGCAACTGCCCAGACAGGTGCAAGCCAGGAATGTCCTTTTTCCATGAAACGAATGGCTCTTGTTTTATTGTCAGGGCCGTATGGATACCTTGAAAGGAAACGGTTGCAAGTGACGGAAACCCACCTGCCATGGGTTGACTGTTCAAGCTTCTGCCATTTTGCATAATGGGAGCCCGTCAGGTGGTTGGGCAGAAAGGGGAGCCTGTTAAACGCCTCCCAGTTCTCAATATAGAAAAAATCATGGGTCACCCAGCAGATAGAAGGCGCCATGAGGGTCTCGGAAAACCTGGCTATCTTTTCAAGATGTTCAAGGCTTAACGGTGAATTGTCAAAAGGGACGTCGACAAGGACGAGTGACGGCAAATCGTCAATAAGCCCGGCCATCAGTGTATCCATGGTGTGATTCAACGTTTCCGGAGACACATTCACAATCTCAACTTTTACATCTGTGCCTGTTCCGGCCTCTTTTAACAGACAATTCAGGCCTCGCCAGACTGACTCAAGTTTTATGAATGCTTCATCTGAAAAAATGTGTTGTAAAATCTCTTCAAGAATATTTTCAATCTGTATGGACAGGTCTGCTTTTTGAGATGCACTGTCGCCTGGTTCGTCCGGCAAAGCCACCAATGATAGAATATTATCTATCGATGCATGATCTGACTTTTTTTCCTTTCCGGGCGTTTCAGCCTCGATATGGATGAGAGGAAGATCCGGCCATTCTTTAATCCGGTTTCCGATTTCCTTAATGGACACGCCTTCTGATTTTGATTTTTCAATGAAAATTTTGGCGTCCATGAGGTTCTTTAAATAGGGGTTGTTTTTGAGCATCTGATCCGGATGAAAATCCTTTATTCGCTTGATGGGAATATCAATCCGTCCGGTTGGGCATAGTTCTGCAGGAAGGGATACATATAAAGCAAGGGATAGATTGGCCATCACCTGATCCAGATTATTCCTGTCCGCGGTAATGGGACGTTGAAGATCCTCCCTGATATTTTCAGTTAAAAAAGGAGCAAGAGCCAGCATCTTAAAGGGTATGGAAGGTATTTTCATTGTATTTTTCCTGTTCCTAAAAGGATTGATCGGTGCAATAGATTTTATTTTTTCAGAATCCATAAAAAATAGCAGAACCGCTATTCTTTCAAACACATCGGTGAATACCTTAAGACAATATTATTGATAGCAGGCTAAGCGATTTTTGCATATTAGTAAAGATTTATGTGTTGAATTCCGGGAATACGATATTTGTCTGGCTGAGCAAGGCCGCATCATCAGGCAGCCCAGCAACTGTTTTTTTGAGGCTTGACACACATTCCAAAACATGAAATAAATGATCGGGAAAAATAATTTCCTGTTCATGATTCATGATCTATTATGTGCAATCTCACCAAAAAGAATGGAGGGCCTTATGAAAAAAATTTTATTGGTATTGGTTGTTTTAACGTTTACGTTTTCAAATGCAGCAATTGGTATGGATTTCGGACAAAATAGTGTAAAAATAAATGCAAGTGGGCCAAATGGGCCTGCGCCAAACTCGGGTGACGGTGTTCCGGATGGCAGTGGTAACGACGCGCCTTTCGGTCCCAATAGTGGCAACTGACCTTTGCCAAGGCCTTTAATGGCAGTGCTCTTATTAAAGGCCTTTTTCCCTTGCTTCTCCATTACCTGACCATCCTGACTTAAAGAAAAAGACAAGACGCGACACCTTTTGGAGCCAGCTGATATCGCATGGCATTCGAAGTAACCCGGTTATTTTTCATCAGCACTTTCATCAATCATTTTTTGTCTGTCTGCGGAAATATTTTGCACAGCTTTTGCCTGATTGATCGGGTCTTGAATGGAATGAAGTGCATCATCTGCCACTTTTTCAGTTACTTGTTCAATAGCACCCTTTTTCGACGCATCATCCGGACGTTTTGAACATGCGAAGCCTCCAAGAAAGCATACCAGTGCCAATAAAATGATAACAAATCTGCCGGTCATACACCCTCCTTCATCAAAATCTGAATTACCATAAATTAAATATGTGAAAACAGTAACATGTCGCTATGATTATCACTTTGTTTCTATTATGATTTTCCGGATTTGCCTTTTCTCTTTTTTTTCCGGTTTTCATTGGCCTCGATAAGGGCCATTACATCATCTTGCCTGTCATGAAGTTCAATGGTTTCGGCGTAGTCCCGTTTGCTTACAGTCAGCCGCTCAATCGGTGCGTTCAGAAAACGTTCAATGGCCTCAAGACTTTCTTTTTCCTCAGGGCTGCAAAAGGAAATGGCGATGCCTTTGTTCGTACCCCGGCCGGTCCGGCCCACTCGGTGGACATAATACTCGGGTTCGGTGGGGAGATCATAGTTGATCACGACAGTGACGTCCGGGATATCTATTCCTCGTGCGCTGACGTCAGTGGCGATCAGAATCCTGCAGTCCCCCTGCCTGAACGCAGCCATACCTTCGGAACGTTCTGTCTGGTCTTTGTCCCCATGGATGGTTACGGTGGGAATCCCTACCCGTTCCATAGCCTTATATACTCTTTCGGCACGCACTCTGGTACGGACGAATACGATGATCTTGGCGTCCGGGTTATCCTTGATGTAATGTTCCAGGAAGAATCGCTTGTCATCCATGGCCACAGGCATTACAGCATGAGATACATTCCTTGACACCCGGTCTTCAGGTGAAATCTGAATCCGGATGGCCGAACTTTTCACCTGGGAAAACGCGAGTTTTTTTATATTCCTGTCAATCGTGGCTGAAAAGAAAAGTGTCTGATGTTTGCGGGTGAGCTTTTGTTTGATCTGTTTGATATCCTTGATAAAGCCCATGTCCAGCATGCGATCCGCCTCGTCCAGGACCAGGGTGTCGATGCTGCCAATCCGGAGGTGACCCTGACTGATCAGATCGAACATGCGGCCCGGCGTCGCCACCAGAATATCGATGCCGTCCTGAAGTTTTTTGATCTGGGCATCTTGCTCGACCCCTCCGTAAAGGGCGAAAGTTTTAACCCGGGTATGTCTGGCCAGCTGGTTGAAAACCTCGCCGATCTGCATGGCCAGTTCACGGGTGGGTACCATCACCAGGCATGTGATTCCCAGGGATCGTTTGCTGGTTTTGGCCTGATGAATTTTTGCGATTACCGGAATGGCAAAGGCCGCTGTCTTTCCTGTTCCGGTCTGGGCAATGGCCAGAACATCCTCTCCGTTCAGGATGGAGGGGATGGATTTGAACTGAATATCCGTTGGCCGTTTAAAACCCATCTGTCTCAGGTTTTTCTTTATTTCCTCTGAAATGGCATATTTATCAAACTTCATGGTCCCTGTTCCTCTGTTGAATGTCCGGCAAATTTATCGTTGAATACAGATAAATGCAACGTTAAAGTCACGAATGAACGATAACAGAAAAAAATCTAACAGGCAGTTTTCAAAATCGGGATTTTTTTGAAAATGATTTCACGCGGGTATGCGCTTTTGTACCTGCCTCCGATTTGAGGTTCAAAAAAATATATTTTCTCTGGTATTGACACTTCAGCGAATTTTGAGGATAATCCAACGTAATGCAAACCGTCTGAAAGAAACTTCAGATAACTCAATAAGGACGGCCATGATAAGAGGGATGCTGTTCACGCAACGCTTTAAAAAAAAACAATCCATGAAAACGAATTGAGGAGAACCTTATTTTGAGTATTTATCGTAGGGTGATGCAGATCATCGCCGTGCTGATGGTGATCTGCGGCAGCAGTTACAGTGCAAAAGCCGACACACGATCCGGGGACCTGTTTCCCGTATATCCGAGCATAAAAAATGCAGTGGAATTCTGGAAAAAGATTTACACACAGTACTCCACCAAACAGGGGGTCATTCACGATGACAGACACCTGGATATTATTTATGAAATTGTTGAACTTCAGGATTCGAATAATGGCGGTTCCGGAAAACATAACCAGCAAAAGATCAAGGCGGTAAAAAATAAATATAAAGAGATTTTAGGCGCATTGGCCAGCGGAAAGTCGCCTGCGTCTGAAGATGAAAAAAGGGTGGCATCCCTTTTTGGTGAACAGGCCACACAAAAGACATTTCATAAAGCAAAGGACAGCATCCGGTTTCAATTGGGACAAAAAGACCGCTTTCGTCAGGGGGTTATCCGTTCCGGCATGTATCTGGCAGAGATAAAGCGGATTTTCAGAAGCCACGGTCTGCCTGAAGAACTGGCCTTTCTTCCTCATGTGGAATCCTCGTTCGATTATCAGGCGTACAGCAAATTTGGCGCTGCGGGCATCTGGCAGTTTACGCATGGCACCGGGAAAAAATATATGACCATTGACTATAGCCAGGATAACAGACGGGACCCGATCTATGCCTCTCATGCCGCTGCAAAGTTTCTGAAGTACAACTATGAAACGCTGGGCAACTGGCCCATGGCGATTACAGCCTACAATCATGGTTTAAACGGGATGGCCAGGGCCCAAAAATCCTCCAAAGATGACTTTGAGGCGATTCTTAGAGAGTACAACGGACGCAGTTTTGGCTTTGCGTCACGGAATTTTTATGCCGAATTTCTGGCTGCCCTTGAAATCGCATCTAACCAAGAGAAATATTTTGGAAATATGCAACTGGCAACACCAGTCAAGACAGTGGAAGTTGAAATGCCGGCATACATTTCAGTAAAAGACGTGGCCGATTATTTCAAAACAGATGTCAAGACACTCGAACAATTGAACCTTGCCTTAAGAAAACCGGTATTTATGGGACAAAAACATATCCCCAAAGGATATCGATTGCGACTTCCGGAGAAAGCGGACCAAAACCTGAAAGATCTTGCCAGCCGGATGCCGGAAAAGATGTTCAGCTCAAAACAACTGCACAGCCGGTTTTATCGTGTTCAAAAGGGGGATACCCCCGGTGCGATTGCCAGGGCAGAAGGCGTTAAACTGGCAGAGCTTCTGATGGCCAATGGCCTGGGCCCCCGATCCAGAATTTTTCCAAATCAGAATTTACGAATACCTGCGCCCAATGAAACAATTCTTCTGGCTGCATCGTCCGTTCCTTCATCTCAAAAGCGGTCTGAAACGATCTTGCTCAATAAAAAGGCTGAAAAACCCGTTCCTGTTTCACCGCCGCCGCCTAAGCCCAAAAAGGAAGATATCATAAAACCGGTTGCTGAAACCATAGCGCCTCCTGAACCAACGCTTGCTAATGATGAATCTGTTGCACAAGCATCCATTAAGGAAAACGGCGTGCCGGTGGTCGAAGTGAATATAGATGTGGTTACCGGTGACTTCCAGATCGAGAAAGTAATCAATGCGGGCGCCAAAACGGTTGGCATTATCAATGTCGAAACCGAGGAGACACTTGGGCATTACGCCGACTGGCTGGGCATTCCCACGCAATCCATCAGACGCCTGAACGGATTTCGCTTTGGCAGACCGATTCGAACCAACCAGAAGATCAAGATCCCTTTGCTGAAAACAACAAAAGAGGAATTTGAAGAGAAAAGATACGAATATCACAAGGAGATGGAAGAAGATTTTTTCTCAGTCTATCGGGTAGACGGGGTGACATTATTTACTGTGAAAAGCGGGGATAATATCTGGACGCTTTGCCAGAAGACCTTTGATCTTCCGTTCTGGCTGATCCGGAAATATAATGAAGGCCAGAATCTTGAAGCATTGAAACCGGGTCAGCAACTTAAACTCCCAACCGTTCTAAAGATTATAGAAGAGTAACGATCATTTCCGGCGATTTGTATTGCACATGTGTTTTGTGCGGTGATAATTTGCCTGACACTATCAGGCTTATTCAAGTCAGGCTGTGCCCATTCTCAAAATATCAATTCCTGAGCAGGTGCCATGTAAGCTTTTAGATTTTTTTCCTATATTGACGATTATATCAATTTATGTTTTTAAACAGACATAACGTGAAAACATCGAACACGCAGTTTCCCAAAGTGGAACACAGATCAGGAGAATGATAATGAAATGCTCAAAACCGGTCGTCCTGTTTGCTGCACTTGCAGGAATATTTATTTTTTTATCAGGCTGCGGCGGCGGGGGAGGCTCTGATGCTGCCAAAGAGGATGATTCCCCATTGAAGACATATCGTGTTGGTGGGACAGTTTCAGGATTGGCAGGCATCCTCGACATTAATAACCGTGACGGATCATCGGTCAGCCTGGATGAAAACGGTGCATTTTCCTTTTCTCAATCCTATCAGAATTCCACAGCCTATGATATCCGTATTCAAAACCAGCCCGAAGGACAGATATGCACCATAACGAACGGCATGGGAAGCATCAATGGTGATGATGTGACTTCGGTGACCATTTCGTGCACCACGACTGCAACACTGAAATTCAGCTTAAAAGGCTATTACGATGAATATCTGTCAAATCCTGTGGCACTCGATATCACAGATACGCACGCATTTGTGGCAGAGGAGAACGGGATTAAAATTTTTGATATTTCCGATGTTATTGGCGGGCCCCGGTTGATCGGGCGGTATTATCCGGATACATCTGTTTCCGATATCAGGATTGCGGGCAAGTATGCGTATTGTATCACCAACGCCGGTATGTTTGAAATAATAGATATTTCCACACCTTCTCTGCCCAATTTAACCGGATCGTTCAATATCGGTCTATACAATTATTGCCGGCTGGCTCTCAGCGGGAACTATGTCTATGTTGGCACATCTGATGCTCTCTATACCATTGATGTTTCCAAACCGGCCTTGCCGGTTATCTGCCATACAATTGAGAGTATTCAACAGGTGCAGGATATGAAAATAAATGGGTCAACCCTTTATGTGGTGGGAAGAGATGATGATGGATATACGGATGACTTGCTGATCGTTGATATTTCATCACCGCAACACCCCGGCCAGACAGGCAGGCTGGAAATGCCGGGCAGTACCTATGGTGTTGACGTGTCAGGAACGATTGCCTGTTTGTCCGGGGACATCGCAGCCAATAGTTCGTCAACTGCAGAAAATAGAGGAATCGTACTCATTGATGTATCCATCCCTTCTGCGCCTGTAAAAGTTACCCAGACAGCGACGCCAGGTTATGCAATGGGAATTACCATCCGGGGAAACTATGCCTATATCACAGACCGGACAGAGGGGCTGACCATTCTTAATATATCGGATCCATCCAATCCAATGTTGATCGATACAGATGAGACTTTTAATGAAATTTCAGGCATTGTGTTTGATGACGCCTACGGGTATGTGCTGAACGCAGAATATAAAAAAGATACATTCACGATTGTTGATATGTCAATCCCAGCGGCTCCGGAAGTATTATCCGTTTTTGAAGGCCGCTCGGATATCAGTGCCGATATGGCCATGAAGGACCAATTGATTTATATATCTTCCGGGACACTATCAGGTTTTGAAGTGATCGATGTGAGCCATCCTGAAACGCCTTTGCTTGTCCGGTCAGGCGGCCAGACAGCTTTCTCGGCAAAATGTACTGCACTTAAAGGTAACTATGCATTTCAGGGCGGTTCCCAGTGGATGGGCGGTGGGCTTCGATTGTGGGATATAACCGATCCTTCCGGTATTCAGTTTTCAGGAGATTTTTCATCGCCGGATACGGTGCTTGATATTCAGATTATTGGAAACACTGCCTATATGGCCGCTGGCGATCAAGGCCTACAGATTTATAATATTTCGGACCCTGAAACTGCTGAACAAACAGGCGTCTATAATAATCCGGGAATCATTGATTATGCCTCTTATGTCTATGTGAATGGATCATATGCCTACCTTGCAGATGATCGCATGATGAATATCATTGATATTTCCAATCCGGCAGTTCCACTTTTCATATCTGCCTATGATACCGGAAACAGCTATGCCCATTTTATTGTTGACGACACTTACGCATATATACTGGGAGACGGCTTTCAGGTAGTAGATATCTCCAACCCGACAAGCGTGGTTCCTGCCGGTTCATGCAAGGGCTTATATGGCAATGGCATGACAAAATCGGGTGAATTTGTCTATCTGGCCACGGATGCATCACTTCAGATCCTGGATGTATCAACCCCCGGTTTGCCTGTTGTAAAAGGCATTTATAAAACCGGTGGCACCCCTGTGGATGTCATTGTTGAAGAGGGGATTATTTTTCTTCTCCTCAAACAAGGTGGAATAAGAATTCTCGAGGCGAAATAAAAGTTTTTCCTAAAGGCTCGCATGTATTCATAACTGAAAGCCGGGTAAATGGGTGTGGTGCCGCCAAAAGGCATGGCCGCCCGATTTGTGAATCAGACGTGATCACCCTGCTGGAGCAGTTTAAGATGATTATGTTTAATCAACAATTTGGGATGATCAACAAAAGACGGATGGCTATTTTTTTTTTAGTCATCATCATTCTGCCGTTTTTGTCATACGTATCCCATGCAAAAGATGTTTCATCAGAAGACAAAATCGATATTGAGCTGACAGAAAATGAGATTGCCTGGATCAGAGAGCATAAAACGATCAGAATAGGCGTTGACCCTGGCTTTGCGCCATTTGAGTTTCTTTCCGAAAAAAGGGTCTATGAAGGCCTGGCTGCGGATTATGTAAATTTGCTCGGGCGGAGCCTGAGCCTGAATTTCGAGCCGGTTTTGGGAATATCCTGGAAAGAGGCTGTTAATTTGGCTAGCCAGGGTGAAATTGATATGCTGCCCTGCGTGGGGATGACAAAAGAAAGGGAGGCTTTTTTAGCCTATTCAGAATTTTATCTGGAGTTTCCACGGGTTATCATCGTTCAAATTGGTGCTGACATCCTCCCCCTGGAAGATTTAAAACATAAAAGAGTCGGTGTTCAGGCCAGAAGTTCTCATGATGGATTTGTTAAAGAAAAAACCGGTTTCATGCCGGTTCCTTTTGAAACATTTCAGGATGCGCTGCAGTCGCTTTCCAGAGGGGAACTCGATGCGGTCATCGGAAATATGGCAGTTGCCACCTTTAACATTCGAAAATATAATCTGACCAATCTCAAAATTGCAGCGTTTGCAACAAAAAAATTGTCTTCCCTGGCATTTGGGGTTCGCAAGGACTGGCCGGTGTTGGTCGGTTTGATCAATAAATTTTTAGATGCCCTGCCGGAAGAGAAAAAAATAGAAATATCCCAAAAATGGATGCCGGATCAGGCGTTGCGCGCATTGTCTTCTGATTCGGCTGGAACCGTTTCCTTGACTGAAGAAGAACAGCTGTTTCTGCAGGACCATTCCGAGATCAGGGTGGGAATCGATCCTTCCTATCCTCCGTTTGAATGGCTGGATAAAACAGACGGCCGTCACATGGGAATCAGTTCGGATTATCTGAGACTTCTTGAGGATCGTCTGGGCGTAACATTAAAGGTGGTTAATGTGCCCACCTGGTCTTTGGTTCTTGATGGCGTGCGAAGCCATTTAATGGATGTTGTGGCCTGTATATCTGAAACACCATCCCGTAAACAGTTTCTGCAATTTACGCAGCCCTATCTCTCTTTTCCGGTTGTGATCATTACACGGACCCGTATGCCTTTCATCAGCAGCCTCAAAGACCTCAATGGCAAAAAAGTAAGTATTGTTAAAGATTATGCCCCTTATGAAGTCATATCGCGGGATTTTCCGGAATTGAAGGTTTCTTTGTGCAATTCACCGATTGAGGGATTGAAAACTGTTTCACTGGGAGGAACAGATGCATATATCGGGAATCTGGCTGTTTGTGTTTATCTGATGCAGAATCATAATATCGCCAATCTGAAAGTCGCAGCACCTGCTGAGGGTATTGCCAGTTCAGACCTGGCCATGGGCGTGAGATCGGACTGGCCCATGCTTGCCACTATCCTTAATAAAGCCCTGCAGTCGATCACACCGGAAGAGCAAAACATGATTGTCAAAAAGTGGATCAGCGTTCGTTTTGAGCATGCGGCAGATTGGGGGCGTGTCATAAAGGTCGTTTCCATATTTATTGCTGTTGCGCTTATCATTTTTGGCTTTTTTTTATACTGGAACCGGAAGCTGACAAAAGAAATTACCTTTCGCAGGCAGATTGAAACAGAGCGCGAAGCTGCCAAAAACAAGGCGGAAAAAGCACTTGAAAATTTGAAAACCGCCCAGCAGCAATTGATTCAGTCAGAGAAAATGGCGGCCCTTGGCATTCTGGTAGCCGGGATTGTTCATGAAATCAATAACCCGGTGAATTTTATCAAAACAAGCATCATCGGCCTGGAACAGGATATCAGGGATCTGGAAAGGTTGCTTAAGATATTTGAGCATTGTGAGACAGGTTGCAAGGATTCAGACTTTGGGATTCAGATCAGGGAAGTAAAAAAGGATATTGATTACCCCATTCTGGTTAAGGAAGTACCGGAACTGGTTAGCAGTATTTTTGAAGGGGTCCGCCGCACGGAAGATATTATCGGCAGTCTTCGCATTTATTCCAGGATGGATGAGGCAGTCACTGATCAAAAGGATATTCATGAACTGATCAAGGCGTCTCTCCAGATTCTCAGAAGCCGGTATAAAAAGGAAATCGAGCTCAAGGAAGCATATGCGGCTGTCCCGTTGATATTCCTGAATTCCGGTAAAATCATTCAGGTTTTTGTCAATATTCTTTCAAATGCCATTGATGCCATAAAAGGCAAAGACCTGGCAGGCAAGGGAACCATTCTCATTAAAACGGGTGTCCGGTCGATTGATGGCCGTGAATATGTTTGGGTTGACATTGCCGATAATGGCGGCGGCATTCCTGATACAATTAAAGACAAGGTTTTTGACCCGTTTTTTACCACAAAAGATGTGGGACAGGGCACCGGGCTGGGACTTTCTATCAGTATCGGGATTGTTCGGGAGCATGGCGGGATGATACAGATAAACAGTGCGTTGAATATCGGGACTACGGTTTCTGTTTTTTTACCGGTAAATCAGGGGAGCGAGAAGAAAAATGAGCAAAAATAACGCCAAGGCCAAAGTCCTTTATGTGGATGATGACCTGGAGAATCTGAGCAGTTTTAAAGCAGTTTTTCGCCGTGATTATGATATCTTTCTGGCGGACAATGCCGAAAAGGGTCTTGAAATATTGAGGGAAAACAATATCCAGGTGCTGATATCCGATCAGCGGATGCCCGAAACGACAGGCACGGAGCTGCTGGAACAGGTGGCAAAAGAATTTCCGAAAACCCAGCGGTTTCTGTTGACGGCCTTTAGTGATTTTGATCCTCTGGTCGAAGCAATCAATAAAGGAAAGCTACAGGGATATTTTTCAAAACCGATAGATGCTGATTTTATCCGCAGGCGTATCAAAGAGGGGCTTGAAAAACATTATCTCGAGATTCAGAATCAGGATCTTCTGGAAAAAGTTCAGGAGAGAGAGACATTTTTAAATGCCATTGTAGAGAATATCCCGGATTTTGTTTTTGTAAAGGATGCAAAAACATTCCAATATCTCAGACTGAATCAATCTGCAGAAGCGTTTTTGGGATACAGCCCCAAAGAAATGCTCGGTAAAACAGCCCATGATGTGTTTCCTCATGAAACAGCCGAAATATTTCATCAGAATGACCTGGAAGTGATCAAACGCGGACGTGTAGTTGAAATCCCGGAAGAAGCAGTCCGGTCAAAAGCAAAAGGCCTCTGCTATCTTGATACAAAAATAATTCCTATTAAGGATGATAAGGGACAGCTTGTGTATATCCTGGGTGTAAGCAGGGATATTACCGAACATAGAAATCTGCAGGAAAAGGAAAAAAGCCTTCAATCGCAGTTGCGTCATTTTCAAAAAATGGAAGCCATTGGCACGCTTGCCGGTGGGATTGCCCATGACTTCAATAATATTCTGGCTTCAATCATGGGATATACAGAGCTGTCATTTGCAAAAGTTGAAAAAGAAACCGTGCTCAAAGACTATCTGGCGAAGGTGCTAACGGCAGGTGCGCGTGCCAAGGAGCTGGTTGGCCAGATCCTCACTTTTGCCCGCCAGTCAGATGAAGAGATCAAACCGGTCCGGATTGACATGATCCTGAAGGAGGTTCTGGCTCTCATCCGGTCTGCTATTCCCACAACCATTGATATCCGGCAAAATATTGAAAGCCATTCCATGGTTCTGGGAAATCACATCAAGTTTCATCAAATTTTCATGAATTTATTCACCAATGCTTCACAGGCCATGGAGGAAGAGGGCGGTGTTTTGGAAGTCGGGTTGATCAATGTGGAACTGGATCATTCTGATTTGCTGAACGATCAGGGATTGTCCCCTGGAAACTATCTGAAGGTAACGATTTCAGATACTGGTGCCGGGATTTCTCCGCATATTATGGATTCGATTTTCCAGCCGTATTTCACCACAAAAGAACCAGGTGAGGGTACCGGCATGGGACTTGCCATGGTGCATGGGATTGTGGAAAATTCAGGCGGCAAAATTTTTGTGAAGAGCGATTTGGGAAAAGGAACCGTTTTCACGATTTATTTACCTGTCACGGCCAAAACGATCGAATATGCTGCAGAAGAAAATGAAGAACTTCCAAGAGGTGATGAAAGAATACTGTTTGTAGATGATGAACAATCCATAGCCATGATGAGCCAATTGACGCTGGAACAACTGGGATACAGGGTAACCAGCCTCTCAAACAGTATAGACGCCTTGACGCTTTTTCGTTCCCGGCCATATGAATTTGACCTGGTTATTACAGATATGACCATGCCCAAGATAACCGGAGATATTTTTTCTGCGGAGCTGATTAAAATCAGACCGGAGCTTCCGATTATTCTTTGCAGCGGATACAGCAGAAAAATTTCAAAGGCAAGAGCTTCAGCCATCGGAATCAAGGCTTTTCTCTATAAACCTGTTCAAAAGGCGCAACTGGCAAGAACCATTCGGGCGGTTCTGGACCATTCTGAAAGCGATCTTTCGGATTGACCGGATCGCACAGGAACCTATTTGAACTTCGATCGGTATTGGCCGGGTGAAAAACCGACCCATCGTTTGAAAGCCCTGCTGAATACACTTTGTTCGGAATAGCCCAGGAGATGGGCGATTTCGCTGATCGGAAGCGTTTCGTTCTCCAGAAAATACATGGCCTGTTCTTTTCTCACGTGATCAAGAAGTTTCTGATAGGTCATTCCTTCTTTTTTTAAAAGATTCTGAAGATTTCGGGGGCTTACTGCCAGCTTCCGGGAAATGGATTCGATGGCTGTTTTTTCTCCCTGAAGCATGCCCATTACGAGTTTACTAACCTTTTCACTCCATGGGCCACATGAATAGATCCTTTCCTGGAGTTTTTTTGCCAGTTGCTCCAGGGTTTCCAAAATGTTCTGATTGGACAAAAGAACCGGAAGAGCCAGATATTCATTACTAAAAGTCAGCTTGTTCTCTATCTGGTCAAAGAATAACGGTGCATGGAAAATCCGTTGATGTTCGGATATATCTTCAGGCTGTGAATGCGTAAAATAGACACCGTCAAAGTGTATTTTTTTTTCAGAAATCCGATGCAGCACTGAGGCATACGCCGAGAGAATCCCTTCATTCGCATGCCGGGTTGGCGAAAATTCATTGGAGTGGAAATGAATCGTCATTTCTGCAAGGCTTTTTTCTGTTGAGAAGCATGGCGAAGTAAAATTGGCTAATAAATTAAAATATCGGCAAAATTTATCAATGGCGTCTTTGATCGTAGGGGCGTTCAACATGAGAAGAAACAGGATATGACCGGGAAAGATGAATATTTTTTCACCCAGATGCAACCCAAGGTTTTTATCCGGATTGATTTCCTCCAGAGCTTCCCAGATTGCGTTAAATTGATCCGCAGGGATACGGGCGCCTGCTTTCTCAAGGATTGACGGATCAAAGCCTGCCTTTTGATATATCCGGAAAGAATCAAATCCGGACAGCGGTGCATAGTTCATGATTAAACGAACATATTCAACTGAGGCAGTGAATTCCATCACCGGTTCTCCTTGCCCGTCTGTTGTATGCCTTGCCTTTGTCTTTTTCGCATCATGCTAAAACGTATTCGTATTTTCCCGATATTTTTTATTTATGTTTTATATGATTTATTGTCAATGGATTGATTGGATCCGAAATAGCAATTGACACTATTGGTACACATGTGTATTATTTAAAAAAAAAGGAGCGACAAATGAGCCAGGTATTGGAATTATACAAATCCACAGGAAACGAAGTATTCTCAAAAATGATAGCAGAAGCAGCACCATACTTCAGCACGATTGAACCGGTTTTTAAAGAGCTCCGGCCAGGTTATGCCGAACTGGGATTTCCCAATCAAAAAAAAGTGCACAACCATATAGGAACGGTTCATGCCATTGCCATGTGCAATGCCGCAGAACTGGTCGCAGGAACCATGACCGATGTTTCTATCCCCGGGGGCCATAGATGGATTCCCGTTGCCATGTCAGTCAAATATCTCGCCATGGCAAAGACCGATCTCAGGGCTGTGGCAGATGGCAGTCATATTGACTGGAACAGAGAAGGTGATATCGATGTGCCGGTTACGCTTTATGATACAGATGGTCAGGCCGTATTCACAGCGGTGATCACCATGAAAGTGAGCCGGAAAAAAAAGGCATAGGAGAATAAAACAGGACATTCACGTGACAGCTAAAAATCGGCTTTTTTATAAATTCAATATCTCCCATCGTATTCTTTTCAAATGGATCGATCGTGAAACGTTAAAGCGATATGGTGTTTCAAGTACCCAGCTCGCCGCACTTTTTTATCTGTTGAACAGGGACGGCTGCCAGTTAAAGGAACTCAGTGAAGAACTCTTTCAGAACAAATCTGCAATCACCACGCTGGTTGAGCGAATGGAGAAAAATGATCTTCTCAGAAAAAAAAGTTCCGAGACGGATGGCCGCGCGTTTCAGTTGTTCATAACGCCAAAAGGCAAGGCCATTGGCAATGAAGCTCTCGGCCTTTTATCCGGGTTCAACGCCGCCCTGACTGAAGGCTTTTCTTCAAAAGAAGTGGAGACGATCAATCGTTTTTTTGATACGATCATTGATAATTTCAATTCAGGAACGGTCGATACGGTTTAAGCAAAAGGATTTTTATACAGCTTTTCTGTTATATCCTGTTGTCGACCCTTTAATATTCGATTGAATGGCCGGTTTTTCATTCTACTCTATATTAAATATGGCTTTGAGTTCATCTTCATCATATGAAGCGAAAAACTCGGAAAATGTAAAGCCAAGCGTATCTTCAAAATCTTTTTCAAGTTTCATGAGGACCGTCATGGTGTTAAAGCCTGTCACCCCTGTATAGGGTTCCAGGCCGTCCTTCTGTCGCTCTTTGGCTGCTTTTAAAAGGCGGCAGAGACTTGCCGTATAAACCGCCAATTCATGAATTTTTTCCTGACCGGTAATCGCCGGTGCATTCTCATGGGAATATTTGATAATACGATTTTCCCAGAATGCGATTTCCTCTTTTGCTTCCGGATGTTTATCATCTATTATGACCGTGCCTTCCGGTTATATTTCATTTTCATATGCTAATGAACGGTTGCCACCTGCTGAAAAGTTGGCCGGTTCTGCCAGCGATAGTCTTTGGGGCCAACCGGGATAAATTCGATATGATCCGCACCCTTCAACCACAAAGAAGGATCAGGGGAACCAAACGCCATCGCCAGTTCGGATCTGGCGTTGACAAGTGTGGTGACAATCACATCCCGGCAACCTTCAAAGGTGCCATCACCGCATTGAAAAAGACCCGTATTCACATCAGACAGATCATTTCCATTTTCGATGGCACGGTTTAAAAGAAGACGCACAAGACTCATGGTGTCATCCTGATACGCAGAGCCTTTTCCGGAAGGGAAATCGAATTCTCCCAGGCCAAGATTCAGGTTTTTTTCAAGTTCTTCTTTAAGACAGGTCAATATCCGGTCGGTGATCGCAGGTCCGGCATCATCATGGTACCCGTCGTTATCCGCGTCAGAGCGCTTGGCCTGTTTGTCTTCCACCCATGCGGTCAGTTCGTTTATCATATCCGAAACATCATTATCTTCTGAAAAGGCATAACCGTTTAAATACGTTTTCAGTAATGGCAGAAACGATAATGCATAGGCATCCTGAAGAGCGGCTTTCTGGGCGATATTGGCAAGCGAGGGGAGATCCAGTAATTCTTTCGCCAGGATCTGCTGGCGCAGAAGCTGGACCCGCTGAAAGTCGCCGTCACTCTTGTAGAATTCCGGTGCAGACTGGTTGTTCCAGCTTACGAGATACCCTTCCTCAGGGTTAATCACGTGGGGCCTTCCGGAAAGCGGAATAACGCCTGTCCAGTCCCACTCTCCCGTGCCCCAGACGGGAAAATCCATCTGTGCGCCTTTCGCTCTTACAGGGTAGAGGCCGGTATTGATGTATGCGATCTCCGACCCATTGATATAGGCGTAATTCACTGCCAGAGTGAACGTTTCCATGCAGTTGACAAATTCTTCCGCTGTTTTCACTTCTCCTTTGGCCAGAAGAAAGAACGGGAAAATGCTCTGTCCCATTCTTTCGCCATGATACGATTTTTTGGTTACAGCCACCGGTGCGCCATCTACCGTGCCCCATCCCAGAACAGGGCCATGGACCGTGAATGGCGTGCCATAGTTTTTTCGTATGATCATCTGTTTGCATTCGCCATTGTGCATGTAGTAAGTGCTTTTGGGATCAACGGGTGATGTATTGTCAGGCGAACACAGCTTTTCGATAAAAAGTTCGCTGGTTTTTCCTATGGCACTCGTGGGCGTCCACACGCCATTATGGCCGCTTCCTGCGAAGGCGGCAATAAACAGTCCGGGGATGGAGATGCCTGTGATCTGGAAGGTCTCATCTGTTGTCCGCGCATCAAACTCCATAAAAATATTCGGCTGAACATAACGCATCTGGGGTCCGCCTACGAGCAGGGGGTGACCGGTCGCTGATTTTTCAGCCGAAATCATCATCCAGTTACTGGCGTGTGGCTTCTCCGGATCAAGATAGGCATTGTTTTCCGATTCGAGTCCAGGCTCCTCCAGATCCACCCATGCGATGGATGCGTCATCGATCCACCTCAACGGGTCACTGTCCGTCGATCCATCCGCGTAAACAGGGTTGGGGAATGCGTCTTTTGCCGTGACAGTTGTCGTATCCAGAGGTGCATGTCTTAATTGATAGTCATCAAACAGATCCATTGCTTTTTCAGATCCGAATTCCTTTTCGATAGCTCTGTATGTGATTAAATTTTTGATCTGGTCTGATCCCGGATCACCAAACACGCCTGCCATGGCAAGACCTGGCGCCACCGAATCCGATACCTCCCATCGTGGCCAGGGCAGGCCGATGGTGTCGAACATTTTTAAAACAGGGTAACGGGCCTTGATGGCCTTGTTAATGCCTTCACGATAAGCGACCATCGCTGACAGCAGTTCCTGGCAGGATTCTCCCAGCGCATCATCACAGGCAAGCGGATCCAATGTATCCATCATTTCATCGCGCGTGTAGTTCACCGGTTCGATTTTCATCAGTTCTTCAAAAATACCTTCAAGATCCGAAAAATCCATGTGGAACAGGTCCAGACCTGTCTGGATAATTCCGGATGTACCTGCGAATCTCAAGAGCAGCAGTTCAAACATATTTGTATATACAGTGGCATACCCCAGTCCATAGGTGACATCCTCTATTTTTTCTCCCACAATGTGCGGCACATGAAATTCATCCCAGTCTATCCGGGCGACAAGCGTAACGGGTGGCTCATAAATGATGGGTTTGTCATATCCTCTCTTTTTGGATTCTTCAATAATGTCTTTCCACGCCTGATCCGGATAATAACTTCGTGGATTTCTTTCATAGGTCGATTCGCCGTAAAGACCCACTTGCCCTTCTTTGTAATACTGATGGAGGGTGTCTTCTGTAAACGGTTCATCAACCATCAGAATCCCTTCATAAAGATCCATCTGATCCATGCACATGCCGCATGTTGCTGCACCCATGCCACCTGTTCCGGGCGCCAAAACCGACCAGCTTTCGACCGGCGTCTCGACAGGTCCGTTGTCAGGCACGATCCGGAACATGAGATCCAGGAAATCATTAAATGAATGCCCGGCAAAGGCGTCATTATGACAGTAAAAAAGCACGAAAAACATCATTATAGATATAAATCTGATAAAGTAAGTTTTCATGGGCAGTCTCCTTATTTCTTGGAATAAGCGAAAGATACTATACCTTCCCTTCAAAAGCCTTTTTTTTTCGTACATTATCCCTGATTATCAAGAACCTTACGGATGATTGCAGCAATATCATGTTTGACAACCGGCTTCATGATATACCCGTTTATGCCGAGTAACCTGCATTTTTCGCTGTCTATCTTATCACTGAAACCGGTAAAAATAACAACAGGTGTATTCGGTGCAATTTTTTTTATTTCTTTTGAAACCTGTATGCCTGTCAATTCGGGCATCGTCATGTCTGTGATCACGACATCAAACATGTCAGGCGCCTTTCGGAAGGCTTCAACCGCAGAGGTGCTTTTATCAAAAGCAGTGATTCGATACCCCAGACGTTCCAGTTGCTTTGAAACAATTTTTAAAATGGCAGTTTCATCATCTACAAGAAGTATTCGTTCTGTTCCACCTGTGATTTCACCATCGTCCGTGACACCGGATATCTGTTCCTGAAGACGTTCAAAAACAGGAAGATAAACATGAACATTCGTACCTTTTTCCGGTTCACTGTCAATTTTTATTGCACCGCCACTGGCGGCAACTATCCCGTGCACTATGGACAAGCCAAGGCCTGTTCCTTTGCCTTCTTCTTTGGTTGTAAAATAAGGGTCAAACACTCTGTCGATATTCTCTTTTGAAATGCCTTTGCCTGAATCTGTGAAGACAAGGTGCGCATATTTTTCGCCAGATGCCAGTTGCAGGCCAATCGTATTGTCAGGTTCGATTTTCGTCTCGGAAAGGGATACCTTTATAGTGCCTCCTGTCATGTCCAGGGCGTGATAGGCGTTTGTTACCAGATTCATGATAATTTGATGAATCTGGATCTGGTCAGCAAGAACCATTCCGCATGCATGATCGATATCAAGATCAATTTGAATGGTTTGGGGTATGGAGGATCTTAAAAGTTTTATGGCCTCTTTGATGACAGGTTGAAGTTTGATGACGGTAACGTCATGATTCGTCTGACGACTGAATGTGAGGATCTGACGGACAAGATCTTTTGCCCTCAAAGCAGCTTTGAGGATTTCATCCACATTTTCATGCATCGAAGCATCTGCAGGGAGATCATCTTTTAACATTTCCGCAAAACCGATCAAAGGAAAGAGAATGTTGTTAAAGTCATGGGCGATTCCTCCGGCTAATGTGCCTATAGCTTCCATCTTCTCAGCCTGAAGCAGCCGTTCTTCCATCTGTTTTTTTTCAGTTATATCGGTTGTCACACCGGCAATCCGGTAGATGTTTCCGTATTCATCCGTTATCGGATACCCTTTTGACAGAATCCATCTGAGTGTCCCGTTCGGTTGAACAATCCGGTATTCCGGAAATTCGATTCTCGTGAGATCACCTCTTTTTTTTGTCTGATGAAGGCCTTAACGCTTTCTATGTCGTCTTTGTAAATAGAATCCATCCATGATGTCGGAGACGCATAAAGACTTTCACAGGATCTCCCCCATATGTTTTCATATGCCGGGCTGATATAAAAAATGTCTTTCCAGTCCGTCGAAGCGATCCAGTATACTTCATTTATATTTTCTGCCAGTTGACGAAAGCGAGTTTCACTTTCCCGGATATGCCCAGTTGCTTTAACTAGCTGGGATGTTTTGCGGGACACTTCTTTTTTCAGAAGGTATGCGAAGAAGAGAGAAAGGATCAAAAACAGCAGAATGCCGCCAATAGTCCATTTAACCCATTCAGGTATTCCTTTTTTGCCTTTGTAGGCTCCCATCCATTTGTCGAAAAAATCGTAGTAAATGGAATTTTTATTTGCCTTCATTTTGGAGAAATAGGCGTCAAGTGTACTTATAATATTGTTCTTCTCCCCTTTGGGGGCTGCAAAACGGATTTTTAACGGTGAAAAGAAGATCTGTGTTCTTTCGATATCGTAATTGCCTTCAATTTTTATTCCATGTACCCGGCACATAGCTAAGGTCCCAATTTTCCTTTTCAGCGATTATTTCCAATACATCAATAAACAGTCCTTTGCCTTTATCGTTTTCATCAATGGCGACAAGAGGTTCAAAATTGTAAATTCCCACTTTCAATTGACGGCTGGTGCAAAGCCCCTGATTTGAGATGCCGGTGATCGTGAAAATGGAAAACCAGAATAAAAAGAGAATGCGAGTGAATAGAGCGCTTTTATAGATATCGGAATAGGCCACAGAAATTCCTTTCAATTAAAAATGCAGGCGTCTGATGCTGATTCTATTTTCGCAAGCGAACGATACGATTGATAGGTTCGATTCTAATCAAAATGGTACGGGTTTAGCCGTTGGATGCGGCTCTTGCTTCCATCTGCAGCAGATTTTCGTCAAGGGCGACGTGACGGATGAATTGGATACCAACGCCGTCCTTGCAGCTGCGGACAACTTTCCCAAGTATATTAAACACCTGGTCATGGCTGGGGAGCTGGAATGTCATCTTGATTTCCTGGCCAACGGAAAACGGTTGTTCACTCCTCAGAAATATGCCACCACCACTGATGTCTCTTATATATTCCTGAAAAAACATATCGTCCGTGTCACAGTCCACAACAAACACATACGGTTTCCGTGTATGTTTCCTGGTGCCTTCAAAATTACTTTTATCAAGTTGTTTCAATAGGTTAATCTGATTTTTTATGGACATGTCCAGGACCATGTTTATCAGGCGTGATGTCACATCAATCTTATCAAAATGTTTTGAAGAAGGTTTCATTGGTTCACCTATACATATCTCCGATAAGAATTGGCAAGTTATTATTCAACTTTTATCCGTTCAGAATATCACATATGCGCTCAACTGTAGCCTGATTCAAGAGCGTTTTTGAAAAATCCCGTTTTGTTTCAATGGCTTGCTTGATTGCTGCACTGCATGTGGTATTCCCATAGAGGATCGCGCCCACCAGATGGGTATCATGGAAAACAAACCGGATATATTCTGCCTCATCCTCTTTTTCAATAACGATAAAACTGCCGTCATCTGCTTCAAATTTGCCGATGCTGAAAAGGTCAATACCCAGAACCTTGATCGTATTTGATCGGGGGATACCACCAAAAAGCGCCGTTTTGCCGATTGCGTTCATGCCTGCGATGGTTCCCTGATATTGGGCGGCATTCCACAACCCATACACCACGCCTCTGTGTTCGGCAATATCTCCTGCCGCATATATATCCGGATGGGACGACTGAAGATTGTCGTCTACGATAATTCCCTGGTTCACCTGCAGACCGCTCACACGGGCCAGATATGAGTTTGAGCGGACACCTGTCGAAAAAATAACCAGATCCGCCGGTATGGTCTCACCCGTTTTTAATATGACGCCTTTTACACGCTCATCCCCTGCCAGTTCCTTGATTTCTGCACCTGTCTTCAGGTTGATCCCCATGCCTGCGAGGAGTGTCTCAAGCCGGGCGGCTGCTTTACGGGGCAACTGCCGTGGCATGAGATAGTCAAAACCTTCTATAACCGTGACTTTTTTTGCATATTTGACAATGGCGCCTGCGGTTTCAAGCCCGAGGATACCGCCACCAACGACCACAACAGATTCTGCCTTTGATGCTTCTGCCTTGATGTAGGATGCGTCATCTATGGTCCGTAACGGCGTGACGCCTTCCCTGTTTATACCGGGATAGGGCGGGATAAACGGATGCGCACCTGCTGTGAGAATCAATTTGTCAAAGGGATAAACGCTGCCATCAGGAACCTTCACCTGTTTTTGGGTTAATGAAATATCAGAGGCTTCCGCACCTTTGATAAGGGTGATCCGGTTTTCACTGTACCAGCTCTCCGGGTGAACGGGGAGCCTGTCGCTTTTTATTTCTCCTGCCAGAAGGCGGGTCAGGTTCAGTCTGAAATAAGGGAGATGGCTCTCCTTGGAGATCAGCGTGATATCGGCTTTTTGTGAAACCTGTCTCATGGCTTCAACTGCAGCAACGCCTGCAATACCGCCACCAATGACAACAACATTCATGTCTTTGCCGGTGTCATCTGTGGTCCGGATTTTGGCTGAAATCCGTTCGAATTTTTTTTTCGAAGCCCCACAAACCGGGCATTTTTCAGGAGGGGTATCACCGGAATGGTCATAGTTACAGACAAGGCAACGCCATTGGTTTGATGGTGTTTCAGTCTCTTCCTCAACAGATTCGGCAAATGGTTCAAAAAATTTTCGAGGTGCGCCGCAGACCGGGCACGATTCAGGTGGTTCAGTCCCTCTGTGAATATATCCGCATACCGTGCAGCGCCATGCATTGGCAGATGGGTGTGTCATGTCGAAAATCCTTTTTTTGTCTGTGGATGTCATTTAAAAACCTAAAACCAAAAATTACATACACCATTTTTTTGAACGGAAATCAACCCGGTTTTGAGTTTATTGGGTTTATTGGGTTTATTGGGTTGCTTGTGTTTTAAAAAGGCAGAGGTTGTGAAGATGTGAAATCGAAATTATCAGAGTTCTGGCTCAACCTCTCAACCGCTGAGTTTCTCAGCTTCTGTGTTTTTTTCTTGATCGGGGCCTTTAAATTGCATAGACATCAGCTAAATCGTTTTATTAGACAAGGGAGTGAATCAAATGGGAAAAAAAAGTCTGAAACTGGTGTCATGGAATGTGAACGGATTACGGGCAGTATTGAAAAAGGGATTTTTTGATTCTCTAAGGGGAATGGATGCGGATGTGTTTATGGTTCAGGAAACCAAACTGCAGGAGGATCAGAGAACGGATGATATGATTCACCAGAATGGATACACGTCGTACTGGTCGTATTCGACAGTTAAAAAAGGATACAGTGGTGTGGCTGCCTATTCACGCGTTGAACCGAAGGCGGTGAAGGCGGGGATCGGCATGCCCGAATATGATGACGAGGGGCGCATTCTTGAAATGGATTTCGGGAATTTTATCCTGTTTAATGTCTATTTCCCAAACGGCCAGATGAGTGATGAGAGACTGTCCTACAAACTTGATTTTTACAAGGCATTTTTTGACTATACGAACGACTTGAAGAACAGGGGGCGATCCCTCATTATTACAGGAGACTTTAACACGGCCCACAATGAGATTGACCTGAAACACCCCAAGGCCAATCAGGACCGTTCCGGATTTTTAAGGATTGAACGGGACTGGCTCGATCAGATTGTAAAGGAAGGTTATGTGGACACCTTCAGATATCTTTATCCGGATACCGTAAAATATTCGTGGTGGACTTACCGGTTCAATGCCCGGGCGAACAATGCCGGGTGGCGCATCGATTATTTTTTCATCACCGAAGATATCATCAAAAAAGGGTGGCTAAAGGACGCCTTTATCGATAATGATATTTCAGGCTCGGATCATTGCCCGGTAGGGATTGTTTTGGAGATTAGTTGAATGGTTAAATGGTTGATTAGTTGAATGGCTGAATGGCGAATGACGTCATTTCCAAACATTAAAACTGATAAAATTCCTTCAACCAATTAACCAATTAACCAATTAACCAATCCACCAATCCACTATTTAACGTCCCTTACCCCTTCTCTCTTTGTGGCATAAAGAAGAAAACCGAGCCCCAATACTGCCGATACGATAGAGCCTATGATAATACCCAGCTTGGCAATTTCCATGGTTTGGGGCGAGTCAAAGGATAGCCCTGCAATAAAAAGAGACATGGTAAAACCGATTCCAGCAAGGATGCTTGCGCCTATGAGATGGGACCAATAGACACCTTTATGGAGGTTTGTTTTTAGAACCTTGACGGAAATCCATGTAAAAAGAAGAATGCCAATCGGTTTGCCAAAAACCAGGCCAAAAATAATGCCAAGTGCGACCGGGTTCATCAGGGATTCTGTGAGGGGGATTCCTTTCAATACGACACCCGCGTTGGCGAGCGCGAATAAAGGCAAAATCAGATATGATACCCATGAATGGATTCCATATTCAAGGCGTTGCAGAGGCGTTTCAACTTCATGGCAGGCCTGTTCGATGTTGTGGACCGAGTTTAAATGGGTTTTGTTTAAAAGGATCGTATACCCACATTCACTGTTACCGTCATCTTCAGATTCACCCGTGTTACCACATTCAAAATTCTTAAGATATGCCTTTACCTTATCGATAAACGTCTGAGTATCATATTTGCCGCTTGCAGGAATGAAAAGGGCCACAAGCACCCCTGCAACCGTCGCATGAATCCCTGATTTTAAAATGGCAAACCACATCAATATGCCCAGAATGGCATACACGATGGTCCATCTCACCCATAAAAGGTTGGCTATTAGCAATGCACCAAGGAAAAACAGGGCAGTGAAGAGGTAATTGATTGAAATGGCTTTGGTGTAAAAAAGACCGATCACCATAACGGCGCCCAAGTCATCTGCAATAGCCAGGGCTGTCAGAAAAATTCTGACACCCACAGGAATTCTTTTTCCCAGAATGGCCAGAATGGCAAGTGAAAATGCAATATCTGTGGCCATGGGAATTCCCCATCCGTGAGAAGTGGCAAGATTGTAATTAAATGCCGTGTATATTAAAGCGGGCAAAACCATACCGCCGATCCCGGCCATGACCGGCAGCATGGCCTTTTTCATGGATGCCAGTTCGCCGACCATAACTTCCCGCTTTATTTCAAGACCCACAGAAAAGAAAAAAAGGGCCATGAGCGCTTCATCGATCCAGTGCGCAAGACTCTTTTCAATATGAAAATGGCCGAGGCCGATGGATAGTTTATTTTCCCTGAACGTATGGTAGGATTCCGGTGACAGATTGGCCCAGATGATGGCGGAACATGCGGCAATCATCAACGGGAAGCTCCCGCTTACCATTTTCTTCAGAAACTTTTGAAAAGGGGTTATAATCGCTATCCGTTTTTTTAATGTGTGTATAATAGGTGCTTTTTTAAAGATACTTTCAGAAGATAAATGGCTCATGGTTTTATCTCTCATTACCTAATATTGGGTTGTTTTTTTAAATTGACAGAATACCGTTTGATTATAGTTTATAGTCTCTAATTCTGTATCAGAATGATTGTGATACACAAATGCCTCTGAAACATTCGAATTGATGAATAAGGGCGCTTAATTCGGGAACACCCCATGCTCATATAAAATCGAAATGCCGATGCAGAAAAGAACCAGCGCTCCCAGAATATCCGCATATTTTTTCAGCCATTCGATATGAACGGCCTTGCTGCCCAAAAAAAGTCCGGTGATCGTAAACACAAGGGCTGTCATGCCAATGATAATGGCCGGAGCAATGATCGACGTGTTTAAAATGGACAGGCTGAATCCAACAGCCAGCGCATCGACACTGGTGGCCACCGAAAGGACAATAAGCGTTGATCCCTTTGTCGGGTCCTTTCTGGTTTTTTCCTCATCATCCTTGCCAAATGCTTCCCGGATCATGCTGATACCCACAACCGTCAACAGGCAGAAAGCGATCCAGTGGTCTGCACGTTCAATCAAATGACGGACAGAAAGACCGGCACTCCACCCGAGTACCGGCATCAGGGCCTGAAATAAGCCAAAATGCCAGGACAGCCTGAAAAACTGCCTGAAACTGATATTCTTCAAATACACGCCTGCAGCAATGGAAACAGCAAATGCATCCATGGCAAGTGCAACGGCAATACCTATAATCGTATAGATGCTCACATTCCGGTTCCCGATTCTTCATTCATGACGGTAACTTGGCAAACCAACTTTTTTCACTATCAAACTTGGTTGTTCTTATCAATATCTAATGACCAGCTTCAAAAGTACTTGATCATTGATGTGTTTCGCGTATAAGCTGCCTACATGTTTTGTGCCACAGACATCGAGAATCCTGCCAATTATTTTGTTATCGGCATATTTTTTGAAAATTTGTCTTTTTAATCTTTGAATCAGATACAGTTCTTTTTTTTCTGGCAGTAACAGGTCATCATATGAAACATAAACTTGGAAAACTGGTTTTTATCGCAGGCCTCATTGTCCTGGTCTGTATCTTTTATGCGTTTGATCTGGGGAAGTATCTAACCCTTGATTATCTTAAAACAACCCAGCAGGAGTTCTCCGGTTACTATCAGACCCATAAAGGTCTGACTATTTTTGTTTACATGGGAATTTATATCCTTGTTACGGCCCTTTCCCTTCCCGGAGCAACTGTCATGACCCTTGCCGGTGGCGCGCTTTTCGGCCTCTTTACGGGCGTGGTCGTGATTTCTTTTGCAAGCACGATTGGCGCCACCTTGGCCTTTCTGGCTGCAAGGTATCTTTTGAGGGATTTTGTTCAGAAAAAACTGGGAGACAAACTGACTGCATTTAATGAAGGGATCAGAAAGGATGGCGCATTTTATCTGTTTACCCTGAGGCTGGTTCCGTTGTTCCCTTTTTTTGTGATCAATCTTGTCATGGGGTTGACGCCAATCAGGACCGTCACCTATTACTGGGTCAGTCAGATGGGGATGTTCGCAGGAACAATCGTATATGTAAATGCCGGAACACAACTTGCGAGCATTGATTCACTGAAAGGTATTCTTTCACCCGGTCTTTTGCTTTCTTTTGTACTGCTGGGTGTTTTCCCGCTGATAGCCAAAAAAGGCGTGGCATGGATCAGAGCCGGAAAGGTCTATGCCGGATATAAAAAACCGGAAGCATTTGAGTATAATCTGGTGGTCATCGGCGCAGGCTCCGCAGGCCTTGTGGCCGCCTATATTGCCGCTATGGTTCGGGCAAAGGTTTGCCTGATCGAAAAGCATAAAATGGGCGGAGACTGCCTGAATACCGGTTGTGTGCCTAGCAAGGCGCTTCTTCGTTCGGCAAAGATGCTGTCCTATGCAAAACGGGCGGAAACGTTCGGATTTAAAAAAACGAAAGTGGATTTTCAGTTCAAGGATGTGATGGACCGTGTCAGGCACATCATCAAAAAAATTGAACCCCATGATTCTGTTGAACGATATACCCGGCTGGGTGTGGATTGTATTGACGGAGAGGCTGAACTGATCTCCCCCTGGGAAGTAAAGGTCGGGGAAAGAATAATTTCAGCCAGGACCTTTATTATTGCAACCGGTGCCAGGCCTTTTGTGCCGCCCATTCCCGGGATCGGAAAAATACCTTATCTCACGTCAGACAATCTCTGGGATCTTGAAAAATTACCTGAAAGGCTGATTGTGTTAGGTGGCGGGCCCATTGGATGTGAAATGGCACAGGCATTTTCAAGATTGGGTTCAACCGTCACACAGGTTGAAATGCTTCCCCGGATTATGATCCGGGAAGATGAGGACGTCTCCGCGTTGATGACCCGTCAATTTGAAAAGGAAGGAATTGCCGTTCTCGCCGGTCATCGGGCAAAGGAGGTACGCATCAATGAACATAATGAAAAAGTGCTTCTTTGTGACAGGGATGGTGAGGCGGTCAGCGTACCCTTTGATGCGATTTTAGTGGCTGTGGGCCGGGCAGCCAATGTAAAAGGGTTCGGTCTTGAGAAACTGGGCGTCAGGCTGGCCAAAAATGGTGCGATTGAAACAAACGGATTTTTACAGACCAGTTTTCCCAATATTTATTGCGCCGGAGATGTAGCCGGCCCCTACCAGTTTACGCATACAGCTGCCCATCAGGCATGGTATGCATCTGTAAACGCACTCTTTGGCCGGTTTAAGTCATTCAAGGTGGATTACAGGGTCATTCCCTGGGCCACATACACCGATCCTGAAGTGGCCCGCGTGGGGCTGAACGAGGCAGAGGCAAAAGAAAAGGGCGTGGACGTGGATGTGACCACCTATGGTATTGACGATCTTGACCGGGCCATTGCCGATTCGGAAAATCACGGCATGGTGAAGGTTCTGACGAAAAAAGGCTCGGATAAAATACTGGGTGTCACCATTGCCGGTCCGCATGCCAGCGATATTATCGCAGAGTATATTCTTGCCATGAAATACGGGCTGGGCTTAAACAAGATTCTGGGGACGATTCATATCTATCCCACACTTGCCGAAGCCAACAAATACGCGGCAGGGGAATGGAAAAAAGCCCACAAGCCGGAGAGGATTTTAGCGTTTCTTGAAAAGTTTCACGCCTTTTTTAGAAATTAGAGACTTGAAACTGGAAACTGGATTTGCGAGGAATGGTATCATTTTTATTGTTGAAAACTGTGCTGTATGTGTATTTTGAAAATGACAGAATACGAACTGAATCCAGTCTCTATTTTCTATTCTATAGCCTGAAATTTTTTCATGAATCGCCTGTCGATGAAATCCTTGAGCAGAAATGCACCCTTGCCCTGATAAAAAAACCATTTCTTCTTTAAAATGCCGATACCGCCGCCCATGTTGAATATCAGCAGGTATTCCTCTCCAGGATCGAACGGCATGAGCGGCCGGTCCTCAAGGAATGCCAGGAGGTTGTGAAAGAGAACGGGATTTTCGCGAACTGCATATACCCCCACCTTGTCAAGCGGTTTCTCCTTGAAATAAATACAATCCCCGCCCCCGAATATTTCCGGATACTGGGGGCTTTGAAGAAAACGATTGACCAGAAGACCGCCGTCCGGCCCTGTTTCAATGACCGATTTTCTGAAAATGGGTGTCGGCTTCACACCAATGGCAAGAAAAACAATATCAGATGGCCATGCCTCTCCGGAGTCTGTCATCACGGCAGTTTGTTTTATTTCCGATACATATTTTTGTTCGATAATTTCAATGCCGCGGTCAGAAAGGGTTTTATAGGCGCTTCGCCTGATAATATCCGGAAAATGGGCCATCAGTTTTTTCCCGGCAAAAACGCGGATGACAGGCTCTTTCATCCCATGACGTTTGGCAAGCTGGAACAGGTTGCCTGCAATTTCACAGGCCGCAGGACCGCCACCCACAACAGATAAAATCACGTTTTTTTCAGAAGATGATGCTAAAAGGCCTGTGACTTTCTGTTTTGCATCATGAAGCTGCTCTATCGGTTTTACAGGAAAAACAGGCGCACCCTCCTCAATAAGGATATCACGCGGCACCCTGCTTCCCACATTAAAGGAAACCGCATCATATGAAACGGTCTTGCCGCTTTCAAGCATAACGACTTTTTTTTGAGGGTCGATTTTTTTGATATATTCACGGATAAATTTGCAACCGTATTTTTCAACCACATGCCGGGTTTTAAACCGGATCTCTTCCGGTTTGTATGTGCCGCCCAGCATGCCTGGCCCCATGCCCGAATAGTAGTGAAAATCCGACGGGCCTATCACGGTCACCTGGTGCCCCCGTTTTGTTATTTGGGGAAGGTTCTGAAGCGTGACCATGTGCGCATGACCACCGCCTGCAAGAACAAGGTGTTTTCCCATGACATCACTTTTCCTTTACGATTATATCCGTTCCATGAGTTTTCCCAACTCTGCCAGGTGAATACGCTCTTCGTCCGCAATTTTTAAAAGGAAGGTCCGGCTTCTTTCATCAGACGCATTTTTTGCCGCCCTGAAATAGAGGTCCAGTGCCTGGGCTTCGATGGACATGGCAATTTCCGTAATTTCTCTTGGGGAAGTCATATCCGGGTTGAACATGCGGATGTATTCTTCCGTTGTAAGACCACCTTCCATCACATCGGAAACGATCGTGTTTACAAACGTCTTTTTTGAAACCCCGTTTTTTGTCAGTTCCATATATTCCAGGTAAATCCGGTCCTGATGAATCAGTTCCACGGATGATAATTTGCGGAACATCTGCTGGGCGTCGTTGTTGTTTACTTTTTCCTCCATGGTCACATAAAAGTCATGTAAACCCTGTTCCAGAGAGTATGCCAGGCCTAATGTTTTTTCCGGAGATTCATTTCCCGAAAACAGTTCAAGTCCTTCCTTTTCCCTGCCATAGGCAGATTCTCCGTTCCACGCCTTGAATCCACCTGAAAGATTGATGAGTTTTCCAAATCCGTTTCCGGCAAGAAACTGGGCGGCAATCCTGCTCCTTCCCCCAATGGCGCAGTAAACGATCGTTTGCTTTGAAGGATCGATCTCATGAAACCGTTTATCCAGTTGAGGAAGGGGAATGAGTGTTGCCCCAGGGATATGACCCTCTTCATACTCATTGGGTTGCCTCACATCCAGAATGGTCATATGGTGAGAATCGGTTTCCTTTATCAGATCACGCACCTGATTGGCATCTATCAGTTTGACCGGTGTAAAAAATTGTTTCCAGCGCAATTTTTCGTTCCTCGATTATTGAAAGAAGCCATTTGAAAACATCACTCCAAATGGCTTCCTTTTTGCTTTTAGATGATTGTCATTGAAAATCTATTTTTTCCAATGTCCGTGAAGGTTGCAGTATTCTCTGGCTGTGACGGTTTTCGCGTCAATCTTGAAGACGGCTTCCGGTTTGTCGCCCGGCTTCAGATACTTTTGGTATACCTTGTTGTCTGCGATGATTTCAATCCATTCGATGTAATGCTTCTCTTCCATGGGATGGGCCACTTCGCCGACTTTCACTTTAACGCCGCCATCGATCATCTCGATAACCGGAACGTGTTTCTCTTTGGCTGCGTCAACCGTATTTTCATCCATGAACAACATATCTTTTCCGCAGCATACAAGGGTTCCCTCTCCTTTATGCATCACTTCAATGATATGTCCACATACGCCGCATTTAAAAACTGCCAGTCTTTGAGCCATTTTAATCTCCTTTCTTTAATTATTTTGTGAATGTTACTGAATATGATCGATATATGAAGGAACTTTAAAACGTTATGATCTCCCATCCTTCATCTCTGAATCCTGATATGGCGGGATGCCCGGACATATCGCCAAGGAGCGAAAGCCCCTGCTCTGTTGCAGATGCTAAAGTGCCCATTTTATTGGCGCATGCTTTGCAGACACCTTGTATCAGTTTTTTTTCTTTTGCCTTTTCCCAGAGCGCGTGAAGCGGGTTTCCTTCTTTGGCAAGCTCAGGGAGAAGTTTGGTGGCAGAACCTTCGATAACGGTTTTAACGTCATATCCCTTGTCTGCCATATCAATGGCATTCAGAAGGACATGAATGAAACACATGGGATCTCCATTAAATACGAACAGTGCAACTTTTTTCATTGCTATTTCCCTTATCTATTAAGCGCTAAATAAAAATGGTCATTAAAATTCGTTTACTTTGATTCATGGGTCAAAACTGATCATTCAAACAGATTGTCTGGATCAGGTGGCTAATATTAATTCAAAAATCATGCCTGAAATTAAAATTATGTGCAGATCAGATATGGCAAAGTCATTGCATAAAAATACACGGATGTGACTATAGAAAATTCATTTAAAAAAGGCAACAGGGATAAGGAAAAAATACGATCATGAATGAAAAAAATAATCATCTTGAGATTGCCACGTTTGCAGGGGGGTGTTTCTGGTGTGTGGCGTCGGATTTTGAAAAACTGGGCGGTGTGAAGGCGGTTGTGTCCGGCTATGCTGGCGGCAGGAAAGAAAACCCGACCTATGAGGAGGTTTCAGGTGGCGGCACAGGTCATCTTGAGGTGGCACAGGTGCATTACGATCCTCAGAAAATTACCTACCGGAAACTCGTGGAACACTTTTTCAGGCATGTGGACCCCACAGATCCCGGAGGTCAGTTTGCAGACAGGGGACCACAGTATCGCACGGCGGTTTTTTATCATGATGAGACACAGAAGCAGATCGCCCTTGATGTGAGACAGTCGTTTGGCGACTCCGGCCGGTTTGCCCGACCGATCGTCACCGATATTCTGCCCATGGACCGGTTTTATCCGGCTGAGGCGTATCATCAGGACTATTTTCGGAAAAATGCCCTTCATTACAAAATGTACCGGACCGGCTCCGGCAGGGATCATTTCCTGAAAGAGATCTGGGGAAAAGGCGATTCCAAAGCAGGATTTTGAGTAAGGACGGGGATGAGCCGTATTTGAAATTTTCTGAGTGTCAGCCAGAATGAGGCATTGGGAATTTATTTTTAAATATCATCCTATCGTTTGACATCATTCTGTTTTTATTGTATATTTTTAAAAACAAAATCAACGGGTATTTGATTATTGCTTATGGATATATGAAGTATATCGATGAAACGGTGTTTCTAGGGAGATAAGGATATCCTGACAATGGAAAAAAGAACCGTAGTGTCCTGGGGCATTTTCAGCCATAGATCCATGCAGGGGTTTTCCCTGGTCGAGATGGCCGTTGTAATGGTCATCATCGGGATTATCATTTCAATCATGGCAACGACCATGCCATCTGTTATCCAGACCGGTAAAATCAAAAAAGCCGAAGCGATTATTGATAATGTGGACCGGTCTCTTGAGGCGTATATTGTGATAAAAGGCAGGTGTCCGTGCCCGGATACGGATCTTAAGCCAAATTCGGCTTTGGATCCCAATGTTGATCCTTACGGTTTTGAGAACAGAGACGACGGTGGGACAGAAGATCCCAGTGATGATACATGTGACAGCTATTCAGGGTACCTGCCCTTTAAATCCATCGGAATTACATCAGCAGAAGACAACTGGCGTAATAGGATCAGATACGCGGTTAATGAGGACATGATTAGAATTCCAACAGCAGATGAGGTGTGTAATTACCTGAAGATACCTATTAAAAATATTGCCGACGGTATATCTGATGATACGAAATTGAATGTGGAACAGGATGGGGGAACCTTCTTAAATGTGGCCTATGTGATTTTAAGCGGTGGTCCTTCTGATAAAGATGGCATAAACGGTTTGTTGGATGGCGAAAACGGCAAGCCTCCGGATATTCATTTTGAAAACCCCAACAAAACCCTGGATGACTCGTATGATGATATTCTGCGTAAGAAGGAATTCAATGATCTTTTTGGAAAAAATTGTAAGGGAGACGACCAGGGAACGCCTACGGGGTGTGCTGACACTGAAAGTGTCTATTGCGGCACCTGCGATAATAGGATAGATGATGATGGTGTAGAGGGAACAGATTGTGATGACCCCAAGTGTGCCACCTTTTCCAAATGCGCAGATCCGAATTGTATCATTGCATCAGACAATACAATACCCTATACCGGTTATATAAACAGCGCAATTAACATGGGCCTGACATCATCTGCAGGATGTGTGGGCAGCACGGAATGGGAATGGGACCCGACATACGCAGGAGACCCCAAAGGGGGCTTTGCCGATTTTTATATCCATCCCTATGACGGTGACATATCAGGCACCCTGGATCAATGCCCCGGAACGTACACCATTTCCGTGCAACTGACCGACTCCAATTCTCCTGACCCTACCGTGACAACCAAAGCGTTTACCATAGAGGTGGTGTCCGATCTTGATATTTTAAGAACCAGCGGTGACGGAAACGCGGATTTCACCTGGAGCGATCCCCGTCAGGAGGAAACATTTAAAATCATCGGTGAGCATCTGGGAACCATCACCTGGACCCTTGACACCGGTGGTGCGGATGGATTTGCGGTCGTATCCACAGGCGATGAGACCTGTGTCCTGAAAAAAGACGGCGCCACAACAACCGGCGCCAAGCCATACACATTTATACTCTC
The DNA here is from genome assembly GCA_018816735.1 of Pseudomonadota bacterium. Classification (GTDB taxonomy): domain Bacteria; phylum Desulfobacterota; class Desulfobacteria; order Desulfobacterales; family JAHIVH01; genus JAHIVH01. The sequence goes on along the minus strand of JAHIVH010000034.1, from coordinate 94,184 downwards.
GGCCAAAGATGCTGATTGCCTGGCAGATAATACCAGTGAAATGACCATGGTGGTCACTGTTACGGCAGATGCCATTTCTCCGCCGGTTTTGGCGGGCATGCAGGCGGAATGGCACTTTGACGAATGCGATACATGGTCCGGAAGCCTTTTTGATGTGGTGGATTCCCTGGGAGATGACAATCATTTTGGAAAGGCCATGGGCGGTGTGAAGGCCGTGCATACCGGAAAAGTATGCCGGGCCGCATCCTTTGATGGCGCAGATGACAAAATAGTCAGCCGGGTATTGACCGGTGACGACATCATGGTGTTTACAGACCAGGTATCCCTGGTCTGCTGGTTCAAATCTCCGGGCGGCGGGGGCACCTATCCCCGGCTGATCGAATTCTCCGATGCAGCCGGAAGTTCCAACTGGAGCACTGCCCTCTGCTATGATCCTGATGGGTCCTTGAGAGGCTGGGTGACGAGTGACACCGGGGTGAGGGGCGGAAGCGCCGATTACTCGGCAACCCTTTACAATGATAACAAATGGCATCATGCGGTATACACGTACAGCACGGCAAACGGCGGCAGAATCTATGTGGATGGCGTACTAAAAACAACTGCTGTCAATAATCCCACAACAGATATTTACGATGCGGAAACCTTTGTGATTGGCGGTTATTATGCCAACAGCATTTACGGCTTTCTGGGGCTGATCGATGAAGTCATGGTATTGAATCGCGAACTGACCCAGGCGGAAATCACAGACCTGTATGGTGATATACCGTCGTACTGTTCCGGGGATTGTTATCTGGATGCCCTGGTGGCCGAATACCGGATGGATGAAGACTCCTGGGCGACGTTTGATGTGACCGATTCATCGGGCAGAAACAATACGGGAATTCCCAATGGCGCAGTGGCGATAAACAAGCTTGACAGTCATCTCTGCTATTCCGGTCAATTTCCGGACACAACCAGTTTTATTGACGTCACAACTCTTGATGAAGTATCAACAGCCCCAAATGCTCAGACAACGGCAACGTTCTGGATGAAATGGTCAGGTATAAACAGCCAGATGCCGATGGGCTGGGCATCTTATGATCTTTGGTTTTCTGGTGGGAACTTCGGGTTCAATACATTTGGCGGGGATGTTTATGGGATCACAAATGCTTCGGCTGTTCTTGCAAATAACTGGCATCACGTCGGTGCTATTTTCACAAATAACAATTCAGCCCAAAATATGCTTGTCATTGATGGCGAGGTCCAGCAAATGGCCCTCAGGGCAGGAACCATGTACAACCGATCTGTGGGACCCAATCTTCATATCAGTGGGGTATCCAATAATTCCGGTTACCGGTTCACCGGCCTGATCGATGAATTCAAAATCTACAACCGGGCGCTTGCGGAAAACGAGATCCGGGCGGATATGGCTGTCGATCGCGATTGTGCCTTATTGTCAGAAGTGTCGATCCTCACCACGGTGATCGCTTCGACAACCATGGGCAGCGATTATGAATTCATCTTGACCGCCGTGGGCGGCATCCCACCACCCGGTGGGTATGGATGGGATATAGTGGCATCTGAAATTCCCATGTCCATCCAGGCCAATAACGGAAGACTCTACGGCACGATTTCATCCTGCTCTGGCAACTATGATATCACGGTAAGCGTGACAGACGGACTGAGTGATCCGGTTCAAAAAACATTTACCCTGACGGTAAATAACGGCACACTGACCGTCTCGCCTGCCGCCGGTGCGGTCTACGCATGCACGACATCCGACTTCAGTACGGATTTTACGGTTTCAGGCCCGTATATGGGGGCGTTTGATAACTGGAGCATGCAGTGGCTGGCGCAGAATCCGGGCGGATTTGAGGTCGTGCCTGCGGCGGGTAATGTGGCAACAGTGAGGAAAAGCGGGTCCTCTGTCACAGGGTCGGGTTTTCAGTTCAAATTGACCGGAAGGGACAGCACCTGTACAGACAACCAGGTTTCTTCCGGGTACTATATGATCAACATCAGCGGCAACGGGGCTGATGCGCCCTGAATTTTTTCAGCAAGCAGGCATCATTAAAAAAAGACTAAGGTTTCAGGCAAATTTGCCGATGTTTGGATATAAGACAAACTGTACCCATGGGATGCGGCAAATCGTCACTTAATATTATCACCATTACAAAAGAACAGGCAGGAGGACTTCATGAAAAGCGATTTTTCATTTGCCGGAAAAAAAGGTTTGGACAACAGGGGCTTTACACTGATTGAAATGGCGATTGTCCTGATCATCATCGGTATCATCATCGGCGCTGTGGTGAAAGGGAAAGACATTATCAAGAGTGGAGAGCAGAAAAAACTCTATACCAAGTTCCTGAATGCCTGGCAGCAAACCTATAACAATTATTACGACCGCACAGGAATGGTCCTGGGGGATGTGGATGATATGGATAATGGTGTTACGGCAGGCAGCGGGCGAGATGGTTTCTGTGACAGAGCATCCGCAGATAATCTCGATGCCCAGCTGAAAGCCGTGGGGCTTGAAGTGCTTCCCAAGGGGGTTACCGGCAAATCCACCCAGGTCACCTATGTGGATTCAACCGGGAGAAACAATGTCATCGAGATTGTGTTTGATTCCAAAAAATCACCTTCCCGGCTGGGAAATTTTATGCGCATTACAGGCATCCCTGGTGATCTGGCCATTGCCTGGGACAAAGTGATCGATGGGGTCATGAACGGGAAGGAGGGGGATTTTATCTATACAGCGGACTATACTTCGGCTGACCCCACACCTGATAATTTCCCGTCTCCGGAAACAGATCCTTCCGGGAATGCTGCGGCTATTCTGAAATTGTCCTTTTAAATTGCACTGGCAAGGAGAGGTCATCATCGCTTCCAATAAAAATCATATTGCTGCTGTTATTTTTTCTGCCGGATTTATCGGAGCGTTTTATTTTTTTCTGACATCCTATAACGCCTATGAAGCCGGGAAAGCCCATATTGACAACTTAAGGGTTCGCACGCGGCTGATGAGCCAGCAGAAACAGCAGGCTGAACAGAAAATGATCCTGGTGAACGAAGCCAACCAGTTTGTGGAAAAAGCGGTTTCCAAAGGGCTTGACCGGGAAAGATGGGAAAACTACGCGGTCAATATCAGTGACCAGGTGGCATTTGAGGATTTCATGAAGCTTCTTTCCCAGTGTGCCACATCATACAGTCATTATTTCAGTCCGGTTTCTCTTCAGACAAAACTGATTCACGAAGACACGGTCAAGGCCAGGCAGAAAAAAACGGGAAAGAGTTCAAAAAATCAGAATCCGGATGAGAATCAGGCCTATGACATTGATCTGGTATTAAAAGGGGCGTTTCTGGTAAGGACAAAATAATGGTCACAGGGAATGTGAAATACGCGTTTGAACTGGATGGCGTGAACTACTGGTATTCGGGGAACATTCTCTCTCAAGTGCCGGAGTTAAAGGGCAGTTCGGGAAACATGTGGCTTGTTACGGATATGGTTTCTTCCGTTTCCAGGTTTATGACCGTGGATGCCCCGCCATCCAGTGCAGAGTTTGTGGTTCGCCAGAAACTTCAGGAGGCAGGGGAATTTGACGGTCCTGTGACGGTCATACCCCATATGAAGAAAAAAGCAGGAAGCAGCGCCACAGATATATTATTCACTGCACTTCCCACAAATATTTATAACGAATATACAAAGCGTGTCCGGGAAAGTAATGATGCGATCATGCTGTTTCCCATCTATGAAATTCTTTTGGGCATATTAAGAAAAAAAAGGGGCGGGGATTATAAGGCCGTCATTTTTCAGCACAACCGGTTTGCGGACATCATCATTGGCGCCGGCGATAAAGTGGTGTATGCCAACAGATGTGTTGCGTTTTCCACAGAAGAGGAGCAGATTGAACACCTGTGGGATGCGGTTAAAAAAGACATTGAAACGGTCGAACAGGATCACCGGATCAAGGTAGCGGGTATAACTCTCCTGACCTGGATTGACAGCAGTCCGATACCGGACCGGGCAGATACGTTTACGGAAAAAGTGCAGCTCTATCCTGCAGAAGAAATTATTTTTGATAAGGAAAGGCCGGTTGCCTCGTTTATCCGGGCGGTTAAAAAGCAGTCTGCCACATCGAGCGTGTCTCCGGGGCTGGACAAAATCGCCTATTATGCCGAAAGAATACTCCCCCTGTTGAATATTCTGATCTTCATTGCCATACTTGGTCTTGCAGGCGGCGGGACCTATTTTCGTGATAAAGCCAACGCGCAGAAAGAAACGATACATTCACTGGAGTCAAGAATGTACAGGGCTGATGATTTCAAACCTGTTGCCCTTTCAGATGATTTCAAGGATACGCTTTCCTTTGTCAGAGAAGTTTACTTCAGCAAAAATGCGCCTTCTTTCAAGCAGATTGTAAATGATATATCTTCTGCCTGCGCCACCGATATGATCATTGAAGTCATGAAAATCGATTATGCCAAAAATGCGGTCCGGCTTGAAATCTATGGCCATGTGAACGCGTCTTTTGACCAGGCGCATAAAGGATATCAACGATTTCTTCTGACCATGAAAGCCATCGGCTATTCTGTTCAGGAAAACCGGTTTGATACGGACATCAAGGCATCGACATTTTTATTGAAACTGACAAGGCGGATTTCATGAAACGGAAATATCAGGGAATGCTGGCTGCGATTATTCTGGTATCGGTGACAGCCGTTTCCGTAATTTATGGTCTTTATGGAGACGGGGCAGGCACACAATCCCGCATGGAAAAAGTGAAGATGTCTTATGACCAGATCAACGCACCGGATCAGAAAGAGCTTGGATTTATAAAAAGACTGGACAAGGATTTAAGCAGCCTGGTGTTTCCGGGCGGGCCGGACAAGATGCCTGCGAATCTGTTTTTGTTCGGCTATCAGTATCCGGAAGAAAACGTACGTCAGAAAACGGTTTCCGAACCTCAGATTGCACCTGACATCCGGTTGGACTATGGGGTGACATTTGTTTTTTCATCAAAAGAGGGAAAGTATTGCATGGTCGATGGCCATTTTTATACGGAAGGTGCGGACCTGCCTGATGGCGGGAATATTGAAAAAATCGGTGAGAGTGCGATTTATATCAGAAAAAACAGGGTTGGCAAATGGATTCCCGTAGAAAAGAAGGGCATGAAAAAAGAAAATGGATCAACAGATGATAAACGCTCCTGAAAGGATTGATGGTGCATCCATGAAAAGTTACAATTTTTTTCTAATCGGATTATGGATCGTATTCGTCCTTTCGGGTTGCGCCCATCAGTCCGCAGCGTCTCCTGAAAAGGCTATCGACCGGGTGAAAGTGGAATATGACGAAATTACCGACAGGCAGAAATCCATCTGGGAATCACTCGAACAGGACAGTGATCAACCGGTCGAGATCAAACCGGTCATGCCCGCTTACAATCCTCTGGAAGATCACATCATTTCATTTTCCATGATGGATGAAAATCTGAAAATGATTCTTTTCTCCCTTGCCAAGGCCATTTCAATGAATCTGGTCATTGACCCGTCTATTGATTCGGAAACGGACAAGGTCACCCTGAATTTCAATCAGGTGACGGCTGCAGATGCTTTGAGAGAGATCATGGATATTTATGATATCTACTATGAAGTGGATGACAACATGATCCGCATCAAGCCGTTTGAAGAAAAGATCTTCAAGCTGAATTTTCTGGATACCAATGTGGAAACCAGTTTTGATGTGGGCGGTGATGTCCTTGGCTCAAGCAATTCAGCTACAGCAGGTGAACTGAGCGGAAAAATCAAACTCACGGGCAAAGGTGCTGAAAAAGGGAATCCCTATGATGTGATCGATGACATGGTGAGAAAAATAAAATCAAAAGAGGGTCAGTATTCCCTGAACCGGCTCTCGGGAACATTATATGTCAAAGACACTCCCATGGCCATCAGCGCCATTTCCAGGGTGGTGAACCATTTCAAGGAGATGATGGGAAGACAGATTCTCATAGAAACCCGGATTATCGAGGTGAGTCTTTCGGATGAATTCAAGTATGGTATTGACTGGGACGCTGTATACAACAAAGCGAACAACGTCAAGACTCTGGTTTCCGGAACCATGCAGGAGGGCATATTGACCCTCGCACACAGTGAAGATGAACTGTCGTTGGAATCGACCATTGAGGCCATCAGAAAATTCGGGGACACCAAGGTCATTTCAAACCCGAGCATCCGGACCAAACATGGCCAGGCCTCCATTATCAGCGTGGGCACATCGATTACCTATAAAAAGACCGAAAAAACCACAGCCACGGGAACCGGTGACAACAGACAGGAGGACACTACCGCTGAAGTGTCGACGCTTTTTGACGGTCTGATGCTGGGTGTTATCCCGTTTATTGAAGAGGACAACAGGATTACCCTGCAGGTTAACCCGATCAAAAGTGAAGTGGACAGGACAAGCCTTGAGCTGGAGGGGGGAACCAGTCAGATTTCCCTTCCCAAAGTCAATATCAAGGAGATGAGCACAACCATTACCTTGAACGATCGTGAGGTGGTCATCCTGGGAGGATTGATAGACAAGAATCATGTGGATATCAAAAAAGGTGTGCCCATTTTGTCGAGCATTCCTTTGATCAGGTATCTGTTTATCAGTAACCAGAAGGTGGTGGAAACCCGTGAACTGGTTATTATTATGAGCGTGACTGTGATATGAGTGCCATATTTGATGCCTTGAAAAAGATGAACGCCAAAAAGCGGCCGGAAAAAGCGAAGAAGCCGACCAGCATCCGGGAGCGGCGGAATGTGTATACGCTCGGCCAGATCATTTTATCTCCGTTTATCCTTTTGCCGGTGACCGTGGTTGTCGTAGGCGGCATTTTTCTTTTTTATTACAGCGCCCAGTATTTTTCCGATCCAACGCCTTTTTCTGTGTCCCAGGCAGCAGAAGAAACCGCGGATCAGGGTCAGGTGGTCAGCGGGGTAGTGGCCCAACCCGATCCGGAAGAATTGCCGGATGATGATCTGGCCCCCGAAGAGGATGCGTTTCCTGCGCCCCCTGACATTGTCATGGATGACAGGCTTGAAGCCACGGTTCAGAATGATATCGAAAGAGATAATCTCCGGCACACCGGAACGATGTCAGAGCCATTACCCTTGAATCCGGACGCTCAGGCCGGATCAAGCACTTCCCGGTCATTTGACGGCCGGGATTATGCGGAGAACTATAAAATTGTTGCCCGTGATTCGGTTTTTCTGCCACCGGGCAGCCAGACCGATGGTACCATGGACAGCCATCCGGCCGGTTCAAATCAAGATGTCATGAATGACCAACCTGGCTCCCAGGGGGCAATGACTGCCGGAGAACCGACAGATGCCATGGGGTATCCCAGGCCGCCCGAATACACGGGTGATATATCTCAAAAAAAAAACATATCTGACAACCTGTTCACCCGCAATACCGCCTCTGTTCAATATGGGGCAACTATCCCTTCAGACATGGATCCCTGGCATGATGAAGCCCATGAACCTCATGAAAATCAAAATACAAGCGATGAGACAATTGATTTTCAGATTGTTGATACCGGGAATAGCAATGAAATCGTCCGTCTTGTAAAAGCCATTGAAAAGGATATCGAGACGGGACAAAACGGACAGGCGCTGGATAAACTTGTGGATAAGCTTTCTTCAGCAAAGGGAGAAGATCATTTTTACGTGCTTAAAATGAAGGCGTTTTGCCTGATGAACAAGGGAGAATACGCGTCTGCCGAGTTAATACTGAAAAAAGTACTGATGCGGAAGAAAAACGACCTGGAAGCAGGAATCAATATGGCTGTGATCGAGTCCAGGACAGACAGGAAAGATAAGGCCAGAGCAAGGCTTCTGGCCCTTCAAAAGGTTTATCCGGACAATACGTTTCTGCCTGAAATGACCCGAAAATTGAAATGAACATTTCCTCAAAATCCGTCAGCAGGCTTGTCTCGGCATTCATATATCTGGCAATGGCTGCGGCGGTTGTCTGGGCCGGATCAGGCCTGGTGGATTACTCACTCGATACTAAATTTTATAAAGATTATCTGCTGAAGTGGGAAGTCTCCATTAATGCGTTGAATACCAAAAACGAACCCTGGCCCGAATTTTCGGAAAATGACCAGGTCCATTATATGGACAAGGTTGTCCGGATGATGGTTCGTCATAACATTGCCGTGCCAGTATCAAACACCAAATACCCCTTTTTATATCAGTTAAAACGGGTGTGGGGAAAAACAGATGAAATTTTTGTCCTGTGTTTTCAAAACCGGATTTTTTTATACGGTATTTCAAAAAAAACGCTGGAAAAAATCGATGTTTATGTGGATGGGGTTTCTGATCTGAGTAAAGGAAATCTCACCGGTGGCATGAAAAACAGTCATGGACATTATACGGGAAAACTGATTTTATAAATAAATTTTTAACCCTGATTGAGATCAATATAAGGTGGATCCATCTATGACAGCTCCGAAAAAGAAATTTTTAGGCGAACTTTTAAAAGAAAAGGGGATCATCACAGAAACCCACATTGCCTATGCCCTTCAGGTTCAGAAGATTATTAACAAGAGAGTCGGAGAAATTTTCCAGGATTTGGGATTTGTAACCGAATATGAAGTGGTTACGACCTTATCCGATCAGGAGGGGGTCCCCTACATCGATGTGGACACCATTGTTCCCACAGAGGAGCTTTTAAAAATTTTCAATAAGAATCTTTGCTTGAACAATCTTTTTCTTCCCATGCGTGTGATCGAAAATACCATAGAGATTATCGCCCATAATGTATCAGATGAAAAGCTCGGGCAGCTTATCTCCCGTCAGTCAGGGCTTGTACCCAAGTTTTATATGGGGGAGAAATCCCGGATTATCAATGCAATCAATGCATATTACTACTTTCTGGAAAATCCCATCGAGAAACTGATTGAATCGGAAATAAAGATTCTTGCCCAGGATGTGGAGATGGCACGGGGGATGGATACGATGATCAGGCATCTCCTTCACCTTGCCGTCAAGATGAGGACCACGGATATTCACATCCGCCCCAATTACAAATTTATAAATATTTCCTTCAGGGTTGACGGTGTCATGATGTCTGTCATGTCTCTTCCTCCTGAAATGAGTCGAATGGTCGCAACCTTGAAGATGAAAGCGGACATGGATATTGCCGAGCAGAGACTGCCCCAGGATGGCCGGTTTTCAGAAACCATTTTAAGCAATGTCTATGATTTCAGGGTATCCACGATTGTCACCCCCCTGGGCGAAAATATGGTGCTTCGCGTGCTCCCTATGGAGAGCGCGATTATGGGTATGCAGCAGTTGGGATTTTATAGTGAACATATTGAAGTGGTCGACAAAATGTTCCGGGAACCGTCAGGCATTATTCTTCTCACCGGCCCCACAGGCTCCGGTAAATCAACCACGCTTTATGCAGGGATACGATGCCTGAACCTTCTTGAAAAACATGTGGTGACCGTAGAAGATCCGATCGAATACAAGGTGCCGCTTTTAAGGCAGACCCAGGTGAATGAAAAGGCTGGTTACACCTTTTCAAATGCGGTGCGTTATTTCCTGAGACACGACCCGGATGTCATTCTGGTAGGAGAGATCAGGGACAAGGAAACTGCCGGCACTGCGGTTACGGCTGCCACAACAGGCCATCTGGTGCTTTCCACCCTTCATACAAACAGCGCACTTGGCGTGATTCCAAGGCTTAAGGATTTGGGAATACTTCCCTATCTGATTGCCGATTCACTGGTGGGTGTGGTCAGCCAGCGTCTGGTCAGAAAAATATGCAACAACTGCAAGGAATCCTATGACGTGACAGAAGAAGAAAAACTGTACCTGAAAGATCCTTCCCTGACAAAACTATTCCGGGGCAAGGGATGCAATGTATGTAACGGCTCCGGTTATTTTGGAAGAACCCTAGTATATGAAATATTGACCGTGAACAAGCAGATTGCCACACTCATTGAAAAAGGGTGTGAGGTGTCTGAAATCGCAGCAGAGGCAGGTTCGCACGGGTTTATCGATATTTTCAGTATTACGGTGCAAAAGGTCAAACAGGGGATCACCACAACAGAAGAGGCTGGCCGAATTATGGGTTATATCCGGCAACTATAACGGTGATAGCATGAAGTTCTACAGATATAAAATCATTGAAGCCTCCGGGCAAAAATCAACGGGTATTGTCAAACTTCCCTACAATGACACCATGTCCGCACTGGCCCTGCTGGAGCGCGACGGCAGCATGGTGATATATGTCAAAAAGCTGGGCCCGGTTTTAACATTCATCGTAAAGCTTGCCACATTAGGGGCCAGAAGAAAACTGAGCCGGGTACTGCAGGCAGAAATTTTATCGAACCTGTCCATGATGCTCAGTGCGGGCGTGACCCTCACCATGGCCCTTGAGGAAGTCTCCGAATGTCTTGAAGCCAAAGAAATCAAGAGCGATTTTAAAGATCTGATTACAAGCATCCAGGGCGGGTCCATTTTTTCGGAGGCTGCCAAACACTATCCCCATATATTTCCCAAAACGGTGATCGATCTGGTCAAGATCGGTGAAGAAACCGGTAATCTGGATACAATGATGAAAGACGCTTCAGAACATCTGAAACGCATGCAGGAAATCGTCAGCGATACCCGTCAGGCACTTTTGTACCCGGGGTTTGTGTTTTTTGCCATGGGTGTCCTGCTGGTTTTCTGGTTTTATTTTGTAATACCCAAGATCGTGAACCTTTTCCTTGAAATGGATGTGGCACTTCCCCCCATCACCCTTTTTCTCATCAGCGCCTCCAATTTCGTTCAAAACGATATCGGGTATCTGATTGCCGGAGTCATCCTGCTGGTGATGGCATTCGGTTTTTTCCGGAAAACCAGCCGTCTGTTCAGAAAGGCTACAGACTGGATGATTTTAAAGCTGCCTGTTTCAAAAACCATCGTTTCTGCCTCACTTCTTGCCTATATCACGGAATATCTGTCTCTTCTCATCAGCTCCGGTGTGGATATCGTAAAGTCAATTACCATCATGAGAGAATCCGTAGGAAACGAGGTGTACAAAGACAAGATGAACCTGGTGAAGGAGGGGCTGCTAAATGGTGAGGGCATTGCCGATTCATTCGCAAATGCCCTTATTTTCCCGTCACTCGTCACCCGTATGATCAGTGTGGGTGAGATGAGCGGAACGCTTTCCGATCAGCTTGCCAAAGTGGCTGAAGACTACCGGCGAAAACTGAACCTGGTTGTATCAACCTTGGGGAAAGTTATTGAGCCCGTGGTTCTTATCATTGCCGGGGCCATGTTCGCCGTCATCATTGGCGGCCTTTTACTGCCCATCTACGACCTTGTGAGCCAGATTGGCGGATAGATAACAGAAGGGTTAAAGGTTTTTTCCCCCAGCACATCTCTACTGCAACAAATTATTTCTTTACCCTGTTTATCCAATCTGGTATATCTTTTGCTGATCTATGAATGTCCATAGTCAATTCCTGCTGGCCATGCCTGAGGAAAAGCGCTGGGCGGTCTTTACCGGTTCTTTATTTGACCAGGGCATCCGTGAATATGTTTCCGGAAAGGAAGGGCTGGAAAGACAGGCTGATTCCGGAAAATATTTCCTTTTTTGGAAGGTCATTTTAACAGGCATTAACGAAATGATGGATACGGCAATCAGCTTTGATGAATCAGGTTACCTGAATTTTTTCGGGTTTCATATCAATCCGTTTCCGATTGCCCCTGATAGCGATTATTTTTACGAGTCTCCCCAGATTGAACAGATTGTCACCGAACTTATCCACGGGATCATCACACGAAAAGGGTTTTTGATTCTGACAGGTGAGGTGGGCCTGGGCAAAACCACCATCAGCAGGCGGATGTTAAAAATTCTGGATTCCCACCAGGTGCAGACATCCCTTGTGCTTCATACAGGCATCAAGAGCTTTGAAGTGTTGAAGGAAATCAACAGGGATTTTGGTGTTTATACGGAAAGCATTCTTCTCAGCGAACAGATGGCTGTATTGAATCAGTTTCTTCTGGAACGGAACAAACAGGGGCAAAATTGTGTTATCATCATCGATGATGCCCAGAATCTCGATTTTGAAAGTTTTGAACTGATCCGGATGATTTCAAACCTTGAGGCGGACAGGCAGAAACTGGTTCAGATTCTTCTTGTGGGGCAGCCTGAACTTCTGGACAAGCTGAATTCTCATGAATTGCGGCAATTGAAAAGCAGAATCAGTATCCGGAAAACCGCGCATCCGCTCAATCTGGAAGAAATCCAGAACTACCTTTTTTTCAAATTGAACAGCGCCGGAAGTAATGGGGTCACCTCCATAGATGTGCATGCCATTCAAAGTGTTTCAAGACTTACTAAAGGCAACTTAAGGCAAATCAATGTATTGATGGACAGATGCCTTTATGTGGCCTTTGTATATGATACCACCCGGATAACTAAAAAAATCATTCTCGAAGCACATGCCGATCTGAACCAGAAAGAGGTTCCGGTTCAAAAGAAAAAAATATTTCAGCTCCTGCTCTCCGGTTTTCTGGTTGTGGGTGTCATTACCGGCGGCGCAATGATTATTTTAAAAAATACCTTGGCCAAACCGTCTCCGGCGAAACACAACCCAAGTCTGCCGGGCGTTGTTCAGACGTCTTTTAACCGGTTCTTTTTAAAAGAGTTATCCGCTTCAGTGCAGACGGCCACCACACCACCTTCACAAGTTGAACCGGACAGGCCGAAGAGAGAAAAGGCGAACGTCCCCTTGCCGGTTCGTCAATTTCTTTCTACCTATCATCTCGACACATTTGCAATTCCTTTTAATGAGGCATTGAATTCCGGTCAACTGGACCAGGTTAAAAAAAACATTTTTAATAAAACCGGTTTGATGCTGATAGAACTGTATCAATTCAATGAGGATATCCGAAACAGATATGGCCTCCTTTCATGTACCTTCAGTGGGATAGAAAAAAAGACCTATCTGCTTTTCTGGAAGCCTGAACTAAGAATTTCCCGGTTCTATTATCACTACCGGGGCGAGGAAATCACACACCTCCAGCAGATGCTCTCCGAATACGGATTTTATCATCAGGATCAGGATGGCATCGTTGGGATCAATACCATGAAAGCCGTGAATCACCTTCAGGAAAAATCAGGCATTCCGGTAACAGGGTTCCCGGATGACCGGACCTTGTTTTGGCTTTGCCAGAATAAAAGAAGTGTAAATGAATGTATGGCAGAAGGTGAAAGGTTAAGGGTCAAGGATTAATGGTAACCGATTGTTTGAACGTCACGCCAGGATAATACTTGCGCGTTTGTTCGTTGATGGGACTCCTCTCTGCATGGTTTTTATTCGAAAATAACTGCTTAAAGGGGCGTTTCATTTATTTCTTTGTCTGACAGCTTTCAAACGGAGTTAAAAATTGTAGCTGATAAACATGCCGACAGACCAGGTGTCGGTCCACTCGGCGGGTTTGGTGTCGTTTGCGATGTATTGAAGATAGGTGACTTCCTGACCGGTTTCATCTGTCAGGGTTCGTGTTTCAAGCTCGTCCACAAGCATACCTGATATTTCCGCTGCATTTTCCTCGGAAAGGCGCATTTCACGGACTATTTTTTTTGTAATTTGATTTTCCATCTGCGTTTTGATGTATGGCAGGTTGTTGATGGTGCGGTCATCTTTTGCCTTGAGGCTGTATGCAAATGCACCCAGTTTGATACGGTCGGTCAGGGCAATGGTATGTTCCAGACTGACGACAAAATCAATGTCCGCAAAATTGTAGATGGACTTGTTGAATCCGGCCAGTGGGCTTTTGGACCAGAATGCCGTCACATCCACGTCCATGTCAGCCGGAATGCCCAGTGCTTCGGCTGCCAGTGCATTGATTTCATCTTTGTTTTCAGCCATCGCGACCTGGATATACTGATCAATGGTTCCTTTTTTCAGGCCGCCGATGCCGTCAAGGCCGGGGATGTCGACTTTGGTGAATTCAACGGCAAGTTCATTCTTTTTGCCAAAGAGTGTTTTGGTGAGCGTGAATCCGGCTGTTTTAAGGTTGCCTTCAAATTCCCTTGATTTATATCCCGCATACTCAAAGTCCTGTATGGTGGCTTCTTCATCAGCATATTGGGGAAGAGGCGTCTCATCACCCCACATGGCCTGATAGCCCAGAAAAGGCTTTACTTCCATTCCTGACAGATTGAATGTGTAGGAGAGAAGGGTATTGAAAATCTGGTGACGATAGACCTTGTCGCTGTATTCATTATACGTGTTTCCGTTATTGGTTTCTTTTGTGGAAGTGCTTCCCCTGTTGCCGCCCACCCATTGCATGGCGGCATTCAGGCCAAATCCGTACTTCCTGCCTTCAAGCCACAGCGCCAAAGTGGTTGCACTGTCCGGATGGACAAAGGCGCATGCTTCGGAAGCGTAGCTGCATCCTTTGGCCCAGGTGACACCCACGCCCGTATCCTGGCTGATGTGAAAATCAAAAGTGATGGCGGGCATGGAGATAAGGCCTGAGGACAGGTTGGCTGCAAAATCAAGATCAAAATCACCGGCAAATACATGAGAGTAATAACCGTTTATGGTGGCGGGGACTGCCTGAATGCCCATGGTTGCGCCAAAGGGTCTGCCGCCTGCCATTTCAAAAGGCCTGTACATAATGCATGAAAAGAAGAAGGGCTCAAAAACAGCCTCGCTTTCCTCCCCTGTATCTGTGTCCGGCTTGTTCGCGTCAAAGTAGGTCTCTATAATACCGAACCATTCGGATTGTCCGATATCTCCGAAAGAGAAATTGAAATAACCTTTGGACCGGATGTTCTGATCGTTTCTGTGATTGGCGCCGGATTTGGCATGGTTCGCCCACTGGGGATGATCAAGAGGCGTCTTGTAGGAGTCCTGGTATTTGGCCTGTACCTTTAGCTCGCCGTTGATCCGGATGCCCATCTGATCCCAGATGGTGTTTTTTTCTGAAGGTTCTGCGGCTGGGGCACTGGCAGTAATCAGGAATGTCAATGACAGAAAAATCGCAAAGAAAGTCTTCATGTTCGTCTCCCGGCATATATGGTGGTTTTTTTCGATTTTTGTTGGGTGATGCTTTTCCTGAGTGTTGCTGTTTCAGGTATTAATGGCCATATCCCATTTCAGGAAATAATTACAGCACTTTTTTCAAAAACTGTCCGGTGTGGGACCGGTCATTGCGGGATAGCGCTTCCGGAGTTCCTGCACCGATGACAAAGCCGCCGTCATCACCGCCTTCAGGACCCAGGTCGATAATATAATCCGCGCACTTGATCACATCCAGATTGTGTTCGATCACGATCACCGTATTGCCCGCATCAACCAGCCGGTTCAGGACATTCAACAGCTTGTTGATATCTTCCATGTGAAGGCCCGTGGTGGGTTCATCCAGGATGTAAACCGTTTTTCCGGTACCTTTTTTGCTGAGTTCACGGGATAATTTTATTCTCTGGGCTTCTCCGCCTGAAAGTGTGGTTGCAGGCTGCCCCAGATGGATATAGCCTATGCCCACATCCACGAGGGTTTCCAGTTTGCATCGTATGAGGCTGATTTTGTCAAAAAAGGTCAAGGCCTGATTGACGGTCATGTCGAGCACTTCCGAGATATTTTTTCCTTTGTATTTGATTTCAAGCGTCTCCCGGTTGTAGCGTTTGCCACGGCACACATCACAGGTCACATAGACGTCAGGGAGAAAGTGCATTTCGATTTTGATGATGCCGTCTCCCTGGCAGGCTTCGCATCTGCCGCCTTTCATGTTAAAACTGAAACGGCCGGATTTGTAACCTCTTGCCCTTGCTTCAGGGGTTCTTGCAAACAGATCCCGGATAGTGGTGAAAAGGCCGGCGTAGGTACCGGGGTTTGATCGGGGAGTTCTGCCGATAGGAGACTGGTCGATATTGATGACCTTGTCTGCATGCTCAATCCCTTTAACCTGTTTGTAGGGCGTTGCGATTGCTCTGGCAAAGTGAAGTCTCTGGGTGAGAATCCGGTAAAGGGTTGACAGCACCAGTGTCGATTTCCCCGAACCTGAAACACCGGTGACGCAGGTGAAGCACCCTAAGGGGAAACTCACGTCAATCTCTTTCAGGTTGTTTCCGGATGCGCCTTCGATGACCAGTTGATGGCCATTTGCGGAACGTCTTTTTTCAGGTATTTTTATTTTCCTCCTGCCGGACAAATATTGTCCGGTGAGGGATGTCTCATGATTCAGAAGATCCTCGGGGCGGCCACTGAAAACCACTTCCCCGCCTTTTATGCCCGCCGAAGGCCCCATGTCGATAATGTAATCGGCAGACATCATGGTTTCCTGGTCATGTTCCACAATCACAACCGTATTTCCGAGATCTCTCATTTTGATAAGCGTTTCCAGAAGCCGCCGGTTGTCTCTCTGATGAAGCCCTATGGATGGCTCGTCCAGCACATACATCACACCGGTCAGTTTGGACCCTATTTGAGTAGCCAGTCTGATCCGCTGGCTTTCACCGCCTGAAAGCGTGGATGCGGACCTGTCCAGCGTCAGATAGCCTAATCCTACGTTTGAAAGAAATCCCAGCCGGTCATCTATTTCCTTCAGTATCCTTTTGGCGATGATCTGGTCTTTTCCCTGAAGATTAAGACGGATGATCACGTCTCTCACCATGTCAACCGACAGTCTGGTGATATCTGATATGGTGTGGGATTGAACCTTGACCGACCGGCTTTCCCTGTTCAGCCGTGTGCCGTTGCATTCCGGGCAGGGCTTGAAATTCATGAATTGCCGGATCTCTTCTCTCGCGGTTTTGGATTGGGTTTCTTCAAACCGCCTTTTCAGATTGGGGATAATGCCGTCAAACGTCTTCTTATAGATAACTTTGCGGTTGTTTTTTTCAAAATAAAAGGGGATTTCCGTGTCTCCTGAACCATAAAGAAGTACTTTCTTTAACGTTTCCGGCAGATCTTTAAATGGCGTATAGATATCTGCACCGTAAAAGGTTGTGAGCGCATCCAGGAATTCTGCAAATTGAACGGAACTTCTGTTTTGCCAGGGTAAAATGGCTTCGTCTCTTAAAGACAGATTGGGGTCCGGGATGATCAGCCCCGGATCAAGTTCGGTTTTGGAGCCCAATCCGTCACACTTGGGGCACGCACCGTGGGGGGAATTAAAAGAAAAGCTTGCCGGCGTGAATTCACCGAAGTTTATACCACAGGCCGTGCATGTTGTGGATTCATTGAAAAGGATAGGGTCGCCATCAAACACATCGATGATAACGCTTCCTTCAGATTGCCCAAGAGCAAGCTCCAGTGAATCCGCAAGCCTGTTTCTGATGGTGTCTTTTACAATCAGGCGGTCCACAACGACTTCAATGGTGTGTTTTTTTGTTTTGGGAAGATGTTTGATGCCTTCAAGCTCTGTGACTTCCCCGTTTATTTTTACCCGTGCAAATCCTTCTTTGGCAAGCTGTTTAAACTGTTTTTCAAAATCTCCTTTTTGCTGGAAGGCAAGGGGGGACAAGATCATGATCCGCGTGCCTTCCGGTAATGCCATCACCTGGTCGATCACCTGGTCCAGTGTTTTTTTGAAAACAGGCTTGCCGCACTTATAGCAATGGGCCACACCGATTCTGGCAAAAAGGAGTCTCAAATAATCATAGATTTCCGTAACCGTGCCAACCGTGGACCGGGGATTGTGGCCTGCGGATTTCTGCTCAATGGCAATGGCCGGAGAAAGCCCTTCGATGATATCCACATCCGGTTTTTCCATCTGACCCAGAAATTGCCTGGCATAGGTAGAAAGGGATTCCACATATCTTCTCTGGCCTTCGGCGTAAAGGGTATCAAACGCCAGGGAAGATTTCCCCGAGCCAGAGAGACCGGTGATGACTACCAGTTTATTTCTGGGGAGGTCAACATCGATATTTTTAAGATTGTGCTGCCTGGCACCTCTTATGATAATTTTTTCTGCTTCCATGGTTCGTTCCGGCAACAGGGCCATTTCCTTTAAAAAACGCATAATGCCTGGGTTGAGGCCATTTTGACGGCTGCGATGAGGCTGTCCGGTCTGGCTATGCCTTTTCCGGAAATATCATAGGCCGTGCCGTGGTCCACAGATGTTCTGATGATGGGCAGGCCCAGTGTGGTATTCACGCCATCTTCAAAATGAAGCAGCTTGAAGGGGATGAGCCCCTGATCATGATACATGGACACCACAACATCAAAGGCACCTTTTGCGGCGTGAAAATAAATCGTATCCGGCGGGAACGGCCCCTCTGCCAGAAACCCTTCCTTTCTTGCCAGATCGATGGCAGGTGCGATGATTTCTTTTTCTTCCTGACCGAACATCCCGTCTTCACTTGCGTGGGGATTGAAGCCTGCAACAGCGATTCGGGGCTTTGCAATTCCAAATCGCGATTTGAGGGAATGATCGGTAAGGCGGATCAGGTCGATAATTTTTTCTATGGACAGGGTTTGTGCCACATCTTTTAATGGCATATGGATGGTGACCAGAACCACACGAAGTTTGTCTCCGGCGAGCATCATGGCATACTTACCGGTGTGCGTCCGTTCCGCCAGAAGTTCGGTATGGCCGTTATAAGCGTATCCGGCCATGTTCATGGCCAGTTTGTTGATCGGGCAGGTGACAAGGGCATGAATTTCTTTTGAAAGGGCCAGGTCAATCCCTTTTAAAATGTATTGGGTCATGGCCCGGCCTGTTTTTTCCGTAGGATTTCCCCACCGGGTGTCTTTTGGATCAAGGGTCGAGAGGTTGATCACATCGATGGCGCCAGGGGAATATTCTCCTGTGGCAGGCGTTTCAACTGAACGGATGACAACGGATTTTTCAAGCATGTCACAGGTGGATGATAAAATACCGGTATCGCCCAGAACAAGCGGACGGTACTTTTCGAAAAAAGAAGGCAGGGAAAATGCCTTGATGATAATTTCCGGTCCGATTCCCACAGGGTCTCCCATGGTGATGCCAATAATGGGTCGATGGTCTGTCATAGTCATTTGCCTCAACGGTTTTGATGGGTCTTAATGGTTTGTGGTTTATTTGGCAAGATCAAGAATTTCTTCCAGTTCCTTGATGCCGATCCGTCCTTTCTCACCAAATTTAAACCCGGCCCGGCACATTTTTTCCGGAATAAAAGCCGTGTCTTTCAGGGTAATGCCGCATTCGGACAAACGGGTTTTGAGCCCCAGGCTTTTGAAAAAGGTTTCAGTGTCATCAATGGCCTTGTCTGTCAATGCTGTTTTATCTTCACCGTCTATCCGGAATATCCTTTTGGCATATTGAATCAGTTTGGCTTCCTTGTTTTCTTTCTGATGCCTTAAAAGGGCCGGAAGCATAATCGTCAGCGACTGGGCGTGATCCAGGCCAAAATGGGCGGTCAGTTCATGACCGATCATGTGGGTTGTCCAGTCCTGGGCTACACCACAGGCAACCAGGCCATTCAGGGCGTTGGCCGCACACCACATGATATTGGCTCTGGCATCGTAATCCCTGGGGCTTTTGAGGATTTTTTTCGCCTCTTCCATAAGCGTCAGGAGAATGCCTTCTGACTGGCGATCCTGCAGCGGTGCATGTTCCGGATAGGTCAGGTACTGTTCGACGACATGGACATAGGCGTCTGCAATGCCGTTTGCAATCTGGATTTTGGGCAGCGAATAGGTTGTTTCCGGATCAAGGATGGAAAATTGGGGAAACACCCGGTTGTTCATAAAGGGAAGTTTTTCTTTGGTGGCCCGTCTGGAAATGACAGACCCGTTATTCATTTCCGATCCGGTTCCCGGTAAGGTCAGGATCGTGCCGAACGGCAGGGCTGCCTTGATCCGGTATTCACCGGTCATGATTTTCCAGGTGTCTTCATCACCTGCCATGCTTGCTGCGGCAATAAATTTGGTTGCGTCAATCACCGAACCGCCGCCTATGGCCAGAAGAAAGTCCACGTTTTCAGATTTTACCATTTCAAGCGCTTTTTTGCAGGTTTCATATTCGGGATTGGACTCAATGCCTGAAAATTCCACCCATTCACGACCGGAGAGCGCTTGCGTGACCTGATCATAGACGCCGTTTTTCTTGATGGAACCGCCCCCATAAATAATCATTAATTTTGTATTTCCGGGCAGAAGTCTCGATAGTGAGGCAATCGATCCTTTCCCGAAAACAATTTTGACCGGATTGAAATAGGTAAAATTCCGCATGACTGATCTCCTTTGCCCTGAAGTTTCATTATATTTCAGTATAGACACTAAAGATTATCAGGGCTTTTATCAGAAATCAATTGGTTAATTGGTGGATTCTGTGAATGTGTATGCGTGAAATAGTGATTTTTATTGAAATAAAAGTTGACTGAAAGGAAAATATGACCAGATAAAAAATGACTTTCCCACAATGAGCCTTGCAACTGTATATAGAAATATTGTATTATTGAAATCATTTGGTGAGGTTCTTGAGTTAGGGTTCCCGGATGGGAGTAACAGATATGACGGAAACAAGCCTAACCCCCATCCACACGTCATCTGTGTCAAGTGTAAAAAAATTGTCGACCCCGATCTGGACAGCCTGGAAGAATTACAAAAAGAGGTCGCATTAGAGACTAATTTTATAATCCTGAACCATCGGTTGGACTTTTTCGGTTTATGCAGCAATTGTATGGCAGAGAAGGTTTAATATATTTTTTTGCCATTAATTGATAATCGTTATCATATAATATTTTTTTTCTGTAATCAAATGAATGAGCACATCTAATAACGATGTGTTCAGTTCAGACAACCAAAGGAGGTACCTTTATGAGTGAAAATAACAAGTGCCCGGTAACGGGCAGGACTAACCAACCCACTGCCGGCAGCGGCACCTCGAACCGGGACTGGTGGCCAAACCAGCTAAACCTCAAGATCCTTCATCAGCACTCGAACATGAGCAATCCCATGGGCGAGGCATTCAACTATGCGGAGGAATTCAAAAAACTCGACCTGAAGGCGATTAAAAAGGACCTCTATGCGCTGATGACCGACTCCCAGGATTGGTGGCCGGCTGATTACGGTCACTACGGCGGACTCTTCATCCGGATGGCGTGGCACAGTGCAGGCACCTACCGTATGGGAGACGGCCGCGGGGGTGCGGGGTCCGGCAATCAGCGCTTGGCGCCCTTAAACAGCTGGCCCGATAATGTGAACCTGGATAAGGCGCGCCGTCTGCTCTGGCCAATCAAGCAGAAATACGGCAAAAAGATTTCCTGGGCCGACCTGATGATCCTCGCCGGCAATTGCGCACTGGAGTCAATGGGATTCAAGACCTTCGGCTTCGGCGGCGGGCGTGTGGACATCTGGGAGCCGGAAGAGGATATTTATTGGGGTTCTGAAGCTGAGTGGCTTGGCGATAAACGCTATGCAGGCGATCGCGATCTCGAAAATCCGCTTGCCGCCGTGCAGATGGGCCTGATCTACGTGAACCCCGAAGGGCCGAACGGCAACCCGGATCCGGTCGCCTCCGGCCGTGACGTTCGCGAAACCTTCGCGCGTATGGCCATGAACGACGAAGAGACCGTCGCGCTCGTCGCCGGCGGTCATTCCTTCGGCAAGTGCCATGGCGCCGGCTCTGCGTCGCATGTGGGGCCTGAGCCCGAATCAGCCGGCATCGAAGAGCAGGGCCTTGGCTGGAAGAGCAGTTTCGGCAGCGGCAAGGGCGGCGATGCGATCGGCAGCGGTATCGAGGGCGCCTGGAAGCCGAACCCGACCCAATGGGACATGGGCTATCTGAACGTGCTGTTCAAATACGAATGGGAACTGGTCAAGAGCCCGGCCGGGGCTCATCAGTGGCTGGCCAAGGACGTGGCCGAAGAAGATATGGTGGTTGACGCGCACAACCCATCGAAGAAGCACCGGCCCATGATGACCACGGCAGACCTTTCGCTACGCTACGACCCGATCTACGAGCCGATCGCGAGGCGCTACCAGCAGAACCCCGATGAATTCGCGGATGCCTTTGCCAGGGCATGGTTCAAGCTGACCCACCGCGACATGGGGCCCCGCTCACGCTATCTCGGCGCAGAGGTTCCGGCAGAGGAACTGATCTGGCAAGATCCGATGCCCGCAGTCGACCATAAACTGATCGACGCAAAGGACATCACAGACCTCAAGGGCAAACTCCTTGCCTCGGGTTTGTCTATCTCGCAACTGGTCTCGACTGCCTGGGCGTCGGCATCCACGTTCCGTGGCTCCGACATGCGCGGCGGTGCCAACGGGGCGCGCATTCGCCTTGCGCCGCAGAAGGATTGGGAAGTGAATCAGCCGGCCCAACTGGCGAAAGTGCTGGAGACCCTTGAGGGAATTCAGAAGGCGTTCAATAGTTCGCAGTCAGGCGGGAAGAAAGTGTCACTCGCCGACCTGATTGTCCTGGGTGGATGCGCAGGCGTCGAGAAAGCGGCGAAGAATGCGGGGCACAATGTGACGGTTCCTTTCACTCCGGGACGCACGGATGCATCGCAGGCGCAAACCGAGGTGGCGTCATTCGCCGTACTCAAACCAGTTGCAGACGGGTTTCGCAACTATCTCAAAACCAAATACACCTTATCCGCAGAGAAACTGCTGATCGATCGTGCGCAACTGCTGACCCTGACCGCTCCTGAGATGACGGTTCTCATTGGCGGCATGCGCGTCTTGAACGCCAACTTCGGGCAATCCCGGCACGGCGTTTTCACCAGGCGACCCGAGACGCTCACCAATGACTTCTTCGTGAACCTGCTCGACATGGGAACGGTGTGGAAGGCGACCTCGGAAGACAAGGACATGTTCGAGGGGCGTGACCGCAAGAGCGGCGAACTCAAGTGGACCGGCACCCGTGTCGACCTTGTCTTTGGTTCGAATTCCCAGCTCCGTGCCTTGGCGGAAGTCTATGGAAGCAAGGACGCCCAGGAGAAGTTCCTGCACGATTTTGTCGCGGTGTGGAACAAGGTAATGAATCTTGACCGTTTCGACCTGGCTTGATCGTCGCATAAACATCTTCGAAGGTTTCTGAAGCGTATGCGGACATGCAGATCGGATAATACCAGGGTTTGACGGGTGTTTTGAACACTCATGAAAGAGATGGACAACATATTGTGATTACCTGTGAAAATGTCTGATGCGGCATGATTTTTATTGCAAAATTTATATCCGTGAAGTATTTCTGATTTTTCCTAAAGATGAGCTTAGCCAGGAGGCAACTGCTATGATTTCAGTGTGTTTGTCTTGCCTCGTTTCATGTAACAATACGGAAATAGTATGTGTCGGTTGGGATAGTCGATTTATCCCCTTAAACCTCAAATTTTTTTTAAATTAAACCAATTAATTAGGAGGCCGTTATCATGGGTATGTTGAAAGAGTTTAAGGAATTCGCAGTAAAAGGGAATGTTATCGATATGGCTGTCGGTATCATTATTGGCGCCGCTTTCGGTAAAATCGTTTCATCCTTTGTCGGTGATGTGATTATGCCCCCAATCGGCGTACTTCTGGGTGGCGTTGATTTCACTAATTTGGCGTTTATTATCAAAGAAGCTGCGGAAGGTGCTCCGGCCGTCGTGATCAGTTATGGAAAATTCATTCAGACGGTTGTCGATTTTACAATCATCGCATTTGCCATTTTCATCGCTGTCAAAGGAATCAACACATTCAAACGAAAAGAAGAAGAAGCACCTAAAGCACCACCCGCACCACCAGTGCAGGAAGTATTGCTTGCAGAAATACGTGATTTGCTGAAGAATCGTAAATAAGCTCTGTTGAGGAAGGAAATGATAGGGTAATAAAGACATTACCGAGTGTTGAATAATGCATTTAACACGGGAATCGCATGAAAAAACGGCTTTTCTGAGAGGGGGGTCACGTATGAACCAGATACTGATAGGCAAGGGTGATCAACCTGTACATCTGTTAGCAAAATATGGCAATCGACATGGCCTTATCTCAGGCGCAACAGGAACTGGAAAGACCATTTCACTTCTGATTCTGGCAGAAGGATTCTGCCGTTTGGGCGTTCCTGTCTTTATTTCTGATGTCAAGGGGGATGTCTCAGGCCTGGCAATGGCAGGTGTCACTAACGAGAAGCTCCAAAAACGCGTAACCCGGATCGGTATTGATGGCTACACGAACGATGCCAGTCCTGTGGTCTTCTGGGACGTGCATGGCAAGGCGGGTCATCCGGTTCGTACGACCATCAGCGAAATCGGCCCCAGTCTTCTGGGCCGCATACTCGAACTGAACGACATCCAGACCGGGACCCTGGAGATTGCTTTTAAATTGGCGGATGAACAGGGACTTCTTCTCCTTGATTTTGACGACCTCAGGGCTATCCTTGGTTTTCTGTCTGAGAACCGCAAGGAAATTTCTGCGAAATATGGTCTCGTTAGTCCACAGTCTTTGGCTGCTATTCAACGCGCCCTTTTACCGCTTGAGAGAGAGGGCGCTGAAACGCTATTCGGTGAACCCGCTCTTGAACTGACTGATCTTCTGCGCACAGACTTAAGCGGCCGAGGCATTATCAATATCCTTTCCGCGGACAAACTCATATTGAAGCCTCGGATATACTCAAGCCTCCTTTTGTGGCTGCTGTCCGAATTGTTTGAAAAACTGCCGGAAGTTGGAGATCTCGACAAGCCAAGGCTCGTCTTTTTCTTTGATGAGGCGCACCTTCTGTTCAACGACGCGCCTCCGGCTCTTCGACTGAGAGTTGAACAGGTAGTGAGGCTTATCCGTTCAAAGGGTGTTGGTGTTTATTTCTGCTCTCAATTCCCGGATGATATACCCACAGATATTTTAGGCCAGCTGGGTAACCGCATCCAGCACGCCCTGCGTGCATTCACACCGCGTGATCAGAAGGCTGTTCGGGTGGCTGCGGAAACCTTTGTCCCCAATCCAAACCTCGACGTTGCCAATGTGATTTCCCAGATGGGCGTCGGTGAAGCACTGGTATCCACACTACAGGATGGCGGTGTGCCCATGCCGGTTGAACGTACCTTGATTTCTCCGCCACGTTGCCGTATCGGGACAATTACATCTGAAGAGCGTGCGGCAGTTCGAGGACGCAGCCCGATCGGCATCAAATACGATTCCTCCGTGAATCGTGAGTCAGCCTACGAGATTCTGAAAAATCGGACAGCTTCAGCAGTCACTTCTACGGCACGCTCAAATGATGCCACGGAGAAGAAAACACCTGGAGAGGATGGGGGTGTGGGAGGTTTATTGTGGGGAACCAAACGACGTCAGGGCCTGGTGGAAACCATGGCAAAGCAGGCCGCACGAACTGTTGGGAGCCAGCTTGGAAGGAAGATCCTGCGCGGTGTGCTGGGGAGTATCCTTGGCGGATCGGGTAGGCGTTAGACTTGCAGATCAATAACCCGAGCGTGGAAAGACATTCGACTATTTTTCAATTGCCGGCTTGTATGACTTTAAATGAAAAGTCAGATCCCTCGACCACTTCACCGCTATTGCCGAATATTTTGTAATTTTCTTCCCGTTCTTTTCTTTGTTTGCCCAGTGAATTTCATAAATTTTCAATCTGATCATCTGTTTCCGGCAACGTGACTCTGCCCGGTGACCACGTGGACCCCACTTTATACTTACTCTGACCCGTACGGCACCAGAAATCATCAACTCTCAATCGCCATCCCCATGGCAGTTATGGCAGTTTGAAGGCGCATTGCCGTAAGAACGATTCAGACTGTGACACTGATTGCAGACGTTTTGATAGAATGAAAAACGTTCATGCTGCTTGTTCCTCCCATGAGTCCAACCGGACCCAGGGGGCACTTTGCTCCCGCTGGATCCAAAATGGCATTGGGAACATTCCGTAGACAGATTATGACACGAAGAGCAGGTTAAATTGCTGCTACCATGGAATTGAGAGCTTTTCGGGTCCAGCCAGGTTTTCCCCAGCGGATGATTAACAATGTCATGACAGTCATGGCAAGATGCCGGCGGATTCCCGTATGAACGATTCAGGCTGTGGCACTGATTACAGACGCTTTGATAAGACGTATAATTTTGATGCTGGGTGTTGTTTCCATGATTCCATCCAGACCCGGAGGGGGCTTTACTTCCGCTGGACCCGAAATGGCATTGATTGCAGTCTTTGGTCAAGTCATGACATACAGTGCAGTCTGTATTACTTTTACCGTGATAATCAGTGCTCTTTGGAT
This sequence comes from Pseudomonadota bacterium, assembly GCA_018816735.1. Lineage (GTDB taxonomy): Bacteria > Desulfobacterota > Desulfobacteria > Desulfobacterales > JAHIVH01 > JAHIVH01. The sequence goes on along the minus strand of JAHIVH010000034.1, from coordinate 68,020 downwards.
CCAGCCAGGATTGGCCCAATGGATGGGTGATATCCTGGCCATGACAATCGTGACAGGAAGACGGATCAAGGTCATATCGCCGCATAATCGTGTGGCACGTGTTGCAGACTTTTTCCTGCAAGATCAGCCCGGAATGCGGGGTGCTGTCATGGGGCCAGCTCGAGCCGGGGGGCGACATTGCTCCATCAGGTCCGAAATGACAGACGTTGCTGCATCCGCTGATTTCATATGTTCCTTGTAAAGAAATTCCATGACATGTTTTGCAGGATTCAGTTCCGTTTACTTCAACATATGTTCCATGATATGTCGTTGTCGCCTTCAATGTCGGATTATTCCATGCGACTGGATGGGCAGTATTGATTGAAGGCGCATCAATGTTGTTATCGGAACATTGAGCCAGCAGCAAACAGCAAAAAGTTACACGGATAGCCAAAAACAGAACCGTCCGCAACGTGATCGGTTTTAGATGTTGCGTTTTTTGGATGCCGGCTTTATTTCCCATGGCATTTGACACACCTTTCTATGCTTTCAGGATTTCCGTGGCATCGATAACATGAAACAGGATTAATTCGTCCCTCGATCTGATGCCTTGCCAGATAATCTCCTCGGTGAGGAATACGCCGGCCGGTATCTAATGGTTTTCTGGTTGAAGGTTTCAATTCAAGACGACCGCCGTGACATTCGGCGCAAAATCTATCCCGATGGCACATGTAGCAGGTAGATTTGCCAGTTAATGCCGGGATACGGTGATTCTCAATATAAAACACATCATGATTGAATTTGACATATGGAAAATTTTCATCTGTCTTTTCATGACAATCGGTGCATTGCGGACGGTTCATCTCCATTGGAATCGGATGGGCGTCAGGCACCCAATACCTTGCACGCAAAGCGCTGCATGCAACCAACATACATGAAATTAAAAGTAAAAATATCAACCGATGAATTGAGCGCTTTCTCATGGCTGAGCCCCCAAAGCCCCTGAACCTCCATCATATAAAAATATCAGGGAAGCGCCGATGTCCCGATCAAAATAAGGATCCTTGCTGTAGTCTGCTGAAACAATCACCTCAAACATATTTTTGAAAAAACGACCGCTGCAATTCACTATTGCCGTCATAGAATCCTTTTTTTCGTATATCGGTTCATCATATTTGACATAAATGAAATCAGCGGACATTATTAGGCTTTGAGGTAGAAATGGGAGTGAATGCATCTTCACCGCCGATCTTCCAAGGGTAAACCTGTTTTGGGGAGAATCTCCGTTCATGAGACCACATTCAAGACTGATTTCTGCCATATCCCAGGCAGTCCAGTTGAAAAATCCAGCTGAATAAATATTCGATTCGGATCTCTGGTCATAGGCATAATTCTTAATTTGAGCCCCTATTTCAAAGAGCGGACGCTGCCAGCTGGCATCCCCGCCCACAACGGTCAATATCTCATCTGTTTCGCCCAAGAATCGGAAAGGGCTTGATTTTAAACTTCCTTCGCTAAAGAGATCCTGAAATTGAATTCTCTGATACATGGATTTAATCTCAATGTCTTTAACCCTAAACTTCATCTCATAGGAATGCTCTGCCCAGGCATTGGACACAAGGTTCAGGGATGAAAATCCGGAAAAAATGATATCGGCCGGAAGAATGGTATATAAATCAAGCCCTATTCTTTGGTCATCATCCGGCTCGGCGTTCTGTATGGTCTGAAATGAGAGCCCTGTTTCCGCATCCCCCAAATTAAACCCCATCCGACAACCGTATACGCGCTGTTCGCGACGGTCTTTGTATGTACTGTCAACAGCGGGCGCACCACCATAAGCTGAAAGGGTCATCCACTGGGAAATAGGGCTTTTAAAGCTCAATCCGTCGATGCGTTCATCCATTAACCCTGTAAAAATAATTTGCCTTCCTATTCTCACACCGGGGCCGCCAGGGAAAAAAGTGTATCCAAGATAGCCATACAATAGTTCCCCATCACTTCTATCATCAAACACATCACTTCCTGATAAATCCTGACGCCCCCACCCGTGAGCGTGGAAGGTTAATCCGGGAGCAAGCGGACGGCCGTAATCCATGGTGAGATATTCATAGACCGGGAAAAGGCGATTGGCTTTACCTTCCGTGTCCTGCCTTTCATACGCCCGAAAGATGGTTTCGGAACTTATGTCCCATTTGTTTTCTGTGGCGGGGGCTGAATATGCAAGCAGTAATATTAATATTAAGGTAAAAAAAAAGGTGTGATTTTTGTGCATAACCTATTTCAAATGTTTATATGAACTGTAATATAAATTTTACTTTCCTATGGTTAAGTTTTTATCTATAGTCTACTTTATGCAATTTGGAAATATTTTTCTCTGAATACCTATGCATAAAGATTCTTTAATAATATCAAATAAGTCAGACTAACGTAATCTGCATGGCAACACATAAATGTTTTAATCGTTCCTTTGGAAAGGGGCATAAATGATGTCAAGACAGTTTCTTTTCCACAGTCGATTTTGGTTAATCCTGCCGATCACGATATTTGCCGTCTTAATCGCGTCTCTTTCTAAAGCGCAAACCAGCAATAATACCTTGGCTGCTATAAATGGTTCCGTTATTGACTGCCATCCCGCCAATAAAATTCCTATATTTTTGGCCCAGGAGGGAGCAGGGATTAGCGAACTTCCCTCATATCAAAAAAACAAAAACCAGATACGGCTTTATATAAAGTCAAATCTTTCCGCCAAAACCAATTTCTTTTCAGATCTGTCCGAAGCTGGGCATGCTATTACAGTTCATGGCAATGTGCATGTGCATCAAGTGACCTCAATTGGGGGTTACACCGCCATGAATTTCGACGGTGATGGGGATTATCTGAGCATCACAGATAAAGATGACTGGAATTTTGGGAAAGATGATTTTACGATTGATCTGTGGTTGATTTTCGCAGACAGAGGCGATCTCTATGACGGGATATTCAGCACATACAACAGAAACGGCAAAGATGGATACTGGCTCTATATGTATGATGGAACCATGCACTGGGCTAGCCTGGATATTGGCTTGGTGAATACTGGGTTCTCGTCAGCCCCAGGCAAATGGACACATATAGCCGTGGTCCGTCATGGAGACACATTAACGATATACGTCGATGGTAAAGCCCGGGTCAGCAAAAATTGCTCTAAGCTTTCTTTTAATTCCTCAGATGGTGTTCTGGTTTTCGGCAGGCTGTTTACCGGATTAGATGGATGGTATTTCAAAGGGGACATGGATGGAATTATGGTAACAAAGGGGATTGCCCGCTGGACTGATAATTTTACGCCGCCTGAAAGTCATAAACCGAATTTTTAAGCCATTTTAATGGTACCAATCCCGGTTTCATTAGCTTTTCTTTTACGGCCCCGGCGCGGGAAGAAAAACATTCAAAAAAATCGGCCATCACATCCATGGCCACAACTCTCTTTATCCGCGGTTCAAAAGCGGCTGCACGGATTGCCAGATACCCTCCCAGAGAAATACCACAACCAATGAAGCAGCAATCTTCAATCTGATCATCTGATTCAGGCAAAGTGATTCGCCCCGGTGACCACGTGGACCGGTCTTTGTATTTGCTCTGGCCCGTAAACCCGGCACAACACAGGATACACCTCAGGTTGTGGCCTTTTCGGCCATGAGTGAATATTTTGCCGCCAATGATTACTTGGCTTTTTTCTTTTGGATGAATCATCCCCACCTGACAGACACGGGTGCAGATCCGGCAGCCGTCGCACAGGTCGCCCTCAAGGAGAGGGTCAGACTCAAGTGGGGAATCGGTAATCACGGTGTTGAACATCACATTGGCGCCAAATTCAGGGGTCAGCACATTGGAGCTCCAGCCCAAATTGCGGATTCCTGCAGCCACAGCGCCATACCTGTGCGAAAAACTGGGGGTAAGACGCCAGTCAATGAAGTTTGTGTATTTTTCAAACGAGAGCCGGACCAGATATTTTTTGACGAGGGTGATGGTCTTGTTATGTCTTTTTACCAGAATTTTATTTTTATAGGGGTCTTTATTTGATATACAAATCAGGTGATTCTGCAACCTTTTTTTCAATACGTTGCCCATATGGTTCGTTATTTAACGGAAGTGATCCATGCCAAACCAAAGGAGATATCATGAAGACAAATGGCCTTGCATTCATACTTATTTTAATGGTCGGGTGCTTTTCATGCACCGCTGAAAAACGTCCTGTTGACGAAAGTGCAGACAGGGATGGACACTCAGTACCCACAGCCATCACCGCCGGCAAAAACCGGGAGGTGAATGAAACACTCGATTTCTCCAATACCGACGATTTTATTGAGGCTGAAAGAGGATTGATTGCAAGGGAAGAGGGACTTCAGGTGATGAATTCCGACGGGGAACCGGTATGGGATATGGATGCTTATAATTTCATCAAAGGGGATGCTCCTGAAAGTGTCAATCCCAGTCTCTGGCGACAGGAACGCCTGAACAATATTCACGGGCTATTTAAAGTGACGGATAAGGTGTATCAGTTAAGAGGCTTTGATTTGTCCAATCTGACCCTTATCGAGGGGCAAACCGGATGGATTTTGGTCGATCCATTGACTTCCAGGGAGACTGCCGAAAGGGCGTTTCAATTCGCCCAGATTCATCTGGGCAGAAAACCGGTGAAAGCCATCATTTTTACGCACAGCCATGTGGATCATTTGGGTGGGGTGCTGGGAATCATATCTCCTGAACAGGCCAAAGACCATGTTCAGATCATTGCACCAGAAGGCTTTATGGAAGAAGCCACCAGTGAAAATCTGCTGGCAGGTCCGACCATGATGAGACGGGCAAGCTCGGTTGGTTTGACGGAAATCCCGCGAACCTCGACCCGCTTCCGCCCGAGAAATCTGCCAGTCGGTATGTGGCATTCATGGGCGGTGCGGAAAACGTTCTTGAAAAGTGCAAGAAATCCTTTGATGAAGGAGATTACCGGTGGGTGGCTGAAGTGCTGAATCATCTTGTGTTTGCAGAGCCGGATAATGATCGGGCAAAAGACCTGCTGGCCCAAACCTATGATCAGCTCGGGTATCAGTCAGAATCCGGACCCTGGCGGGATATTTATCTGACAGGCGCCTATGAGTTAAGGCATGGGCGGCCGAAAAAAGGGCTGGGTCCCGCCAATGCCAAAGACCTGATGCAATACGCTCCCCTGAGCCGGTTTTTTGATGCCATGGCTGCCAGGCTGAAGAGTGAGAAGGCAGACGGTGTGGAACTGACAGTCAATGTTATTTTTACGGATGTGAACGAGAGCTATGTCCTGACCATCGAGAATTGTGTGCTTCACCATTATAAACGCGATCCCGATCCGGAAGCAAACGGGACATTGACGTTGACCCGGGAACTCTACCTCAATATGGCGCTGGGACTCACCGGTATTAAAGATACCATTTTTTCAGATGATTTAACGGCAGACGGGAGTAAACTCGATCTGATCCGTTTTTTTACACTGTTTGATCAGCCGGATACTTATTTTAATATCGTCGAGCCCTGATCAGTTGAACCACATGATCGGCAATGGCAAGGGACGACGTCAGGCCCGGTGATTCAATACCGATCAGATTGACGATGCCGGGAAGACCTTTGTCCGACTCCTCGTTTATCATAAAATCCTTTACCGGATCTCCGGGTTTTTGCCGCTTGGGCCGGACGCCTGCCATTTCAGGATAGAGGCTTTCTTTTTGGATAAAGGGAAGAAATTTTTTCACGGATTCGAAAAATTGATCCCGTTTATCCGCGTTTACCGAATATTCGATGGGAGATGTGTCAAGGAACGTGGCATCCGGTCCCAGTTTCAGCTTTCCCCGGATATCGATGGTGGCATGGACGCCCAGACCCGTGGTATTGGCCAGCGGCACCGGATAGATGAGGTGTTTTACCGGAAAAGGGTGGGTTTCCACGCCAAAATACTCTCCTTTCCAGAAGTACTGCCGGTAGTCTTTCTCGTCGATATCAATTCCCATTTGAGAGGCGATCTCGTCTGCACCATGCCCGGCACAATTGATCACACGTCGGGTGATAAAGGAATCCGGCTCGCCGTCCGGATACAGGACATGTATTTTATACATTCCCGGACAAATGGCTTCAATCCCCTTGACGCGGGTCCCGAAGATGAACTGAACCTTATTCTGTTTTGCATTTTTATAAAGGGATTGCATAAACTGGTGGGAATCGATCACGCCTGTTAAAGGGGAAAACAGGGCGGATACGGCATTGACATCCGGTTCGAGCTTTTTTATTGCACGTGAGGTGAGAAAGGAAAGGTTGGCCACGCCATTGTTCATTGCGTTTGTCCGGATGCTGTTAAGCTTTTCCTCTTCTTCGGCACAGGTCGCGACGATCATCTTGCCACAGGTCAAATGGTTGATCCGTTTTTTTTTGCACCAGTCATAAAGTCGCCTGTTTCCTTCAACACATAACCGGGCTTTAAGCGTATCTTTCGGATAATAGATTCCGGCATGAATCACTTCGCTGTTCCGGCTGCTGGTTTCCATGCCATAGGTGTCGTTTTTTTCGATAACGAATATATCTGTTTCCGTTTCAGATAATACGGCTGCGATGGCAAGCCCAACCACGCCTGCACCGATGATGGTGGTTTTGATCTCCGTCTGGTTCATGACCGCTCCCTTATGAGTTGATTTCCCATGATTCAGATAATCGATTTTGGCTGCGGTGTAAATAGGGGATTTGGGATACAGAATCTATACTTGACTCAACAGATGATATTGAATAGAACGGATGCTTATCTGGCACTCTGTGCAGATGTTTGTCAGGCATATTACAGGACAACCTACCAACGTGGAGAGATTCAATCATGAAAAATTTATTTTCTGTTGACGGAAAAACGGCAATTGTAACCGGCGGTTCAAGAGGTATTGGTGCGATGATCGCACGAGGGTTTGTGGAAAACGGTGCCAAAACGTATATCACATCACGAAAGGCCGACGTGTGTGATGCCATGGCCAAGGAACTGTCTCAGTACGGGACGTGCATTTCCATGCCGGCAGACCTGTCCAAAATGGATGGGATTGACGGATTTGTGAAAGCCTTTACGGAAAAAGAGTCAAAACTCGATATTCTGGTCAACAATGCCGGTGCCACCTGGGGCGCTCCGTTTGAGGAATTCCCCGAATCCGGGTGGGACAAGGTGATGGCTATCAATGTCAAATCGATTTTTTTCCTGACCAAGGCGCTGTTGCCCCAGATTCACGAAGCAGCCAAAGGGAAGGACCATGCCAGTATCATCAACATCGGTTCGGTGGATGGCATTAACGTGCCTGCGTTTGACAATTATTCCTATTCCGCAAGCAAAGCTGCCGTACTCCATATGACGGCCGTGCTTGCCAAAAAGTTTATCAAGGATAACATTACGGTGAATGCCATTGCGCCGGGTCCGTTTGAGAGCAAGATGATGGCTGAATTCCTGAATTCATTCGGCGATGCCGTTCGCGCAAGCGTACCCATGGGCCGTATCGGAGAACCGTCTGATGTGGCGGGAACATCGATATATCTGGCATCCCGTGCAGGCGCATACGTGACCGGTACAACCATTCCGGTTGACGGTGGACTGGTTCACTGCCGATAATATTTTGGAAAAGGTCAATTCATGACTGAACAACCTATACTAATGGAGACAAGGGGCCGGGTGGCGACCCTGATTCTGAACCGTCCGGCAAAAAAGAATGCCCTGACCCCTGATCTTCTTGATCTGCTTCGAACCCATCTGGATGACCTCGGCAGGAATGATGAAATCCGGACTGTGGTCATCAGGGGGGCAGGCGATAAGGTGTTTTCTTCAGGCTTTGATGTATCCTTTCTGCCGACAACCATGGATAAAGAGGGTTTAAGCAGGGACCACAAAAACCCCCTGGAGGTTGCGGTTCAGAGCATTCAGGGATATCCCTACCCGGTGATCGCCATGATAAATGGATATGCCTTTGGCGCGGCCTGTGAACTGGCGCTTTCCTGTGATTTCCGAGTGGCGGCGGATGACGCGAAAATGGGCTTTCCGCCTGTAAAACTGGGATTGATCTATCCGGCCTATGGAATGGTGCGGATTGTGAGGAAAATCGGTATTCAGCCAGCCAAGGAACTTTTTTTCACCGGACGGTCCATTGGCCCTCAAAGAATAAGGGAACTCCGGCTGGTTGACTTTCAGGTGGAAACGAAAAGGCTCGAAGCTGAAACTTACGCTCTGGCAACGGAAATATCGGAAAACGCACCGCTTTCCCTGAAAGGATCGAAATATATTTTCGGACTGGTGGAGAGAAACACGGAACCAACCCAGGCAGAAATCGACAAACTGGAAGCCATGGCCCTTCAGGCCTTCAACAGTGATGATTTAAAGGAAGGGCTGACTGCGTTTTTTGAAAAGCGACCCCCCAATTTTATAGGTAAATGAGAAGACATATAGTAGACAATTAATATTTCTTGCATTTTTAGAGCTAATTCAATAGGTTGAAAAAAATTACTTATAATAGTAGTGAAATCGGGTAACTTGTTAGCCTCACCTTTTTATATTTTGTACGGGTTTAAATAAAGGTTCATTTGAAAACACGAAAACGAGGTGAAAGATGGCACTAATTGAAGGATTCAGAATTCAGAATTATCGATCTCTACGTGAAATTGCAATGGGCCGAATAGGTACAGATCCCAAATTGCGTGCTGCAGAACCTTTAACTCCGCTTACTGTCGTTATTGGTAAAAATGGTGTGGGCAAAAGTTCAATTTTTGACGCGTTTGGTTTTTTAGCCGATTGTATGGAGACAGACCTTGAGTCAGCTTGTAATGCAAGAAAAAGAGGGGGGATTGACAAACTTTTATCATCAGGCGTGGAAGAACCTTTGTCATTTACCATATATTATAGAGAATCAAAAAATGATCGCCCTATTACTTACGAAGTTTCGATTGGAAGAAATGGTAAAGACGGGTTACCTGTTGTTATATCTGAAAGACTGAGGCAGAGGCGAAAAAATCGGTCAAAAGGCCAACCATTGTCATTTCTCAGGTTGGAACATGGGAAAGGGAGTGTATGGATAGGTGATGACAGCTTGGAGGGGGATGACTTTGCAGAAAGACGTGAAGAACTGGACCCTCACAGGTTGGGAATTGTGACGCTTGCAGAGCATATAAAAGAAAATCCGCGTATCAAAAAATTTAAAGATTTTATTCAGAGTTGGTATTTGAGTTACTTTACACCGGATGCTGCAAGACAAATTCCCCAAGCCGGTATCCAAAAACATCTGAATCTTCATGGAGACAATATTGGGAATGTTGTGCAATATCTCGAAAGGAACCATCCTAATAAATTTAAAAGAATCCTTGAAGATATTTCAAATAAAATTCCCGGCATCGGTATAATCGAAACCTATCGGGACTCAGTCACGAATAATCTTTATCTCCTTTTCAAGGATAAAGGGTTTGTACAACCTTTCACTCAGCAGCAAATGTCTGATGGAACATTAAAGTTGTTCAGCTATATGCTTTTGTTGCAGGATCCTGAGCCGGCGCCTTTTATTTGTATCGAAGAACCTGAAAATGGTCTTTATCATAAACTTTTGGAAACTCTTGCAATGGAATTTCGCGAACATGCAACGGGAAAAAAAGGTACTTCTCAAATTTTCATTACAACTCATCAACCATACTTCGTGGATGCATTGGAACCAAAAGAAGTATGGGTTTTGGAAAAAGAAGATGATGGTTTTTCACGTGTTTTGCGGGCCAGCGACATCCAGTTCATTCAAAATATGGTAGATGAAGGTCAACCTTTGGGTGCATTGTGGTACAGCGATTATCTGGATGCGAGGTAGCGTATGCACTTCGAAATTCTTGTCGAAGGGCAGACTGAGCTAACAGCCCTTTCAATTTTAATGGGAAAAATCATTGGAGAGCATGGCAATCCTCATACATGGATGATTCATAAACATCGTGGGCTTGGCCGGATTCCCGAGGACCCTTCAATATTGCCAAATAAGAATGATCCGACATTGTTACATAATTTACCATCAAAACTCCGAGCATATAGCAAAGAAGATCGAAAAGATATGATTGTCGTTGTTTTGGTGGATCTTGATGACAGGTCCGATTGCTTAGCGTTTAAATCAAAACTTGTTAGTTTGTTGGATTGTTGTGTAAGGATTCCCAAAACTCTTTTTAGAATCGCCATTGAAGAGCTTGAAGCCTGGTATCTTGCAGATCCAGATGCAATTAAACTTGCCTACCCCGCTTTACGTGAACATATTTTAAGTCAATATGTTCAGGATTCCCAATGTGGCACATGGGAAAAATTAGCCGAAGCCATTTATCCTGGCGGATTAAGGGCGATAAAACGGCATGGAAAAAGATCCCCTTTAGTTCTCAAGCAAAAGAGAGTTTGGGCAAAAGAAATTTGCCCGTATATGGATGTGGAGAGGAATCAATCACCCAGTTTCAGATGCTTTCGGGACGGACTACGCAAATTCATGGTTAGTTGATAAAACAAAAAATGCTGGATCATTTATTGAATATGAATTTATTGCTTTAATGTTTTAGCATCCTGTATCAAAAGAGTTTCATCACTGCGTTGTCCATTTTTTCGAGACACCGGATCAGTTCTTGCCTGGGGCAGGCAAAATTGAGCCGCAAATATCCGGGAAAGCCAAATTCTGTTCCATCGGACAACCCCACGCCTGCCTGTTCGAAAAAGGCCGCAGGGTTTTCAAGCCCCATGGCCCGGGCGTTGATCCACGCAAGATAGGTGGCCTCGACAGGGGTCATTTTGAGGCCTGGTATCTGATTGACTGTCTTCATGACGATATCCCGGTTTCCTCTCAGATAAGAAATGAGGGCGGCCAGCCATTCGTCGCCATCCCTATATGCGGCCAATGCCGCCTGATATCCGAGCGTATTTACGTGTGGCACGATACCAGCCATTGCTTTCCTGAACCGGTGGCGCAGATCAGGGTCAGCAATAATGGCAAAGGAACATCCAAGGCCCGGCAGATTATATGTTTTGCTTGGTGCCATCAGCGTGATCACCTGTTTTTCAACATCCTGATTCAAGGATGCCGTAGGCATATGGTTCTTATGACTGTCTAAAATCAGATCACAATGAATCTCATCTGAACAGATGACAATATCGTGTTTCCGGCATATGGAAGAAAGTTCCAGGAGTTCTTCTTTTGCAAATACTCTTCCCACCGGATTATAGGGGCTGCATAAAAGAAACAGACGTGTTCTTTCCGTAATGGCTTCTTCAAATTTATTGAAATCAAATGTCCATTTGTCTCCGGACTGTTTCAAAGGGGCCGTGATCAGCTGTCGGCTGGAAAACCCGGGCGCAGACAAGAAGGGCGGGTAGATGGGTGTCGTCGTCAATACATCGTCGTCCTCTTTTCCTGTCGCCCTGCAGCAGACATTAAGCCCGGTCACCAGGCCCGGAAGCCAGACAAACCATTCGGCAGATACCTGCCAGTTATAGTGATTCTTCATTCTTTCAATGAGGATGCGGATCAGTTCATCCGGAGGATGGGTGTAACCGAAAACGCCATGATCCACCCTGTCGTGGAGGGCTTTTAACACCGCTTTCGGACTCACGAAATCCATGTCTGCAACCCATACCGGGAATATGTTTTGACCTTGATATTTATTCCATTTGATGCTGTCTGTGTTTTTTCGGTCTATGGGCGTGTCAAAATCGAATTTGTTATCTGGCATTTTAATGGGTCGCCTTTTTTTTGCTGTCATGTAAATCATGAATTTTTGCATATATTCTGGTCACAGGCAATAGTTTATTGGCGGTTTGGGTCCATTGGGTCTGTTGAGTTGAATCGTTCATTGGACTATTTAACCATTTGACTGTTTAACTTCCTTTCCCCTGTTTTTAAGATAAGAGCTTGAGTTATCGTTCGATTACCTGTATATTTTTAGAAAATTATATTGCAATTTTCTCCTGAAATCGTTGCATCCTGGACGTATCGGGTCGACAAACTGTAAACACATTACCGCAAGAGGAGGCCACTCATGGAATTAACAGATATTCAACTGGAGATTTTAAAACCTTTCATTGACGAGATGATAGAGAGCCTGGATTCAATGGCAGGCCTGAAAGCAAAGGCGGGGGATCCATTTCAGGATAAAGTGGAAGATTTCCGGTTTAAGGGATATGCCATCGCGTCCAGAACATATGGCAAGGTTGAAGGCTTTATATTGATGCATAACTATATTGAGACGGCTGTTGCCATCGGAAACAAAGTCCGGTTCAAACTGCTTGGGGAAGAAGAAGAATTTTCAGAAATTAATGAAGACATGCAGGATGCACTTGCCGAATGGGGAAATACCGCTGTAGGGAGAGCTACAAAAAGTCTTTCTGAAAAAAATCTGGGATTAAAATTTGATCCCCCTTATTTTGTTCTCAATACCGAAGATATGAGTTCCCTTTTAAAAGGCGTTGAAAAAATTATTTCCATACCCATCCATATAGAAGATGTCGGCAGATTTTATTTCAATTACTTATTATACTAAAAAGAGAGGAAAAAAATGCTTCCAAAAGATGCAAAAATAATGGTGGTTGATGATACAAAAATAATCAGGTTTGCAATGAAAAAATATCTGAAGTCCCTTGGATATGAAAATATTATTGAGGCTGTTGATGGAAATGATGCAGTTAGAAAACATGCGGAAGAAAAGCCTGCCATTATTTTCATGGATGTGGTCATGCCGGGATTGACAGGTGACAAGGCACTTCAACAGATTCGAAGCCAGGACACGGAAACCCCTGTGGTCATGCTCACCTCAGTAGCTGACGAATCCACGATCAATGAATGTGAACGTGCAGGCATTGCCGGCTACATTATCAAACCGATTACAGTTGAGGACGGCCCGGATGTCCTGAAAAGATATTTGTCTCTGTAAAAATAGCATCCACACATCCTTTGTTCTATTCATACCCCGGCCAATTCCGATTTCAATGGGAATTGGCCGGGGCATAAAATATGAGCAAAAAAATGCCAATAAATCGAACCCAAACCAGTTGAATGTTCCAAAACCAAAAGAAGGGGGTTGTGTGGAAACGGCGAAGAATCCATGTTATCCGGGCGATTACAACAATGGGGCAAAAAGTCTGCCCACACTTTCAATGAGCCCGATCGAGTGTCTGAGTGGTTGTTTCCGCGCTGAACAGTCCTTTTTTAAATCAAGCATCCATGACTCAAGCTGCCCGATCTCATCGGAATCGTACATACAAAGCGCTATTTCATAGTTTAGCAGTATGCTTCTCATGTCCATGTTGGCCGATCCTGCCATTGCAAGCGTATCATCGATCAGGATTGATTTCGCGTGCAACATGCTTGGCTCGAAAAGCCATACAGAGGCTCCGGCTTCCTGAACCCGTGTTAAATATCCCTCACGCACCAAATCCGCCAGGCGATGATTGGATTTTTTTGGCGTGATGATGGAGACATCAACATTACGATAGACGGCAATGCATAAGGCTTCTAACACCAGTTCATCAGGCACAAAATACGGTGTCACAATCCAGATGCGGCGTTTTGCTCTGAAAATTTCTGTCAGGATCGCATTGCGAAGTGAATCGCGGTGAACATCGGGTCCGCTTGCAACCAGCTGGGTGATACCCCGGGTATCCGGATTTGATGCCCGGCCAACAGTTGAATGATCATTCAGGGGAGCCTTGCTTGCAAATTTCCAATCCGACCTGAAAATGTCGGTCAGATGATCAATCACCGGGCCCCGGACTTGCAGTGAAAGATCCCGCCAACGGTTTGTCGAGTCTTGCGGCCCCATGTATTCCAGAGCAAGATTCATTCCGCCAATGACAGCCGTTTGATTGTCGCAGATGATCACTTTGCGATGGTTGCGCAGATTGGCGCGTCCCCGGAAAGGCCAATGAATCATCGGCATAAAGAAGGCCACCCGGCCGCCAGCCTCTAAAAATGGCAACAGAAACTTCCTGGATATTTTAACCGATCCCAATGCATCCAAAAGGAGACAAATTTCTATACCTTTTGAAGCTTTTTTTGCAAGGGTGTTTATAATAGCACTGCCGGTTTCATCCTTTCCTAGAATGAAAGTCGCAATATAAACGGAGTGCTGGGCATTTTCAATGAGATTTAATATCGTTTGGAAGGCTTGTTTGCCTTCGGGCAGGAATGTGATGCGGTTGTTTGCTGATGCGGGAAAAATGCCTTCGCCCGGCTCAAACAGATATGCATTGCCAACGCAGGAATTGCAGCAAGGGTTTGACTCATCCGGTGAAAGCTTCGGTTTTGTCCCAGCCTTGCTGAGCATCTTTCGTCCGCCAAAAATAAGGTAAAACGGTACGCCCAGATAGGGAATAAAAATAATGGCCATCAGCCATGCCAGTGTGCTGGTTGGGGGTCTTCGCTCCCTTAAAATGTGGGACAACAGTGCCAGCGCCAGAACAAATCCAATGGATGGCAAAAAATGCACAAGCAGCCAAATAAAATTCATAACGCTGAAATCCCCCCCCCAAAAAAAAAAGACGTGAACAGAAGATACAGGCTCAATCCTGTTTTTCACTCAGGTGAATGCCAGCCACCCTTTCGGTTTTATTTTATTAACACCTTTGAGGATTTCGCGGCTACCCACCCAGTCGATTTTAAAATTTCCAGTGAGGTCAATGTGATTTAACCACAGACTGTTTTCCTTTTTTTTGAACACAAACCTGTTCCTGCTGTCATAATCAAAAAAGAAGGTGGAAACTGGTTTTTCAGAGTTTAACAGGGCAAACAGATGACCGTAGAAACCGTGATAATATCTTTGGCTGCTGCTGGCGGACCCGCCCTGGGTATAGTAGAATTCGCCACTGTTGTTTTTCGCAAAGTAAAATTGCTGCCAGATGTTCCGGCTGTCCCATTGATTAAAAGGATTTGGCATGTCATACCGCCGGTGGTACCTGATTTCGATCCGTTCTTTAAACGGGTCTTCCTTTACCCAGTATTTTTCCCATTCATCTTCATACATTTCCTTGTATTCTTCTTTTATTTGCTCAATCATTTCAGGATAAATTTCCTGGTTTAACTCATCAACAGATTTATCCCTCAGTTCGCCTTCCTTCATATGCCTGAATTCCATTTCACTTCTCAACTCCGCCATGCGCGCATCAATACGTTTTAAATGATCATTCTGCCTGCCAAACCAGTATTGACGAGTTTTTTCTTCAACAAGAGAACATAAACGAACCGTCTCTTTTTCGGCAAAACGGTCATCTCTCCAGAGGTTTTCTTCAAGGCGGTTTTCGTATACATATACGGAAAAAAAGAACATGGACTTATCAAAATCCCTGTATACATCTTCAAGCGATGGTCCTGACATA
The DNA here is from genome assembly GCA_018816735.1 of Pseudomonadota bacterium. Classification (GTDB taxonomy): domain Bacteria; phylum Desulfobacterota; class Desulfobacteria; order Desulfobacterales; family JAHIVH01; genus JAHIVH01. Next base: position 52,659 of record JAHIVH010000034.1, on the reverse strand, counting down.
AATTCAGACAACCTGAATACGTTTAATTTTCCGGATTGGGCACTGTTGATCATTTCTGATATTATTTCCGGATATTGTACCATATTTCAAATGATCTCCTGTCAGTAAACATGAACCACAAAAAGAGGAACTGGATAGTGGCAATAAAGCACATGATTTGAAAAAATCAAAACAAAAATTATCAGGAAACGGATTTGTTGGGTTTTTGTGGGGTTCATTCGGTTTGTTGCGTTGGATGGTTGATTCCCTTCAGCCTTTTACCGTTGACTTTTTACCGCTTCTGTTATTTCTTTCAGGTTACAGAAAATTCACCTGATAGACCATTTCCATCTTCATGATACCGCTTTCTATGCTTTTCCGGTCATCATCCTTTTTTACAGGAGCGATTCGGGATACATCGAGATTCTCTTTGGTCTTTTCCTTTTTCCATTCAACGATGAATCCCGGAACATATGCGTAGGAACATCCTCCCGCACCACAACAGGTCGTGTCAAAAACAGCTACTCCTCTATAATAGAGCACATCCCTGCCATTTACGTTCAGCCGTTTTTCATGGGTAAGGATGTAATTTCCACCTATTGCCACAACTGTCTCGTTCAGTTTCGGGTGGGTATAGTCTATGGTTTCATCGTTCATCTCAAAACCCATAGAATATTTTTTTATCAATGTCAGTTAAAAAGTCTGTCATGGACATGACGGACATTTCTTCCTCTTTGAATTCATCTCCCAGGCACACGGAAAGCTTGTATTCAATGTCTATAGTAAATTGTTTGAAATTGAAGAAATGGCTTTCAAACTGAGGGTTGATCGAGATCAACTCATTGTAGATGATTATTGAAAATGTGTTTAAAGGCATATAAAGCCCTTTTCCGATGGCTTTGGCATAGCTTTCCTTAAGCGTCCACAGGTCATAGAACGTATAGAGTTTCTCTTTTTCTTTCTGGCAGAGCAGGTATTCATGTTCATCCTGTGAAAAAAATCGTTTTGAAATGCCGTAGTCTGTGGGCATTACCTTTTCCACATCAATTCCCACAATGCTGTCGCTTACTGCACAGACAACCCAGTCTCCGGAATGGGACAGGTTGAAGTGGAAATTTTCATTGCCGAGAAGATATGGCTTTCCGTATTCATTATACCCAAAGCGGATATCTTTATTTTTCATGTAAAGCTTTTCATGAATGATTGACCGTACCAGAAGATCTCCCATCAGGGCCTGCTGTGCACAGGATTTTTTTCTGTACCTTTTTATCCTGGATTGCTTTTCCTCTGAAACATACGGCAAAAGAAACTTGAAACGATTGTCATCAATGATATCATCTTGTTCTACTGCATAAATCTCAAGCATAGCAATAATCCATTCTTACGCTGATTTTCAAAAACTAATTTTTAACGAACACCATCTATCATTTTAAATGTTATTGTTTACCTAAAAAATTTCTGCCAATCAGTTTTGATGTTCCATGAGATACTGATCCACATCCGAATAGCCTTCCATGTCATCCACCCATTCCCAGGTTTTCCCTTTGTCATCGGTGTTGACGGTTGTAAATTCAAGTGTCGCCGCATGGTCTTCATCAATGATGATTTCATTTTCAGATGGCACCATAATGGGCAACAGGTGAGGGTAGTCAGACGCTGAAATGCTGATGCGGATTTTATGCCCTTTTTTAAACAGGTTTGACGTGGGCCATATTTCCACGGCATATTCATAGAATTCGTCTTCCTTGATCAGCTTCGGTGCCTTGTCCGGACCATCATAAAACGGATCAAACGGCGTGTATGACGGATCAATGGCGTGCTCTGTTGTATCTTCGCTTTCATCCGGATTATACGGCCGGTGGGATGCCCGTAACCATCCGGAGCTTATATTTTTTGCTCTGCCATATGGGTAAACGTCGTTGAGTTCCACAACCCACTGCACATCTTTTTCATCCATCAGCATTTTAACAAAATTATTGTCATCCCTGAGTTCCAGCTGCATGATGTCTTTGTAGATGCTGTCCTGAAGTTTGTCGATATAGGCGTGGGACACTGGTTCTTCGAAATCTGTTTTTGCCCAGAATTTAAGTGTGATCGGGCCCGTGATTTCCACATTTTCCTTAAGCGTGTTGGTTGTAAATGTCAATGCGGCAATCTCATCTAACCGTTCATCCTCCCAGAACATGGCTGCATCAATATTTTTATCATAGGTGTACTTGAATTCCTGAGATATCATGGCAAGGGCACCTGCCGTCCATCGGACCATGGACCGGGAAAGGGTGCCGTGCAATTCGGCAGGATTGTGAATAAGTTTGGGGGCATTACCTTTAAGATCGCTTTTCCCCAGTTCTTCGACCAGTTTGAAATTTTTGCGGTAGTTAAAGAAGGAAAACCAGTCTTTCCAGTTATATTGAGCCTTTTTTCTGGAAAGATATAACGTTTTTTTCTCTGTCCGGGAGTCGGGAAGGGGCCATTCTTTTTCAACGCGCCATTTGTCAGCACCCATCACATAAATCATCACAGGGAATTCAACCATGAACGGATCATGAATGCCTTTGATTTTCCAGTCAAACCACCGGGCAATCATTCTTGATGTGGTGCCGATATCCTTGATTCCGGGAGTACTACCTGCAGCATCGCCATGATACCATGGGCCCATGATCAATGCCTTGTCTTCAGGTGAATGGTTTTTCAGCGCATATTGGTAGGCATTTGATGCGCCTCTGTGAAAGATGCAGAACCACCCGCCGGTGATAAACGTGGGTAGTTTGGGGGATATGGTTTTATCACCGCCAAAGTATGGATTCCCTTCAGGATGCTTGTCCGGCCAGTAGGTCATGGATGATCTTTCATCGAAGAACTGTCCATCCGTCATTTTTTCAATATCGGTAAACCAGGACAGGTGCACTGGAATCTGATTCCAGCTGTCCATCAAGTTATCTGTAATTTCGTCCATCATCTGTTCTTCATCCGCCGCAGCACCTGTTGTTGTGTTTTCGCCTCCCATATATAGTGTTGACGGGAGAAGTGCCAGCATATCTACACCTCCCAGCCACATGGGTATAAATGCCAGATCCAGGTTGCCACCATGCATGACAATGTCCTTATATGCATCTGTCATGGGTGCCATGGGAAACATGGCTTTCAGATGAACGGGTTCCCCTGTTTCTCCATCGCAGGCGATCTGGCCGGCTGCCATCATTTGCGAAATCGCCATATAAGACCCGCCAAACAGGCCTGATTTCCCGTCTGACCAAACTTGTGCGGGTATCCAGTGATCAATAATGTAAGCATAATCCGTATGCTCTTCCGGGCCGAATGATACCCATTCTCCTTCTGATGAACCGGTTCCCCGGACGTCAAAAACGAGAATATTGTATCCAAAAGGAAAGAGGCCTATACCCATCATGGCGCCAACCATCTCTCTTCGGTAAGGGGTTCCGATAATGATCGTGGGCCATTTGTCATCTCCTTCATGCCGGAGCAGGGTTGCCCATAGGTCAACAGAGGACATCCCCTGGGTTTCAGGGATTTCAATACGCACGTTATATTCCAGAATGGCATCTTCAAAGCCTTCCCCACCGGCCTTGATAGCTTCAGCCATTTTATCCTGTTCTTCCACGGGAATAAGGCCTGAGATGACGGGAGTAGAAAAGCCAATACCAAATAATTACCAGAATAATGGAAAAAAAGACCGTCGAGCGCATGTCGTCCTCCTGTTTATTGTTGAGATATATGTTTTTTTCTGGAAACGTACTCCTTATTTGCTGAAGATGTCAAGACAAATAACATATTTTATAAAAATTCTTTTTTATGAAATAATTTTAATAGTTTAAATCGATATAAATGATTGGTATCCTAACATATGCAAGCTCTATTTTACAAATACGCTGTATGGTAAAAATACACTATAAACGTGCGTGTACATCTGGATCGGAGTTACCAGACCGCATTTTTCGCGAGTTGCGAAAAATGACCGATAATATGAGGCCTTACAAGGCGTCTGTGCAGGATGGAATTGGGTGTCGTAACCGTTTCGCCAAATGCGGTGAGTGCATCCTCTAAAAGGAAATGGGATTGATAACCGGGTTGGGCGTAGTGGTTCATGAGGTGGCATCCCTGGCAATAGCTTACGATATGTTTTTGTCCGGCTTGAAGGAAGTCCTTGCGTTTGATCAGCGCGCCCTGAATGAATCCCCTAAGCTTGCCATCCGTTAAATATCCTCCCAGGCCACAGCAGGCGGCCTCTTCCCGATTGTGAGGCAGTTCGGAAAGGTTTATGCCGATGGTGGCAGAAAGCTGTCTCACCGCATCCAGATAATCATTACCAATTTCATATCCGAAACAGGCGTCGGATATGGCTGCATTCAGGTGCAGGGGGCGGACTACCCTGGCCATGCCTGTGTCTGCCATTTTCTGAAGGTATTCAAAAATGCTCACTGTCTGAAACGGGAAATCAAGCCCGAATACCTCAGGTATGATTTTAACGAACATTTCCTGGCAATGGCCGCAGGCAACAATCAAACGGTTAAACCGGCATTTTTTCAGCCGTTCTATGAGCCGCGCGGCAATACGGTACCCCTCATCCAGAAGCCCGCCCTTGATGGCAAATATGCCGCAGCAATCGTCAGGGCCACCGAACTTGTGAAGATTTCTCAAGGTATGTGAACTTTCAAGGGCATCCGGCAGCATCCGGAACCCACATCCGGCCCAGAAAAGATCTTTACCTGTTTTGGGAACAGCCCAGTGCTTTAGTATGTTTTTTTCTTTTTTGCCAAGGCCGTTGAAAATATCTTTAAAGAAATTCATGTGCCACCCTTCCGTTTCCATGCCATTTAACGCATAAGCAAGGGAAGGGGATACGTGGGGTTCAGTGTTTCTTTTAAGGTTCAACAGCTCAAGCATCATCAGGCTCGGATGAGCACCTTTCGGGCATCTGTGTTCACATTTGCCGCAGGTCAGGCATCCTGACAGCACAGGATGCCAGGCCGGCTTTTCTATAACATCCTTGATGATTTTCCTGGCTTCTTTGGGTGTAAGATTCAGATATCGGCAGCCGGACAAACACTTGCCGCACGCAATACATATTTCAGGAGAAAAACCCCTTTTGAAATGGGATTCAGATTCAGTTTGTTTTAATGGGTCCATCAGGGATTTTATTACTCTTTCCTGTTCCAGTCGTTTTCACTGCCCTTTATCCGTATCACAAAAGATCAGGTACGCACACATTATTTTTTTCGTTTTAAAGAAAATGATAAACCTTCCGGATTAAGGAATGGGGCCTGAATAGATCATTTTCGCTTTTTTCCCGAAAGGAACCCCCAGTTTCCTCATTCTGTTTCGGAGTGTCTTGGGGTTGATCTGCAGGAGTTCCGCGGCTCCGTTTTTTCCTTCAATTTTTCCGCAGGAATTGCAGAGGGCATTTTGTATATGTCTTGCCATGGCTGTGTCCAGACCTGTAAAATTCAAGTCTCGTGGATGAATTTCAGGTGGATTGGGGGCTCTGCACGCGGACATATCAATATCATTAAAGGTGATGGTGTTGTCTCCGGAGAGTATCAGCGCCCGTTCAACAGCGTTTTCCAGTTCCCTGACATTGCCGGGCCACGGATAACTCATTAATGATTCAAGCGCACCCGGAGCAAGAAGGGGTATCTTTCCCAATTTTAAATCCAGACTTTTTTTTTGGATAAAGTGTTGCACGAGTGATGGCAGATCAGACATGCGGCTGCGAAGTGGTGGGATCACAATCGGGAATACTTTCAACCGGAAATACAAATCTTCCCGAAAGCGGCCTTCTGCGAGCATTTTCTCCAGATTTCTATGGGTAGCGGCAATCACCCGGATATCCAGATTGATCGTTTCCGTTCCTCCGACTCTTTCAATTTCCTTTTCCTGTATCACGCGAAGCAACCTCACCTGTGCATCGCTTGACAACTCTCCAATTTCATCCAGAAAAATGGTCCCGGTGTTTGCTCTCTCAAATCGTCCGCGTTTTCTGGCATTTGCGCCGGTGAAAGCGCCCTTTTCATGGCCGAAAAGTTCACTGTCCATGAGCGATTCGGGTATTGAACCGCAATTGACTTTAATGAATGGGCCCTCCTGTCTTGGAGAGAAATTATGGATAGCACTGGCGATCAGCTCCTTTCCAACACCGGTTTCCCCCAAAAGCATTACAGGTGTATCCCTCGGTGCAACCTGACGGACGAGTTCCATGACCGGGCGTAATCCAAACTCTGCTCCGATGACTTCTTCTCCGGATACACGTTGCAGCTCATGTTGAAGATACCGGTTATTGTCAATCAGCAGGTCCCGGTACTTCTGCAATTTGCGATAGCGGATATTGTTTGTGAGGGCGATCGCAAACGGTTCATTCAACACCCTCAACAAGTGTTCATGGTCTGTGGAAAATTTTTTGCCGGGTTCGCTATGCAAGGTCACGGTTCCCAAAAATTTTTTCTCAATGACCAGATCCATCACCAGGCCCGCCAGGTTCAAATCGGCAAACGGTTTGCTTACCGTGGCTGCGATCGTATCATTTTTGACTGTATCAATGCGCCGAATGCGCATGGATCGTTGTTTTTCCGCCTGATCGCGTCCAGTTTTGGAAAGAGGCAATTTGAGCGACAGCGCCTGATAGCCTTCAGGAGTGGCCCGGGCCACTGTTTCAACGACACCGGTATTCCGGTCATATAGATGCAGCGCCATTTGGCTTGCCGGTATGAAATTACGGATATACAAAAAGGCGTTCCAGAGGGCCTTCTCTATTTCCAGACTGCCGCAAATTCTTGTTGTGGCATTTCTAAAAAAATCTTTTTCATCCATGGCTGGTGACATTTCCAGGATAGCTTATGGCTACTCTGTTATATAAGATCGTTTTAAAAATTATCTATCAATAACGATAGATGTTATATCCTATTCGGTCGAAATTCAAGATTGAAAATTCAGAATGGTGCTATTGTTCGGGTTTTCAAAATTTAAAATCTATAAATTCAAATAGATATATATAGGCATATTTTTTGCTCCTACCCAGGCAAAGCAGATTCCACAAGAGACGCTACTGTTGAAAACAAACACCGATTAAAACAACTTAAACCGTTTTGGGCTGGTCGATTACTCTATATGGATGGCACCAAAGAACCGCAATACATTCAAGAATCCCTGGAAGACAGAATCGGTTTTATCAAACGTATGGGATTGAAGGTGACAGCGGCTAGAAAAGGTTATGCCAAACTCTCTGCCCCGCTTGAAGGCAACCAAAATCATATCGGTATCATGTATGCCGGTGCGCTGTTTTCGCTTGCCGAATTCATAGGAGGTGTTTTTTGCTGGGCGTCATTTGATCAGATTCGGTTCTATCCGATTGTAAAGGATATGAGGATCAAATATGTCAAACCCGTAAAAACAGATGCGTATGTGGAAATATTTATCGCCAAGGAAGAAATAGAACGAATAGAAAAAGAGGCTGAAACCAATGGCAAGTCAGACTTCAGGATTGAAACGCAAATAAAGGATGCGTCCGGAGAAATGGTCGCCTTCAGCACGGGGGTTTATCAGCTAAGAACTAACAAATTCGATTGCTAAGGTAAAATGCATAATAAGACAATGGGAGAAAGGCATGGCGGAACTGGTAACGGTTTCCATTGAGGATCATGTGGCGGATGTCAGGTTTAATCGTCCCGATAAATACAATGCACTAAGCTTTGACATGGTTGACGCCATGGCGGATACCCTCAGGAAACTCTCCCGTGCGACAACCGTCCGTGCCGTCGTTTTATCCGGGGAGGGAAAGGGATTTTGTGCCGGATTGGATGTGGAGACTTTCTCTGCCATGATACATTCGGACACCAATCCCCTTGCAAATCTGGAAGAACGTTACCAAGGAGAAATAAGCAATATTTTTCAATTTGTCGCCTATGGGTATAAGCAACTGCCCATGCCGGTGATTGCGGCTATCCATGGCGCAGCCCTGGGCGGTGGGTTTCAGATAGCCTTGGGGGCGGACATCCGGTTGGCCGCACCTGATGCCAAACTTTCCATTATGGAAATCAAATGGGGGCTGATCCCGGATATGTCAGCCTCTCAGACGCTGCGGGACTTGGTTCCCCTTGATGTGGCCAAGGAAATGGTCTTCACCGGGAAGATAATAAACGGTAAAGAGGCCTGCCATTTGGGTCTGGTGACGAGAGTATGCGAAAATCCTTATGAGGACGCAAAGCTTCTCGCAAGGGAGATTGCCTCAAAAAGTCCTCATGCGGTCAGGATGGCCAAAAAGCTTTTAAACGAGTTCTGGCACTGCGATGAAGCCACAGGACTGTTGAAAGAGTCACAATTTGAAATGGCGTTGATTGGTTCTCCGAATCAGTGTGAGGCCGTCTCGGCAAATCTGGAAAAACGGAAGCCGCTATTTTATGATCCGGTTTAAGGAATGATGTATCAGGTGGCGATATTCTATACCGGTTAAGGATTCCATTGATGCGTATCATGAAAAAGCGGTGCATATATCTGTCGAACACAAAAATGATTTTTATTATTATCACTCAAGGGGGAGACCTATGATAAGATTTGTTATGTTCTGGATGATATCCTTGTTCATCGGTTTATCACCACTTTCCGCACTGGCAGCGGACTTTGCCTCAATAGACAACCTTGATGACAAACGAACGGTTGAAAACTATCAAAAATCGATTGATTTGTGTCTTGAGGCCCTGGCCGCCAACCCGAATGATTTTGGAATGACCTGGCGATGTGCCAGGTCTTGTCGCTGGTACAGCGCACTTTACAAACGGCAGGGATCAGGTGATTGGAAGGAAATTTGCGCCAAATACGGCAAGGAAGGCATGAAATACGCCCAGCAAGCCATCGATCTCGAACCAAACAAACCCAATGGCTACTATTGGTGGGCGTCAAGCGCGGGTGAATATCTCGATGGGGTCAGCATCTTTACCGTAGTAAAGGAGGGGCTCGTGGGTAAAACCCGGGAGAGTCTTGAAAAAGCATATGCGTTGGACAAAACCTATGAAGGCGCCGGCGCCATTATGGGACTGGGCCGGTTCTGGTATGTTATTCCCTGGCCCCTCAAAAACAAAAAACATTCGTTGACGTATTTACGCGAATATCAGAAGACTGAATTTTTCGGCAATCCTCATGAAGAGGGCCCCATTTACCTGGCTGAGCTTCTGGTCGATCTGGGTGGCAAAGACAATCTGGCCGAAGCAAAACTTCTGCTTGAAAAGGCAGTGATGACAGACAGTATATACTACAAGGATATGGCCACACAGATTCTCACGAAAATAGATAAACCCTGATTTTACGATTAGGTATGTATTTTGGCATACACTTTTTCAATTTGTGATTCACATTCTTTTGCCATCCGGTCGAGAAGTTCCTTGCAGGTGGGAATATCGTTGATGAAGCCGATGGATTGTCCCACCATCATGGGCGCGTGCTCGACATTGCCTTGATCCCATGCCTCCAGAATGCGTTTGCCGGAAATAAACGGCAGGAGATCCTCAAATTTGCCGCCGTCTGCCTCCATGGCGAGAATTTGATCCACGCACTCATTTTTCAGAGCACGCCCTTGAAGCTTGAGTGATTTACAGATAAGCGCCGTGTCCATCTCCTTCCGGTTAAGCAGTTCCTGTTTGACGTTGTCATGTACCGGGCACTCTTTCGTGGCAATAAAACGGCTGCCCATCATGACGCCGTCTGCGCCTAAAGTCAACGCCCCTGCCATGGTTACACCATTTCCTATTCCGCCAACAGTAACCACCGTGAAACGGGTTGATTCTATAATTCTGGGTGTCAGAACCATTGTTGTGACATCGTCGTCCAGAGGGTGGCCGCCTTCTTCGATTCCCGCCGCATAAACACCGTCATAGCCTACTTTCTCCGCATGCTTTGCATGCCTTACCGAGCCGACCTTATGGAAGAGTTTCACGCCGGCTTTTTTCAGCAGATCAATATATGCCATGCCGCATGCCTTGTCGATGGGCATGCCGGATATTTCCATACCGGCCACCTTTTCTTCCGCGCACACGCGAAGATACATCTTGTGCATGTCTCCTGTAATTCTCACAGATGGAAGAATGGTTACATTGACCATAAACGGCTTGTTTGTGAGTTCTCTTGCTTCATGAATGGCGTTTCTGAAATCTTGTTCTGTTTCATAATTGGCGGCTGTGATATTGCCCAGTCCGCCGCCATTTGAAATCGCGGCACATAATGGCGGTTTGCAGAGCCACATCATGGCGCCGCAGATAATCGGATATTTTACGCCGAACATTTCAGTGATTGCGGTTGTTATCATACGATTCCTTTTTCTTTTAATCGTTCATTTTTCTTTTGGCCATTTCCTGTTCCCGCAAATCTTTTCTCAGGATTTTTCCGACAGCTGATTTGGGCAGCGCGTTGACAAATTCATAAATTTGGGGGACTTTATATGCCGTCAACCGTTCCCTGCAAAAGGCATCCAAATCTTTTTCCGTTACTTTTTCTCCGGGTCGGGAGACAACAAATGCTTTCACGGTTTCTCCCCGGTATTCATCGGGGATGCCAATCACGCAGGCTTCAAGCACTTTGGGATGTTCAAAAAGAACTTCATCGATATCCCGGGGATATATGTTGAAGCCGCCGGCAATGATCATGTCTTTTTTACGGTCTACAATGTAGAGGTACCCGTCTTCATCGAGTTTGCCGATATCACCGGTGTAAAACCATCCGTTCCGGATGGCCGTTGCCGTCTCTTCCGGTTTGTTGTAATACCCCTGAAGCATTTGGGGGCCTTTGAAAATGATTTCCCCCGCTTCACCAACAGGTTTTTCCGTTATCCCATCCTCAATGTCGACGATTTTCAAGTCTGTGTCAGGAATGGGAACCCCGACAGAGCCGACTTTCAATTTTCCCCGCCAGGGTGTCAGGGTGATGATGGTGGTTGACTCGGTCATGCCGTGGGCCTCGATCACATGGGCGCCTGCTGCATGCTTCAACTGCTCGATAATGGTGAGCGGCAGTTGCGCTGCTCCTGAAAAAAATCCTTTCACAAAGGACATATCCTTTTTGCCGAATTCCGGCAGACCAAGAAGACTGGTGTAGATGGTGGGCACGGCCGGCACAAACGTGGCCCTGTATTTCATCATCGTATCAAAAATCGTTTTGGGTTCGGGTTTGGGGATGAGAATGTCTGTCCACCCCATAAGGATGCATGCATTCATGACACCCGTGAACCCGGCCATGTGAAAGAAGGGAAAGATCCCCATGGCCCGTTCGCAGGTGTCATGAAGATCATAAAACCATGCTTTGAAATTCTGCGTGACATAGGACACATTGCGATGGCTCAGGGCCACACCTTTGGAAGGTCCGGTCGTGCCGCCTGTGTATGGGATGAGCGCAAGATCGTCCATAGCCGGTGTAATGACGTCAGACACAGGCGACGCCTTTTCTATCACCTCCCGGAATTCGCAGTAATCCGGTGCAGGTTCAAATTTCCGGTACATTCCCTTTTTCAATCGTGGAAACAATTGCTTCAGGGGGAAAGGGAGATAATCATTGATATGGCAGCAGACAATCTGCCTGATTTGGGTCTTGTCCCTCAGTTTGAGCATTCGGGGTGCAAGAATATCCAAAGTGATCAATGCTGTCGAGCCTGAATCATTGAATTGGTGTTCGAGTTCACGGTCCGTATAAAGCGGATTGTTCGGAACAGGAATGGCACCGACCCGCCAGATGGCGTAGTAGGCAATAACGATCTGGGGAATATTGGGCAGGAGCAGACTGACACGGTCCCCCTGTTTTACGCCGATCTGTTTTAGAGCATTGGCAAATTGATTGACCAACCGTTCCAATTCCGCGAAGCTGATTTTCTTCCCCATAAATAACAGGGCGGTAGTGCTTGAAAATGTTTTGGCTGAACGGGAAAGAATTTCAGGCATGGTGATGTCTTCGTACGCCAAGGTCTTTGGTACAGCCGACGGGTATGATGTGTGCCATATTCGGTTTTGCATGCTGTCCTTCCTGCGTTTATTGCATATCGGGTTCCGGCGATACGGTTGTCAATCCTGGATGATGCCGTTTTTCCTGGCCTGCTTGACACTATCGATCTCCTGCCACCACTTGTCGATACCGAAGTCTTCTGCAATCGTGTTGGCGCCGATATACCCTGGTCCGCCGATGATCATGCCGCCGGGATACACACTGGCGCCGCAGACATAAAGCCCATCCACGGGCGTATGGCATTGAGAGCAGGTATCGGTCGGGCGGAAGTATCCCATTTGCAGCGGCACATAAGCCCCCTGCTTGATGGACCCTCTCACCATGTTTCTGATTTTCTTTTCAATATAGGTTGGCGGGTACACCAGCATATTGATCGGATCCAGATTCGGGGCATAGGATTTCCACTGGTCGACGCACAACCGGGCGTAGTCCCATTTGTTTTTTTCCCAGTCATTATCATACGGAACGAGGCACTCCCACCGTCCGGTATGATACCCTTCAGGCGCCTGGATCGGATCGAACAGGGATGCACAGGTGGTATGCCCAAAAAGATCACCCTCGGGTACGTTTCCGTCTTCAAGAGCATTCTGATGGTCCAGCAGGGCATCTGTATCATCAATACCCAAAAAAGTGATCATTGCCCGGTTGGCATCCGGCGAAGATTCGGTATTGATATACGTGGGGGCGCCTCTGAGGGCAAGATGGGTGCCGAACAGGGTGCATTTCTCCCATTCCCATTTCTTTGCACCGTCTCGTAAAAATCCGGGTATTTGACCATCGTCAAAAAATTGAAGAAATGTCTGATGGGGATCAACCGTTGAGGCAACGGCAGACGTCTTTATTTCAGTTCCGTCCTCAAGCAGAACGCCGCTGGTTTTTCCATCTTTCATGAGAATTTTTACCACTCTGGAGTCGTCCGATATGGCCCCGCCGGATGCCACAATGGCTTTGTGGATGGCTGACGACAACCGGTGAGAACCGCCGCTGCAAAGCGCTGCCTGAGTCATCCGGTAGACATAGAGGGGAAAGATATAGCCCAGGGCTTCATGGGGGGACAATCCCCACATGGTAAACAGGTTAAGGATACCGGCCTTGACCGGATCGGAGAACGAATACTGCTCCAGAATTTCTATAGGCGGAAGTTCTGCGATTTCATTGAACCTTCGACCGACGTCATCCTGGGCGCGATTAAGAATCTGCACCTGCTCCAGGGGCGGCACGGCAGGCACATAGGTCAGCGGAATCAGAATTTTTTCAGAGTACTCCTTGAAATCCCGATACATGCGGCTATAGGCTTCACCATCCCTGGCCGAGAATGTGGTCGAAATATAATCGGAAGTTTTTTTGGGATCGCGGTAAAGGACCAGCGGGGAATTTTTTTTGGAGATATAGGCGGCCTGCACCTCGGGAAAAATGAACCGGACGCCTCGCTCCCGCAGATTGAAATCCTTATACACCGGCATCAGGTCTGCCATCATATGATAGATGGCATGGGGGTTGTATTTGAATCCTGCAAATTCGAGGGTATCCAGCCCCCCTCCGGTTTCGTGGCGGGCCTCAAGGAGAATGACTTTCAAACCGGCTTTGGCCAGATACGCAGCACAAATCAGTCCATTGGGTCCTGCACCAATGATGGCGACATCATACGCTTTCTTTTTCATTGTTTTCACCTCACTCCCAGGTTTTGCGGAATTTCGCTCATATTATCGATATACCATTCCAACGCTTTGTGGGTCCACCAGTCCTGCTCCCGGGTTCCCATGTCTTCTGCCACCTCGCTGGCTGCGATATATCCGGAACTTAAACCCGAGTAACTGAAAAGATGGATGGAATTGGAGAGATAAAGGTTTTTCACAAACGTCCGTGATCCGCCACCATTGAGCACACCTTTTACCGGCCGGTTCATATACCATTGCGACGGGATTACACTTCCGCCAAGCCAGTTTCCCAAAACCGCGGACGGGTTGTTCCGTTGCATGTCAAACGGCGTATAGATGATCTGGTCCTTGATCAGTTTTTTAAAGCCCGGCGCATATTTTTCAAAGGTTGCGGCAACCTGGTCCGCCATTTTTTCCTTGATATCATCCCAGGCGGGCAATCCGTTCAGCGCGCCATGCTTCCATGACTTGGGCTGAGGAGGGGCATCAAGCCAGACAAATGCCGTATGGCATCCTTCCGGGGCCTGGGTGGGATCGGTCAGGGACGGTACAAACCAGTTCGCCCTGATGTCCGGGTGGATCACCCGGTTGACCAGGTCCGTATTGAATCGTTTCATTGCTTCGGTGTCTTTGCCGCCGAAATATCCTGTGTAACACCTTTGGATACCATCGTCATAATCTGCTGAAGCAAATTGCGGCGCACCGTCCAGCGCCCAATAGGTGGCAAAGAGGTTTTGTTCGTTGTAATCGAATTTGTCGATAATCGCAGCCATTTTCGAACCGATATGTTCTTCCTTGATCAGATGCCTGAACGTCGGAATCAGGGTCAGGTTGCTGATGATTTTTTTGGCAAATATTTTTTCATTTGGAAAAACCGAATGTTCACTTAACTGGACGCCCTTTGCTGTGCCGTGTTGAATGATAATTTCTTTTACCGGGCAACAGGGAAGTATTCTGGCGCCATAGGTTGTTGCCGCCTTTACCAGGGAATGGGTTAACGCATGTGAGCCGCCTTTGGTCTGGTGAATCGGGAAAAAAGGTCCGCAGAGCATGGTCAGCAATGTCCCCATTGAACCTACGCTCGGGTGAATCGGGGGCATGCCTGCAATCCATGTCAGTGACTGGATAAGCGTTCGAACATATTCGGACTCAAAAAGCTTGCACGACAAATCAAAACCGTTCATGTTCCAGATTTGATTGAAGGTCAGGTCCATATCGCATGCGGCCATGAGATTTGAAATGACATTTCCTGTGGCTTTCAGGTTTTCTTCACTGGGCGCCAGATAGAGAAAATCATGAAACACCCCTTTGGCATCTTCCATATTGTTCATCATGTAGTCGGCTGCCTTCATGAAGAACAGGGCATCTTTTTCCGAATGCTTTTCCCAGCTGTTGAACGTTAAAAGCGGATCCACGCCCATAAGCACATTCTTGCCATCCTGAAAGGTTTTGGCATAACAGTATTCGGTTGTGACATGCTCAAGCCCGAACCGGTCGACAAGTCCGAGATCTTCGATACAGGGGCTCATGGCCTGGATCAGCCAGGTGGCATGAAGGTTGTGGGTAAACCCGGGGAGGCCGGGTTCTGTTGTGTCACAATGGGCGCCACATTCTCCTCTTGCTTCAAGCACCAGTGTTTTGAGACCTGACCGGGCGAGATATGCCGAAGTTGTCAGGCCGTTTACTCCTCCACCGATAATGATGACATCGTAGTCTTCCATTTACAGACTCTCCTTCTTTTACCTATATGGTTTTTGGTAGTAATCCGTTTGCCGTCTAAACTGGTTGATTGAAAAGATCATCCTGAGTTCTTGTCAATGTACGGCGCTTGCGGCCTTGCATCATGCTGTTGTAAGCGTCATTTACTTTTGTCTCGATGTTGTTTTCGATTTTATCCTCGTATTGCCGACGGTTGACAAGATACAGGGGATACGTGTACAGGTGTTTTACGACCAGTTTGATGACTGACCAGTTGAAAAAAATCTTTGTCAGCCCGGCAATGTCGGCCGGCCCCATGGTGATTTTGAATTCCCAATCGACCGGGTCTGTTATTTTCCCGACAATATAGACGTTTTGTGAACTCGAATTTGCCGCGACTTTATAATATTTGAAATCCATGTTCAGTTCGGTTTTTCCCAATCCCCTTGACCATAATTTCATGGTGCCCTCCTGAATTAATTGGTGAGTGCGCCGGTATGTGTTACCGGTTTCATTTTTCCTGCCGATGATCAAGTTTCATGACCGCCGAAGGTCGGAACACCCTCCATTGAACCGGTTGTCCGCTATGCTGCCTGATGGTATCCTGCGTCCAGACTTGCTATAAAATGATGGACTCTTTTCCCATTTCTTTCAGTTTTTCGTTGTAATTCAGGGCAAATGTACGAAGGAGAGGCGTCAGCTTCAATATCCGGGTCGCATTTCCCTCCAGCTTGATTTTTCTTTTGGCAATGGATACCATGACATTCAATTTGTTTGACCACACCCTGTGGGCATCGTCAGCACTCAGGGTGAATTTCACATGTGGCTTGCCCGGAGGCTCACCGGTGCCGTATGCCACTTTCCCATCAGTGCTGTCAAACCAGATGGTGATATCCGGGTCAGAGTAGCAGTAGGCCAGCATGACATTAAGACTGGCCACTTTTGATTTGATCGCTTCATCGGCAAATGTTTTTTCAAACATTCCTGTAATTGCGGTTGAAACTTCTTCTGCATTGTTCCAGAATTCAGACATGATGATTCTCCTTTTATGGTGTTTGATTGCGTAATATGATCAATCGTCAGTATTACCAAGGAGGAATTGAAACCAGAAGCTCTCCTCCCGGGAGCGTTTAATATTGATATGGATGGTCTTGATTTCGGTAAATTCATAGAGTCCTTCTATACCGCTTTCTCTGCCGATGCCGCTCTCTTTGTAGCCGCCAAACGGAAAATTGGGGTTCAGAATATGCCAGTCATTGACAAATACGGTTCCTGCGCGAAGTCTCCGGGCCAGATTATTGGCCCGCTCAATGTCGGCTCCCCAAACGCCTGCCGTCAGCCCGTAAGGTGTATCGTTGGCCATGACAACTGCCTCATCTTCATCATCATATGGGATGAGACTGATCACCGGACCGAAGATCTCCTCTCTGGAAATAACCATCTCATGCTTGGCGTCCGCAAATATCGCCGGTGTGACCCAGAACCCTTTTTCAAATTGTTCTCCGGTGGGCATGCTTCCGCCGCAAAGGAGTCGGGCGCCTTCTTTTTTTCCATGTTCAATGTAGTTCAGGACTTTCTCCTGCTGCGTCCTTGAAATCAGGGGGCCCATGTCCACGCCATGGTCCATGGGGTCTCCCACCACCAGGGTACGGGCCCGTTTTTCGATCAGGCTTAAAAAATCAGGATACAGCTGCCGGGGAATGTAGACACGGCTGCCGGACATGCAGACCTGTCCCTGGTGAATCAGACCGCCGAAAAGGACCCCATCCACAGTCATTTCAAGATCCGCATCATCAAGCACGACTGCCGGGTTTTTGCCGCCCAGCTCCAGGGTCACCCGTTTCAAATTCTGACTTGCTTTTCGTATGACTTCCTTGCCGACTTCTGTCGAGCCGGTCATGCTGATCTTATTCACCAGAGGATGGGCTACCAGCGCATCACCGGTTTCCGACCCCGGCCCGGTCACCACATTGAATACGCCATCCGGTAATCCGAGAGAATCAATCAGTTTGGTGAATTCAAGAAGACTCAATGATGCGGATGAAGATGGTTTGATAACCACCGTATTTCCCGCAATAAGCGCAGGGACCAGTTTCCAGGCAGCCAGAAACAGCGGGAAGTTCCATGGCACAATGCAGCCGACCACACCGATCGGCTCCCGGACCGTATAATCCCAGTAGAGCGCCGGGAAACCGGACTGGGCGCGGGATTGGGGCTCTGTTATGTATTCGGCCATTTCAGCAAATTTTTGGCAGTACAGGCCGACCAGGGGAACGATCATGCCTTCCGTTATCCGAATGACCATACCCGCATCCAGTGTTTCGAAGGTCGCCAGTTCGGCAGTATTTTCGGCAACGAGGGTTTCCAGTTTAAAAAAATATTTTGCACGTTCCCGGGGATGCATGCCGCTCCAGTCACCCTTATCAAAGGCCCGTCGCGCCGCCAACACGGCAGTATCAACATCTGCCCGGCTGCCATGCGCCGCCAGAGCGATGATGTCTTCGTTTGCCGGATTCATCATGGGAAACGTTTTGCTTCCTTTTGCCTCTTTCCACTTTCCGTTGATGTATAGTCCATAGGTATTCATTCCGGAAGTATCCCCATTTTTATGATTTTATTCTTTGGATTCTTCATCATCTCATATGCATCAACTATTTTCGTTAATGGCATTGTGTGGGTCCATATGGGAGACAGATCGATATTACCGTACTGAATCAGATCCATAAGCCTTTGCATGCGATAACGCCCGCTGGGGCATAGCGTGGTGATAAAGGACCGATGATAAAAGGTATCCGGCACCAGGGAATCATGAGCAACAGGGATGGCAAGATCGTTAAAGTCAAAACCATAGACGCCCAGGCTTGAAATCGCACCGCCGATTCGCGCCACACCGAAGGCTCCCTGCAGTGTTTCCTGCTTTCCGACCGCCTCGACGGCAATATTGACCCCAAATCCGTCCGTTAAATTCAGAATCTCATGAACCACATCCGTTTTCCCGGGATCAAGTACAAGGGTCGCCCCCAATTTTTTCGCTGTTTCCCTTTTAAAAGGGTCAGGATCGACCGCGATAACGAGTCCGGCCCCCATTGCC
The DNA here is from genome assembly GCA_018816735.1 of Pseudomonadota bacterium. Taxonomy (GTDB): domain Bacteria; phylum Desulfobacterota; class Desulfobacteria; order Desulfobacterales; family JAHIVH01; genus JAHIVH01. Next base: position 34,242 of record JAHIVH010000034.1, on the reverse strand, counting down.
CGGGCGGCAGCCGTTACACAAAGGCCCAGCGGACCCTGGGCGAAGATAGCCACCGAATCCCCCACAGATAAGGAGGCACGTTCCAGCACACCGACAGCTGTGGAAAAAATATCCCCGGCCACAATTGCCTGTTGATCATTTAACGCATCCGGTATTCTGCAAATGCTGAAGGGCGCAAAAGGTATACGGACGTATTCTGCCTGACAGCCATCCAGAACGATCCCGTGCTGGACCCGTCCCTCGGGGTTCAAACACGCGCTGGGTTCTCCCTGCTGGCAATTTGCACACCGTCCGCACGACAGCATGCAGGAAGCCACGACCCGGTCACCGGTTTGAAAGTCTTCCACACCTGAACCGATATCAACAATTTCCCCCACCACTTCGTGGCCCATGACCACATCCGGAAACGCCAGTTCGGCAGCATGGTTATCGGTGCCGCAGATGGCGCAAAACCGAACTTTAAGGATCACGTCTTCCGGCGTCTCAATGGTAGGAATATCTCTTTCTTCCAGGACAAGAACGCCTGGGTCCTTGCGCACGCATGCCATCATTTTATCCGCCATTTTTTACCTGCCTTATTTTTTAAATGAGTTATTGACGTAAAACGCGCTTATATCCAGCTACTTGTGTTTACAAAAAGGTCGTGCGCTTTTTCGGTTTCAGTTTATTGCGGCCAAACCAGGCCTGTCGGACTCAAGTCAGCAAAAATACATTTATGAATAACCCAGCATTCGAAATACCCATCAGGCTGGGTCAGCGCTTAAACGATTCCGGATGCCGTTACCCCCATCGAGTAACTTAACCACTTGACAATATTTGCAGATATTTTATAAAAGAGAGAATAGCAAAAATTCTTAATACTTTTTCGAAACACTGACGAATATATAATCAAAATGCGTGCCAACGGTATAAGGCGCTCTTCTCAAAGCACCTGATGCATGATAAAGTCCGGGACTATCCGGTTTAAAGGTGCGGATTCAAGAGCAAAAGGCATTTTAAAATAGCCGCGACATGTCACAGAACCACGATATGCCGTCGCGGGCAATAGCTGTTGTCAAACCGGTTATCATTGGATTAGGGTTAAGAGGGGATCATAAATTGGATAGTTGGCCTACACAGCATCAATCGCAAAATCATGGAAAAGTTGCGCTCGGGCAGAGTACAGAATTTTCGCTTTCCGAACGGTTTCAGTTCGAGCAGCTGCTTACTGAAATTTTTGCCACATTCATCAATGTACAACCGAGCGAGATTGACAAGAAGATCAATTATGCCCTGGAATGCATTGGCTGTTTTCTGAAAACAGACCATTGCAATTTGTTTCAGTATGATGACAAGCAGAACAGCTATGTGAACACACATCGTTGGTCAGGCGAAGGTATCCGGCCTTTACCCTTGGGAATAAAGGATATAGAGGCGCCATGGATTACCAGTCAATTGCTGCTTTTCAGAACCGTTCACTTCAGGCGGGCAGAAGAAATGCCTGAAGAGGCCGATATTGATAAAAATCTTGCACGAAAACACGGCATCAAGTCCATCTTGATGTACCCGTTAGTAGAGGACGAAATGGTCTTTGGCGGACTTCTCCTTGGGCAGAATACAAATACGAGGTCCTGGGGGGATGAGTTGATTCTGAAGCTGAGGATTGTTGCAGATGTTCTCTCGAGCCTGCTGATCAAAAGACGGGCCGACGACAAATTGCGTAAAGCGTTCAGGGAAATAAAGCAACTCAAGGACCAGATTGAGAGTGAGCGAAATTACTTGCGTGACGAAATTCAGCAGGCCCATGATTTTGAAAATATCATCGGCCGCAGCCCGGGTCTGATGCAGGCCATTCTCCAGGTGGAGCAGGTCGGGCCTACGGATACCACAGTGCTTATTCTCGGTGAAACCGGCGTGGGAAAAGAATTGTTCGCACGCGCCATTCACAAAAAGAGCCATAGAAAAGATGCCCCATTAATCAAGGTCAACTGCGCCAGCCTGCCGGCAAATCTGATTGAGAGCGAATTGTTCGGCCATGAAAAGGGCGCCTTTACCGGCGCTCACAGCAGGCGTAAAGGCCGGTTCGAGTTGGCGCATGGCGCCACGCTTTTTCTGGATGAAATCGGGGAACTCCCTCTGGAGACTCAAGGCAAGCTGTTGACCGTTCTGGAATACGGCGAGTTTGAACGAATGGGCAGTTCCCATACCCTTAAGGCTGATGTGCGAATCATCGCTGCGACAAATCGGGATCTGATGAAGGAAATCAACGTCGGTCGTTTTCGCAAGGATTTGTGGTACCGGTTAAACGTTTTTTTCATCCACGTCCCCCCCTTAAGAGAGCGCGTGCAAGATATCCCTTTGCTGGCAAACGCCATGCTGAGCAAACTCTGCAAGCAACTGGGGAAAAAAATTGATGGCATTCCCAACAGGACAATGAAGGAACTCGAAGTCTATTCGTGGCCCGGTAATGTGCGGGAACTGCAGAATATTATCGAACGTTCCGTCATTAAAACAAAAGGCAGCATGCTGTGCCTTTCGGACAAACTTGACGTTCGGACTTCTGACGCTGTGCCAGAATCAATCACTCTTTTAAAGACACTTCCTGATATGGAACGGGATTATATCGCCGCCATTCTTAAAAAGACCAGATGGAAAATTGAGGGGAGCAACGGTGCTGCTGCTATCCTTGGCCTTCCTCCCAGCACCCTCCGTTCCCGGATTAAAAAATTCGGGGTCAAACGTCCTGAGTAAGAACGCACCCCGAGACTGAAAATAAGGACTGCCTGAACAAAAACGGCATTTTGCATATACTTCCGTCCGGAACGAAGAAAAATTTAAATTTATCCTTGTACCTGCGGAAGACAGGGTGATATGGGAACATGCAGACAGAAAAAAATCTGAATTCATTTTCGACATAAAATTATTCATAAGAGGGGCGACACATGGTATTTGAACTGACAAAAGAACAACTGATGATTCAGAAAATGGCCAGGGAATTTGCAAGGAAAGATCTGGCCCTTTATGCCGCAGATCGGGACAGAACCCATGAATTTCCGGCTGAAAGCCTTAAAAAAATGGGAGAGCTTGGATTCATGGGGATGCTTGTGCCTGAAAAATATGATGGCGGCAATTTTGGCGCTGTGGCCTATTCACTTGCGTTGACGGAAATTGCCTACGCCTGTGCATCCACTTCAGTGGTCATGTCTGTTCACAACTCCATATGCTGCGGCAGTATGGAAAAATTCGGCAATGAATCCCAGAAGGAAGAATTTTTAAAACCCATGGCTTCCGGCAAAATGATCGGCGCATTTGCCCTGACCGAACCTGAGGCAGGCTCAGATCCCCAGGCCATGACATGCAAAGCGATAAAAGACGGGGATCACTATATCATAAACGGCACAAAGCGGTTTATTTCAACAGGGAAGAACTCCGGTGTGGTGATTCTTCTGGCCCGGACACAGGAGAAAGGCTCAAAGGGAATAAGCGCCTTTCTCATTACCCATGACCTGCCCGGTTTTGAAGTGGGAAGAATTGAAGACAAAATGGGCCAGTGCGCATCTGACACGACCGATCTTCTTTTCAACGACTGCCGGGTTCCTGCTGAACGGCTTCTTGGAAGGGAAGGGGAAGGCTTTGCCATTGCCATGTCCGGCCTGGATGACGGCAGAATCGGTATCGCATCCATGTCTCTGGGTATTGCCATGGCCGCTCTGGATGAATCGGTTAAATATTCAAAACAGCGAAAACAGTTCGGCCGGAATATATCAGAATTTCAGGGCATGCGATGGATGATCGCTGATATGGCCATGGAAGTGGAAGCGGCAAGACTCATGACTTTAAATGCCGCAGCAGTAAAAGAAAGTGGCAAAAAATGCACCAAAGAGGCCTCCATGGCCAAATGCTATGCGTCTGAAGTGGCCAACCGGGTCACGGCCCAGGCTGTGCAGATTCATGGCGGATACGGCTATATCAAGGAATATCCGGTGGAGCGATTCTACAGGGATGCGAGAATCACGACCATTTATGAAGGCACGAACCAGATCCAGCGAGTGATCATCGCAAACGAGGTGTTGAAGGACAAGAAGAAAAGCAGGTAGTCCGAAGGGTGGCGTATTTGGCATTACTCCTTTAAACCGGCAGAAAACAGGATAATTCCCTTGAAGGGCAGTTCTCTGCATACTCAATCACCCATCCGGCATATCTGCCGTGGCTTTTCAGAAATTTTTTTGCGGTCTGATAAAGAGTTTTGGAAATTTTTTGACTTTCATAAAGCAGTCGGGGAACGAGGAGGGCTTTGATATATGGGATCTTCATGTTTCGAAGGAGTGCCTGTTTTTAACAGTAGGATGGCTGAGGATGTATCCATAAGAACCGGTTTCACCATCGTCATTCGTCCCTTTGGTTAAAATATTTTTTGTATCCCAGGCGGCAGTTTCTTGATCCATCCGATATGATGGACCCCCCATAATCCTGTTAAAATCGCTTCTGCTGCGTCGTGTCTTAAGGATGTGGGGCGCGGGGTGCCTGACCATTCAATGACTTTCCGTGCCAGGAGGCAGGCATTTAGCTTGGCTTTTTTATGACCCCGCTGTTCTCTTTGGTAGAGAAGGTCTCTTCGCCATGTTTCCGCATTTATCTGAAGGATTTTTATCTGTCTTCTTTCCGCCTCTTTTTTCCAGATATCGGCGAGGTGACCGCCACCTTCGATGATGATCAGCGAAAGCGAAGGCGCTTCGTTCATGATACCGTAAACCGCTTTTTTCAGGCGTGGCGGGGACGCGAAATGCTGTGACCGGTACCAGATGAGTCTGCCGTCCCTGCCATACATGGCCAGGCCGGTTTTTAATCCAGAATCGATGGCCAGGAGAAAGTTCATATTGGTTCATCTTTTTTTTGTGAATCGCACCTTAAAAAAACGCATCTTAGGCTGAAATTGAAAATTTTTCAAGAATTTGAAAAAATTTCAGTTGATTATCGCCCGAATTGTTTTTAGAAAGATACAGTATCGTATGTATAATTTGCCTATCAGGAGATGAAACAACCTATGGAAAATGAAAGCAACCAGACAGTCCGGCAGCAGATTGTGGCACTTCTTGAGGAAAGTGAATGTTCGGTCAGGGACATTTCAAAGGCCATAAGCGTTCGGGAAAAGGAAATTTTCGGCCATCTGGAGCATATTCATCTCAGCATGAAAAGCCGGAAAGAAAAATTGCATGTATCCCCTTACCATTGCCAGCTTTGCGGGTTTGTGTTTGAAAACCGGAAAAAATTCACCCGGCCCGGCAGATGCCCCAAATGCAAAAAAGGGCGTATTGAAGCGGCGACGTACCATATTTCCTGATTGGGATTTAAACCCTGCTTACAGAAAGTACCTCATATGGAACCTGTAAATCCGTTTTCATATCAAAAAATTGTCTTTTTCACAGACGCGGGCATGTCCCAGGAAAGCGGCATTCCCACATACAGAGGCCAGGGCGGTTTAATAACATCTGAGGAAAGCTACCCTGTATGTTTACGGCTGAGATGTCTTGACAATGACGAATAAAATGCCGCGATTGGTCTCCACCTGTGACATATGTTGTGAAATAAAAGGCGGCACGGGTTTTTTAATCGTTTTTTTCCCTTATTCAGTATCCACATATCCCGTCTATATTGTCCCAATATTTGGGATCTGAATCCACTTCCCATTGGGTGCATATGATGTTTGCCGGATCGAACTGGTAGGTGTCGCATTGATAGGGAGACATCTCTGCAAAGGTGTCAAATGAGTCTATCAACTCAATGGTGCCGGATTGCCAAATGTCCGGGTAGGTCGTACAGGGGCAAAGTGCCGGGCTTGGATTTGAACAGGCCTTTGCCGTGGCCTCGTTAAATTTTGAATATTTGGCGACAGCATCGTCCAGTTGCGATGGGAGAACATAAAGATAAAAAAAGTCGTATCCTGTTATTTTGTCAGCCCAGCCAGAATATTTTTTACGATACCCGGTTCCCGAACGTTTGTAGACGTAATAGCGCTTGTACTCTGGTACGTCATCTTTGCCGTCACAATCCTGGTCTATGCCGTCATTTTCTATTTCTGTTGCCCCCGGATAGATGGTGTCATCATTGTCATTGCAATCACCTGACGGTGATGCACAGGAGGTTCCGGTATAATAACCGTCGCCGTCAGCGTCTTCGTAGAGCCCTTCATCTATTTGACCATCACAGTCGTTGTCCTTGCCATCGCACACTTCGGTGTTGCCCGGGAATATTTCCTTGTCCGAATCATCGCAATCGTCTCCGCCTGTGGCAATATCGTTGCTCCCGTCCCCGTCCTTATCATTTGGCGTGCGGCATACGGGGATGTCATCCAGGTCGATGAGATCACCGGTGTTAAGGGTTTTAAAAATGTCGTCTATCGGCCCACTCAAGTCTATGGGCATCGTACTGCAGACCGGTATTGGAGAACCGTCCGGCCCTAAATGCAGTGTTGACTCGCTGTCAGTGGATATACCATATCCCCTGGTCCCCCCCCCTGAAGAAGCAACTTTGGAAACATTGTCCATAACAACCGTTCTGAACGCACTGCCAGCCGGCCGGCCACATTCTCCTCTTGCTCTTTTACGAAGCCATTCACTTCGATTTTGTAGAATTTCCCCGCGTACACGCTCTTGCATGGTGCCAAGTTCCTGGGGATCTAACTGACCTTTGGAAATGGCAAGATTCCTTGCAAATCCCGGGTCCATCGCTTTGGCCAGGGCTGCTGCAAAAACGTCCACAGCAGGATCACTCAGTGTATTGGTAATGGCTTCAAGTGCGAGCACAAGCTGTACGGGAGAGAGGATGCTTGTGTTTTCCTTCAGTGCATCTTCTATTTCTTCGATTGTATCTCTTGTCTTGATGATAATAACCTGCAACTCGGCAGCTTTATCCTGAACATCGGCCACACCCGGTATCGATCGCTGGGCGTCTATGATAAGCTTTCTCAGCTTTTGCCCTAGCGGGCCGCCGATGACTTGCCCCAGAATACCCAGATTATCCAGTCGTTCTGTAATTTTTTTCTGAAAGTCTCCCGGGTCGAGAACCCCGTCAACTAGATGCTGAATATCGGTGAGGGTGTCGTCTATTTTTGCGGTGGATTGTATTTTTTCAAGAACCCGGGTTCCAAAGCCGGAGGTTTTTATCGCTGAAATGATTTCGCCCCGCGCCTTTCGAATGAACCGGGTGCGGGCGGTCTTTTTTTCCGCCTCGGTCAGGGTGTCCACCATCTGTTTTTCCATTTCAAGTCTGGCGATCAGTTTTACCAGTGTGGCAATGTTCGATTGCCGATCGAGCGTAGACAGATTGCATGCAGCAGCCAGTTCTTTGGCCTTCTTTTTAAGCTTTTCAATATACGCGGAATAATCGGCCTGTACATTATTCGCTTCACGGTAGATCCGATTCCTTTGGTTATGGGCGCGGAAAAGGCGGAAAAAACCGATCACGAGCTTTGCTTGTTGAGGCAAAAGGGATTCAACAACAGAGGCCTTTGTCTGACGATTCTGAACCGTGTTGGTGTTCTCTCCTAAAGAAGTGGATCGTGAGATGATTCCAGGCAACAGTTCCACTGTGATAATGTCCTCCTCTTCTTCTTCTTCTGCATCAATAAATAGCTGCTGGAATTCTCCGAGCGTGTCAGGCACACGCGCGTAGGTTTCCACATAGACCAACTGATCCCCGGAAAAACCAAGCATAATCTGATCGCCTAGAATCATGAGGCTGTCCTCTATATCGGCCTCAGACAGATCCAGCACGGTCAAATTCTGTCCGTCGAGCATTTTCATGACCTTTGTTTTATCCATGGGCAGGTCGAATTCCATAGGGTCATAGAATCTGGGATACAAAGCGGCTGTTTCGGGCACTGTTTCGATGGCACTTGTATAGGCAATTTCGCCATCGATCAGATCAAGACGCACGCCAAGTTCGATATAAGCCCATTCTTCAGAAACCGTGAGCTTGCCCTCTATCTCATCAATGGACTTTGAAAATGTATCTGGAGGTCCAAGGGTTGAAAGAAATACCAGCCGTCTGTCCTCTACCTCTGTATCCAGTGCCTGATCAATGGTCATATCCCCGCCGGGCATTGTCGGGTCGAGGGTGCTTGTCTCTGACCCGGTATTAATATTTTCGAGATCTTTGTTCCCACCCCCGCCGCCACAGCTTGCTGTAAATATGATAAAAACGGTCGTTAGGATGATCAGTATATGGTTCAATTGAATCATTTATACACCTCTATATCGTGAATTTTAATATGAAAAAATATCCACCTTGAAATCCGATGAAATTTTTAATTTAATGATAATTGTTTCCAACGCCTGTACCACACTTGTTCATCAAAAACAAGATCATCTTTCATCGGTTCGTCCTTGATGACATCGTGTATATCAGGGAAGGATTCGGTAAGGATATTGAAAAGATCATTGAACCCGTCTTCAAAATCTTTCCCGTTTTCATGATTGAGAGTCGGCTTGTGGTCCGGATCACGGAACGGACACAAGCAGGCTTATTTTCAGCTAGAGCAAAAGGTAAAATGAGGCGCAGACCCAGAGAATTATCTCCAAAGGCTGAACCGATTGCTTATGCCGCAGAAACGCTATACAGAAAAGGGACATTAAGTGTTCCGCAAATATGTCATCAATTTATGAAAAACCACATCACTCCAACAACAGAGACTATTCGACTTTTGGAAGAATTCGGGCTTGAAAATTCCGTCTCAATTCTCAATTCTTGACAAATAATTATACCTTTGAAATGTTTGTATCTGTATTCCAAACCCTATTTTTGCATTCTTTAATAACCGTATGGGGGTCAGAAATGATGACAGGAGAAAATGCCTTTAAAGGAGAAAACATCATCATCACCGGTGGTTCAAGCGGCATTGGTAAAGCCGCGGCCCAGGCGTTTATTATGATGGGTGCTCACGTTACCATTGCCGCCCGACATGAATACGCACTTCAACAATCTGTTGAAGAAATTCAATCCAATGTTGTCACGCAAAATCCGCAAATTGATTATGCTGTTCTGGATGTGGGTAACGATGAAAAAGTATCGGAACTGGCTGATAAATACAACGCCAATCATGGTTCTCCTTATATTATCATCAATAGTGCCGGTACTGCTGATGCCGAATACTTTGAAGAAATGTCCAAAGAGGTGTTCGACAAGGTAATAACCGTCAATTTGCATGGTACGATAAACATGTGCAGGTCCTTTATCCCACTGATGAAGCATTCGGGGGGCCACATCGTGAATATCTCATCTATGGCAGGCCTAATAGGAATTTTTGGATACTCTGCCTATAGCACCACAAAGTTTGCCCTGATCGGTTTTTCACAATCCTTAAGATGTGAAATGAAACGGTACAATATAAATGTATCTGTCCTTTGTCCGCCGTCTGTTGACACACCGATGATGGCGATGCTTGAGAAAGCACCGAAAGAGACCCAGGCCATAGAAACGTCAGGCGGTTTGATATTACCTGCGGAAGTGGTCAAGGCCATGATTAACGGTATACGCAAAAAAAGATTCCTGATTATTCCGGGCACCACTGCAAAATTTCTTTACATGCTTACCCGATTTACACCATGGTTAACTGAATGGTACATAGATGGTATTGTAAAAAAAAACCAGTGGAATGAAAGAAGAGTTGTTGGTGGATAATAAAGTAGATATTTTAAAATGTGATGATTATGATCAATCTGAAAATAAAATCAAAGAAGTATCTGCCCGGCGACGGTCGAAGTGGCATGCCCCGCCCCCCTCTTAAGCCGCACCGTTCCTTGCCGAATGGCTCTGCGAGTTCATGGCTACCACTGGCATTACCGGCTGCCCGATAGTCGGTAACTCTCTGGGGGGCCGCCTCTGTATGTGGCTTGCTCTTAAGAAGTCCAAAAACCTATCCAAGCTTATCCACCTCTACTCATCGGGACTGACCAAGGCACGGTTTGGGACACGGCATGCAGCGCGTAAGGTGCAGGGCATCCAAAATCAGCCATATTATAGAGACTATGTAAAACTCTTTTGTCGCAAGCGTCTCCATCCGCGCTCCCAAATGGCAACAAATCCTTTTCTTAATACCAATTTTTCAAAAAGAGGTGCAAAAAGCCATAATCCATGAGGGATAATGTATTCATAACCCTCGACTATGGTCTTATCGCCGACTCTTGAAAATCTAATTTCTCCAACGCCACGCCAAAAGCGACTGAATATCCAGCGTACTTTTTTTTCAAAACTATCTTCAACAATTTTGGCCACTAATGGAAAAGGAAACTTCGTCAAATAAACGGCATACCAGCCGTTTTTCAATGTTTTTACGGGCTCACCAGAACCATAAAGTCGTGTCCACTCAGCCGGTGTTTTGAAATAAGAATACACTTCATTCAATGGCCGTTCAAATTCTTCTTTAAATTGTAAATACATATCCGTCCTCCTTTTAGTTAGGTGTCTAACTATTAAATTAATTAAAATCAGTAAATAAATACGTTTACAGGAAACATAAATATCCTCATTACAGATTATTTTTTATTCTGAAGAGAAACTCCATGCCGGAAGATTTTTGCTGGTCATTCATACCGGCAAAAGTTTTTTTGATTATTTTTTCAGAAATCTTATACAGAATAGGGATTAAATTTTTTCCTTTTTCAGTCAGCTCCACAAAGAAAGAACGGGTATCATTCTCGTTCCCTGTTTTACGAATATAGCCCGTTGTTTCAAGCTTTCTGGTAAGAATAGTCACTGTGGGTTTTGATCTATTTATTGATTTGGCCAGTTCATTCATTGTCAGTCTACTATTCAGACTTAAAACATACAAAATGTCTCCATGAGAAGGCACCAGATCATTAATGTTATGGTTCTTCAATTCTTGAATTATATTTTTATTAAACTGCTCATGTATTCTTGCAATCAGATGAATTATAAATAGTGGTTCCATGGAACAAATATAGTTAGACGTCTAACTATTGTCAAGATTTTTTTCAGGACAATTTAATCTATAAAAATTTCCTTCAATAGAAACCCTTCCTGAGAACACAAAGTTTCTTATCCGCATATAAATGGAGTCCATTTCAATCCGGGGCCAAAATCACTTGAAAACTCACTAAAAAGCCTTAACCGAACTGCAATGATGGTGTATCGAAAAACTCAATTGAAGCACTATCGCTTTTGATATATTCTTCATTTTCAAAAAAATGAAATCTTATCCATATATTCTTGATAAATAAACAGGAGAATAGCGACATGTTTGACTATATCATCATCGGTGGTGGTTCAGCAGGTTGCGTTTTAGCCAATCGACTATCAGAAAACCCCGACTATTCAGTTTGCCTTCTGGAAGCAGGCCCATCGGATCAAACATATTGGATTCGCAGTTGCAATCCCTTAAACATGCTCTATTTAATCAATAGCCGGAAATATGGAAAAATATCCACCTTGAAATCCGATGAAATTTTTAATTTAATGATAATTGTTTCCAACGCCTGTACCACACTTGCTCATCAAAAACAAGGAATTTCTGACAGTGTACATTTTGAAAAACATTGTTTGTGAAAGGGGATTTGCGAAAAAACATTCCTTCTTTAAGTTGTTTTTCGGACGCTGTCTTGTCTGGGCGGAAGCTTAACAAAACCCTTTTCTTCCAGGCGCAAAAGAAAATCACGGGCAGCGTATTCCTTCAATTTGCCGTTTGGCTGAAATCACTCCCGATCCTGGCACAGCACCCGGGAGATATGTATCTTCGGCCTTTATTGAAATAGGTGGAGATTCTCTCCTTAATGTGGTATATGTCGGCTTCGTTAAATCTTTTGAACGGTAACTGAAAATAACTGGTCCCATGCAGCTCTCCATGATCTTGGGAACTGCATACTATAACTTGATTTCTGATGTCAGCTTTTTTATTCAAAGCACTAAACTGTTACAGAAAAATTTATTGTGTCAAACAACCCAAATAGCAATAAGAAATTCCAGCCAAATCCATTTAATGTGTTCCGGTGAATGAATGGTATAAGGGGCAATGACTATAATTTCATACATGAAGGAGGGGAAAATGATCAAATTTCGTGCAGTTTTATTGGTGCTGATTGCAGGCATGGTCATCTTTTTTGGTGGTTGCTGGATACCGGAAAATTTTAAGGCCAATGTGACCGTAAATAAGGATGGGGGATATACATTCACCTATGATGGCACTTTGGTGTATGCCCCAACATTTACGGCTGCAGAGCAAGGAGAGCTGACAAAGACGGATGAAGAAGATGGGGAGAAAAAGCTCAAGGAAACCCCTGACATTGAAAAAGTCGCGTATCTGGGTAAAGGGCGATACAAAGTCTATGCTGAAAAAAGAGTCTCTCCCGGTAATGATTACGACTTCATGGATATATTCTCTGTGGATTCACAACCGGATGGCTCGATTGAAATTACGGTGGTTAAGCTTGAAGATGATGCGCGCAAGCAATTAAAATCAATTGGCGCGAAAATCAATGGGGAGCTTACTGTATCTTTAAAGAAAGGCGTAAAAGTGATTAACCACAATGCGCAACGCAAGCCCCTGTTTTTTGGCCTTTTCGGAAGCTATAAATGGGAAAGTGAATCATTTGATGATGTACCTCTCATTGTGGTGAAACCGGCTTTTAATTGATCTTGACTCATCTGGAATGATGGGGACAGCATACTTGTTTTCTCATCGTCATGCAAACTGTCCCCAGAACTCCAGGGCATTCACCGTTTACCTCGTCAAACACACATTCCCCCTATAATTCAAACCGGTTTTCTTTCGTGAGGCTGACTATTCCTTGTCCGGGACATCTTCTTTTCCATCATAACGTCAAACCCGAGTCAGATACGAAACAAATTTCATATTAATTATTGACATTTATTAAATTAATTTTTAATTTATTCCATAAAATAATCACTGATTAATTATATAAATTTCAATTTTTATTTAATTGAATGGTAGCTAATGAGACTATTGTTCAGGTGGACGCAGTACCTGATTATATCGCATATATAATCACGCCTGTTGTATTGAAATATTTTAACCCAAAAGAGGATTCAGTATGATAGTTGAAGCGTTTATAAAAAAAAATGTGAATGTATTTATTTTGTTGCTCTCATTTTTCGTTTTATGGTCGTGCGATATACCGGAAACACAAGAAGTGTTGGATGGGATTGATTCGACTGCCAGCGAAGACACAGCCGATAAAACAGTTTCAGCTGCTGAAGACACTTCATCGCCGTTAATACGAGAAACGAAACAAGGACTGGTCATGGGGAAAGAAGCAGAAGACAGGGCTTATGCATGGCTTGGGGTTCCCTATGCCAAACCACCAGTGGGTGAACTGAGATGGCGCACCCCTCAGGACCCGGACCCGTGGGAAGGGGTGCTTGATACCGTCGCGTTTGGGAGTTACTGTGTTCAGTATGGCAATTTTATTTCCGAAACAGACCCCGAAGCTTATGGAGAAGTGTGCGGCAGTGAAGATTGCCTGTATTTGAATATCTGGCGTCCCAAAACAAACGAAAAGAAATTACCGGTGTTCGTATTTCTTTATGGAGGCGGCAATTTCCTGGGCCGTGGAGACCTGACGGTATATGACGGCATGAATCTCGCTGTGAAGACAAATATGATAACGGTGACCTTGAATTACCGGCTGGCAACATTTGGTTTTTTTGCCCACCCGGCAGTCCGAACCGGAGACGAATCCGAGGATTCCGGGAATTTTGGAACACTTGACATTATAAAAATGCTGAAATGGTTGAATGAGAACATTAAGGCCTTTGGCGGGGACAAGGACAATATCACTATCAGTGGCCAGTCTGCCGGAGCACTTAACGTTTATTCCATGATGGCATCACCACTGGCTGAAGGTTTATTTCACAGAGCCATTGCCTTTAGTGGTTTCCCGTCAGCATCTCCCATGAGCGGCGCTGAAGAAGGCACAGGAAGAATTGTAAACCGTCTTCTTAAAAAGGATAATTATGAAATTCAGGGCTTATCCGTTATCAATGAAGAAGGCATGGTTGTATTTGATGACCTTTCAGATTACCTGAGGTCAAAAACCATAGAGGAAGTTTATGATCCGAATTATAGCTGGATCTCTGGTGTGCCTTTAAACGGGACAAGATGGATCAATGCCTCCATCCTTGGGATTATAGCAGACGGTTATGTCATTCCGAAAGACCCGAAGATTCTTTTCAAAAAAGGGGAATATAATCATGTGCCGTTTATTGCAGGAAATACAACAGAAGAACTTAAACTCTTTCTTCCCATGTTCTTTTTTGGGGAAAATGCAGAGTATGCCATGATTCAGGGGTTTGACCCGGACAATCCGGATGTGGATATCAATGACTGGCTGAATCCGCTTTTTCGCCTGCTCCTTGATCTTTATGACCCGCTTACGGATGTTATCAACAGTTTGTTTGAGTTGGCCGCAACCGATCTCTCGGCCAGAGGGTTAAGCAAACATCAGGATGTCTATGTCTATCGATTTGCCTGGAATGACGAACCTGAACCATTTGACCATTATGTCGGAGCAGGACACGCGATGGATCTCCCCTTTGTTTTCGGCAATTTCTCAACAGATCCGGAAAGCTGCACACGATTCGGTTGGAGCGAGGAGAATAAGGAGAATCGGGAAGCCCTTTCCGATGCGATGATGACGTATTATTCCCAGTTTGCGAGAACCGGGGATCCGAACCCTCCGGAAAGCGAATTGCCGGTATGGAAACCATGGACCCGTAGATTAGGTGAGAATGAAAGGATCATATTCGATTCAGGTGGGCCCTATCTGGAAAAAGACAAACAGATCAAACAGGGCAGACTTGAAACGCTTGCAAGATTAATCGGGCTTTAGTTTCAATCCCCCCATTTTGACCAAAGAATCATCGTGCTTTGCTTTAAATTGAAAAACATTCGCACAAGGTTTACGATGGCAGGCATTGGACATTTCATGGATTTTTTTTAGCGCCGGAGATCAAGGGTGATTTATAAAAAATTTACTTGACTTATTGTTAAGCATATGAACAATACTATGCATCATGAAAGATAACGATGTGGAAAAATTAATTGGCCGTATGTCAAGGGCGCTTGACAGATACTATCTGATTGAAAAGACCCCGAGAGAATTCGGTACAGGAAATATGCTCTATCCGTCTGAAATACACACCATAGAGGCCATAGGAAAAAACATGGGCATCAATGTCACTGAACTCGCATTGACCCTCGGGGTCAGCAAACCTGCAATTTCCCAAACAATCAAGAAGCTGGAAAAGAAGCGCCTCATCGTCCGAAGTGCGGCCAATGATAATAACAAGGAAGTATTGTTGCATCTCACGAAGATGGGAAAAACCGCATATGAAAACCACCGACAGTTTCATAAGGATATGGATAAAGTTATTGTTAAATGGATGAAAGAACTCACGGACGCAGAGCATTCTTTTTTGGAAGTGTCGATTTCCCAGTTTGAGGAGTATGTAAAAATAGTCATGGCGGAACGGAAATAATTTTTTGCTTAATGGTTAAGCACATTAACAAAATATCGGCAGATTTCATGAATTGAATCACGCACATTATTGATTCAGTAACTATCTGAACGTTTGCATAAGCGAGCAAGATTATCATTTATTTTAACTGTTAAAATCCCGAGGAATCAAGGGAACACATATTATCAGGAACGGGAGCAAACCAATGGCAGAAATATGGATTGAAACCGACGTGTTGATCGTTGGCGGAGGCGGGGCGGGATTCAGTGCCGCCATTTCCTCATGTGAAAAAGGTGCAAGGACGATACTGCTGAGCAAAGGCCCCCTGGCCAGGTGCGGTGCAAGCCCCATGGCAGGTGCGGACTTCACGCTCGACGGCAACAGCATGCATAAACTCGGGCGTGACGGTGATCCGAATGACAGTATGGAAAAAGTCATGAATGATATAGTCACGCAGGGTTTTTATATGAACAATCAAAAGCTTGTTGAGCAGTATATCCGTCAGGCGCCGCGTCTTTTGGAGGATATGATGGCTTGGGGATTGGAGATAAAAATGTCCGATCAGCGAATGGTATTCTCAAGTGGCACACATATTATGGATGTGTTGCTTAAGAAAGCCCGGAAATCCGGTGTGGAACTGATGGAAGACGTAATGATCATCGATCTCGTTGTCATGGATGGCAAAGTCACCGGTGCGCTCGGTCTCGATATTCCGACCGGTAATTTTTTTGTTTTCAGGGCCAGGGCGATAGTGATCGCCACCGGCGGCTGGCACAAGGCATTCTGGCCGAATACCGGCATGCGGGATCTCTCCGGTGAAGGAATTGCCATGTCGCATAGGGCAGGTGCGGTTATCGGCAATATGGAATTCATCACCTATTGCTGCAACATTATGTATGAACCTCCGATGCTGAGGGGAAGTCTCGCACCTTACCTCATGAGCCTGATCTGCGGCGGTAAACTGACCAATGCCAATGGTGATGATATTCTTGCGGGATATGATCCCTATATGGTGGAAACCGGAACTGCCACCGAATGGAACAAAAGCTTTGTATCGCAGGCGACCATGAAGGAAGTGCGGGCCGGCAAAGGTTTCTCAAATGGAGGCATACACTATAGCAGGGGGGATGTGTCATGGGATATGATGAAAATGGTGGCGTCTTTTATATTCCCCTCCTGGAAATACAAGGCGATCGATCTCTCGGGATGGGGAAAAATGCTTGAAGAGAATACGCCCATCGAAGTTGGACCCGCTGTTGAGTATTTTGATGGCGGAATCATTGTCAATGAACACTTTGAAACATCAGTACCGGGACTCTATGCTGCGGGAGAGTGTACACTCGGCGCTTTTGGTGCAAATCGGGTTTTTTCCGCTATTACCGAGATGCTCGTTCAGGGGCGGGATGCCGGTGAGCATGCAGCTGGTTTTGCACGAAACAAATCCGGGCAGAAACCTGGCAGAAAAACGATTGTGTTGCTGCGGGAAAAAGCTGAGGCGCCCTTGGCAAAAAAAAAAGGTATATCGCCTGCCTCGTTGAGGCGACGCATACAGCAGGAAGCCCATAAAAATCTTGGCCCGATCAGAAATGGTCATGAATTGGAATCCTTCATCGCCTTTATAGAAGATGTGAAGAAAAATAAGCTCCCCCATCTGTATGTGACGGGAAAAGGCAGGAACTACAATAAGGAATGGATTGATGCCCTTGAACTCGGGAATATGGTGCACCTTCTCGAAGCGGCCGGACGCAGCGCCCTTGTGCGGACTGAAAGCCGGGGTGTGCATTATCGGGAGGATTATCCCGTCACCGATAACGATATGTGGCTCAAGGAAAGCGTCGTTTCCCGGATCGATGGCGAATTGCGGGTCAGCTTCCGGCCGGTAACAGTGACATCCATGAGTCTGCCGGTGGGAGTCGTACCCTATATGGATATGATGAAGATGATGATGCAGGCGCATTCGGATACCGGGGGTAAGCACTGAAATATCCGAACCGGCAAGGGGTGCACATATTATAGAGTACTTTTGGACCGGCAGATCCAAAAGGAAAACAGGGCCATGGGTATGAGAGTGATACGAGTGGCGTCAATCAATTAACATCAGATTAAATACATGGAGGAAACCGTGCCGGGAAAGAAAATAGCAGTCAGAGTTTTTCGTTTTGATGAGGCCACAGGCGTTGATCCTTCCTATGGGGAATACGCTGTCCCGTTCGAGAGGGGGATGAGCGCCATGGATGCATTGGATTATATTTATCAGAATATAGACAGTACGCTGGCCTATTATGATCATGCCGGCTGTTCACTCGGAATTTGTGCACGCTGTACCGCGAAAGTGAACGGCAAGCCAGGCCTTCTCTGCCAGACGGAAGTACACGGAGACATTCTCATTGAGCCGATCAACACCTCGAAGGTGCTCAAGGATCTGGTAGTGAAGCGCAGCGGCAACAAAGCGTCAGAAAAGGATATGAAGAATTGTGGACGGTAGTATAAATAATAATCCGGAGGTTTTGTTATGACTGATAATACTGTTCGAAAACAATTCAAAGCCGAACACCACGCAATGCTTTTCGCATGGATGGCCGGGGAGATTATTGTCCGCGCTGGGGAAGGGGAGGCGGCTCCCATAATCAGAAAGGCCGTGAGGAGGTATGGGGAGGAACGAGGCAACAGGATGGCAATGAGAGCCCGTGCGAACGGGCATTCATGCACCATGATTGATTACCTTTCTTACACTGAATGGAAGGCTGGAATGAATGAAGTGAAGATGGACATTGTGGCAAAGCGGCCAAACATGAGGGTGAAGATTCCCTGCTGCCCGTGGCATACTGCATGGAAGGAAAGTGACCTCATGGCGTATGGCCGATATTATTGCCTCGATATCGATAACGCAGTGCTTCGTGGATTCAACCCGGCGCTCACTCTTGAAGTCATTGAAGTCAAGCCGGACGGTGCATTGGATTGCACCATGGTTTTCCATGGCATGAACTTTACCATTTCGCAAATACTGAGTTTACTGTCACGCAAATATATCCGTCCCGGCAAACGGGCGATCATGCCGTGGGATTACCATACCGGCCATATTTACAAAACCGTTGGTGATGAATTCATCGAGGCATTCGGAAACAAGGGAAAAGAAGCGTGCGTTGCAGCCACCTTGAAATTCAGGGAATATTACGGCCATGATGCGGCACGAATTGTCGAGGATTATGCAAGGTGCGATTTTCATCGACCTGCATGTTAACAGGGAAAGAAAAATGAACTATACGATCAAAGATATACTACGCATGGAAGTTACGCCAGCGTTAGGTTGTACAGAGCCATCCGCAGTTGCCCTTTGTGCTGCCTCGGCAGCATCGCTCCTTCCGGATAAGAATATAATTTCGATCGAGGTATGGCTGGATCCCAATATCTACAAGAATGCCATGGGCGTGGCCATACCCGTTGCGGGCGGTATATACGGTATCGACATGGCTGCGATGCTGGGGGCATTTTGTGGCGATCCATTGCTCGGGCTTGAGGTCTTCAGAGATATGGATGACGAATCCGTGGCCCGTGCCGAAAAATTTATATGTGACCATGAGGTTAAAATCTGCCTGCTGGAAAATATAAAAAGAATTTTCATAAAAACGAAACTCATTTCAGGCGCCGATATCGCAGAAGCGCAAATAGAGGACTCGCATGATAATATCACGGCACTCAGATTTAACGGCAAACAGATTGAAACGCACCGGATTCTTTCTGGCACCAGGGAAACATACGACACGGTACAACAGATGGAAGCGTGGCTCATAAAACTGTCACTTGACGAGATTGTATCACTCATCGATGAACTGGATTCGGATGATTTTGAGTTTATACGGGAAGGCATTCGATATAACACGGCGCTGTCCGAATATGGATTGAAAAACGGGTCGGGACTCGGGATCGGGCTAACCTTTGAAAGGCTTGTGAGTGAGGGTTTATTGAAAAAGGATATGATCCTTGCAGCACGAATACTCACATCTGCCGCCTCGGACGCGCGTATGTCCGGAGCGAGTATGCCCGCCATGAGTTCGGCTGGCAGCGGAAATCACGGTCTCACGGCAGTATTACCCATACTGGCAGTGAACAAATACATTGCCCGTTCAGACGAAACACGCGTACTGAAAGCTATTGCGTTGAGCCACGTCCTCACCGCGTATATCAAGGTACATACAGGAAGGCTTTCCGCCGTATGTGGCTGTTCAATCGCAGCAGGGGCCGGCGCTGCAGGAGGAATTACCTATCTTATGAACGGCACATTGCACCACATCGCCGGAGCGATCAAAAATCTAATCGAAGATCTGGCCGGCGTCATATGCGACGGCGCCAAGGCCGGGTGCTCCCTTAAACTGGCGACCGCTGCCGGAACGGCTGTACAGTCCGCCCTTTTCGCTCTGCACGGTATTGATGTGAAATCGACTGACGGAATAATCGCATCTACTCCCGAACAGACGATGAAAAACATCGGTGAACTCAGCACCTGCGGAATGATCGAGACCGACCGCACCATTCTGCGGATAATGATACGGAAACAGTTCGAAAAATTTAAATCTGCAGGAGCACGATCATGAGAGCGCATGAAGCGGTGGCCCTTCTTTGCCGATATTTACGGATCAATACGGCAAATCCTCCCGGTAAAGAAAAGGATGCAGCCGAGTTCTTCGCGGACATTTTCGACCACGAAGGAATAGAGTATAAATTTTATGAAGCCAATCCGGGAAGGGTGTCCATTCGCGCCGTACTTCGCGGTTCCGGGAAGAAGGGTGCGATCATTCTTCTGAATCATATGGACGTCGTTCCTGCCAATCCCGCTGAATGGAGTTTCGACCCCTTCGGGGGAGAAATCAGGGAAGGTTATATCTGCGGCAGAGGTGCGCTCGACATGAAGGGGTTGGGAATAATGGAACTGATGGCCTTTCTGGCCATGAAGCGCAACCGTGTCAAGCTCGACCGGGATCTGATATTCCTGGCTGTAGCAGATGAGGAGGCGCTGGGATACCAGGGAGTTAAATATCTTCTTGAAAAGTATCCGGAAGAATTCAAGGCCGATCTCATCATCAACGAAGGCGGTTTCGGCATAAGCGACCTGTTGGCTACGGGACCGCTTATCATGATTGCATCCGCCGAAAAGGGTCCCTGCTGGCTGACGCTCACGCGAAGAGGCCAGCCCGGCCATGCGTCGATGCCGCACGGCGATAATACGCTGGAGAAGATGATCGTTGCGCTCAACAGACTGATCAGTCACCCTCAGCCTGTGAGGATAATTCCCCTGGTCGCTGAGTATTTCAGGACAATCTCCTCGGGGATGGAGATATTAAAGCCGTTTTCGGATGACGGAAAAGAAGCAACACTTATCCGCATTCTCGAAGAAAGTGGTCTTATCAATTCCCCTCAGATCTCCGCAATGGTGAGGAATACCATCAGTATGACCATGCTCACTGCCGGAATTAAAACCAACGTAATACCCGAGATGACAACTGCCGAGCTGGACATCCGGCTTCTTCCCGGCCAGGATGTGGATGGCATGATCGACCGGGTCAAAGCGGTTCTCGCTGACAGCAGGATAGAGATAGATCGTTCCAGAGCGACAGGCGCCAGCGAATCGCCTATTGATTCACCGTATTTCGATATTATCGGCAAGGTAATGCGGGAATCGTTTCCGGGAAGCGTTGTCGCACCCCAGTTGATGACGGGAACCTCGGACTCAAGATATTTTCGGGAGAGAGGCGTGCCAGCGTATGGTGTCTTTCCGGTGCTCATTCCCATGAATCATTTGAGTAAAGTGCATGGTATCGACGAAATGATCTCGGTGGATAATCTCGTGAGGGGTTCGGAAATAATGACAGAAATTGTTCGCCGTTTATTCAGCTTACATGAAGAAATAAAGAACCTTGGCAAGTAACAGGATCAATTACTCACCGCAATTATATACCGGCGGTAATAAGGAGGATACAATGGTATACGACGTTTCGGATGGACTCACCCGGTTTACGAAGGATTTTTTAGCCTTTAATATGGATTCCATTGAAGAGGGGGCGGAGCGCTTGATACGTTCCGGTCTGGACACCAAAGAATTGCTTTCAGCCGCTCAGAAGTGCATAGAAGATGTCGGCAGGAAATTCGAGAACGGCGAATACTATCTCCCCGAGCTGGTTGTGTCGGGAGAGATTTTTATAAAAGTCAGCAATGTGATAAAACGTCATACGAATCCTGCTAATGAAACGAAAAAGATCGGGACTATCGTGCTCGGAACACCGCAGGGAGACATTCACTGCCTGGGAAAGGATATATTTGGCGTACTGGCCGAAGCCAACGGTTTTCTGGTCCACAACATGGGCGTGGATGTTCCACCGTCAAAATTCGTGGAAAAGCTTGAGGAGACGGGTGCATCCGTTCTTGGTCTGTCGGCGCTTCTGACGACGACGTACGATCCGATACGGGAAATTGTTTTGCAGCTGGAGTCGAAGGGGCTGCGGCAAAAGACATTTATTATCGTGGGCGGAGCGGCAACGACAAAGGGCATGGTGAATAAACTCGGGATAAATGCACAAACGTGGGATGCCTACGAGGGGTTACGGATAATTCAATCTTTGATAAGGGACACGGAGGACGCATCATGAGTATACAGGAGAAAAGGCTTTATGAGAAAGACACGATGTCTGCCGAGGAGCGTCTGGAGAAGGTCATACGTCTGGAGTGCCCGGACAGGGTTCCGGCCGCCCTGTTCATTTATTATTATGCCCCTTTTCATGTCGGCATTCGAACAGGTGATTTCATGAAAAATCATGATGTCTATTTTAACGCCATTAAACAGGTTTATAAAGACATTGGTCCATGGGATATTTTCTATAACGGGGATTCATTTTCAAAGATCATGTACAGCTTCGCCGCCATGATGCAGGCTCTCTGGCCCGGAATAGACCTGCCCGGCGACGTCATGGGCCAAACAAAGGAAGTTCAATATATGGACTTTGATGATTATGAGTGGATCATGAAATCTGGCCGGTTTTTTAACGATCTCCGGTTTCGGGCGCGAATGATGCCCCGCTTCTGCAATGAAGTGAAAGGATACGGGCTGCTTCGATTGATGCCGACGTTTTTAATGGAAATATCGCGGATGGTGCGATTATGGAGGAAAGACTTCAAATGGTTCAAGGAACAAGGTGCGGCTATTCTGATGGGCTCCGTGGCGGAGATGCCTTTTGATACGTTTTCACAGGCCCGCAATATTATCCAATTTTCCATGGACATTTTAAAACATCAGGAAACAGTCAGAAACGCGTCAGTTAGACTTTCGAAAAATTTTGCGGATACCATGGTGGCGGTTTCACGGCTTCTTGGCGTTCCCAGAGTGCAGCTTTTTTGTCACCGCACTTCCAACAGTTTTATTTCTCCCCGTCAGTTCGAAAGTATTGCCTATCCAAGCCTGGAGATGACCGTCAACCGGATCATTGACTGCGGCATGACACCTGCGCTTCACTGCGACGGCGATTGGCTCAAAAATCTGAAAACACTTCGGCGGCTCCCCGCAAAAAAGGTCATTATTGAGTTTGACGGATTTACGGATATGTTCCGGGCAAAACAGGAAATCGGCGACCGTATGTGCATCTACGGGGATGTTCCTGCGGAAATGCTTGCACTGGGAAGCCCCGGCGAAGTCGAGGAATATTGCCACAGGCTGATTGAGGAGGTCGGTGCCGGAGGCGGGTTCATTCTCGCGAGCGGATGCGAGGTTCCTTATAATGCAAAACCGGAGAACCTCCGCGCCGTAGTGCAATCCGCAGTGAAATACGGGTATTATGTCTGACCCCTGAATGCAATTGTTTTTCAGGATTAAAACAGGAAATGGAGGACCACGATGAAGATTGCACCGTTGATAGGATTTCCCGGGCGTATCCTGACCGGAACGACAATAAGGAAAAATCTGTCTGATGCGGGTACACACCTTGGCACACTCTCTGCGATTGAAGCTGCATTTGATCCGGATATCATTTTTTACATGATGGACTTATCTGTTGAAGCGGATTCACTGGGAATCAGGGTCGATTTCCCTGATGAGAAATCACCGACGGTGATCGAGCACCCTGTCGCAAGCGAAGATGATCTGCCCAGATTCAGGAAAGCAGATTTTTTAAACGGAAGGACACGCGTATTTATTGATGTCGTTAAGGGTTTTAAAAAGGCGTCCAAGAAGGATTTGGGTGCGTACGTAATCGCACCTTTTACCCTATGTGGCCTGTTACTGGGCCCGAAGCGTGCTGCTTCATGCGTGATTACCCGTCCGGCTTTTATTGAAAAAGTTCTTGAACTCTCCACTGAATTGATCGTGGCGTATGCGAGGGAGCTGAAACAGAGCGGAGCCGATTATGTCGTGCTACTCGATCCAACGTCCGTCATACTTTCTCCTGCCCAATTCAACAGATACGCGTCGCCATATATAAACGCAATCACGGACATTACAGGGAATTCATGCGTGCTGCATATTTGCGGAAATACGTCTCATCTTTTTGATGAATTGGGCAGGCTGAAAAAGATAATGGGAGTAAGCCTTGATTCTGCGGTTGACCTCAAAGAGGCATATCGGAAAACGAAAAAGACAGTTATCGGGAACATCAGTCCCAAGGCTGTTGCGCACGGCAGTATCAATGAAATCGACGAGGCGGTAGAGGCTCTGATGCAAAACATGAAAGGTATTGATGATTTTATTTTCAGTACCGGGTGCGACCTCCCGCCGGAAACACCTATCAGCCGCATACACTATCTCATGCGGTGCGTCAAAAAATACGCTTGAAATACTATTTCGGAATTGGCACGAGGAGGCGGTTATGAAGGGTTACGATTACGATTTCATCATCATAGGTTCAGGATTCGGCGGAAGCGTATCGGCAATGAGGCTCAGCCAAAAAGGATACAGTGTTGCGGTTATTGAGGCGGGCAGAAAATACGCATCCGGTGACTTCACACGTTCAAACTGGGGCATAAAAAAATATATTTGGAAGCCGGGATTATTCTGTTATGGTATCCTTCAAATAAAACCCATGCGGCATATGGTCGTTCTGGCAGGTACAGGAGTCGGTGGGGGGAGCTTGGGATATGCTGGTACGCTTTATGTGCCCGGGAAAGACTTTTTCCAGGACAAGATCATAAACAGGATAGGCGGGGATGACACGCTTTTACCTTACTATGGTATTGCCTCCCGGATGTTGGGCATCGATAAAAATCCCAAGCTCGATGAACCGGATCAAGGCATGAAAATGACGGCAGTTGAATTCGGTTGCGGGGATTCTTTCCATGCAACACCGACAGGCATTTATTTTGGAGAACCGGATGTCCTTTCCCCGGATCCCTATTTCATGGGCGAAGGTCCCGAGCGGACCGGCTGTAATTTTTGCGGGGGCTGCTATGTGGGGTGCAATAATAACAGCAAGAATTCGCTGGACAAAAATTATCTCTATTTTGCAGAGAAGCTCGGTGCGACTGTGATTCCGGAAACCAAAGCAATATCCATCGTGCCATTATCCGAAGATGGTGCGGACGGTTACAGGGTGGATACCGTCAGATCCACACGGCCGATGCGTTCAACGCGGATCAGCTTGCGATCAAAACATGTTTTAATAGCAGCAGGGGTCATCGGTACGGTCGAACTTCTTTTGAAAATGAAAGACAACCGTATCCTTCCGCGTCTTTCGGAAAAACTGGGCCACCTCGTGCGGACAAACAACGAATCGATGACATGCGTAACGGTAAAAAAGAGGGGCGTGGATTTTTCTAAAGGGGTTGCGATCACCTCAAGCGTTCAACCCGACGATTACACCCGGGTTGAGGTTTGCAGATATCCCAAAGGCTTTGACATGATGGGAGCATGTGCCAGCGGGATCATCAACGATGGAATGGGCGGTATCCCGAGGTGGGTAAAATATATAAAAGCGGTGTTAAGTCATCCGTTGAGATGTATGCGATTGTTCCTTCCTTTCGGGTTTTCATGCAATTCGGTGATTTTGCTTATCATGCAATCGATCAATCACAGTGTGCAGTTGGTTCTCAGACGACGATGGTTATTTCCGTTTGCAAAAAAAGTAACGTCAGCCATACCGCGGGGAGCAGACAGGATCCCTTCATATATACAGATCGGGAACGATTTTACCCGGGCGCTTGCAAAGAGGATGGACGGATATCCGCGAGGGTTTATCAATGAGGTTATGTGCAACATCCCTACTACGGGGCATATTTTAGGCGGGTGCTGCATGTCCGAAAGCCCGGCTGATGGCGTTGTTGACCTTCAAAACCGGGTATTCGGTTATCAAAACCTCTGGATATGTGACGGCTCGACAATACCAGCAAATCTGGGGGTCAATCCTTCACTTACCATAGCCGCACTTACCGAACGGGCGATGTCATTTGTTCATCACAAGCATCCGGGGGGAATTCCCCACAGATTTTCATTTGAAAAGATTTGGGGGAATTGAAACAATATCGACTCTCAATGTGATATAGATATCTTAATGTTATAAAAAAGGAATTTCCTGTTATGAAAGAAATGTGTCCCATATCGTTCAGTCAGATAAATGAAAGGGCTGGACAAATAAATGCAGCGTTGGCAATTTTTTCCATGCTGCTGTTTTTCTTCACGGATAATAAATGGATCATATGGGTTCTAACGGCTGATTTTTTTATACGCGGCTTTCTTGACCCTTCATATAGCTTTTATGGTGCTGTGAGCAAAACTATTCTGGGTGTCTTTAAAATCAAACCGTTAATGGTGAATGCCGGTCCTAAAATTTTTGCTGCAAAGATCGGGTTTATATTTTGTTGCATGATCGCGATATCTCATTTGATCGATTCCCGGGCCATGGGGCTGGCTGTGGGATCATTGTTTATGATTTGTGCCGGTCTTGAGGCGATTTTCAGATTCTGCGTTGCATGTAAGATTTATCCTTTAATAAATAAATGGGGATAACAATTCTTATTGCAGATGAATCAGCAAAAGTATCCTAAGCTTCATATATAAGAATCATCTTGCCCTGTCAGGACACCCTGTGATAAGGCTTCAGTTTTTTAACGGGGTTTAATAAACGATGATACATCTAAATAGTATATGCAAGCAACACGGTTCGCAGATTCTTTTCACCAACGCAAGTTGCCAGATTCTACCCGGAACATGCACAGGAATGGTAGGTCCGAACGGGGCCGGGAAAACCACCATTTTCCGACTGATCACCAGGGAAGAAGAGCCGGATAAAGGCGATATCATTTATGCAAAAAATATAAAAATAGGCTATTTTTCTCAGGATGTTGGAGAGATGAAAGGGCGAAGTGCCCTTAAAGAGGTCATGGCGGAAGCGTCTGATGTGGTTTTGCTGGGAAAGGAAATCAGGGCCATGGAACAGGAAATGGCGATCCCTATGGACGATGATGCCATGGCTGCTCTGCTCGAACACTATGGAAACAAAGTGGAGGCATTTGAGCATAGGGGCGGATACGATCTTGAAAGCCGTGCCCAGGTCATTTTAACAGGTCTTGGTATAGGGCCTGATGATTATCATCGTCCTGTGGAATCCTTCAGCGGGGGCTGGAAGATGAGAATCGCCCTGGCTAAAATTCTCACCGTTCAACCGGATGTGCTGCTTTTGGATGAGCCAACCAACCATCTGGATATGGAATCCATTATCTGGCTTGAAAACTGGCTTGCCAATGATTTTAAAGGGGCTGTGCTCATGACCTGTCACGATCATGATTTCATGAACCGTCTGGTCACCCGCATCGTGGAAGTGGCGAACCATACGGTCACCCTTTATACGGGAAATTACGATTTTTATATCAAAGAACGAGAAATCCGGCGTGAGCAGCTTCTGGCCACCTATCGGCGCCAGCAGGAAATGCTGGCCAAAGAGGAAGAGTTTATTGCAAGGTTTGCGGCAAGGGCTTCCCACGCATCCCAGGTCCAGTCGCGGATTAAAAAAATTGAAAAAATCGAACGTATTGAAATTCCACCCGAGCAGAGACGGATTGCCTTTTCATTCTCCGAGCCCCCGCGTTCCGGCGATGACGTGATCGCACTCTCAGACGTTGGAAAAATATGGCCGCTTCCGGATGGGAAAAACAAATCCGTGTTCAGCGGTATTTCCGGCATGATCAGGCGGGGAGATAAAATTGCGGTGGTCGGTGTGAACGGCGCCGGAAAATCCACATTCCTCAAAGTTCTGGCCGAAAAAACCCAGGCCACAAGCGGCACGGTGACCATCGGGGCAAATGTCAGCACCGGTTATTTCAGTCAGCATGCCATGGACATTCTTGATCCCAGGAAAACCGTTTTTGAAACCGTGCAGGACGCCCTGCCCATGGCCAGCATGGGCGTTGTGAGAAATCTCCTGGCCGCGTTTCTATTTCAGGGAGACGATGTTGAAAAACGGGTGCAGATGCTCTCCGGAGGTGAAAAAAGCCGGGTCGTCCTTGCCACGCTTCTCGGTCGGCCCATCAACCTCCTGATTCTTGATGAACCCACCAACCACCTGGATATTCTGGCCAGAGAGGTCCTCCTGGAAGCCCTGAAATCGTTTGCCGGCACTATCGTCATCGTGAGCCATGACCGTCATTTTCTCAGATCCCTGGTCTCCCGGGTCTTTGCCATCGATCACGGTGAGATGATTGCTTACGAAGGCAACTACGAATACTACACGGATAAAATTAAAGCCAAGACCTGAGAAGACTCAGGATCGATCAGGCCAGGACACTGATCGGGTCGCGATTCACCTTTACTGAGAGATGCGGCAAATGCCATGCAGGCGGCAAAACCGCAGGCCTTGCAGTTGGTTCCAGGTAGAAGTTTATAAATGTTGATAACGGGAATGGGTCTATAATATCGATGATCAGGCGTGATTGAATCCTTCTTGCTATTCAGATCATTCAGAAAATCGATCAGGCAACTGATAAATTTTTTGGCCTGGTCCTGATTTTCAAAAGGTGCGGCAGCCGCATAGTCCGGATACAGGGCGCACCGGATACCCTCCAGTTGAAACTGGATGTTGAGCGGCTTTTCATAATAGCTCGCTTTATCTAAAACAGCATTGAGGTATGGGAACAAACCGGTAACGTCACCATCAAGCTTGAAACGGGCACTATAGAGAAGGGTTCCTGGGTGACACCCTGGGGATTCTAGAGAAAAATCTGTATATCCGTTGATTGACATATGTCCTCCTCTGAGTTTTGATATATTCTTTGTCCAGTAGAAAGCATATTTTTAAATAAAAAGAATCCCCCATTTGGAGGATAAGGTCAAATTTTATGTTTCCGCATATGGATATAACCATGAAACAAAACAACGGTTCGAGAAAAATTCTTATGGAGAAAGATTTGCTGGGGGCTCATTTTTCAATTGCAGGCGGACTTGAAAACGCGCTTAAAGAAGCGTTTTTCTATCATTGCACCGTGTGTCAGATTTTTACGAAAAACGCCAGTACCTGGCGGGAACGTCATCTTTCCGGTGAAGAGATTAAGCGGTTTCAACACGCCCGGAAAGCGTATAACATTCAATCGATCGCATCACACACCTCTTACCTGATCAACCTTGCCTCTCCTGATCGTGATATTGTTAAAAAGTCGAGAGACGCACTCATCCAGGAGATGAATCGATCCAGGGAATTGGGACTCTCCGCCATAGTACTTCATCCCGGGTCGCACAAGGGTGAGGGGGAGGTGCAAGGGGCTCGACTGGTTGTTGAAGGTATCCGTGAAGTCCTTGAAAACACTGAAAACGATGGCCCTTATCTTTTGCTTGAAACAACCGCAGGCCAGGGGTACAGTATCGGCCATACATTTGAACAGATTGCGGAAATTTTGGACACCCTTGCCAAACCGGAACGATTGGGGGTGTGTCTGGATACCAGCCATATTTTTGCTGCTGGTTACGATATCCGAACCGAGACAACCTATAAAAAAACAATGGACCGGTTTGACGCTGTTGTCGGATTCTCACAACTCAAACTGATTCACGTGAACGATTCAAAAAAAGACCTTGGCGCCCGTGTGGACCGGCATGAGCACATTGGCAAGGGGTGTATCGGTATCAATGCCTTCAAAATGATCATGAACGACACCCGACTATCCCATATCCCAAAAATCATCGAAACCCCCAAAGAAGACAGCCGAAAGAAGGGCAAGGACTGGGATGCGGTGAATCTGAAACAGCTCAGGAATTTACATTTTCAACCCAATAAAAGTCGGGTCAAGGGCTAAATAAAGGAAATCATACTTTTGATTATGCAAACAGAAATTTTATTTCTACAAAAACAGCAAATAATGAAGAGGGCGGGATGATAAAAAGGGAAAATAAAAGTTGATTTTTGATACAACCCAATTTACCGCCATCTATTATTTTTTTACGATCTCGCAAAAAGTTGAAAATCGAAAATTTACTATTAATAATATCATTTGGTTATGTCATTTCAAATAGCCCAGATCGGACTTTTTACGAGTTTATCATTTTTTCAAGGCACCTAAAAACAAATAACTTCGTTGAAGCCGAAAAAGTTTGTTAAAAATCGCGAAATTAATGAAAAACCTTATTTTTTCCTATACTTGTTGTTATTTTTCACTTATCATGTGCTGAAGTTCGATGAATAATATTACCTATTATTCTCAATCTTTAAGATGTCGAAGGTGAACAATGATAAATACATTTATAAACGGGTCTATTTGGTTGAAAGCGGATTTTCATCTGCATACAAAGGCGGACAAAGAATTCAAGTATACTGATGATGAGGACTATTTTATTAAAAATTACATCGACCAGTTAAAACAAGCAGAGATAGGAATAGGCCTGATCACAAATCACAACAAATTTGATCTTGAAGAATATAAAACCCTTCGAAAAAATTCACTTAAGGAAAACATCTATTTAATGCCGGGTGTTGAACTCTCAGTAAATGATGGGGCAAATATAATCCACGTCTTAATTGCTTTTGACTATGAGAATTGGATAAAAAACAACGAGAATTTTATTGATCAGTTTCTTAATTCCGCTTTTGAAGGAATAAGTAATCGTGAAAACGCTAATATCCCATGCAAATATAACCTATCAGATTTATTAAATAGACTCGACAATCATCGTAAAGAAGGTCGTGATACGTTTGTCATCATGGCACATATAGAACAGGATTGTGGTTTTTGTAAAGAATTGGAGGGTGGAAGGATTCAACGGCTTGCTGGGGATGAGCAGTTTAAAAGAAATGTCATTGCATTCCAAAAATTAAGGACGAATGATTTAAAAGACAGATTGATAAATTGGTTTGGGAGTGAAAAGGAACTTCCTGCTTTTGTTGAAGGCTCGGATTGTAAAGAGCTTGATAAAATTGGGTTATGTGGAAAACAAAATGATCAACATGTTAATATAATTGAAAAAAAATGTTTTTTGAAAATTGGCGATTTCAATTTTGAAGCGGTTAAATATGCGTTAATCGACAAAGAAAACCGTATATCAAATGACACTTACCCGGAAATCGACAATGCCTGTATCAAATCCATTTCGTTTGAGGGAGGATTGCTTGACGGGAAAGAGATTCATTTTTCACCTGAACTGAATAATTTTATCGGTATCAGGGGAAGTGGTAAATCTTCAATTATTGAAATACTGCGCTATACCCTTGGTATCTCATTGGGAAGCCAGGCAAGCGACAGGGAGTACAAAAACAGCCTCATTGAATATGTGCTAAAAAGCGGTGGGAAAGTGATAATCAGAGTTATCAATGAACACAAAAAAGAGTATGCGATCGAAAAAATATACGGGCAGAAAGAGGATATTTTTGAAAATGGTACACGTATTGATGCGCCGTCCATAGATACTGTTTTTAAAATGCCTGTCTATTTTGGACAAAAAGATTTATCGAATAAACATGTCAATTTTGAAGCGGACCTCGTTAAAAAACTGATTGGAAACAGGCTCGAAAGCATAAAATTCAGGATAGATAAAAAAATATTGGAAATTGAAGAGATAATAACTGCTTTAAAAAAGCTGGATAATCTCGATGAAATGAAAAAGGAAATTGACGCCAATATTAAAGGTGCTGAATACAAGCTTACGCTATACAAAGAAAATGGAGTTGAAGACAAACTGCGCCAGCAGAGCAGATTCGATTCTGATGTAAGACGTTTTAACGAAACATTGGCTGAGATATCAAAATTTAGAAATGAGATTGAGGCCATTATAAATAATTTTCTGCCTTTTTTTAACCAGACTACATTTGAGTCTGATGAGAATAAGGAAATTTTTCTGGAGGCAAAAGAAATAGTTGAACAACTCACGCCTGAATTCAATAAATTAAATGATATTAAAACCAATACCGAAAAATACGAAAAGGCGTTTAAGGCGCTTTATCAAAAATTACAGGAAAAAAAGGAGAACCTTAAAGAGGATTTTGCAAAGATAAAACGAGAAATTGATATTCCTCCCAATCTTAATCCGGATGAATTTCTTAAACTAAACCGGAATCTTGAAACATCAAAACTAAAGCTTGTAGAGATCGAAAAATCGGAAAAGAGAATATTTGAATATAAAATATTGCTTAACGATAAGGTCGCGGATCTAAATAATCTATGGCATGAAGAGTATAAAATTTTAGAAAAAGAGGTCAGTAGAATAAATGAATACGAAAGCTCTCTTTCAATCTCTGTTGAATATAAAGGCCGGAAAGATATTTTTGATTTAAAACTAAAAGAGGTATTTAAAGGCTCAGGATTACGAGGGGCAACATATGATATTATCACCAACCAATATAAAGATTTTATTGAAATATTCAGGGATATTGAAAATTTAAACGCCACACTGAAAATCAGTGAAAACCTGTTGGCTGAATTTAGAAAACGATTTTACGATAATCTTCTCGATCTGCTGACGTTTCGTGTGGAAGACAGGTTTACCATCAAATATAACGACAAACCACTGAAGGATCATTCGCTTGGCCAACGTGCGACTGCATTAATATTATTCCTGCTCGCACAAAAGGAGACAGATGTCCTGATCATCGATCAGCCTGAAGATGACCTTGACAACCAGACAATTTACGAAGATGTGATAAAGGCGATCAAATCGCTGAAAGGCAGCATGCAGTTTATATTCGCTACCCACAATGCCAATATCCCTGTGTTGGGTGACAGCGAAAAAATAATTTCATGTCGATATTCGGAATCAAAAATAGAGATCCACGGCGGAACGATAGACAACCAAGACACACAGAAACAGATCGTAACTATTATGGAAGGCGGCAAGGAAGCCTTTAACAGAAGAAAAAATATTTACGAATTATGGAGTTTGAAACAATGAATGCCATCGAACTGCTTGACATAATAAACATGGGCGAGACAAGCAAGGTGCAGTTTAAAGTTAACTTATTTTCGCCTGATCAATTGGCTGCTGAAATGGTGGCGATGTCAAATTCTCTTGGGGGGATGATATTGATCGGAGTTAAGGATAAGACAGGGGAGATAACAGGGTTGGACTATGATAAACTCCAGGAGTATAATAATCAAATAGGAAATATCGCAACCAATAAAGTAATTCCCAATATTTATGTGACTTCCGAAGTTGTTTCTGTTGATAATAAAGGTTCAAAAAAAGTTTTGATTATTCACATAAGGGAGGGAATTAACAAACCTTATAAGGATAACAATCTATCTGTTTGGGTGAAACAGGGTTCCGATAAAAGACGCGTTACCGATAATTTGGAAATGTTGCGTTTGTTTCAGAGCAGCGGAAATTTATCTGCAGATGAAATGGAAGTGTATGGAAGTTCGATAAAAGATATCGATAAAGATAAATTCGAACAATATTTTAAAAAAGAATTTCAACAAACAATCAAAGAGAAAAATTTGGATTTTGAAAAAGCGCTAAAGATCAAAAAAGCTATACGGAAAGACCAATTAACTCTTGCTGGTTTATTATTTTTTGGAAAAGAACCCCAGCACTACAGACAGGCCTTCTGCATTAAAGCGGTATCTTTTTGGGGAAACAGTATCGGAGGAAACGAATATAAAGATAGCAGAGATATAGTCGGCACAATACCGGATATGTTCTATGAAGGAATAAGATTTTTCAATGTTAATTTAAAACACACGCAACAAGACCAAAACTTCAATTCTCCTGGGATTTTGGAAATATCGAAGATTGCCCTTGAGGAGCTGTTACAGAATGCGCTTTTGCACAGGGATTATTTTAAAAATTCACCTATTCGTTTAATGATTTTTGACAACAGGATTGAAATTATAAGCCCAGGGAAACTGCCAAATAACTTGACGGTGGAAGAAATTAAATATGGTAATCCGGTAATTAGAAATAACCAATTAGTTGCATATGCCGTACATATTTTGCCTTACAAAGGACTTGGTTCCGGTATCAAGCGGGCGATAGAATCACAGCCGGATATCGAGTTTATAAATGATATCGACGGTGAACAGTTTATTGTCAAAATTCCAAGGCCTGATAATGATATTTCCGGTTAGACTATGGAACTGCCTTTTTTGATACGTTACCGTGCATTCGTGGTATAGGTATACAGCTTCATACCCTGCGCCTTGCATCTACGGCAAACTCAATGCCTGCAAAATTCAGGTTTTACGTTTTTCTATTCAACATAGATTTTCACGGTAAATTTCTGCCCGTAATTATGAGATAGACATCCCCTCAAAAAGCAATTTTTTATCACCAGCCCATGAGTATTTTTGATGGATATGATTTTTCATTACCGAAAGTATCAAGGGGAGATT
>JAHIVH010000033.1 GCA_018816735.1 Pseudomonadota bacterium | reverse complement strand
GATTCCCATAAACAGAATAACCGCTCCTGATATAAATACACTTCGATAGAATTTTTTCATCGATAATCCTCCCTTTATTTATCCACTATTTTAACAGCATCCGGCAGACTGGTTTCAGACGACACATAACCAATAGACCCTTGGGTATTGGATATGTAGTCAACGACTGCATTGCTGTCTTTCAGGGTTTTTGACATCGCACCTTTTCCGGTGAATAAATTCTGCCGCCACACATTCTGAAACTGGGAGGATGTGCGTTTGATATACTTTTTGAGAAAAGCGTCGTGAATCTCCTTGTCTCCTGACAAAACAACCATAATGACCTCGTTGTTCTCCCAGTTGATGATATTGCCTAAAAATATCTTTTTTATGGCATCCTGATCCAGATTGTCTGTTGGTGCATCCTTGTTGGCGATGATCACGACTTCCCCAGCATATGCCTCATGCATGATTGCGAACATCCCTACGCATCCTGTCAGACATAACATCAATATGAACCTGCCTGCTCCATTCATTGCCCGCCTCCTTGTTTGCCGAAAGATTTTCATTATCCAAAGTCACGTTACAAAAAGATGAAAAATCTGAATTGAATATTGGCTCAGACCATACCTTACTATGGGTTCATATTCAATGATTTATTGAATTTTCAAATTTCATTTAAACAAAATATAAAATTATATAAATGAAACGGCAAGCTAAAATCCAAAGCCAAGCATGCTGATTTTATAAAACAATCAGATTCATTTCTGGCAGGCCTCACCCTGCAGCCTTTCCAGATTCTCCCTGGCAAAATCGATGGATGGGTCGATTTCAAGGGCCATGAGGTAGTATTCAATGGCTTTGTTCCGGTTCCCCATATCGCGATAGTTGGACGCAATGTTGGCATAATCGATGGCTGAGGAAGGATTCAGTCTGATGACGTTTTTAAAGCATAAAATGGCTTCTTCGTGGCGTTTCAGCTTGAAATTGCAGAATCCCATCAGGTTGTAGATATCTGTTCTTTCATCGTCAATGGCCTCCCCTTTTTTAAGAACGGAGAGTGCTTTGGTATACTTTTCCATGTCTTTCAGGCAGACGCCCATATAAGCGTAAAT
Source organism: Pseudomonadota bacterium (assembly GCA_018816735.1). Lineage (GTDB taxonomy): Bacteria > Desulfobacterota > Desulfobacteria > Desulfobacterales > JAHIVH01 > JAHIVH01. Next base: position 59,243 of record JAHIVH010000033.1, on the reverse strand, counting down.
ACTTGCCAGATCCTGTTCTTTGGGATTCATAGCAAGCGCCGCTTCAAAATGGGTGAGTGCAGTTTCCGGGTCATCCATGGCAAGATAGCACGAACCCAGATAAAACCGGACGTAATATTTGCCCGGCAATAATTTGTTTACTTCATTTAACTGACGGATGGCCTCATCAGGCGCATTGGTTTCTGCGATCATTTTTGCGGAAAACATGCCCACGCTTGTACCCAGGGATCTTTCCCGGAAATGTGCACCGGGGATGATGGTGTAGAATGCCGGTATCTGAAGCGCTGGGTGCATGGTATTGATCAGGAATACCTCCATGTTTCTCTTCTTCAGGGCAGCTACCATATTTTCCACCTCAATTCGAATATTGGTGTTGGACAAATCCGGCAGGTCTTTGATTGGTATCATCTTTTCAGGTGCCATGATAAATCCGCATTCTGAAAGATCCGTAAATTTGGGGAGACCGCTCGCCACATAATTGGAACCGGTATTGAAATCACCGGCAAGCTGGGCAGTTTCGGTAAGGGCGCGGCTCAGGGCTTTCTGGGGATCAGGCGTTGTGCCTGCAGTCCAGACGATCTCACTCTTTTCCGGAAATGTGGATGGATCATAAGCCATCACCCCCACGGTAGGGATACCGGTTTCGAGAGAGAAATCAGACAAATAGAGTTTTATGCCTTCTCTTTCATATTTTTTTAGCATTTCCACCACCATGGGATCGGTGGCAGACCCGGGTGCAATACCGGGAACGTTTATTTTCTGATGGCTGATGATGGAAGATACATGTCTTTCAACGATTTCACAGATCCCCTGGCTGATGGCCTCCTCCACACAATTCCCCGCTGAAGGGCCGTTGAATTCGTTGATCATGAAAAACCAGCTGAAGGGGATCAGAACCTCTTTGTCATGCGTCAGGTTATAGCCTTTTGTCCATTGAAGCGGCAGGGTTTCGAAAATTTTTTGCGATACATCGAGCTCCGTTGAATCATCATGCACAGAGGCGGCGATCATGGAAAAAGGGATGGCTTTGTCGCCGACGTCCTTATAGGTTGCGGTAAAAAAATTTGAAGGATCATGGACAAAGCTGAAAAAACTGAACCGTTCGGCCAGTTCCATCACTGCACTGGCTTCTGCCTGGGCCGGTGTCGCGCCCTTTCCCATCTGTTTATTGGTCCCGGTAACCGCTTTGGCATCTTTCCCGCAAAGGCTAAAGTAAACGGGAATATCAAGGCGCCCGTTATCAATCCGCTTGGCCTCCTCAAGGATATCCAAATCCACCGCTTTTATTTTTTCACGAAAGGCTTTAACGGTTTCTTCAGGCGTTTTAATTTTGTCCTGATCCAGGGTAAATGTTTTAAACGCGTCTTCCAGCTTGATTTTATGATCCATTTTTATTTTACAACTCCATTTGATATTGAAATTTTGACCATCATATGCCAAATGATGGTGAAAAATGCAACCCGTGTTTTTCCCATAACGCAGACTTTTTTCAACATACGGAAATTCTTTAATAAAGCCAATAATCATTTGTCTGCTGGCCTCATTTACACTATGGTTATTGGTTTTAATATGTTTCCTACTTGCTGGCCATCCCGGTACTGGTTTCGTATACACCGCCCGAACACGACATTCGCGTATTCGATCTGAGTTTTGACAGTTCCTCTGCCACGGCTTTCACGGTTGTTTCGGATTGCTGCGGCGTATGAAGTGCAGACATAAAAAATCGGAGTCGCGCGGCTTTTTCTTCCACTGCCGGATAGATAATGGGTTGCACATTGATATTTCTAAGATAGAGACCATTTGACAGTTCCAGGCACTTTTTCGAATCGCTCACAATAACAGGTATAATCGGGGTATCTTTGCTCATGCCAGTATTCAGCTTGTATTTATGGGCCAGTTCAAGAAAATACCGGCTCTGCTCCCTTAAAATTGCAACAGGAAGCGGATTGGCCTTAAGCAGTCGAAGGGCAGAAAGTGCGGCTGCCGCATTTGCAGGTGACATGCCCACACTGAATAGAAATCCGGGCGCGGTGTATTTCAGCAGTTCGACCAGTTCCCTTTTTCCGGCAATATATCCGCCGCAGCTGGCAAATGATTTACTGAGTGTGCCCATCCAGAGATCGACATCTTCCCGGTTGACCTCGAAATATTCGCCGATCCCTGCGCCATTCCGGCCCAGAGTGCCTATGGAATGGGCTTCATCGACCATGAGAAGCACACGGTGCCTGTTCCTGATTTCAATAAATTTCGGGAGGTCCGGGATATCACCATCCATGCTGTAAACCCCTTCGATGACCACAAGCGTTCTTCGATACTGACTGCGAAGTGTGGAAAGCATGCGGTCAAGCATCCGCCAGTCATTATGGGGAAAGGGTTTTCGGGCTGCACCTGAAAGAAGGCATCCTTGCATGATACTGTTATGGATAAGGCTGTCATGAAGAATCAAGTCTCCGGGGCCAAACAGATGGCCGATGGTGGTTTCATTGGTTCCATGACCGGAGAGATAGATGATGGCATCCGCCACGCCTAAAAATGATGCAATTTCATTTTCAAGTTCACGGTGGACCGGTTTTTCACCGGATATGGGTCTGCTGGCTGACACAGACGTGCCATAGCAATCGATGGCAAGTTTGGCTGCATTCATGACCTGCGGATGGCCTGAAAAGCCCAGGTAGTTATACGTGGAATAATTCAGCATTTTTCTGCCGTTAATGATTGTCGTGTCCCCTGCGATACCTTCCTGGACACGAAAATAGGGATTCAATCCGGACAATTCATCCATTCTTTTCCGCAATTCCAGATATTCGGGGAACAGTTCAGCGCGGAAAAAGGATTCGGATATCGATGGTGATTTTTCAGTATCCCGGGCCCGCACATAGACGGGTTTATTCAAAGAGTCGTCCGTTATGACGGGTGTGGTGATATTTTCGTTTGAACCATGAAGATAACCGGAAAGGATCGTTATCAGGTCTGCCACCGTTAAATCATTGACAAACCTTTCCAGTATATCGGCCGGATCAACACCTTCAAAGGCTTTTATCTTCTGCTGAAGTTCACTGATAAGGCTGGCTGCCATCAGGGAGTCAAATCCCAGATCTTTTATAAGGTACATATTTTCTGACAAATATTCGCGGGGCAGAATACCGGTTCTTGCTATGGCATCCATAGCCAACGAAAAAATTGAAGCTGACATCTTCCTGTCCGGCCGTTTTTTAAAAGCGGTCTTTTGGGGTCTCTCCTGCACCTCATATGATTCTTCTTCAAAAAGGATCTCTTCTCCTTTGGAATTGGACATCAACTGTTCGATAATTCTGTTTTGCGAGCTGAATATGGCGTTCTGTTCATGGAAAATATCAAATACATGACGGGTCATGCCATGAGACTGCTTTGGCAATGGGTCTGATTCTTTTTTTTCACTTTTCAAAATGATTTTTTCCTGCGGGGGGGGCATGGCAGGGGTATCTATCCAGCAGTGCTTTCGCTGAAACGGATAGGACGGAACGGTTACGATTTTTCGATCATAGTCCTGGTCAAATGCCTGCCAGTTGATCAGATCGGACCGGGTAAAAAGGGTGCCTGCCGTTTTAAGTAGCTGGGACCATTCAGGACAATTTTTTCTGAGGCTCGGCAAAAAGAGCATGTGTCTATCCGGGAAGCAGGCTGTTCCCAGGCCGGACAACACTGCATCCGGACCGATTTCAATACAGATGCGGCAACCCCGGTCATACAGGGTTCTCAAACCCTGATAGAACAAGACCGGTTTTTTCATATGATCAAGCCAGTAAGAGGTATCCAGGATGTCATTTTCCACAGCATGACCGGTCACGTTTGAAATGAGCGGAATGGTGTTTTTCTTTATCTCCGTGTTTGCCAGTTTTTGGTAAAACATGTCCGCGATGATATTCATCAACGGAGAATGAAACCCGCGGTTGACATTCAACACGACAACCCGGATATTTTTCTCTCTGAACAGGGATAGAACATGCGTCATGATTCCGGGCCGACCTGAAATAACAATGTGCCTGGGGCCATTCACAACAGCAATGGAGATATCATCCGGGTATGGTGAAACCATCTCAAGAACGGTTTTGAAGTCGGCCATGACAGAAGCCATCTGGCCTTTTTCGGTGAATTCCTGCATCAGAAACGCACGCCGTGTAACCAGCTGCAGCCCTTCTTCAAGACTGAATATGCCTGTCACACATGCAGCCACGTATTCTCCCAGACTATGCCCCAGAACCATTGTCGGAGAAACGCCCCAGGACTGCCAAAGTTTGAAAAGCGCATATTCAAAAGAAAAAAGGGCGGGTTGCTGATAACGGGTTTGACCTGTAAGATTTTCCGGATCATCTGCCTGGAAGAGAATCCGGTTTAAAGAGACATCGAGCAAAGGGAGAAGGATGGCATTGCATTGATCAACCGTTTCCCTGAACACAACACTGGTTTCATAGAGGTTTTGCCCGATTCCCTTTTGATAAGATCCCTGGCCGGAAAAAAGAAATGCCACTGGCAATTTTTCACCTTCAGGCGCGAAAGTACCACTGATAGCGTCCGGATCGTTTTCGCCTTTTCCAAACCGCATCAGTTTTGCAGAAAATTCAAAGGAATCCTTGCCGATGACAGCAAGCCGGTGATTGCAGGATGCCTTCCCCGTATTGGATGTGAAACAGGCATCAGGCAGACATGCGGAACCTTGCATCTTGAAAAAATGGCTATACCTTTTTGCATAGTCAACAAGCCCCTGATGATTTTTGGCTGAGACAGTCAGTATATGACAGGGCCGTTCCGGAGAAGACAGGCATTTTGTTTCATGTATCATCTCCTCAAGAATGATATGGCAGTTTGTACCCCCAAATCCAAACGCACTCACAGCAGCGCGAACAGGTGATATCTCTCTTGAGAATTCCGCCACCTGAATCGGAATTTCAAGCGGGGTGCCATGGAACATGATATGGGGGTTCAGCCGGTCCAGAAAAACCTGGGGAGGTATTTTTCGATATTTAAGGCAAAGGACCGATTTAATCAACCCGGCAATACCTGCGGCTGACTCCAGATGCCCGATGTTGGCTTTCACAGAACCGATATAGCAGGGATTGTCAGGATGTCTTCCCGCCAGAAACATATCTTTCAGATTATTTATCTCTATGGGGTCCCCCAGACGCGTACCTGTGCCGTGGGTTTCAATGTAGGAAATATCCGAAGGGCTGATATTGGCCCAGCGCAGGGCTTTTAAAATAACATCCCGCTGGGCGCAGGCATTCGGCGCGGTCAAGCCATTGCTTCGCCCGTCCTGATTGACCGCTGATCCCCGAATGACAGCTTCAATGCGATTGTTGTCTTTTACCGCCTGGGACAGACGTTTCAAAACGACAACGCCGCACCCCTCTCCCCTCACATACCCATCTGCAGATGCGTCAAAGGTTTTGCACCGCCCGCCAGGTGACAGCATGCCCGCCTTTGACAGTACTTTGGATATGTCATTAAAAAGGATCAGGTTCACGCCCCCTGCAAGGGCAAGGTCACATTCGCCCCGCAAAAGACTGCTTAAGGCTTCATGGACAGCCACCAGAGAAGACGAACACGCAGTATCAATAGCCATGCTTGGCCCCTTGAAATCAAAAAAATAGGACACACGGTTCGCAGCAATACTCAGGGCATTCCCTGTTCCTGCATGGACATCCAGATTTCTTTTGTTCCGGATCTGAAGGGAGAAATAATCATTCTGGCTGATGCCGAAAAACACGCCGGTCTGGGTTCCCCTGATCCGGTCCGGACGGATGCCGGCATTTTCCAGGGCATGATACGATACTTCAAGAAGGAGACGCTGCTGGGGGTCCATGCTCCGTGCTTCTGTTTCCGAAATGCCAAAAAAGTGATAATCAAACTGATCCACATGGTCGAGAAACCCACCCGATAATAAATGCAACTCTCCCTTAAGGGAATCAATATCGTTTGATATTCCGCAAAACCCAAGCTGTTTTCTATGTTCAGACAAAGGGTTCACTGAAGAGCGACCGGACAAAAGAAGTTCCCAGAATGCTTCAGGCGTATCGGCATCGGGGAATCGGCAGCCCATACCCAAAACCGCAACCGGTTCTCTTTCTTCTTTTTTTGCAGAAATCACCTCATAAACGACTTCTTTTGACTTTTGATCCAGCATGGGTGATAGATGCCGGCTCAAGGCGTCTATTGTGGGATAATTGAAAAACACTTCAGGTGAAATTTTCTCTCCCAGAACATCACCCAGTTCACCGGTGAGCCCTGTAAGTTCTACTGATCCCAGCCCCATTTCATTGAAAACAGTATCAGAGGGTATCTCACGGGAATCTGCCTTTAATAACGTCGCTATATTTTCTTTCAACCAGTTCCGGATGAATTTTACGGATTGAGCGGGAGCCACAATGGCCGGGACTGCTGAACGTTCAGGATTGACTTCTGGCTGGCATTCAAACCGGGAATCCACCCATTTGCCCACACAGGAGAATGCATTCTGAACAAATCTTTCCCTGCAGGCCTTTCGCCTGATTTTTCCGCTGGATGTTTTTAAAATCGTGCCCGGTTTAATCAAAAGAACAGCAGATACGCTGATATCGTGATGCTCCCTGACGATGTGCCGGATTTGGCTGATGAGGCTGTTTATCGCGGATTCCGAAACAATTTCATTCCTGATTTCCTGTACGATTGCGATATGTTCCCTATCTTTTCCCTCAGCAGAAAAAACCGCACAGCCTCCTTTCCGGATACCATCTATATGCTCTGAAATGGTAAACTCTATATCCTGTGGATAATAATTCTTCCCGTTTACGACAATCATATCCTTTAGACGGCCGGTAACGAACAGATGTCCGTCTGCCACAAACCCCACATCGCCGCTTCTCAGGTAAACCTTTCCGTCCCTTTCAAAAGGTTCCTTCAGGAATGTTTCTTCTGTGGCTGACGGATTGTCAAAATAACCGCAACAAACGCTTTTCCCTGTAATCCAGATCTCCCCGGTTTCATCAGGCCCAACTGCTTTCAGCGTTGACGGATTGACTATGTTGACATCATGCTGATCAATGACAAACCCGCAACTCACGATTTCAATGGTTGCAGGCCCCATGTTTCCTGAAAAAACGATACGATTTTCCTTAAGTGCTTCTTTTTGAACCGTTCGAATGACGGGCAGTTGATTGCTGCCGCTTCCGGAAACCAGCAACGTGGCTTCTGCCAGTCCATAGCATGGAAAAAATGCGGTTTTCCGGAACCCGCATGGTGAAAATCTCCGGGAAAACCGGGCCAGTGTATCGCTCCGCACCGGTTCCGCACCGTTAAATGCCAGTCGCCAGCTTTTAAGATCAAGGGAAGATAACTGGTCGTCACGAATTTTCGATACACACAGGTCATAGCCAAAATTCGGTCCCCCGCTGATGGTGCCTTTATATCTTGAAACAGCGGCAAGCCATCTTTCCGGTTTTTGAATAAACGCCAGAGGAGACATGAAAACCACCGGAATGCCGGCATAAAGGGGCTCCAAAAGATTTCCGATCAGCCCCATATCGTGGTAAAAGGGCAACCAGCTGACAATGGTATCTTTTTCACCGATGCGAAAATGGGCCTTGATATGCTTTAAATGGTGGAACAGGTTGTCGTGACTGACCATGACACCTTTGGGGGCTCCTGTTGATCCGGAGGTATACTGAAGAAATGCGATTGAGCGACCTTTTATTTTAATATCAGGCCTGAAACACTCTGCAACGGGAAGCCCATCTGTCTTCACATATTTCATGTTGGCAAACAGTGCGCTGAAGCGGTGATCCTTGCCTGTGACCTGATCGATCAGGGAATGGGTCAAAACAATTTCCGGATGGCTGTTTTCAATCACCTTTTCAAGTTTTTTTAAAGACTGTTCAGGTTTGAACGGATCTGGCGGGTAAAGGGGAACAGCAATGATGCCCGAATAAAGACATCCAAAAAATGCAATGAGAAAATCAAGACCGGGCGGATATAAAAGCAGGGCCCTGTCACCTGGTACGGCATGTTTCCTCAGGTGATTTGAAATCGTGTGCGCACGCTCGAAAAGATCACGGTATGTAAGGACAATTTCATGATGCAAATCATGATCTATAAAAACATATCCCTTCTGTTCCGGTTGAGTCGCGTGTCGATATGCCAGCACATCAATCAGAGTATGGGTATCTTCCATCAGCACTGTCACGGATCTGTCATTTTTAGATGATGATGTCCTTCCTGAATATGGATCGATTGCTAAACGCTTGTGCCTGAATCGTGCAAATTCAGAAATGACAATGAACACTTATTTTTAAGATTATGGGACCTGCCAGACAATTGTTATGGTTACATAATCATATTCATACAATAAGATAAAGATTTTTCTTTGTTTATTTGAATGAAAACCATTGAATGTCATACATCCCACCTGTTTAATTAATCGTATACCCCCTGTTTTTTTTTTCCGGATATGCATCACCAGCCGGATCATTATTCCGAAATTTTTCATTGAAATTTTTATCGAGACTGCCTAAGGTGGAATAATTATTATCGGAATCTGATGATGTGGTAACCTGTCACATGCAAAATTCAGGTATAGAAATCATTACCTTAAAATTTGAACGAACAGTCAAACCATATGCCTGATACAGATATTAAACAGCATAAGACGACATTCCGTTTAGGCGAGATACTCGTCAAGGAAGGCCTTGCAACAAAAACGGACATTCAAAAGGCCTTAAGAATCCAGAAGGAAGAAAAACAGAAAAGAGAAATTCCTTTGGGAACCCTCCTCGTTCAGAAAGGCCTGATCACCGAAGAACAGTTAAAAACCCTTCTTAACCACCCTTACTTGAGAAAAATGGTGGGTCAGATGGCGTTGGAGCATGGCCTTTTAAATGAAAAACAATTAACGGAATGCCTGTTAAAAAAGAAAGAAAATGAAAGTATCGGGCGGGTGCTTATTCGGGAAGGCTACCTTAAGGATGACGATCTGACGACACTCCTGAACAAGCAGAGCGGCTCAACCCGAATCGGTGAACTTGCGCTGAAATGCGACATGATCCGCGAGGAAGACCTGAGAAATATTGTTCAGGAACAGCGGAATTTGCGGACAATCGGTGAAATTCTATGTGACATGGGGGTAATCTTACCCAATGAATTGAACCGGATTCTTTCCAAATACGATAAAAAACAGAAGATAGGTGAAATTCTTGTCAATAATAAGATCATCACCGAGGACCAGCTTAAAAAAGTCCTGCATGAAAGTAAAAACAGGTTAGACAAGATAGGCAAAATTCTTATCGAAAAAAAGTTGATCACTGTTGATGAACTTTATATCGGACTTTCAAAACAGTATAATATCAAATATGAAAAGCTTGATCACTTTACCCTGAACAATCACCATCTGGAAACGCTTACCCGGCTTGTAAGCCAGAATTATGCAAAAAAACATGGGGTCATCCCCCTTTCTCTTGAAGGGGTGCGTCTCAAGCTGGCTGTTTCAGATGCGGAAAAACTTTATATTGCTCACGAACTGAGTGCCCTTTATCCCAAATACCAGATTGAATGTGTGTTTGTTTCATTTGAAAAATTCAGCAAAATATTTACCGAACTTTACAAAACCAGCATAAGGGATACCTCAGAAGAAAAAACGACAAAAAGTCAGACCAGGGCTGTCGAGTTTCTTGAGATCGATCTTCATGAAGAAAGACATGAACTTGATAATAAAACGAACTCTTATGGCATTTCAGATATGGAAGCCATTGAGGTGGTTAACCATATCATCAAGTATGGGATTACAAACGGGGCCAGTGATATCCACATCGAACAGGACAGGGGCGGCGCCAAATTAAGATACAGAGTAGACGGTGTTCTTCAGCAACTTCGGGAAGACTGGCTTGATTTAAAATTACAGAGCATGACAGGTTCGATTATTTCAAGAATAAAGGTCATGTCCAATCTGGATATCGCGGAAAGAAGACTGCCTCAGGACGGTGTATTCAGGATCAACTTTCTTGACAAGACAACCAATAAAAAAAACGACCTTGATTTCAGGGTAGCGGTCTGTCCGGCCATTACAGGAGAAAATATCACCATCCGTATCCTGGACTCAAGAAAGGCGAAAGTCGGCCTTGAAAACCTCGGCCATTCCCCTCATGTGCTGGAACCGTTTAAGAAAAGTCTTTCAAGTGCTGCGGGTATGGTTCTTGTTTCAGGACCCACAGGAAGTGGGAAATCATCCACGCTTTATGGGGCGCTGATCCATATTCATCATCCGGGCATCAAGATAATTACAGCGGAAGATCCCATAGAATACAGCTTCCCCGGTATTATGCAGACCCAGATTAATCCGAAAATCAACCTGACCTTTGCAAAACTGCTGCGATCTTTTTTAAGGCTTGATCCGGATGTTATTCTGATTGGTGAGATGAGGGATGAAGATACGGCAAGCATCGGCTTCGACGCCGCCCAGACCGGCCACCTGCTCCTAAGCACCATTCACACAAATGACTCGGTGGCTGCTGTCTCAAGACTTCTTGACCTTAACATCGAACCCAATCAAATCATTTCGGGTTTAAGCGGGGTTCTTGCACAACGACTGGTCAGAAGGCTCTGCCCGTCATGCAGTGAACCGTACATCCCCAGCGAAGAGGAGTGGCGGATGCTATTTCATACCTACCCGTCGCACCTGAAATTCCACAAGGCAAAGGGATGTGACATTTGTGATTTTTCAGGATATAATGGACGCGTGCTGATTTCGGAATTTTTCGAGATGGAGGAGAATATCACGCGGGCAATTGTAGACGGCGCCACTGAATCACGACTGAAAAAAATCGCCAAGGCAAACGGCATGAAAACCATGCTGGACGATTGCCTCCAGAAGATTGATATGACCACGCTTTCGGAAATCATCAGGGTCATCCCCCATGATATGATAAAGGAATTCAAGAGAAACCAGATAGAGTCTGCAGATATTCCCGATCAGACGGAGGAAGTCAACACTGCCCTGCAGCCGGAACCGGTACCCGCAGAGCTTGAGCCGCTTAAAGTTCAGAAAACGGTCATCTTCGATCCGGAATCTCAGGAAGCGGCTATTGATAAAATGTTTGAGTACTATGAAAAACACAGGGAAAAAACAGGGAAAATGGCAAACTGGTCAGATGCGCCGGTTTTTAAAGAATTTATCAAGGATCACTTTCACCATATCTGCGGGAAATACAAATGTGGCAGAGTTTCTTTTTTTATTGAAGTCTCCGATAAAAATATAGGCATACGGTCGGTGCCGGATATGACGCAATATCGTCAGACTTTAGAGGCTTGAGGGCGACAACACGTATGGCCAGAATGATAACAGTTACAAGCGGTAAAGGTGGGGTCGGGAAAACAGGTCTGAGCGTCAACCTTGCCATCTATCTCGCTGAAAAAGGATTCCGCACCTGCCTTTTTGATGCGGACCTGGGCCTGGCCAACATCAACATCCTCCTGAATCTCTACCCCAAATATAATCTTTCAGATGTCATTTTAAAAAATAAAACCATCGGACAAATTCTCATCAAGGATATATATGGCATAGATATTATCCCCGGAAGTTCCGGAGTGGAACAGATGGCTGATCTGTCAAGAGATCAGATACATTTTCTCATCCAGTCATTTGCAAACCTCGATGACTACGACTTTATCATTTTCGACACATCTGCAGGTACATCGAAAAGTGTTGTTTCATTCTGCCTGGCCTGTCAGGAACTGATTCTCGTCATTGTTCCGGAACCCACATCACTGACAGACGCTTATGCACTTCTCAAGATTCTGTCCATCAACGGGTATACGGGCGCACCCAAAGTCGTTGTCAATCAAAGTAAAAACAAAGATGTGGCGGAAAAAATATTTGGCAAATTTTCCCAAACAGTCACAAAATATCTTTCCATGGATATGACCCTTTTGGGCGGAATTGTAAAAGATCCCCATGTACCGGAGGCAATCACGCAGCAAAAGCCGGTGCTTTCCATCTATCCGGATTGCAAGGCATCCAGATTAATCCGGTCTGTTTGCGAAAACCTGATCAGGGAGGTATCAAATAGATCGGATCATGGTAACCTGGAAACCTTTTTCACGAAATATGTCCGGTTTCTGAATCGTCCTCTAAAACGTTCTGTTGAAAAAAATGAATCCTCAATCCGGCATATTGAGAAACAGGAATCAATGGATTCTTTAAAGGAAAGCGAAAAAAAATCCATATCTCCTGAAACCGGCATCATACCTTCTGAAAAGGAAAAACCGCAAGCAGAATACCATCCAAAGCCTTCATCTGATCCGGAAAGAGAATCTTCCGTTGGTTTCAAGCTTCCTTCAGTTGATACAGCATCTTCCAAAGGCGCACAAACGCATCCTCCGGTCATCGATCCATCCGGCCAGGATATCAAAATCATGCTGACCAGACTCATCGATACCATGTCGTCGGTTTCCGAAGAGATAAAAGCACTGAGAATCGTCGCTGAAAACAAGATTGGCGGCGGAAATGGAACAAAACCTTCCGTGATACGTCCAGCCAATACCGCAACACCGGACAAAAACCCCTTGATTCCCGGCAGGACAGAAGATTATCTTGATTTTGAAAGTTACAGAAACCATCGGAAAAAGCCTGAATGAGGATATTCCCCATATGACTGTTTACCACACCCAGAAAGACTACTGGGATGATGCGGCCCTGGAAAAGGAATTCACAACTCCTTTTCAAATGGAGCTGTTCTGCCGGTATGTTCCGTACAATGCACCTGTTCTTGATGTTGGATGCGGATATGGCCGGACGCTCAACGAACTTTATGAAAAAGGATTTCAATCCCTTCATGGCATTGATTTTTCCCTGAAAATGATCGAAAGAGGCCTGTCCCTGTTTCCCCATCTTGACATCAGCCAACACAGCAAGCCCCATCTGCCCTATCCGGATAATTCCTTTGATGCGGTTATTCTTCTGGCTGTGCTGACCTGCATCACTGAAGATGAAGCCCAGGAAAACCTCATTCAGGAAATCCTGCGAATATTAAAACCAAAAGGTGTTCTCTATATCAATGACTTTCTGCTGAATCATGACGAAAGGAACAGAACGCGTTATCAGTTGTCTGAAAAAAAATATGGCTGCTACGGTATTTTTGAACTTCCTGAAGGCGCACGGTTACGCCATTTTGAAGAATCCCGGATTAGAGAATTGACCCGGTCATTTGAACCATGTGTTTTTGAAAAAACCGTCTATAAAACAATGAATGGAAACACATCAAACGGATTTTATTTTTTAGGAAAAAAATCGGTTGGCCGGTGACGTTGCGACTTGTGCGAACTGGACAAATCAGGCGGTTTTCAGAGGAGAAAAAGAAACCCAGCGAAACTCGTCGGTTAACGAATAATTAATGGGATAAAATCCGCATGCTTTTTTAGCCATGCCATTTGTGCACCCGCAGGATAAAAACCGGATATCCGGGTCATTAAACCCATATGCCAGAAAGTTATTCATCTGGTCGTAAAATATACCCGCTTCCGTATACTGATCGGCAATGATATTCTGACACAAAATCAAGGTATTTCCTTATGAACCTAACAGATGAACGTATAGTTATTGTGGATGAAAACAATCTTATTGTTGGTGAAGAGTGGCGATCGGTGATGCGGAAAAAGCATTTGATCCACAGGGCCACGTTCATTCTGGTATTCAATTCGGCAAATGAACTGTTCGTACAAAAAAGATCCCGGCTGAAAGACATCTATCCTGGCAATTATGATCTGACATCCGGGGGTGTTGTTCTGTGGAATGAATTGCCGGAGCCGTCTGCAAAAAGAGAGATAGAAGAAGAACTGGGCATAAAAGAGACAGCGCTTGAATTTCTTTTTGAATTTTTTTATGAAAGCAAGGAAAACAAAGTATGGGGAAGTGTTTTTAAATGTGTGTATGATGGCGCGATCCGGCTTCAGGAAGAAGAAATAGAGGAAGGTGGATTTCTGCCCATTAATGACGTCATGGATCTCATACACGAAAATCATGTCACACCTGAAAGCATTTATGTATTTGAAAAATTCAGAAACGACTATCCGAAATCCTGAGGGAACGGAGATACGAATAACAGATGACACTGAAGAAAAAAAGGTTCTTTAACCTTCAAGAACCTGATGAATGGCCTCGGCAATTTCCTTGCGCGTAAACGGTTTTTTAAGAAAAATGGAAAAACCATACTCCATGAATCGTTCAGAGATATCGCCGTCACTGAATCCCGTGGTCAGAATAACAGGGATATCCTTTCTGATGGCGTGGATTTCACTTGCCAGTTTCAAACCGGTCATACCTGGCATGGTCAAATCCGTAATCACAAGATCAAACTGGGCAGGGTCTGCCCGAAACCGCTCCAGCGCCTCATTACTTTTGCTCGTGGCCGTTACACGGTAGTTCAACCGGCGAATCATGGTTTCTTCAAATCCCAGAATGATTTTTTCATCATCTACCAGCAACAGATGTTCATTGTTGCCCATAGGGACCAAAGAAATCTTTTGATCCACAGGAAGCGCTTTCTCATCAATTTGTGGTATATAAATATAAAACGCCGTTCCTTTTCCCGGGGTGCTTTCAAAAACGATATCACCTTCCAGTTCTTTTACGATATTTTTGACAGTAGCCAATCCAAGGCCTGTGCCCTGGCCTTTTTCCTTGGTTGTAAAAAAGGGATCAAAAATTCTTTCCCTGATTGATTCATCCATACCACAGCCATTATCCTTTACCGTCAATCTGAGATACATGTTTTCGGATTTCAGACGCAGGCATTTCGAAACATGTGACGATTCCGGAAAAACGGATTCAAGAATGACGTCAAGGATACCCAGGCCGCCCTCCATGGCATGATAGGCATTGGTGCATAGATTCATGATAATCTGATAAATCTGGGTCTGGTCCGCATAAACGACTGAACCGGATGATTGAATATCGGTCCGTATCTCTATGGTGGAAGGAATTGAAGCACGAAGCAGTTTCATGGTCTCCTTCACGATTGAGCTGATATCAACAGCGACATACTCTGTTTTTTGATGACGGCTGAAGGCCAGAATCTGGCGAACCAGATCAGAAGCACGGTCTGCGGCATTCATCACTTCATCAAGATCTTTTAATGCCGGGCTTTTTTCCGGAAGGTTATCGATGGCAAGCTCTGCATAGCCGATAATAGATGATAAAATATTATTAAAATCATGGGCGATGCCACTGGCCAATGTACCGATCGCTTCAAGTTTCTGTGCTTGATAAATCTGTTTTTCCAGGCTGCGAAGGTCTTCTTCCATATTTTTTCTGATTGTAATATCAATATAAGTCTCTATCACCTGCTTCACATTTTGATTCTTGTCGAATTCCGGAAAAGCATTGACGATTGCCCATACAGGCTCACTCTGATCAGGCCTTACGAGTTTAACCACCAGATTGACAATCGACTTTTTCTCCCGGATGACTCTGTTTACGGGGTATTCATCATAGGTCAGCTTTCTTCCGTCTTCTGCATAAAATGACCAAAAAGGGTCTTCCGCCTTCTTTCCAAGCATCATTTTTTCATTCACACCAAAAAGAGTGAGGCCGGGTTTATTCACAAAGACCACTGTCGTATCCGCATCATGAACAAATACCCCCTCAATAAAATTTTCTATCAAATGGCGATAATGTTCCTCACTTTCCCGAAGTGCTTCTGTGGTTTTTTCAAGTGCAACCGTTCTTTTTTTTACTTCATCTTCCAGATGTTCCCTGTAGAGTTTGTTGTCTTTGATGAGCCTTGCCCGCTCCAGAACTTTTTCCACCGAATGCAGAAGGATTCCCATATCGGCCAAAGGCTTTATGATAAAGTCCCAGGCGCCTTGCCTGACAGCGGAGACAACATCTTCAATAATCCCCATCCCTGACACTACAATCACCGGGGTGTGAGGTGATTCGCTTTGAATCGCCTTTAACACCATAAACCCATCGACTTCGGGCATTTTCAAATCGACAAGAACCAGGTCTAAATTCCTTTTTCTCAATACATCCAGTCCCTGCTTCCCGTTTTCGGCTTCTATGACAGTATAGCCATAATCCTCAAGGCAGGCTGAAAAACTCTTCCGGACATTTTTTTCATCATCAATGAGCAGTATATTAATTTTCGCAGGATCAGGCATCATGGTATCTTTATTGTCTGTAATCATCCTTTATTTTCAATAGCCGAACCGATGCCGTACTCTGCAGCAGCCGATTTGAATGCCATGAATTCCTCATCAACGACGCCCGTATATTTGAACGTATCATTAATATCTCCGTCATAGGCAATCTTCTCGATGACACGCGCTGTTTCGCTTAACGCCATTGCACCGGCATTTGCAGATGCACCTTTTAAGGCATGGGCTGATTTCAGCGTGGACATGGTTTCTCTCTGCCCCATGCTTTCTTTTAAATTATGGATCAGTTTAGGTGCTTCTTCGAGAAATATGGTAACGAGTTTACGTGCGAGCTGTTCTTCCTGGCCCAATCTCTCAATCAGATCCTGCCAGTCAAATGCCTTTGAATCGGCCAGGGCATTATCACATGAATTGGACACATTTGGATTCAGCAGTTTTTCCTCATTCATTTCAACAGCTTTTTCAATGGCCCGGGCAAGGTCAGACGATTTAAATGGCTTTGAAATATAATCATCCATACCTGCCTCAAGACATTTCTCACGATCTCCTCTCATGGCGTTTGCGGTGAGTGCAATGATGGGAATGTGATCGATATGGCCCGGCAATATTTCCGGTTCTCCCTTTTCCATTAGGCGTATTGTTTTTGTTGCTTCCAGTCCATCCATCTCAGGCATCTGTACATCCATCAATACAAGATCATAAGACGTTTTTTTAACCGCATTTATAGCCGCCATGCCGTTGGGCACTGTATCAAGCCTGTAGCCCATTTTCTTCAGCATGACTGTGGCCAATTCACGATTGGTCGGGCTATCTTCTGCAAGAAGAATTCGCAAATACCGTTTTCTGCTCTCCCGGATATTGTGCCGTGTGATAAGGGGTTTGGACGCTGTCTTCTGTTTCTTTTCACCTTCAGATATAATGGCGGCAATACAATCAAATAATAACACTTTTCTAAGCGGTTTGGTAAGATAGGCCGTAAACCCCGTCTTTTCAAACCGTGCGGCATCTCCCCGTTTTCCCACAGGCGCCATGAGCACCATATTCGTATGGCTGATCTTTCTATTCCCTTTTATTCTGACAGCAAGCTCTTCACCTGTCATTCCAGGCATCTTGAAATCAATCAGGACAACATCGAAGGGTTCGTTCCGGTCAACAGCCTGAGAAATCATGGATATGGCGTCTCTACCATCTGAGGCTTCATCATAAATACATCCCCATCGTTCAATCTGTTTTTTAAGGATTAACCGGTTTGTTTTGTTATCATCCACAACCAGGATATGTCTGTTTTTTATATCATCTGAAAACGACAGCACTGGCTGAATGTTAAGAGGCTGTTTTTCAAAAACTGCTGTAAAAAAAAATTGGGTCCCCAAACTGCCTCTGCTTTCCACGCCGATTTCTCCACCCATCATTTCAACCAGGTGTTTCGATATGGTCAGTCCCAGGCCGGTACCCCCATATTTTCTTGTGGTTGACGCATCCGCCTGGGTAAAAGGGTCAAAAAGAAAGGCCTTTTTTTCCTCGGGAATGCCTATTCCTGTATCTTTGACAGAAAACTTGAGTGTGATTTCGTTCCCGCCGGAATCCTCGGCAACCGAGACAGATAGGGATATCTCTCCTTTGTTCGTAAATTTTATGGCATTTCCGGTCAGGTTGGTCAGAATCTGTCGAATACGTCCTGGGTCTCCCCGAAGAAGCGAGTGGACGTCATCCTCAATCTCACATGTGTATTCCAGTCCTTTTGCCTGTGCATGGATCGCCATGATATCATTCATTTCCTCCAGCGCCTTTCTCAAATCAAAATCAAGGACTTCTATATCGAGCTTGCCGGCTTCTATCTTGGAGAAATCGAGTATATCGTTGATCAGGTTAAGGAGCACCCCTCCGCTGCTGACCAGCGTGTCCACATAAAAAAACTGTTCTTCATTTAAAGGCGTGTCCTTTAACAGTTCTGCCATGCCAAGCACGCCATTCATCGGCGTCCGTATTTCATGACTCATGTTGGCGAGGAATTCACTTTTTGCCCGGTTTGCCTCTTCTGCCTCACTTGTAAAATAATTGGCCCTGTCAATAGCCTTCTCAAGCTCCAGGTTCAAAGACTCTGCTTTTTCCTTTGCTTCAAGCAGGGCTTTCTCTGATTTTTTTCTCTCCGAAACATCTCTGATAATGGTCTGGATGTGATATTTTCCGGAGATCTCGGTGCCGTTCAAACTGACCTCTGCATCAAAAGGCGCCCCATCAAACCGCAGATATTGACATTCAAAAGACTGAGGAACGCCAGACATGGCTGCACTTATTTTTTCATATATTTTTTCATGAGACGGTCGGCCGTCCGGTTGATATTCAGGGAGAAATATTTTAAATGGCTGGCCGATTATTTTTTCGTTGCTGCATCCGAAAATTTCAACAGCTTTTTTATTGCATTCACTGATAACTGGGTCATGGAAAATGATGGCTTCATCACCACTCATGATAAGAATCGCATCACTTGCCGATTCAAAAAGAACACCATAGTGAGCTTCGCTTTTTCCAAGCTCAAGCCTGCTCTCCTCGAGCATTCTTTCTATTTTTTTCCGGTAATCGGCAAGCTCTTCTTCTGTTTCTTTCTTTTTTGTGATATCTCTCACAAAAAAAACAATGCTGTCAATGTCCTCTAAAATAAACGCCGTACAGGTGATATTTACCTGATAGATCTTTCCGCCTTTGGCCCGGCAGGAAATATCCGTCCCGGTTGTTTTTTCTCCTGGCATTACCTGTTCAAAACCACCTGGGCCATTTTTGATGTCGTGACCATCAAAAATCTGGACAGGGGGCATGTGTTGTAATTCTTTCTCCGTATATTCGGTCATTTCACAGATAGCCGGGTTGGCATAAGTAAACAGGTCTGTTTTCCTGTTCAGGATCAGAATACCATCCGGACTTGACTCAAAAAGAAGCCGGTATTTTTCTTCTGACACAATCGTTGTTTTCTCTGCAATCTTTCTGGATTCTTTCTCCTTGTAAAGTGCAATATTTGTTTGAATAAGCTCGGCTGTTCTCTTCTCGACTTCTTCTTCAAGATGCTCCCGAAATTTTTTATTCTCCTTGATCAGTTCTGCCCGCTCGAGCATTTTCCTGATTATATGCATGAGAACTTCAAGATCCTCAACCGGCTTGATCAGGTAATCCCATGCACCTATCCTTAAAGCCTCCACCGCATCGCTGATTGCACCGGCGCCAGATACAACGATAACAGGTGTATCCGGTGAAATACGGTTAATCTCGGACAGCACTTGAAAACCATCCATCTCCGGCATCTTTAAATCGACCATTATCAGGTCAACATGTTCTTTTTCAAATATACTGAGGCCGATCCGGCCATTTTCCGCTTGGAGAACATTGAATTCCAGGTCCTCAAGATATCCCTTGAAGCTCGTCCGAATGCCTTTTTCATCATCAATCACAAGAATGGTTTTCATTTGAGCCATGATGGAATAACACTCCCTGATTTTTGATCCGCACCGTTCAGATACGGGGAAACGGCCCATTCATGAGACCCGTTATCGTCTTGAGTGATCAATCCGGTCGGTATAGATGTTGCACCATCAGGCAATCTTGCCAGACAGAGGGTGACTCATCGACTCAAAGGATTTCTTGAAAATACTGCATCCATTGGCCACAACCGGATCAATCTGTGAAAAACTCAGGAAATATAACAAACAGCTGATATTATACTACTGGAATATTAAACGTCATAAAGGGAATCCATTAACAAAATTGTTCCTGAACAATAGCAAATAATCTATTAAAAGAAAAGTATATTCTAAATGAGGAGTCACATCGATAGAATCACATAAAACAGATGATTTGTTTTAAGCGTGTGGCGAGCCTCTTTGCCATAAAAAATACGAAAGAGGCGGCCGGATCGATGATCGCCAATTCCATTAAAATATTATTCATGTTTTGTTAATTTTCCCTTGATTTTTTGCTAAGTTTTTGTATATTAGGGCTAAAAATTAGCAACTTTATTATGGAGACATAATCATTATGAATGGAAATCAGAATCGTCCGGCCCCAGGTTCACAGATCAAAGTGGAACCGATCAGAAAATTAAAGGATCTTATTTCTATCAAGAAACTCCTTCGGGACAACCCGAGGAACTATGCCATTTTCGTCCTGGGCATCAATACGCATATGACGCCTGGGGAGTTGATCGAGCTGAAGGTCGGGCAAGTCAAAAACCTTGAGCCTAATGAACAAATTGAATTCATGGATGAAAAATCCGGCAAAGTCAAATCCTACCTGCTCAATAAAGCCTGCACGGATGCGATTTCCCAGCTTCTTTCATCTGGCGGGTTTAATGATGACGATAACCTTTTCAAATCACAGCGAGGAAATCTCATTGCACCGTCCCTTAACCGTCTAGTCAAAAAATGGTGCTCAGCCCTGAACATAAGAGGGAATTATGGTTCTCATACATTGAGAAAAACATGGGGCTATCACCAGCACTATACCTATGGGGTCGATATTCAAAAACTGAAAATCTGCTTCAACCACAGCAGCGTCACACAGACACGCGAGTATTTGTTTATCGAAGACAAAAATCTGGACGAAATATTCACCCATGAACTGTAATTTTGCCTTTTCAAGGGCGACCGTCCGTTTATACGGGAAATTGAAGTTAGCGATTTGAAAAAATTTAATATTCAATCATTTATAGACATGCTCGAAAAATCCCGTGAACGACGGAATGCGCCTGTGATCACTCTGATGGCCAATCTCGGTGCGGGCCCGTTTGAAGTTCTGGCATCAACCGTTCTTTCCTTACGCACCAAAGATGAAGTCACGGCAAAGGCATCAAAACGGTTATTTGAAAAAGCAAGATCGCCTGAAGATATGTTGACGCTTGATGAAAAAACCATTGAAAAACTGATATATCCTGTGGGGTTCTATAAAACAAAAGCCAAAAACCTTATCAAGATCAGCCGGATATTGGTGGACGAATATCAGTCGGTCGTGCCGGATGATATTGATGAACTGTTAAAACTGCCTGGGGTTGGCAGAAAAACTGCCAACCTCGTTCTAGTGGAAGGATACAAGAAAGACGCCGTATGTGTGGATACCCATGTGCACAGGATCAGCAACCGAATCGGCTATGTCACCACAAAAACACCGGATCAGACCGAATTTGAACTCAGGAAAAAACTTCCCCGCAAATACTGGATCAGATACAATGAATACCTTGTGGCATATGGGCAGACCATCTGCAAGCCTGTTTCACCTTTTTGCAGCAAATGTGAGGCCGAAGGCATGTGCCCAAAAACAGGCGTTACCAAATTCAGGTAAACAGTATAAAGTTTATAAGGAAAGTATCCAAACTCACAATTATTTGCCATGCTATCTGATCTGAAAAAAATCTGGAAAAATTATTTAAAGAAGAATACCTCCCCAGAAGATTCCACAGCCGTTATTAAACCTTCAGCATCCAAAAATAACGGGACATCCCCGGACATCAGGAAAAAAAAAATTCCAATCCAGGAATTAAAAAATGACTATCCGGTCCCGGACCGGAACGTATCATCTCTCCCCCAAAATACCTTTGCCGGAAAAAACAGAAAACAGGGACAAGCCATCCGCTCTTTAGACAGACATGGCCTTCGTAAAATCACGTCAGATGAAGACCTGAATCGGCTTTTTGATGAAGCCACCTCCCATAACCCCAATTTTTCCAAAAGCTCAAAAGTCATTCCGACAAGCCAGGGTAGCCGGATGAATTCCAGACCCGCCGGCAAACCGAAGAAGACGCCATCAACCGGACTTCATCAAAAGAGAGGTATGGACAAAAACGGGCTCCCTTTCCTTTCAAAAGAATTCAACCTGATGGTTGCGTTTGAAGATAAAAACCAGGACCAACCAGTCCCCACAAATTCAACCGAAAAAAAAACACACAAGCATTATCCGGCTGAAGAAGATTTTGAAGAAATGTTATCCCAATCCCTTGCCGGGAAAACCGTCAAGAAACTGCTTCAGGAAAAGGATTCAGCCTATCAGCATGCAAAACCGGTGACCTTGAATGAAAAAATAAAAAGATACCCGGCACCGGAATCGGAGCTTGATCTTCACGGATTCACAGCGGCACAGGCAAGAGAAAAATCGGAACTGTTCGTTAGAAACGGATTACGAACCGGGAAACTGACGATTCGTATAATTGTTGGTAAAGGTCTTCATTCGGAAGACCAGGCTGTACTGCCGGATGTGGTGGAAGATAAACTCAAAGAATTGAAAAAAGAAAATATTGTCCTTGCATTCCGGTGGGAAAAGCAAATCAAGAAAAGAAGCGGCGCAATTATCGTGTATCTTGTTTAGAAAAAATGACTATCTTTAAAACAAAGCCCCTTGATTCAATCGACAGAAAAACAGCCCCCAGGCCGTCTATTGTCACCCTTCCTGACATCAACAAACCGTTCCCGTCCATCCTTGAATTCCTGAAGTCACGGTTTGAATATGTTCCCGGACATATATGGCGGCACAGAATTGAGTGCGGCAAAATCACGGATGAGTTTGGCACACCCATCACCTTCAAAACCCGATATACGCCAAACACCCGCCTGATGTACTTCAGGGAAGTTGACCATGAGCCGGTCATTCCTTTCAAAGAGACGATCATTTTTCAAAACGACCATTTAATTGCATCTGTAAAACCGCACTTTCTGCCGGTAATTCCCGGAGGACCTTATGTCAATGAATGCCTTCTCTATCGATTGCGGCAACAGACCGGCATGGAGAATCTGTCACCCATTCACCGGATAGACAGGGAAACCGCAGGCATCGTTCTTTTTTCAGTCAACAGGGAAACCCGGGGGGCATATCAGCTCCTTTTTGATACGGGCCAGGTTGAAAAAACATATGAGGCCATCGGCGGACTTCCGTTTACTCCCACCCAAACCGATTGGATAATCCAAGGGAAAATAGAAAAAGGAACGCCCTGGTTCAGAATGCATGAAACCTCCGGGGCAGTGAACGCAAAGACCGTCATCCATCTCCTGGAAACAAGGGCCGATCAGGGCCGATACCGTATTCATCCGCAGACCGGGAAAAAACACCAGATCCGGATTCATATGTGCCGGATCTGTCCGGGCATAAAAAACGACCGGTATTATCCGGAACTTCAGTCTGAATCTGACCCGGATTTTTCAAAGCCATTAAAACTTCTGGCAAAGGAAATATCCTTCAGAGACCCGCTGACCAAAACCAGCCTGACTTTCAGGTCCACGCAAAACCTGTCTTGGGAATGACATTTTTTCCTTTTCATTCACCCCGGTTCTGTCGTATAATTGCAAAACAGTTAATCAGTATCCGGTCAGGGAAGATTTTCCAATGTTAATCATGCAAATGTTCCGGTATCTGAAATGCACACACCTCAAAAAGCAGATTACTGCATCGAGTTTGATTTTTCAAATCGGTCAAGAAACCCTGCCCGAATCTATCAGCTGATGGCTGAGCTGATCGATGCCCTCTCCGCTATTGACGCATTTCTGCTGACCGCAATTGACATCAGGATATCCCATTTCATCTGTCTTGAATCGATTGAGGCGGCCCCTTTGCGGACCTTCATTCGGGCACAACTGAAAACCAGCGATACGGAAAGCTTTAAAACCCATCTATGGGAATTGATTTTAAGAAAATTTCTCGTTACATCCAAAACTGAAATCTTTTCGTTTCTTTCCCTGAAACGAAACATCAGAAAACCAGAAGATATCCTGCTGCTTAATGAAACGATCCGGACACTTGCAAAAAAAACAGACGTCAAATGGCTGCCGATCTATCAGCAGGTTTCATCAAAAGAATTCCTGATCAGGATTAAAAATATCTTTGATTGCTTTTCGTCCCTTGATCAATCAGATAAAATCAACTACATAACCCATGAAGGGAAAACGGCATTAAACACGCACCTGAATGTGGCTATAGGTGAAAACAAGCTGACCCATGTCCGCCGCGAAATCATGGAAGCCAGGGATATTGCACCGGTGAAAACCTACAGGCAAAAAACTTTTTTCGATCAGAAATCATGAAAGGGATTGTCACGGACATTAAATATCAGAAACGAAACGCCAGCCGGGTTAATATATTTATCGACGGTGACTATGCATTCTCGGTTCCCCTGTTATCCGCCTCATCCCTGAAACCCGGCCAGAAACTTTCTCCTTCTGAAATCGATGCATTCAGGCATGAGCATGATGTATATAAAGCCTACTCAACAGCGATCGGCTATCTTACCAGAAGCCCCCGAAGCAAAAGTGAAATTGAAACACATCTCCGTGGGAAAAAATTTTCAAAACCCATAATTGAACAAACCATACAAAAACTGGAAGGAAACACGTATATCAATGATGAAACCTATGCCCGGATTTTTGTGGAAAACAGGGAACGGTTCCATCCGAGAAGCACTTTTGCGCTGCGGTTTGAATTAAAACAAAAAGGGGTCAAGGAAAATATCATCAACCAGGTGCTTGAGTCTGCAAACGATCTTGAACTGGCCTGGAAAGCGGTTAAGGGAAAACTTTATCGGTGGCAGGCGTTACCGGAAAACCAACTCAAGGAGAAGATACTTTCCTTTCTGTCACGCAGGGGTTTCAATTATGATATCGCGAATGATACCCTTGAAAAAGTACTGGATTCTCTCAAGACAGATTAATATTCATTTTAGAGGCATGTCATGACACATATGGAAGAAGAAAAAAAAAGCAAAACACAGGCTAAAAAAGAAATGCATGACCTTCAGAAACTGGGAGAAAGGCTTTCTGAACTTTCTGCATCACAAATTGACGGGATGCCTGTTCCGGACAAATTAAAAGAGGCGCTCCATTTTGTTAAAACAATCAAATCCCATGGTGCCAGAAGCAGACAGATGCAGTATATTGGTGCGCTCATGCGAGATGTGGATATGGAACCTGTTCAGACATCTCTTGGCCTGATTCAGTCAGGGCATAAAATTGATGTGGCAGCCTTTCTTGAAACTGAAAAATTAAGAGACCGCCTCCTGGAAGACAACAAGGATGCGCTTGAGGAAGTCGTAACCCGGTTCCCGGAGATAGACAGGCAACATTTAAACCAGCTTGTCAGAAATGCCCGAAAGGAATCTGATCAAAACAAGCCGCCCAAATCCAAAAAAGCGCTTTTCCGGTACTTGAAAGATTTCGTTGATAACGAAAACAGTATCCGGTGACATCACCAGGACACGGGGACCCGGACTTTCGTCCCCCCTTTATTTTTAAACAGCAAGTACCTGTTTTCCCGCCCGAAAAGATAAAGATCCCGAGTGACCCGGACATCCTGGCGGCAGTACGCCACAATTTCGTTAATTTTCCCTTCTTTCCACCATTTGAGCGCCATCAGTCCGTCCGCGCTTTTTCGGGTTCCCAGGGTCTGTTCGCCCAAATGATCCAAAGACAAACGATACCCCAGACGTTTGTGTATCTCCGCAAGCATATCCAATGTGGGAAGATTGTGAAAATTAAAAGCAGTGTTTCCGTTCAGAACCGCATAGTCGAAACCAATGATATTAAACCCCACCAAAAGGTCCAGCGCCTTCACATGGGCAACGAGTCTGGGCATTTCATCTCCCATATATTCCTCGTAGCGGTCACTTTTCGAATCGTATACAACCACACAGCTGATGCCCATTCGTGAGGCATTTCCCCATCCCCCCACCTCTTCAGCGGACCTTCGGGTCTCAAGGTCCAGAACACCGAAATGAAGATCCGGCTTTACGATATAAGGTGCCTTTATTTCCAGGTTCCCGTTTTTTATCTGCAATAAGGGAGATTTTTTGGCAGGGGCAACCGTACCTGTTTTCAGCAAATAAAGAATCTCACGCGCGGCATATTTGTCAATGGGCCGGTTTCCGGAGCCGCACTTGGGTGAGTGGACACAAGCGGGGCAACCGTTCTCGCATGAACAGGTTTCAATAACCGAAAGGGTACGCTCGACAAGGGCCTCTCCGCATTCAAAGGCCCTTCGGGAAAGCCCTACGCCACCGGGATAGCCGTCATATACAAACACGGCACCAGAGCCTATCTGATAATGGTGGGGAATGGAAATGCCCCCCAGATCATTTCTGTCTGTCATAACCAACAGGGGAAGAATGCCGATGGCCGCGTGCTCCATGGCGTGAATCCCGCCCATAAAATGGCGTTGACCGGTTTCACAGTGTTTCCGGATGATTTCCGGAATTTCGATAAAAATGCCTTCTGTTTCCATAACCAATGGCGGAAGCGCCAGTGGATACACGCCCAAAATGCGCTGCCCCCTGATCAGTCGCTTTTCATAACCTGTAACCGTTTCTGTAACTTTAAGCCGGCAAAGAACCATCCGGGTCGACCAGATCTGCTTCTCATCCAGAATTTCAATGATATCCGTTTCCTTGCTGGATCGTGCACGGGTAAAGTAGTGAACCGGTTCCTTTAAGGCATAGGCTGTATTTTTGGCAAGATCGAGCTCACGAACCAGATAATGGGTTCCCCGGTGGATATAGACTGCGCCGGGATAGGCTTCGTGAAAAGCTCTCCTTTTATCCATATTACCGATGATTTCCCCTGAATCCTGATCCACAATATCCACTGAATCCCCTGTCCCCCTCAAGTCCACTTCTCTATGGGGATATTTACCGGGTGAAAAAAAGAGTTCACCGTCTTCACTTCTGAGGAGTCCGCCGGTCATCTCAAGCTCCTTGACTGCACAGGCCGTATGCTTCTCCTGAACCAGCGGTTCATCTTCCTTCAATGGGAGTTCTGCGGCCGCACAAACCAGATGACGTTTCATGATCACCGGGTTATCAGGATTGATCACCGCCATTTCCGGCGCCATATGAAAAAATTCATCCGGATTGTGCATGATATACTGATCCAGTGCATCTTCATGACCGATAAGAATAACGGCTGATTCTCGCCCTGCCCTTCCCACACGGCCTGCCCTCTGCCATGTGGCCATCACGGTTCCGGGGTAGCCCACAAGAATGCACAAGTCCAGACTGCCGATATCAATACCCATTTCAAGCGCACTGGTGGTGACAACGGCCAGAAGTTCTCCGCTCGAAAGACGGGTCTCGATCTCTCTTCTTTCCTCAGGAAGAAAACCTGCTCTGTATGCGGAAATTCGACTGCTGTATTTACCAGCTTTCCGGGCTGCCCATAAAGCGATTAATTCGGTCATCTTTCTGGACTGCGTGTAGATGATCGTTCTCAGATTCCTTGATAGTGCCGCATGAAGAAGTGCGATAGACGCCTGGGCAGCCCCATCAGGCGTGTTCAGCATCAGAAAATGTTTGCCTGACATTGGCGCACCGCAGTTTTTTATGGATGCCACAGGAAGACCGGTTAATCCGGAAGCCAGCCTGCCCGGATTTCCGATAGTGGCGGAACAGAAAATAAACACCGGCTTGGCGCCGTAAACCTCACAAATCCGAAGCAGTCTCCGAAACACCCAGGCCATATGCGAACCCATCACGCCTCTTAATGTATGCACCTCGTCCACGACCACGTATTTGAGATTTTCGATAAATTCCGACCAGCGTGAATGATAGGGAAGAATAGACAGATGCAACATCTCCGGATTGCTCAGAAGTACATTTGGGGGAGTGTTCCTGATTTTTTTGCGACGGTATGGTGTGGTGTCACCGTCGTAGATCTCTGCACTCAAGAAGCCAGGCCTGTCAAGAGCACGGGTCAGCGTGTTCAGGCTTTTCAACTGATCCTGGGCCAGCGCTTTTAAAGGAAACAGATAAAGGGCTCTGGCTTTGGGATTTTCTGCGATGTGTTCGATCATGCTAAGGTTGTATATCAGGGTTTTTCCACTGGCCGTTGGTGTCGCGATCACTGTGTGGAGCCCTTTACGTATGCGGTCGATGGCGGCAATCTGATGGGAATAGAGCGCTGTTATTCCCAGGTCCGAAAGCAGCTTTTTCAAAAAATCGGGAAAAGGCGGGGACGGTTCGGCGGTGCATCCTTCCTTTCCGGGGATTTCCCGATGATCCACCATAAATGGTGACAGGACATCATACCTTTTCAAGGCTTCCAAATATTCCCGGACGTCTCGTGTCTTCATCCGACCTTCAACCTTCCATTAACGATAAAAAGGCTTTACAAATATGTCGTCACCAGTTTCCAGATAGCATAAAATACAACCCCCAGAATCCAGCCGATCATCATCCCTAACCTGAAATTGATCGCTTTTTTGCTGGTTGATCGTTTTTTAGGTATCTGTCGAAAAAAAATGGCGCTCACATAACCCTCCTATACTATCCGGATTCAAGGTGCCCATATGTTCAATTTCTGCAATCACGTGAATATTTCCGAAAGACTCTATCGCTTCCCTGTTCCCCGGATTTACCGGCCCATTCATGACAGCACCGAATACATGAAGGCCATTTCGTCTCATCATATCGAGGGATAACAAGGTATGATTGATGGTGCCAAGGCCGCTTCTTGCAACGAGCAATACCGGAAGATTCAGTTTTTTCATCAGATCAAGGATAAAACACTCATCATTCAATGGTGCCATGACGCCGCCGGCCCCTTCAACGATCAGGTGGGAATACGCGTCTGAAGCGGGCAGGACAAATTTTTCAAGAGATATCGAAATCCCGTCCCGCCTGGCGGAAAGGTGTGGTGACAGCGGATGGTTAAGGCGATAGGTTTCAGGAAAAAAATGGCGGTCCGGAAGGCCGGTCAACAT
The DNA here is from genome assembly GCA_018816735.1 of Pseudomonadota bacterium. GTDB lineage: Bacteria > Desulfobacterota > Desulfobacteria > Desulfobacterales > JAHIVH01 > JAHIVH01. The sequence continues at coordinate 30,377 of JAHIVH010000033.1, read as the reverse complement.
TTTTACGGTTTGCGTATCGGTCATCTCATCAAGGCCGCTTTGAACCGGTTTCCAGTATGCTGAAAGGAGTCCTCTTGCAAGGATCGCTGATACAACCGTTTTGCCGACACCGGTGTCCGTACCTGTAATAAAAAATGCAGATGGAAATTCCGTTTTTTTCATTTTGCCTTTTTAAATGCATGGATCAACTGGTCGATATGGTCCCAGGAGTGAGCCGCGGTAACGGAAAGCCGGATTCTTGCCCCTCCCTTTTCAACCGATGGCGGCCTGATGGGTACGCCCAGAATGCCCTTTTCCTCAAGAAATCTTGCCATACGGATGGTTTCCTCTTCTTCCCCGATGATCACCGGGATAATCTGAGTGGTGGATTTTCCGGTATGATACCCCAGATGATTAAGGGATGACCTTAAATGCTGGGCTTTCTGTAACAGTTCGCGCCGTTCATCCTCCATGGCAGGGATAAGATCAAGCGCGGCATCGATAGCACCAATAATAGATGGCGGTAATGCCGTAGAATAAATCAGACCTGAACAGCAGTTGATCAGGTATTCCCGGACCGGTTTGGAACAGGCGGCATATGCGCCAAAAGAACCACATGCCTTTCCAAATGTTCCGATGACCAGATCCACGCCCTTCCCGCAGGTGAGTCCCATTCCCCGTGGTCCCAAAACCCCGGTGGCATGCGCCTCATCGACAATCAGAAACGCATTGTTTTCTTTTGCAAGGGATACAAGCGAGTTGATGTCACTTTGGTCCCCATCCATGCTGAATACGGACTCTGTGACGATGAATATCCTTGAGTAATTTTCTTTCAGGCTTTCCTTAAGCATCGTATTTAAATGATCATGATCATTATGTGTGTATTTCTTCACCTTGCATCTGCTTAACAGCATTCCCTGAATCAGACTGTTATGATTCAGACTGTCAGAAAGAATCAAAGACGACCTGTTACACAGGGAAGGCAGAATGGAAATATTGGCCTGAAACCCTGAATTAAAAATGAGAGTCTTTTCCGTTCCTTTGAGTTCAGCCAGCTTCTCCTCGATTTTATCAAAAAAAGGCATTGACCCGCAAATAAGTCTTGATGCTGTAGAACCGGTTCCGAATTTTTTGATATATTCAATGGACCGTTTTTTCAATTTCGGATGTTTTGAAAACCCAAGATAGTCGTTTGAACTGAAATTGATAACTGTCTTCCCTTCAAGATTCACTTCCACATCATTCAAGGGATCAACAGCCCTTAATCTCCTGAAAAGATTCTGGGTCCTTCTTTCATGAAGGGCTTCATCAATAAAAGAATACTTATCTGTAACCATTTCACTATCTGCAATGCACATCTATGAACACAACCTAACCCGGACACACCGGAACCTTAAAGACAAATAAGAGGGTGAATCGCCTTAACCCCAATTCATCAATGTTTTAATAACAAGCAAACACCTCCTCGCAGGCGGTGAAAGGCCATTCCCGGAGGAGGTATTGATGATGCTTCTGGAGCCAATATGAATTCTTTTTACCAGATCGGCGTCAATTCCACCCTACGGTTTTTCGCACGACCTTCTTTGGTGTCATTTGAAGCAATTGGTTTTTCCTCACCAAAGCCAACTGCTGACAAGCGATCAGGGGAAATGTCCAGTTTATCCACCAGGTATGTGATAATGGCTTTTGCACGTTTTTCAGATAATTGCTGGTTATATTGGGCTGTGCCTGTATTATCTGCATGGCCTTCTATTTGCAACTTCATCGTGGGGTTTTGATTAAAAACTTTCTCCAGGCCATCCAGAACCGGATACACTTGCGGGTTGATCTTGGCGCTGTTTAGGTTGAAAAAGAAATCCGGTTTCAGGATCCAGCAACCTCTCTCATCGACTTCGACACCTTTGGGTGTTCCGGGGCAGGCATCAATTTTATCGGGAACGCCATCACCATCGCTGTCAACAACTACAGGCGGAGGGGGAACGACGACTTCTTTGACTGGTGCCGGCTCAGGAACAGCGACTGGTGCCGGTGGTTCCACCCTGGGAAGTTCATATGCGGCGAGAATTCCGGCCAACTCTTTGCCACTATATGCTGTTGGCGTTTTGCCAAAAACAATTTTTCCATCCTTGACGCTTGCATAGGAGGCAGAGCCCAGTTTGGTGCTCACACTTTCAGGTGAAATTTGAAGGCCATATGCGGTAAAAATGCTGTGCATTTTCACCGGGCTGTAAGCTGTGGGAACTTTGCCAAATGCTATTTTCCCATCTGCAACTTTGGCATAGCTTGGCGGAACATCCTTTACCGCTTCCGGCGGTAGTTTAAGGCCATATGCTTCCAGTATGGCGTTGAATGTCAAGGGTCTGTATGCGGTGGGAATGCTTTGTAAAATAATCTCGCTATCCTTGGCAATGGCAAAGGCTGAGGGTACAAATATTCCCGCATCAGGTGAAAATTCAACCGCAAACGCGGGCAAGCTCATAAATAGCGTCATAATAAACAACTCAACAATTTTTTTTCGCATCTTTTTTTCTCCTCCATGTTTAAAATTTATCTTTAATACGTCTGGTTCTTATGCCATGCAAATGCTGTTTTTATAATATCTGTCATATTGTCATATTCAATTTTCCAGCCCAGCTCCATTTTTGCAAACGTGCTGTCTGCCACAAGCGTGGGCGGATCTCCTGCACGCCGCTTTTGATATTCAAAATCTATTTTTCCATTGATCACGTTTTCTGCAGCGTGTATCACGTCAAGAATTGAAAATCCTTTCCCGTTTCCCAGGTTGAACACATGAGCGCCTTTATTCGCATTCATATAATCAAGTGAGAGAAGGTGCGCTTTTGCAAGATCCGTCACATGGATGTAATCTCTTACGCAAGTCCCGTCTTTGGTGGCATAATCATTTCCAAAGACTTTCAATGGCACCCTGTCTCCAACCACAGATTTGATAATATTGGGAATCAGGTGGGTTTCCGGATCGTGGGATTCGCCAATGTCGCCGTCCTTATCCGCCCCTGCGGCATTAAAATACCTGAGACTGACAGAAGATATATGATAAGCCTTCTCATAATCCTCAAGAATTTTCTCCACCATCAATTTGGTTTTCCCGTAAGGATTGATGGGATTTAACGGATGGGTTTCATCAATAAAAGGTTTGATCGGGTTACCGTAGGTCGCCGCGGAAGATGAAAAAATAAATGTTTTCACATCATGGTCACGCATGGCATTTAAAAGATTGATTGTTCCCAGCACATTATTCCTGTAGTATCCGGCCGGATCTGTCATGGATTCGCCAACCAGCGATTTGGCCGAGAAATGCATCACCGCATCAAAATGGCCTTTCTCGAAAAGCGAATCCAGGGAACCTTTTTCTGTCAAATCCCCTATGGCAAACCGCCCCCATTTTACAGCCTCCTTGTGACCGGTGGACAGATTGTCGAATACGGTTACATCGTGGCCTTCCTGGTCAAGCATCTTGACCATGTGAGACCCAATGTAACCGGCACCGCCGCATACCAGTACTTTCATAACCCTACTTTCCCGTTACCTGAAAATAAAATGTGTTTGTTTATTTTTTCTGTCAGGTCCCATACTTTTTCTTTCTTCCATTAAAGCCGTTTTTTTTTGCCGGAAGATTAATTTCCGTGCAGGTAGTCTCTACTGAACGATACCCTATCAGGGTATCAATTTCTCTAATTACGGCCTGGCTTATGTTCAACTTCAGATTGTCCGGCAACTCCAGGGCGGTTTCATATTTTCCGGGAAATCTCAAATTCACGAATACCGGGCAGGTTCCCGGATATTTTTTGATAATGTCTGTCAATTGAATAAAGGCGCCCTCTTCAGCTTTATCGGCATCTATATTAATAGATATGCTTGCTGCCCATGTTTCCTCCGCCTTTTCTATAGGCACAATATTTTCGGCAAACAACTTGACCGTATTTTCTTCGCGTTTGGCCTCTCCCTCGATGATAACCGCTTTATCGATTATGACCAAGCTACTGACCGTTTCATAAACCTTTGGAAAAACGACCACCTCTATGGATCCATTCATATCTTCAAGGGTCACAAAGGCCATCAGATCGCCTTTCTTGGTTCTGAAAGGTTTGTGGCCGATCACAATGCCGCCAATCCTCACCGCTTTAACATCTTTTACGTCATTTAAGGTAATGGCATTTGCATTTGTAAATCTGCTTAAGATATCTTCATGGCGGCTCAATGGATGCCCTGATATATAGAAACCCAATGCTTCCTTTTCATATGCCAGAAGATTTTTCTCTCGCCATTCTTCAAGCTGGGGCAGTGCAGGTTGATTTAATGATTTGAATTTTATATTTGAAAAACTACTGAAAATATCCAACTGCCGATCATTTTTTTCTTTTTGGATACGCTGACCATGATCAATGGCAGCTTCAAGACCCGTCATCATCTGAGCCCGTTTATCTCCGGTAGAATCAAAAGCACCACATTTGATCAGTGCTTCAAGAACACGTTTGTTCACTTTTCTCAAACTGACCCGTTCGCAGAAATCGAAAAGGGATGAGAATGGCCCGTCTTCTCTTGCCTGAAGAATCGAATCGATTGCCCCTTCCCCTACATTTTTAACAGCGACCAGACCGAAACGGATACTGTTTTTTTCAACACGAAACTCTTTTCTGCTTTTGTTAACATCCGGAGGTAGAATGAAAATATTATGGCTGCGGCATTCCGAAATAAACTTGACTACGCTGTCGGCATTTCCCATTTCACTAGTAAGGAGTGCTGCCATAAACTCAACCGGATAATGGGTTTTCAGGAAAGCGGTCTGATAGGCGATCAGGGCATACGCCGCACTGTGTGACTTGTTAAACCCGTAACCGCCAAAAGTCTCCATCAAATCAAAAATCGTTTTGGCCTTGTCTTCCGGAACATTATTTTTCACGGCCCCTTTCATGAAAAGATCACGATGCTCCGCCATCAAAGACGCGATTTTTTTACCCATGGCTTTTCTCAGTCCATCTGCTTCGGCCATGGTGTAGCTTGCCAGGACACCGGCTATTTTCATGACCTGTTCCTGATAGAGAATTACGCCATAGGTTTCCTTTAAAATCGCCTCAAGTTCAGGGACCTCGTACACAACAGGTTCTCTGCCATGCTTTCGTTCCACATAGGCATCCACCATCCCGCTGTCTAATGGGCCGGGCCGGTAAAGGGCAACAAGCGCTATGATATCGTTAAAACATTCCGGTTTCAGTCTGACAAGAAGATCCTTCATGCCTGAACTTTCAAGCTGAAACACACCTGTTGTATCTCCTGTGCTTAAAAGATGGAATGTCTTTTTATCTTCAAAATCGATCTCCAGAAGGTCCGGCCGCTTCCCCGTATTTCCTTCAATAATTTTCAGGCAATCCTCGATAACCGTGAGATTCCTCAAGCCCAGAAAATCAAATTTCACAAGACCGATCTGCTCTACCCGTTTCATATCCAACTGGGTCACAACTTCGCCGTTTTTACCCCTGTAGGTCGGAAGATATTCCACCAACGGTTTGTCCGAAACGACAACGCCAGCTGCATGGGTGGAACAATGCCGGGGAAGGCCTTCTAACACCTTGCAGATATTGATCAACTCGGCAATATCCGGTCTTGTATCGATCAGTTCCTTTATTTTCGGTTCTTTTGTGAGGGCCTGATCCAGTTTGATGCCAATCTCGTCCGGCACCATTTTACAGATGGCATCCACTTCCTTTAACGGAATACCAAGGGCTCTTCCCACATCTCTTATCACCAGTTTGGTTTTAAGCTTCCCGAACGTGATAATCTGAGCCACATAATCGCCGCCGCCATAGCGGTTTACCACATACTTGAAGACTTTTTCCCTGCCGTTTATACAGAAATCCACATCGATATCCGGCATGCTTACCCGTGCCGGATTTAAAAATCTTTCAAAAATAAGACCATGTTCGATTGGGTCAAGGTCGGTTATTCCCATGCTGTAGGCAACAATACTTCCGGCCGCAGATCCCCTTCCCGGTCCGACCGGTACACCATTTTCCTTACCGTATCTGATGAAATCAGCAACGATCAGGAAATAACCGGGAAAGCCCATTTTTATGATCACGCCGATTTCATAATCGAGACGCTCTCTATAAACCGCTTCATCCAGGCCAGGATGTTTGGATTTGATGTATGCCAATCTTTTTTCAAATCCTTTTCGCACTTCCTTTTCAAATAATTCATCTGTTGAAAGGCCTGTATCACTTTCAAATTTCGGAAAATGATACGTCTTGAAATCAAATTCAATATTGCAGCGTTTTGAAATATCGACTGTATTTGAAAGAACATCCGGATAGTCAGAAAACGCTGTCCGCATTTCTTTTGGCGATTTAAAGTAGAGCTGATCCGTACCAAACTGAAACCGGTTGGGATCATTCATGGTTGAGCCGGTCTGAACGCAGAGGAGAACTTCGTGTGCCTTGGAATCTTCTTTTTTCAAATAGTGACAGTCATTTGTTGCCACAACCGGTATGGAAAGCCTTTTCGCCATGTCAAAGACTTTTTCATTGACCTGATTCTGGATGTCCATCCCGATATCCTGAACTTCCAGGAAAAAATTATCTTCACCATAAACGCCCTGATAAAACCGGGCGGCCTGATCGGCTTCGTCAGGCTTGTTATTTGACAAAAGTCGTGGAATTTCTCCGGCAAGGCATGCTGAAAGAGCGATGATTCCCTTGTTGTATATTTGCAAAACGTCCTTGTCGACCCGGGGCTTGTAGTAAAACCCTTCCAATTGGGCAATGGAGGCCAATTTGCACAGGTTTTTATATCCTTCCTGATTTTCGGCAAGAAGAACAAGATGGGCAAGATTTTTTCCATCTGCAGCTGTTTTATCGGTCAGTTTCCGAGGGGCCACATAAACTTCACACCCGATAATCGGTTTGATACCTGCTTTAACCGCCATGTCATAGAACTCAACCGAACCGAACATGGTGCCATGATCTGTAATGGCAACGGCATCCATGCCAAAATCTGCTACTGTTTTCAGAAGCGGCCCCAGTCTTATAGCGCCGTCCAGAAGACTGTATTGGGTATGTACATGAAGATGGATAAAATCGTTTGGTTGATTGTTCATCTGAATGTTTAAAGAATTCCTTTACTCATGAAATATGATCCATGTAAAAAAAAGCGATTCATCCTGATTTTAAGGGATTCGGTCAATCCAGACGGTAATTGGGCGCTTCTTCTGTAATGATCACATCATGGACATGACTTTCACGCATGCCTGCAGCGCTTATTTTCACAAATCTCGCCTTTTCCCTTAATTGCTCTATGGTCCGGCTTCCCACGTATCCCATGCCAGCCTTGAGGCCGCCAACCAGCTGAAAAATGTTATCATAGATCGATCCTTTATAAGGAACGCGTCCCACGATGCCTTCAGGCACAAGCTTGTCTCCGACTTCCTCGTCTCCCTGATAGTATCTGTCCTTGCTTCCTGCCTGCATGGCTTCCAAGGATCCCATGCCTCTGTAAACCTTGTAACTTCTTCCCTGATAAAAAATGGTTTCCCCCGGGCTTTCCTCTGTTCCTGCCAGAAGACCACCCAGCATCACCACGTGGGCACCTGCACCGATGGCTTTGGTGATATCTCCTGAAAATTTGATCCCACCATCCGCGATGAGAGGTATGCCCGATTTATTTGATATGGACCGGCAATTCATAATGGCAGTGAGTTGAGGCACGCCCACACCTGCAACAATCCGGGTGGTGCAGATTGATCCGGGGCCAATTCCAATTTTCACCGCATCAACCCCTGCGTTGATCAATTCTTCCGTGCCCTTTGCCGTAGCCACGTTTCCTGCAATAAGGTCAAGATCAGGATAGGTGCTTTTGAGCAGTTTTACGGCATCTATAACATTTTTTGAATGGCCGTGCGATGTATCGATCACAAGCACATCCGCACCCGCTTTGATCAATGCATCCGCACGTTCCTGCATATCCGGCCCCACACCAATGGCAGCCCCCACCCGTAACCGGCCCATGGAATCCTTGCAGGCATTTGGGTATTTTTTGATTTTTTCAATATCCTTGGTGGTGATAATCCCTGAAAGGCGGCCATATTTATCAATCACAAGCAACTTTTCAATCTTGTGTTCATTTAACAGTTTTTTTGATTCCTCTAGTGATATTCCCTCTGATGTGGTGACAAGATTGTCTTTGGTCATGACTTCAGACACTTTTTTGTCCAGATTGGTTTCAAAACGCAAGTCTCTGTTGGTCACGATGCCTACGAGTTTTTCACCGTCGGTTACCGGCACACCTGAAATACGATACTGGGACATGAGCTTCTGAACTTCTGAAATAGGTACGTTCGGGTGCACGGTAACCGGGTCCACAATCATGCCGCTTTCCGATTTCTTCACCATCCCGACCTCAATCACCTGCCGTTGAATGCTCATATTTCTATGGATAAAGCCAAGTCCGCCCACTCTTGCCATGCTGATGGCCGCTCTGGCTTCTGTCACCGTATCCATGGCAGCGCTGACCACGGGGATATTCAACGTAATATTTTGGGTCAACCGGGTGGATGTGTTAACCTCACTCGGCAACACATCGGAATAATTTGGCATAATTAAAACATCATCAAATGAATAGGCTTCTTCTGGGGGTATCACTTTCATAAACAATTCCTCCGGCAAGAGATCGAATTAAATAAACGGGCCTTTGCCACTAATTTAAGGTAAACCATTTTTTATTCATGGCCATACCATGAATTAGGCGTTACAAATACTAAATCGCATGGTTTTTATCAATCATTTATTTGGCACCTTGACAAATACAGCCACTGAATATAATAAAACTCTCTTGGAAACCAACAGGTTATTCTCAAGGATTACCACATTTAGTGGAATAATTGCCTTAAAAAAATCGCCCGCATAACAGGTTAACAATATGATCATTAATATCAACGCTGACAATCCCCCGGAAAGACTCATTTTGAAAGTGGCCAAAATATTAAAGGAAGGCGGTATTATTGCCTATCCCACGGATACATATTATGGTATCGGTTGCGATATCATGAACAAAAAAGCCATTGAAAAAGTTTACCAAATTAAAAACAGAAGTAAAAGCAAGCCGTTCAGCTTTATCTGTTCAAATCTGAAACATATCAGCCATTATGCAAAAGTATCCAATTCAAGTTACAGAACTCTGAAACGGCTTTTACCAGGCCCCTATACGTTCATTCTGGAAGGATCAAAGCTGGTTCCCAAAATCATGCTGACCAAACGAAAAACAGCCGGTATCCGGGTACCGGCCCACAACGTCTGCCTGGCTCTGGTTGAAGCTCTGGGTAACCCTATTATTTCAACAACAGCCACTACTTTAAACCGAACCATCATTTCCGACCCTTCCCTGATTGAAGATGAATTCAAACAGAATATTGATGTCGTCGTCGATAGTGGTCCTGTTAACGGCAAACCGTCCAGTGTGATTTCTCTGATTGACGATATACCTGAAATTATCCGTGAAGGACTGGGCGATGTAAGCAGCTTCAAGTAACAACATGCATTCAAAGGGCAATTTTTTATTCCATTCAATTGTTCATTTTTTGCTTATAAAATCTAAAAAAATATGTTAATAAAATTAGACAATTGTGAGCTTGATGAATGCTTCTAAATCATTTAACCACTCATCAACCTTAAAAAAGATGACCCAAAAACAGGGGCGGAATTGATCTGATGTCAGAAATCACCCATGAACAACTGCTGGAATCACTTTTTGACGGCGTATATTATGTGGATCTGAACAGAAAAATTACCTTCTGGAACAAGGCTGCGGAACGTATCACCGGCTTCAAAAAAGAAGACGTCAAAGGAGCGTGTTGCTCGGACAATATTCTAAGCCATATCAACAAGGACGGAGACGATCTGTGTGTGAAAGGTTGCCCGCTTGCCGAAACATTGAATGACGGAAAAACAAGAGAGGCTCATGTATACCTGCATCACAAGGATGGCCACAGGGTTCCTGTAACAGCCAGAATCACCCCTGTCAGGAATGAAAAAGGTCAAATCATCGGTGGCATAGAAGTTTTTTCAGATAATTCGGACAGGATTCAACTCCTTCAGGAAGTTGAAAATCTCAAACAGGAAATCTATATCGACAAACTGACCGGTATCGGCAACCGGCGCTACGCAGAACAGATTATCAATACAAAACTCTATGAAATGCAGGTTTACAAGGTTCCGTTCGGCCTTATTTTCCTCGATGTGGATCACTTCAAGATATTCAATGACAAATATGGCCACAAGACAGGTGATGCTGTTCTAACCATGGTTGCCAAGACAGCGGGAAATATCATGAGAAAACTCGATTCTGTCTGTCGATGGGGTGGTGAGGAATTTCTGGTGATTCTTGCAAACACAGACAAAGACACATTGAAAAAAGTCGGCGAACGGATCAGAATTTTCATCGAAAAAAGCTTCTTAACCGCAGGGGATGAGCAACTCACAGTAACAGCGTCTCTTGGCATGACCCTTTCAAAAGAAACTGACAGCCTGGAATCGATTGTCGAAAGGGCGGATAAACTCATGTATGACAGTAAGAAAAATGGCAGAAACAAGTTCACGACAGACGCTTAAAAACGGGGTATCAAAAAGAGGGAACGATTAAAAAAAACGTGTCAAGCGTCCAGAAACGGCGGATAGTGATATTCTACAGAAGAGAAGTCACATGATATCCAAGTTGCTCTAATATGGTTTTATTCATCTTGACAATGGACAATTCATCATCAATCATTAAAATTCGCTCTATCCCTCTGGTAAGACTGTTGATATTGGCATCCATATCATCCACAATGAGAATTTTTTTGTCTGTCTGTCGGCATTGTTCCTTTCCTCAATTTATGTATTCAGAATAATCTGTTCCAGACCATGCCCGGCTCATTTGTATCAAAAACATCCGATGGGGTGTGACAAGCTATTTTCAACTCTCATAGAGATCCATATCGGGATAGTATTTTTGCGCACATTCCCGGCAAATGCCATGGGAAAATTCTGCTTCTGAATGGTCCTGAATATAGGCTTCGATTTGATTCCAATATCCTTTGTCATCCCGTATTTTTTTACAATGGGAGCAAATAGGGAGCAGGCCGCTTAATTTTTTTATCTGGGAAAGTGCGCCTTCCAGTTTCGTTATGAGTTTTTCACGTTCATCTTCAATATATTTCCGCTCGGTGATATCCATTATCACCGATAAAACACAGGGGACATCATTTATTCGGATAATTTCGGCTGAAAACAGTCCGAAAATTATGTTGCCTGATTTTTGCCTGAATTGGTATTCTGCCTCCCTTACCCTTTTGTGCCGAATCAACTCGCCGGCAACCGCTTCCCGATCTTCACTATTTGCCCAGAATTGAAGACCGATCGTTGTCTTTCCAATTACCTCACTATAATGGTAACCCGTGATGTTCACAAAGCCATCGTTGACTTCAAGTATGTGGCCATCATCCAGGCCGGTGAGTGTGATCGCATAAGGCGCCGAATGAAACGCTTTTGAAAATTTCTCTTCCTGGGTATGAATCTGAATTAAAAGCCGGTGATTCACCATTAGGGTCAGGCTGTAGGAAAGCAGTATCAACAGCACTTGATATGTAATAATGATGAACATTTGATATATGTCTGACCTGAAAAAATCATTGGTGGATTGCGGGCTTAACAATATGACCGCAACCCGGACAAGACTGGCCAGGCAGAACCCCCCGAAAACAATACCGGTCCCCTGGGTCATTTTTCGGATGCTGGGTTCGGCCCTGTGGAAAATGAACCACATACATTGAAAACAAATGACCAGCAGGCCCAGCGAGACATTAATATTTCGCGCTGCCAGATTGGGATTAATAAAGGCATAATAGATATGAACATAGATAAATAACCCAAGCAGGATATAATTATGGACTTGTGAGATCTTTTTTTCAACAAAGCGTACCAGCCCCATGTATCCCAACAGTGCCCCCGAAACCACAAGCGTATTGGACAGGATCATGGATATCCAGTCCGGGATGTTTCCGCGCTGGGCGATCAGAAACAATGCCGCTGTTTGAAAACAAACGTCAACTACCCAAAAGAAAGTGCCTTTAAAGCGTTTCCGGTTCTGAAGCCATAAGGATACAAGAACCAATATGCAAAGGAAATCGGTTATGATATTAATAAATATAACTGTCTGTACATCCAGAAAAATCATACACATCTCATTAGATCAGTATACAATAAAAAGGAAAACACCCATATCCGTCTATGACGGGACCAATGCTCTGCCACGGTTATCGTTAAGGACTTCCCGCACTGTTTTGGCCAGCTCATTTTTAACAACCGGCTTAAAGACAAATGCCTTGATGCTTCTGTCCATTTCTGTTTCATCGGATATCTTCTTGCTGTAGCCGGTACAAAGGATCACGGGAATATCCGAACGGATTTTAATCAGCTCAACAGCCAGCTTATCGCCGGTCATTTTCGGCATTGTCATGTCCGTGATTACAAGATCAAAACACTCCGGTTTTGACCGAAACAGTTCTAAAGCTTCTAAACTGCAGGTCCTTGTGGTGACTGAATAGCCCAACCTTTCTAAAAGCAGGGCACCCATTTTTGCTATGGGTGGTTCATCGTCAACAAAAAGTATCCTCTCAGTGCCGGAAAGGCGTTCTCCGGACACCGAGTCGTGGAGAACCGCGCGTTCTTTGGTTACAGGCAAATGAATCGTGAAAACAGTCCCTTTACCGCCTGTGCTATCTGCAAAAATGCTGCCTCCAATTTTTTACGTTCTGTGATGTCTATAATCGTTCCGACAAAACGAAGCGGTTGACCGGAATCGTCATACAGGATCTTCCCCTTGGCATTACAGTATTTCACCTGCCCATCACCGGCTATCAGTCGAACATCAAGATCCGACGGTTTGCCGGTTTGAAAGCAATGTTCAAATGATGTGATGTACCTTTCAAAATCATCAGGATGAATGCGTTTGCCGTTTTCTTCAAAACTCGGAACAAAATCCTGGGGGCTCACGCCAAATATTCTATATGTTTCATCCGATCACCAAACGTGACCGCTTTGTATTTGCCATTCCCAACTTCCGATCATGGCAATTTGTTGGGCGGCATTCAATTTTTCAAGGAGTTCCAATTGAATTTTCTCTGTTCCTTTCAGAGTCGCTTCCGCTCTCTTGCGCCTATCCAATTCGCTATTGCGATTCATGATAGTTCGTTGGAGCGTAACCAACCAGATCACGGCAATCAGGGCCATCGTTGCCACGCCGATAATGGCGGGCAATAAATATTTTCGAACCTTCAGCCAGGGATCGTCAGCAGTGAGCCATTTATTATAAATCCGATTATATTCCCCATTGGTTTTGACGATTAAAAGCCCTTGGTTCAATTTTTCCAGCAGTTCGGTGTCGCCTTTTTTCACGGCAAATGAGAAGACCCGTTTATAATCCGGAATGGGTGGGCCGACCTTCAACCCTTTTAACCCGTGCGTCTTGATCAACAAGGTACCGATAAGCTTCGAGCAGAGGAATGCATTGTGCTTGCCAGATGAAACCAGAGACAACCCTTCCGGCATTGTATCTACAAGAACCAGGAGCCCCTGGAAACGGCGATGCTGCAATTCATGATGGGCAATATCCGAACGCATGACCACGATCTCCATACCCTGGGCGGATGCAATGCTTTTTATGGGAGAATCCTCCTGGCGTAAAAAAAAAGCATCATATGTCTCAGTGTGGGGGAGGCTGAAATCAACCAGTCGTTGTCGTTCAGGAAGCTTGGCAACGATCGGCAGCGCATCAATCCGGCCCGCGATCAGGGATTCCCACACGGCATCCCACGAATCAGATGAAATAGTTATGGATAATCCCATGGCATCGGTAACGGCTTTGATCAGTTCAATGGAAAACCCTGAAGGCTGACCTCTTTTATCAGCAAACGCATAGGGAGGAAAGTCCAGTTCTGTTCCAATACGGATTTCCTGTGGGGCGTCGTCAGCTTGGCATATTCCACACACTGAAATCTTTATGAAAATTAATGCAATGATCATGAAAAGGGTAAAGGGTAGGACTGCATCCGTCAACATAGAATAGACCCGTCTCATTTTATTTTCAGTGCATGGCGGAAAATTCCAAACCCGATTGGGTATGCGATGGTTATATAGAGTGATCTTCAGCGTCCTCCATCAGATAAGGCACGAATAGATACCGAAGCGCATCTAAATATTTTTCAATGCCATAGGGCATTGCTTTGGCAAAGGTATCTAATAAAATAATTGCATTGACCGAGGTCTCTATTTTTCCTTCCTCTGTTAAGCGCCCCACAACAGATTTATTCAAGACTTGCCTATTATTATAAAGGGGATAGCCGCTGACCGGAATGCCCCCCCATAAGTGAACTGAAACCTTTCTGCGCTGTCGTGCATTTTGAGATGCATCGCTCTTCAGTCATGACGTCAAGACGAATTTCATCATATGATAAGATACGATCAAATCCAACAACACGGATATCCCACTCCTGCAGAAGTTGGGGGAAATGCCTATTTATGAGGATGGAAACAGAATACGCCTCCTCTCCTGTGGCACAGCCGGCACTCCATATCCACAGCCGTTTCCGGCTTTTATTTTTTTCTATGACTGCGGGTAGCACAACATCCTCTACACCGTTAAAGAGTTTTTCATCGCGAAAAAAATGGGTTTCACCGATGATCAGTTTAGACACAAGGTTGTCAAACTCCCTTGATTTTTTATTATGGCCGCTTCTTAGCATTGTCATGTATTGCCGGTAATCTCTAGCCCCGGAACGTTTCACCGCCTTGTAAATTTTTCGGCAAAGCTCTGCTTCTTTGTCCCGATAGTAGACAAGACCGGTTTCGGAAAAAACAAACTGTTTTATTTTTTCAAGATCTTCCAGGTGAACCATTTATCGCGTCTTTCGTTTTTAAGTTCTCTAAACGGTGCTGCATTACTGCTTGAAATTCGGCAATTTTTTTTCTCCTGAGCCAACAGAATCCGTTCCGGAGACAGAAGGTAAAAGATACTGCCATTGCTGTTTTTTCCAGATTTTGAAATGCATTGGTTGAAAATGCTTTCATTATCCAAAGGATAAAGTTGCGATTCCTCAATAGGCTCGACGTTCAAAACCGTTTCTACGATATAAGAGCCATCGATATTTCTTCATTCTCCAGGATGATCAGGGGGGTGTACATTTCAATCGACTGCTCAGCAGATCCTATCAGAATAGAAAGGGCGATGACCGGAATCGCCTGTCCTTCAATATTGATAAAACCCGACAAAAATGTGGGCAGGCCAAGGGGTTTTAACAGCTCGGCCATATGAACCACCTCTTTTATGTCATCTGCTTTCAGAGCAAACAGAGTGTCCTACACCCGGAACTGCAATATTCAATATCGGGTAAGTTTCTCGGTGTTACTGAGCTCACTCATACAGGATATCTCCACCTTGAAATTAAGACTTGGGAGCAATAGCAGATCAAATACTGTTTCTGACACTTTTAGAACACCTTAAAAAAGTTATCCAAGAATAAAAACTATATATGTTTAATGATTAAATTCCATTATATTTACAGTATTGACTTCAATTCTCACAAACCAGGTTGTCATATTCTTTTACTACCCAGTTTATATGCCCCTAAAAGCAATTGTATTTGTGTTGGTAGTCGTATTTCAGAGATAATATCAGAGGGCTTATGCAGCCAACCCCATAGGTCTTTGTACCTGAACAATTCCTTAAATAATAAGCAATTCAAATAGGGTCATAAACAAAAGATAGTGAAAAATACATTTTCTGAGAGGCCAGAACTTGATTGCATTTTTACCATTAACATATCTGCGGCTAATCATACGCCCGGAGCAAATTATATGCAACAATAATTAATTAGAAAATCATCAAAATAGTCCTTGAATCTTTAAAACAGAAACTGAAAAATAGGTTGACAAATAAGGTTCTTCAGGTATGTTTATAATTTTTCTCGATGTGGAAGTGCGCAGTTCACTGGTGGGGCTCCCGGACTTCAAATCCGGTGTGGGGCGCTAATACCGTCCCGGGTGGGTTCGATTCCCATGCACTTCCGCCAACGCTTTACAAATACACACCATTTCAAAATCCCAACAATAAACAATTTATATAAAGACATAGCCGTTAGTCTTTGTTTAACGGAAGCATAAGATAACCTTGCCGATAACTTTGGGTGTAACTTAGTTGTATTCCCCAAAGTTATCGACAAACGGTGTGTTTACTGATGAGCCCAAAAGTTTATAAACATAAAACGAGATTTATATAGAGACAATCTGGATGCCTGAAAAATGAAAAAATGATCAACTGACAATCTGAGTCCCATAGTTTTTTAAATAGAGCAAGGTTAGATAGCTGGCATATGGTTTGTTTCATTCCATCTTTGAACTCTCGGATAGCATCAGGCGGGCGGATTCGCAGATGGCGATTGCCGCCGGATGTTTGATACGACGTTCCACTGTAATTGCGTAGAAATATTCATACACCTCGGGTGCACATCCGACCATATATACGTTATGCTGGCGTTTGACTTCAGCCAAAATTATTTCCGGGACAGGAAAAATTCCAAGACCTTCCTGGCCAAAAGCGTTGAGCAGTGCACTATCCTCGAACTCACCTATTATTCGAGGGTGAACTCCCAAACCCTCAAAATATTGATCCAGAGATCGTCGCAAGCTTGTATTTTCGGTCGGCAGGAGAAGCGGTGCTCCATCTAACGATCCTGGAAAACCCTGGCTGTATTTTCCGGAAAGGGCTTTAACTGCTAAAAAAACAATTCCGCATTTCCCCAGTTGGTGATTGAATACTTTTACCTTTACCTGGGGATTTGCGGGCGCATCCGTCAAGATGACATCTACATGATGTTGGGATAATTCCGTCAACAGTTGGTCGGGTTTGTTTTCCCGGCAGATCAGTTGGACAGGTTCGGATAGTTTCAGCGCCGATTGAATCAGTCTCCAGGCCACCAACTTTGGCACGACATCAGCCACTCCGATGGTAATCCGCAACGGTTTCCCGACGGGGCGATCATTCAACGTATCCATCAGTTCACGGCCAAGCGAAAAGATTTCTTCTGCATAGCGAAAAACAATGAGGCCATCTTCCGACATCACTAAATTGCGGCCGCTTTTGGAGAAAAGTTTACGACCGATCGCTTCCTCGAGACGTCGGATTTGGCCGCTGACTGTAGACGGTGAGAGCCTGAGTTTCTCACAGGCGCGGGTGAGGCTGCCTTCCTGAGCCACATGCCAAAAATACAAAAGGTGATGATAATTGAGCCATTCCATGGGATGGACATATTTCGAAAATAACGAAATGTCAACGCCATATTTCCTTATTGTCAAAGTATCGCTATGTGATTACAGTGATTCCCGATTATCGAACGCTATTGATTGCATTTTGCGCCAACGGAAACATAGAAAAAAAGGTAAAAAACAAGATGAGGCATATAGATAGAAGAAAAAAAAATATTTTGATTGTGTTCAGCCTAATGTTACTTTTGTTTGCTACAGGTTTTGTCGAATCGTCTGATGCTCGTTCCCGAAGCGGTGGGCGTTCTTTAAATAATAACCGTTCCTATTCAAAAAATCTGATTCCCAACCGCGTCAGGTTTCACCGGACCGCAATTCGCGTCCGACAACGCCTTTCGCTGGAGGAGCTGGCGCGTTTACTCGTGGACTGGCAGGAGGTATAATGGGAGGATTTCTTGGTAGTATGCTATTCGGCGGCACGGCCCACGGAATGGGGACCGGTGGATTTGGTGGCAGTGGAATAGGTATTTTCGAAATTCTTCTACTGGGCGGTATGGGATATTTTGTTTACAAACGGTTTTCACGGCGTCGGTCCTTCTCAGCCGGTATGGCTTTAGACCAAAACACTTTTGAAAATACCACGCGCTTGTTTGAGTCAGAGCAAAAAGGCGGTCATGTAACAACTTTAAAACGGGTATTATTAAACAAATAGGTGAAATTAACAATGGCACTTAAAAGAACCTCCGTTTCAATCGCTTTCAGAAAAAACATCTGAAAGTTTTACATTACACGATTACCTGAATTCTGATATTCTTGGCGTTGTTGGCTGGTATTCGCTTTTGTCCAGGTGCAAATCAACCTTTCTTCCCGAATGGGGATTTTTTTTGGTTGTCATTTTTGTCACTTGTGGGATTATCATCAAATTCAGGTTATTTCCCAAAACTTTTCTGAAAAGCATTTATAAAATTTATACGCAACCGATGATTTTTGTTGCAATGCTTGTGGTTTTAACGGTAGGCCATCTGATAGCGGATTAAGCTTATAAATAAAACCACTTGGCAGCTACTCAAAGACTATAAAGGAAGGATTAGAAATGGAATGGTTGTTGGAACCGCAGATTTGGATGGCACTCGTGACATTAAGCGCACTGGAAATCGTACTTGGAATCGATAACATTATTTTTATATCCATTCAGGCCAGCAAACTCCCCATCCATCAGCAGGAAAAAGCCAGGCTGGTCGGTCTATTTCTGGCGATGTTCATCCGAATTTCATTACTGTTTTCTCTTACCTGGCTGATGGGTCTGACCTCACCGCTGTTTGTGGTATTGGGTAATGAGATTTCGGGGCGCGACCTAATTCTTCTTGCAGGAGGTCTTTTCCTGATCTGGAAAAGCACGATGGAGATTCACGAGAAGCTGGAGGGTGGGGAAAAGCATGCTGCGCCACCTATCAGTCCAACCTTTGGTGCGGTGATCGTTCAAATTCTTCTTTTGGACGTCGTCTTTTCACTTGATTCAATTATCACCGCTTTGGGTATGGCCAGGCAGCTTGCCGTCATGATTGCCGCCGTTGTTATAGCAGTCGCATTCATGATGCTTTTTTCGGGTAAAATAAGTTCATTTGTTGAACGTCACCCGACCATCAAGATGCTCGCGCTCAGCTTTTTGCTGTTGATAGGTGTGGCACTGATCGGGGACAGCCTCGACATGCATATACCCAAGGGGTACATCTATTTTGCCATGGCCTTCTCGGTGCTGGTGGAGATGCTTAACCTGCGCTTGCGTCAGGGGGTGCCTGTCAAACTTCACAATCAATATGACGGAACCAATGCGGAGGGAACAACAAAACCATAGACTCCGGATTCGATCCCGGACATATATTACACCCAGTTTTGAACCTTAAGGCCTGGGATCCCCGTGGATTCTTTTTTCGCTGTTAGTGATAAGTGTTAATTTTTCGACCTTGGCATGGGCCGCTATCCAAAGATCGCTATTCCCGATGGGAAGACCTTTGGATTCCAGGAAAGTCCTTATAGCGCCGTAGGTTTTTCCGACATCTTCTGGTGTGGATAAAACAGGGGCAAAAACCACAAACTCATTACGCAAAACAAATACTCTTTCCCGCTTTTTGTTTTTTTCCGTCCCGTATAATAGCTCTCCCCAGGTGATAACGGATATGGCAGCTTCGCCGGGTTTGAGTTTCTTAAATTGGGCCAGTACAGTCTGAGGCTTTTGTTTCCGAATATAAATGCAGATGTTTGTATCGAAAAGATATTTAACCGTCATCACAGATTCTCACGTTTTTGAGGTGGCGTATCGTTTCGCCCTTCAGGAAAAAAATCTTCAGGTAGTTGTGTAAGCAATTCAAATGCCTTTTCAAGACCTTTCGTAGGTTTCCTGTGCACAATTTCGTCACCTCTTCTAAAATTTCAAGTTCGCGGCAATTGACAGAAAATTCTTTTGGTAATCCTACAGCCTGGCTGTTGCCTGATTTGAATATCCGGTTGTTACTATTCTTGGGCCTTAAAAAACATACTCCTTCAGGTCCGTAAAGTACTTTGGAAACAATGGCTATATTTGATAATCGGCCTTTATTAACCCATTTCAGGGTCGTTTCAATCCATGTTTTTTCATCTTGACGAAAAGGGTTTTACGGTTGACGCCGAGTGCGGAAGCTGCTTTTCCCTGATGCCAGCGAAATTGATCGAGCGTACTCTCGATAATTTCCTTTTCATATTGGTCTACCATATCTTGTATATTTCCTATTTGGGAACCTCGCGGTTTTGACTGCTGGTTACCATGCTTTTTCTTTAACCCGCTAAAATCAATTTTCTTCATAGAGAGATAACGGTGGATGACATTCTCCAGCTCCCTTACATTTCCCGGCCAGTCATAGTCCAGGAATTGATTCATTATTTTGCCGCTTACACGGATGCCATTACCGCCGTGTACCTTTATGAAATGATCGATAAGAAGAGGGATATCCTCTTTCCGTTCTCTCAAGGGGGGAAGATGAATCGTGATGATATGTATACGGTAGAAAAAATCTTCTCTAAAGGCTCCTTTTTCTATCAAATTATTTAAATCCCTGTTCGTGGCAGCAATCATACGCAGATCCGTTTTCCGGGTTGTATTGGACCCGAGGGGGATAAACCCGTTACCGTCAATCACCCGCAAGAGCTTCACCTGCATGTTCAGGCTGATTTCTCCCACTTCATCCAGAAACAGAGTGCCGCCATCCGCATGATCAAGATAACCCAGTTTGTCTGCATGAGCACCCGTAAACGTCCCTTTTTTATATCCAAAAAATTCGCTCTCAATGATATTCTCCGGGATTGCACCACAGTTCACGGCAACGAAGTTTTTGTCTTTACGGGTGCTCATCTGATGGATGGCTTGAGCTACGAGTTCCTTGCCTGTTCCGGACTCACCGTAGATGATGATATTGGCTCTGGCCTCTGCCGCATGTATTATCGCTTCGTAGATTTTCTGCATTTCGTCGCTCTTGCCGATAATTCCGGCGAAAAAGTGACGTTTTTGTAAAGATGAACGGAGAAAATCGACTTCCTGCTGGAGGTTATCTTTGCTATCCTTTAACTCTCTCTCTATCTTCTTCCGTGACGTGATATCGATAAACGATGCAGTCATCTGCCGGGTGCTTGATATTTTGCCGAAACGCACAACCATATCTAGCACATCGCCGTCGCGATTCTTAACGCGGCATTCATATTCTAAAGGAGAATCTCCTGAATTATCGAGGAAAAGTTTGAGGACCTTTTCCTTTGTCTTTTCATCAATGAATTGAGAAAGGTGGATTTTCTCCTCGATTTCGTCTTTCGCATATCCGGAAAGCTCTTCAAACCTGACATTTGCCATGGAGATGAGCAGATTTTCTTCAATGATAACGACGGGCAGACCAGTATTTTCGAAAACACCCCGGTAACGCGCTTCGCTGGCTAAAAGGGCTTGTTTTTCCTTGATTTTATGAGTAATATCCCATGCAAAAATCCGAATGGCAACAGGTTTTTCGTTATCATAAACAACCACATTTTTATACTCATAGCTCCGTTCTTCACCGTTGATCAGTTTGAGGTGCTCTATGCCGCTCGCCTTTCCAGTCTGTTTAACCTCCTGGAAATACATAGAGGCTTTTTTTTGCAAATTCTCATCCAGGAAATCAAACAGGTTCAGTCCAACAAGATCCGCTATGGACATATCAAACGTATCCGCGTTGGTCATACCGGCTTCCAATACATTTCCCTGGAAATCACAGAGGACCGAGACCTCTATAAGACGGTCTTCATTGGCATTGATTTTCTGTTCTGCAACTAGAATTGTATCTCGAGATGATGGCCAACTTGAATCATCATTTTCATATGATTTCAGATCAATGGATTCATCAGTTTTACTGTCGTCTATCTTTTTATTCCTGCTGTATGTTTTCATACTTTCAATCATTGTTTCATTGTTGATAATATAAAGTCACATAAAAAATATCATTTTCCCAAGATATAGGCACGTCTTTTCTAAAAATAATAGACGGGTATTGAATGATGATTTGTCGAAATGTATTACAGGTTATCTCAAAATAATCTTTTGGCCCAATATCTTTGCTGGAAGCAAAGCTGACGGCCTTGACCTTGAACCCCCATTTTTATTTTGGGTGACCTGATAGAATAATATCAGCAGTAATTAGGGTGGTTCCATCCCACTTACGAACAACTAACATATATAAGTTATTGAAAATAAGTGTAATATTTTGAAATAGGGTCTTGTCGCCCTATTTTAGGGTCGTTTTCTCAATATTTTGTCATTAGGATAGGATTCGGTTCTTGTCACGGAAATAGTAATCGCTCCCGTGCTTTGCATAAGTCCCGCCAATTCAGATGACATTGGTTTCAAATGGAAACATTGATCGGGTTTGGCACAAATCTTGATACATCATTGGCCAAAAGCTATGGGCGGAGTGACTAAAATCAAATCAATCCCAAATTTAGTGAAACATTTACAAAGGAGTGAATCAATGATCTGCAATCAAAATATGGATTTTAAGCAGCTTAATAAAGAGAGAGAAATGAAAGGAATACCACCTGTTAATAGACGTCAGTTTTGTAAATGCCTGGCCGCCTCTTCAGTAGCCCTTACCGTGCCATCGTTTATCGGCTGTGATAAGCTCGAGAGTTGTGGAGATGATTTGGATATCATTAAACGAGCATTGGGAGAGGATACACGTGCGGAAATTAAACTGATTCCAGGCGTGGAACTGGATGATTATAGCGGGCCCTTCAGACCTCATCTAAGGTATACGGATTTCTCAAAAATTGGCCTTAGCAGGTTTCATCAAATGGCGAGTGAGTACCATAACGCCATAAATAATGCTTACAGAGGATTTTTTCTTGAAAGTCATGGGATAGAAGGATTGATAAAAGCGGAAAAATTGATTTGGGGCACCAATATGATTTTGGGTGTCAACAGTATGATAAAAAAGACGATGAACATCAAACGCTTGAACCTTGAATCCTTCATGAAACAATGGCAGATAGAGTTGAATACACTTCCAAATGTTTATAGCGACGTCGTATTTGAAATGCCGACGAAACGTCGTGGCTTGGCCACTTTCAATCGCTGCGCAATCGCGTTGCAGTTTGAAGCAGCCGGACGAACAGGTGAGCTACGTGACGTTTGCATGAATAGATGTCCCAAGGCTATCCAAAATGCCGCAAACCTATACAGCCCATATATAAAAGTGAAAAATTTAACGATGCCACCCCGATTGAGCGAGGATCACGTTTGTTGCAAATGGGAGCTTTACTACAAAGCGGACGGCAGCCAATGCGATGAGGAACCAGATTTGCTGATTGACCCCGATAAAATGGATAAAAGAGGGGAGCTCACAGTGGATTCGGATGTTGAGCTGGATGACTATAGCGGACCGTTCAGACCCAATCTGAAGATTACGGATTTTTCACGGGAACAGCTTGCCCGGATGTTTTTAATGTATCATCAGTACGACTTGAACATGATACTGAACTATCAGATACAGGAAATGGTGCAAAGCGGCGGTGGCTATGAAGCGGGGACTAAAATGCAGGTAGTGGTCTGGAGTGTTGATCTGGCGGAAGCGGCCCGTAGTATCATGATGAAATATTTGAATACTTCGGGCGCTGGTATCGATTGTTTCCTGAAGGCCGTGCAGGTGGATATTACGGCACAGCCGCCGAACTTCGAAAATAGTTTTGAAATGCCGGATGAAAATACCGGCATATACACCTTCCACAAATGTTTTGGCATAACGATGATGGAATTAACCGGGGGGACGGAAGAACAAATCATTCAGACGTGTGAGCTGGATCCGCCTGCTATCGGTAATAGCTGTGGCATGTACAGCAGGGGGCTTTCGGGCAAGGAAATCCATTTGGACATTATAACGATGCCTCCCAGAAGGTGTGAGGATGAAATCTGCTGCCAATGGAAGTTTACCTATGTAGATAAAGGTTGATGCCATATTTCAGAATCGTGTTGATGATATTTTAAGAGAAGTGACCTCTCCTCCCGCATAACAGGCGGGAAGGTCACTTCTGATGTGCAATGATTTATGACGCAGTGTATAACGTAAAAACCGGAGAGTTCGTAATCATGACTAAACCAAACCCAATTGCACTAAAAGCAATTATTTTGATCGTTTCAGTCGTTAGCTTATTCTCATGTAAAAGTTTTCTCGAAGATTTTGTTTTTGCACCGACTGCGATGTTCGATCTGAAAAAAGTGGGGTACCAACAAACTGAATATTTTATCAGCGGAACGGCAGACAGTTATCTTCCGGTGAGTGAACTCACCAGCGATGGAAAATGGGAGGTCGTAAAAAATCAGCAAGCCGAGTATACGACACGGATTATCGTCATCCGGCCGATTGACCCTGAAAAATTTAATGGCACCGTGGTCGTCGAGTGGAATAATGTTTCCGGAAATGCCGATGCCACACCGGAATGGTCGATGGCCCATACGGAGTTTATTCGCGAAGGGTATGCATGGGTGGGCGTTACTGCGCAAAGAAAAGGGATCGATAATGTAGGTCCGTTCGGTTTGCTTGATGGTATTCTGGAAGCGTCCTTAAAAACAATAAACCCCGTTCGCTATAAAGTGTTGTCCCATCCTGGTGACAATTTTTCCTACAGCATTTATACCCAGGCAGCACAGCGGGTGAGGTATGCTGAAGGTAAGGACTACCTGGGAGGCCTGAAAATTGAGAAAATGATTGCAGCGGGAGAATCCCAGTCTGCTTCACGAATGGTTAGTTATATCAATATGCTTGGCAAAGATAATCATCTGTTTGATGGATTCATTGTGCACAGTCGCCTGGGTTCAAGCGCGCCTGTTTCCGGGGAGCCATTGGAAACGATGCAACCTCCCGATATCGTCAGAATCAGAGATGATTTGGATAAACCGGTACTCATGTTGCAAACGGAAACAGACCTGTTTGTGGCGTTCGAGTTCTTCCCAGGTACTGCCTATGAAAGTCGCCAGCCTGATAGTGACATGTTTCGATTGTGGGAGGTGGCAGGCACTTCTCATGCGGATGTCTATTCAGTTCTCGGGATGTTTGATAACGGGCAGTCTGATTATTATGCAACGCCTCTCAAATCTTCACACGCCATACCCGTTCTTATCCGATGTAGTACTTATATCAACGGGAATCCGATGCACCATTTTGTCGTCAATGCCGCTTTTCATGCGATGGACCATTGGATTCGCACGGGTTACCCGCCTTCTATCGCTGGACGTATTGACATAGAAACCGACCCTCTCCGTATCGCCAGAGATGAATTCGGCAATGCATTAGGCGGGATTCGATCTCCTTATATGGATGTTCCCACAGCAACCTATGCGCCGCAAGGCCAGGGCCATATCCTTTGTGAAATTTCCGGTGCCATGATCCCTTTTAGCAATGAGGAACTTCATTCAATTTACCATTCGTCTGAAGATTATCTGAATCAAGTCCAGGCATCAACGGATCAGGCTGTTACGGATGGTTTCTTACGGCCGGCAGATGCCGCCAAGGTAGTAAGTGCCGCAACGTCTTTTTCTCGTAAGCTAAGATAAACGGGGGATTAAAACATGTTTGGAATGGGAATGCCTGAAATTATTGTTATCCTTATTGTCGCCTTACTGGTGATCGGCCCCAAAAAACTTCCCGAACTGGCAAAATCGCTTGGACGCGCCATAGGAGAGTTCAAGCGAGCCACCAATGATTTCAAAAATACAATGAATACGGATGATACGGTCACGGAAATCAAAAAGCCTGCAACCGATTTCACAGATAATTTAATAGACACCATGAAGGCAAAAATGGCAGTAGAACCAGATATCCCTCAGGCGTCTACCGATAGAGAAAGTTTGGAAACGGTTTCAAAAGAAGCGTCGATTGCTTTATAAGACAAGAAAAAACCACAAGGATGCTGTGAAATTGCCTGTTGGTGAAAAACTACCCTTTACCATCCACCTGGAAGAGTTGAGAAGCCGGCTGATCATTTGCAGCATTGCTGTGGGTCTGGGATTTTGTATTTGTTTTGCATTTAAGGAAAAACTTTTTGATATTCTGAGAATGCCCTTGCTTTCCGTATTGCCTGAGGGTGAAACCTTTATTTTCACGGGTGTGGCTGAAGCATTTTTTACTTACCTCAAGATGTCTTTTATTGCCGGACTCATTGTTGCCGCTCCGGTTATTATAATCGAATTCTGGATGTTTGCAGCGTCAGGTCTTTATCCAAAAGAAAAACGAATGCTTGGTCCCATCGTTATTTTATCTGCGATTTTCTTTTTGGGTGGGGCACTTTTTGGTTATTATGGTGTTTTTCCCTTTGGGTTCGCCTTTTTTCAGGCATTTGCCAATGAAACCATCCGGTTTATGCCGTCTGTCAGCGGATATTTGAGTTTTGCCTCAAAATTACTTCTGGCCTTTGGGCTTGTGTTTGAGCTGCCGATAGTGATTACAGGCCTTGCAAGGCTGGGGATCGTTACGGTTGACTTTTTTAGAAAAAATAGGAAATACGCCATCCTGTTATTTTTCGTCACATCAGCCATCCTGACACCGCCTGATGTGACCACCCAGATCATGATGTCGATTCCACTAATGCTGCTGTATGAAATCAGCATATCAGGTGCGTTGCTATTTGGTAAAAAAAGGTATAAAGGATAGAAAATAGGACCTTAATTGTTGAATTATTTTAAAACAGGGTCAATAATCACCGTGTAAAACCGTTTAAATAAACCCCAAGGGAGTGAAATATGTTTGGAATCGGAATGCCTGAATTAATCATTATCCTGGTCATCATCCTGATTATTTTCGGGGCAGGCAAACTTCCTGAAATTGGTGCAGGACTTGGCAAAGGTATCAAGAATTTCAAAAAAGCAACAAAAGAACCGGATCAGGAAAAAACCGAAAAAATAGAGGGGTAAAAATAGCGCGGTTACCGTTTAGTGCGAATATTATCGGTCAATGCGTTGCAGACAACTTAGCAATTGAAGGTAAGATCTTAAATACTGAAGGGGTTTACATGAAATTCAAATTCTGCATGATGATCGCCGTTTTTATAATTTGCCAGGTGATGATTGCGGGTGGCATACCCCATGCATTTGCAGGCGATGTCATGATTATCGCAAACACGTCTGTGCCGGTAGATACGCTTAGCCCGGAAGATGTTAAAAATATTTTTTTGGGTAAGATCGTGAAGTGGCCCAATGATGACCGGATTAATATTGTGTTGAACAAGAGTGCAGATACTCACAAAGAATTCCTTAGAAAATATATCAAACGGACAGACAGCCAATTCGATAGCGTCTGGCGTCAGAATATGTTTACCGGCCAAGGCAGAATTCCCGTCAGAAAAAATACAGATGCAGATTTGGTATCTTATGTGGCACAAACAAACGGGGCTGTAAGCTATATTGCCGCCGACGTAAAACTTCCTGATGGGGTCAAGATACTCTCCGAGTAAAGCTGTTAACATGGAATATGCCAAATGATACGATTCATATCACAGAACAATCATTCAATGATGCCGGTAGAGGTGGCCAGGGGGGAGAAACAGATGAACAGGTCCTATACTATAGTTATTTTCGTTTTTGTTGTCATGGTGACGGCAGGAAATCTGTCTGCACGGGCTGAAGACATCAACATACACGGGTTCATATCCCAGGGGTATTTAAAAACCAACCAAAACAACTACCTGGCGGAAACCGATGACGGCAGTTTCCAGTTCAATGAAATGGGGATCAATTTCACGACTTACGTATCCGATCGCCTATCCTTGGGATGTCAGTTCTATGCAAGAGATCTGGGTGATGTGGGAAATGATGAAATCGTTATCAACTGGGCATTTGCCGAGTTTGAATACAAGAATTGGCTGCGCCTGAGAGTGGGGACCTTGAAAATTCCCATAGGCCTTTATAATGACCTAAGGGATTTTGATTGTTTGAGGACATCCATCTTTTTGCCGTCCAGCCTCTATAATGAATGGATTCGGGATGCAGCGAATAGTATAAAGGGCATGGAGTTCTTCGGCACCGTCGGGATGGGAAAAGCAGGGTTAATGGAATACCAATTTCAAACCGGAGCAATGCGTATATCACCTGACAGCGGCACCTCATTGTTTCTTGAAAAAACCCATGGCATCATCGTTTCAGATATCCGAACCGGTAATGCAAATAATATGCGTCTGGTGTGGACAACACCGATTGATGGACTCCGTTTTTGCGTTGCCGGTTTGCACCCAGATCAATTGAAAATAATAGGAACCAATGGACTCACAATCGTTAATAAGGATATTTACACGGCGACTTTTTCAGTTGAATATGCTTTGAGGAACCTTAAGCTTACGGCCGAAAACTGGTGGACAAAGGGAAAAACAGTCCCTTACGTTTTCGGCAAGCCGATTGAGAATCAGATTATAAATAATGATCATAATGACTCCTTTTACGTGAGTCTTGGATACCGGTTTACAAACTGGTTCGAAGCGTCTTTCTATTACTCGAACTACATCGAGTTTAAAAACGTGCATGAGGATTCAAACGAACTTAAAGATCACTGCCTTTCCTTTCGTTTCGATATCAACCCCTTCTGGATTGCCAAACTGGAAGCTCATGTCATGGAAGGTGAATTCGGCGTGTTCCCGGATAATGACGGTCACACCTATAACGAATGGATGCTATATGCAGCCAAAGTCTCCTACAGTTTCTAGACGTTTATACGGATAGGACAAAAAAGTAAGCACTGCCTATTCATCTATAACAAGCCGGGTCTAAAAAACCAGCTAATTGTATTTGAATCCATTTTAAGTCCAAGATGACGATCCAGTAAAACATTAAAATTTATCTTGGGGAAAGGTCGCGAACAACATGTTCAGTGAGAGACAGGCTAAGGATGGTGCTGAATTGGATGCATGGGTTCGGATTGGACAAACCTTGATGCTTGAATGGTATGATCACTGGCTTAATCTATTGCCAGGTCCATTCTATCACTATGAGGCGAAAGCGCCAGCCGTCAATCTCAAGCTTCGTATCTTCTTTGAAGTTTGTCGGCAGGTTGAACGG
Source organism: Pseudomonadota bacterium (assembly GCA_018816735.1). Classification (GTDB taxonomy): domain Bacteria; phylum Desulfobacterota; class Desulfobacteria; order Desulfobacterales; family JAHIVH01; genus JAHIVH01. The sequence continues at coordinate 1,508 of JAHIVH010000033.1, read as the reverse complement.
AATCGACCCGCTGATTCCGAGAATCGTTGTGTCTGCGGAACCGATCAGTGTCCCATCGACATCGACGTCATCGTCCAGTTCCCCGATCCCGTATCCCAGCGTCACTGAGGAGGAGAGGTCCTTCCGCCACGTATAGCGAATTCCTACTAGAAAGTTCATCAACCAACCAGTATCCTGGAATTCGGCATTACCTCTGTACCTGGCATGGGTAGACATACTTTGTACCGGACTGTTTACAGAGCCGTTCATATAAATGTCGATGTCCAGACCGCCTTTCATGACAAGGAGGCCACCTGAGATTAGACCAAAAAAATTGACCGGGCCACCGGTTGGTGCCACTTCGTATCGGACACCCACCTGCAGTGGAAAACAGTAATCCATATACTGGTCCACCTGGATGTGAACCTGGCCATCTACGTTTGTGAATGGAATTGTACTGGTATTCATCACTCCGGGAATAATCGGAATGGTATCAAGATCATTCCATTCATCGTAATCCTTCCCAAGCATGCTGAGCGATCCGGAATTCGTTGCCACTGAAGCCACAAGCTCCCATCCACGCCAGCGATCAGGATAAGCTATCCGAATCTCCACTCCGAAAATAAACATATGTTGAAAGAGCTCTATATTATCATAACCGCTGAGCCATCCTCCCACTTGTTCATTGATCCGGTCAAGTAAATCCTGACCGGCCCCCAGGTCATTCAGGTAATCATACTCGACAAACGGCGCTACGGTTAGCTGGTATCCGCTACTTGCGAAACCTGGCCCGCCGATACAGCAGACACACCATATCGTTTCCATGATGATCAGCATGCTTCCGATCCTTTTCCGCTTCATGCCCTCCCCTTTTTATGCGCTGGATATTTTTTGCGAATTTTTATAAATCTTATACAGCGAATCTTCTGAATTTTCTATAAAAAATTTGTGGCTCTTTTCTTCTGTATCTTTATCAGCGAATTGAGAAAGGCGTATCTTCTATTTGATTTCGTTTTTCGTACATCCAGACAGCTCTTCAAATCTGGTATTTACCATGGAAATGATCAGATTTTCTTCAATGTTGACGATAGGCAGGCCGGTATTTTCTCCCCCCAACCGGTAAAGTGCTTCGCTGTCCATAATCCTTTTACTATCCTTAGAGAGTTCCCGTTCATTAACGAACGGGAAGTATCTCATTTAATCTTAAACATTATGGACAAACCTGATTTCCAGCAATGACGATCTCTCCGCCCACAGATATTTCATTTGCCAGTTGTTCAACCATATTCGTGCATAGTTGGGTATTCGCTTTCACGGAAAAGTCATAGTCAACCGATTCCAGGGCACTTAAGCCCAGGCTTGTAAGATTGGTATTTTCCTGAATAGAAATGAGAGGCGTCAAAATAAATGATGGAAAAAGCAGTCAAATTCTGCAAGATATCGTATGGAGTAGGCAGAAGCTCCCTCCGATATCTTGACCGATAGACAAAGGAGCTCTGCCAAATATAACCCTTAATAAGGTCAGGCAG
>JAHIVH010000032.1 GCA_018816735.1 Pseudomonadota bacterium | reverse complement strand
GATGGTCGAGAAAAACACGTAACTGGAAACCGGTGCTCCTGGTACAGCTGAATCCTATTAAGAAAAAGGCACCCAAAGAGCACTCTTTTAAAAAGGCAGCTTAATTTCGGTTTAAGTGACAACTATCTTGACACTCGCCGCTTCTGATGCCTGATCAGCTGCATATAATCGCCTTAGTTATATGAAGTCTTTTCATGACACTCGATAAGCCTCATGAAAAGACCCCATTTTTTATATATAGGAAAATTAAAACTCCCCGCTCCTGAATCAGTAGTTTTTGTAAGTCTTGTAATCCTCATCATCAAGATTTTCGGAAAGCTGAATTTCAAGTGCTGCCAGGGAAGCCGCGAACTCCATTAAGCAGACCGATTTCCCTTTATAGAAAGCATCAAGTAAAAGATTGCAATCTTCAAGGAAGCTGAAATCATCCCTAACACTCATATTATCGTTTTCTATATTGATGCCTTTAGCCAGCTCAATGGGGGTATTGGCACCCAATATTATTGACGGGTAGTCATTAAAGGCAGGCTGATAATTCCCACCATTCGTAAGGCCATACTTTATTATGCGGTCAAAATAATTATCCTGAGCATTATTAAGAATGTAATCCTGAGCATTTTTGAGATTAACCGTTAAGGTCGCATAGGCATTAATAAGTTGATTTCTCAGTTTTGGTATGTACGTGCTGTTGTTAGCAAGATATGTGAGAACCGTATTGGAATTGGCCGCATTAAGCGATTCGTTGTCTGTCTCTATAAATGAATTAATATTAAGCCGTGTCCATAAAAGGTTCTTTAAATAATCAAGACCTTCAAAGGAAAAGGGGAGATATTGTTCTGGATTGTTTATTGCAATATTAATTACTGCCTGATCATAGAACTCCTGATGAATCTGCCAGTTGGAATCCGCCCATGACTTTTTCCAGGGGCATAATACCTGGATAATAAGGGGAGAGAGCACCGGATCTTTTTCCTGAACTATTTTATATTCCAGATAATTCCCATAATCGACTGTTGAGTAATCGATGTAATTCTGCAAATATCCATTAATGACATAGCTGAGTTGCATTGCCACCGATGTTTTATGTTCAAGATCCTCCCATATTTTTAACTCCTGTATTAAACCGTTAATAGAATTAATAATGCTGTTTAATTCAAGCTGTATATCTTTATTTGCTTCATTTATAACCACTAATTCTATATCAGTGAGTCTGTTTTCTATATATTCAAGATGAGTGTACATGCCTTCGATTAATGTGATAATGTGGTCAAGCTTTTTTAAAATTATTTCGTCAGTGCTGGGCCCTGAACCGAAGAGGCCGATTGACTCAGCCAGGCTGAAAGCAGCGCCAAAGTAACCTGCGAACTTTCCGACTTCTGAAAGAACTGTTGTCAGGCTGCTGAGACTATCCAGTTCCTGTACCGCAGTGCTAAGCGGGGTCTTCAGTCCGGCTAAAATATTAATCTTTCCGACTTTGTCAGAGCATTTATTCAACGCGTCGATCATCCTTGTTCTTGTTTTTTCCGCGTCTTCCAGCTTGGCAAAAAAATTGACGACTTCTTTTCCATTGTTGAACCACTCAGGATTTGACGAACCGCTAATGGTGAGTATCTCGGCTGCGGGAAGGGTTTCAGTTGTACCGTCCTTATACTTCACCACAAATTCGGTATCTCCCCAGGCCTGCATTGAATCATAATTGTAAAGGCCTGCTGACGGGGAAACAAGATCTACCGATTCGAACAATAGATTTGTGTTTACCAGTGCCTTGAAATCTTCAAAATTGTCACCATAATAGTCCATAATAGGCTGATATTTTTTCATTACCGTATCGAAAATATCTTTACCTTTTAGTATAGTGTTTTTCCCGCTTATGCTGAGTGAAACATACCCATCATCAATCAGGGAATCATCGGAAGAAGGCGGCTCTGATAATTCACAACTCACTAACAAAGCTACCTGAAAAATAACAATAAGCATCAACCAATAACGAATTCTTTTTTTCATTTTCAATCTCCATTTAATAAATTAGTATAAAAAAACGCTATATTCATGTGAATATTATATTCAAATAATACAATTTTTCATGTATGGATTTGAAATATTCATCATCAAATTACAGAGTATAAAATGGTGTAAACTCCATTAAATTTTTAATCTTCCTTTATATAAAAATCGAGCTTCAACCTTACAGAATAATAAAAATCAAACAAATTGCTGCAAAATTACAAAATTTCTTAATTACACTTCCTCGCCATTATTATCGATTTGGACTTTTCTGAAAAAGTGTTTTTCATCATATTTCAAATTTGTCGTGGAATATGTGGAATATATTGATAGACGAATAATTAATCAATTGGCAAAACTACTAAATATTTTGCCAGAAATGACAAAACAGGAAAGAATTTGCTTTTTATCCTACAAAAGAACCGTATTGAGAAATACCAATTATCTTCAATAATACATGTCCGGCCGGTCAACTATATTCGCATGCACCGGGTTTAATTCAACATAGGCAAGGCGATTGATCCGTGTTTCGCCGTTCTCAACTATCACGCTCTTGAACCGTTCTCCCCAAAGCGTGCCCCGCCGTTTATGACGTTTATTAAAATATCTTGAAAAGGTCTGTTTGATTTCCTGCATGTACTTTGAAATGCTGGACCATTTATTCCGAAAACAGGGTAGCATTTCCGTGTCATTGAAAAAGGAATTCTCCCCATAAAAAGATAAAAACCGTTTTTTGATATCATCATCTGAGAAACTGCTCTCGGGAATCATACGCAATACCAGGTGGATGTGTGCCCCCTATTCCTATTCCTTATAGACGTGTCGAAAACAGGCCAATCGAATTCATGCAAAGCAGGTAAAAAAATTCCTTCTGATACGGCAGCTTCAGAAGTAAATTTACCTTCTCGAAGACCATCTCGAATTTTTTCAGTATGATTTACGATTGTCATTTTGTATCCTTAATTTATGCCCAATAGCGATAGAGAGGGGTCTCGCGACCTCCCCCTCCCTCCTAAACCACCTTTTTATTACCCACAAATCCTATGGCTTGGATCGCCTCTTGAATATAGCAATATTCGTTTCGAAAAGCTCATTAATTAATTTCCGCATCTTGGCATAATTGTCTGTCATTTTAATAGCCTCGGGCAATTGTGAATGGGATATATATACTGTTCGCGTTTTTTGTTGTTTGTCTTTGTAAGTTAATCGGTATGCCCTCCCTTTTGTCTTGCCGGTGCAGATGCAGGCCGCCCTGTTGCAAGTAGAGCATACGCTTGTAATTGATCCACGTAAAAATTTCGAATAGCCGGCAATTCTTTGCATCAGAGTTTTTCTTTTTTCGAGTAGAGATTTCATTGATTCTCCCTTTATTATATGGTAGGCGGATTATATACGTCTGCTTTACATAAATCATTACTTAATGGAGGGATAGATGGGGTGGGCTGCTAATGCGTTTAAAGAGATTGTCACGAATTATGTCTGCACACCGTGATAAGACATCCTGTCGTGCCGCAAATCATCGCACCGTTCTTGCAATCCAGGATACGAGTTATTTGGTCTACACAAATCACTCTAAAACCAAGGGATTGGGAAAGCTCTCTCTGAAAAAGGGAAAAAATATCGACAATATCTTTTCTCGCGGTATAGTAATGCATACCTGTCTTGCGATAACAACCAAAGGTGCGCCATTAGGTCTTTTTGATCAGAAGACTGCGACTCAGCCTCCAGGGACCATGTGCCGACTTAGCTGTATTCCACGCCAGGCCTCTCGATACGCCAAATTTCCCCAATTCTCGATAGCCAGGCGCCTGTCCATATGTTTCCTATTCTTCTCTTGTAAATCCTTTGACAACATGGCTTTAATGCATATTAAATTTTTTGACCATACAGGGGAGTTTTTATGAAATATTTTTTAGTGGTACTCTCAATTTTCAGTCTTGCCTTAACCCTTTCTGCAGAACCAATGCCCGGAACAATAATCACAGCAGAAGAACTCAAGAAATATATCGATAGCAAAAAGACCAAGATCATCGATGTGCGAAATATATACGAATACATTAGCGGGCACATTCCGGGTGCAGTACACATCAACAATAAGGAGTTTGAAGATCCGGACAATCCTGTGGGGGGAATGATAGCTCCTGCGAAACAGATCGAAGCGCTTATGAGTGCCAACGGCATTATCACAGATGACCTTGTGGTAATATACGCGGCTGACCAGAAACCGCAGATGGCAACGCGATTACTGTGGGTGCTCAAAGTCTACAGACACCAAAAGGTACAGATCCTGAATGGTCATTACAAGGCATGGATCATAATGGATTATCCTGTGGAAAGAGGGACGGGAACCAGGCCTGCACCGTCGATCTACAAAACAGGTATCATAGACAGCAGCTGTATCGCCACGAAGAAGGACTGTTTGTTTCCATCCGAGAATACAGTATTGCTGGATGTCCGCACCCAAAATGAATATACCGGCGAGAAGGTATCCAAAAGCGCCGCCCGGGGCGGGCATATACCAGGTGCGGTGAACATATACTATTTGAATGCAGTGGATGACAGGGGATATTTTAAGGATGTGCCGACACTGATATCCATGTACGCCGCCGCAGGTGTGACACCCGACAAAAATGTCATCGTTTATTGCATGCGGGCTCATCGGGCATCCCACACCTACTTCGTACTCACCAGTCTGCTCGGTTTCTCAAACGTACGGGTTTACGACGGTTCCTGGATCGAGTGGAGTAATTTGCCGGAACTTCCCGTTTCCATCGGACAATCCGGATAAGGGCAATGATCATTTGTCCGTTATGTCTCTCTGATTATAATCTATTGGTACGCCCGGCACAACCTGCACCAGGCACGATGAATAATGCCGGAATAATATAAAACTGATTTTTTTCATATGAATCTCCTTAATTGTATACAGGGTGGCTATCTCTTAAATAAACCAATAGAAGATGCCAACCGACAGGGATGTATCTTCACTCATGTTCCTTATATGAATCGAAGGTCGATAATTGCAATTCAATCCAATATTATCGGTCAATTTGATCATCAGCCCTAAATTCAGTATTAAGTCGCTAAAACGATCGTCAGTGGAGTCATTCAGGGTTGTGTCCGATGTAAACCCTCCCCCATCACCGCCACAGGCACGATTAACGCTATTTCTATTGATCATTTCCGTTGAGGTGGTAACGCCGCTGGTGGTATCTCCTTCTTCACCATTGTTCAAGTATGACCTGCCGTGCACTTTTACCCGCGCACGAATTGCGCAGGTGATCCTTGCCACTATTCCTGCAGAATAATTAATCTGACCGGAAAGTCCTCCGGAGCGCCAGCGGTACCCCGTTTCTAAATTAAGATAGATTCGCTGCAATGAATATCCATATAATATGCTGTAATCGATGTTATATTTACCGCTGCCTAAGGGCAACGTTTCATTTTCATCGTAGGGACCTGGAATAGAAACCTTAATTTTATGCGTAAAAATACCATAATCACTGTCCAGTAACCTTTGTTTCAAACCCACATCAATATCATCCAGCCCATAGGCGTCTCCCGTCATAACGTTTGTTTTATTAGATCCGTCTGCACTGTACTCGTCATAAACGGAGTAACTATACTCACTCCGGATATATTTATAGCAAATGGTATTGAACATCGTGATGGAATCTGTAAAATCATATTCAACGTGATTACATATGGTTGCATTGGCGTATTCGAAATTATTTTCTATATAATAATTCAGCGAGATCTTATCATGTAATCTTCCGTCCAGCCCATTGCTGCACGTATTTTCGGCCCATGACTCGTCTCTCAAGCTTCCGGCAAAACAGTGAGCAGCGGTTATGATGTTTGCCATAAGCGTTGCGACAACAGCTATTTTGATAGCCATTCGAATTTTCATAAACGACCTCTTCAATAACACTCTAAAAACAGGGCTCCTTTTTTTGATAGAAGCCCTGTGGATTTATTTACTCTTTCGGAAGACCTCTTTCTACAGGTCGCCCTGATGGTTTCTGTACTTCGTCTACCATCACCGAGCTCCAGGTATTCCAGCCATCGGTGTAAACACGGACCTTGTCATACCCCATGAAGTATGCCAGGAGGAAAGTCTGTGATGCACCATAGCCGTCACCGCAGTAGAACCAGGCATCACGATCTTTTGTTATTCCCTCAGAATCAAAGGCCTCTCTGGCCTCTGTATAGCTGGAGTAAGTACCGTCGGGATCGGTTGAATTCAATAATGTTTCATGAAACGCACCCGGAATGCGCCCTGCAATGTTCGTATAGCTGTAACCGCTGTAGATGCCCAGATACAACCTGGCGCTGCGTTCGTCCATCATTGGCGTTGGAACATCCGTGTAGTGCGATTCCACCTCACTGGTTAAGGCGCGCATTGAAAGTTGCACATCAGCTAACGTGAAGGTATCTGCCACTGCCACCGGCAAATGCTCTGTTGTTTCTATGGTGCCGGCGGAGTTCGTCCATGCGGCGTATCCGCCATTAAGCAGTCTCACGTCCTTTACGCCGATGTATTTGAACAGCCACCAGTTGCGGGCAGCATAGTTCGACCTTGTGCTATAAACAACCACCGTGGTGTCTATCGTGATTCCCATTTCCGCGGCATGGGCTTGAAGGGCAGCGTCGTCCTTCAGACAATAAAGCGGGGCTATTTCCCAAGGATCGGTGTCGGAATGTATTGCTCCGGGAATATGACCTTTCAGGTATCCCTTTTTGTATCTGTTGGAATTGGTATCTCCCCACTCGATTTCAAGTATAACATACTTATGGTCCCGTGGATATGTGGTTCCATTCTCATCCTTGTATTCAAGCGGAGCCATGCTGGTACTACCTTCTGCATGATAATCAATCAACGCCTTTACCCAGTCGGCGTTGACCAACTCTTCGTAGTGAAGGGCTTTTTCCATCGGATAGGTGGTTGTATCGGACGCTGCAGCCCACTCGTAAATAGACGCATCATAGTTGGATATGTTGGAATAACCCATCAGGCGTAGCAGGAAATAGACATAGCCGCTGCGGGTACCGGACAGGCAATAAGCGGTTACTTCCTTGTCTGCTGTAATGCCCCGAGATTCAAACATCTCTTTCAGATCCTGATAACTGAGCGTGGTTTTATCGCTGTTGAAAAAGGAAGCATAATCAAGCTGATAGGCTCCGGGAATGTGTCCACCCCTTGCTTCCCCGTAGAGTTGCCAGCCGTTAAATTCCTCGTCGGTACGGGCATCAATCATCTTAAAATTGGTATTATTAAGTTTGTCTGCAATTTCAGTTCCCGTCAACTTTTTGCCAGCCTGCACTGACGCTGCAAAGGTCATGACTGTCAGGGTCACAGGGTCTGTTGTTGTAGTATTTCCGTCAGCGACCCATTTATCCCAGCCACCGTTAAGGATATGCACGTCTTCGCAGCCAAGATATTCCAACATCCAGAACAGCCTTCCGGCTGCCCCTCCTGAGGTGATGGTGTCGTCATAAATAACGATTGTGCTTGTACGGGTTATGCCCTGAGCTCCTAACTGGTTCTGCAGCATTGCGAGGTCTTTCAGACCGGTACCCGCAGTCCAGAAGTCACTGTGCTCTACATTGATGGCGTTGGGAATATGCCCAGCGTCGTAAAGGGCCTCGCTCCTGGCATCAATAATAATCACATCCGCGGTATTAAAAGCCGTCATATCCGCCAGCAGTCCTGCATTGGGGTAAGTTGTGGCTGCGTTCCATTCCCTCCAGCCGGTGCTGTAGACTTTCACAGTAAAGCCCATGAGCCTCATAATAAAATATACCTGCCCGGCGCTGAGATTGTCATCGTCGTAGATAATGACTGTCTTGTCTGTTATCTTTAAATAATCAACGAGCCATTTGCTTTTGGTATATTCCAGTACATTATCATCCCTTTCTATAAAATCCCCGGTAGAAATATTAATGGCATTGGGGATGCGTGAGGCGCGAAATTCTTTTGAAGACCGTGCATCGATAATTGCGTAGTTATCCGTATCGGCATTATTGTCTCTGACATCCGCCATGCCCGCAATCCCGCTGGAATCAATAGCAGGAGTAAATGTCATCACGGTCACAGGAGTGGTGCCGGTAGTGGTGCTGCCGGTCCAATTGTCAAAACCGCCATCAAGCACATGGACATCCTTGGCGCCAAGGTATTCCAGAGCCCAGAACATCCGGCCTGCAGTAGCGTCAACGGTAACGCCATATACAATGATTCTACTGTCCTTGGAAACACCCGCGGCACCCAGCGTGGCTGAGGATCCGGCTGGATCATTGATATTGAGTGCTGAAGGTTCGAGGTTGATAGCACCGGTGATATGACCGGCGGTGTATAGGTCTGCGGTCCTGGTGTCGATAATCACCTGATCTGAGGCATTCACATCCAGGGAATTACTGCTTACCAGCAGAGCGGCGTTGGGGTATTCTGTTGTTTCTTGATTATCATTGGAGTCCGTATCGCTACCACAAGCAGAAACTACGATAATCCAAACAAATAATAAAATAAATATACTTAATTGTTTCTTAATGGTTGCAGCTTTTCTCATAAGTTTTTAATTTCCTCTTTTTTATCAATTTAAAAAACTTCAAACCTGTTGAAATGATATTGATCCTGTAACAGAGGTGCGAACACCTGTGTCCATCCGGATACAATGTCATAAAGTTAAGCGGCGTATAAATTTCTATCATGAAGGGCATGAAGAATAATTCTGAACCGCTCTCCCTTCTTTCTTTTTCATGGTCAATAAATCAAACTATTCGCTTATTTCGTCTTAAGTTTATGACATCGAGTCCGGATATACTTGGATTTTGAATACGCACAGCATCTACTCACGTCACAATTGAAATTGGGCAATACATCACCCCCTATGGTTGAATATCTTTGATAAGATATAGTTAACCACTGATAAAACTATGACATTTAATAAAAACTGAGCTGGTTCTTTTGGTTATGACGTCTGATTTTTTAAAAACAGGGCATCATACCATTGTAGAGTGAAGATTGGGAGATAGATTGAATGATGCTGCCGATTTTTCGGTTAACCAGGCATAACCCTTGAAAACGTTGATGTATCCCATACATCGCGTGGGTAGAACCTCAAATCTTTGCATATATTGTCATGGCAGCACCTTCTCGTTTTATTTTAAATTGGCCACGTTTATATTTAATCATTGTGAAATGCAAGAAAAAAATAGTTCGATTTAAGAAATTGTTGGGGCCAGATCTTGATTGTTGACATAGGCAAGCTATAGCCAGGCAAAATAAACTTTCAAATGCATGTTTCCCTAATTCCATTTTGTATCTTGTCAATAGCTCATAAATTCCTTTATTCTCAAAACCTGATATAACATACCAGTAAGCAACTATGAACAAGGCTTACTATTACTACTTTCAGAACTCCTGACGTGTAGTGATATGGCTATCTTCTTTAACACAACTGGGGCCGGGCTATAGGTAAAAAGACAACGGTGTCCGGGTTTTTCTTTTAAAGTGTTGTTATTTTATGTCAATACAGCCTTTAATATCTCCCCTGCACTGATATTTTGATCATCGAATCATTTTTCATCAATATCCGGAACCGATTTTAGTTCACCACAAGCCAACATAAGGGAAATAAGGGAAGTCCTCTTTACAAATTCCTATTCTTTTTATCAGCGGCTGTAGTGTTTGCAATTGACGTTGCATGATAACATGCACCTGTAATACTTGATCCATTTGGAGCATCACTATTACAAATAGAAGCAATCCTATCAAATATAGGCGGTATCTAAAATTGAGTTGGGGAGGATCAAGAGATAAAGAGTTAGCAAGAAATTTGTAAATGCCACCTATTAATGCTTATATTATAACATTATGCAAACTGATTTTGAGTGAGTTCTAACCGTTTAATCAAAGCGAATACTTAAAACCGAAACGCCAGGAAAAGACTCTTTTATTGAAACTTGAGCATCCGGAACTGCAATCCGTGATATTAGTTCTAATTCAAATTCACTTTTGAATTTACATCCAGATAAAATAGTATCATGAAGTACAGACGGACTTAATGTCATAAAAAACATAATAAGCGGCACGCAACTGAAAAAAAGCGGTCCTCTGTAACCATCGAAACCAACAAAAGCAGTTGTCGCTATCCTTTCTGCTTGTGCGATCATCATGGCAATTTGACCATGTGAGAAATGATGCATACTTTGAGAATTAAAACAATGTCAAAAGAATCTTTTTCAATATAATTCATATCAAATGCGTTCATAAGAATATATTTGACATTTAAACTCCGACTTTTTGCAGTATTGGCGGCTGTTTTCACATATTCAGGAATATAGTCCGAACCTGTTACCTCCACAGGAAGACCTTTTTGATCCGCTAATCGTGCCAATTCATGTGCAAATCCACCTGAACCACTGCCTAATTCAAGTAATCTTGCTGGTCTTTTATAACGTGCCGCGACCATACAAATCAAAGGTTCTAAAAGTCTTGAATAGCGATGATAAGATAAAATCAGTCGGTTTAATAAATGGAGTGCTCCAACAATTTTTAGTTTCCCCTTTGCAGGGAATTCAGGATCATCTATATGCTCAGGTCTGTCGGTACGTAAAAATCTATCTAAAGTATCGGTAAGCCTTGGCGCAATACCAAGTTCATTTGCAACACGTCTTCTTTCACGCAAAAATTTACATAGCCATTCATTTGTAATTTTTTCCAGTTCGTACATATCCTTCCATGAAGGAGGAAATTCATTTGCTGCTGTCAATTTGCCTTGTGCTGCGTGACTGGAAACTTGTAATTGTAACACTTGTCATTCTCCATTGTCGCTTTTGGACTAATTTCGGTTTTGTCGAAAAAAATTAAGATGAGGCCGAACTTTTCCTCAGTTCCTGAAATTATGCGGCCAAAGAATAATATATTTGTGCCGGAGTTTGTCCACAGTTATTCCGGTTTTCCATCTGGCCTTTCCGGATCATTCGAACAAGTTCAATCCCTCTGAGTGTTACACTTGCAGAATAAAATTCTTTAAATCCCAGCATAGACCTTCGCGACGATATTATTCAAGTATTTTATCTGCCTAATTTCGATATCTGTGTTGGTTTCAACAGGTATCCTCAATAGCAGTATTGTTCGATCCGCTCTTAGCAATCGTAATTTTTACCGGCGAACCGTTATTTTCAATGGCTTTCACAAAGAATCGTTTGGCAGCTTTCTTCTCCTGTTTCTTTGTAAGCAGGAAATCAATGGTGTTGTTTTCTTTATCTACAGCCCTATATAAATAGGACCATTACCCTTGGACCTTTATATATGTCTCATCCATTCGCCAACTTTTAATAACGGGCTTTTTCTTTTTCCTGAAGGCATCTTCCATGATTCCTGTATATTGACAACCCAGCGTTGAACCGTGGAATGATCGATATTTACACCACGTTCATTCATTAATTCTTCGATATCCCGGTAACTCAATGAATAACGCAAATACCAGTAGATTGCTTGCAAAAGTCTCATAGTTTCTTTAAAAAAATGTTATTCAACTTGGGTTACGGTTAGAATTCTGTTGTAATACACGGAGAATGCCTGCTTGATCTCTTTCATAAAGTTGGCGAGGCTGGATAGCTTTTCTTTATAATAGGGTATGCGACCCTCAGCCGCATCCATATCTTCGCCATAGTGATTTTGGAGTCTTTTTTTTGAATCTGGTGGAACAAATAGTTCGCGTCAGCGATATACATCCCTGCGATGTGCAACTTTAACAACCCAAATAGTAAGCTCTTCATCTTGAATGGAGTAAATAATTCTATATTGTCCGTATCGCAAACGGTATCTTTCTTGTCCACTTAGCTTTTTACAGTCTGGTTGCCGAGGATTTTCGCCAAGAGATTCAATACAGCTAAGAATTTTAGTTAAATCTTTATCCGGAATGGATTTAAAATCTTTCCAAACCGAATTTTTAAAAAAAATCCTATATACGGCCATCTTTTTTAAGTCTCTTTAGCATTTGTTCATAGCTGATCAAAGATTCATTTGCTCTCTCATCAAATGCAGAAAGATCCTCTGCATCTTCAGAAAGAGCCTCTTTAACTGCTTCATTAATTATTTCTGATATTGACTGTGATGTTTCAAGGGATTTCAGCTTCAGTGCCTGATGAAGGACCGGATCTAAATAAATAGTCGATCGTTTTGATAATGTTGACATAACTTAACCTCCAAATTATTTTACAACATTGTAACGTTATGATGTCATGATGTCAAATTATTTTTTACGTGAACGCGAAACATGAGAGCGGAATAAGCGGAATAAGCGTAATAAGTGACAGACAAATAATATATTATAGAATAGATATTTTGTAAATATTGAATTACTTGCCGTACTTTCAGGCAAAGCTCCTGAAAATAATTTCCAGATGACACTGGCAACAGATAAAATCGAATGTTAATTGATGAAATTTTGAATTGGGGTGAATACTTGCCGGATTAAAGTGCAGCGGTAGAATAGAACATCGCTATAAGGTTAAAATATTCTGAATGAACCAGCCTATATGGCTTCAGAAAGTTTTTTCAGGGAGAACATTCCGTCAATCCCTTTCACCGGCTTGGGCTTTTTTTCATGCTTTGGCTGGAAAAGATGTTTAAAACGCTCATAATTGGCAGATACAAACTCTTTGGACCCGATGATT
>JAHIVH010000031.1 GCA_018816735.1 Pseudomonadota bacterium | reverse complement strand
TCAGGTCGAAGGCCAGCAGGATACTTTTACGGCTCATAACGGATTCTTCCGTGGCCATTGTGATGGTATTATCCACGGCATAACCCAGCGGCCGCATATCCTTGAAATAAAATCTGCCAACAAAAAGAAATTCGAATCATTCAAGAAGCACGGCGTTCAAAAGACCTATCCCGTGTATTACTCCCAGTGCCAGTGTTATATGGGATATTCCGGTCTGGAAAGAGCACTTGTTATTGTCCAGTGCAAGGACAACTCCGAAATCTACACGGAACGGATCTATTTTATAAAACCTGACTTTGAAGCCTTACACCGGCGGGCATACGATATCATTACTGCTAATTCCCCACCCGATAAAATCGACGATGATTTCGAATGCACCTGGTGCAACTACAGAACCACCTGCTTATACCCGGAGGAGGCTATCATGGAAGATCAATACTGCGGAACCTGTTACTACATGGGGTTTAAAGGACTCAAATCAACATGCCGCCATCCGAACCATCCATACCCGATTCTGACCTGGGGGATAAAGTGTGATGACTGGCTGAGTGATACGGAAAAGGGACCTATTCCTGTCAAACGGCTGCCAATAGAGGAAATTCATTTTCAAAACGATAATCAAAAATAATTATAATTACGAAAAAGCATAACTATGGCAGACATCAGGAAATACTTACAGCACAGCCATTTATTCAGCAGGGATGTTTTACCAAATCCAATCGAATCATTTCGAATGAAAATGTATGAAAACGACATATCCCCTCCTGCTGATATCATCATAGACGGATCGTTTCATCGTTTCAACCCGGGTAAAAAAAGGGATAAGTCCGGCTGGTACATCATGAGTTCAGTCTATGATGATTTCCTTATCGGCTCATTCGGGGACTGGCGAAACGGAACTGTTTTCAGCTGGAATTCCAGAAGCTCCACGCAGGATATGTCATTGGCTGATATTGACAGGTTCCAGTCTGAAATCAAAAAACAGAAAAAGGCCGCCGAGGATGAAAGAAAGAGGATTCAGGAACAGGTCAGCAAAAGAGCTAAAAAAATCTGGGATAGATCAGCTTTTGTTGACAACCACCCTTACCTCACAGAAAAAGGCGTCCCTTCCTACAATTTGAGGAAAAACGGAAGCGGCCTGATCGTGCCGGTCAAGGATCTTGACGGAAACCTCTGGAGCCTTCAGTTTATAAGGCCGGGTGGCGCCAAAAGATTTTTTCCCGGTGGACGAAAACAAGGGCTCTGTTACCCCATACCCGGAAGCGAGTCCATTTATATCTGCGAAGGGTATTCCACCGGTGCCACCATTCATATGGCAACCGGAGGGACCGTAATTGTTGCATTCGATGCCGGTAACCTGAAATCCGTTTCTCAAATGGTCAGAAAAAAGGCACCGGACGCCATCATTACCATTTGCGGTGATGATGATCAGTTCTCTGATATTAATGCCGGAAAAACAAAAGCGGAAGAAGCTGCCAGAGCAATCAGGGGAAAAGTCATCTTCCCGACATTTGAAAACCTTGACACCCAGCCGACGGATTTTAATGACCTGGCGGCCCTCGAAGGGATTGAAAAGGTAAAGGCCCAGATTGAAGGCCAGAAAATGGAGAAGATATTCCCGCCGTTTACCCCTGAAACAACTGATGGACGCCACCTTACAAAGCGGCCGCCTCCGGTGGAATTTTTACTGAACTGTTACGATGTGGGCATGCTTCCCAAAGGAGTGGTGGGGGTAATAACAGCCACGGGGGGCACGGGAAAAACATTCTTTTGTCTCCATCTGGCAAAGGTGCTGGCTTCCGGCGGTTCGTTCGGTCCCATCAATGCGCCAAGGCCTGTAAAAACACTATTTATCGGTGCTGAAGATCCGCAGTCGATTTTAGACAGCCGCGTGTATGAACTCTTCCATAGGATACCGATTCCCGGGTTTTATTACGGTTCCATATATGGTGAGTTGGGACCGCTTATGCAGCTTGACGGGAATGTGCCCATTAAAGCCGAATCTGCACACTGGCTGGAAAAAACCATAGAAAACTTCCCAGACCTTGAGGTTTTGATCATCGATCCGAAATCACGGCTTTACGGCCTGAATGAAAACGATGCCGATCATTCCACACAGTGGATCCGGCTTCTTGAATCCATGGGGAAGAAATACAACCTGACCATTATTTTTACTCACCATACGTCCAAGGAAAATGCCGGTAAAATATCCCAGAACATGAGCCGGGGGAGTTCGGCCATTGTTGACGGCTGCAGATGGCAGGGGGGGATGTCGGCCCTTGAGGAAAAAAAAGCTATAGAATTCGGAATCCATGAAAATCAGAGGATGAATTACATCGAGTTTAAAACGCCCAAATCAAATTATGGGCCAAGGCTTGACGTGCCTTTGGTGTTTAAACGCGAAAAAAACGGCACTCTTAAATACACCAATCTGAAATACGACAAAATCGGGGTTCAGGCTGAGTATCTTTTGGAAATATTGAAGAACGAGTTTGCTTCAGGAAATGAATATTCCAGAAGGGAATTACGACGTGAAAAATCAGCTGACCATATTTCTGAGGAATTGAAAGAAGAATTTTCAAGTTACACACGGTCAAAAGAAATGAATCCAATGGTGGATCATTTGATCCAAAATTTTTTGGTTATGGAAGATAAAAATGGGCAAAAAAATGTCATCAAACTTTTATAAAATCATAGCTGGCAAGCTGGCAAATGTAGTATTTCCGCCACTTCGCAAAGGGCATATTTTTAACTATTTGTTTTTATATCGGATTGACTGGCAAAATAAAAATTCTATATTTTTACCAGCTTTGATTTTCATTAAATTAGCTGGCAAAAGCCCAATTAGCAATGGTTTGCAAGGTTTGAATTTGTAACATGCTAAATTTATTATCCATAGCAACTGTGAAATATAGCTGGCAAGCTGGCAAAAATTGCATTGCCAGCTTTAAAATCGCTAACATATTGAAATTGTTTAAAATAAAGCTGGCAAAAGATTAGCTGGCAAAACCATCTTTGCCAGCTTTTTGTTCAATGATTTCAGCAATATAAGCTGGCAAAAATTCACTTACTAAAGTAAGGGGCAAAAGCTTTGCCAGCTTTTGCCCTTACCTTGATTTGAAAAATTTTTGGAAGAAAATTTTTTCAAAGAACGGAAGGTTTCTTTGAAAAAAAAATATCGGCCGGTGGAATTTTGAGGCACTCAAATTTTCCACCCCATGGAACTTTTAAATTTAACCCACGAATGGAGAATGGAATGAACAACATAAAAACACTTTGGAAATTTAATCAGTATCAGACACTTTTGGATGCCAGATGGGCCTGCATGTTTGACCTCCTGGAATGGCGCTATGAATATCAGCCATACAACATTAACGGATGGGTACCAACATTCGCACTTTTCGGGGCCAATACGATTCTTGTGGAAGTCAAGCCCTATACCTCACTTAAACAATTTCAAACGGCTAAATTGATTCAAGCGATAGATGGCTCTCCCATGGAAAATAAAGAAATCTTGCTTCTTGGGTCTGAAATATTCCCTGAGGCAGAGGCCTTTCAAGACCCGGCCATTGGATGGATCGGGGAACATGGATTCGCAGATCCTGAAACTTATGAAATCAACTGCTGGTTTGCCTATGCCGTGTTTAACTTCAACCGTTCGTGGGGATTTTTTCATGAATACGGGGGGTATAATGACAGAATGACCGGAAGGTATGATGGAGACGGCCACCTTATGCCTCCTGATTATAAAGAAGTCCTTGAACTCTGGAATTTGGCTGGTGAAATAATAAATTTCCTGTACCAACGAAAAGGCGAGTACATGGGGAAGAGTCCTATATTCAGCGAAGATTATGTCATGGCTCATTGCAAACACATTTTAGAAAATAGGCGGTAAGGCTGGAGGGAATTATATCATGAAAGAAAATCTTTCCGAACATATGGAACAAGTACTTCTCGTAAACATGGCGCTGAAACACGAGAAAGAAATTCCGGAATTAAAACTCCTGTATGCCATTCCTAATGGTGGCCAGAGGCACAAAGCCATCGCTCAGAAACTCAAAATGGAAGGGGTTAAAAAAGGAGTTCCGGATTTGTGTCTGCCGGTGGCAAAGAAGCCCTATAATGGCCTCTATATCGAGATGAAAAGAAGAACTGGTGGGAATGTATCCGTCGACCAGAAAAAATGGCTT
>JAHIVH010000030.1 GCA_018816735.1 Pseudomonadota bacterium | reverse complement strand
CAGTGTTATATGGGATATTCCGGTCTGGAAAGAGCACTTGTTATTGTCCAGTGCAAGGACAACTCCGAAATCTACACGGAACGAATCTATTTTATAAAACCTGACTTTGAAGCCTTACACCGGCGGGCATACGATATCATTACTGCTAATTCCCCACCCGATAAAATCGACGATGATTTCGAATGCACCTGGTGCAATTACAGAACCACCTGCTTATACCCGGAGGAGGCTATCATGGAAGATCAATACTGCGGAACCTGCTATTACATGGGATTTAAAGGGCTCAAATCAACCTGCCGTCACCCGAATCATCCATACCCGATCCCCTTACATGGGGGATAAAGTGTGACGACTGGCTGAGTGATACGGAAAAGGGACCTATTCCTGTCAAACGGCTGCCAATAGATGAAATACCATCAGAGGGGGCAGCATGTTGAACGAAGATACTATGCTAAATGCAGCTCTCGAATATCTGGAAATGGATTTTTCAGTCATTCCCATAAACCCGGCCACAAAAAAGCCCTTGGTAAAATGGGGGAAATTTAAAAAAAGGCAGCCTGCGATTGAGGAAATTGAAAGATGGTTTACCAGATGGCCGAAGGCCAATATTGCCATCATCACCGGAAGCATATCCGGCATTTATGTCTTTGATGCGGACGGTCCTGAAGGTATCCGCTGGGTAAATGAAAATCTTCCAATGACGACTGTCTATTCCAGAACATCAAAAGGCCTTCACGTTATCTATAAGGTTCCGGAAGGCCTTACCATTAAAAGTAAAGTTCGTATCTATCCGGAGATCGATATCAGAGGGGAGGCAGCATATTTTATCGCTCCCCCATCGATACATAAAAGCGGCCATCAATACCATTGGCAGTTTTTACTAAACGGGTGGGACGATCTGGAAGCGTTTGACCCGTATTCGATAATCCCAAAAAACAAAGGGAATCTTAACCTTGATCTGTCAGAGTTATCAGAAAGGTTGAATGTCGAAAAAATTATCGAAGGCATTCCTGAAGGTGAAAGAGACACGCTCCTGTACAAAGAGGCCTGCAGACTGCGCGGGAAAAACCTGACCCAGGATGAGGCCTGGAACCTTCTGAAAACCTATGCCACCCGGTGCAGGCCGCCCTTTCCTGAAAATGAGGCGTTGGTTAAGCTCTTACAGGCATGGAAACATGATCCGAATGAGGCGGTCATTGAAATTACGCCTCATCTAGAAAAAGAAAATATAACCGAAAAAGTTATCCCTGCGCATCTTCTGAACCCCGGCGGCATTCTTCAGGAAATGATGGCTTATATTGAAAGCAACTCAACGGTATCTGTTCCAATCTTCTCACTGGGGGCATGCATATCTTGCCTTGGAAATGTCATGGGGCAGAAGGTTCAGACCGAAACCGGCCTCCGGACAAATATTTACAGTATCAGTCTGGGATATTCAGGGACCGGTAAAAATGCACCATTCAATACGCTCCCTCAGATTATAGGAAGATCCAAAGCACATGAAACCATCGGACCAACAGAGCTTACCAGTTCATCGGCTATTTTGAAATGGTTATCGAACATCAATCACCGGGTGACCTTTATGATGTTAGATGAAATCGGAATGGTGCTGAAAGGCCTTAAACGACCGGATTCTCATGCTGCTGATATCCCGAGGATTTTAACAAAGCTGTTTTCAGCCACGGACAGATCGGAAACGAAAGGATACACAACAGGGGATCCGATAGCATTACCCTGGCACCATTTGTCCTTTTACGGTGCTTCAACGCCCGAGCGTTTCTGGGAAAATATCGGTGGCGGAGAAGTTGCTGATGGTTTTCTTGCGAGAGTTCTGGTTTTTGAAAGCAGGCATGATTCACCAAAGCCCAAGAGTTCCGTCTCTTTTTCTCAGAACCCGGATCTTATCGATAAAATCAACAAAATATATTCCATCGAGGTCAAGACAGATTCGTTTAGGGGGAATATTGAGGCGGTCCCGATTCCGATCATCATCCCCAGATCAACTGATGCCGGGACGTATTTTGAGGAATGGTCAGAAAAGTACCACAACCTGAAAAATGAGTATAAAGCGGATTCGGTGGCTTCCATTTACGGAAGGGCTGCAGAACATGCGGCCAAGCTCGCCTTGATCCATGCGGTTTCTTTGGATCTGAACAAGGTCAGAGTTGTCGGTATTGAATCAGTGAAGTGGGCATGTCTTTTATTGGACCATCTGATTGAAAATATTGTGGACCAAATCAAAGAAAATGTTGCGGATACGGATGTCCAGAGGTGGAAGCAGAAGATACTGAAAGGTATCAGGGAGATATCCAGGAACAGGCCATATAAAGGCGCTACCGTCAGGGATATCCAGAGAGGACCATGCCAGGGGTTATTATCTGCGGATGTAAGAAAATATCTGGATAGCCTGGTGCTGGCAGAACAGGTGGGTGTTGATGAATTCGTCACTTCCAAAAACAGAACGGTTAAGTTTTTCTATTTGGCATAATCAATGTCATATTCGGAAAAGGACGTCATATAACCATGAATATAAAATATTTTCAAATACTTAAAAGTGTTGTCATGGTCATTGGCGTCGTAACTAAAATTATAAAAATAAAAAGAGTAAAAATAGCAGGAGAAGAGAGAGAAGATAAGAATAATTATATAATATATATATTACATTATGACACTTATATATAAATATTATATTTTATTATCTTTTTTCTTTTTTTCACCGTCATGAATCTCTTATGTCAGGTCAAGGACACTAACAATGAAGGATAAATTTTCAGAAAATACGAACAACCTTTCCGAACATATGGAACAAGTACTTCTCGTAAACATGGCGCTGAAACACGAGAAAGAAATTCCGGAATTAAAACTCCTGTATGCCATCCCTAATGGTGGCCAGAGGCACAAAGCCATCGCACAGAAACTCAAAATGGAAGGGGTTAAAAAAGGAGTTCCGGATTTGTGTCTGCCGGTGGCAAAGAAGCCCTATAATGGCCTCTATATCGAGATGAAAAGAAGAACTGGTGGGAATGTATCCGTCGACCAGAAAAAATGGCTT
>JAHIVH010000029.1 GCA_018816735.1 Pseudomonadota bacterium | reverse complement strand
CTGTGCGGGAGAGTAGGTCATCGCCGGAATTTACTTTATAAAAGGCCAAACGATTCTTATCGAAGAATCACATGGCCTTTTTTATTTTATGCCCGGTACAAGTTAAATGTTGAATAGCCAATTGGAAGAATGGTTAAATAGTGAAAAGAATTGTATCAGTTTTAACCATCTATCCAATAAACCATTCAACCCAAGTAACCCAACAAACTCAAGTAACTCAAGCAACTCAACAAACCCAACAAACCCGGCGGTTCAAGCAGTGCTTTTGTTTCTTAGTTCTTCCATCTGCCTTTCAAAGACATATTGATGGATGGCTTCGGCTTCATCCTTTGAAATAACGTTGAATTCACAATGGCAGCAATTGTTTGGGTCAATGTAGATGATGGTTAATGTCGTTGAAATGCGTGCGTTTCGTCCAGGAAGCGTAAAGCTGGCATTGTGGGTTTCTCCTTCGCTGTAATTATTATTTTCAATTCCCACACCAAAAGCACTGATATTGATAACTCTTACTTGTGCGTTATCTATGGTCAGCTCCATGGATTTGGTTTCTGGGAGATTATACCTGAAAGATGATCGTTTGCAATCTGTCTTATAATCTACAAATATGGAGTTATTTTGTTTTTTTCTCCAAAACAAATTCTACCCTCCTGTTAATCGCCCTGTTTTCTTTTGTTGTATTCGGCACTATTGGTAATACTTCGCCATATCCGGTGGCTGTCATCCTTTCAGGTGAAATCCCTGAATGTATCATTTGTTTAAGTACTGATGTTGCACGAATAGCTGATAATTCCCAATTGGATGGGAATTGGGGTGTTGATATGGGAACATCGTCTGTATGACCTTTTATATTGATAGTGTATTCCGGGTATCCGCTCACCAGATCTGAAATCTCATCAAGAATAGGAATCGCACTTTTATTTAACTCAGCTGATCCTGAAGAAAACAGAACTTGTCCTTTAATCATAAGGATAATTTTTCCCTCAACATACTGGAGATCGATGGAATCACCTAAGTCTTTCCCCTCGATAAATTGTTCGAGTTCTTCGTAGATGTTGTCTATGCGTTTTCGAAGACCTGTTAATTCTTCTATAGTTAGCCTTGTATTCAGAAGACCCGGGATATCGTCTATTGGCATGATGCCAGTTGGCTGATTGATATCCCCCATGTTGCTATTGATCGATTTGAATGCGATGGTGAATTTCTGCAGGTTGAATGATGAGATGGAATAAAGAAGCACAAAAAAAACAAGAAGCAATGTCATCAAATCTGCAAAGGTGGTCATCCATCCGGTTGCATCCTCGTCTGCTTCAAGAAACGATTCAAAAGAATCGGTATTATTTTCCATCGGGTTTAACATTAATTTTACTCAGTGGGGTCCTTCCTTTTGCCGGTACAAAAGATGATAGTTTTTCGTAAACAATAATCGGATTGTTGCTTTTTAAAATGGACAGGCTTCCTTCAAGCATGATTTCATGATTAATCACTTCCCGGATGGTTCTTGATTTCAATTTCCCGGCTATGGGAAGAAAGAAGAGGGCTGAACCCAGAGAACCGTAAAACGTGGTGAGCAAAGCCACTGCCATGGAAGGCCCTATTGTTGATGGGTCAGACAGTTTACTTAACATCTGCACAAGGCCTATCAATGTTCCAATCATACCAAATGTGGGAGAGTAAATACCCATTTTTCGAAATACATCCTGAACAACCAGATGACGCATTTTCAGTGAACTGATTTCCGTCCTGAGGGAAGAAAGGATAACATCAATCTCCGAGCCATCGGCAATCAAATTACAGGCTTTTTTAAGAAAGCTTGAATTGGTTTTGATATTGCTCAGTTCTAATATACCCTGTTTTCTGCTGATATGGCATAGCTTGATCATATTTGCGATAATCTTGTTTGGGTCCTCGCAATCCTCTTTAAAAACAAAGTAGGCTGCCTTGAAGGCCGCAGCAACATCTTTAAGCTGGAAGGTCAGCAACGTGGTAGCAACCGTTCCCCCTGCAACAATCATAAGTCCCTGAATGTTTATAAAGTTATGAACATCTCCGCCGATAACAATTGCGCTGATGATTAAAGAAATTCCAGAGATGATTCCGGCAAAGGATGCTATATCCATTTAGATCATTCCTTATTTACACATCGATTCTTTTTCATAAAGAACGTTATCGGATCACACTTTGAATTTTTCTACCATTTCCTTTAATTGAACCGACAGTTCCTTGAGCCTGTCCGTGTTCAGATTCATCTGGGAGCTGCTGTTTGACATTTCACTAGCTGCATGGTTGACCTCGGAAATATCAGAAGCAATCTGGCCAGAGAATTCGGAGCTCTGTGAAACATTTTCGTTCACATCCTTTATGCCTGATGAGAGATTGACAATATTCTGGGCGATTTCATTTGTTGTTGCCGATTGCTCTTCAATTGAAGCAGCGATAGTTGCAACGATTTCATTGACTTCATTGATGACTTTGGAAATGGTTTCAATGTCGGTGACTGTTCCTGCAGTTGAACTTTGAATCCCTTCCACCTTTTCCTTGATATCTTGTGTCGCTTCCGCTGTCTGTCTGGCCAGTTCCTTGATTTCATTTGCGACAACAGCAAAGCCTTTTCCAGCCTCACCTGCTCGAGCAGCTTCAATAGTGGCATTCAACGACAGAAGATTGGTCTGTTCTGAAATTTCCGTAATCGTTTCTGTAACCTTTCCAATATCCTGCGCGGCAATGCCAAGTTCTTTTACTCTTTCTGAAGCCGTTCTCGCCTGTGTGACCGCTTTAGCCGTAATTGCCCGGGCTTTTTCTGAATTTTCTGCAATTTCGCCGATCGTGCTGGTCATTTGTTCGGTTGCAGATGCGACAAGATTTGTATTGGCGGAAGCTTCTTCCATGGCTGCTGCCACAGAGGTCATATTGGTATCCATATCATCGGCAGCCTTGGATACCTTGTTTGCCTTTGCAGACATCTGGTCCGCACCTTCTGAAGTGAATATGGACAGTTCTGAAAGGTCGGTCGATGCTTTATGAACAGAATCGGCATTCACTGCTATTTTTTTAATCATTTGCTGCAGATGGTCCACAAATTCATTGAACCATTTGGACAACTCCCCCACTTCGTCGTTATTTGTAATATCGAGTCTTTTTGTCAGGTCGCCTTCGCCTTCAGCAATGTCTTTGACCATGTTCAATGTGCTTTGTAACGGGAGGCTGATCGACCGGTTAATAATGATGGAGACGATAACGATCGCAGAACAAACCACAATGGCAAATATAACCCAGTTCATGAATCTCAGGCGTTTTGTCTCGTTGCTTATGGATGTCAGTTCATTTTTAAGAGATTTGGCAGAATCGCTGACATTCTCAGCCAGTTTCGATTTTAACTGTTCCATGTCTTTGGCAAGTTTTTGAATGCTATCAGTCGTGTTTGCGGATGAATCAGTTTCTGTTTGCAGAACCAGTGCTGAGTAGGTTGTCTGGGCAAGTTTTGTATATTCGGCAAATTGCTTAAGCATGGTGTTGATGTCTTCACGTTCTTTTTGTTTAAGTCCTGAAAGGCCTGCAATTGCATCCAGCGCTTCATTGGTTGATGTGGCTTTTTCTTTTGTTTTGGCCAGCATGTCTGCATCGCCAAGCATCACTGCGTCGTTATATAATTTTACAAGTTCATTAAATGTTGAGAGTGCTGTCTGACTGTGGGTGGCTGCCGGGAACATGGATTCAGATACAATCGTAAGCCGGTCTTCAGACTTCCCACCTACAAAAGATCCATATAGGGTAGAAAAAAAATAGCCGATAATGAGAATACCCAAACTGATTCTGATCTTGTTCGCTATGCTGAGCGACTGCCACATAATATTCCTCCCCCTCATGCACCAAATGTTTGAATGCGATAATGTGTTAAACCAACAGATGAATACCAGCCCGGAGTAGATTGATATGCATTTGATTTTTCTACTTATTGACCGGTAAGATTTAATGTTAATGACAACAAACTGATGCTATAAAGCTGATTGGGAATGCTATCATATTCATACTGAAGATGCAATATCTTTGGGGGCTTAATACCAAATAGCACTTAATTGTAGAGAAATCTTGATCATAAGTGGTGTTTTTTTGCCTGGTCCTTGAAATTGTATACAGGTGTGATATGTCATAAAAATCTGTTCCAATATGCTATGATTCTTAAATCGATTCGAATGAAAACAGGAGGTCACAGTGAAAAAGATCAAAATTACCGGATTATTTACGATTTGTTCATGTCTGTTATTTCTCTTCAGTCAGACTGCCCTGGCACTGACCGGAAAAGAGATCATTGACCAAACCAAAAAGATGATAGAGCCTGACGCTGCGACAAGCACCGTCATTATGCTGATTTATAAAGGAGACAAGGCCCTTGAAAAAGAGTTCGAAATTATGTCGAAAAAGGATGGGGATGATAACACAAAAACATTGATTTCTTTTACAAAACCCACAAAGATAAAGCTTCTTACGCATATGAACAAGGGCAAAGAAAGCGACCAGTGGTTGAGGCTGTCCTCCGGAAAGATAAAGCGAATTACGTCTTCCGGAAAAGATAAGTCATTTGTGAATTCCCATTTTACCTATGAGGATTTGAGTTCGCGCAATAATGACGATTACACCTATGAATTGATCGGATCGGAAACCATCAATGGCGACGATTGCTATAAAGTGCAGGCCGAAAAAAAAGGAAATAATCGCATTTACGACAAATCGATCACTTATGTCAGGAAAACAGATTATGTGATATTGCGGGACGACCTTTTCCAGAAAGGGGCGCTTTTAAAATATATTGAAAATTCCGACATCCGGGAGATTGATGGTATCAAGACACCCTTTAAGATCGTGATGATCATGGCTGACGGCAGTGGCAAAACGGAATTGAATGTTCAGACTGTCCAGTACAATGTGGAACTGAAAGACAACCTGTTCAATAAAGATGCACTTCGATAGCGCGGGTTTATTGGGTTGGATGGTCAAATAGAGAATGGGTTGAGTAGTTAAATGGTTAAAACTGATAGAATTCCTTTCACTATTTAACTATTCTTCCATTTGACTATTCAACTGTTTAGCTCTCTTCACCCTCAGCCCTGTTTTTATGGGTCGGCATCATTTTTTCGATAGCCACATCTTTAATTTTTACAAGACAGTCTGAAAGGGCTTGGGCTTCGGTTTCTCCCACGCCCTGGTATTCCTGCTTGGCGACAATGGATATGAGGTTGGGGACAGCGACAAATTTTCCTGCCAATTGACCATGAAGCGCTTCATGAATGTCAATATGAAGCATTCTTCCTGCCCGAATCAGGTTATATTTTGTGACCTTTGTGAGAATGTCCGTTTCATGCAAGTCGTTCATGCCACCTTCCTTAATCGTTGACCAATCATTGTTTTGGATATTGATAATGAAAGGCATCTGTATTCGTATCGAACGGTATCGTCAGTTCGTAAGCCCCATACTCAAGTTTTGACTTGATCGTCAGGCCACCTTTTTCAAATACTCTCATCATGCCGATGTTTGATGACAATACATCGGCTGTGAACCCTTTCAACCCCGCGTCTTTTGCGATCTGGATCAGTTTTTTAAACATGAATGTGGCGATACCAGAGCCGTTATATTCTTCATCCACGACAAAGGCAATATCCGCAAAAGGCTTATCCGGATGTTTGATATATCTTGCTTCAGCGATGATAAGGTCCTGATCGTCCAGAATGCCAATAATGGACATTACCTGTTTGTAATTGATATTGACATACTCCTGCATTTTGGAGTGCGGCATGGTTTTGACAGGCGTAAAATATCTGTAATAAACTGCTTCGTCCGAGAAACGGTAAAAGAGTCTTCTCATCCCCTCTTCGTCGGACGGTTTAATGGCTCTGAATCTCACTTTCAGATTGTTTTTGAATCCCTGCATCGTTGCAATGGATTCCGGATAGAAATGGGCAGACTCAGCAATATAAATTTGGTCCTCATAGAGAATTTTTTCCCGTTTTGCCTTTTTAACAAGGGATTCCCTGTCTTCCGGATGGGCAATGTCTATAAGCGCCTGGGCGCGTTCCCTGATTGATTTTCCCCTCAGATGGGCAATACCGTATTCGGTGACGATGATTTCAATGGATTCTCTCATGCTGAACCGGTTTGGGAATTTCTCAACAGATATCATTATATTGGATTCGCCTTTGAGATTTCTGCTGGGAAGCGCGAATACCGCAAACCCGCCTTCTGAAATATTTGCACCTGAGAAATAGTCAATGACTTCAGCCGGGCCGCTTGCAATGTTCCCTTTACCGGTATGGAGGGCGATCCTGCCGGAGAGGTCGATTTTTCTGGCATGAATAATGGCCACAATATTCGGATTCATGCCTATCCGGTTTGGGTTGAACACCTGATCGATGCCCTGAAATTCAACAAGTGGATTCCGGTGGAGCCATTTCATCAGCTCCGGCGTGCCCAGCGCATAGCAGCATAGGGATTTGCCGGGATAGAAATATTTGCGCCGGTTTGTCACCGCACCGCTCTGAATGACTTCCATCAACGCGTCAGTAAATATGGGTGACTGAATCCCCAGATCCCGTTTATGCGTCAGGTGTTTGCTCAACGCGTCAAACAGGGGGCCTATTGAAAATACGATGCAGCTCCCGTCTTCAATCAGGGATGCAACATTATACGCCACTTTGTCAAACACATCATCTTTGGGCCATCTGTTAAAATAGATCATCGGTGCGTCGGATTCAACAATCATGTCAAAGTCTGAAATATGCACAAATGTGTCGCCAAATGTGACAGGCACCAGAGGGTTAATCTCACCGACGACAAAAGATGCCCGGTTCATGGCGATTCGCGCCACATCAACGGATGCGCCAAAACTGCAGTATCCGGATTCGTTTGGCGGGGTTATCTGAACAAAGACCACATCAATGGGGAAACTTCTGGCTTCAAGCAGTTTGGGAATCTGTGAGTACCTGCAGGGGATAAGGTCAACGCGTCCTGCCATTATGGCATCATTCGCAATCCATCCTGAAAAAAAAGTTTTCAGCCGGTATTTGTGTTGTTTCAGTTCTTTAAGGGATATGGCATCGCCAAGGCTTAATACCTGTATCAGTTCAAGATCCTGGAGATTTCCTGCATCAGATTTCATCAGATGCTTGACAAGGGTTCTGGGTTCGGAAACACCGGTTGAAATAAAAATACTCATGCCAGGGCTTATTTTTTCAAGCACCTGTTCTGGCAATACGACTTTATTTTTCCAGTTAGCGAATGTTATGGGTTCCATTTTATCCTTGACATGTTCTGTTCCGTGTTTTTTAAAAAAATTAGGCATGCAGTTTTCATCCCATCGTATACTGGCTTCGGATATGTTTTTTATTTATTTTCCCAACCCCGGTTTTTGGAATGACATCTACAAAAATAATTGTGCCTGGTACGCCATATTTGGGCAAATTACCCTTTTCAACCTGTTTCATGATAAAGGATTTGATATCATCTACAGTCACTTTTCCTTTGGCGTCTTCCTTTAATATGATGTGTGCGCAGGGACGCTCTCCCCATTTTTCGTCATGAACGCCAATGACAGCGGCTTCACTTACGGCCGGATGCTGGCTGATGATATCTTCAAGTTCAAGGGAGGAAATCCACTCCCCGCCTGACTTGATGACATCTTTTAACCGGTCTGTGATCTGGAGATATCCTTCCTTGTCAATATAGCCGATATCCCCGGTATGGAGCACACCATTTTTCCAGAGTTCTTCGCTTTTTTCAGGCTCCTTGAGGTATCCTTGTGTCAGCCAGGGTGCTCGTGCAACAATTTCTCCGGTACTTTTGCCGTCATGGGGTATCGAATGACCGTCAGGGTCCACAATATTTATGGTGACCATTGGTGCGGGAAGACCTGTTTTACAACGGACATCAACCTGTTTGTCTATATCCCAATCCAGCATATGAGGTTTCAAAAGAGCGGCGGTGAGGAGCGGGCATGTTTCAGACATGCCGTAGGCCGTATACAGGTTGATGTTTTTGTTCATTGCCGCTTTGCAAAGACCTTTTGAAAGGGCTGAACCGCCGATAATGACTTTCCAGCCGGAAAGATCGATTTTATCCATGGCAGGGCTGTTCACAAGCATATGCATGATTGTGGGTACACAATGGGACAGGGTCACTTTTTCCTTGACAATCAGTTTGAGAATCATTTCTGGTTCATAGCGTCCAGGATATACTTGTTTTGTTCCCAAAAGCGTGGCCAGATAGGGGACCCCCCAGGCATGCACATGAAACATGGGTGTCAGGGGCATGTAGACATCTTCCGAATTGAAGGATGCCTGGGCCTTGTATGCGGTAAGCGCGGCCATGAGGCCATAGGTATGAAGGACGAGTTGTCTGTGACTGTAATAAACCCCTTTGGGGTTTCCGGTCGTCCCGGATGTATAAAATGCGGTTGCCATGGCCTCTTCATCAAAATCGGGGAAATCGTAGTGGCCGTCAGCCTGTCCAAGAAGGTTTTCATATTCACCAGCAAGGGCGATTTGTGTTTGCGGTATATTCCCGTCATCGCTCATGAGGATAATTTTTTTAACGGTTTTGAGCTGGTTTTTAGCGGATTCCAGGATAGGCAGAAGATCGGCATTGACAATAATGACATCATCTTCGGCATGATTGATGGTATAGGCGATCTGCTCGGTAGTGAGCCTGATATGGATGGTATGCAGAACAGCTCCGATCATGGGGATGGCAAAAAAACATTCCAGATATCTGTGGCTGTCCACATCCATTACGCCGATGGTGTCCCCTTCTTTTACGCCCAGGTTTTTAAGTGTATTGGCAAGCTGGCAGATGCGTTTGTATAGTGTTTTGTATGTGTACCGGCTTTTGTCTCTGTATACGATTTCCTTATCCGGAGAATATATAAGGGGGGTGGACAACAGATTTTTTATCAGCAGCGGATACTGATAGGCCGATGGTGTATGAACAATTTTTTTAATACTCATGTTTTCCCCTTATGGATAAATGGGTTAATTCAGGCGGTCAGCCCTGTTTAACATTTTCCCGGTGATTTGCAGAAAAATGAAGGCGGTATAATTCTTAAATATTAATGAATCCGATCACCTGGCATGTAATATAAAATAGAAATTCTGTGAATGTCCACAGATAAATGGTCCTCGGATACGATTTTCAAATTTATTGAATTTTTTGTAAGAACATAGGGTTAGTCTTGACACTTGCCACCTAAATAGGTTAGCTAAACGTGCTTATAATTGTCAGATGTACTGGACACATAATGATCAACAGGCTTGTTGATCTTTTTTATTCGTTTGGAGTTTGCTATGGAAATATCTAAGGATATTGTTGAATTACGTCAGAAGAAGATAGAAGATATCAAACAGGGTGGCATTCGTTTGTTTCCCAATGATTTCAAGGCCTCTGATACCATTCAGGAGATCAATGCCTGGGCCGGGACGCAGCCGGATGATGCTGGCGGTGACCCTTCCGCCTCCGATAACACCCAGGCGTTTCAGACTGCTGGCCGGATGATGGCCATCAATAAAATGGGGAAATCCTCTTTTATCAGATTCAGGGATCGAACCGGTCAGCTTCAGGCATATATCAGAGCTGATAAAGTCGGTGAAGAGGCATACAGCCTGTTTAAAAAACTGGATGTGGGAGATTTTATCGGTGTCAGCGGGAAAATGTTCAAAACCCGGACAGGAGAATGGACACTTCTGGCAGATCAAATGACCCTGATCAGCAAATCCATGAGACCCCTTCCTGAAAAATTTCATGGCTTAAAAGATCCTGAAAAAAGATATCGGCAGCGCTACCTTGACCTTGTCATGAATCAGGACGTCCGTGAAATATTTGTCAAGCGGACCCGAATGATTCAGGCTGTGCGTTCGTTCCTTCTGAATAGGGATTTCCTGGAAGTGGAAACCCCCATGATGCAACCGGTCGCTGGCGGTGCAGAAGCCACGCCGTTTGTAACCCATCATAATGCGCTTGATATGAATCTTTTTTTAAGGATTGCACCGGAGCTTTATCTGAAGAGACTGCTTGTGGGCGGGTTTGACCGTGTATTTGAAATTAACAGAAATTTCAGAAATGAAGGTGTGTCCACACGCCATAATCCTGAATTTACCATGATCGAATTTTATCAGGCATACGCCACTTATGAAGATCTGATGGTGCTGACTGAAGAGCTGTTCAGGGAAGTTTCCATGGCTGTTAATGGCTCACCGGTTATTACCTATGATGGTGAGGAAATTGATTTCAGCGGCAAGTGGAACCGAATGCCATTGCTGACATCGCTTTCGGAAATCGGTGGACTTGATCCCGGCCTGTTTGGAAACCGGGAAGGCCTGATTGAGTTTGCCGTAAAAAAAGGGGTAACCCTGACCAAAACAGAGCGGATCGGGAAAATTCTCACCAAGCTTTTCGATGCACTTGTGGAACCAAAACTCATTCAACCTACATTTATTACAGGATATCCTGTAGAAGTATCGCCCCTTTCAAGAAAAAATGACGAAAATCCGGAATTGACAGATCGTTTTGAACTGTTTATTGCAGGCCGGGAAATAGCAAACGGCTTTTCTGAAATAAATGACCCTGTGGATCAGAAACAACGATTCCTTCAGCAGATGGAAGACAGGGAAGCCGGGGATAAAGAAGCACATCAGATGGATTCGGACTATATTGAAGCGCTTGAATATGGTATGCCACCTGCTGCAGGCGAAGGAATCGGCATAGACCGGATGATCATGCTGTTTACAGGTGCCATGTCCATTCGGGAGGTGATTTTATTTCCACTGATGAAACCTCAGAAAAGTTGAGAATCATAATGAACAGATGGCGAGGAATCAGGCAACCAGGCGTTATTTTTCATTGATCTTTAATGAAATTGATAACATATTCAATCCGTTCCCTTTTTCAGGAAAAAATTGAATCAATACAGATATGTCTTTTGAATTTTTTATAGCCAGACGTTATCTCAAAGCCAAAAGAAAACAGGCGTTTATTTCCATTATTACGTTTCTTTCGGTTTCAGGGGTCGCGGTGGGGGTCATGGCGCTTGTGGTTGTTATTGCAGTCATGACAGGGGCGGAATCTGATTTCAGGACCCGTATACTCGGGCTTGAGCCTCATATTATGATCATGCGCCATGATGGTGCGTTTGATAATTATAAAAAAATCGGTGAAAAAGTGAAAGAAACAGAATCGGTCACCGATATTTCCCCGTTTATTTACGCTCAGGTCATGCTTAAATCCGCATCGAATGTCTCTGGCGCCCTTTTAAGAGGAGTTGATCCCAGGGCATCGATCCAGATTGTGAAAAGTCTCGACAACAGTGACCTTGAGGAAAAACTGCCCGAGAGCCAGGCATTTGGTCTGGATGAAGAAGGAAACGCCATTCCCAAAGTTCCGGGTATCGTTCTGGGCCATGATCTTGCAAGGACACTTGCTGTGAGTGAAGGGGATATCATTTATATTGTATCTCCAAAAGGCATGATGTCTCCTATCGGCCACATCCCTTCCATGAATCGTTTCCGGGTGACCGGAGAATTCCGGTCCGGTCTTTATGAATACGATAATGCCTTTTGTTATGTCCATTTGCATGAAGCCCAGAAACTGTTCCGAATGGGGGATTCGGTCACGGCCATCGGTGTCTGGATCAAGGATATCTACAAGGCCGATCAGGTAGCGGAACAGATCAGCATTGATGTGGGCTTTCCCTATTGGACAAAAGACTGGATGCAGATGAACCAGAGTCTTTTTTCAGCGCTCAAGCTGGAAAAGACAGCTATGTTTATTATTCTGATTTTGATTGTCCTGGTGGCAGCCTTTAACATCGCAAGCACGCTTATCATGATGGTCATGGAAAAAACAAGGGACATCGCTATCCTGAAGGCCATGGGAGCGAGTGACCGGCATATCCGCAAAATTTTCGTCTATCAGGGGATTGCCATCGGATTTATCGGCACAACCATTGGCTTGTGTCTGGGATATGTGCTCTGCGTGCTTTTAAGCCAATACAAATTCATCAATCTCCCGGATATCTATCCATTTTCCACACTTCCGGTGAAGGTTGAAGCATTTGATGTGACAGTCATCGGCCTGGCATCCATGGTGATCTGTTATCTGGCGACCCTTTACCCTGCACGTCAGGCGGCAAAACTTGATCCGGTTGAGGCGATTCGATATGGTTGATCAAAGTCTGCTTGAAAACAACGATCAAGGTCTGATTATCCGTCTTCAGGGGGTGTCAAAAGGATTCAATTCGAGCGGGTCAAGGCTTGACGTGCTGAAAGATATTGATTACGACATCATGACAGGTGATACGATTGCTGTGGTGGGCGCCTCGGGGATCGGCAAATCCACGCTTCTGAATATTGTGGGAACTCTGGACAAGCCGGACAAAGGCACCCTTTATTTTAAAGGCAAAGATGTTTTTTCCTACAACTCGGATCAACTGGCTGAGTTCCGGAACCGGTCCATTGGTTTTGTATTCCAGTTCCACCACCTGCTTCCCGAATTTACAGCTCTTGAGAATGTAATGATGCCTTCTCTCATCAAGGGAGAGAAAAGGGTGGATGCATCTGAAAATGCTGTTGCCATGCTTATCCGGGTGGGGTTGAAGGAAAGACTCAGGCACAGGATTGGCGAACTCTCGGGCGGTGAACAACAGCGGGTTGCTCTTGCAAGGGCACTGATTTTAAGACCGGCCGTGCTGCTTGCAGATGAACCCACGGGAAATCTTGACAAGAGAACCAGTGAGAAAATTCATGCACTTCTTGTTGAACTGAATTTGGAACTTGGGATGACCCTGATTGTGGTCACTCATAACATTGATTTGGCAAAGCTGTTGAAAATGCAGCTGACGTTAGTTGACGGCCGTCTCGAAGAGGGAATGTGAACGGCCTTTTTGAATCGATCGTCCGAACGCTAAAGAAGCAGAGGTTTCCATTTATGCTGAAAAAGGTGATGGTAAAGAGAGTGGTCTTTTCCGGATTTTTGTTGATTATCAATGTGCTGATAAATATATTCCCGGAAGAGGGATTTTCAGAGGAACACAGAAAGGTTACCGTACTTCCTTTTAATGTTTTCGCAAAAGAATCGATCAGCTATCTTCAAACAGAAATCCCGGGCATGCTCTTAAAGAATCTGAAGCAGGACGGCGCAGAGATTGTTGAAACCCGGATGGCAACGGATGAGGCATGGGAAATTATGATCCAGAATCCCGATCTGGTGAGGCAGTTTGGCCGGACAAAAGGTGTGGATGCCGTTATCTGGGGAAGCCTGACCTATATCGGCAAACGGATCAGTCTGGACGTGAATCTGGTGTCAACCCTTTCTGATGAGAGGGTTCAGACATTTTATGATGACGGGGATGGCATGGAAAATCTTCTGCCTGTTGTCAGTAAAATTTCCCGTCAGATTGGCACAGTCCTTTTTCAACGGAAAAAAATTGTCTCTATCCATGTTGAAGGAAATGAACGTATTGAGGATGACGCGATTCTGAGGGTGATCAGTTCAAAACCCGGTGATGTGTTTGTGAGAGGCACCCTTTCGGAAGATCTCAAGGCCATTTACAAAATGGGCTATTTTGATGATATCCGGATTGATTCGAAAACAGAGGCTGATGGGGAGGTCGTCACCATATCGGTTCAGGAAAAACCGACCATACGCGAAATTATCATCAAGGGAGCCAATAAGGCCTACAACACGGATGAAATCAAGGAAGCTCTGACGATCAGTGCCGGGTCCATTATGAATGTTTTTGCAATAAAAAATAACATCACCCGAATTAAAGAGCTTTATGCTGAAAAGAATTATCACCATGCAGAAGTGGCCTATGAAGCCCGGCCCAGGGGAAAGGGCCAGATCGATCTGGAGTTTATTATCAAGGAAGGCCAAAAAATCCGGATCAAATCGATTGTATTTGAAGGGAACAGCGCCTATTCGGATAAAGAATTAAAAAAGCTCATGAAAACCAAGCAAAAAGGATTCTTTTCCTGGCTGACATCCTCCGGAGATTTAAAACCCGAGGATATCAATCAGGATGTGGAGCGATTGAATGCCAATTACCAGATCAATGGCTATATTCAGGCCAGGGTGGGTGAACCGCAGATTGAATATAAGGATGATTTCATATACGTTACCATCAAGGTTGACGAAGGGCCGCAGTTCAAGGTCGGGACAGTGGATTTCAAAGGGGATCTCCTTATTCCTTCAGAAGGCCTTTTGGGTCTGACAAAGATTACAAAAGAGACCTACTGCAACAGAAAGACCCTTCATGAAGACCAGATTGCCCTTACGGACTATTACTCGGATAACGGATATGCCAATGCGGAGATCTATCCCCGGTTTGAAAAAAACCTGGAAGAGAGAAAAGTGGATATTACGTTTGAAATCGCCAAGGGGAAACAGGTTTACTTTGAAAAAATTATCATCAACGGCAACACAAGAACACGGGACAAGGTTATCCGCCGGGAATTGGGTGTGTATGAACAGGAACTCTACAGCGGCAAACGGTTGAAACGGGGAATCAGAAATCTGTACCGGCTGGATTTCTTTGAGGATGTGAAAGTGGATACCGTAAAAGGCAGTGCAGATGACCAGATGATTCTGAAGGTCGATGTGTCTGAAAAACCCACAGGAACATTCAGTTTTGGTGCGGGCTACAGCAGCCAGGAACATATGTTCGGAACCGTTTCTGTCTCTCAGAGAAATTTCCTGGGGCGTAGCCAGACCCTTAATCTCAAGGCTGAATTTGGCGGCACATCAAGCCGGTACACGTTCAGTTTTACAGAACCCTGGCTTTTTGACATTCCCCTTTCTGCAGGATTTGATCTGTACAACTGGAAAAAAGACTATGATTATTATGAGAAGGACAGCATCGGCGGTGGATTGAGATTCGGTTATCCGGTTTATGATTATACAAGAGCTTATCTTTCCTATTCTTATGAGCGGTCAAAAATAAAGGATGTGGCGGAAGGGCTGACCACGGAAGCCGAGGGTGTGGACAGAACCAGCAGTATTACTGCCACCCTTCGTTACGATTCCAGAGACAAGATGTTCAACCCCACGGAAGGCTCGGAACATAGCATCTCTGTGGAGTATGCCGGAGAATTCCTGGGCGGGGATATTGCATTTACCAAGTACACCGGTGAAAGCGGATGGTATTATCCGCTTTTATGGAAGTTTATCGGATTTGCCCATGGGAAAATCGGATTTGTACGCGAGGGGACAGATGGCAGGCTTCCGGATTATGAGAAGTTCTACCTGGGATGGATGAATTCGGTAAGGGGCTTTGGCTGGCGTGATCTTCATGCCACAGAAGAGATCCAGATAGGTAATGATATGCGGGAAATTGAAGTTGGTGGCGACAAATTTCTTCAGTTTAATGTGGAGCTTCTCTATCCCTTGTTTCAGGAAGCAGGTCTTGTGGCGCTTGCCTTTGTGGATACGGGAAATGTATTCGGCACAGATGAGGAAATAGATATCATGGGGCTCCGGTCCAGTTTTGGTTACGGGATCAGATGGTATTCTCCCATCGGGCCGATCCGGCTTGAGTGGGGTAAAATCATTGCCCCCAGAGACGGCGAGAAAAAGAACGGCTCCTGGGAATTTACGATGGGAACAGCATTTTAGTGCTTCAGTTAAAAGTATGGGATGATTAACGATAATTATGTAATATAGGAGAATTCAACATGCGATCATTGACAATTTTTGCAAGCGTTTTTTTAATGATGGTTTGCCTTTCCGTTCCTTCACTCTATAGTGCGGAAGTGGCTAAAATAGGGATTGTTGATTTCCAGCGGATAATGATGGAGTCGAGCCAGGGGAAAAAAATCCAGGCCGAGATCAAGAAAAAAGGCGAGGAAATGCAGAAGGATTTGACCGAAAAGGGCGGGGATATCAACAAAATACAGGAGGATCTTCAGCGGGAGCAAATGGTATTGAGCCGGGAACGGCTTGAGGAAAAGGAACGGGATTTTCGTATCCGCGTGAATGATCTCAAGGAATTAAAGAAAAAATACGAACTTGAAATGCGAAAGTTGACCTTTGAGAACACCGATGCCATCCGGGAAGACCTGTTCAAGGTTGCCGAAGATTACGGCAAAAAAGAAGGGTTCCTCATGATTATTGAAAAAACGGAAGCCGGTGTGGTGTATTTCAGAAGCAATATGGATGTGACCGATGATCTGATCAAGCTTTATAATGATTTTACAGCCAAACAGACGTCAGGCAAATAGAGCGGACAGAGACAAACCGATGGACAGAAAAGGTTTGACATTAGGCCAAATCGCGGACGCGGTGGGTGGCCGTCTCAAGGGCAATACAGATAAGGAAATCCTGAATGTCGCACCGTTTGATGAGGCGAGTGAAACAGATATCGTCTTTGCAGGCAGTGCAAAGTTTCTGAAAAGGCTTCATGATACCGGGGCTGGCGCTGTAATTGTGCCGGCAGATTTTGATGGAAACAGGGACAACCTGATTTTTGTGGCACATCCCCAGATTGCCTTCAATCAGGTGACCCGGTTGTTTTATCCGGAAAAAAAAACATGTGATGCAATCAGCCCGTCCGCAAGCATTGGAGATCATTTTCGTTCCGGTGCCGATTTCCAGGCAGGTCCGTCTGTTGTTATCGGAAACCATGTCACAGTGGGGAGCCGTATCTTTCTTCATCCCGGAGTCGTTATCGGCGATCACGTCATCCTGGGAGATGATGTCTGTCTTCATGCCAATGTGACCGTACTTGAGCGTTGCGTGATCGGCAGCCGGGTGACCATTCACGCGGGGACCGTGATCGGGAGCGATGGATTCGGATTTGCACCCCAGGATGGGAAATATCACAAAATTCCCCATACGGGTATTGTAAGAATAGAAGATGATGTGGAGTTGGGTGCCCTGAATGCCATTGACCGCGGCACTATGGGTGAGACAGTGATTGGCAAAGGCGTCCGGACAGATAACCTCGTCCATGTGGCCCATAATGTCGTTCTTGGAGAAAATACGATTCTGGTGGCTCAGGTGGGAATTGCCGGAAGCACCAAAATAGGCAAAAACGTCATTATTGCGGGTCAGGCAGGGATATCCGGTCATCTGACCATTGGTGACAACACGATTATCGGACCCAAGGCAGGCATTGTAAAATCTACGCCCGGAAATGAGATTATTTCAGGTATTCCCGGCATGCCCCATAAGGACTGGCTGAAATCCCATTCCATTGCCGCAAGGCTGCCTGAATTGAAAAAGAAAATCACTCAGCTTGAAAAACGGTTGGAGATGCTTGAAAATGATCGAAAAGAAGAAAAATGAATCCGAAGGAGACGGGTCGTCTCCGATGGTCATGGATATTCTTGGGATCATGGATTTTCTTCCCCATCGATACCCCTTTATTCTGATCGACCGGATTCTTGATCTTGTTCCCGGGGAATCGATCCGGGCGCTTAAAAACGTCAGCATGAACGAAGGCTTTTTTCAGGGGCATTTTCCAGGAAAACCGGTTATGCCCGGCGTCCTTATCATAGAAGCCATGGCCCAGGCATGCGGCGTATTGATGTTGAAATCGATCCCGGAGGAAAACCGGGGGCTCCTTTTCTTTTCAGGCATAGATAAGGCCCGATTGAGAAAACCGGTCATTCCGGGGGATCAGTTGGTGATAGACGGAAGGATTCTGAATCTCCGGTCAAAAGCGTCGAGGATGACCGGTATAGTGAAATCAGGAAATCATGTGGTGGCTGAAGCGGTTCTTATGGCTGTCATCGGGAGTTAATAATGATACATTCAACGGCAATTATCGATCCAAAAGCTGAAATCGGATCAAACGTGGAAATCGGGCCCTATACGATCATCAGGGAAAATGTGTATATCGGGTCAGGTACGGAAGTAGGCCCTCATGTGGTCATTGATCCCTTTGTGACCGTGGGACCCAATTGCAAGATTTTTCAGTTTGCAGCCATTGGCGCCATTCCCCAGGATTTGAAATTCGAAGGAGAGCGGTCTTACGTCAAGATCGGGTGTGGCACGGTTATCCGGGAATTTGTGACCATCCATAGAGGGACTGCCATAGGTGGGGGGATTACGGAAATCGGAGAAAATAATCTTCTCATGGCCTATACCCATGTGGCTCACGATTGTAAAATCGGTAACAAGGTGGTGCTTGCCAATAATGCCACCCTTGCAGGCCATGTGACCATCGGTGAACACGCCACCGTTGGCGGTCTTGTCGCCATTCATCAATTTACGAGGATCGGCGATTATGCGTTTATCGGCGGCAAATCCGCGGTCGTTAAAGATATTCCGCCTTATGTCATCGCCGCAGGCGACAGGGCAAAGCTTCACGGCTTGAATACGGTGGGTCTGAAACGGCATGAGTTTTCCCAGGAAACATTGTCCTTGCTGAAGAAAGCATACAGGATTGTTTTTAGAATCGGCCTTACCGTAAATGAAGCTGTGGAAAGGGTGCGTGCGGAAGTGGACCTGGTGCCGGAAGTGGTGAATTTCATAAACTTTATCAAGTCATCCGAGCGGGGGATAACCAGATAGAAGGGATTACATGAATATCGGATTAATAGCGGGGAGCGGCCAGTTCCCCATTCTTTTTTCAAAGGCTGCCCGAGAAAAGGGATACCGGGTCATGACGGTTGCCTTTAAGAATGAAGCCGATCCGGCCCTTGAAGGGATTGTTTCGGATCTGGAATGGCAGCATCTGGGCCAGGTGAAGCGCCTTATCCGGTATTTTAAAAAGAACGATGTCCATGATGTGGTCATGCTGGGTGCGATAAAGAAAACAAGGATGTTTGTAGATGTGAGGCCGGATACAAAGGCCATTTCCATTTTATCCGGCATGAAAAGCACCCATGACGACGGTCTCCTGAGGGCGTTTGCAAGAGTCCTTGAAAAGGAAAACATCGCTGTCCGCGCATCCACATTTCTGTGTCCTGAAATGCTCGCAGAAGAAGGGGTATGGTCAAAGCGGAAACCCGACCAGGCTGAAAAAAAGGATATCGAAACCGGCTGGAAGCTGGCCAAGGAAATCGGCAGGCTCGATATCGGCCAGTGCATTGTCATCAGCGGCGGGACTGTACTTGCGGTGGAAGCCATCGATGGCACAGATGCCACGATAAGGCGCGGTGGAAAACTGGGCAAAGGAAACGCTGTCGTGGTAAAGGTCAGCAAGCCTTTGCAGGATATGCGGTTTGATGTGCCTGCGGTGGGCGCAGAAACCATTAAAACCATGCATGAATCAGGCGTATCTGTCCTTGTCATTGAAGCGGGAAAAGCGGTCGTGTTTGACCGCAAGGAAATGATAGGGCTGGCAGATCAGCATAAAATAGTCATTTTGGCCCTCAAAGACGGCAAGTTCTGAAAAGAAAGATGGACAACACGTGATGATCGAAAGACCGCCCCATAAAAAATGTGTCATGATCATTGCCGGAGAAGCGTCAGGTGATCTTCACGGCGCACACTTGCTGAAGGCCATGAAAAAAAAAGATGACGCTATTTTTTTCTGCGGGATCGGTGGAAAAAAAATGCAGGCAGAAGGATTACAGGCATTTATCGATACTGAATCTCTTGCTGTCATGGGCGTCACCGAAGTGTTTGAAAACCTTTATTCAATTTTACGCAGCATGAACACCATAAAAACTGCTATCAAGCAGTTGCGTCCGGAATTGCTTATTCTCATCGATTATCCGGGATTTAACCTTCATATGGCTGGGTTCGCCAAGAAAAATCAAATTCCTGTGCTATATTACATCAGCCCCAAAGTCTGGGCCTGGCGGAAGGGAAGGGTGAAAAAAATTGAAAAATATGTGGATCACCTGGCCCTTATTTTACCTTTTGAGGTTGATTTCTATAAAAATTATCAGGTGAAAACAAGCTTTGTGGGAAATCCCCTTCTGGACTACACGCCGGATATGCCAACCACGATGAGTATCACAAAAACAGATACGCTGGCAGTAGGACTTCTTCCCGGATCGCGGAGAAACGAAATTTCACGACTTTTTCCGGTCATGCTTCAGGCTGCTGAAGCCATTCAGAAGCGGCTGGATAAAAAAGTGACTTTTTTGATTTCCGTGGCGCCATCGGCGGATGAAGACAGTATGAAGCAGATGTTTGCAGGGCAGGCGTTGACAGGCGATTTTGAGTTTGTAAAAGGGGATGTCAGAAACGTGTTTGACCGGGTGAAACTGGTGATTGCCGCCTCAGGCACCGTGACCCTTGAAGCAGCCATCCACTGCATTCCCATGGTGATCATATATAAAATGTCTACGGTCAGTTATCTTTTAGGGCGTGCATTTGTAAAGCTGAACCATGTAGGGCTTGCCAGTATCATTGCCGGGGAGGAAGTGGCGCCGGAACTGTTGCAGGGTGACGCTGAACCCGGTAAGATCGCGGAAACCGTTTGTCGTTTTCTGGAAGATGATGCGCTCTACCAACAGGCAAGGGAGAAGCTTTTTGACATCAGAAAACGTCTGGGTGGGCCAGGCGCGTCTGAACGGACAGCTGAGATCGCCTTAAACATGATTCAAAATAATACGGCTCGATAGGACAATGGGAAAATTTTTATCCATATTGACAGATAGGGAAAAACGGGTACTTGCCCTGTTACAGGACAGCTGGCTCAGGTTGTTGGCCGCCATGTTCTATATGATGATTATTGCCGCCACAACAGCGGCCACGGCATTTTTAGTAAAAAACATGCTGGATGATATCTTTGTGGAGCAGGATGAACGGATGCTGACCCTTTTACCCATTGGCATCGCTTTTATTTTCCTTTTAAGAGGTGTCGCCCTTTTTGGAAAAGATTACTACATGAGTTATGTGGGAGAAGCGGTCATTAAAAAGCTTCGGGACAATCTGTATGACCGGATCATGGACCTTTCCCTCGCGTTTTTTCATAAGGAAAAGACCGGTGTCCTGATGTCGAGAATTACCAATGATGTAAATATTGTGAAAAACATGGTCTCAACGTCTGTCACCGGGGCCATCGAATATTTTTTCACCATGGTGGGACTCATCATGGTCATTTTTTACAGAGACTGGAAAATGGCCCTTTATGCATTTACAGTCCTTCCTTTGGCGTTCTGGGGCATTGTGGCCATTGGAAAACGGATCAGGCGGATCAGCACAGGATGCCAGGTGGCTATGGCTGAACTCAATTCTTTTCTTCACGAAACCTTTGCCGGTACAAAGATCGTCAAGGCATTCGGCATGGAAGAATATGAAAAAAAACGATTTTTTGAAAAAACACAAAAATTGTTCCGGCTGGACATCAAGGCTGTTGTGTCCAAATCCCTGACATCACCGGTGATGGAAGTCGCCACCGGTTTTGGTGTCGGGTTTATCATCTGGTATGGGGGCTCACGGGTATTTAACGGTACGACAACACCCGGAACATTCATGTCTTTTATGACGGCGGTGCTTCTTCTTTACTCTCCTGCCAAAAAAATCGCCAAACTCAACAATTCGGTTCAGACAGGACTCGCGGCAGCTGACCGGATTTTTGATATCCTGGATACCAGATCCGATATTGAAGATCATCCGGATGCCATAGAACTTGAAAAAATTTCGCACAGTGTCCGCTTTGATGCCGTGTCTTTCAGGTATCAAAAAGATGATGTGCTGAAAGGCATCAACATCCATGCCAAACCTGGTGAGATCATCGCCCTGGTCGGAGAAAGCGGCGGTGGAAAATCCACACTGGTCAATCTGATACCCCGATTTTTTGATGTTACAAAAGGACAGATTGCAATCGATAATACGGATATCCGGAAAATTAAAATAGCGTCAGTAAGAGAGCAGATCGCTCTGGTGACCCAGGACTCCATTTTATTCAATGACACCATCCGGAATAATATTGCCTATGGCAACAGAGATGCCACGGAAGAAGAAATTCTAACCGCTGCCAAGGCAGCATTTGCCCATGATTTTGTTATGAGATTCCCGGAACAGTTTGATACGATGATCGGTGAACTGGGAAACAGGCTCTCCGGCGGAGAAAAGCAGCGTGTCTGTATTGCAAGGGCGCTTCTTAAAAATGCCCCCATCCTGATTCTGGATGAAGCTACCTCAGCCCTTGATGCCACTGCAGAACAACTCGTACAGCAGGCGCTTGAAAATCTGATGAAAGGAAGAACTACTTTTGTCATTGCCCACAGGCTGTCGACCATCCGGTTTGCCGACAGGATAATTGTGATCGACGGCGGAAGAATCGTGGAAGAAGGCAAGCATGAAGACCTTCTTCAAAAACAGGGCAAATATTTTGAACTCTACAATATGCAGTTTGAAATGGCGAATGCTGAGTGATTGGTTGATTGGTGGAGTGGTTGAATAGTAAAGTGGTTGAATGGTTTGAGGGTCGGAAACGGAAAATCAAATTAAGGATGCGAATGTGAGATATTCTATAAATGGACAGATAGTAACCCTGAAAAATTGTCTGGTCAAACGTGCGCTTGCCATGATGATTTTAATGGTTCTGCCTTCATATTCCTCTTATGCCGCATCCGCCGTCATTCCCTTTGAACCGGGCGAACGGCTGATCTACAAAATCAAGTGGAATAAATTTATCATAGGGGAAGTCGTTCTCGATGTGCTTCCGGATAAAAAAATTGAAAATGTGAACGTCCGTCACTTCTATCTGACCGGACAGACCAGCCCGTTTGCAGACACGTTCTACAAATACCGTATTCAGATTGACGCCTATCCACAGGTGGATATGAAGCGATCTGCATTTTATACATCATCCGATATCGACCGGAAAGCAGAGGAGACAGTTGTTCTGAATTTTGACTGGATCAATAACAAGGTGCTTTATTCGAACAACAAAAAGAAAAAAGACAAGACCACCAAAAAGAAGAAAAGCGTGGGTATGCCACCGGATACGTTTGATGTTTTTTCCGCCATGTATTATCTGAGATGCCAGGTGGCCAACCTGGGTGATAACAAGACCATTCGTGCCGCAGTGACCAATGGCAGCAAGGTGCTTGCCGGAAATGTTTATGTGATCGGAAACGAGATTATCGACATCAGAGGGCATGAGCCCAAAGAAACCATTCATCTTCAGTTGAATGTAAATGGCCTTGGAAATGTTCATACGGCCAAGGATAAAAGTGATTTTATGGATATCTGGGTAACTACCGATCAATATAAGGTGCCGATTCTGATCAAGGGAAAATCCAAGATCGGTTCCGTGATTGCTGAACTCGTATCCCTGGAAAAAAATGACCTCACCCGAACGCCCATGAAAGAGGATTGATT
Organism: Pseudomonadota bacterium; assembly: GCA_018816735.1. Lineage (GTDB taxonomy): Bacteria > Desulfobacterota > Desulfobacteria > Desulfobacterales > JAHIVH01 > JAHIVH01. The sequence goes on along the minus strand of JAHIVH010000029.1, from coordinate 3,738 downwards.
TACGCCGGCTTTTTTTATATGAATCACTTGGGAAGGAATCTGTATCATTCCCATTGCTTGCGAGGATTCCAGCCCCCCCCCTGGCTGGTTCGATTTGGAGATATGGTATGTCTATAGAATACGACATCTTAATAGATAAAAAATTAATCCTTGCAGTAGGTTCTGGTGTTGTTACCGGTAGTGATGTAACCAAACATCTTGAAGCCTTGGCCGCAGATGCCAGATATACATCGCCAATGAAAAAGCTCGTCGATTACAGAATGATTGATAGCATCAGAATATTGCCAGAAGAAGCATATTCAATTGCTCAAAAGAAGAAAGATTATGCTCATATTTTTTTCGGAGAGAGATGTGCTTTTGTATCACCAAGGGACCTGGCCTTTGGCACTTCTCGAGTGCATCAGGCCCTTGTTGATGGGGCTGATATCAATACGGAGGTTTTCAGGAGTATCGACGATGCCATGGATTGGCTTGGTGTTAAGCTGGATTTGGAGAACGGATGACCATAAATTCAACCGGCCGTGGAACAGCTTGTTTTTTTTGATAGATAACCCCGCGCGGTGCCGGTTAATTTTAAAGCAATTTTTCGAAAGATGATCAAATGAAAAAAGCAAACGGGCACGTTGAAAAATTTTAACTTTCTAAAGGTTTTCCGGAGTCACTGCTCCTGGTGAACCGGGGAATCGGGAGTCTCATTATGGATCAATCAGCTACTATTCGGGAAGCAACTATAGCGGACCGTAATGTGCTTGCGCACATCATTCGCGAATCGTTTCGTGATGTTGCCGCACGGTTTTTATTGACACCGGAAAATTGCCCTAAACACCCGTCAAACTGCACAACATCCTGGATCGAATCTGACATGGCAAGGGGCGTTCAGTATTTTATAATGGCAATAGATGGTTATCCCATAGGCTGTGTCGGTCTTGAGAGTCCAAACACCGATATTTGCTATATTGAACGTCTTTCTGTTCTCCCGGAAATGCGAGGGAAACACCATGGCATCTCTCTTGTCCGACATGCCCTGGAATGTGCAACATTAAATGGAGCATGCAGCGTCAGCATTGGCATCATCGCTGAACACACGGAATTGAAAAACTGGTATAAAGGCCTTGGATTTGATGAGGTGCAAATAAAACGCTTTCCGCATCTCCCGTTTCAAGTTTGCCTTATGGAATACCAAACGTGAAATCGGCCTGACGGATGTGTTTTTCAGAAAATTAAGGTCTATTTGATTTGGTTATTAATTTCCAGTTGACATATCACATATCAGGTACTATGTAATATGCATATTTATTGCCAACCATCAACTCAGGCGGAGGACCATACCATGGCATTACCCGATCGCAACAACCCCTATTCATTTGATGCTTTTCTTGAATGGCGAAACCATGTGAACTATTACCAGGATGACTTGTTTTTCCGGAAAACCGTCAGGCACTTTGTAGGCGGGGAATGGGAAAAAATCGATAAAGCGGCAAAAGCGCTTTCAGAAAAAGTATCTTTTAGATGGCGTGATTTTGCAGACACCATTGCCACGCCGGATAAAAGGCCCTACATGACGCATTATGACGGGCATAACCACCGGATTGACCGCATTGTCCGGCCGGCTGAGACGCTCATTATGGAAAAGGAGGTCTTTGGAGAAGGCCTTTTTTCAAAAAAAACGTCTCCCTGGGAAAAACTGGTCAAGATGTACCTGATTTACCAGAACAGTGAAGCAGGGGTCGTCTGTCCGCTCACCTGCACCGAAGGCCTGGTGGAACTCATGCGGGCATTTTCCCGCACACCGGAGCTGGAGACAATTCTCGGGCACCTCAGTGAAGGTATGGATGGTGATTTTGCCATTGGCGCCCAGTATCTGTCGGAAATTCAGGGTGGATCGGACGTGCCAGCCAATCTCCTGGAAGCTGTACCTGAAAACGGCCTTTTCAGACTTTACGGGAAAAAATTTTTCTGTTCTGCAACCCATGCCGATTATGCGGTTGTCACAGCCAAACCGGTGGGGTCTGAAAAAATTGGCCTGTTTATCGTACCGTCCTGGCTGCCCAGAGATAAGGAAAAGGAAATCAGAAACGGATATACCATTGACCGGATCAAATGGAAGATGGGGACCTGTGAATTGCCCACCGCTGAAATTACCTATAACGGGGCTGTGGCCTATCCGATAGGTCCTCTGGAACGGGGGCTTGCCAATGTGGTGGGAATTGTTCTGACGTATTCCCGGTTGACTGTTGGCATCGGCGGCGCGGCCGGCATGGCCCGTGCGGTCAGAGAGGCCAAGCGCTATGCGGCTTTCAGAACGGCTTTTGGTGTTCCGATCGATCAGTTTCCCATGCTTGCCAATCAGCTTGAACAGATGGAATGGTGCGCAAAACGGACCACTGCCGGGGCATTCAAACTCTATCAGTCCTTTCTTCGGTTTAGAGATGGCCTTAACCAGAAGCTGGATGGCAGGGGGAATGTGCCTTTGCAGAAAGACCGGTTCAATGTCCGTGAACTGATCATGCTCCAGAAAATTGCAACCACAAAGGATGTCCTCGATATGTCGAGGCTGGGCATGAGTGTCTATGGCGGCCACGGTGTGATGGAGGATTTTTCGTCCATGCCACGGATGTTCCGGGATGGCATGATCAATGAATTGTGGGAGGGTCCGAGAAATGTTCTTTTAACCCAGATTTACCTCGATTTTCACAAGGTGAGGGAATGGTATTCGCCAAAGGAATTTGTGAGAAACATACTAAAAGATTCAGATGAATCCATTGTGGAAACCCTGGAAGAAGAGATTCATCAACTGATATCTCATGGCACGCTGCTTCAAATGGATGAAGAGACAAAAAAAGTCTGCAGCAGGTGGGACCAGTTCTGCCATGATTTGTTTCATGCCTATCAGAATCAGGCATTAAAGGAGGTTGAAAAAGACGGTTAAACAGGGTATATCCTTGGTTCATGAAAGACAAGCCTGCATCCATAAAAGAAGAAAAAGCGTTAAAAACACGGCGGAACATTATCCGGGCCTCCACAAAACTGTTTGCCAGAGAAGGGTACCACAAAACCACCATTTCGGATATTGCCCGTGAAATCAATCTGACCACAGGCGCCGTGTTTCATCATTTTCCGACCAAGGAAGCCATCCTTTATGCCGTGATCGACTGGCTGTCCAAAGGCATGATGATGTATGCGGATTTTCTTGAAAAGAAGAAAGAAGGCGCCATCGAGGTGGTGGAGGAGATGATCCGGACCATGCTATCACACTTTGACCGGTATCCTGAGGCGACCATTTGTCTCGCCATGCTGTCTACGGAATTCGCAGGCAGCAATCATCCGGTGGAGAAACGGCTGAAAGAGGTTTATGAGCCTTTCCTGCAGAACGCCGCACGGCTTTTTTCCAAATATCCGGACATCAAAGATCCGCGGGCTGCGTCCATTGCCATTCTGGGAGCCGCCCATGGCATTGGTATTCAGGGCCTTTTCCGTGAAGGAGAAACCGATGCCAAATCCATCGCAGAAGGCCTTATTTCAATGATCCTGCACAACTGGGATGAAGACAGGGCCAAAGGTTAAAGGTTAAAGGAATAATCTCCCTTACTATCTATATATTCAACATAGATTTTCACGGTAAATTTCTGCCCGTAATTATGAGATAGACATCCCCTCAAAAAGCAATTTTTTATCACCAGCCCATGAGTATTTTTGATGGATATGATTTTTCATTACCGAAAGTATCAAGGGGAGATT
>JAHIVH010000028.1 GCA_018816735.1 Pseudomonadota bacterium | reverse complement strand
GTTTTAACAGCAAATAAAGGGGGTGAGCCATGATTTGAGATGCTTCACCTCTTTTAAAACCTTTACTCAAAAGCACTTCACGACCCTGACACTTCAATTATCTTGATTTAAACTCCATTATTTATTTTGACGCCTCTCAAAAGTTCCCCGGAAGATATAAAAAATGAGTTTCAAGTAAGTAAAAAAGTTTTTAAGCAAGCAATCGGCAAACTATATAAACAACATAAGATAAAAATTACAGATAAAGGGATAGAGCTTATTAAATAATTATAACAATACAAAGATCATGCGTTATTTCAATATAAGGCGCTTTTATTTCGAAGCGACTCAGTATGATATTGAATTGAAAATATGATAAAAAAAATTAGAAAATTTATAATATCCACCTGAAATTTTACATATATACAACCTTATCTATATTATTTGGGTGACTATTTTTAAATTATTTTCAAAAAAGTAAAAAATCTTCCAGGTAAATATGATTCACACCTTGATAGGATCCACCGGGAACAGTATCCATTGAGACGACTTTCTTGGGGTAGTTGTCAGGGATTGCCAGTAAGTTGCCGTACTCCCGGTCCCTGACTTTGTCATCGGTAATCATGTATGTTGCTTGAATATACAAGCGTTCAGCATCCTTCTCACAAACGAAGTCCACTTCCTTTTTGCCGATCTGACCCACGGACACATCGTAACCTGAAATTTTCAAATGCGTAAAAATCACATTTTCTATAACCTTATTTATATCCGTTGGCCGAAACCCTACCAATGCATGACGGATACCCAAATCTTCAAAGTAATATTTCTCACCAATTTCGAATATCTTTTTTCCGACAATCTCATACCGTTTTGCAGGCAATACCAGCAAGGCGTTTGAAAGGTATGTTAAATAGTCAAGCACTAGATTGTGAGAAATTTTTATTTTCTGGGATTTCAGGTACGCACTGATTTTCCGGGCGGTGACTAAACTACCCACGTTATCAGCCAGAAATCGCGCGAGCCGTTGTAAAAATGAGACATTGCGGATATCATAGCGGGATACGATATCTTTGAGTAAAATCGCATCGGTCACATTCTTCAGGTAATCAAAAACCACGGTATCATCCAATGAAAGATGACGCAAATATGGCAGTCCACCGAACTTTAGGTAGCTCTGCAGGCTACTGGATCCTCTTTCCAATCCATGAAATGTTAAAAATTCTCCATAACTCAAACCATACACCTTGATTTCAATGTATCGTCCGGACAGATATGTTGCCAATTCACCGGATAACAATTTTGCATTGCTGCCGGTCCCATAGATATCCACATTCCCTTCAGCCTGAAGACTCCGAAGCGCTGTTTCAAAGCCTTCGATATCCTGCAACTCATCTATAAAAAGCGACAAATAACGATCTGATTGGCGATGAGAAGCGATGTAATTGAGGAGGTCCTCAGCATTGCGAATGTTTGTAAACTCATAGAGTTCCTTATTGATATAAATCTGCTGGCCATCAGGATTCAGGGTTGAAATTCGGTCCATTAACTGAAACAGCATATAGCTTTTCCCAACCCGCCGCTGACCAATAAATATTTTGATAATATCTTTTTTCACATATGGCATAACACGGTCCAAATAAATGGGTCGCTCAATATAGTCGGGTGTTTTCATGCGATTCACTTTTTAATATTTGTCATTCATAATAAACACTTTTTTAACATTTAGCATATATGTTTATTATAAACAACAAAAATTCATAATCCGCATTGTTTAAAGTTAGGTTTACCTACAGAAAAAACAAAATCAAAATTATTGGCGCCGGATATTGGCGGAAAGGAAAGAAAATATATGACAGCCAAAATAAAATACACGGATGAGCCTATGGGTAAAGTTAAGGTCATTTCCGACTTTTTTCCTTCACCTGAAGAACTTGCCTTGCGTTGATATGTGGATTGGTGTGTGGATTTTTTTTAATTTCGAAGCCCCCCTTAAACTTATTGACAGTCTCTCATCCCCTATATATAATTTCGTAACAATCATTAATAAGCGCGGAGTGTGTTTGCCAAAAGCAAATTGCATATTTGATTTCATGAATATTCCTCCTTGATTCCAGCACGTTATTTTTTCCACTTCGCCGTAGTAAAGGACAAGTGTTTTGGAGTGAGGCTATTCGTGCCTCCTGTTTTTTCATTTAAACCCGGAGGAAAGATATGTATCAGAACCAACGACGACAATACCCTCGTGACACATTTGAAGCACCCATTCTGATTTCAGAAAAACCCGATGGCCATTATACGGATGCCTTGATGCAGAATAACAGCAGAAGCGGCATGTGCCTGATTTGCCAATACCAGCTTGATTCTGGCACAGGTATTTACATCAACATGTCTGAAACAGGTTACAGCAATATTTATCGTGGTTTTTTCGGACGTGTTACGTGGTGTAGAGGACTGACATGTCCGGAGGATTATAATGACCGTTTTGGTGTGGGCATCCATTTTATTGTCAAAAGCCACAATTATTTTGGAGGTATCGGATGCATGATTGATGAGTGCTGCGATGTTTGCGGAGAGAAAATTTCTTTTGACAAACTGATGCAAACCGATGACGCTGTTTTTCAGTGCAGGAATTGCCATGACGCTCTGAAAAAATATCCGGAGGGTAAGTTAAAGTCAAGTATCACCAATTACATTCTGGGCAACATTCTTTAGCGCATTTCTCCGATCAGGGCAGATAGCTGTTCTGATCCAATTGGAATCTGACCGGCCCTCTGTGTTTCCCCTTGCCAAATCGGGTATGAAGGGCGTATTTTGACTTCGGATTCGACCATGATGTTGCAATGGCCACATGGCCTTTGGGAAAAGGTGAGGTTTCCACCGCCATATATTCCATTGGCGCAAGGGACGAGCCCGCCTCTACCAGATCATCCTTTTCTCCATAACAGATCAGCCATGGAATCTTTTTTTCTTTGATTCGTTTAATATTGAGCTTCCGGCCGAACAATTTCACCGGGAGAGTTCCATCCCTTGCGATCGGTGTATTGAAAGAGCTGAAACTTAGCTTTGTAATCCCCAGAGGGATATTTGTTCTGTCATTTCGTAACCAGTAGTTCAAGGCTGTGGCTGTTTTATTGAAAGCAAACTGGGTGCAATCACAACTGCTCAACATAAGCATGTCACGCAAATAAGAGGCAAGGGGAGACTCAGTATCAATGCTTTTGAGTTTATATACCCAGCTCATCAGCTTCCCGTCAGCCACTTGGTTTCCATTAGGAAGCGTCTTTATTCCGTAAGCGAGGTCATTGTAACGTTCAGGAAGACTTTTCAGAAAATTGACAAGGCCCGAACATTTGGATCCGTCAATAGGTGAAACGCATGTAATCAAGGCATCCACAAGCCCGTCAAGTTCTCCAGAAACGAGATCACAAACTGTGATGAATCCCCCCTGGCAATACCCGTTCAAGGTTACAGGCTGCCCATGTTTTTTTCTGAGGATTTCCAGAAACAACCTTAAGTCTGCAGCATCATCTTCTCCTGCCATGATTTGTACGGCCTCATGTTTCTGGATGTCTTTTAAAACACGGATATACGTAGGAATACCCTGATTGGCGAAGGCATGGGCATAGCTTCGATTTTCATAAGGCAGAAAAGCCAGAATGTTCTCTCCAAGCACATAGGGAGGGATGATGACAACCGGTTTGAGACGGTCATCGGTCACCATATGGTTATCTGTGGGAGAAATTCTGTAAAGGATGAAACGATTCGTTTCGCAAACTTTTTCGTTTTCGCCCCGTTCAAAGTGGAAACCAAACTCTGGTCCTACCTCCTGGATGGCTTTTGGATATTCGTTGGCGATCCGGTTCAGGGTTTTCATACGTTTGGTCAGAATGGATTTGATTGAATTTTTATTCCCTTTATACAAGGTGTTGAACCAGGCTTCCAGAAGCTCATCTCTCTCCCTGGTGAAATAATCACCTAAAAATTTCAGGGCGCCGGTATATCCCTTATTCAAGAGTTCCATATTAAAACGAAAAAGATTCAAATGGGATGTATAATTTTTAACCGGTGAATTCGTGAGAATCCGTTGATTCTCCACATTTCCAAAATAATTCGATGCAGAAAAACAGGGAATCAGAAAATCACTCATATAACTGGACAGGCCTAACCAGCAATCCTGCATGGCTTTGACAGAATCGATCCCATCCGCAATTGGGGTAACCAGATCTTTATACACCACATCCGATTCGATTAAATTTTCTATTATTGGGAATTCAAACATAGTTTTACCTTTTTTTGATTTCCATGATTCTGTGAAGCGAAATCTGCCATCGCTTTATTCGTAAAGACTTTTTGGACAAATAAGAAGCACGTTCTGGAGCTGTGCGTTATCTAAAACCATTCATGGTTCAGTAAAGGAGATTTTCGCATGCGATCATGAATGTTACATTCAGCGGGAAATAAACAATCTTTCATATAGTTGGCTAATTTTAAAAAACATTTGGCCTATCGTCAAGTAAAACTTATGAATTTAACAGGCATGTATTTTAAAATGTATATGTGACTTTTGCAGCATATAAAAACCAGTACCGGGAAATATCCTGTGGGTCATTTTCAGCGGAGGTGTAGGCCCCAAACCCGTCATTATATGACACTTCGAATTTCATCAACCAGTTGCGATTGAGATTGAAACGGGTTGACACGGTTTGTGTGATGAGCCAGGCTTGAAAATCCCGTTCAAGCATTCTCAGTTGGCCTGCGATACCCATCTGATTGTAGTACAAATCCGATGGGTATGTCCCTTTCCCATCTTTATTGTTTGTATCAGGAATAAAATGTGCGTATGTATATCCAATTTCAAATGAATCTTCAAATCTGTAAAAAGCGCTCAGATACCACCCTACTCCTTCAATGGAAGGCAATTTTTCATAGCCAAGGCCAAGATCTCGTTTAAATCTGTTTCGGTAACATATGAGCTCTCCTGTGAAACCAAAGTTCTGGCGGGAATATTCTGCAGAAAGACTATATCCACTGGGTTTTGTTTCAGCTTCAACATCAGAAAAGCCAAAATAGTCCGCTAATGGATCATTTAATACGCCGGATATTGAAAACTTCTCAACCTGATACACATATAATTTTGACCGTAACCCCTCTAAAGGCGTATACCATGTTACTCCCACATTATAAATGGAGCCGACGGATAACCGGGTAACTTCAAAACCCAGATCGCTGAATTGATCCTCGTATGCCTCAGCCATGCCTGAGTCTTCGGACGCATTTACCGTGCCCTGAAAAAGCGTATAGGCAATTCTTCCCATATAACCGATCATGATATCGCCATAAAGACAGAATCCCTTCTGTGTTGCATAGATATCCCGGTAAAGCTCGGCATACACGCTTTGAGGCAATAATACT
>JAHIVH010000027.1 GCA_018816735.1 Pseudomonadota bacterium | reverse complement strand
CTGAAGTGGATATATTGGGAAAGGCCGCCAGGCAGGCGGGCGCCTATCTCGCCATCGGTGTAATCGAGCGCGACGGTGACTATAGCGGCGGAACCGTTTATTGTACCCTGCTTTATTTTGATCCTGATGGTAACTTAATGGGCAAGCATCGAAAGTTGAAACCAACGGGTAGTGAGCGTTTGATCTGGGGTGAGGGTGATGGAAGCACTATGCCCGTTTTTTCAACCCCGGTTGGAAATATCGGCGGTCTCATTTGCTGGGAAAACTATATGCCCCTTGCTCGCATGGCCATGTATGGAAAAGGGGTACAGATTTATCTGGCACCAACGGCAGACCCCCGGGAAACATGGCAGGCAACCATGCGGCACATCGCCTGTGAGGGTCGTTGTTTTGTTCTGGGCTGCAACCAATTTGTCACAAAAGACATGTATCCATCTGATTTGGAAACATTTGAAGAGCTGACCAGTCAACCGGATATCATGTGCCCGGGAGGCAGCGTTATTGTGTCACCCTTTGGGGAAGTTATGGCAGGCCCTCTCTACGGTGAAGAGGGGATTTTGTATGCAGATTTAGACTTGTCTGAAATAGCCAAAGCCAAAATCGATTTTGACGTCGTGGGCCACTATGCAAGGCCGGATATTTTCCAGCTTCATGTAAATACGGCACCGCTTTTACCCATAACTTATGAGTCAAAATAAATTTTATCTATGAATTTCCAATGAAGGATCTCCACGACAGGCAACTCCCATGATTCAATTTTAACTTTCACTGTTTTGAATTGAATGGCAAAAATCAATATTCTCTTTTGCCAAAGCCATTCTCATTGCCACAAGGGACGGGTATGAAATTCCCTGGCGTGAAACAACGGCAACATCACCCGGCTTTGTTGCCGGATGTTGATTCAATATCTGTTTAATCGTTTCAGCAACAAACACGGCCTGGGATGCAATGTCCTCTGCATGAATGATCTGGACAAGAGACGTTGTTTCCATATTCTCAAGGATCTGTTCCCGGGCTTTTCTTTTCTGGTTGATGCGGCAGACCTGGTCTATTTTCATCCGGTTTTCATTCAATGCGATAAAGGATACGGATGCTTGAATAATCGGATATGAGGACCTGTAATTTTCCAGCAGATAAAAGGTTCTGGCATCATAATCCTGTTTAAATTGTTTAATAAATCTGATATTTGCATTTCGAAATCCATAAATGCTCTGGCAATGTCATTAACTTAATCATAACATACTGAAATTATATATATAATTTGTTGAAAATTTAGGGTCGGCATGATATACTCAATTCAAATAATAACCGTTAATCATTATAAAAAAAGGAGAATACCATGCCGAAAATTAATAACAAAACTCATAAGGTTGGCACGAAACCTGCTTTTCAATATGTGTGCCGAACTGATCGATTTTCTTAAAAAAATTATCAGTTCGCAAGATTTTATCAAGCAACATCGTCAAAGTCCAACAAATTTTATCCGACAAAGAAAACTTCCCTTTTCAATTCTGATATTTTTCCTGATAAACCTTATTAAAGGATCATACCAGGACGAACTCGATCATTTTTACAAAGCCATATTCAGTTTTGATGTTGCCAGGCGTATTGTGACAAAAGCTGCCCTGGCCAAAGCAAGGATGAAATTAAAATACGAGGCATTTCTTGACCTCAACAGCCACCTGATAGAATATTTTTATCAAAATTTTAGGCCTCAAAGATGGAATGGTTTTACTCTTCTTGCAATCGACGGGACAACGGTTCAGTTGCCTCGAATAGAAGCCATCACAAAATATTTTGGAGCATGGAATCCAAGACAAGGCGGCAAATGTCCTATGGCTCGTGTTTCACAAATGTTTGACCCTCTCAACCAGATAACAGTTGATGCGATCATTGAACCTAAAGAAACAGGAGAACGAGAACTTGCCGCATTCCATTTTTTAAAACTGATGCCAAAAGATTTGATCCTCCTCGACAGAGGTTACCCAGCTTATTGGCTATTTAATCTGGTAATTTCCAGGGGTGCGGATTTCTGTGCCCGGATTCAACGAAAAAGATGGAAAATAGTTCGCCAATTTTACAATTCCGGCAAAACAGAGAAAATTATATCACTGCCCGTATTTCCAAGTTCCAGAAAACAATGCAAAGAAATGGGGCTTGACCCTAAACCGCTAAAATTGAGACTGATCAGAGTTGAACTTGATACTGGTGAAGCTGAGATTCTGATCACGTCACTGCTTGATACCCAAACATATCCATATGAACAATTTGCCGAACTCTATCATTTGAGATGGCCTGTGGAAGAAGATTATAAAACCATGAAACAATGGATAGAGATAGAAAATTTTTCTGGTAAATCAGTCCTTTCCGTCTACCAGGATTTTCATGCAAAAGTTTTTTCAAAAAATTTAACATCAGCATTGGTTTATCCGACCCGATCCATAATCGACACAAATACAGAAAACAGCCTTTATCGATACCAGCGAAATTTTGCACAGACACTTTCAAAGGTAAGGGATGTCATCCCACTTTTGTTTCTAAGATCCTCAGAAGTGCTTTGCAAGCTTATTTCAGACATTCAAGCTATTATTGTAAAAACAATTGAACCGATAAGACCAGGACGAAAATTTCCAAGAAATTTTAATAATCGGAGTGGACGTTTCCATTATGGATATCAACCAATCCGTTAAGTTAATGACATTG
>JAHIVH010000026.1 GCA_018816735.1 Pseudomonadota bacterium | reverse complement strand
TTCGGTTACAAGTGGAGATTTCTCATCGTCTGATATTTTTTTTGTGAGCCCTGAAATGTTCATATTTAGGGCTATAACACTAGCAAAGCTAGAAGTCTAGATTTATTTTCATACTACCACATATTTTTTGAGATGTTACGATTATTTTTCATAACAAATTTAATTTATTACGTATTTTTATTGATTATTAACTTCTTAAATAACCCTTTATAGAAAATTAAACTGGGACATAACCTCCTTCTTAATTGCGATGATTTTCTAATAAAAAATGAGGGTCTTGACTAGAACAGAGATTGTTCTCTGAACAAATATTTTACCCCTCCATAGTCAAAACACAACCCCACCAATTAACGATGTTTGCCACACTATACCATGTATTTCCGCACAGCAATACATGTCAACTGCTTTTTAACTAATGTTTAAAAGAATTTGATTAAATACCGCCCTGCCAGCAGGCGATACAAGCCCAGTTATACTTTTAAGGTAAATGAAACCCTTATAAGCCCATGCTTTGATCAAATCTTATTCTAATGTGTGTGTGGTATACAATAGCAATTACTTGCATTAATACTAAATGTCAAGACATTTTTATGGAAGCAGGTAGAAGCGAAGCTATCATCAGCCATTATTTAAAACATAAATAATTCAATGGTCGGGGAGGTTAACTGGATATGTTTCATCAAAAATATTATTTGTATGTCCCTACTTTTACTTTACAAATTCTTTTATGCATGTTTGATACGATTAAAAATTCTTGACGATAATTCAGAGTGGATCGAGCCTTGGGAATTTATATAATCATTCAACCGCTTCAACAAATACAAACCATTAAGGCCCTGAGCAGGCATAGGGAACCTTTTGCCGGGATTTTGAAACAATTCTCCTCTGCAACTGAGCGAAAGTGTCCGATACAAAGGCCTTGCAACTTTTAAACCGCTCTTCCCCAGAGCGTCCCCTTGCGTGAACGGCAGGCCTTTCAATGCAGTCCGCGATATCACATGGTATCCGCCGATACAGCTGGGAGGAAAAAAAAATTCTAAAATCGAATCATGGCACCAATGTTTATGCCGGTATAATCATAGTCGTCTTCACTAAAGTAAAATATATAATCACTCCTGAATGACAACCCTTCTATAAGCTCAAAATCCACACCAAAGCCATAGGATAATCCCGACTCACTCTCGCTGCTGTCTCCTAATATTTCACTGGAGGCCTTGAGTTTGCCTCTGGTGAAACCGACAAGGCCAAACAGGTTGGCTTTTTGCATTAAATTCACATTGCCTCGCAAAAAGATCGATATCGCATTCTTGATCTCGACATCGACATCGACGCCTTTTGCTTTTGCCGTATCTTCGCCAACACCCGCTATGAACTGACTTTCAATAGCCAAATTGGAGTGAAAGAATTTACCAATACCAACCCTGATTGCATCGGGCGATACCGTTGGACCGCCATCTACGTCATAATCCCCTAAATGGTAACTCACATCAAAATAGGCCGGCAGTTCATCTGAATACAAAACGGTCGTAAGGGCTAACATTGTAAATAAAGTAAATATCGCTGTTTTCATGATTTCTCCTTTCTGAATGCCATTCCACATCATTCGGTAATCACAAGCCTAGTGGGAGGATAGCAAAATCGACTTGTATATACTTACCTTTTGCGGGTGATATTACTAAAGCATATGATTATTATCAAATAAAAAAAAATGAAGGGATGTTTATCCTGGATAAAATATTATTTGTATGTCCCTATTTTCACTATTTTTATTTGCGAAACCGTCAAAATTGATCACCGCAAGAAGCGGTTTACCCTTTTTTTACAACATTTACGCCTCATACGAGATGTCATCACCATACCATTTCATCCTGCTTCCCGTGATCCTGCAAGTACGATACAATTCTTTCCTTTGGCTTTACCCTTATATAAAGCATTATCTGCCTGATATAAACACTCATTAATATCCGTTGAATATTTTTCAAAGAGGCTTACTCCAAACGTCATCGAAATGGATATAGAATGATTTTTATATTGAAATGGTGTTGAGAAGATATTTTTTCTGATTTTTTCAGCAATGGCCTTTGCACCTGAAAGTGGGGTTAGCGGCAATAAGAAAAGAAACTCCTCCCCTCCCCAGCGTGCGACAGTGTCCTGTTCTCGAATCATCGATTTCATAACACGGGCTATTTCCACCAATATATAATCACCACAGTCATGTCCGTATGTATCGTTGATGGATTTGAAATTATCGATATCACAAAGTATCAACGAGAACTGTTTGCCGTATCTTTTAATCCGCTTTCTTTCATTTTCAATCTTTTCCAACATATCCCTTCGATTCGAAAGGCTGGTTAATTGATCTGTATGGGCAAATTGTTTAATTTTATCGTAAGCTTGTTTCAGCTCAATGGTACGCTCCCCCACCTTTTGCTCCAGATTTGCATAAAGCCTGGCATTATTAATGGAAATGGCGATTTGAGAAGAAAGGATATTTAAAATTGCCAATCGGGCAGGCGTAAATACACCGGTGGAAAGATTATTTTCCAGATATAAAATACCAGTTACCCGGCCTTGATTGAGGATAGCCATGCAAAGGATCGATTTGGGTTGATTTTTTAACACATACGGATCTTGGGTGAAGCTTCCTTCGTTGGTGGCATCGCTTAAAATAAGCGTCTCGTTTGTTCTTGCCACATAATGGACAATAGACATGGAAAGTCCCTGATGATTTTCAATAGGGATCGATTGCAGAACGGCGACTTCCTTTTTTCCAAGTACTGCCTCGGCTTCAACCAATAACTTATCTTTATCCTTAAGAATTATTACCCCTTTCTGGGCACCGGCGTTTTCCATAGCGATCTGTATCATCTTTACCAAAAGTTTGCTCAGTACGATTTCACCGGATATTGTCTGGGAGGCTTTGGTAACAGTAGAGATATCAATGAGTTCAAAGACTGTGCCTGTTTTGGTTTGCTCGCTGGCTAACCCGTAGGAATCCTTCACGGAAGACGTAATCAGGTTCGGGTAATCCTCTTCTAAAGATTTCATCACAGCCGTAGCTCCCATCTTTGCATAGGTGCTGTATGCATCCGTCATGTAGACCTTGGCGACTTTCTCCAACCCTATTGAAAGATAGAACGACGCTGCCAAACGCAGATAAGCGGCTTCATCGGGAAAGTTATACTTCTTTGCAAGCGCGATGGCCTTTTCATAGGAATGCATTGCAAGGACAACATCGCCCATGACCCGCGCCCGCTCAGCTTCTACCATGTGGTACCGATACAAAAAATTCATCGGTGTTTGATCGGCCCAATGTTTTAATACCGTCTGGTTTTCCTCGACTTTCTTAAGGAATGATGCTTGTTCATCCTTTGACACATTAGGATAAAGCGTCAGCATAAGAGTGGATTCCAGGTAGTTTATAAATATCGTTACATTTGACCCCCGGACGCTATCCTTATATTTTTCAAGCTTCTTATAATATTCATATGCCTCGGGATATTTCCGCATCAGAATAAGCAGGAACAATTTGGCATTGTAAAGCGTCGCAAGCCCGGAATAGTTTTTGGTTCTAAGAAGTACGGGTTCCACTGTTCTTTCATCAAACGCTTTCCCCACAAGCATGACTGGATCATCACAATTCCCGGAAAGATTCAGGGCAAGCTGCCAATAGATGGCATGCATTGTCGTTGCAGGCATATTCTTGAATTGCTTGAGTATCTGATGGTTCTTGCCCATCCTCTCTGCAAGCGCCTCAAGGCCAGTTTCATTGTAAATATTGGTACTATATATGTCAGATAATGCCAAATTCCATGCTGCAAACTCCAGATTCCCTGTCTCAACGCCGATCTGGTAGCCTTCGCGGGCGGAGGCGATGGATTCCTTCACATGCTCATTCCAGTGACGTATAAGAATATTAAACCGGAAGATAGCGCTGGGCTTTAATTCTCTGGCATTGTATTTATCGATAATTTTAAATGCGAGTTTGCCGAATCTGTATGCGCCTTTGATATCCCCTAACCCTGCAACCAAAATAACACCATAACCGCAATATGCGATAGCCGCCAATGGATGATTTCCGTTTTCTATAAAAAAATTAAGGGCTTTGAGGAAAAGCAACGGAGACAGTTCTGGATCAGCTTGAAATGCCGCAGTGGATAAATTGGTCAATATCTGGACAATGGATAGAATTTTAGGATCCGACATGTCCGCCATATTGAGCAGGTCTTCATCCGTCTTGCCGGATAATGCGGTCATGGCTATGCCGAGTTCTTCCAGCACCGCCGTCTGATATGGTTTTTCCGTCAGGTCGATACCAAATAGTTTCAGTGTTCTGAACCCTAATTCAATAGAACTGCTAAAATCCTGCTGCAGATAGCTTGCATTTATTTTTATGTTAAAAACCTTTGCTTTATCGACAAGCGTATGTGCCTTCTCAATGACGATCTCCGCAAACCGATCCATCTTTTCTAAATCACCGTTTATATAAGCTGTTTCCACGGCTTCGGTATAGATATCAAGGGACAGGTCATATTGTTTTTCCCAGCAATTCTTTTCCAATAAAGCAATGCCGTTTTCCAGGTATTTCAATGCAGGAGAAAACGCTGCAGATACTTTTGCTTTTTTGGCAGCTTTAAGATTTAAGCGGACCAGTTCTTCACGATCCTCTTTACCTGTAACCAGGCTGATTCCTAAATTTAAATGATCGACAATATAGAATAATGTGTGTTTAAGATCATTCTCCTGGGTTCTCGCTAATTCCAGTCTTCCAATGATATAATGAAGGGCGATTTTTTCCTCATCAGAAATCAAAGAATAGGCTGCTTCCTGAATTCTGTCATGCTGATACTTGTATATACCAGCAGATTCCCCTATATATCCATCGTTTATCAGTATGGTGAGGTCCTTCAGAATGCTATCGATCGGTTTAAGCATGCCAGTGGATATCGTTTCAAGATCAAAGTGGGTGCCGATACAGGCACAAAATTTTAAGACTTCCAGGCTATCTGACGGCAGGGTAATGATATTTTCAGCCAATAGATTGACCACATTATCCGTAACCTGCATTTGATTGATCCTGTCAAAATCCCATTGCCAACCGGATGCACCATCAAGCTTAAGGACTTTCTTATCATACAGGATTTTCATGAACTGATTGACAAAAAAGGGGTTTCCACTGGTTTTTCTGTACACCAGTTTTCCTAAGGCATCCCCGTGTTCCTGAGGACATTTTAAAAAATCCGTAATCAGACGGATGACGTCCTTTTCCTGAAGGGAAAGGAGATAAACCTTATCAATCTGAATATGGGCTTTTTCGATCTCATCCAGTGTATCCATCAACGGATGGGCCTCCGTTACTTCATTATCTCTGTAAGAACCGATAACAAACAGATAATTTATATCCAGACTCGTGATCAAATAGCGGATCATCTGTAGACTTGCCAGGTCCGCCCATTGAAGATCATCTAAAAATAAAGCAACCGGGTGATCCTTTTGTGTAAACACACTGACAAAATTTTTGAATACCACATTAAATCTGTTTCGCGCTTGTACCGGTTCAAGTAAGGGAATATTCGGCGATTTGCCGATGATCAGCGCTACCTCAGGGATAATGTCCGCGATGACTTTTCCGTTGGGCCCTAAAGCCGCCAGGAGATTATTCTTCCAGATCGTTATCCGCTCTTCACTTTCCGACAGGATATTTCTGATCAATCGCTGAAATGCCTCAATAATGGCACTGTAGGGCACATCCCGCCTGATCCGTTCATACTTTCCGGATATAAAGTATCCTCGCTTTGCTGTAATGGGTTTATAGATTTCGTTTACAAGAGTTGATTTTCCAATGCCTGGTTTCCCTGCTACAAGCATCAGCTTGGGTTCTCCACCGCATACATTGTCAAATGTCTTGAGAAGTATCGCTGTCTCTTTTTCTCTACCAATCATTACCTGAGGGATAATAAACCGATTGGATATATCTTTTTGGCCCAACCTAAAGGATTGAATGGTTCCTTTTTCCTTAATTTGCCGCAGGCATTCTTTCAGGTCAGCCATGAGTCCATACGCGTTCTGGTAACGTTCCTCAGGAGTTTTCAATAATAGCCTCACAATTATATCAGAGACCACTTTTGGAATATCCGGGTTCCGTTCGGCAGGCGGGATGGGATTCACGGCAATGTGAGAATGGATGATTTCCATGGGATCCTTTGACATAAAGGGGACACTGCCGGTAAGCATCTCATAGAATGTGACACCGAGGGAGTAATAATCGGTACGATAATCCACAGAACGATTCATGCGGCCGGTCTGTTCAGGCGAGATATAGGCAATCGTGCCTTCGATGACATCGGGGTGGTATATCTCATCATTTTCATGGGTCAATATAGTCGAAATACCGAAGCCGGTAATTTTAACCGTTTCGGTTGTTTGGTTGATTAATATATTTCGGGGGTTAATATCCTTGTGAAAAATCTCCTTTGCATGGATATGACCTAATGTTTCGCAAAGCGTAATTCCAACCTCCAGAAATAAAGGGATATCAAACTGTCTCCGACATAAAAATTCCTTAATTGAAATCCCTTCAAAATCTTCCAGTACCAGAGCAAAATCGTCACTATCCTGTAAAATCTCAAATGTTTTAATGACGCCATCAAATTCAAAGCTCCTGATGATTTCATATTCCTGTTTAAATCTGGCAATGTCCGATAAAGAGGGATACTTTGCTTTCAGTACCTTAATGATGACCGTACTTTTTTCTCCATCCTTGCGCGCACGATATACGAGTGAACCTCTTGTTTCTGCAACCCGTTCTATAACCTCATAGTTCTTTATTTTTTTCATATCCTATACTTTACAGTTATCGCTATCTATCGGTGGTTTATTAAACAAAAAAATTAGCGGGAAAAAACTAAATGATATATTTGAATAAAACTGTAATAAAGTAAAGCGAAATAAAGAAATGTCATCCTCATCTCATTGATATTTTCAGATATTTGAATTTGCTTCATTCGGTGCTCAATTATAATCATATCAAAATTTTACCACACGAAAATATAATAGGCTTTAAGCTATTTGAGCAAGGTTGATCCTGGCTTCATTGAGTGGTTTTTCCCCCCTCCCCCGAGCGCGCCCCTACGTTCATGTTTCCTGTTGTAATACACAAGGGAGGCATATTTGATTTCATGCATAAAGTTGGAGAGGCTGGGTAACTTTTCTTTATAATAGGTTTGCGTCTCTCAGCCGCATAAATATCTTCGCCATTATAAAAATAAGAAAATATGAAGAAAATAAGAAAATAAGGGACGTCCTCTTTATAAATTCAAACAACGAAAAGAAAATAAGGGACGTCCTCTTTATAAATTCAAACAACGAAAGTCACATAGTTTCTTTAAAAAAATGCTATTCAAGTTTGGTTACGGTTAGAAATCAGAAAGGTGGGTACTGAAATGGAGAAAAATTACACCAGCGATATGTCTTCGGGGGCGGACCTGTAGGATTTTTATGCACGTTTGATATTATTTGAAAAGTCCTGGCGATAATTCAGCGCAGATCGAGCCTTGGAAATTTATATAATTTCACTCAACCGCTTCAACGAATACACACCATGAAGGCCCTGAAC
>JAHIVH010000002.1 GCA_018816735.1 Pseudomonadota bacterium | reverse complement strand
TGGAGAAGTCGTTCGGGAATTTTGTATAGAGCCGTTGGGGTTGTCAGTCACTGAGGCTGCCAAGGGCTTGGGGGTATCTCGCTCGTCGTTATCTGAATTGTTAAATGGCCGTCGTGGAATATCACCTGAGATGGCAATACGGCTTTCATCAGCATTTGGCGGCAGCGCTGAAAGCTGGGTCACGCAGCAGGCACAGTACGACCTTTGGCAGGCTATGCAGGGAGCTGACAAAATCAAGCGCCAGGTCCGGGCTTTTGCCTGATGACTTCATAAAAAGTAAAGTCATTATTTACTTTTTCGTCGTTCTGGCGAAAACCAAGAATCTGGGTCACTACTCATTTATTTTGAAAAGCAGGTTATGAAGGGGCGACTCAAGCCCCTAAATCAAGCTCATGTAAGGCTGGAATTCTTATAGTAACTTTTCGTACCACTGGACTTCAAACCCCTTGAAGGGTTTCCTGGATGCCGGTCGAGCTGTCGATGACACGGATGTTAGGATTTGCTTTTTTTACCGGCGCGCCGAGGAACTCCTCCATGCCGAGACCGTTGACTACCAGGATGTCGGCTTTGGCCAGCTTTTGCATATCCTGGGGCGTCAGGGCATAGTCGTGCGGGCACCCCATTTGACTCGGCAACATGAGCTCGACCTTTATCCCGTCCCGTCCCTGGGTGATATTTCGGACGATCTGGTAGATGGGAAAGGTGGTCGCCAGCACGGTTTGCTCGGCCGCTTTCGCCTTTCCTAAGACTGGGAATACCATCAATCCAGCAGCAATACATATGGTTAGCATCACAAGAATCCATTTTCTATTCATCTCCTGTCCTCCTCCATGTTTTTATCGCTAATGCGAACGCAGTTGCAATAATATATCTGACAGGCACTGCCTGTCAAGTTTATTGCGAATACACTTGCAATAAGAGCCAAAAAAACCTATACTCTCAAAAAAGGAGGATCAGACCTTGAGGCGAAACACGACACAGAGAAAGGCTATAGAGGAGGTCTTCAGACAGCACGAAAGGCCCTTGGGGGTGGATGATATTCTTGCGTATGGCCGCAAGCTCGTGGAGTCTCTCAACCAGGCAACGGTCTATAGGAATCTCAAGATTCTTATTGATGACGGGTGGTTGATACGAATCACCCATCCGTCTCTCGGGGTTTTGTATGAACGCACGGGAAAGGGGCATCACCACCATTTTCACTGCCGTGAGTGCAACCGCGCCTTTGAGCTTCCCGGTTGTGCCTTGAAAGAAAAGGAATCAGCACCCGATGGATTTGTTGTAGAAGACCACGAAGTTTTCTTATTCGGTGTTTGCCCGTCTTGCGTCGGGGTGACCAAGTGACCCTATCGTTTCGCCAATGCATCAGACGCCTGTCAGGGATCATGAACCGGTTTCTGTTGCCATGGGCCGCATATTTTGGCCTGTTCGTCAGCACATCAAATTGTCCATGCTGTGGACAGCCCTCTTGCCCGGCGGGAGCCGCAGGTATGGGAATTGTTGCCGGGTTATTAGCAGCCGTGACCGGTTTTCTCAGGAGGCGACGGCTTGCTCAACGTGATGATTAATCGAACGTACTCATGTCTCATGGGCTCTGTTACAAAAAATAATTCGGGGCTATGCACTTAACTCCTGACACCACAATGTGTGGTATACGTTAAAATGGCACATCGTGCAGCTCAGAAATATTTTCAGCCGTAGCCCTTTCGTGTGATGACCTGTTGCCAACGATTTTTTGATTCGGCACAGGATCAGAAAGAAGCGACTGCTGCACTAAACGATAAGGAGACCATTTCATTCCGGGGGCTAATGAAGCGTAACAGATGGGATCGTTTGATCTGAACTTTTTAATTTGTTTTCTGTTTTAACCATTCCCGGAAACCACTCACAAAATTTATCTCTTAATTCGTCGTTTAATGTTTTTGTCCGGATCTGAAGCAACAGATGCGCCCCTTCCGTCGTCCAACGCATCTGTTGTTTTTTGACCATCCGTTTACTGATCACTTCGTTTACCGTCGATTCCACAAAGGCGGTACTGATTGATTCACCATAATGATATCGGTCCCCATAGTTGGGAATAAAGTCCCTGTTATTTGAAATATAGCCATAAAATTCATTAGCTGCCTTCAATAGCTTTCGCAGTTTTACATTGTCCGGCATGTCGCTCTCGACAATCTCCAGGTCCATCTGTAAAAATTCGATCGTTTGCAGCGCCATGAAGACATTGCCATGCCAGAGGAACCATTTTATCCGTTCAAGTTCCTTTTCGATTTTTTCCAATCCTTCAATATGGGATAACCCCTTTGCCATTTGCGTCATGACGGTAATTCGCATGGTCACATGGAACCAATCCAGATAGTGTTCAGCAGTCGGGCTGAGATAAAGCTGGAGATCCCGAACCGTGTCGCCGCCGTCTGATAGAAAGGTGATGCCTTGGTTCATCTGCAAACCTTGCGACTTCAGCATGTCAAAAAGGCGCCGTTTGGGCTTTTTGTCAAAATTATTGACGAATCCAAAGCGTTTGGATTCATGATGGTCTTGCATGCTTTTACCGACAATCACCTCGAACCAGCCAGCTTTTCGATTGTCGCCGTCCCTCGCATGCACGTATCCGCCGTCAATTCCCACGGTAAGAGGATCCTCCGGCATCGGCAGATCCCCCCAGTCGCGTTCGCATCCTTCATATACATTACCTGTTCATCCCCCAATTCATTCTCAATTCGCCGAGCGATTTGGTGAGTATGCCGCATAACCGTTGCACGATTGACTTGAAGAGGCAACACCTCATTGAGCAGATCTGTTGTCAGCCCATACGACATCAAAGCGGCCCATTTTGATTGAAGATACAACAATTCCGGGGCCGTATGCGCAGAAAGACAAGACGTGAGCGGACTAAAACTCTTTCTGCCGGCGGACTGGCATTTGCAGGTATAAAAACGCGGGCTGTTTACTTCGATGTTGCCAAACAGCGAACGAAACAGAATGGTTTTCGAATCTTTCCTTGCAAGTGTTGAATGACAATTCATACAACGGCAGGCCTTGGTGAAGTAGGCCGCTATTTGATGTTTAACCATGGATTGTTGTAGATTGGCAAGTAATTCCTTGCCCTCTTGCAGCATGAGGCCAATCGTCTCAACGGAAAGATCTCCTCGTTGGAAACAGCCGACTTCCTCAACAATCGGTGGATTATCGGTTTCATCGTCAACGATGATTTGAACTTTGATATTCATTTTTCGCCCTCCGTTGCTTCCATATCCCAATGGTTAAGGCCTAATGAATAATTCCGCAGCCGCTTGTTGGCAAGATGCCGGTCGAATTGATCAACATTCAACCAATATTCAATATCTGTGATTTCCTCGCCGTCCTCATCATTTGCATTTTCATTAGGTTCAATCAAATTAAACAGTTGATTAAGGATGTGCCATTTAGAGTATTTGTGCCGTAGCTCCATAAACGCCCACGGTCCCTGGCAGTCTTCAAAAGGCGCTTGTCGTGAACTGCAGATACAGACCGGATAAGGTGTTCGGTCATTGTATGGAAGAATTTTTTCAAGTCGGATCTGGATACGCCAATTAGATATAAAGTTATATTCATAGATGAATTTTTCATTTATCCGGAACTGGAAATCATTCAAGAAAATTCGGTCCGATTCATCGTCAAACCAGACCCCGTATTCTCTCGATACGCCGTACTTCTTGCCCCTAATGATAAATTGGTGCAAATAATAATCCTCCCATCCCATTAAAATTTGGAGTATATAGTGCAAATCCGTGATAGTGCTGTCTCTTCGAATGAGAATCCGTCGCCAAATCGTCGGGCTGATGCCAAGCATCATAACTTTGAGCTGATAAATATCAGCTTGGCTATTTGTTTTCATCATCACCTCCATGAATTGATTCATCTTGCTGATAATATTAGTTCAACCGAGGATGATGATATCATTTTTCAAAGAGCTGTAGAAAGGGTGAATATATGATGGTAACTTTATGGTTTTTAGCCCCCGGAATGAAATGGTCTCCTATGTAGCGCATCTCGAGTGTGACGCTATCGCCGATAGTCGTTTCCGATGACGATATTCAAGTTGGCTTATGATTTCTTCTTTGGTAACATTCCTGCGTGGGAGAAATTTTGACAACAGCTCTTCAATATCTGCAC
>JAHIVH010000025.1 GCA_018816735.1 Pseudomonadota bacterium | reverse complement strand
CGGATATGCGGAAACCGGGTTAAAACAGTAATTCTGTTAACGCGGCCGGCTACCAAACAAACCAGCAAGCCGTAAGTTAAAAAGAAGCCAGGTTTTCCGTATCATCCGTTTGTTGGACGTCGGTCCTTATTATATATGGAGTTTTCTGAAAACGGCTCCATTGTCAAAAAAAGTAAAGAACCGAAAAATATTTTTAATATAATCGGTCCATCATTAAAACTTCCAGGTCCGATCCTTTCTAAAATATGCCTGCGTATGATTCAAGCATGAAATACGCTGCTTTAAAATATACCACTCCTGTTAAAATCAAAAAATCCTCTATCATGCGGCCAGTCTCCAGGTTGGCGCTCGGCCTCGACGGGAGACATACACGGTCTTTAATGCTGTCCCGCAAATGGGGCAGCAAGTGCCCTCTAAATTCGGAAACATTTGACTCAATAACTCATGCGTGGTCGGTTTATCTATGACCGGCATATAGGGTGGCTGCCCCAGTCGTTTGCGTGCCAGATCGAGTTTGGCTCTGCAATTGGGATGAAATAGACCGTACGCCCTAACCAGATGTGTGCCTTTCTTCGGAACATGCCGCAGTAACCGGCCAATGAATTCATCGACTGGCAGCGTAAAAGAACGATTTTCGTGTTTTTCCTTGTGGGCGTAAGCTATTTTTACATTCTGGCCATCATAGCCGATAATACGCTTTTCGGAAATCGGTCCTCGTCGAATATAGCGCCCCACATACTTGAAAACACCATTGGCATGCTCGTAGGATGGTTCAATGTCTGCATGCCAGCGCTTTCTTCCAAGTTTGTTTATCAGGTTAAGACATTGCCGGATACTCTTACCTCGTGGGACACTCAATTCCTGGTCTTTAAAACCTTCTTTGAGATACGCCAAAAATTTACCCCGGAATTTAGAAGCAAGTACGGGTGTGGGGAGTAGAAACTCGGCGTTTGCATTTATCCAGCGGCCATCATCATTTAAACCCCCTGCAGTTACAATAAAATGAAGATGACAATGCTCTTTCATTTCATCATCCCAGCTCTGAAAAACGGCAATGGCACCAGGAAGTCCACCCAGCCATTTCCAGCTCAATAAAAGTTCTCTTAACGATCGCCAGGCTGCGCGTATCATCTTTTTGGTAAACCGTTTGCGATTTGCCCGCCAGATTATATGAAGGTCATGGCTGATCGTAAAAACAATATGAAAATACCGGCAATCCAGCGCCTGATTCTTACGCCGTTCAAGCCAGAGTTGTGTCTCGGTGGCCCCGCATTGCGGGCAGCTTCGATGTTTACAGGAATTATATTTCAATACTTCGTATTCGTCTCTTGGGCAGGCATCTACATGATATCCCTGATCCCGTGTGCGGCAGGTCATAATACTCCCGGCTGCTTTCAATTGCCGGGAGTCTAATTGTCTCTCGCGGCGATAGGCTTCAAAATGATCCAAAAAGATTTTTTGAACGATACCAGCCTTCATTTAATATCTTCTCACGGTTTTACATCTGCCTTACATTCTTTCAATAACTGTTGGGCTTTCTCTTCTCCAAATTCTTCAACTATCTGGTCCCATAGTTCTGAGTTTTGCAATTCCTTTTGAAAGTTTTCAGTCAAACTCTCAGAAAAAGCCTCCTCGAAACCAATACTCTTTTTCTTCCTTTCCTTCTTTAGCCTGCTGCCTTTACCCATTACGATAACTTACCTTATGCTCTCCTAATAGCACTCGCTATTATTAGTCCAACATGTATTCTGAGGCAATTCTTCCAAATATCACCCATGCCTCGAATTTACCGTTTATTTAAAGTCTAATAATTTAAAACTATTAACGCGATTCAATCCATATTGAAATTGGAAAAACAGGCCGTCCTGCAATATGAGATCTGGGGGCAGAATGGCCGTACAGCTTTTGGGGCATAATAAGATGAAATCATTTTTTATATCAAGAATTTTTTAATCGTTTAAAAGAAAAGTTCTCCCTGAATTATGGGCAGCCTGCATATTCAATATGGAGGCTGCCTCATATCATTTTGGCAGGCTTTGGTTAAAAATAGTTGATTTGTTATAATATCAGGTAGATTTATCAGTTTATTTGACATGGGTCGCTGGAAAAACAGGCAAACTGAGCGCTGTGCACCCAATCCGTAAGGAATCGTAGCGCTATAATTGTAGCCTTCGGAACACGTTACTTCCTTTTCTTGTGAGGCCGATTTATCTATCGCACAGGTCCTTCTGCTGAGCGATAGGACGTGAACCTAACCTAAATGGCATCTTCAATCTCAGCTGCAATCTTCTCCGCAGCCTCCAGGGGATCTCTTGCATCCCTTATGGGTCGGCCAATCACTATATAGTCAGAGCCGGACTTGATGGCATCTTTAGGGGTCACGATACGTTTCTGGTCGTCTTTTTTGATGTCATCCCATAAAGGGCGGATACCGGGGGTTATGGCAAGAAAATCTTTTCCAAACTGTTTTTTGATGTCTTGCACTTCCTGCCCGGAGCAGACGATACCGCTTAATCCGGCGTCTTTGGCCATATCTGCCCGTTTCAGGACCAGACGTTTCACGTCAGACGAAAATTCCGGAAGGAATCCGGCAGTACGTATATCTTCTGAAGAAACGCTTGTTAAAACCGTGACGCCCAGGAGATTTACTTTATTCTTCGCGCCTTTTACTGCGGCTTCGAGCATCGCCCTTGAGTCCCCGCAGTGAACGGTTGCAAGAGCGACGTTCAAATCTGCGATGCGGCTCACCGCACGGTTTACAGTGGCAGGGATATCATGGAGCTTGAGGTCAAGAAATACTTTGGCGGTGCCTTTTTCGTTTATGTAGTGAATAATATCGGGCCCTGTGCTTATAAACAGTTCCAGCCCGACCTTGAACATGCCCACATGGCCGGACAGAAGGTCCACAAACGATTTGGCTTCCTGAAGCGTCGGGACATCCAGAGGAAAAATGATGTAGTCTTTGGCTTGTTTCATGTAAAGGCTCCGTCAATCAAAAAGTTTCTAATCTCCGTATTGCTGTTTGATCCAGGATCGGTATTCGCCGCTCTTTACCCGTTCGACCCAGTCCTTGTGATCAAGATACCACTTTATGGTTTTTTCGATCCCTGTGTCGAACGATTCCTTTGGCGTCCAGCCGAGTTCGTTTTTGAGTTTTGTAAAATCGATGGCATATCGTCTGTCATGACCGGGCCGGTCTTTTACGAATGTGATGAGCTCCTGTCTTGATTTTCCCGATGCCAGGGGACGCATGTCATCTAAGCGGTCACAGATCGTTTTCACCACTTCAATATTTTCTTTCTCGCATTGCCCACCGATATTGTACATGCCGCCCCTTTTGCCATGCTGCATGATCATCCATACGGCGCGGCAATGGTCAGTCACGTAAAGCCAGTCCCGGATGTTTTTACCATCCCCGTACACGGGCAGGGGATTTTCGCAAAGGGCGTTCTCGATAATGAGCGGGATCAGTTTTTCCGGGAACTGATAGGGGCCGTAATTATTGGAACAATTGGATGTTGTCACGGAAAGACCATAGGTTTTTCCATAAGCGCGGACCAGATGATCGGACGAGGCTTTGGATGCGGAATAGGGGCTGTTGGGTCTGTAGGGTGTGGTTTCCGTAAAAAAACCGTTTTCCCCCAGGGAACCATAGACTTCGTCTGTACTCACATGATGAAAATGAACGGGGCGGGTGTCTTTTTTCCGGCGGACTTCTTCCAGAAGCATATAGGTGCCAATGATATTGGTCATGATAAAGGCATCCGGATCGACAATGGACCGGTCCACATGGGATTCTGCAGCAAAATGACACACAGCATCAAAATCGTATTTCTCAAAAATGGTCCGCATGTTTTCCTTGTCGCAAATATCTTTTTTTTCAAAGGCATATCTGCCGGGAAACTCCTCTTCAAGGCCGGTCAGATTCTCCTGATTGCCGGCATAGGTCAGTTTATCCACATTGACCACCCGCCCGTTGAATGAAGACTCTGAAAGAAGAAAACGAATGAAATTCGACCCGATAAATCCACTGCCGCCTGTGACCAGAATATTTTTCATAGTTGCCTCTTGATCTGTGACAAACCTCTTTTTGATAATAACGACCCAAATGAGTGCTCTTTATCGCAAAACCTGTTTTTCATAAAGGTTTTTTTAAACTGCCCCTAAACGATTCAAAAATTCTATTGAATTCAATGTATTCAAAGTGGTATAGGCTTGACTGCATGAGGGCGGTGATATTCATGAATCGATTATTGCAGCCAGCCGCATAATAATAAACGACATACTCTATAAAATACGTTTAAAGGTTAATATCATATGACAGTCTTTCCCAAATATCATGTTGCATCAGGAAGTTACAGGGTTGACACAACAAAGCCACTGATTCTGCAGGCATTTTTAGGCACCTGTGTTGCTGTTGCCATTTTTGATGCCAGAAAAGGGGTTGGGGGCATCATCCACTCCCTGCTTCCTGAACCGGTGTCATCCGGATATCCGTATTGTCCAGAAAAATATATGTCAACAGGGCTTCCGCAGTTTTTAAAGGAACTCTATAAAGCGGGCGCCGAGCCCAAAAACATGAAAGCCTACCTTGCAGGCGGCTCCCTTATCAAACCCCTCAATCAGCAGGATGTTCATTTAAACATTGGCGGGCGCTCCGCCCAGATTGCAGGTAAACTTTTACAGGAAAGCAACATTCAGATTATCAAATCGGAGACCGGTGGCTTTGGAGGATATAGTCTGAACCTGAATATGGCGGAATGGTGCTGTGACATCTCTCCTTCCGTACCGTTTGATTTATCCCCGAACAGCAATTATGTGGCCCCCAACAAGGCTGACCTGAAAAAAGCAGCGGCAAGGTTGCAACCCATTCCCCAAATCATTTTTTCCATTCTTAAAATGATTAATGAAGATACCTGTGATATCAAAGAATTATCCAGGGAAGTTAAAAAGGATCAGGTGCTGACGGCAAAAACCATCAAACTGAGCAACTCTGCTCTTTTTGCCGTGCGCAAAAAAATCGAATCCATTGATGATGCCATTGCTATTCTAGGGCAGGAACTCTTTTCCAGAATGATCATCTCCGTTGCAGTCCAAAATTATTTTGATCATGCCTCATCTGGCTATTCCCTGAGCAAAGGCGGTCTTTACCATCATGCCCTGGGCACAGCTATCATTGCTCAAAGACTGGCGGAAATGAACCCCTGCCTTCAACCGGATGTGGCCTATACCGCAGGTCTTTTGCACGATATCGGGAAAGTGGTTCTGGACCAGTTTGTCATGTACTCTTACCCGCTTTTCTATCGCTTGCTTATGGAAGAAAAACGATCCATTATGGAGGCGGAACAAAACATACTGGGAGTAGATCACACCGTTATTGGCGGCGAGCTGGCCGAATCATGGGAATTCCCGGAATCCATGATTCATGTGATTCAAAACCACCATCATGCAACGGTTGCTGATGAACATGATCCGCTGACATCACTTATCGCCCTTTCAAACCTTCTCATGCACATGTTCAGCGCCGGACCGGAACTCTATCTTGTCAACACCGGGAATCTTGAACCTCTCCTTACGGCAAACGGTTTTTCACTTTCCCTGTTTCCGGACATCGTTGATGCGATTCCTGTTCAGGCCCTGTCATCATCTCCGGAACTGGCCATCATTCAAGGATAATCACCCAATGGAAATCTCTTCTCATAAAAAAGGTCTCTTGAAACTGCTTCCAGGTGTGGATACACTGATGGAAAAAATCAAGCAGCAAGCATCCGGAGCAGATGTTCCCCAAACGGTTATTGTAAAAGCCATACGCCTTGTGATTAACAGCCTGCGCGACCAGATCCTCATGGCAGATGATCGTATTGGCGAAGAATTCGTATCTGAACAAAAAATAATCAAACAGATCAGTGATCAAATCAAAAGCGAGATGTCGCCCAATCTGTGCCGCGTGATCAATGCCACAGGCGTTGTGGTGCACACCAATCTGGGACGGTCATTGCTTTCCTGTGATGCCATCAAGGAAATGGCGATCATTTCCGGCAGCTATTCAAACCTTGAATTTGATCTTGATACCGGAAAACGCGGTTCAAGATATACGGCGGTCGAAAACCTGATATGTGACGTCTGTGGATGTGAAGCAGCCATGGTGGTCAATAATAACGCTGCAGCCGTTTTATTGTGCCTGGATACCCTTGCAAGAGGCAAAGAAGTGATCGTCTCCAGGGGAGAGCTTGTGGAAATCGGAGGCTCCTTCAGAATACCGGATGTCATGCTGAAAAGCGGCTCTGTTCTGAAGGAAGTGGGAACAACCAACAGAACCCATTTAAAAGACTATCAGAATGCCATCTCCGATCATACAGCGCTGCTATTAAAGGTGCATACCAGCAACTACGCCATTATCGGATTTACCAAAAGCGTGTCCCTGAAAGAACTGGTAAAGCTGGGCGCGGATATGGGGTTTCCGGTTATGGAAGACCTCGGCAGCGGCATGTTTGTGGATTTTTCAAAATACGGGCTTCCCAAGGAACCCACTGTTCAGGAATCCCTGCTTGCCGGAACAGATATTGTCACCTTCAGTGGCGACAAACTTCTGGGCGGTCCCCAGGCCGGCATCATTTGTGGCAAAACAGATATTATTGAAAATATCCGGAAAAATCCGCTGACGCGGGCATTGCGGATTGACAAGCTCACCCTTTCAGCCCTGGAGCATACGTTACGCCTATACCGCGATGAAGAAAAAGCCATAAAGGCCATTCCCACATTAAACATGCTCACCATGCCCTTTGACACAATAGAAAAAAAAGCTGTCCGGATGAAATCCATACTGAACGGATTAAACAATCCCCTTCTAAAGACCACACTTATTGACCTTCCATCCAAAGCAGGCGGCGGCTCCCTTCCGGCGCTGAACATCCCCAGCAAATGTGTGGGGCTGTCCATTGAGGGCGTATCCGCAAACAAAATTGAAACCCATATGCGATGCTGTGCCATTCCGGTTATTGGCAGAATCGAGGATGACGTTTTTGTCATGGACATGAGAACGGTTATGGAAAATGAGTTTCCTGTAATCAAAGATGCCATAAATGATCTGTTAAACACGATAAAATCACCGCATATGCAATAAATGTCCTTGCTTTTATATAAACTAATGATTAGTTTTATGACCGTCGACATTCGTGCTTTTTAAAAGGGGGCTTTAAAATAGTGTTTGTTATTAAGCCCTTAGATTTGAATTAATTGTTCAGGAGATATTGAACATGCCAATTTATGAATTTCATTGTGATCAATGTAATCTGGATTTTGAATATCTGGTGATCGGGAAGGACAAGCCGTTTTGCCCGTCATGTAAAACGAAAAAAATCCATAAACTGATGTCTTCATGCGGTTTTGTCAGCAAAGGTGCAGGCGGTGGCGAAACGGTGAAATCATCTGCATCATCTTCCGGCTGTGGCAGTTGTTCAGCAACCAGTTGTGGCACGTGCGGTAGCTGCTGATGACTGACAGAATCATCATAGGTACCAGAGGAAGTCAACTGGCACTTTTTCAGGCAAACTGGGTTAAAACGGAGCTGATACGAATCCACCCGTCCCTGTCTGTTGAAATTGAGATTATTAAAACCAAAGGAGACAAAATCCTTGATGTTCCTCTTGCAAAGGTGGGAGGCAAGGGGCTTTTTGTAAAAGAAATCGAAGACGCTCTCCTTAAGGGTACAATTGATATTGCGGTCCACAGTATGAAAGACATGCCCGGGGACCTGCCTCAGGGTCTTTGCATAGGCGCCGTACCGGTAAGAGAAACACCAAATGATGTCCTCATTTCGGTTGACAACAAGTGTCTTTTCGATATTCATCACGGTGCAAAAGTTGGGACAAGCAGTTTAAGGCGTTCCTCCCAGTTGCTTGGAAAGCGCCCGGATATTGAAATTCTTCCCTTACGCGGAAATATAGACACCAGAATAAAAAAACTTCAGGCAGGAGAAATGGATGGGATTATCCTCGCTGCAGCAGGTGTCAAACGATTGAATCTTGATCATCACATATCAGAATTGATTGATACGGAAACAATGCTTCCGGCGGTTGGTCAGGGAGCGCTCTGTATTGAAGCAAGAGAAAATGACAAGGCCGTTCTCAAAATGATTCATCTTCTTGATGACCGGAACACAAGGGTGGCGGTTTCTGGTGAACGGGCTTTTTTGCACCGTCTGGAGGGGGGCTGTCAGGTTCCCATAGCCGCTTACGGAAAACTTGAAAATGAATCGTTCATTCTTTCCGGCCTTGTGGCGGATCTGGATGGAAGTACTGTTTTAAAAGATACAATAAAAGGCAAGAAAGACAATTTCGAGCGTCTTGGGATAGAACTTGCTGAACAGCTTCTTGATAAAGGGGCTGGCAACATTTTGGAGAAACTCAAAAACGATGCAATCATCCGGTAATAAAGGAAAAGTATACCTGATCGGCGCAGGTCCTGGCGATCCGGGTCTCATAACGATTAAGGGAAAAGAATGCATAGAACGCGCAGATGTTGTTATCTACGATTATCTTGCATCGCCTGCCTTATTAAAGTATGCCTCACCAAAAGCAGAAGTCATTTATGTGGGTAAAAAAGGAGGCGATCATACACTTTCCCAGGAGGGCATAAACGCACTGATCGTGGACAAGGCAAAAAATGGCCTGAGTGTGGCCAGATTAAAGGGAGGGGATCCTTTTATTTTTGGCCGGGGCGGTGAAGAGGCCATGGAACTGATCGCGGCAGGAATTGCTTTTGAAATTGTGCCCGGGGTTACTTCCGCTATTGCAGCACCCGCCTATGCCGGTATTCCCCTAACCCATCGGCAGTTCACGTCATCTGTTTCCATTATCACCGGACATGAAGATCCCTTGAAGCAGGAATCCAGCATTGATTGGGAACTCATTGCCAAAAGCACGAGTACCCTTGTTTTTCTGATGGGCGTAAAAAATCTTCCCCAAATTACCCAGCAACTGATCAGATACGGCAAACCTTCCGATACACCCATTGCCATTGTGAGATGGGGTACCACGCCAAAGCAGAAAAGTGTTCAGGGTACACTTGAGACCATCGTAAAAATCGCAACAGAGGCAAATATAAAATCCCCTTCTGTGATTGTTGTAGGCGGTGTGGTGACCTTGAAGGATAAAATGAAATGGTTTGAAAACCGCCCTTTGTTTGGGAAACGGATTGTGGTTACCCGTGCGCGAGAGCAGGCCAGCGACCTTGTTTACCTGCTTTCCGAACTCGGTGCAGACTGTATCGAATGTCCCACCATAAAGGTCGTTCCGCCAGAAGATCATAAACCTCTTGATCAGGCGATTGATCAGATCAAATCCTACACATGGATCATTTTTACTAGCGTTAACGGGGTTTTATTCTTCTTTGACAAACTGTTTGAAAAAAAGCTTGATGTCCGTGTCTTAGGCCACCTGAAAACAGCCTCTATCGGGCCTGCAACTGCGGAAAAACTTTTAAGCTATGGCATTAAAAGCGACATTGTTCCGGAAAGCTACAGAGCGGAATCTGTGGTCGAAGCCTTTAAAAAAGAGCATATGAACGGAGAGAGCGTATTGCTTCCAAGAGCTGCTGAAGCCAGACCGGTTCTTCCGGTTGAACTCAGGAAAATGGGTGCTCAGGTGGATGAGGTCAAAACCTACCAAACGGAACTTGTAGAAAATTCGGCCAATACGCTTTTGGAAAACCTGGGAACCCGAACCATTGACCTGATTACCTTTACCAGTTCTTCAACAGTGAAAAATCTGAGAACACTTATACCTGATGAAAAATTCGAGGACTTGATGGAAGGTATCACCATCGCCTGTATCGGGCCGATTACGGCTGATACAGCCAAAGATTTGGGATTTTCTGTGCATATTGTGGCAGAATCATATACCATACCCGGACTTTGTGAGGCCATAGAACGGTATTATAATTAAACATCAGGTGGTTTGCTAACAAGATGACGGACAAGAAACTTTTCGACCGTTACAACAGGAATCTCAGTTATCTGCGTGTTTCCATTACAGACAGATGTAATCTGAACTGCATTTATTGCAAGCCGGAAAAATTATCACCCAAACTCCCTCACCATGAGATTCTTTCATACGAAGAAATTCTCCGCATTGCTCATGTAGGTTCAGAACTGGGAATTAAAAAAATCCGCATTACCGGTGGAGAGCCTTTAACCAAAAAAGGTGTTTATAATTTCCTTGGCAAACTGACGAAAATTGATGGCATTGATGATGTTTCCCTGACAACAAATGGTGTATATCTCAAAGAAAATATTCGAAAAATTCAGGATGCAGGTATTAAAAGAATCAATATCAGTCTGGATACACTGATCGGCAAACGATATGAACAGATAACAGGATTTGATGGTCTTGATACCGTTCTCAAAGGAATTTACGCTGCACTGGACCAGGGTTTTGATCCTGTCAAGATAAACGTGGTGGCCCTTAACGGCATCAATGATGATGAATTCTTGTCCCTTGCCAGGTTATCTGTTGATCATCCATTTCATATCAGGTTTATCGAATATATGCCTATAGGTGAAGCAAGAGTCAACCTTCAACAGCAGATACTCGCTGATAAAATTATGGAACGTATACGGCCATTGGGAGATTTGATTTCTATACAAAAAGAACATAATGATGGGCCGGCAGAAAGATACAAGCTTAAAAATGCAAAAGGGGAAATCGGATTCATCAGACCTGTGAGCAGGCATTTTTGTTCAACATGCAATCGTCTGCGACTGACTGCATCGGGAAAACTCCGATCATGCCTTTTATCGAACGTAGAGACTGATATCAAAACCCCACTCAGAAGTGGATGCTCGGACAGGGAACTCTATAATGTCTATTTGCAGGCCATCAAGCATAAGCAATATGAGCATGACCTTGAAAACCAACCTGACAGAAAAGTCCCAAGCCAGATGTCAAGCATTGGTGGATAATATGGATAAAGGCGCTTCCCCCGTCCTTCATACCTTTAAAAATTTACCTTCATTATCAAGTGTGAGATCTGCATCGCGCAAAGAATTGGCAGTAAATGATTTAAAAGTGATGTCTTTTCCCCGTTCCTCAAAGACCGATAATGGATTGGCTTTGGGATCAACAACCCTGACAACCGACTTGACACCCATTTGCTGTAAATTATACATGGCTTTGCGGAGGTGAAAATGGACCCGGTTGCTGACGTCCGGACTCAGATTTGTAATATCAATAATCACATCAAAATCTTTTCTGATACTTTCAAGCACCATGCTTAAATGATTGGTTGCAGATTTTCCGCTCCGGTGATCAAACTTTCCAGAAAGAATGAAATACAATCTATTCTTTTTTTCATCCAGCCTGATGTCCCACTCAGCTTCTCCCTTTTTGCCTTTTTTCGAGGTGAGGGGCTGTTTTCGGAATTGAGAATTGAGATGTTTTATACGTTCTTCAGCTTCTTTTAGTTCTTCTTCAAGTCGAACGACTTCCCGAATGAGAAACGGTGCTGCGCGTAGGGCAAGATCGACATCCTTTATATCTGCGACTGATTTTTGCAGAAACTTTGCCTTGAGTTCCTCAATATTCATAATCCCCCTATTACTTGTAATTAAACTTTAAATCCGGTTTCTATTCAGGTGCGATAAAAAGGGTTTATGTTTGAAAAAATCTTAAAAATTCACTTAAAGCCTTTCCGTTAAAAAAGCATAATAACATACCAGATGATTTGCGTAATACAATACGCCTTACAAATAAATGGGTCAATATTTAATTGAAACCGTTCCTTTATATTGCCTTCTTTTTTCGATAAATAGACTTTTTAATGATAAGTTGAGCATAAATCTTGACACAGCTAATCATTTTATCCATATTCATACGACATATTTTCATATAATATATATTAAATTCCATAATCAATCTGGACAACAAATATCATTATACGCCTATGAATAATTTAGAAGCCATTTATGCCCGTTTAAGAGAAAATGAGGAAATTACAAGAAAGTTCCACGTGGTTGAAAGCAAGATTCTTTCCATACTCAATTTCAAGGATTTTCTTGAAGGATTATTAACATCCATTCGTGATACGTTTAGTATTCCGTATGTCTGGATAACCCTTATTAAAAATACAGAAGTCCAGGAATTGATGAATAATATGGACGGCTCTGAGATGCTGAAAGAAAGAACCAATATCATCGACAGAGACTATTTTTTAAATCTTATCGAAAATGAATTGACACCTCTTCTTGCCAATAATGATCTGAAGCCCTTTTATAAATTGCTCCCCCCCAATCAAAAATACTTTCTTAAATCGATTGCCATTGCACCAATTTCACTGGATGGCGAGATTATAGGCAGCCTTAACCAGGGTGATGTTTCTGCGGAAAGATTTGACCCCCAAATTGACACATCGTTGCTTGCCCAACTCGCCATCAAGGTGTCTTTATGTTTATCAAACGTAACTGCCCATGAAAAGCTTAAATACTTCGCCTATCACGATTCTTTGACGGAACTCTTAAACCGGAGAGTAATGGAGAAAGTCCTGAAAAGGGAGTTTGTTCGTGCCCAACGCTATGAGACAGTTTTATCTGTTGTATTTATGGATATAGACAGGTTTAAAATAATAAATGATTCATTTGGTCATGATATTGGAGATCATATCTTAAAATATACGGCAGATATTTTGACAAAAATGACTAGAGATACAGATGTTGTGGCACGTTTTGCCGGAGACGAGTTTGTTATTATCCTTCCTGAAACTGAAGCGGAAAAAGCATCATTCCTTATGGATCGTATCCAGGATTCCCTAAAAAAAAATCATTACCAGAAAGACCCTTTAAAAATAGAAATTTCCATAAGCTTCGGAATTGCTTCGACCACAGATAAGACTATCAATACTCCGGAACTTCTTTTGAAAATTTCTGACGAAAGGTTGTATGAGGCCAAACGTCAGAAAAAAGCAGACGTAAAGTAATTCCAAAGTTACTTCTTCTGAATTTATTATCAATGGAAGTAATAACAAAATAAAAACAGCCCTGTCGTTCAATTGATCAGGGCTGTCTTAAAATTTAAGAATTATTTTTCTTTTGTTTCTGTATCTGCGGCACTATCTTTTTCAGTTTCCGGTTCACTTGCTTCTTCATCTGCAGACACTTTTGCTTCTACCTTTTCTTCTTTACCCGATGACTTGCTTTCTGATTTTGATTTCTTTGAAGGTTTTTCGTTTTTTGGTTTTGCCTTAACTTCAGAAGCAATCAATTCCACAATTGAAAGAGAAGCAGCATCACCTGATCGAAATCCGATTTTGGTTACACGTGTGTATCCACCAGATGATATATTGAATCTTTCAGATGCTCCGTCGAAAATTTTATCAACGATTTTTCTTTCTCTAATAATTGCAAGTGCCTGGCGTCTTGCGTGAAGGTCCCCACGTTTTGCCAATGTAATAATATTATCAGCCCAACGTTTTAGTTCTTTTGCCTTTGTGTCTGTCGTTTTTATTCGTTCGTATTTAAATAACGAGGTTACCATATTTCGAAACATGGCGTTTCTATGGCTTGACGTTCTGCTTAATTTAAGGCCAGCTTTTTTATGTCTCATGGAAAATCACTCCCCTTCTTCCGTATTTTCTTCCAAAGGCACAAATCCTTCAAGTTTCATACCAAGAGAAAGGCCCATCTCCTGAAGCACTTCTTTGATCTCATTTAAGGATTTTCTTCCAAAATTTTTAGTTTTGAGCATTTCTGCCTCTGTTTTTTGGACTAATTGATATATCTTGTGTATTTCTGCATTTTTAAGGCAGTTCGCGCTACGTACAGAAAGCTCCAATTCTTCAACATTCCTGTATAGATTTTCGTTAAATTCTTTGGATAAACTTTCTTCTGATTCTTCGACAATTTCAGGTTCGATATCTTCATCGAAATTAATAAATACAATCATTTGTTCTTTTAAAATTTTTGCAGCATAGGCTACTGCATCCTCAGGAATAACACTGCCATCGGTCCAGACCTCCATTGTCAGTTTGTCATAATCTGATCGTTGACCGACTCGTGCATTACTGACGACATACTTTACGCGTTGAATTGGTGAAAATACGCTATCAATTGGCAATGAATCAACCGGCAGTTCTTCATCCTTGTTTTCCTCGGCCAGATTATATCCTTTACCAACCATGACAACCATTTCCATGTTGAGTTTTCCACCTGGGGAAACAGTAGCAATATGTTGATCGATATTTAAAACCTCAACGGCGCCATTGCCGCTAATGATATCAGCCGCTGTTACGATTTTGGGGCCTTCGGCTTCTATTCTAATCTTTTGTGGTTCAAGGTCAGATGACTTGAGTCTGACTTCTTTAAGATTTAATATTACTTCTGATACATCTTCCAGAACATTTGGAATTGCACTATACTCGTGCAGGACAGTATCAAATCGAACAGAAACAATAGAGGCTCCGTATAGCGACGAAAGCAAGATACGTCTTAACGCATTTCCGACAGTTGTTCCATACCCTCTTTCCAAAGGCTCACAAACAAATTTACCATAGGAAGAGGTACTCGCGCTTACATGTACCTTTTCAGGCTTAATCATTTTCCGCCAATTCATGTACATTTGTTCATTAGATGACATATTTTATCTCCAGAATTATCTCAGGGGAAAACCGTTAGAGCATTTATGTAAATATTCATACGTTGTTCAAATTACAAATAATTTTTAACAACTACTTAGAATAAAGTTCTACGATCAATTGCTCTTGAATCGGCATCGTTATATCATCTCGTGCCGGTAAAGCCTTGACAGTTCCTTTGTAACTTTCTTTTTCTATCTCGATCCATTGAGGCAAACCACGTCTAACTACTGCATCAAGAGCATCGTTAATTGCTTGCACAGTTCTGCTTTTTTCACGCACTTCGATTACATCACCCGGTCTAACCATAAAAGAGGGGATATCTACGCGCTTTCCATTTACGATAAAATGGCCATGTCTGACAAAATGCCGTCCTTGTGTTCGTGAATTAACAAAGCCAAGGCGATACACGACATTATCAAGTCTGGTTTCAAGGAACACGAGCAGGTTGGTTCCTGTTATGCCTTTTTTGCTATCTGCTTTTTCAAATAACATTCTGAACTGTTTTTCAGATAACCCAAATAACCGTTTGACTTTCTGCTTCTCTCGAAGCTGAATGCCATAATCAGAGAACTTCGTCCTTCGCTGGCCGTGCTGGCCTGGCGGATAACCACGTCGGTCAAATCCACATTTGTCAGAATAACACCGATCGCCTTTTAAAAATAACTTCAAGTTTTCCCGTCTGCATAATCTGCAGACCGAACCTCTATATCTTGCCAAGTCTTCCTCCTTTGAATTCCTTTATATCAAAACAACTAGTATATTTCTAAATGATAAGGAAAGGATTCATTTTATACCCTGCGTCTTTTTGGTGGTCGACAGCCATTATGTGGGATAGGCGTAACATCTTTAATCATAACAATATTAAACCCGGCTGCCTGAAGCGATCTCAATGCTGACTCACGGCCAGCACCTGGTCCTTTAACATATACTTCGACTGTTTTCATCCCATGTTCCATTGCCTTTTTAGCTGCATCTTCTGCAGCAAGCTGCGCAGCAAAAGGAGTGCTTTTTCTGGATCCCTTAAAGCCTTGCATTCCAGCACTTGACCAGGATACGACATTACCTCCTGCGTCTGTAATGGTGATAATCGTATTATTAAAAGTAGACTGTATATGGACTACTCCTTTTGAAACACTCTTTTTGACTTTCTTTTTGACTCGGGTTTTTGCCATTCCTTAATCCTGTCCTTATTTACAATGATTTAACGATTATTTTCCAGGAGCACTTTTCTTTTTAACAGCTGCCCTTCTGGGACCTTTTCGAGTACGGGCATTTGTTTTTGTGTTTTGACCATGAACCGGTAGAGACCTTCGATGCCTCAGTCCTCTATAACAGCCAAGATCCATTAAACGTTTAATATTCATGGATACTTCTGTACGGAGTTCACCTTCGACCTTATATTCACCGTCTATTGCTTTCCTGATGTCATTAGTCTCCGACTCTGAAATTTCGTCTGTCTTTTTATTCGGATCAATATTCAGTTTCGCAAGTATGTCCATGGATGCGCTTTTCCCTATACCGTAGATATAGGTCAATGCAATGACAATTCGCTTTTTTTTCGGTAAATCTACACCTGCAATTCTTGCCAAACCAACCCCCTTTTATCCCTGCCTTTGTTTGTGCCGCTTGTTTTCGCAGATGACTCTGATAACGCCTTTTCTGCGAACAATCTTACATTTCATGCATATTTGCTTAACCGATGCTCTGACTTTCATGCTATAAACTCCTAACTCTCGTCAATTTTACTTCCATTTATATGTTCTATAACTAATAGTTTATTTTGATCTGTAAGTGATCCTGCCTCTGGTTAAATCATAGGGAGAAATTTCAACAGTTACAGTATCTCCAGGTAAAATTTTGATAAAATGCATGCGCATCTTGCCTGAAATGTGTGCAAGTATCTGATGCTTGTTTTCAAGTTCGACTTTAAACATAGCATTTGGCAACGTTTCGAGAACCTTGCCCTGAACCTTTATCGGTTCTTCCTTTGCCATTTAAATCCTCCCAGAATAAAAACTATCTTCTGCCTTTAATTTTTGCCCCTTTTTTACCCAAAAATCCTTCATAATTTCTTGTGATCATATGAGATTCCAATTGGGCGATTGTGTCAATCGATACCCCAACAACGATCAAAAGAGCCGTACCGCCAAAATAAAATGGTACGTTAAATCTGGTAATCAGGACTGATGGTAAAACACAAATGACAGATAAGTAGATTGCCCCACCAAGGGTAATCCTTGTCAATACTTTATCTATATATTCGGCTGTCCGGGCACCAGGTCTGATCCCTGGTATATAACCGCCATTTTTCTTCATATTCTCTGCAACATCTTCAGGGTTAAACTGAATCGCTGTGTAAAAGAAACAGAAGAAGACAATAAATCCAATGAATAGTATTTCATACATAATGCTTCCGGGTCTCAGGAGATCCTGTATTGTCTGCATGATAGGTAGATCGACAAAACTCGCGATCGTAGCCGGAAACATAATGATAGAAGATGCAAAAATAGGTGGTATGACACCGGATGTGTTTATTTTAAGAGGCAAGTGTGTGTTTTGACCACCGTACATTTTTCTTCCCACAACGCGTTTCGCATACTGGACTGGAATTCTGCGCTGTCCTTGTTCAAAAAAAACAATAATCGCAACTACGGCAACCATGAGGGCGAGTAATATAACAATAAAAAATATGTTTATATCCCCGGTTGATAGCATCCGAAATGTATTGGCCACGGCAGTGGGCATCCTTGCTACGATACCCGCAAATATAATCAAGGAGATGCCGTTTCCTATACCTCTTTCTGTGATTTGTTCACCAAGCCACATAATAAATGCCGTACCGGATGTCAGGGTGATTACCGTCATCAACCTGAACCCCCATCCTGGATTAATGACAGCTTGCATGCTTTCCAGGCCAACACTGATCCCAAATCCTTGTATGATACTTAAAAGAACGGTACTGTATCGGGTATACTGTGTAATTTTTTTTCTACCCTGCTCACCTTCTTTTGAAAGCTGCCCAAGATGCGGAATCGCCACTGTCAAAAGCTGCAATATAATTGATGCACTGATATATGGCATGATTCCCAAAGCGAATACAGAAAGTCTTTCCAAGGCACCACCTGTAAACATGTTAAACATGCCAAGGATACCTTCCTTGTTTGCAGAAAAAATATCTGCAAGAGCCGTAGCATCGATTCCAGGTGTTGGAACATGCACACCGACTCGATAAACAAAAAGAAGGGCAAAGGTAAAGAAAACTTTTTTCTTCAGCTCAGGCAATTTTAAGATGTTTTGGAAGCCACTATCCGCCATAATGATTTAGTCCTCTATTTTTCCACCAGCAGATTCAATTTTTTCCTTGGCAGCCCGACTCACGAGGCAGTTCTTCACTGTCACAGGTATGGCAATATCACCTTTGGCCAGAATTTTTATTCCATCTTTTCGTCCTTTAACGAGCCCAAAATTCAACAATGCGATTTCATCGATTACAGCGCCACTTTCAAAGCGTGCCAAATCCTTGAGATTTATAATTGAATATTTCTTTTTAAAAATATTTGTAAATCCCCTTTTTGGGAGTCTCCTATGAATTGGCATTTGGCCGCCTTCATATCCTGGCCTTACACCGCCGCCAGAACGGGCATTATAACCCTTGGCTCCTCGACCCGCAGTCTTTCCCAGACCAGATCCAACCCCGCGGCCTACTCGTTTTCTTGCTTTAACAGATCCTTTTGACGGTGATAGTTCATTAAGCTTCATCTGCAGCTTCCTCCACTTTCACAAGATGGGGAACCGCTTTTATCATCCCCCTGATTGAAGGTGTATCTTCAAGATTCACAGTTTTATTCATCTTTGTAAGCCCCATTCCTCGAAGCACTTTTCGATGTTTTTCGGGCCTGCCCACCATGCTTTTGACAAGCGTCACATTTAACCTACCAGCCATTTTCGATATTCCCCGTTTATAGATCTTCAGGTCTCAAACCACGCCTTGTAGCGACCTGTTCACGACTCTGAATCTGAGTTAAACCTGCTATGGTAGCTTTTACGACATTGTGCGGGTTATGCGATCCCATGCATTTTGTAAGAATATTCTTCACACCGACCGCTTCAAGAACAGCACGAACAGCACCACCTGCTATTACACCAGTTCCTTCTGAGGCTGGTTTTAACAATACTCTGCCGGCACCGAACTTGCCTATGACTTCACAGGGAATTGTTCCCCCAGTCAGTGCAACGTCTACCATCGTCTTTTTAGCTTTTTCAACGCCTTTTCTTATGGCTTCAGGTACTTCTCCAGCCTTTCCAAGGCCAAATCCTACTTTACCCTCACCATCTCCCACAACAACAATTGCACTGAAACTGAATCGTCGGCCGCCTTTAACTACTTTTGCGACTCTGCTTATATGGACGACTTTATCTATCAGTTGTTTTTCTTCTGTTTCTTTCATATAAAAAGTCCCTGTTTAAAAAACGAGTCCGGCTTCACGAGCGCCTTCAGACACAGCCTTTATTCGACCGTGATACAAAAAACCATTCCGATCAAAAACAACATTCTTAATGCCTTTTTCGAGAGCACGTTCGGCTATTGCCTTACCAATCTTTACCGCTTTTGCAGTTTTGTTAGTCTTTTCTCCAGAATCAAATTCTTTTTCGAGACTTGAAGCAGAAGTAAGGGTCTCACCTTTCGTGTCATCAATGATCTGAGCATAAACATGAGATGCGCTCCTGAATACACACAATCTCGGCTTCTCTTGCGTACCGAAAATTTTTTTTCGAATACGAATCTTTCTTTTTTTTCGAATATCTTTTCTTGAACCCTGCGATGTTTTCATCTCAATTCCTATAATCTAAGTTTCATTTCAATTTTGAAATATTGATTAAAAATCGAAAATTAGCAAAGATTTATAAATATTTTTTATGCAGCGCCTGTCTTTCCGGCCTTTCTTATAATCCTTTCCTCAATATATTTAATACCTTTGCCTTTATATGGTTCTGGAGGGCGAAGTCTCCTTATCGATGCCGCCGTATGCCCCAACAATTCTTTGTCAATACCGGCAAGGGTCAGCAGATTTTTTTCAATTTTTGCAGATATACCTTTTGGCAGTGCAAAATTAATTGGATGAGAATAACCAATATTAAACAGTATATGGTTTTCTTTTACTTCTGCACGGTAACCAATACCATTTATCTCAAGCCCTCGCTGGAATCCCTTGGAAACACCTGTCACCATATTGGCTATAAGCGCTCTTGTAAGTCCCTGAAAAGCGCCTGTGTTAGATTCGTCCAAGGTTGAGATAACATTAATGGTATCATTACTGATATCTAATTTCACAGAGGGGTGAATTGGTCTTTCAAGATTTCCGTTTTCACCTTTAACTATTATCATACCATCCTTAACCGATACTTTAACAGTCGATGGTATTTGAATTGGTTTTTTTCCGATTCGAGACATGTATCAAAGCTCCTGTTTACCAAACTTTACAGAGGATTTCACCACCGACATTATCAAGTCTAGCCTGCTTATCTGTCATAATCCCCTTGGAGGTTGATAATATGTTTATCCCTAAGCCACTGAGAACAGGATTTATATTTCTGCCTTTCACATATATCCTTCTGCTTTGCTTGCTCACACGTTCGATTCCATAGATAACGTGTTCCTGTGCTTCTGTATATTTAAGATATACACGCAGTGTTCCCTGTTTATTGTCTTCAACAAATTTGAAATTCTTGATAAAACCCTGATCTTTTAAAATCTTGGCAATTTCAAGCTTTAAAACGGACCCGGGTATTTCTACACTTTTAAATTTTGCTTTACCAGCGTTGCGGATTCGGGTCAGCATATCCGCAATTGGATCACTAATAGACATTGTTTTCTCCGTATCATCGTTTTTTATTATCAGGCATAATTTCTCAGCCGGATATATTGAGAAACAGACCTACCAACTGGACTTGACCACTCCGGGAAGTTTACCTTCAGATGCAAGTGTACGAAAACAAATTCTGCATATACCGAATTTTCTTAAAAATGCTCTCGGTCTTCCGCACATTGGGCATCTGTTGTAACCGCGAACACTGAATTTTGGTTTTCTTGCTGCTTTAACCAT
This sequence comes from Pseudomonadota bacterium, assembly GCA_018816735.1. GTDB lineage: Bacteria > Desulfobacterota > Desulfobacteria > Desulfobacterales > JAHIVH01 > JAHIVH01. The sequence continues at coordinate 6,641 of JAHIVH010000025.1, read as the reverse complement.
TAGAGCTGTCTTAGCCAAATTAGCCTCCTTGTTAACTACAAATATCTGATTATATCTCAATATCAATATACGAGATAAAAATTAATTTCTAAATGGCATTCCCAAAAGTTTTAGCAGGGCCTTTCCTTCTTCATCATTCTTTGCAGTCGTAACAACTGTTATATTAAGCCCTTTAATCTTATCTATCTTATCGTAATTGATTTCAGGAAAGATAAGTTGTTCTTTAACACCTAAGGAATAGTTACCGTTTCCATCAAATGCTTTTCCCGAGATGCCTCTAAAATCTCTAACCCTTGGCAAGGATAGGTTAACCAGTCGATCGAAAAAGTCATACATACGATCTTTTCTCAACGTAACCATGCATCCGATTGGCATCCCCTCTCGGAGTTTAAAAGCTGCAATTGATTTTTTGGCTCTAGTTATTACTGGCTTCTGACTGGAAATATACGACAGTTCTTTAACAGCTGAATCGAGAATTTTAATATTTTGTATGGCCTCGCCAAGACCCATGTTAATAACTATTTTTTCAAGCCTGGGTACCTGCATAACATTTTTATAGTTGAAGGTTTCCATTAGCTGAGGAGCAACTTCATTTTTATACTTTTCTATTAATCTAGACATTTTCATCCTCCGGAGAATTTCTATGCATCTATCTGCTCATTGCACTTTTTGCAGATTCTGACTTTTTTGCCGTCCTCCAGCAACTTTACCTTCACTCGTACAGGAGATACACAGTGGCCACACATTAACATAACATTGGAGGAGTGAATCGGTGCTTCCTTATCAACAATTCCCCCCTGCCTGTTGTTCATGTTCGGTTTTTGGTGAAGTTTTATCATATTGATATTTTCCACCACCATGCGATTTTTCTTTTTGATGACTTTAAGTACTTTTCCAATCTTTCCATTATCCTTGCCCGCAATAATTTTTACTTTGTCATCTTTTTTTATAAGGGTTTTTACATTATTCATACAACATGTCTCCACAGAGTATTCTATTTCCTGACACAACTATCATCAAATTACTTCAGGAGCCAGTGAAATGATCTTCATAAAGTTTTTAGCACGAAGCTCTCTGGCGACAGGACCAAAAATACGTGTCCCAACGGGCTCTCCCTGTGCATTGATGATAACAGCAGAATTGTCATCGAATCGGATAAAAGACCCATCCGGTCTTTTGATTTCTTTTTTTGCTCGAACGATTACAGCCTTTGCCACATCTCCTTTTTTTACTTTTGAGTTTGGCATGGCCTCTTTTACGGAAACAACGATTATATCGCCAATAGTAGCATATCGTCTCCGTGATCCTCCGAGGACTTTTATACAATAGACTTCTTTTGCTCCAGAGTTATCAGCAACCGATAACCGTGACTCCGCCTGAATCATTGCTCTTATTCCTTATTATATTATATCGTGACAGCTTTTTCGACAACCTTACTGACCCTAAACTTCTTTGTCTTGCTGAGAGGTCTTGATTCAGTTATCAAAACCCTGTCACCGATTTTACACTCATTTTTTTCGTCGTGTGCTGCAAATTTTTTGATACGTTTCACGTATTTTTTGTAAAGCTGATGCTGAACAACTCTTTCCACGCGCACGACAACGGTTTTGTCCATCTTGTCCGACTCAATTACCCCAACCAACTGTCTTTTGTTTCCACGTTCTTTCATAGTAGTTACAATCTTAATTAAAGAATTATTGTTTTTCCCGGATAACAGTCTTAACTTTTGCTATGTCTTTTTTAGCACGCTTCAATGAAGACGTTTTTTCAAGTTGACCGACACCGTGCTGAAATCTCAAATTGAAGTGTTCTTCTTTCAAATCTTTAAGTTTTGCTTCTAAATCACTAATATTAAGCTCTCTTAATTCTGAAGATTTCATCAGATTATCCCCCTCTCAATAAAACGTGTTTTGATCGGAAGTTTATGTGAAGCAAGACGAAGTGCTTCTTTTGCGAGTTCCTTGGAAATACCCTCCATTTCATAGAGTATTTTCCCAGGTTTGATAACCGCAACCCATGATTCAGTCGGCCCCTTTCCTTTACCCATTCTAACTTCAGCAGGTTTTTTCGTAAGCGGTTTGTCAGGAAAAAACCGAATCCACATTTTCCCGCCTCTTTTTACATGGCGAGTCATGGCAATACGAGCAGCCTCTATCTGTCGTGAGCTTATATAACCACATTCAACAGCCTGTAAACCGAATTCCCCATAAGTCAATGTGGATCCGCGATAGGCTTTACCGCGCATTCGGCCTCTCTGTTGTTTTCTGTATTTCATTTTCTTTGGACTCAGCATGTCCTAATCTCCTATTATAACTTGCTTCCTGCTTCAATCTGGTCTTTTTTAAGGATTTCTCCTTTGAAAATAAAAACTTTTACACCAATTATGCCATAAGTTGTATTGGCTTCAGAAAAGCCATAGTCTATATCAGCTCGTAACGTATGCAAGGGCACACGGCCTTCTCGATACCATTCTGTACGAGCCATTTCTGCGCCACCTAATCTTCCTGCACATATCACCTTTACTCCTTTTGCACCAAATCGCATTGAAGATGATACGCATCTTTTCATAGCCCGGCGAAACGCAACCCTTCTGGTTAGCTGTAGTGCGATATTCTCGGCCACGAGCTGAGCATCGGTTTCAGGCCTCCTGACTTCTTGAATATCTATTAGTATTTCCTGTGATGTTAATTTTGAAAGATCTTTTTTAAGTTCACCGATTTCAGCACCCTTTTTACCTATGACGATTCCGGGTCTAGCAGTAAAAATGCGAAGTCTGACGCGTTTGCTTGATCTTTCAATTTCAATTCTTGAGACGCCCGCATGAAAAAGTCTTTTTTTCAAAAATTTTCTAATCTTGAAATCTTCAAGTATAAAATCAGAATATTTTTTCCCGGCATACCACCTCGATTCCCAGGTTTTTACTATTCCTAACCTTAATCCAATCGGATTTACTTTCTGGCCCAAGCTATTACCTCCTTTTTACACCCTGTCTTCTGAAACAACGACTGTAATGTGGCTACTTTTCTTAAGTATCCGTGCGCCTCTGCCTCGTGCCCGAGCCCTGAAACGTTTCAAAGATGGGCCTTGATCAACGGTAATGTTACTAACGATTAATGAATCGACATCAAGTCCAGCATTATGGTCGGCATTTGCAATCGCAGATCTTAATGTTTTTTCAACAATTCCAGCCGCTTTTTGGGGCATAAATTTGAGAAGATTTAGACTGAGTTCAACGGGTTTCCCTTTGATGTCTCCAAGTATCTTACGAACTTTGTATGGCGAAATTCGCACATATTTTGTAACAGCTTTAACATCCATGACGCAGACGTCCCTTACGTTTACAATGAAAATTAATTAATGACTATTTTTTGACCTTGCTTTTGCGATCCCCGGCATGCCCGTAAAATGTCCTCGTAGGAGAAAATTCCCCCATTTTGTGTCCAACCATATTTTCGGTGACAAAAACCGGTATAAACTTTTTTCCGTTATGAACGGCTAATGTCAAACCAACCATTTCTGGTATGACCGTTGAACGCCTGGACCATGTTTTGATAACAGCATTAGAACGGGAATCCTGTGCATTCACTATCTTTTTTATGAGTTTAGGCTCAACATATGGACCTTTTTTTAACGACCTTGGCATGTCTTCTCCATTAATTCTTCAATCCGTTTTTTCGTATTACTTAAACGTAATTATTATTTTTTACGCCTTTTTACAATCAACCTGTCTGTGACTTTATTATTTCGAGTCCTACGTCCTTTTGTCGGTTTACCCCATGGTGTACATGGATGTCTTCCACCAGAAGATCGTCCTTCTCCTCCACCCATAGGGTGATCAACAGGGTTCATTGCAACACCTCTGACACTTGGCCGTATGCCTTTCCATCGTGATCTCCCTGCTTTTCCTAAAGAAACATTCTCATGATCCGTATTTCCAACGCGGCCGACAGTCGCACGACATTTGGAAAGAATCATACGAACTTCACCAGAGGGGAGTTTGATCAGGGCATATGCTTTTTCTTTGGCCATCAACTGAGCATATGTGCCAGCGCTCCTTACAATCTGACCGCCTTTACCAATCTTCAATTCAATATTATGAATATGCGTACCAAGAGGAATGTTCTCAAGCGGCAGACAGTTTCCCGGCACGATATCTGCATCCGGTCCTGTTTCAATGCTATCACCAACTGAAAGCCCCAGAGGAGCCAATATATATCTTTTTTCACCGTCAGCATAATTTAAAAGTGCTATACGAGAACTTCTGTTTGGGTCGTACTCAATTGAAACAACTTTTGCCGGTACTCCGTCTTTATTTCTCTTAAAATCGATAATACGGTAGTGCCTTTTCTGACCGCCGCCTTTATGCCTGGCAGTTATTCTGCCATTTACGTTTCTACCCCCGGATTTTTTTAATGTTCGAAGCAGACTTTTTTCCGGTTTATCGGTAGTAATTTCCTCAAAGGTTGAAAATTCCTGAAATCTACGTCCGGGTGATGTTGGTTTTGATTTTCTGATTGCCATTGTTTAACTCCCAGTCTAAACCCCTTCAAAAAATTCTATTCTTGCACCAGGCTTAAGTTTAACAATAGCCTTTTTCCAATCACGGCGCTTGCCCAATATTCGGCCCCTTTGTTTTCTTTTTCCTTTTACCTGGACGGTGCTAACCTTATCAACGCCAACATTAAATAATTGCTCTACAGCCTTTTTAATTTCTATTCTGTTGGCCTTTCGATCTACTTCAAAGGTTACCTGATTAATGGTTTCCTTCTGAAGAGTAGTTTTCTCGGTAATAATAGGTCTTTTGACAACTTCATAATGGTTAATCATGCGTTGAACCTCCCTTCAATATTCTTGATTGAAGATTCAAGAAGCACCAGATGGTCATATTTTAGTATATCATAGACATTCAAACCTTCACTTCTTATTACCTTCACATCTGGTATATTTCTAGCTGATCTTTCAATTTTTTCATCTTTTTCTGCAGTAACGAAAAGAATTTTTTTCAAATTTAATGCATTTACAACTTCCATGAATTTCTTGGTCTTAATTCCTTCAAGCTCGATCTTATCAATCACTACAAGATTGCCTTCCTGAAATTTTGAACTTAAAGCCATTTTAAGAGCCAAGCGCATTACTTTTTTGGGCAATTTATAGGCATAAGATCTTTGATGAGGACCAAAAACAACCCCACCACCTCTTCTAAGTGGTGATTTAATATCTCCCGGTCTGGCATTACCAGTTCCTTTTTGGCGATAAAGTTTGCGTGTACTGCCGCGAACATCGCTACGATTTTTTACTGTTGCAGTTCCTGATCTTTTACATGCAAGCTGCATTTTTACAACATCATGTAAGATGCTTTTCTTTACTTCAATATTAAAAATGCTATCCGTCAGATCCGTTTTAGAGACATTATCTCCTGCAGCATTTTGAACATCTATGACAGCCATAATCTTCCTCGCCCTAATACGCTTATCGATATTTTAATTTAAGTTGCTGGCAATACGCACAAACAATTTAAAATTATTTAAATGAACTTGAGCTTATTGATCTCCAAAAGACCATTTTGGGAGCCTGGAACAGGCCCGTTAACCAAAATCAAGTTATCTTCAGGCCTTATGGCGACAATTTTCAGATTTCTAATTGTCTTTCTGTCTACACCATAGTGACCCGGCATTTTTTTTCCCTTAGTTATTCTTGATGGCCATGCACTGCATCCTACGGAGCCTGGTATTCTGTGACATCTGCTTCCATGCGTCTTTCGACCGCCACTAAAGCCATGTCTCTTGATAACACCTGTAAAACCACGACCTTTTGAGGTCCCCGTAATATTAACTATCTCGCCAATATTAAACAAATCAAGTGATATTTCCTGACCGAGCGAATAATCCATTGGATTATCTACTTGAAATTCCTTGATATGCCTGCAGTTCTTGCCACCACTTTTTTCCAGATGTCCCTTCAATGGCTTTGACGTTCGATTGTCTTTTCTGGTTCCAAATCCTATTTGCAACGCATTATATCCATCTGTAGACTCGGTTTTAATCTGCGTGACCACACAAGGTCCGGCCTGCAAAACCGTGACTGGAATTATATTTCCATCTGAATCAAAAATACTGGTCATTCCAAGTTTTATACCTAAAATACCTTTACACATAGCCTATTCCTGTCTCAATGCTACAATTTAATCTCTACATCGACTCCTGGAGAAAGATCTAATTTCATCAGGGCATCGACTGTCTGCTGGGTTGGTTCCAGTATGTCCAGAAGCCTTTTATGCGTTCTGATTTCAAACTGCTCCCGAGACTTCTTATCCACATGAGGTGATCTCAAGACACAGAATTTATTTATCCGCGTCGGCAATGGGATCGGCCCTACAATTTTGGCACCCGTTTTTTTTGCGGTATCAACAATATCGGCTGCTGATTGATCAAGAAGGCCATGATCATATGCCCTAAGTCTAATCCTGATCTTTGTATTCATCATCATTCTATTATTTCACCTATTCAATAATTTCACCGACGACACCGGCGCCTACGGTTCGGCCACCCTCCCTGATCGCGAACCGAAGCTCTTTTTCCATCGCTATCGGTGCTATAAGTTGGGCGGTTATCTTTACATTATCACCAGGCATAATCATCTCT
>JAHIVH010000024.1 GCA_018816735.1 Pseudomonadota bacterium | reverse complement strand
TAGATAATATTTTTGTTGAGAGATTATGGAGAACAGTAAAACAGGAAAACATTTATTTAAACTCGTATCAGGATGTATTAGAAACTAAAACAGGTTTAAATAAATACTTTTCTTTTTACAATAATGAACGTCGTCGCCAATCATTAAATTACTTAACTCCAGCAGAAATTTATTACAAATAATTAATTTAGTATTTTAATAAAATTCTATCTCATTTTATCAATTTTATTGTCTTGACAAACCCGACCACTATAAACATCACCATCATAAAATCCTCCACCCATAACTAATACCTCCTTAATTTTATTAGATTTTGAGCTCCAAAAACTTTTTAGGTCCCCAGAGCTCAATAATTAATTCACTGAGCTGAGCATGCATTTCCCATGCATCCTGTGCTCTTTGTATAGGGCTTTCCCGAACAAAGAATTTAATGAAACGTTGAAGCTTATCTTCTACGGTACTTGGCATTGTATTAGTTTTGACATCTCCACCAAGTACGTAAATCATTAGTTTGCCAACTGAATACAGATCTGAAGCGGGTATAGGAGATTTTTGTTCTTTAACCTCGGGTGCGCTAAAATCCTCATTATAAACCTTAAACCTATCTCCACTACGAGCTGGATTTACAGCGGCATAACACCAATCTATGAGCCAGCCATTATGGTCTTTGGGTCGTATCATAAAGTGTCCTGGTTCTATGTTGCCGTGAATAATTCCTTTACTGTGCACATACCCAAGAACACTTAAAAGCCGATTAAGCATCCATACCATATGCTTTCCATCCACACCGTCCTTGTATTTTTCCCGTATTGAATAGATATCACACCCATCAATCTGGCGCAATATCGTACCAAGTTGGCCATTAGTTGTTTTGAATTTGTCGAGCAATACAGGCAAATGCTTGTTTTGGTTGCTGGGCTCTGACTGAAGCAATTCCAGCACTTTTATTTCGTTTTGTGCAAGTCTATTATCAACTACATCTCCAAAGATCTTAACAGCAATTTGTCCGGCAAAATCATCGCTACCAACACAATTACCTCCATAAACCACGGATAGATCACCTTCGGCCAAAGTTGAAGATATCACATACTCCTGTTTCCGCGTCTTGATTACAAACCCGATTCCTTTATCATTCTTATTTTCGATTCGTTGGCCATATGTGCCCTGTTGGATCTTTTTTTGCGCTCTTTCATAGAACTCGCTTAACCTGACGAATGCTTCATTTGCCATTTCTTTATCATCAACATTTTTATCAGGATGAACAACCATAGAGAGCCTATAATAAATTTTTTTTGCGGTTCTATTCACCTTTTCCTTGTCGCCCTTAAGATCACCAAATACATCCTCAACGCACACAGCTTGCATGATACAACCATATGTCATTTGTAATTCCGTATCCAACTTTTTTACCTCCTTTCAAAATCATTCTTTACAATAACGTCTGCTAAACATTTTTGTGGTTCTACAAATCTTTTACTATAAGGTAAAACCTTGGTTCTGAATGTCCATTCAACCATTCCATTCGACACGCCATAGAGGTTTGTATCACGGTTAATGCGACGTGTAAAACAAAGGGCTGCGTCAGTATCTATAAAAATCTTAATCACTTTATGCGGAGTTCTACTCAGCATATTGATAGTGAAAAGACCTTCACAAATAATCAATGGTTCTGCTTTTATAAATTTTCCAGCTTTTGATATCCTTTTGTTTGTCTTAATATCATAATCTGGCATCCTTGTGTCTATTCCGGACATAATTAAATTCACTCCATTAAGGAATTCTTCTTGAAGATAAGCATATGGTACATCAAAAAGAAGGTTTCCTTTTTCATTCTTCGGGAAACAAATATCATCAAAATCCTTGAAATAGTTATCAAGAAAGATAATTGACACTGCTTCTTCTTTTCCTATTTCTATCGCGAGTTTCTCTGAGAAAAAACTTTTGCCGGAACAGGTCCATCCGGCAACTGCAATTAAAACAGGTCTTGCTAAATCGCGTATAAGTTTCTTCGTTCGTGAAATACCAGACTGCATATCAAATTCATAATTTGACATTATATCACCTGCCTTTGTAAAGCCTGTATTTTTTAATGTATCCTGCTATTTCCGGAATAACTAGATTGCTAATACATTTACCTGCGGCTAAACATTCTCGAATCATTGTTCCTGATCCGAAAATATTCGGAATCTTAATCAGCATTGAAGATGGTGGTAGATCCTCTCTGGCAATCTCATACCCTGGACGGTAAATTACTACCCAATTTAAGGATTGCCAAATTGCTCCCCCAAGAGTCCAGATACATTGTATTTCTGAATATCCTTTACGGCCATCCTTAATTAAATCTGATCCTGCCACATGCCATATCTCAGTATCAGGATAAAGCTTCTCATATTTTTTTTGCAAAAAATAAGTCGGAGTATAGATATTTTGGTCCAAATCATCATAATCAACTTTAACTTTTGATAAGTTTTTAAATGCAATTTGGACT
>JAHIVH010000023.1 GCA_018816735.1 Pseudomonadota bacterium | reverse complement strand
CCCGGAATGGCCGTTCCGGGCTTTCCTTTTGGTTAACGCCATAGCATATTCCGAATCATTAACAAACACCTTGCAATAAGGCGGCGGGGTATTGTTTTCCTATTTCACAGGCGGGGTTGGCAGGATAAACGCGGGATAGTGTGGGATAATAACAATCCAAATCGCGGGTAAGTCAGAGTATTTCGTATTCGGGCGGGGGCGGGCCGTCAGACTATTTCATTCCTAATAAAAGAATGTGGAAAATAATTTTCAAATAGCTGCCTGAGTTTTTATAGCAGTATAGTAGTCCATTTGAGATCAAGCAGGAGAGGTGTATCTACAAATAGGAGAAAAGAGAAAAAGAACTTCTGAAAACTACTCCTGCTGATATTGAGAATAAATTTATGAAAGCAAACGCTGTTTTGGTAGCCCTAAGGAATTTTGAAAATAGGGGGTTTTCGTTCAGGCACTAATTAACACGAATGCACCGGACAAATGTTGGCAATCAAATAGTCTAACGCCTATTTGTCTCCAATTTGCATAATAATCTAACGGGTTTATTCAGTACGGCCTACTTGTGTATTAGCGGCTGGATATGCGGGGTATTTTTAATTTTTTTGGGCGGGGTAAGCGGGGTAAATATGTCTCCAATTCCGTTACAGTATTTTAAAAATGGGGGCGTTACACTATTTTAATCTTACTAGACAAAGAAATCATGGACTATGCAAAAGCCAACAATTATGTTGTACTCACCCACGATCTTGATTTCAGTGCGATTCTTGCCGTCACACATGGTGAAAAACCTAGTGTTGTTCAAATCCGTGCCGAAAATGTCAGCCCAGATATCATTGGCTGGCCAGTTATTGCAGCCTTAAGGCAGATGGCTGCCGAATTAGAAGAAGGTGCGTTGATAACCGTTGATCCCAAACGCACACGTCTTCGTTTGCTGCCGTTTCCAACGAGAGAGTGAGCAGATATGTTGATCGGATATGCACGCGTCTCAACCCAAGACCAGAATTTGGACCTTCAACGTGATGCGTTGGAAAAATCCGGATGCAAAAAACTTTTTGAAGACAAAATCAGCGGTACTCGAGCCGATCGGCCAGGACATATCAAGGCAATGGAAATATTGCGTGAAGGTGACACCCTTGTCGTCTGGAAATTGGATCGGCTTGGGCGTAGTGTAAAACAACTTGTTGATCTGATCAGTGAGTTGCACAAAAAAGGCATTCAGTTTAAGAGCATAACTGATTCTATTGATACCGGCACAACGTCGGGACGATTTTTCTTCCATGTCATGGCCAGTCTTGCTGAGATGGAGCGGGAACTGACGGTAGAGCGTACACGCGCCGGGCTGGAAGCAGCCCGGCGGCTTAGACGAAAGGGCGGACGAAAACGTCAGATGACAGACAGCAAGATCGAATCGGCAAAAAAACTGTTGGCCGATGGGATTCCACCCCGCGATGTAGCTCAGAACCTGGGCGTATCTATCCCCACTCTCTACCGTTGGGTACCAGCTTCAGCACAACACTATGCAGTTTCGAGGGGCTTTTCAAAATACCCCAATACCGAAACTCGCAAGCCGCGCATTGCGATCAACAAGTTCATTTTCATCTTCCGGAGACTGTTCGATAGAAAAATGCTGGGGTTTATCAGCGTCACCTATTTGATTTTTTACGGCCTGGAATACCTGCATTGTTCTGTCCTTATTGGGGTTTTTCACACAAAACCGCAAAATTTCCGACGACACCCTTCAAACCCTTGTCAACTGGACGTTTAAAAGGAAAAATCGATTTTAAAATTCTTCCTTCAAATTTTTTAAAGCATTGAATATAAAATAAATAATTGCTTAAAGAAAACTCATTTTTGACCGAAAAGCTTTAATACTTGTAAAGGTACAATTAAAAAGGATTTACAAAGAATCTATAGCCTCCCTATCCAATAAGCAGGCTTTCGTTTGCCATGAGCAACCGCTATTATCTGAATTTCGCCCCGAGATACAAGATAAACTATAGCAAAGGGAAATCGTTTTAATAAGTATCTTCTTGTTTCATATACATAAAAAGGCCACACCTCCGGATCTTGAAGAATGGTTGTCTCCGCTTGCCTGACTTCAAAAACAAATTCTAAACCAAGCCCATCAGCTTTACGATCATACCATTTTATTGCTTCTTGAATTTCATTTTTTGCTTCTGGATGGTATTTAACCTGCTTTGGCTTCATGGGCTGATAATATCTCTTTCCACATATCGTCTGTTGATATCATTTTAACTTTGCCAGATTTAATGTCATTAATTCTTTTTCTGATCTCTTTTCGCCATGCGGCATCTATTTCTTCTTGCGATATGCCCTCTTCATCAAGGTGAGTTATTATCCATTTTGCTAAATCAGCGCGCGCCTTTAATGGAAGCGTTTTAATATTGTTTTTTAAAGTTGAAAGTTCCATTTTTTTTATCCTTCAAAAACGATTTTTGTACTTTATGGTTATAACATTTTTTATGTTCTTGGGCCATCTAATATTTCCTGTCCTGGGGCTTTAGGTGAACCATCTCCGTTTACATATGAATAAAGCGTTGTGGTTGTAATGTCGAGTTGCCTTGCAACTTCTGCAGCAACAGATTTCGGGTCACTCATTGCGGTCATGGCCATTTTTAACCTGGTCTTGGTCATCTTTCGGGGGCGCCCTCCCTTTCTTCCACGAGCCCTGGCCGCTTCAAGGCCTGCACGAGTGCGTTCAATAATCAGTTCACGTTCAAACTCTGCGAGTGCAGCAAAAATACCAAAGCACAGCCGGCCATTTACAGTTGTTGTATCGATTTGAGCCCCGGCCCCGCTTAATACTTTGAAGCCAACATCTCGTTTTCGTAAATCATCCACGGTATTGATTAGATGTCTCAGGTCTCGACCGAGTCGATCCAATTTCCATACAATCAGCGTATTTCCAGATTGAAGCGCTTTTAAACAGGCATTTAATCCTGGTCGAGCATCTTTTCGCCCTGAAGCCAGATCTTCATAAATACGCTCAGGTTCAATCCCAGCTTTAATAAGCGCATCTCTCTGAAGATCTAAACATTGGGACCCGTCGTTTTTCGAAACTCGCATATATCCAATTAACATGAATCTTCCTTTTATTATAACCAGAAAACTTATTGAAAAGATATAATCTTGCTTTGATTTTTGCAATGGATTTTATTGTGGTTTTTTAACACCGATTTTCACAGCATGTAAAAGCGTCAAAATATGACCCAAATCAAGCGGTCCAGACTATCTCTATGGTTTTGCCGGAAAGCCATGGAACTTTGACCGGTTTTTGTAATTTTTCAACTTCTTTCAGGATAGGAGTAT
>JAHIVH010000022.1 GCA_018816735.1 Pseudomonadota bacterium | reverse complement strand
TGAAAAAATATGTTGAAGAAAATGATGGGAAGAAAAATGAAGAATAGTGTTTAAAATTTAATTTTTAGAAGAAAATCCAACAGAAGAAAAATTACATATTCAAACCGGATGGCTTAGAACATTTTTAAGTCGGTCGTGACAGAGCTCCAGCCAGAGGGCAAAGGATTTATATTCCCCAACAATAACCCGTGGATTCAACTAAACTATGCTCCAGTGCATAATTTTTTTTACATGGTTCTTTAGTAAAAACCAAAAATTAGGATTAAGAAGGATATATTTCATGAAGATTTTGAATTTTAGTCATAAACTAATCATCTATATGACTTTGTAATCATAATATTGAAAAATTTACCCTGAAAAAGTTGCCTTTTGATATTGAAAAATTTACCCTGAAAAAGTTGCCTTTTGAAAAATTTTTAAAAAATAACCCGGATGGCCACTTTAAAATCCCCCACCTGTGGCCACTTCTTTTCCCCCACCCTAATTGACAGATATTGTCTTAAGCATCGTTCTAAGCGCTTGTATTGCTATATTTTTTCTTTTTCATCCCTCACGTAACTGTTTTTTGAAGTGGGGGATTTTTTGGTGGCCACAAGTGGGGGAAATTGGGTGGCCATCCGGGAAATAACAACAACACCCCCCCAACAAATATGCCTATAAAAGATATATGCAGATTTTCACCATTCCTGCTTATACCATTAAAAAATTATTTTTTTTATAAAAGAATTAAATGCGGTTAAAATGGTTAGGGGATCATATTTTTGTTATATGATTGTTTGAAGGCCTCTATCTGTTCCATCTCCCAAATATCAAATTTTTTAACTTGCGCCTGCTCAGCCCAATATTGATCAATAGCAATTTTTATAAAAGCTTTAACACCTATTGGATTATTTTTGTGTTCGTTTTCAACACGGGCTTTAATTTCTGATTCTTTACGTTTTATATCTATTTCATCAAAATCTAATTTGTAGTTTTCGGTAGCCTCTTGAACGACTTTACGATATTGGTTAGGTAAACTGTTTTTAAATAATTTTAAGGCATTCTCAAATTCTTGTTTTTCCAGCTGTTTTTTTTCTTCTTCATCAAAAAATGTTTTTTGTATTTTATAGTTTTCTTTGATTGCTTTTAATGTATAAGGACCTATATTTTCTACTTTATTTGCCATATATCTTTTAGTTACATATTCCAAATTTGCCTTTATTTTCTCTGGATTTTTTTCATATTGTTTTAAAATTTCTTTCGCTTGTGCTGGGGTTAAACAAAAATAATTCTGCAATTCACTATATAACTCTATATTTGTAATTTTTTTCCCTTCTTGTGGATCTTCTTTATGTTTAATAAAAAACCAAATACCTGTTACTTTTTTCCCTTGTTTCTTAGGTTCAAAATCAAACATGATATCACTTTTTTCGTTCAATTCTTTTTGGGCAACTTGAATCACCTTAATTTTAAAATTAGTGTATTTTGGATATTTTTCTTTAAAAATTCCTAAGATCATTTTTAATTCGTCTATCTCAAAGTACACTTCACCCTTGTATTGATGTGATTTTAAAATTTCATATATCCGAATAGCGTAAGAACTTTTTAAACCAATGATATTTTTAAGCTGATATTTTGTGAAATGTTCTTTCAGCTGTAAAAGATAGGGTTTTAATTTCACAGATAACTCTAACTCAAGATATCCTCTAAAATAATCAGCAGAGGCAAGCCAGCTTATTTGTAGAGGTAAACCATTTTCTTTAATAATTGTTAGCTCTTTACTTTTTAATTTGGCAGTGATCAATTGTAGTTCTTTATAGATATCTTTCCCATTAATTTGAGCTAACTCTGCAAAATCTTTTATTTTTATTTTGTAAAGTTTAAATTCCTCATCATCTCGTTTAATAAGAGACGCTAAAAACAATATGACTCTCTGTTCCTGAGTTGTTAGCTTATATGAAGCATTTATTAATTGATTTGACTTAACAATTAATGCATTCTTATCAAGATCTTTCACTATTAAAAGCCTCTTTTAAATAATATCTCATTACAATAAGATGTTGAAACAAGTGAATGACATAGTTAATATAATTTTTAGTTAATTGTAGATATATAATTAAAAGCAACTTTTTTGTCAATAGTTGCCTTAAACAATTCACCCTGAAAAGGTTGCTTTGATTAAAATTCAGCCCTGAAAAGGTTGCTTTTCAACCCTGATTAGGTTGCTTTAAACTAAATTTAGCCCTGATTAAGTTGCTTTTAGCCCTGATTAAGTTGCTTTTAGAAGCATAACACATTAATTTTACTTATAATAAACACTCTTTAAACTATTAAACGTTTTAAAAAATAAAACAACAACTAACTCGTTGTTGTTGTTATATTTATTTTACCCTGAAAAAGTTGCCTTTGATATGTTGAAAGACGCATCCCGGAAAAAATTTAGAGCTAAAAACGATATGGTAAAGGCAAAAAAATGAACCTGAATACCTACTGATTCGTCGATTCATTTGGGGTTGTCAGTGTAAAGCAAATATAGCCTCCTCCTGAGTAGCCAAAAATGCTCATTCGCCCACCAAAATTGTCCGATATACCTTTAAAAAAAAGATCGAAAGGAATCCAGTACGGCCCAGGGCCATATTTATCTACATCAAGTACGAGTATTTCCTTTGTAATGGTATTAAAGGCCCCTATAGGTGATATGTGGGGCAGATGAAGGCCTCTTAAAAAAAGGCCCTGATTGAAATGGATGATCATATATTGATTTTCTGTAGACTGTAAACTTATCAGCTTGCTTAAAAGGTTTTTTTTCTCAGTCTCTATGTCAAAGTGATCATCGATATACTTGACTTCGAATTTTTTAAACTTAATTTTATAGGCGTTTAAAGCATGTTCGACAACTACGGCCAGTTCTTTAAGTTGAAGTCCCCGCCTTTTCATAACTCTTTCTTTCCAATTGAGTACATGGACGGTATTTAAGATGTCTTGTTGAGAGATTTTACTTTTAGAATGAGAATTTTCTTCAGTGGCCGTATTCAGAATCGTGGCTATGGTCGCCACAGAACAGGCAGCATTATTGAACTGTTGAACGTAATGTGTAAGGAGATGTCGTGCACGATAGGTGAATTCATTTTTAAAGTCTTTTGGATCCATGGATATTGGCTTGGCGATGCGATGACGGTTTCTGAGCCTGTATTTTAAAGATTGATATCCAATAGCAAGGAATACTTTAAATAGTCTATAGTTCATCTTAAAAGAAGTATTAAATTTTTTTATATGTTTAACTAACATTTTTGATCCTATTTAAAATGAGTAACGAACAAACATTCCAATTGAATGAGTATCTTCCCAGTAGGGGACCTTACATGCATACATTATTTGGTTGAATATTGTTGCGGTTTGACCATCCATATGAATTTCTACATTATCGAGTACATTCATTATTTTATTTGTTATTTCTGTAGCTTCTGCATTGTCAATATTTGCTTCCTTCATTAATTTGGACGTTATTCTAGTTGTTAGTTGTTGTTTAACACTATTTTCATTTCCTATTGTATTATCATTTTTATTGTTCAGAAAATACATGAAAGCACCAATTTTAATATGCTTTGAAATTTCGTATAAAAATTCTATGTGTGCAACAGAACCTAAACCAGCTGCGTAATAAACACTATGACTTAGTCCTTCAATAGGAGTATTAGACCAGGTATAATTGTTTGATGTAGGAAATAATGAATATATTGGTTTGATTAGCTCATTAACATAACCGTAGGGTAGAGCATCTATTCCGCCTAATTTAGGCGTATGTAATTCTGAAAAATCCATTACAAATAAGAATTTATTTTTTTGGTAACTAAATCCATAATTTAATGTGTAAGCAGATATATATCTATCACCATATCCAATTTCTTCGAGATATGGTAATTGAGCCTCATCGCCAAAAAGCTTTTGATAACCAAACCAAGGTATTATAGTATTTTTTTTGAATTCAATGGTATACCTGATTAAACTATTGAATAACCTATGTCTATGATCATTTTGATAGCTGTAATATATATTTCCATTATTTGTTCGATTAATCTTTGTTGCATATTGTTCACCATCAACAATTTGGTAGGCCAAATTAAAATTGAAATTCCATTTTTCCATTTCAACCCAAAATATTTTAGAATTTGCATGTTGGGTATTGATAGCAAACGCTATATTCGAAATATCTGGTGCTTTTTGGGAATATGAAAAACCAATTCCATTTGTTTTTGAAAAATGCAAATCAAAAGTCACGGCAGGTGCATAGTTTAGGAAGTTACATGTGTACAAAATAAAGTCTTCTTCAAAGTCACCTGAAAAAATATATGAATAAGCTGCATTTGCAGTTGCTTTAATAGGTTGGATACCTACGGTTATTCCAAAAGGTCGCCCCCCATAAAATTCAAAAGGACGGTAATTTATAAATATATTTCCTGTATCAAAATAAGCTTCCTCTTGCTCATTTACATTAAAATCTGGATCATTGGCATCAAAATAAAATTGTAGAAGCCCAAAAAATTTTTCTCCTGGTTTGCCAATACATAAATCGATTTCCCCTGCAGTTCTAATAATTTGATCTTCCCTATGATTTGCACCTGATCGAAAATCTATTGCCCAAATAGGATTATCAAGAGGTGTATAATATGACGTTTGAGTTTTTGATAAGCAACTGAACTCACTATAAATAGATATGTTTTCAAGAACATTCTGATAAGAAAAAAGTTCTGGGACTATATAAAAAAAGTTGGCCAAAAAAAATAAGATGAAATATGTTGGTTTCATAAAATTAAATATTATTTATTATAATTGAATAAAGCGTCTTTTTTAGACTATTTTGAATGAACTGTAAAACTAAATTTCCATAAATTTAATAGATATGAAAAAATTATTATTTTCTATTGCGTTTGTGTTTTTACCAATTTTTTTTGAGAAAATGGTCTGCCCTGAAGGTTTTTGGGTGGAATCTACCAAAATAACTTTAGCCGCTATGCAGGTTATTTTTTGTGAGATTTGTATAGTAATATATTTATTTTTTCAAGAAAGGTCGTCATCAGATAAATTTGTTGCGGTTGCGTTTCTTATTTTATTAACCGCTGAATTGATATATATTTCCATCATATTTAATACAATACTCCCATCCCCATTACCTCAAATTCCAGGAACAGTTAGCTCTGTATTATATATGCTTTTTGTAATTATTCTTATTATATATGTATTTATCAAAACTAAAATTAGTTTTAGAGAGTTTTCAATAATTGTCATTTTATCATTTTCTGCCATATATTTTGACTGTGTATATATCGAAAGCAATTATCATAATAAAGTATTTTATTTTTTGCTCTTTACATCAACCTTCGCTTTTTTCGAATTCATATTACTTATTACGGTTTTTTTTAGAAGTCTGAGGGAGAACGACATCTATTCATATTTTTTACTACTGGGTCTTTCACTCTTATGTATCTCTGATATCGCAATCAGATATCAATACGCTATAAAAATGCCTCCGAAAAATTATTATCATATTTGGCAAGTAGCTATTTCAATTTTTTTTATTATTTATGTATGCTATCAAAAAAATAATAAATACTTGTTGTGTAATCATTCAATGGCACCTTTGCTATCAATACGATCATTTGCCCCATTGCTAATTATGGTCACACTTAATTTATTTGTATTCTTGATGTATATGTTTAATTATTTCAATATCAGAACAACCTTTGATTTTTCAAATATAGTATTGTTCATTTTTTCTATTTTTTCTTTAACAAACATAGTATCATTATTAATTTCCAATAGAATTCTAAAAAATTATAGATTTTTAAAAAGCGAGTCTCATATAAAAGGCCCTGTTGCTAAAGTGAGCCAGACCAAATTGTATGAAATTGATTATGTAACTGAAAATTATAATGAGTTAACCGAAAAAACAAATGATTTGGTAACATTAGTAAATAAAAATTTTGAATTAGCTGAAATTGGAAAAATGACAGCAATTATAACCCATGATATAAAAACGCCATTAAATGCATTAAAAATGATGTTAGATATGGATCGTGATATTTGGTTAACAAATCCTGCAATTTTCAAAAATGCTAAAAATAGTATCGAATCCACACTGTCCTCTGTAAACAGATCAATTGAGGATATATCTACTTTAGCTCGACAACTAAGACTTAACATTAAGCCGATTTCTTTCCCAACTATAATTCAAAATATTTTAGATCATTTAAGTTGTGACCTAAAAAAGTATAATATAAATGTGATTTGTAAATTCGAGGCAAATAAAAATTTAATAGGTGATAAAAAATATATCACAGACGCTTTTTTTAATATTATAAAAAATGCTATCGAAGCTATAATTGAAATTGGTGGAGTGTCTAATGGGAAAATTTGGATTTTTACGAAAAATAAAGATGAATTTTATAAAATTATAGTTGGAAACAATGGGCCGCATATCGAAACCGATTTTCTTATCACTATGTATGACTATTTTAAAACCCGGTCAAAAGAGAAGGGGGTGGGGCTGGGATTGGCTTCAGTTAAGAAAATAATTGATGCACATAATGGTAAGGTTGAGTGTAAAAATACTTGTGATGGCGTAGAATTCATAGTTACTTTATATGCTGATATGGTAGACTCCGCACAAATTGATTTTGGTCAACTGGGAACAATACATATAGGGTAAATAATAAATGCCTGAAATAATAAACATATCATATGTCGATGATGTGGAGTTTTACTTAGACGCCATTAAGGTTTTATTAGAGCAAAAACATGTCGATTTCAAAGATAAAACTTATTGTTTTAAAGTTAAGCAATACTCTGATGCAAAAGCGTTTATGCATGACATTAACCAAGCTCCAAACATCATTATGTTAGATATATTATTCAAAGGTGATAGAGAAATAGGTCATACTTTAGCTAATTATTCAAAACAACAATTCCCCGAAGCTGTTATTATTATGTATTCTCAACTTAGCGATGAAAACATTATTAAAGAATATATAAGCCTTGGGGTAAATTATTTTATAGCAAAAAACACACCTGTTCAAAATTTCAGCTTAAGTTTGCTGCAATGTTATTATGCTTATAAGCAAGATATCACTGTGAAAGAATTAAAGAACAACAAACATTTTAAAGAAATAGAAGCTAAAATAAAAAAAATAATAAAATCAGATATAATTGATATCTTCCATGTATATGGTGAACCTGGCACCGGGAAAGAACAAATTATTGATGTCTTTAAAAAAAACGTTAAGAAGGTTAAATTTATCAGATTTAATTGTGCATTAGTAGAATCAGAAAGTATGTTGGGTAAATTGCGTGATTCTTTAATTGCTTCTCAAGGTGGCTGGTTGTTGATTGATGAAATTGATTCTATGAACATAGAAGCACAGGCATTATTATTAAGATATATAGACACTGCAAAATTGGATTCAAACGGAACCAAAGTTATTAAAACTAAAATTGTAACAGTGACAAATAAAAATTTAAAAAAGTATGTGGAAGATAATTTATTCAATAATGATTTACTGCAGCGAATCTCGATTTTTTCAATTTATGTACCACCACTTAGGGAACGAAATGATGAATTATCTCAAATTATAGAATCAATCATTGAAGACATCACACATAGTGATAAAAGATATCGAATTACCTCTGAAGCATTGCAGATCTTCCATAAGTATGATTGGAGGCTAGGCAATATTAGAGAGCTTAAGAATTGTATTTTATCAATGTTGGAAAATTGTGAAAATAATTTATTGGATGAATCTATTATCCCTAAATATATTCGTAATAGCCTCAATGATGAAAAAAATAGCAGCCTTAATGAAGTAACGCTAAATATTGATTTGAATAAAGAGTCATATCGGGAAATAGAAGACAATCTTTTTGTATTGTTTATAAAAAAAATAATAAGGGAAAATAAGGTAAAATCATTAAGAGGAGTGGTCCCCTATACTGATTTTAAAAGATCAACATTGATTAACAGAGTCGACAAATTACCCCCCGAGAAAAAGAAACAGATACGCGATTTATTAAAAATCAAAATAAAATGACCCATATAATGGCCATTTTATATTGAGCCTTCCTGTGAATAATATTCTTAATGTGCTCAAATTATTTACTATTTAAATAATTGTGTTTATTGTTATAAAAATTGACCAAAAAATTAGACAAAATTATTGACAAAAACGATAAGTTTATGTTTAGTAATTTATAGTTAAGTTTATAGGTATCGATAACTCGCAAAATAATAAAAAAGCCATCAACCTCCATCTCGCTAAAGAATAAGGTTAATGGCTCGAGCCGAGAATTAGGTTAGTAATCCTCAAAACATATCTAACCTAATCTCTCCAAAATATCAACTATTTTTCATAATCGAAGGGGGGTGATCAAATTTGCCGCCCCAAGGCAAGATAGCCACCACAGACATTTTTAAAGGGGCGTATTTTTTATGTTGCGGTTGCGATTTGGACCGAATTTCTTTCAACCAAAGCTTTAGAAAGGTTCAGATCGCTGAATTCTGGATAAAAGGGGCTGACATTGATGTGTTAGACCGCGATTATCGAATTGGAAAGGCCCGTATTAATCCCTTACAGTTCAGGGAAGCGTTAAATCATCTGCGCGATTTATTGTTCAAGGCGAAAGACGAGAGAAAAAGGCGAGAGTCAGAATAAATATAAAAATCCTTTCTTGAAGATTTTTCTCTCAAATAACCTTCAAAACTAAAATTGGTGAAAAATGTTAAGAACCATAACCATCCTGTTATTCGTGTTAACCTTATTTTCCGGATGCTCGACAACGCATAAGGAAATAGATCAAGGGCCATACAGGAATTTAAATTCGTCAGAAGCCACGTTAGAAATACAGGGCAAGACCACAGAATTCACAACATTCGCAAGCGTTTCAAAATGCGATAACGTCATAAAACCTTTAAATCGATCACTGAAAAAGAAACAGTACGTTATTATCAATCAATCAAAGGAGAGATTCCAAAAATGAAACAAAAATACACCACAAAAGATTATCTAAAAATCTGCTTCGCCATGATGGTCCTTTCTCTTGCCATGGCCATCCCCCAGTCTGTTTTTGCCATGACGGCACCTGCCGCCGGTAGTTTCGGGTACGACGTTTATGACATCGTTGTCAACAATATGAGTAAAGGCGCGATCGGTTTCGGTGTGGGGGTAGTGGGTGTTGTATCCGCAGGCCTTCTCGCATGGAAACAACAGTTTCCGGCTATGCTGGGTACTCTTGCTGCTACCGGTGGCCTTGTAAAAGCCGATGCGATTATCAACACCTTTGGCGCCCTGATCTGATGGCTGACAAGGTTCCCCAATATCTCTCTTCTCCGCTTCAGATCTATATATTTGAGGCGGACGAAGTGGGGATTATTTCCGGTATTCTGGGATGGGCGATGATTTTTGGCGGATGGATTGCCTGGATATCATTGGTTGTCGTCCCCCTGGTATACCGAAAAGCCAAACTCAAGTATCCCAAGGGGTTTATCAAACATTTAAGTTATTACATCGGCATCAAGGATATGAAACCATACCCCGGACCTTACGAGAAGGAGTTTCAGGAATGAACATCAAGCTGTATACCAAACAGTCATCAAACCTTTTTGCGGAAAACAGGCTGTTAAAATTTGTAGTCGTTATTTTAACCATAGGTGTGGTCTGGAGTATGGTTTCAGCGAATCGTGCGCTCAAATACCAGCGCACGATCATCCTGCCGCCCAAGGTGGACCACCGGATCGAAATCAGTGGCAATGCCGTAAACGACGATTATCTCAAAATGTATACGCGATATATTTTGGAGCTGTTGCTGAATTACACACCCAAAACGGTTCAGTTCAATTTTAACGATCTTTTATCTCTGGTAAGCCCTGAATTGTACCAGGAGCTACAGTCCAACCTGTTTAAAATCGTTGATAATGTGGAAAAGCTCCGGATCACAAGTGTGTTTTATCCGAGCAATATCATTATCGATCAGGAAAAGAAGTATATCACCATACGGGGACGAAGAAAGCAGTTTTCACATTTTGCCAAAATAGAAGAGAGCGAACGGAATTATTACCTGAGATATGAAATCACGAACGGTCGGTTTTTTTTAACTAATATTCAAGAGCAGGAAATCATCGATGAGAATACAGACGAGAGTAACGATCATTAGCGCATGTTTTTTTGTATGCGCGCATCTTGTTCCCGGAATATCTTATGCCGGTGAATACGCGATCCTGTTTCATCGGGCAAAAACGATGAAGGAAGCAAACTCTTATATCGGCGAAATGAATCCGATATTTGCCGCAGGTTCGCGCGTCATCGAAAAAGACAACCGGTATCTGGTAGTTTATGGCGATCTGGATACAAGGGACCAGGCAGAAAAAGCATACCGGACATTTGTGGATGACAAAAACTTTAACTGGGTGGAGATCATCAAGCTTAACGACAAGAGAAACGCCATTTCTTCCATGTCGCTTCCCAAAATCAGCAATCAGGAGATCGTTACGGATACCACGGTATTTGCCATGCCGGAGAGCGTCACCAATGTGGATATCAGTAACCTTTATATCAACCGGATTATCGCACCTGCACAGAAGAAGATTAAGGATATCATCATTGAAAAAGACTCGGGCGTTCAGATAAAAATCGAGGGCAGAAATGCGTTTATCACGTTTTTGAAGAAACAGAACCCGGTCACCAAAGAGGTTTTGCATCAGGTCACACCGGTGAGTATCTATGCGGTCATTGAACCGGATACCGTGTATACCATTATTGCCACACCCAAACCGATCGAGTCCCAGATTATCAACCTGAAGGGCGAGAAAGACCAGATCAAACGAAATCTTGCTTATTTTAAGGGACTTCCTTTGGAAAAGAGGATCCTTAAAATGATCAAGACGGTTATGACCGACACGGTCCCGGACAGTTTTACGGAAAAGAGGATAGGCGAGGTTGTCCCTGTGTTTAAGGATATTGATATCTACCATGCAAAAGACGTGATCGCAGAAGGGGAGGGGCTTGTTTTAAAAGAATTCGTTCTGGCCCTAAAGAAAAGTTCCACGAACCCGGAGATCAGGCTCACGGAAAAACAATTCATGATACCGGAGCTAACAAGACGCCCTTTGGGGATCACCCTTGAAAATTTTGTTTTAAACGATCAATCGAAAAAGACCCGACTCTTTATTGTCGAGAGAACCAAAGGATAACCTATGAAACCACCCAAATTCTGGCATGAGCTTGACTCAAAACAAAAACAAAAGTGCGTTTTAGGGCTGATTGTACTGGGGATCGTTATTGTTTCCTGCATCGGGTATCAGTTCTCTGACGATAAGAATCCTCCGGTTGAAGTTCCCAAGAAGATACCCAAAAAAGACATCGCTCTTGAAGGGGATCAGTTTGAAAAGGGCTTTGCCATTGAAACTGAAATGCAGCTTCAGAAACAGCGGGAAGTAATGAAGCAGGAACTTCAGGATATGCGGAATGAATTTGATAAATTTAAAAAAGGATTTTCCAATCAGCTGGACCCCTTGAAATCCGATATAGCCCAGATCAAGGGAAAAAAGGATACGCCTTCGCCTCAAATGCTCGAAGTGCCGCTACCTGTAAAAGAGTCAAAAGACTTAGACACCAACATTCCCCCTCCTCCCCCGGTAGGCGGCGGAAAGAGTCTTTCATATGACGGTCCGCCGCCCCCACCGCCTCCGGAAGCAACGGAGGCGGTAATCCTGGGTGGGATTGATGTCGTAAGGAATGCCTCGATGACAGGGACGGAGACGGAAAAAAAAAATCAAAACGACGTGTATCTGCCCCCGTCTTTTATGCGGGCGACACTCCTTACGGGAGTCGCTGCCCCGGCTACCACGGTGGGGAAAAATCAACCAACGCCCATGTTGTTCAAAATCAATAATCTTGCGATTTTGCCGAACAGCGTAAGGGCTGATTTGAAAGGATGCTTTGTTGTGGCGGAAGGCACCGGCGATCTGGCAACGGAAAGAGTTAAAACCCGTTTACTCACGCTTTCCTGCGTCACTAAAGGTGGGGAATCGATTATTGACCAGGATATTAAAGGATTTGTGGTGGATGCAGACGGGCAGGTGGATTTGAAAGGACGACCGGTTGCGAAAATGGGGATGCATCTTGCGAGGGTGGGGTTAGCCGGTCTTTTAGGCGGTATGGCTGAGGGGATTGAAGAAAGCGCCTTTACCTCCCAATTCTCCGCAACCACCGGTATTACCGACACAACCTTAAAAGATGATACGGAAAGCATCGTGAAACTGGGCGTTGGGAGAGGCATTGCAGATACGGCCAAGGAGCTGCGGGCGTTTTACCTTCAGCTGGCGCAACAGACCATGCCGGTCATCGAGGTCGGTCCCACCAAAAGTGTCCATCTGGTGGTAAGCAGCGGCACGACCCTTAAGATCATCGATAACCATAGAGATGGTAGCGAGGACGAAATATGAATCAAAGACTAATTTTACTGTTTATGCTCACCCTTTTTGTAACCGGTTGCGGCAAGGTGTTCAACCCGTATCATTCGGAGTTTATGTGTCCGGATGTGTATAAGGGCAAATGCGCCAACATGGACGAAGCGTACCAGGAGAGTTTTGAAGACAACGAGCTGGTACTTGAGAGGCAAGGGGATTGCAAGGATTGCGAGAAGCAAACCAAGAAATCCAAGGATCGGCCTCCTGTTGAAGATAAAACATATACTTACAAGGATAAGCTTTTCACGGAGATTGCCGCCATCATCGATGAGCCTGAAACGCCTGTTCTGATTCCTCCCAAAGTCTCCCGAGTTCTAATTATCAACTATACGGACGATGATGAAGAAACGTTTTTCGGATATCGACATGTGTATTTTATCACGGACAAACCCCGGTTTACCTATGAAACCAATATGGAGGCCTTCTGATGGGGGTGTTTTCTGAAAATATCGGTGGATTTATCAATTCCGCGTTTCGGAAGAAGACTCAAGGGCAGTTTTCGAATTATCTTCCCTTTATGACTTATAATAGGGAAGAGGGGTATTACGTCAATAGTGACGACACCATAGGGTTTATCTGGGAGTGTACACCTTTGGTATACGCCGGAGATCAGACGTTTTCGAACCTTTCAGGGTTGTTTTCAATAGAGGTGCCAGAAGGAAGTGTTCTGCAATTTATGTTATACGCAGATCCAAATATTGATTTTTTCCTGGACGCATATCGGAAGAACAAGGTGAGACAAAACGAACTCATTTCCAAAGTGACCCGGAATACCGTAGAAATGTTCAAGAGGGGACCCGAAGGTATTGACAGCCTGCAGGGGGTTCCTGCGAGGAATTTTCGCTTGTTTGTGTCCTTAAAAATTCCTCATAACAGGGACATCGATGCCAGAGCGTTTCAAAGTACCCGGGATATCGTGCATGAAATACTTAAAAATGTGGATTTAAACCCTGTGCCGGTTTATCCGGAAGCGCTTACCCGGTTGTTGGTGCAGCTTTTCAACACGCATCCTGAAAAATGGTCCGGCTTCGATGAGACCCGCCCCATTAACAGACAGGTCATTTTACCTGACACAAAGATAGAGACCTCCTTTAAGGAAATTAAAATCAGTGGCCGTCACTTTCGTTGCCTGACGCCCAAGAAACTGCCGGTTGAGATCGATTCCTTAACCTCAAACATTCTAACAGGGGGTATCAAGGGGTTTATGGATGACTGCAATCAACATAAATGTTCGTTTGTTTATACGGTGAACTATATCTTTGAAGACCTTTCTTCCAAACTGTATTTCAAGCGTAATTTGATGTTGCTTCAGAATGGCGCTGCCGCACCTTCTTTAAGACGGAAGCAGGAAGAATATATGTGGGCCACAGATCAGATGGAGAGCGGCACCCGGTTTATCCGGGTAATGCCCATGTTGTGGCTGATCTCTGAAAGCCCCACATCCGCATGTATGAACATGGCCCGCGCTAAGCGCATGTGGGAGGGCAGAGGGTTTAAGACACAGGAAGATCGAGGGATCTTGAATATCCTGTTCATTTCGGCACTTCCCTTTGGCCTGTATCATACCCGGAAGAGCATAAAGTTCATAGAGCGGGATTTTATTCTGAATGACCAGTCGGCCATTAAGTTTGCGCCTATTCAGGCGGATTTTTGCCGGAAATCCGCACCGGTTGATTTATTCATCGGCAGGAAAGGGCAGCTGGTCCCACTGGATATATTTAACTTTAGCGAACCATCAATCAACCATAATTGCATGGTTGCGGGTGATTCGGGTTGCGGCAAATCGTTCTTTGTAAACAGGCTTCTTTTCAATAATTATGCTGCAGGCTGTACCGTCCGGATCATCCATATTGGCAGGTCTTACCGGAAACTTTGCGATATCTTTGGCGGTAAACACATTTCGTTTTCAAAGGATTCAGGCATCATTCTGAACCCTTTTTCAAACATCGCGGATATCAATAGTGATCAGCCGGTGATTGCCGCGATTTTTACCCAGATGATCTATTCATCCGCCAAAGAGTATCCCTCTGAAGTCCAGATGATGCTTTTGAATCGGGCCATCTGGTACACATATTCGAAAAAAGGAACAGACGGTCAGGTGGATGACGTTTACGATTACCTGGTGAACTTTGAAAAAATCCATAAGGATGAGAACGCCAATCCGGGTAAACTCGCAGAGGAAGCGTTTCATATGAGTCAACATCTTAAAGATTTTATGTCCCAAGGCGTATACGGAAAATGGTTTAATGGCCGGTCAAATATCGATATCGATACAGATGAGTTTGTGGTTTTTGAGCTGGAGGAACTCTTATTCCAGAAAGATTTATTCCGGGTGGTCGTATTACAGTTCATTAGCCATATCACCAACAGCGTGTACCATTTCAACCGGTCCGGGAGACCCATCATCGTGCTTGATGAACTCTGGGGGTTCTTTTTCTCCGGTGACTCTGAACTCCGGATGATGGAAGAGGTGATTGAGGTGGGGTTCAAAAAAGTGAGAAAAGTCAGGGGGTCATTTATTACGATTTTCCAGAGTTTAATGGACCTGGAAAGATTCGGACGCGCTGGGTGGGTTATTAATATGAACAGCGCCTACAAATTCCTGATGCGGTCCGATGACTATGATCAGGCCCAGGAAAACACCTTAATCAGCTACTCGCCGTTATTAGTGGATGTTTTGAAATCGGTTTCTTCTCCCATACCCCGATATACTGAAATTTTCATGCAGACACCAAATGGTTCGGGGGTGATCCGGCTTCTGGTCGATCCCATATCGTATTGGATGTATACATGGTGCCCTGAAGAGAACAAGCAAATCGACCAACTGTTAAACCGTGGAAAGAGTTACGCGGAAGCGTTTGAAATTTTGGCAAATATGCCCAATTAATACGGAGGACTTCTGATGGGAGTGCTATCAAATATCCTATTAGGGAATAACGGCGGGTTGATGAAATCAGCCTTAAAAAAAATGACCCAGAGGGATCAGTTTTCAAATTATCTCCCTTACGTGGCCTATGGTGAGGATGAGAGACTCTATGTCAACACCGACGAAACCATAGGCTTTATCTGGGAGTGTACACCTTTGGTGTATGCCGGAGAACAGACGTTTTCGAACCTGTCAGGGTTGTTTTCAACAGGCGTTCCCGAAGGAAGTATCCTTCAATTCATGTTGTATGCGGACCCCCATATTGATTTTATCCTGGACTCATACAAAAAGAATAAAATTCGGCAGAATGAACTGGTTTCTAAAGTGACCGAGAGTATCGTAAAGATGTATAAAGACGGGGCTCGCGGCATTGGCAATTTGCAGGGGATTCCTGCGAGAAATTTCCGTTTGTTCGTATCCCTTAAAATACCCCAGAGCAGCGATATCAGTGCCAAAGAGCTGTACGATATCCGGGATATCGTACAGGAGATTCTAAAAGGCGCCGATTTGAACCCGGAGCCGGTTCCCCCTGAGGTCTTGATCAATCTCCTGATGAAGCTCTTTAACGAGAACCCCAAGAAATGGTCTGAGTACGATGAAACGATTCCCATCAACAAACAGATCATTTTATCTGACACGAAAATTGAGACCTCCTGGAAGGAGATCAAAATCAGTGGCCGTCACTTCAGGTGTATGACGCCTAAAAAACTGCCTGTTGAGATCGATACCCTGACCTCAAATATTCTAACAGGGGATATCAAGGGGTTTACGACCGATTCGAATCAGTACAAATGCCCGTTCATTTATTCGGTGAATTATATTTTTGAGAAGCTTTCGTCAAAGTTGCACTTTAAATGCAATTTTGTACTGGGTCAGAAAAAAGTGGGGTCACTCGCCCCTTCGCTTGAAAGAAAGCAGGAAGAATACATGTGGGCCACAGACCAGATCGAGCGTGGTGCCCAGTTTATCCGGGTGATGCCCATGCTGTGGCTGATATCGGAAAACCCCACATCCGCGAGTGAGAACATGGCCCGCGCTAAGCGCATTTGGGAATCAAAAGGATTCACGACCCAGGAGGATAAAGGAATTTTGAATATTCTCTTTTTATCCTCCTTACCCTTTGGGTTGTATAACACGGAAAACAATATCGAGTTTATCGAAAGGGATTTTATTCTAAATGGTCAGGTCGCAGCTAAGTTTGCGCCCATTCAGGCGGACTTTTGCGGCGTATCCGAGCCGGTGGACCTTTATGTGGGAAGAAAAGGGCAGCTTGCGTGCCTCAATATATTTGATTCCAATTCCACCAATCATAATTGCATGGTAGCGGCGAATTCCGGGGCCGGCAAATCGTTTTTCATGAACTGGCTTCTTTTCAACAATTATGCGACCGGTGGCATCATCCGGATCATCGATATCGGCGGGTCATACAGGAAGATGTGCGATATCGTGGGTGGGAAATACATCTCGTTTGCCAAGGACTCGAACATCATCCTGAACCCGTTTTCAAACATCGTGGACATCAATGACGATCAGTCGGTGATTGCCGCGATTTTAGCCCAGATGATCTACTCATCCACGGCAGAAACCCCTTCGGAGATCCAGATGACCCTTTTAAAACAGGCCATCCGGTATACATACGAAAAAAAGGGGACAGATGGTCAGGTGGATGACGTTTACGATTACCTGATGAACTTTGAAAAAATCCATAAGGACGAAAACGCTAATCTGGGAAAGCTCGCAGAGGAAGCGTTCCATATGGGGTACAACCTACAGGATTTTACGTCCAAAGGCGTGTTCGGCAAATGGTTTCATGGCAAGTCAAACTTAAATATCAGCACTGACGACTTTGTGGTGCTGGAACTGGAAGAGTTAAAACCCCAGGTCGAGCTTTTCAGGGTGGTCATCCTCCAGCTCATTAATTACATCACCAATAACCTGTACCAGTCCAATCGGTCACAGAGAAGAATCATTGTGTTTGACGAGTCCTGGCAGTTTTTGGGTAAATCCGGCGACACCGAATCACGGATGATGGAAGATGTTATTGAAGGAGGGTTCAGAAGGGCGCGAAAATATAACGGGTCATTTATCACCATTTTTCAGAGCCTTATGGATCTGGTGAAGTTCGGCGGTGTAGGAAACGTGATCAAGACCAACAGCGCCTATAAGTTTTTGATGCAGTCCGATGATTATGATCTGGCCAAGGACCACAAATTCATCACTTACCCGGAATTTTTAATGGAGATATTAAAATCTGTTTTTACGCCCAGACCCCGGTATTCTGAGATATTCATGCAGACGCCGATCGGAGCTGGTGTTGTAAGGCTTCTGGTGGACCCCATATCGTACTGGATGTTCACGTCAGACGCAAACGAGAACAAACTGATCAATCAACTGGTAACCCAAGGAAAGAGCTATGCAGAAGCGTTTGAGATTCTGGCCAATATGCCTAATTAGCGCGATATTGTGCCTGTTCGCGGCAAACCGTTTGCCTGCAGGCGAGTTTATTGATGACTGGATCAAGCAGAAATCCGTATCCGGCCCGTCCAAATTTGAAAGCCAGAAACGGGGGTTTGTATCAGGCGGGTCCGCCCACCTCAGATGGTCGCCCAGTTCCGATTATGTGGCCAATGTTTCCCTTCCCAAGTTTGAGCGGGGATGCGGTGGTATTGATGTGTTCATGGGCGGTATCGGTTTTTTGGATGCCGATTACCTGATCAATAAACTCAAACTCATTATGGGAGACGCAGGCGCGACGTTCTTTTTCAATATTGCGCTGAATACGCTTTCCGAACCCATAGCCAAAGAAATAAAAAGCCTTGAAGCCATTGTCTCCCGGTTGAACGCCATCCAGCTTGATGATTGCAAAGCGTCCCAGACCGTTGTGGCGACTTTGGATGATTATGCCAAAAACGGACGGAATGCCGAAAGACAGGCATTAACGGACTTCTACCAGGAATCAGGGGTAAATGAATTGTACCAGGAGATCGTAAACTTCGGCGTGGACAACACGATTCAAAAGGCATCATCGGACGCCGGCGTCGTCAAGACCGATATGGTGGCATCATGCCCTGATTGTGTGAAAAATACGTTTTTCAAACCGGGGTCA
Source organism: Pseudomonadota bacterium (assembly GCA_018816735.1). GTDB lineage: Bacteria > Desulfobacterota > Desulfobacteria > Desulfobacterales > JAHIVH01 > JAHIVH01. The sequence continues at coordinate 24,604 of JAHIVH010000022.1, read as the reverse complement.
CTGCTTGATAACCTCGCGAACGAAAGAGGTATTGCAACCGGTTATATCGATTATATAAGGGCCATTTCAGGTGATATTGATATTTCTGCAAACCTTGATTACAAGTATATACCGCCTTGCGATAAAATGACGCCGGATAATCTTGAAGCCATTTATAACGGTGACCTCTACATCAGAAAAGTGACGGATGACACGTGTTATGCGGTCACATCGATCGTGGTCGGGACAAATACGTATACATCGATCGCCGACTATATTGGGACTGAGCTATTGAACATCACCACGGCGATTATTAATAAATCATCTTTGGCACCCAACCAGATCGCATTTATAGAAAGCCTTCCCGGAGGGATTTACAGCGGTCTTCAAAATGAAGTGCTTGCCCGTGGGAACGATGCGATTGCCGTCGATATTGCGGCAGTATACACGGATATTGCGAGCGCAAGTTATACATACTTTATCCTGAGCGATCTATACGTAATGATGACCAAAGTCGTCAAAACCGCAGAGGCGATTGTCGAAAACGTGAATGGTTCCCAGGGCGGCACTAACCAGAAACAGTGTCAGCTGGCCTTAAAAGACAAACCCTATTATCAGCTGATGGAAATGAAAGATCAGGTGAGACAGTTTATCAAAGCGGTTTCTGTGGATTACGATGCCCATATCAATCGGTATATCGCATTCATGGAAATGCAGATGCGGTCCTATGAGACCGCACAAAAGATCAAGAACAAGTCTTATGAAGGCATCAAACGGGTGAGTAACGAATGATGAGAAAACTTCTGATCACACTATTATGTGTTTTTATTTCTAAAGACAGCTTTGCGGCACTGCCGGCTTCGATCAAAACTTTTACGACCTGGGGTGATTTTGATGTGGTATACAACACATTTTTAAAAATCAGTCTTCTCATGAGTGATGCTCGTTATCACGACGTATATATATCTGTGATGGTCCTATCTATGGTGCTGGGTTTTGCTGCCATCCTTGTAAGGAATATGGGATCTTCTGCCGGTACATCGGGCGTATTACGCCTTTTTGGGGTGATTATCATGGGGGTTATCATTTACAAGACGTTCATCAAGCCCACGGATACCATTTTGATATATGATGAAACATTAAATCTGCAGGGGACGGTAGGGGGTGTTCCGGAAGGGCTTATTTTAATTGCAGGCCTCTCGAACAAAATTGAAAAAGGGTTTGTGGATCTGATCTGGACCGCATCAGGACCTGGCACATATAAGGAGAGCCCTGGCGGGATGGTCTTTAATCTCATGAAAAACGCTTTTTCAGGAGGCGTGAACCTGACCTCCTCATCAGGACCGGGAGCCTATATTGAGGTGAACATCAGGAATTACGTGGATGATTGCCTGATCCGGGAATTATCCCGGCCGGGTACGGCAATCAACATCAATGACTTTAACCAAACCAGTAATTTTTTGAATATCCTGTCAAACGCCCAGAGTGATTCGTGGTTCACGGTCTGGCAGGATGACACAAACAAGGCTGGGATATCCCAGACATGCACCCAGAGCTGGACCGGATTGAATAATTTTTTTGCGACGCTGACGCCCGCCTCTCCTTTGGTTGATAAATTCTACAAGGAAAAGTGCGGCAAGTCGGGTCTTTCTCAGCCTTTAGGGGCAACGGGTACGGATGTGGATCAGACCTGCAGGGCAATGCTTCAGAATATGGTCGGGAACATCATCGGAGCCGGTGTGACCACCAGCCAGTTGATGATTCAATACCTGATATCTCATCAGTTATGGTTGTCATTTAAAGAGGGGGATGTAAAGGGCGTTGCCAACTATCAGACCGGGACCTCCATGCAGGGGATGGCAGAAATGGCTAACGACTGGATACCGATTATCCGGGGGATGGTGTTCTCCGTTTTTGTGGGGCTGTTCCCGTTTATCTGTCTTCTTATGGTGACGCCCATGTTTAGTAAGGCGGTGTCGTTTGTATTGGGCGCGTTTGTATTTTTAACTGCCTGGGGCGTGTGTGATGCGCTTATCCATTCATTTGCCATGGAAAAAGGTCTGGCCTTAATGACCGATATCGGCAATGGAAGTCTCGGTATAAAAAGCATGCTTCTTTTCGAAGACAGGGGCGCTAAGGCTTTAGCCGTATTTGGAGCGGCCAGATGGTCGGCCATCATGATAGCGGGTGTATTGAGTGCCATTATCGCAGGTTTTGGAGGAAATGCTATGGCGCATCTGGCCAGTCAGTTGTCCGCTTCCAAACAGACCGGCGCTCAGGCGGCGACATCTTTAGGAAATCCGGAGCAACGGGCGGCCAAGATGTCGGGTCTTGAAGGTGCTGTTCCGGTCCAGACTTTATCCAATCATTATGGGTTTAACCGGATGAATCAGGCGGAATTATACAGACGGAGTGAGGGGGTTGCAACGAGTCTGAAGTCCATTGACGCGTTCGGCGGTCCCGGCAGGTCTGCGATCGATGCGGGTGAAAGAGTCGCAAACGCAAACGTCATCAATCGTGCCGGAAGTGTGGCCGGTGCGGAAGAGATGAAAATGAGCGGGTCTGTTTTGACGGCAACGAATAATGCAAGGAAAAGTGTGGCTCAAGCCGGGGTTGAGATTAATAACGCCAAGAAGATCGGGACAACCGCAGGTTTGCAAAACACCTGGAATGCAGATGCAACGGAAAAGGTGTTAAATCATGCATCAGAAGAAGATATCGTCAATCAACAGGCTCAGGATAAACTGACGGCTGTGGATACGGCTAACAAGTTAAGAAAAGAATATGGCGGAGATGATGTATCCAAAACCGCTGACGTTCTATCCCACTCAAATATGGTATCGACTGGTCAAAATATAGGCTACGGTAGTGAATTTTCTTCAGAAGAAGCCTATGATGCAGGGAGTGTGAGAGGGATAGAGACAAAAGCCAATACCGAGGCCGTTAAAAACCTGTCAAATAAGTTCGGCTGGGATGCGTTATATAAAAGTGCGGATATAGCCAAGCAAAGAGAATATGTATCTGCACAGGCAACCGAATATTATGGTCAGGCTTTAAAAGGCAGTATTGATCCGACTCTTAAACAGGAAGCAGCCTATATCAACAGTACGCCTGAAGGTCGTCAATTATGGCAGCAATATTCACACGGAAGCTATTCAAATCTTTCTGCCCAAGAAGCTAAAGATTTTGAACAGATATCCGGTGTTCCTGTAAAAGAACATGATAATGTCGCTGTAGATTGGGCTCCGTCCCCGGAAACAGGAGAATTGGGGATTTCGAATATGCGGGTCAATAATGTTGCCATGATTGAAAAAGGAAAAATGACAAATATCTATGATGAGGTGGAAAAATTTCATACCGGTAGGCAACTTATTCAAGATGCGCCAATGGATCGATTGTTTCATACATTAAAATCGATACATATAGAGAAAGGAATGTCTGAAGAAGCAGCAGAAAAAAAGGCCTACGAAGAATGTAAGACAATTTTTGGAAATATTGATGTCGGGCATAAAATCGCTAATCAGGGGAGTATTGCTGGAGGTATTGCCACAAGTTTAACAATAATGGATACAGTTGAAGGTAAAGATACAGTCTTCTCAGCAATGATTCCTATGGGTGATCCTGTAAAAATAAGAGATGAAATAAAAAATGGGAACCCATTGCCGCTGTTTCTAAGAAATCACAATCAAGATAAAGGTCTATAAATGAATATTAATATATCTTATAAATTTTTACTAAGTGATAATGGCATCCTTTTTCTTTTGGCTGATGATCAAGTGAACAGTCAAAAAGAACTTCAGCTGACTTTTATCGGGGAAGATTTTTATCTAAAGATTGATAACATCTTTAGCTTATTAAACGATGCCATAATTAATCATCTCAGAGAGCTTTCTGAAAACCAGGAGTTCGTCAATTTGGCATGGTACCATAGTACGATAAATGAGTATGAAATACGATTTCTATTTGCAAAGGCATTATCCAGGGTAGAATGTTCGAAACTCGTGGTCATGCATGATTTAAAGAAGAAGGGACTGCTTGGGAATAATCAAAATCCCAAAGTAGATGAGATAAAAAACGAGAATGAACTTTTGGCATTGGGCCAAACCAATTAATCAAGGAGGTTTAACATGATTCCTAAAAAAGATGATCATCCGGTAGTTAGATATATGAAGAAGAGAAGATTGTATAAAATTATTTACGCAATTATTGCTACGATCCTCTATATCTATTTTATTAGGTAGGAACTAATAGTGACTTTATGAAACCAAAATCCAGTAAAATAGCGATCATCATAGCCATAAACCTTATAATGGTAGTCGTCTTTTTTTGTATGACATACCTCTCACCATCCATCAAGGATGCTCATGCAATCACAGATGAAGATCAGTCGGTTAATCCCTGCGAGGAATACGGCATTAGCGCCATAGAGACCCATGCGTTCCTTCCGGAAAACTATAAGGTTCTGTCCATGAAACCCTTTGACAATCTCTGCGAGATCGCCATTGAAACCGCCCATAAATACGCAACCCTTTACACGTATAAGGATTACGTGATCGTGGGCGATCTTTTTAAAGATAAGAAAGCGGTTACAAGGGATCTGGTTGATAAAATTGAGGGGAGGGTGGTCGAAGAAAATCGGAAGGCCCTGGAACAAATTGCTGCCATCACCTATACGCCCAAAAATCGTAACATCAACCGAACGCTTTATATGGTGGTAACTCCCGGATGCCACTTCTGCGAGGAAGCCGAGGATGAGATTGAGTTTCTTTCCGAACGCTATGGACTTACCATTAAAATGATTATTTATACGGATGATGATCAAAAAGCCGTAAAAGCCATATGTCGGAATATTCCGATAAACGAATTCAGTTCTCCTGAATTCAGAACCGCCCAAATCGTTGATGCGGACCTGTGCGAACGGGGCAAAGAAATCATCGAAAAAACACCTGCTGTGATCGATCGAATCGGAATCAAAGGATTCCCGACATTTATTTTTGATACCGGCAAAAAGTTTGCAGGCGCAAACATGGCCAATCTGGAAAAACAGATCGTGATTACCCTGGAGTCTATCGAGCATGAACTTACCGCCAGCGTGAGAGGAAAATGAGACCAAGAAACTTGCTCCTATCTCTGTTGATAATGGTCATGGCGCCGGCCATCTGTTTATCGTACTGCTTTGAAGAAGCAGGGAAAAAATACGGTGTAAGCCCCGTGGTCCTTCAGGCCATCAGCAAAGTTGAAAGCAATTACAAGGTGGATGCGATCAACAAAAACAAGAATGAATCACGAGATTTTGGGCACATGCAGATAAACGACCGGACATGGAAGAAATACCTGGGAGACGGCTGGGAATACCTGATCTATGACCCATGTTACTGCACACAGGTGGGCGCGTGGATTTTAAGACAGTGTATGAACCGGTACGGCAACACCTGGGATGCCATTGCCTGTTATCACTGCGGTAAATCGCCTGAGGAGTTGCCGTTAAAAACACGGATGAGAGCATATGAGTACATCAGAAAAGTTCAGGAGCAAATTTACAAATGAAAACCATTCTTACAATCCTTCTTTCATTGTTTGCTATTAAATATGCCTATGGTGAAGTGATTGTCTCCTGCAGCGGTGTCGGCACTTGCAAGGTCAATACTTATACGAGCGCCATTCCTGCGGTAATGGACAGCGTAAACATAACGCTCGTGCCACGGGAAGATCCGATACCGGATGATAATATTGTGGAATTCGAGTATGAAAAAACGCCTCTTACCGTTGTATGCGACGGGAGCTGGATCGATCTTCCCACATCCAAGATCGTAAACGATCAGATGAGCTGTACGGTGGACAGGAGCATGGATATCATGCCGGGTACGGCGGTGATGGTTTCTATGGTTTTGCATGATCAGGATGCGTATTCATATCCTTACCCGGACCGGCCGTCAGATGTTTATGCTGAGCTTACAGGCACATCAGAACTCAACCCCTATTGTGCAAGCGATACTTTAGGAGAGGCCTGCAAATGGCAGATGCAGAATACAAATATACCTTTTCTAAATAATGCAGGCGTCCCTTTAAATAACTGGGTTGTTATGACCAAAACCACTGTCACGAATTTACGGCTCGGGTTTACCATAGACGACATGCCGTTTGAGGAAGGTGAGTGGTATTGCATGAAAGATAAAAATGGAAATACGCTCATCGATACAGATGAATATTGGCAATGTCTGGACGGTACGCCTGACAGATTATGTCCTGAAGATGCGATCGACTGCTATCCTGAAGAACCGTATTATTGCAACAATGGCGGTGCATTGAATACAGGGCTGGATAAATGCGTATCCGATCCCATATGTCCGGCACCCGGTGTATATGTAAAAGAACGCAACCGATGCGAGGCCTCCCTGATCGAAGAATGCACCCCGCAACCCCAACCTGACCCGCCACCCGACCCTCCGCTGCCGGATATCTGTGTATTCGTATGCCCAAGTGGTTATGCCCCGGCAAAGCTTGGATTAGATGATATTTGTGTATCCAGTAATATTACATGCAATTCCGGGACGCTTATGACCAATTATTGTGATTACGGTCCACCGGAATGTGTGCCGGCAGGCAATTCAAATCCAGACAACCTGATTTATAACACTCAGGAAGACGCCTGCTTTATAGACGGCTATCCCTGTCCCTATGGCGGATCGTACAAGTGCACCAGACCTGACGGGTATTCCAAAGACATGTGTTCCTTAAATGAATGTGGGGCCGTTACAAGCGACGAGACCCCTATGGGTGCGGATGACAAAGTGGGGGATGGTGAAATAGACGCAGACGGCAATTGTCTGGATAATATTTATATTTTCAGCGGCCATGACGAGCGGTGCCGGTCAGGTGGCATCAACCTGGGGTTTGATTCATGCTGCGCTGAAAAGGCGAATTTTTTTGATTTGTTCAGATGCCGCGAGCATGAAAGACACCTGGCTGACCTGATGGATCAGGACCTCTGCGTCAAGGTGGGAAGCGAATACTGTTCAAAGAAAATCAATTTTATCGTGGGATCGGCATGCGTGGAATATAAAAAAACCTACTGCTGTTTTAGTTCAAAAATGGCGATGGTTTTTAATGAACAGGGAAGAAAACAGCTTAACACGCTTGATTTCGGATCGGCAAAAAAGCCCAATTGCAGGGGGTTTACACCGGAAGAATTTCAGGCGCTCGATTTCTCTGAAGACAAAATCGATCTAAAAGAGTGGTATGATTCTCTTACCACAACACCAAGCGGCGATATCAACACGAAAATCACAGACAGGATAAACGATTTCTACAATGGGATTAAATAGGCTAAAAGTGGAAGTATACGGGATTACCATCCTACTGACGATAACGTTTTTATCAAGCGTCTGCGGTTTTGCGGACGTGAAAGACCTTGGCGTATACGGCACCAGCTATCCTATTATAGAACAAGACGGTATCGAAGCACTTGATGATTTATCGAAAGGGGTAACTATACAGGATCTCATCAGTCCCGAAGAGGTAAAAAGAAAGATCAAGGACTTTCGGCCTGAAACGGTCTCTCTTCCCCGGTGTACGGAAGAACGGGAGTTCCTGGTGGGTTTGAGCTACAGCCTTGAATTCGACATCCCGGATCAGAACGGCAATATCATCTATCCCAAAGGGTATGCGTTCAACCCGTTAAAGTACACGACCAACCCGAAAACTTACATCTTTATAGACGGGGACGATCCCGACCAGGTCAACTGGTTTACACACTCGTCATACGCTGACAGCGCCGGTGTCATTTTAATGATCACAAAAGGGTCTTATCTGGAACTCATTGAAGACCTGGACCGGCCGGTTTTTTATGCACTGAAGAAAATCACGGATCGGTTCCAGCTGGAACATGTGCCATCTATCGTCAAACAACAAGGCGAATATATGCATGTAAAAGAGGTGATCTGTGAAACGAAATAGTAATTTTATAAGCCTGATCATTTTCGCTGTCGTAATTCATGCCGGTTCATCATTTGCCGGGTCCTCCTGCGGCAGTTTTTTCAACCCGGTGTCTGACATCGAGTGGAGCGGAATCTTTCCGATAAAGATTGCAGGGGTTGCCGTCGGGAAAAGCGGTTTGAAAGAACCGTCCGATCCCACAAGTTCTCCGGTTTGCATATGTCCCATGGGGCCGGTTTTTAGGATGGGGATTCCGTTGTCATTCTGGGACCCCTCGCGACTGATCGAAACGGTTAAAACACCCTATTGTTTTCCTACGGTCGGGTTTTCCAAAGGAAGCGCCAATGGCAAACTGGGCGGCACCCACGGTGGTGGCGGTAATGAGGAGGATTCGAGTACATTCGCCCAGGCGCATTACTTTATTTTTCCGGTATTTTCCATGCTGGGTGTGGACTCGCTTTGTCTGGAGGGTATGGGCTTTGATGTGGGCTATATTACAGAGGTTGACCCCTTATGGAATGATGATGAGCTTGCCTCTATCATCAATCCGGAAGCGATCCTTTTTGGAAACATCATTGCCCAGAAAGCCTGTATCGCCGATTCGGTTGCCGCGAATGCAGGCCTCCCGCTCGACGCCCTGTTCTGGTGTTTTGGTTCTCATGGTTCAGCTTATCCTATGACCGGCCACGTAGGGGATAATGACTATGTTCAGGCCAATATGACGGTTGCCGAACGCCTGGTGTCTAAATTGTCCAGACAAATGCTGATCTGGGACGGTGCCACGGATATCTGCACGCAAGTCATTGTGCCTATCGTTAAAAAAAGTCACTGGCGGTTCCAGATTGCAAAACCGGTTAAGGGCTCTCAGGTGGTCCCATTTGGCCGGACATCTTTGATCTGGGGTGCTGCTAAAAATCCAACCACCGGCAAAGGGGATAATTTTTTATTTGTCGGATTCAGGAAGAGGGCTTGTTGTGTCCTATAAATATTTAATATATTTAATTATTTTTATGTCTTCTCTGGCCATGGCCGATGAGGTCAAGGTAAGCGATGTTAACGCGATCCTCGATCAGGCGGACAAACTTGCAAAAGATATAAAGCTTCCAGACAATTTCGATAAAGAGGGAATGAAGGCCGCACAAGAAGCGTATCAGACATTTCAGTCTGATAACATACAGGCCAAAATCAAGGAAGAAAAGGATAGTCTTTTAAATAATGAGTTTAAAGAGGTCCTTGAGAGTAAAGATATTGAAGCGCTTAAAAAATTAGGGGACGGTGAACGGATTTATATCTTTATTTCGTCTTCCATACCGGTTGAGACCATCAGAAACTATATAAAAACCATCGATGCCGTAAATGATCCCAGAATATGCTTGGTGATGCGGGGATTTATCGGCGATGTCACGGACATGAAAAAGACATTGACGTATATCCGATCGCTTTTGATGAAAAACCCCGCATGTAACGACATGACCTGTCAGGTATTCAAGTCAGAGGTCCTGATCGATCCCATGTTGTTCAGGCTATACGATGTCAAGGCTGTTCCTTCTATTGTGTATGCGAAAAACGTCTTTATCACCGACCCGGAGAAAAGCGAAGGAAGCCTTTCAAACGCTGATGGATTAAAGATCAGCGGGGATATATCGTTACAGTATGCTTTGGAGAAAATGGCAGAGAAAACGGAATCGCAAACCATAAAGGATATTCTTAACCAAATGAAAGGGAGTTTTTACAATGGGCAAAAAGGGTAAGCGGACGTTCATTTTTTTAATTTTAGGAATCGTTGTCTTTGTTTTGGCCGGTCAAGTTCCCGAACACCTGATTTTTGCCAAAACCCGATCCCTTGATTACTGTTGGTTTTTTAAGAAAGGGGTGGGGGACTTTTCTGAAATTAAAAAAGGCACCTATGTGACCATATCGCATTTTACAAAAGACATCGACAACTGTAATCCGTGTAAGCTCACGAAAAAGGTTTCTTGCACAGAAGGAGAAAATCTTACGGTCACTGGAAACGAGTTTTATTGCAACCATGAGCTGATCGCAACAGCCAAAGATAAATCATTAAAGGGAAAGCTACTTACGCATTTTGAGTGGAGCGGTAAAGTTCCGGAAGGAAAACTGTTTTTAACCGGATCGAACAAGGACAGCTATGACAGCAGATATTTTGGATTCAAGGAGAAGAAAGATGTTGAAGAAATTGCTGTGCCTATATTTTAGCCTGATTTTTTGTGCGCCTTTATTTGCCGAAGAAAGCACTGGGTTTTATGATGACCGGAAACAGGGCTATTACTGGTATCATGATGATGTGGAGAAAGAAGAAAAGGAAAAACTTCCCAAGTATGATTATCAGGAGCTCTGGAACATGCATCCGGATCAGTTCCAGAAATATTTCGACCAGGTAACGAAGCTGGCGGTGCAATACCCCACCGAAGAGCATGCCGTTGAATATCTGAAACTAAAAGATATGGCTACCCGGAAATCAATGGCGTTTTCGTCGGTGGTATCCATGGTCAATCAGCAGCATCCCGAGTACGCAGCTGATATTTCGAGCCCGTCAACCGCTCCGGGTCAGCGGGCCGTGACCCGCGCCAAGATGACGGAAATAAACAATACCATCTTAAATGAAAAGGATCATTTTGCCCTGGTGATGTTTGTAAGAAACGGTTGTGATTACTGTGTCGAACAGGACAACATCATTCAGTATTTTGAGAATTTGTACAGTTGGGACATTCGAAAAGTGGATATCGACGAAAATCCTGCTCTGGCTACCAAGTTCAACATCCAGGTGACACCCACGATTTTAATCGTTCATGAAGACGGTGAGCATCTGGTTGTATCCTATGGGGTTGTGAGCATGGCGGATATCCAGAAGCGTGTTTACCGGTCCATCCGGTATCTAAAGGGCGAAATCAGTCAGGAGCAATGGTTTATGTATGATTACGAAAAGGATAAAGGGGCTGACCCCTTGCAAAACGTCAACTGGGTGCCGAGATGAAGAAACTTTTAATCATATGGTTAATGTGTCTGATGGCCATGCCGACATTTGGCGATCCCATGGAGGACGCCAAAAAGGACGGTAAAAAGTCGGCAAATGATATTTTGCAGGAGATTAACACTGCGGGTGAAATCAACAAAAAGATTTCCGTACCGCTTACGGACGATGCGGTACCACTTCAAACATTGTCCAAAACAAACCCTCAGCTGATAGACGTTGCGCTTACAAACGAATCCACGGACGCGTTTCTGGAAGTGACAGGTTCGCTTCTCTGGTCCGGCGATATGGAGATAACGGTCAAAGCCGACTTTGGCTTTACCGGGTATTTTACACAAACTTATGCAGTGCCTTTTATCGTGTCGGGTGTTTGCACCAATGGTTTTATATCGTGCTTGCCTGCAGACTGGTCGTTTAAGAAATATTTTCTCTGGACGGTTGATGATAAAATGCTCCTTGAGATCACGCCTGGAGGTTCTCAGCATCTTGCCGGGTGCTATTGCATCAATAACAGCTGTGGAGGAATTGACGACACCCAGTCTATTCTGGAGACCATAGGCGGTGCGATTGTGGGAGCGGTTCAGACAAGAAACCCACGGCTGACAGTCACAAAAGTGGAGGCAACCAAAACATCCATCCGGTTTTTCGGGCAGGATTCGAGTGAAACTAAAAGTCTTTTGGGAACCTATTATGGAGGACCCGACAAACCTGAAAAACTGTACAGCAAAACCAATGACAAGAAGCTGAACGATGCCACTGAAGCAGTGGTAAAAGCCCAGTCAGCCAGTCCGGAAAGTTATTATAATTCTCTTTACGCAACGTTTTCTGAAGTTCAGAAACCGGTCAGTATCGATTCCTGCCTGATCAAAAGAACGATCAACCTCTCACCATCGCCAAATGTCGTGACAAACGACACCTGTGCTACGATCGATCCCTTCAAGTGTCAATTGATGTCCGAGTCCATCTGCGATTATGAGGGGAATAACTGTGTTTGGACATATCAGAGTTATAATCCCACATCCTATATTCCTAATACTTCGTGTAAAACAATCGGTTCGTATACTTTCTGCAACAATGGATCTCAGATCACGGATAACTCATATGGCACGATCCTTACTGGAACCGGTATCTGGTATCATATCGAAAGAAGGTACCAGTGTCAGGATGAAAGTGATTATGATTTTGAGACGACCTTGACTCGTGCCGCAAACGTGACGGGCTCGACGACCTTAACCGGAGATACGGTATCCTATACGGATCTTACCAATTATACCTTTAAACTTCCCACAGATAATGATTTTGAACCGTGTGAGAAGGCATGTAAAATTTTAAGGATAGCTGAGGGAACCGATGTCACCAAGTCAGGAAAAGTATCTGATTATCGCCAGGATACAACTATCGAAATTGGAAATAATCCGGTGACTGTCAAATACAATGAGTCACTTGAATACACCTATGTGCCTTGTGAAAAGGATGAATTCGGCAAAGAGGTTTGTGCTATTGATCCTGATCTTAAAGATAAAAATTATGAAATTATAGAAGCATGTAAATGCATTGATACCTTCAATACTGCCATATCAGCATTGCAGAGTGTCAAGTTTGCGTCCAAGGATATGATCTGTTCGAAAAAATAGAGGAGAGGAAGAGATGCGCCAAAAATTGTTAATCACACTTGTTTTAACGGGAATGTTGTTCTTCTGGGGATGCGGTGGCGGAGGAAAAAGCAAGTCATCTGAAGATCCGGGAGAGGATTCTCAAACAGTCACCCCTGATACAAGTGGGGATGTGGAAGATATACTCCCTTCACCCAACAAGCATGTGTTATTGAGTCATGGAGATTTGACACTCTACGTCGGGGAATATTTTGATGTGACGATAGTGGAGAATAAGGATGATTTGGACCTGACCATTTCGTCTTTGGATGACGTCGCCGGCGCGGATGATGATTTTGTGGCATGTGCGGAGATTAATGGTGATATCGTCACTGTTCGGGCAACCGGAGAGGGCGATTCCTGTATTTATCTGAATTATATTGGGGAAGACGGTAATTTTAGGATAGCTGGACATATTGATGTTACGGTTAATAAAAGAGGCCCTGAGTTTTACCCGCTTGTTTCTTCAATCAATTATACTGACCAGAGTATTGGCAAGATGGTTGTGGACGGTAATTATGTTTATATTTTAGACAATGGAGACTCGCCTGGAAATAAAATGCATATTATTGATATCAGCGACGTTACCAATCCTGTCCTCGTAAACTATTTTACCCTCGATCCGGGGTTAAAAGTATATGACATGGAAGCATCGGACGGATTTCTTTATGTATGTGCAATCGTGCCGGATGCGTATTATGAAGACGCCAGATGCGGTGCCAGAATAATAGATGTGCGTGACCCTAATTCTCCGGTGTTTGTAAGTGAATATCTGATACAAGATGTTCCATTTTATGAAGGCTGGTATTACGTTATCTGGCTTCGATATCAGAATAATAAGTTGTATTTGCATTCACAAAAAGGGGTAGAGGTTCTGGATGTTTCAAATCCGTCAAACCCAAATACAATTGGCTATTTTACTCATGAGTGTGTTTTGTCTCGTGAATGTGATTTCCGAGATTTTGCGGTTTCCGGTAATTATATTTACATCACAAGATATGTCGGGCCTTGGGAGGGCAATCCTCACAAAGGTGTATTGACGATTTTAGATGCTACCGATCCCGATAATATTGTTATGGCCGGTTCAATCGAAATTCATCCATTTAGAACTTACAGTAGTGTTGCCACCGATAATATATATATAGCTGGGAAGTACGCCTATATTTATGATGGCCCATTGAGTATTATTGATATTGAAGATCCTTACAATCCTGCTGTTGTTCCACAAACCAAAACATTTCAATATGATTCATTCGGAGCGGAAGATATGTTTTATGAGAATGGATTCATTTTTACCAACGGGATAGCAATTCTGGATGTAACCGACATTGAAAAACCGCCGCTCGTTTCCATAGGAAACAATGGCCGGAGATACAAGAGAGTAGAATTGTACGGCGATTACCTTCTTGCAGGCGGTGTTAAGACCTTTTCAATTTACGATATATCGTTTTTCACAAATTATTCTCATTAACCATCACCTATATAATAAGGAGAAAACAAATGGCAACCATGTATGTAATCGCAGGCCCCAACAGCAGCGGCAAAAGCACTTTAGCCGAACAACAGTTTGATTCAAAAGATATCGATCTGGTGAACGCAGACTATCTATATACGGAAATGAAAGAGAAAATGCCTGGAATTGATACTAAGGAGGTCTGGAACCAGTTTGAGCAAAGAATTGATTCGCATATAAAAGGCAACAGGGATTTTGCCGTCGAAAGCACGCTTACGGACGATAAAACCCTTTCTAAGATGCAGGATGCCAAAGAAAAAGGGTTTCATGTGGACTTAGCCTATGTGTCTTTAAATAATGTATCCGATCATTTTGACCGCTTGGGCAACACACTTTCATCCAAGGAAAGCTTTGATAGAGAGGTGCAAGACAGCTATGGAAAATTGCCGGAAGCCATGAAGATCGCCGATAGCGTGAAGATTTACAATAATTCTAAGGATGCGCCGGAACTGATCGTTCAGATGGACCCGGAAAAAGACATTTATATCAATGAGAAAGCGAATATTCCTGATCCGGTGGCAAAAGCCATCCTTACCCATCATGCCGAAATCGCAGGCATTAATAACCCTGAGAAAATTCAGGAATCAAGGCCGTTGTCTGACCTGGATGTTAAAATTATCAATCCCATAGGTGACCCGATCGCCGAACTCCGGGGTGATTTTGATGATCGAAACCATGACGTGAAGGGATTTACCAAAGATCAGGACCGCATGGATGAAAAGGATACGCTCAATAAAGAAATCGAGAAAGAGCCTGAATCACGGATTAATTTAAAGGGCCGCGCAGAAGATATAAAAGACAAACCGATTCCGGAACTAGCGGAATATGTATCTCAAAAAGAGAACGTTCGAAAGCTGGACCAAAGGCTTGCCGATTCTGACCTGAAGGTCACGGAAGAAAAACAGCAGGAACAGGAGCAGGCAAAAGACCGGGAATTGGTCAAGAACATGGAAAAAACCGAAGAGCTTTCCATGGCCATGTAAAAAGAAGTTGTTGAATAAGAAAAATACCATATTTTTTTGATAAAATGCATCACTTAATCAAACAAATTAAAAAACAATGGATAAAAATGAATTGTCCATTTCCCGGTAAAAAGGGTACGAGATGAGCGACGAGATTTTAAAAAATGATATCCGTGATCTTAAAGGCACCATTCAGGAATTCAGAAGTTTTGTTGCAAGCCGAGAGCTGTTTGCAAAAGAGATCATTACCATCCTGAAAGAGGTTTCAACGCTATCGGCCAACATGAATCATCGTGATTTTGAGTTTGTGACCACACACAACGAGATCGTAAACGCTCTCAGCACAGCTGAAAAAAAACATATCGATACACTGGAATCATTTCTTTCCCTACTTCAGAAACGATCTGACAAGGTTCTTGAAATCACGCCTCAGATCGAACAATTCAATAAAGCCATCGAAGAGATGGCTCTCACAACCGACCACATTTCATCGTCATTAACCAAAATTAACGCATCATCCATCAATACCGTTCAGTATCTTTCGACCTGGGAAGAAAAGGCCCACCAGAAAATAAAGGATGTCATTAAAAAATCCGTATCATCCTTTTTCAAAAGGGCCGGGTGGGTTTTGATACTGAACGGACTATTTACATTAGCATCATTGGTATTTGTCTATTTAATGTATCGCGGGGGGTGACCCATGATGACCGTAGCTCCACCCGGTACCACCGGCCAATTGTCCAAATATCATCAGAAAGACGATTACTATCTGAAAGAAAAAGGCGAATGGCAGGGGAGGGGTGCCGAAATTTTAGGACTTTTAGGCGAAGTCAAGCCGGAAGACTTTCATGCTGTGCTTGACGGCAAGCACCCGGAAACCGGTGTGCAGTTGCGTCCCAGAAACGGAGAAAAAATAAGAGCCGGAGTGGATCTTGTTTTCTCTGCGCCCAAGAGCGTTTCCATTCTGGCTCTGGGAGACAAACGGATTAAAGAATTGCACGATCAGGCGGTAAAGACATCGCTTGACTACATTGAGAAACATAATGTGCAGGCTCGGGAACAACATGAAGGTGTCAGACGAACCTTTCATACGGAAAAGGCGGTCATTGCCAAGTTCGATCATCTGACCAGCCGGGAAATGGACCCCCAGCTACACACCCATAGCGTTTTGGTGAACCTGACCCAGACCGAATCCGGAAAGTGGAGAGCGATCCATAATGACAGTCTGTTTTTTGATCAGCTCAAGCTCGGCCAGATTTATCGGAACGAGCTTGCGAACCTTCTTCAGAAAGACGGATATGCCATAAGGATTACAGATCGCAAGCAGGGCTTTTTTGACATTGTCGGTGTAGACGAAAGCCTGATCGAAAAATTTTCAACAAGGCGAGCACAGGTCAAAGCCAAAGTCGATGAGTATAAAGCGTCGGGCAAATATGCGGATGCAAGTGAGGCAAGACTTTATGAGCTCGCGGCTTTAGGTTCACGCGCGGCCAAACCCGATTCGGTGAACAAGGAACTCTTGAAAAAGGACTGGATGGAAGCCATCACCCAGTCGGGGAATACGCTTGAGGGAATGTTGAGCGCATCAAGGATGAACTCAAGACAAAAAGAAGTGTTTGAAAAATCCAATCGGACCGACACCCATTTGATGAAAGCAAGCCGGTTGATCACGGATCATGAAGCCGTCTTTCCTAAAATTGAAATCGTTTCAGAAACCGCAAGGCTCTCTTTGGGAAAAAACTCGCTCCAGGACATCGAGGCCTCGTTCAAAAAATTACAGACAGAAGGGCCGATCACCAACCTGGGTGAACGAGAGTCCCGTTTGAACAGCACTCCCTATTTTTCTACGAAAGAGATGATGGCCATTGAAAATGAGATCGTTCATTTTGTAAACGCGTCAAAAAATAAATACGCCCCGTCATTCAACACAAAAGAGGTTGATACCTTTTTAGATAAAAAAAATAAAAAAAGAGACTGGGATTTTACCCAAGGCCAGAGAAAATCCGTTCACACAATTTTAACCTCCCCTGACCAGGTGAATATCATTCAGGGGGATGCCGGTACGGGTAAGACCACCTACCTTGAGGCCGTGAAAGAATTATCCGGACAAAAAAATATGTCCGTCCTTGGTGTCGGGTTCACCGGAAAGTCTGCCGCGTCATTAAAGAATGTCGGGATCGAAGCGATGACAATCAACTCTCTCTTGAATCAGGATATCAAATTTGTGGACCCGAAGCCGGCCAGGTTGTCGATGATGGATCGGGTTCTTTCTCTCTTACAATCAGAAAAAAAGGAAAAGGATTTTTCGTTTGAGGTTGAAAGAGGATCGGTTCTTATTATCGATGAAGCGAGCATGACCGGGAATAGGCAGATTTTTGAATTGTTGAAAGTTGCCAGAGAGGGAAACCTGAAAGTGATCATCCAGGGAGACAAAAAACAGCTCCCCTCGATTTCTGCCGGTCGCATGCATGACATTCTCCAGCATAAAACAGGTGTGGAAAAAGTTTATCTGGATGAGTCCGTCCGACAAAAAAAAATGTCAAACGCTCATGAGAACATCAAGGCGTTTCATGCAAACGGACTGGCCGGGGTCTTGGATAATTTAAACGACCAGGGAAACGTGATCCATTTTACAAGGAAGGATGTCCTGATCGATGAACTCCGGAATGAATTTTTAAAAGAGAGACAATCCGGGTCGGTTCTTGTTTTGGTGGATCAAAACGAACTTCGTGACCGGCTGAATAAAAAATTACGACAGGCATTGATCGATGAAAGAAAAATTTCAGGAAAGGGTTTTACGTTAAAAACATTAACTCCGGCATCGATCACGTCAAAGGATTCGATTTACGCAAACTCATACACCGAAGGCCAGCAAATTTTATTTCATGAGAAAACGAGCGACTTTAAAAAAGGTCATTACGAAATAACCGAAGTGGACAACACTCAAAACATAATACGCGTGAAAGATGCTCAGGGAAAAACTCAATCGTTAAAGGCCGATCATCATGGTGAAAAAATTTTAGCCTATGATGTTTCAGAAAAACAATTTTCAAAAGGGGATGAAATTGTCTTCTTAAAAAATGACAGACGCCTTGGTGTTGAAAATGGAAACATCGGTGTGATCGAGAAGATTGACCGAACCGGAAATTTAACGGTGAAGGTTTCAGACAAGACCGTCACGTTCAGCACGAACGATGATGGCGACAACCTGAAATATAATTACATCGATCATGGGTATGCGGTCACGGTTCATAAATCGCAAGGGTCAACTGTGGATCGGACCATCTATTTGCATGACAGCAGGTCAGGGGTTCCATCGGCCAACAGTCTCTATGTTGCCATGACCCGATCGAGACAGAGCACAAAAATATTTACCCAGTCCCAGAAGCTTTTGAAAAAGCATAGCGACAAGTGGATCGAAAAATCATCCACCCTGGATGATTACGAGCACAAAAATTTTCATGTCAGGGAATATTTAAAAACAAATTTGGAGATGGAAGGGAAGGGCACCTCAATAAAAAAAGACAGGGGCCATTCCTTAGAGATTAATCAGGCGAAAGAAAATTCAATCGAAATTGAAATGTAATTTATCAAAGGAGACGACCATGGATGAAAAAATTTTAGCAAACATTCGACGGGTAACCAAAAATTTTTTACCGGAAGATTTTGATGAGCTGATTAAAATCTTAAAAGACGACAAGGTGGAACGTATCCAACAATTGAAAGAGGAGAAAGAGAAAGAGGCTGCAAAAATTTTATTGAGCAACCTGGACACGCTTCTGAAAAATAAGGATGGCCTGCCGGAAAGTTTTGCAAAACAGCTCGAAAAGTTGTCCGGCAAAAAAGAAAAAACGGTTGAGGTGAAAAAAGTTTCTCCTCCGGGTCCATCCGAAAAGAAAAATCAGGCTGCTTGAAACTAAAATTTTCAGAGGAACAAAAAAACAGCCCCATAGGAGAAGAAATAGACAAGATAACAGCTATTTAAATGCTAATTAAGGGGGTTTCTATGAGAAAAGCAGACAAGAAAACAAAAACAAATAGAAGAATATACAATAATAATAGCTATTTATTTTCAAAAATGACGTTAATCTCCGAGAAAAACTATGAGAAATCGTCAAAACAAATAGTTTCTCATATAATAAAATGATTAAAAAAACAGATAGATAAGTATGAAACCACGCCAATTATAGGAGATGCCATCAAAAAAAATGGCGTGGGGTGTGGAGCATTTTAGAAGAAAATGCTCGGACAGTGGTCACGAGGACCACACGCTTTTTTGTAGTTTTTGATTTTTGATCATTTTTTGAAAAGTTTTTTAAAAAGGCCAGCGCCGAATGAGCAAAAAAAATCTGTTGACCAAGGGAAGGTTCATAAAAAATGAAACGAAAATTTTCTTTCTATATTGATTCGAAAATGAATTTGGAAATTTCACGTATAGCAAAAGACAAAAAAATTTCTAAAGGAGAGGCGATGCGACAGCTCTTAATAATCGCATTTGAAAATGTTGACCAAGAAAAAATGTCGAGCAAGTTTGATCGCCTTCAAAAAAAAATGGAAAGTCATTTTGATATGGTCCATCAAAAAATTTCAGAATTAGAAAAAAGTTATAAGCAGGAAGGGTAAAATGGAAAAAAACAAACCACGGAGCCTATCGCCATCCGTAAAAATAAATTTAAGAATGAGTACTAAAGCTGAAGTGATCAGAAAACTGATAGCCATCGGGTTTGAACATACCGACTACGAAAACATGACAGATAAATTTGATTGTCTTCGACAGGAAGTGAAAAAAATTTCTGAGTGCCTGGAACAGAATTTTGAAAAAATTTTTCAAGTGATCGATTCGGTTCATCAAGAACTGATACAATCCATGAGCAGAAATTTTAAAATAGGTGAGTAAAATGAAAAAGAATAAAAAACAAGTTAGCTATATGTTGAACCCGGAAATGGATTTAAAAATTTCCAAATTGGCCAAAGATAAAAATATTTCTCAGAGTGAATTGGTTCGGCAGATTTTAGAAATCGGTTTTGAAAATACCGATTATAAAAAAGTGTCGGATAAGTATGATGCCCTTCTTGATCGAATGCAGAAAATGTCTGATGACATGGCTGCACACTTCAGCAAAATTTCTTTTGAAATAGAATTGCTCAATCAACGGATCAATCGGTTAAACAATAATATTGTTCGCGTAAATATTTTCCTGGAAGAATTTTCTTTGCGGCTTATTCCCAGCAAAGCGGAATATGTGGATATGAGAAACCGGATCAAGATCAGGCATACCGAATTAAAAAACATGGCAACGGATGGTGACGCATGAAGAAAAAAAAAGCTGCCCTTTATCGGGGATTCGAAACTATTTACTCCGAATCAATCATGAGCTGGAAAATGATGGTCGTGATGTTCTCATGCGCGATTCTTTTGCATGGGATCATTTATATATCTCTTTCCTATTTCTGGCTGACTGAATTTGAACGGCATGTACTTTTCACCTTTATTAAAGGATGGATCACAAAATTATTTTCACCTGACGCAGGTATAGCCTTTATCGTGAATGAAAAAAATTACACAATCGAAGCGCAGAACGTTTCCTTTTATCTGTCGTCTTATATTTTGCCTCATATTGCTTTGACCAAAAAACTTTGGGTATCATTTTTAGTGAGCCTTTTTTCATACCTGTCCATTCCGGTTGCGCTTAAAAGTTTTAAAACTATTTCCGAGCAATACAATGAAAAGGAATATGTCAAAGGCGCGAAACTGATCGAACCTGAAAAGCTGAACAAGAAATTAAAAAATCAGGACCTCCCTTTTGCGCAAGTGAAATTGCCAAAGGAGTTTGAAATCCAACATGTATTTTTTATCGGTGCCACAGGTGCCGGTAAAACGGTTTTTTTGAGCCAGGTGCTCGAACGCATTATTGAGCGGAATGAAAACTCTCTGATCTATGATAATAAAGGTGACTTCATATCGAAATTTTATCGTCCGGATCAGGACCTTATATTTAACCCCCTGGATGAAAGATGCGTCGGCTGGAATGTGTTTAATGAAATCAAAACCGAATACGATATCGATGCGGTGGCCACGTCTCTCATTCCCCCTGCACCTGGCGATAATGTTTTTTGGAACGACGCAGCGCGAGACGTTTTTGCAGGTATCCTTATTTATCTTTTTCAACACGGGAAAAAAACCAATCAGGATATCTGGAAGATGGTCACCATGGACATCAAAAGGTTATCAGGCATTTTAAAAAATACCAAAGGTGCCGAAAGGGGATATGTATTTATTCAGGATGCCTCATCCAAACAAGCCGTGTCTATACATGCGGTCCTCATGCAGTACGCCAAATCATTTTCGTACCTCAACATAGACGGTGATTTTTCTATCACCGATTGGGTGCGAAATCCGACCGGAAATATTTTTGTCCCCAACTATGCAAATACGAAAGATACCCTAAAACCGATCCTGTCCCTGTTCGTGGATTTATTGGGTCGTCAATTGTTGTCCCTCCCGGATGATATCTCAAGACGGATTTTCCTTTTCATCGATGAGTTCGGATCACTGCAGCGACTTTCAACGATCATGAATCTCCTGACACTCGGTCGCTCCAAAGGGGCAAGCGTGTGGATCGGTATTCAGGATATCGGCCAGCTTGAAAAAATTTATGGAAAAAATACAAGGCAAACAATTGTCAACTCATGCGGCAACTGTGTTTTGTTTCGGGTTGATGATCCGACCGAGGCGAATTATCTTTCTGATAAAATCGGGAAGGTGACTTGTAAAGTTCCTCAGGAAAATTTTTCAATGGGTGTCGAAAACATGCGGGATGGTTTTGGTGTCACGAAAGTTGAAAAGACAGAACATCTCATCATGGCAGCTGAAATTCAGGCCATGAAAAATCTCGAAGCTTATATCAAGTTTGTGGGGTCCGATATCACAAAAGTTAAGTTCGACTACAAACATTTCCCGAGCATCCATCCGGCATTTGTCGAGGATCAGAGATACAGGCTTGATGAAAAATATTATCGGGAGATCAATAAATTTAAAAATGGTGTGGAGGGAAACCCATCGGAAAATGAAAATTTAGCGGGCTCCGGATCAGGGAAAATCATTCAAGACCCTGAGATCGAGAATAAGGAATTTGAAAAGCAGCCAGACAAGCTTAAAGATGATTTGGAAAAAAAACCATACCAACCCATGAAACCAATTCCTAAAGAAAATGTTGTTCCGGACACGACCATTGAAAAACTTGAAGCAAAGCTATTAGAAAGAGAAGAAACACATCAGAACCAGGCGGCAATAGAAAATTTTAGCGAACAAGCATCGCGCGAGATCGATTTATAATTTGACAGCTTGGTGCGAGCTGCTTCCCGATTTTGCGACAAGCTCGCTTATAAATAGATGGATGAGGCAAATCATGAATTTTAAAAAACGATTGAAGTATATCATTTCTGAATTATCAATGAGCCGAAGACAATTTGCGGATGCCGCAGATGTCTCCATACGTTTGATAGAAAACTGGATAAAAGGAGCATCCCCAAGGCTTGATTCTTTAGAAAAAGTAATTTTGAAACATAATATTAATCCCAATTTTCTTATCCTTGGAGAAGGCCGACCTTTCTTAAAGAAAAAATGGTCCAGGATGGATGAAAAGGAGTTTCGTGAAGCAGACTACAAAGAATTTGTATTTCTTGTTGAGCATGCAGATGACATCAATTTGTTTCTCGGTTTTTGTAAGATTGTGGGATTCAAAGATTATACGAAACCAATACACTTTGAATATAAATGGAGCTGGGCTGTATCTTTTTTAGCTAAAATATTTGGAGTTCCCTCCGTCGAGGTTCTACTGAGATTTTACGCGTCAATATTAAGAAAGATCGTAAGTAAGTTTGCAAATGACGCCCCCCTTGACCATACAGAGGTTTTTGTTTTGTGCAGTTTAGGCAGAATTTCGTTTGAAGAGTTAAAAAAATTAACGCCGCTTGTTGTAACGAAAAAAGTAGAATTTAGAGAAATTGAAAAAAGCATACCATTTAAAACAAAATGGAAATTAGAACTGTATGGACTGCAAGCGCTGTCTGGTGAAGCTGCTCCTGACAATTTGGTTTTTAAAGGCATTCAAAAGGCTTTTGAAAAATTATTAAAAGCTGTCCGTAGACAGGAGATTCCCTCTTTTTGTTGGCCTCATGACCGGGTTTACTGGTCAAAATGTCCAGCATGTTCTCTATATGGGGCAAAAAAATATGTGAATGAGGATGAATTAAACGTCTCAGAGTGGCCTGATAAGGTGAATTTGTCTAAAGAAAATGTTGATCCGGACATGACCATTGAAAAACTTGAATCAACGATAATAGAGAGTTTCAAACAACATGTGTCAAATGAAATCGATATAGGATGAAGAAAAACCCGGCGGCTCTTTGCGAGCCGCCAAATCTGGGGGAAGGCGGGAAACCTTCGGGGAGTATGGAAAGAGAAAAATTTTATCTAGTGCTGATAAATTTATAATTTTTTAGGGGCTCATGTCTATAAGATGAGCTGTTCATTTTTATAGGTCAAAATCCCAGGGAGGGTAATTTAATCTCATGGAGATCATCGATCGAACCGGGAAAACCAACCGGCAGTTGTCTGTCATCGAGAAAAATATTTTTCGTGGAGAGGGTTTAAGAGCCCAAAAATTGATAAAGGCGATATGGCAAGACCAGTTATGGGTAAGATGCGATTGCCGTAAAAACAATCAGGCGATTCTGATTCCAAAAGTGAGGAAGTCGGGGAGGGGTATCCGGTATCACCTGGCAAATAAAGTGCAATCTTATCCTCATGATGCATCATGTCCTTTTTTTTCTGCTGTTGATTATGACCCAGGACTATCCCAGGTAGTTTCCCGCAAGTCCTATTGTTTTCACAGGGACGGTGAAATAGATGGCCGGGAACCGGCACAGGAATCCCAAACCCAAGGGGAAAACACCCAAACCAGGGATACCCTTATAGGGATGCTTTACGACCTGTATGAGATGGCGGGTCTGAATTATTTTGATACGAATAAGAGAACCGGAACATGGGTTTTAAAACAGCTTCGGGATTCGGCAGACCTCCCGTTTGGACGACAGTTCAAGCTCAAGGATGTTATCTGGATCGGGATGGATAACAATTATGACCGGAATGGTTTACTGATCAGCATCAGTAAAAAATGGAAACAATCCGGGAAACCCCATATTGTACAAATTTTTCTTTCTGATTCGATTTCAGAGACCGGAGATAAAACGATTTTTCAAATCCATAATCAAATGATGGAAATTCCCATAAAGATAAACCGAGCAGGGCGTATCAGTTTAGATAAGGGGCCATTTATGATTGCGATGACGCTATTAATGGCGTGGGTTGACCGGAAACCGTCTTTTATTCCGGGAAGAGCCGCAGCTGTTCCGCTTTGCCCGGAAACCTTTGTTCCGGTGGACTCGGACTACGAGCGAAAGACCTTATCGATCTTAAGACGAACCATATGGGGGTTTAACGAGAATCGAAAAACCCGGTTAAAAGCCTTTAAACCGGTAAAGGATATCCGGATGGATTCCGGATTTA
>JAHIVH010000021.1 GCA_018816735.1 Pseudomonadota bacterium | reverse complement strand
TGGTGTAATTTTTCTCCATTTCAGTACCCACCTTTCTGATTTCTAACTGTAACCAAATTTGAATAACATTTTTTAAAAGAAACTATGTGGCTTTCGTTTCTTGAGATATAAATGAATTTATAAAGAGGACGTCCCTTCTTAACTTCTTATTTCCTTTCAATCCAGAAATACACATCGCCTCCAAGGTACTGGGTGTTAA
Organism: Pseudomonadota bacterium; assembly: GCA_018816735.1. GTDB lineage: Bacteria > Desulfobacterota > Desulfobacteria > Desulfobacterales > JAHIVH01 > JAHIVH01. The sequence goes on along the minus strand of JAHIVH010000021.1, from coordinate 172,599 downwards.
TAAGGTTGTAGCCACGGATACCAAAAGCATGATATAGAAGACTGGTGGACATGAGGGGCTCCTTTATTTATTGATTTTGCGGTTGATAAATAAAGAACACCGATTGTCCACATTTTTTCAAGTTTTAAGTACGCAAATTCCGGATGAACCACATATCTGAACCATAAATGCCCCCTTTTGAGGGGGTATCCTGAGGCTTCCCTTTTTCAGGAGGAGAATTCACTTTTCAAGAATCATTTTATGAATAACTTTTTGGTTCTATAAAACGTCTTTGCCATTTTAATTCTTGATAAAGTAATTGTGTTTTTGATTTTATCATCCCCAAAGCTTTTTGCTTTAACATGTTCCTCATGCATTTTATAAAATAATAGTGTAGCTGATTTTTCCATATGAAAGGTTCTTCCGTTTTTCTTCATTTGAATAGCATTTGTTGGGCAAGTGGTCACACACAATCCACAACCAATACATCGATCTACATCTACGGTGAAACAGTCTTGTTTGATGGCTTTCATATTGCACCTTTTTAAACATACACCGCATTGAGTACATATTTCCTGATCGATTTCGGCTCGGTACGATGCAGTTACCTGCATGGCTGGTTTTGGGTCTAATGAGAGTACGCGCAACCATGAACAACAGCAATCACAACATAGACAGAAACCAATGGATTTGGTTATATTTGACGGAGATATCACAAGGCCATTTTTCTCGGCCATTACCAATATTTCTCGTAATTCCTTTTCTGTAATCTGGCGTCCCATTCCCGTATCAATATAGTGCTCGGCAAACCAGTCAAATGATATGCATCTTTCAAGTGAGGCCTTACAATCCTGGCCCAGCATCTGTTTTTCTTTCATACAGATGCAGTCTGCTACAGAAATAAGATCATGGCCTTTAATGACTTCCTCAATTTTATCATATGGCCATATGCCTTTATCCTGTTTAATTGAATTCTCAATTGGGACAACCCGCAGTTGTTTTGTTGGTATTTTGTTCCACCATTGGGCAACGCCTTCAAAAGCTTCATTAACATAGGTTGCCAATTCCCTGTCCATGGTTTTTAGGCTGAATTCATATAAACCAACAACAAAAGGTGGTGGGTAATACAGCGGATCGTTTGGATTACCTTTATTTCTTTGTCTAAATAAAAGGCCCTGCTGTGCCATCGATTCCAGTTTTTCTGCGAGTTCTTCTTGAGTCATATTCAATTTTTTTTGTAATTTTTTACTTGTCGGCTTTCCGGGAGTCGGCCGCAGAGGAAAAGTCGAGGCAATTTCGCAGAATATTTCAGCCTGTTCCTCAGTGAACAGCTTTTTTATAATTTTCACTTCTATACCATTTCCAGAATCTGGAAAACCTTGTGGATAAGACTCTAATCGTTTTTGCAGTCTATGATATATACTATCGCTCAATTGGTTCTCCTTTTCTGTTTAGAAGGTAAATGAAAATTAAAAAGTACAATGCGAGTTCAGGTATCTATCCTTCTGAAAAAAATTTTTTCAGTTCCTGGTAGTTGAAATTGCTATAGCAGAAATCATCTCTGTATCTTTTTGCAATTTATGTGGTCGATCTCCTGATTATAACCTCACCCACGACGAGTAAAAGGCTTATGTTGTCTAAAAAAACCTTACTGCTATTTTTTCAACGAGTGGCATAAATGGAACTCCGCACAAAAAATTTCGCGGCTACCATGTTCCTTTAAACCAACATTAATTTTAATTATATACAGTGTTTAATATTTATTTGTGACATGCTTGTCAATATAAATATTCATTAAATATGATTTATATTGGCGATTAAGATTAAAAAGGACTTCAACGGTGTCCGGGAATTTTTCACAGATAAGCCTCCAACCGTTGCACAAAGAGCGGTATGATCAACATCTATTCTTACCGATACACTTGATGTGAACAATATTATAAGCGAAAGCAATCACGCATATGTTGTCAATGGACAAACCTGGAGTGGGTCAAAAACATCCTATTATTTGGGCGACCAATCCGATATTCCAATCACGGAAGACGGTAGGAGACATACCGGTTATAGCACATTTGCGCTGAATATAGCTCCTGACAATAGCGGTGTAGTACTGAAAAGAATATATGACCACAGTATAAGCAATCAAAAAGCAAATGTATATGTAGATGACGAGTACGTTCGCCAATGGCTGAACGCAGGTAGCAATACATCATTGAGCCGGGAAGATTCTGACTTTATGATACCTGTTTCTTTTACTTATATGAAAAGTTAGATATCAATCAAGATAGAGTTTGTTTCATCAGATAATGACTGGTCTGAGTGTGTATACTCAGCCTATACAATGACACAATAACCTGTCATTTGCAAAAACCATCTGCCAACCTAAGTCGGACATGGATGGCCGTGATAAACTGAACACAAAATGGTTGTTAAAAATTCCCAATTCTCCTTTCCGCAATAGATGGGGGTAAAAACGAATTTATAAAGTGGGCGTCCCTTATTTCCTTCTTGACGTATTATGCCTTAAAAGACAAATCTCCATTCTGAAATACATATATCGGATTAAACGTATTTTTTAAAGTATCTAACGGGTTGTTTTCAAAAATAACAAGATCTGCAATCTTGCCTGCTTCAATGGAACCTAATTCGTCCTTCATACCGATTATTTCCGCATTATTTATGGTGATCATTTTTAAAAGATCGGCCTTGTCGATATTTATCCTCTCTCCCAGGTAGAGCTCTAATGCCATGTGCCCGGGTGGAAGCAATGGAACCCCACCGTCATTACCGCAACCCAGCTTTACACCGGCTTCATATAAAGCCTGATAATTTTTCAGTCCATAAGTACAAATGGTGTCTGTCGATTTCACTTCCACTCCAACAATAGATTCAAGACTATTAAAATATTCAGGATGTGTATATTTCTGGTAAGTTTTTAGCGTTTCTTGAAGCAATAGGGGTTCAAGAAATTCCCGCAAGTATTTAGGTATAATTTCGGCTCTTATATTTACGATATCAGCCTTAAATCCTTCATCCCATCCTTCATCACCAGGGGTCTCCCAATCTATAGCGTAACCAACCGATGCAGTCGGGATAATATATTTCCCCTTATCTATAATTTCCTGAATTTCACTGTCCATAAGCACTCGGTCACAAGCCATATGCTCAAACGTTGTTGCACCAGCATCAAGTCCTATACGCAAACCTTTTGTGCATGTATGATGAATGGCAACAATCTTTCCAAACTTCGCAGCTTCATCACAAATTGCCTCTGCTATTGCATATTCCATTGCTCTTGGATTAGGAAGTGGCCTTACGAGTGTTTTTTCCTGGTGAGCGATTTTTATAAAATCAGCGCCATTATCAACACCAACTTGAACGCCAATTCTTCCATCTTCCGGCGTATTAACGATTTTTGTTGTATGATTGGTGCCAATTCCGGCTGATCTTAAAGGCTCAAAAACCAGGCTTGCATTCAAATAACCAAAATTCACTTCCAGAGCAAAGCTATTTATCATGCGTGGACCGACAACCTTCCTTCTTTCAATATTTTTTTCCAATTGATCTCTTAAATTCAGAAACGCCATCATATCACGGACAGTAGTAACGCCGTGTTTTACACATTCTTCAGCATTGCGCTCAGATTGTCGAACCAAATAATCATACAATGCGCCACGACCCGGAAAGGGAAACCCACCGGGTGCCGATAAATGGCAATGGCTATTTATAAATCCCGGAAGTATATAGGCCCCATTTAAATCAAGCGTATAATCCGGAGTTATCCCCGAACTATTTGCATGAAAAATGTCCACAATTCTACCATGTTGAATGAGAAGCTGCGTTTCATCAAAAAAAGTTCCGGAATAAACATCAAAAATGTTCGCATTCGTTAGAAGCAGTTTTTCATACGGCTGCGTAAGCGACTGCGGTTTTTTATATCGCTTCGTTGTACAGCCGGCCAATAGTGAGGGACATACTGCTGCAAGACTTGTCAAAGCAGAATAATAAAGAAAATCACGGCGACTTATCATATTACCTCCTCGAATTAAAGAACTCAATTGTAGAGCATATATTTTATAACTATGTATTACACTGTATGATTTTTAAGTCAAGAAAAATTAACTTGAAAAAACGACACCCCACATCACGTTCCAGAAAGTGAAATATGGGTTCTTTTTGAAATAATATCATGATGGGAATGATGGGCTGATATGCCCTATCCGAACCTGGAAATTAAAGGCACCAAACCAGACAACCACCGACTGAAAGTCTGAGGGTTTCAGTCAAGTGCTAAAAGCACGGATACGGGTCAACGACCCGTAATTTATGAATCAGTTCCAAGGCAAAAACCCCAATTCGGCTGAGGGGTAAAATACAAAAGGGTCAAAATACAAAAGGGTCAAGTCTGCTCTTGACCCTTTTGGTCATTTTCTATGAGAAAAAGGGGGGGGGGCACATTGCCCAATTCTCTTAAAGTTTTTCAACAATATGGATCAACCCAATGTACTGACGGTCAGCAATCTTTATTTCCTTGAACGATAATGTCACGAGTGTTTTTGTTATTGCTGTCGTATGACAAAACCTGATCGAGCAAAGCTTCTGCCAGGCTGGTGCACAGCTCGGGATTATCCTGAATGATAAAATCATAAACCACGGCCTTAAGGTTGTGAAGGCCTTCAAGACTGGACAGCGAAGCGTTGTTTTTAATCGAAAGCCACCAGAGATTCACCGAAACATCCTCCAGGCCGACCAGATCGGTCAATGCATCGTTATCTTCAATAGATAAACTAAGAAAACCATCATCGAGTAAGATTCCGGATAAAGCGCCAAGACTTTCCAATTGATTGTTATTCAAAATCTTCAGGTTATTTTTGATCGATAAAATGTTATGAAGCCCCTCAAGACCTTTAAGCGAATGATTGCCGGAAACAACAACATCATCAACACCTGAGGCAATATGAGAAAGCGCTGTCAGCGTTGTTAAAGCAGGGTTGTTTCCCACACTCAATTTTCGCACTGCCTGGATATTTTCAAGGCCGTTTAGTGAAACCAGTGCGTCGTTTCCTTCTATGATCAATCGATATAATTCCTGATTCTCCACCGTATTTACACTCACATTTGAAAGCGCTGACAGGCTTGTGAGACCGTCATTATCCGAAATCTCCAATAATTCGCGGATGGATCGGATATTATTTAAACCTTCAAGGCTGGTTAAAGAAGGATTCCCCGAAATGGTCAGGTTGTAAACAGAAGCTGAAACAGCGCCAAGGGCCTCAATCGTAGTTAATGACAGGTTGTCTTCTATTATCAATCCGCCAGTGACGGTTAAAAGACTGTTTAAACCGTTCAGATTGACTAAATTGGGGCAAGTGCTGATGGTTAAATTCCCTAAAACAGTCACGTGGCTCAGGCCATTTAAATTGGTCAGGCCGTTGCAGTTGACAATGCCTATGCCGCCACCCGACATCGAATCACCAATGAGGGATGTGATATTGTCCAAATCGTCCAGGCTTGTTAAGGAGGGGTTGCCGCTTATTGATAAAAAGTACGAACCGGATTTCAGGTTATTGAGTCCCTGCAGACTGACCAGGGCATCATTTTCTTCTATAGAAATACTTCTTATATTATTTCCAAAGGGAACAGATGACAAAGAACTGAGATTCAGCAACGCATCATTGTTTCTGATAAACAGTCTGCCATCAATCGATGAAAGATTCTGGAGCCCTTCCAAGGTTTCAATCGAATTATTGTTGTCTATTGTCAATGTATCGATTGATGAAGTCAACCCGGCAAGTGCCGTCATATCAGATAAGTTCGTATTGGATAGTATTTTCAATTCCCCAACCGACGCAAGGTTCTCCAGGCCATCCAGGCGGGTTAAACTGTTGCAACTGATGATGGTCAGAATTCCATCTATCGTTGCAAGATTCGTGAGTCCGGCAAGATTGATGCTTTGAGTGCCGCTGATATAGCAGTCACCGTGTATCGATGTGATCTGATCCAGACCCGACAGACTCTTAAGCGCATTATTTCCACGGATGTCCAATCCCGTAATATCCGGTCGAAGGTTTTCAAGCGCTTCAATATCAGCCAACTGGTCATTATTATTAATATTCAGTTTGCCGCCGATCGTCGTAATGCCGTTTAATCCCTCCAGGCTCACCAGCGACGGGTTCTCGTTGATATCCAACATGCCATCGATTGTAGAAAGATTATTCAAACCTGTGAGGGCGGTGATCGTGCCCGTATAATGAATTGTCAACATCCCAACCCGTTCAAGGCTTTCCAATCCCTGAAGGTCAGACATATCGGTAACATTTTTTATTTCAAGACAACCGGATACATAGTTGTAGCCGGACAGGCCGGCTAAATCAGAGTCGTCCTCGATCGTATAATTCCCCGGCCAGATCATTCCGGGATAGGCATCATCCAGATTTCCTTCAATCGAAATGTTCCCGCCGATTCCCAGGCCGTCTATTATCTGATCTCTTAAGGTTTCAGCATCAGATGTGGGAAGACTTACATTTTCATTAATCGTAAAATCACCTGATACAGAAATAAGAGAATCCAAGCCCAATCGTTTAAGTGCCGGATTGCTGTCAATTTTCAGATAATCGCCAATGGATGAGATATTTCCCAAAGCCTCCAGGTTATCCAGAAAATTGTTTTTTGAAATCATCAGACTCCCGCCAATGGCGGAGATGCCATTTAATCCTTCAAGCGACGCAAGAGCGGTATACCCAATTTCAAGATTGCCGTTAACAGCCGTTGATGCCAATTTGCTCAGACCCGTAATGTCTATAAGGCTACTGCCGGATATTGAGATACTCCCTCCGACGGATTTCAGACTTTTCAGGGCGCCCAATGTCTTGAGTTTTCCATTGGCGCCTATCGTCAAATTCCCGCCAACCGTTTCCAGGTTATCCAAGCCATACAAACTCGTCAGCTGGTCATTCCACTTGATAAAAAGGTCTCCCCCCACATGCTTCAACGTCTGCATGCCGTTCAAGGTCGATACAGGTGGCCATATGGGCGATTCTTCTTCAGGAGCGATGACAAGATTATTCTGTACGGTAGTATAACCGGATGCTGAAAATGCCAATACATCCAAAGCAGATCGTATTTCGTAAGTTCCTATTGTTTTTTCCCCTAAATCGCAACTTGTAAACAGAAAACTGGACACTATTGCCAAAAATAGAATGAAATGACGTGCCATGGCATCTTTCCTTTCCAATAATTTAATTGATTATTCACAATTTGTTTTTTAACTCTTGCAACGATGAAAGAAGGTTGTCAAGAATACAATTTTATTTTTTTATATTTAGACAAAAATATTTACCTTATCAATTTAAAATTTTAAATATTGAGCTTTTATAAAATATTGGAAGGGTGTACAGAGTTGCAATTCATGTGAAAACGTGGATTTTTGGTGTTGACAAAGTTTGTTGGGTCACTTACGGTCAGTAAAATTTAGAACGTTACCCTATATATCCAAAACACAGCACACAACAAAGTTGAATGAACTGGGGCAAGCAAGCGATGATGGGTTCATTCTCCGGCCTGTTGGTGTGAGTTTACCTGCAAAGGAACACCTGAAATGAAACAAGTCAATACATGGGCAATGTGCTTTTTTGTGATTTCCGTGATCAGTCTGACCGCATGTGGCGATGTAACCTTTATAGCCACGATTCCGGATGCGGAAAATTCGCTAATCACTTCAGACGGCAGGCTTTTTGTGTCTGGAAGTTATAACCTTTATGAAATTACCAGGGAAGCGGACGGCACATTCATCTCCCATCGGCTGATAGAGGAAGACCTTTATTTTGGAGGACTTGGCGAATACAATGGTCATGTGTACACCCTGAAGAGCGGGCCGGGGCTTTCCATTATTTTTGACCCCGAACCTGTGCTTGTGATTTCAGATCTGAATGCCATCCACCCTCAGGATGGACCGCAGCCATCTGCCATGGTATTTAAAGAGATTCCCCTCACCGGCATGGTGATGCCAAATGGTCTGGCCATCGATTCTGAAGGGCATCTGTTCATTGCAGACTTTTTTGGTGCTAAAATATACCGGTGCGATATTCATGATAATGATCCTGAAAATGTGGACGGTCCTTATGATTGTGGGCTGGAAGGACTGGCATTGCCCAATGGGCTGGCAATTGTCGACTCATTTCTTTACTTTACCGATGGCGGATCGGTGAAGAAAGCGGAAATTATGGAAGAAGGGGTTCTCGGACCTGCTCAGGTCATTTTTTCCGGACGCATAGCGTTGGATGACTTGACAGCATACCAGGACAGTCTGGTGGTCTGTGACAGCGTTTATGGAACGATTTTTCAGCTTTCCACAGACGGGAACCTTTTAAGGGAAACGAAGGCAGAGACTTTTGCTTTCCCATCGTCCGTCTGTATCGGATCAGGCCCCATGTTTGGAACAGGAGATGTCATCGTGACTGAAAAAGGCATCCTTTACGAACCCAAATCATCGTTTGGCAATCGTGTGGTTCTTTTTAAAGTGGACACACCCTGAACATGAGCATTGTATATTGGGACTGTTTTTTTAAGGGTGCCGGGCCGCCGGGCTTCCAGAGCACCTCGTTTAATCCCTTGCAGCGGCGCTGCTGGCTCCTTATACTTCCCTTCTGGAGGAGTGCTTTCAAGGAAAAGAAAGAAAAGAGGAAAAGGGAATTGCAAATAAAGTGATAACCGGTCCTCACCTGAATTTTTTCTTGCCTGTCCTTCTTTAATCTGCAGAAATAATAATTGAAATATGGTTGATTAAGTCATATGAACAATATTTTATTGTGACGATTTCAAGGTGATGTAAAAGCGGAAAAATTATGACAGATAAGAAAAGATTCTTAAATACCTTAAAAATCTTTGCCATATTGTTCATTTGCTGGATAATGCCTTTTGTTTACGGCTGCGGTTTAAAACATAATCATCGTGTAAATCCCGCCTTCAGAATCATTTCAACAAGTGTATCAAAAGGTATCGAAGTAACGGAAGATGATAGTTTCCCAAGGGATGTGACGGATATTTTTACGTCCGACGATTCTGAAATCGTGTCCCACATCCGGTATGCCGATCTGTCCGGAAATCACAATTTCAAGTGGGAGTGGTGCACACCTGACGGTGCGTTATATTATGTCACTAAAAAGCATCCTGTGAAAACATCTGACCATACCTATGTCAAACAGGGGACATCATGGCATAAATTACCTGTCAGTGACCTGATGAAACAAAATAGCGCAGGCAGGTGGAAAGTAAACATTTTTTTTGATGATGCCCTTGTGGCATCCGATTTTTTTGAATTCAAAACAAATTCGGGAAATCCTGGATTCGGCAATTATCATGCCCTTGTGATCGGGAATAATAAATATTCGTTTCTTCAGGATTTAAATACAGCTGAAAATGACGCAAGAAAAGTTGAATCTGTTCTAAAAGACCTATACGGTTTCAGGACAACGCTGCTTATTAATACCAACCGCTCTGATATTATGTTGTCCCTCAACAAACTTAGGGACAGTCTGACAGAAGATGACAATCTCCTTATATTTTATGCCGGCCACGGTTTTCTCGATGTGAAAGGAGATGAAGGATACTGGTTGCCGATAGATGCAAAAAAAGATAATGAAATAAACTGGATATCAAATTCATATCTTGCAACCGTGTTAAAGGCAATTGCCGCCAGGCACGTGCTGATTGTCTCTGATAGCTGCTATTCCGGAAAACTGTCACGTGAAGCCGGGAGTTCCCGGGTCAGCCTTAAAAATCTGAGCTATTATAAGAATATTTCAAGCAAGAAATCCCGCTGTGTAATATCATCCGGAGGCCTCGAGCCGGTAATCGATAGTGGTGGAAAAAATGGGCATTCCGTATTTGCTTCATCATTTATCGATACGCTAACAGATAATAAAGGGATTATAGATTCGAATACGCTTTTTACAAAAGTTCGCCATATTGTCATGTTAAATGCGTCTCAAACTCCTGAATATTCAGACCTTCGCAATGCAGGACACGAGGGAGGAGATTTTTTGTTTATCAGGAAGTAGGCAGTTCATCCAGAGGGGCCCATTTTGAAAATAGCCAGGCGATATATTGCCATTGTTATATTATATGGCTGGGCAGGTGACGAGAATTCCAAAGCCGTTTCAGGCGACACTGGCGCGATTTCCTTTGAAATCAGATGGCCGGAAGTGGTTGCTATATGTGGTCTGTAACGGCCATTGATGCGTTTGGTAACGATGGCAGTGATTCTGTCGCAAGGTATTTTACCATAACGGATTAATCTGTTGGTCTGATATCCAAATGTTCCGCCAGTTTTTTTAAATACACCCATAAAGAATCCCGCTCGATTCCATGCAAAAAAAATTCGACGAATCCTCAAACAATGTCTGTCTATAAATATTAAAGACGGCTTATCCGGTTTTATTTGATTCGATTCATGAAAAAGAAAGGCTGTCTGGTAACAACGTCTTAAAAGGAATTGCAATTTATCAATATTAACTCTTATTGTAAAGGAGGGCCTTATGTTACAAAGATTATTTCTATCATTAATGCTGGTGTTATCGTTATCTTTAATGGGGTGTGATGGGGGATCATCAACGGAACATGATTCCATATCAAACATCGCATCACAGGACGAAATGAACGAAAATTCCGATTCTGCGTGTGAGGAACGCGTGTGGGAAGGTGATTTTGCAGCTTTATCAGCATTAGGTGTCAATGCGCTTTCCGGTATAACGACGGTCACCGGAAATCTGACAATTGCCGGTACGGCATTGGTTAATTTAAGTGGTCTGGAATGTTTGCAACATGTAGATGGTCATCTGACGATATCCGGCAACGCCCTCATCAATTTAAAGGGGCTGGACAATCTCACCACTGTGGGTGGCAGTCTGACCATTGCCGGAAATGCCCTGACCGATTTAACCGGAATCAGCAATCTTCAATCCATAGGTGGCCATTTAACCATCTCCGCAACGACATTGCTATCCCTCAAAGGACTTGAAAGCCTTGAATCCATTGACGGCAATCTGACGATAACTGCCAATGCTCTCCTTCTGAATGTCAAGGCATTGTCGAATTTAACCTGGGTCGAAGATATTTATATTTCTGCAAATCCTTGCCTGGTAAGTCTTGAGGGGTTGAATGGCATTGCATCATCCGGAAACATCGATATTGCAGCCAATCCTTTAATTACAAGTCTTAAAGGGTTTGAAAATCTTGAAACCGTTGATGGATTCCTTTCTATCAGGGGAAATATCAGCCTTTCAGACCTGGCTTTAGACGCCCTTGAGTCGGTTGGCTATGATTTTTCTGTGAAGAATAACACCAAACTATGCACAAATGTCGTTGAGCAATTGGCAAATGAGATATCTGTGGACGGAGAGATTATAATCACCGGAAATAAGGTATGCCATTAAAACCTAATCTGAAAGCTAGCTAGAAAAATCCTCCCTTCTATCTGATTCATTAGATGGAGGGAGGATTTGCTTTTGATGAGAATACTTGCGTGTAGTGACAATATCTGCAGGTCAATATACAATTCCTTAAATGACCTTTTTTTATTGTTTAACCCGTTCCACCCGTCTGTGTTTCGCCCCCCCTCTTTCAGGGGCAATCTTATCTTTTTTTTCGTGCCTTTAGAAAGAAGATGGCTTATTTATTCTTTTTTCATAAATAGAATGCTTCCTTTAATCACTCTTTTCTTATCCAGTCATATTAAATTCAATACGTTCCATGAGTTGAAGCAAATCCATTTTTACATTAAAAAATAAATAGTTATGGGGATGTTGTCAATTGCAATAGCAAGTGATATTTGTGCGCTTCGATTAAATGAGAAACGCAACAGGTGGGGTAAATCTATGAACAAGACAATTGCATTAATTTTTTCCTTTATTTTCCTGGTTCTTTTTTTGTCAGCATGCGGCGGAAGCGGTGGCGGCAGCGGAAAAGAAGGCGGCGATCCGAATAGTGACACTTCATGGGAAACCATTGCCGTTGATGATGACGCGAGATCTGCAATAATGGAAGATTCTTCCCTTGAGTATGACGCAATTATAAGCGACAGCAGTCTTTCTGCAGAAGAAATAAGTCAGGAGATGGTTGATTACCTGAATACGATTCCTGAAATTGAAGCAGCCGGAGTTTCTGATGACGGTTGCGCGTGGGGACGATTTACGGATGACCGTCTTGTCATTTTTGTCAACAATCGGACACCGGATCCAGATCAATCATCTGATTCGGTTTCATCAAAAGTAAGAGCGGCAACATTCTCTCCCCCGTCAAACCTTCCCGAAGGAACAGTGTCGCGCATAGGCGACAACCTGGGAGGAGACTATGGTGATCCATATTCGCCTATCACAGAATGGCTCGAAACGGCTGGATACGCCCCGAGTCTGCCCGGCGATTTGATTGATATGACGTCCATGGGGTCACTCGGCCTTTTTGTCATCAATTCGCACGGTGGATCAGGGACCTGGCGCGATGGCTCAAAGGCCTATGCGATCTGGGCTTCTGCATTTGATATCGCGCCAAACAAAGACGACGCTTTCAAGAACGAGCTGGATGATCGAAGGCTTTGCTATATGTATGCCGATAAAGGCTGGGGGCCGGAAGGAGATAAACATCAGTGGAGATACGCGTTCACCGCAAAATACGTCATGGAATATATGAATTTTACAAAAGGCAGTTTTGTGTTTATTGACGCGTGTTCAAGTGATGAACCTGTCATGCGCGCTGCGTTTCTTGCCAAAGGCGCATCGGTGTACGCGGGCTGGAGCTCGCCTGTAGACAGCGGAAAGGCCAAGATCGCTGCAAGTTATTTGTTTGACCGCCTGCTCGGGGCAAACAAATACGATCCCGAAAGCCCCAAACAGCGACCCTTTGACTGGCAGAGCGTGTATTCATGGATGCAGGATAACGGCTATGACATCGGCCAGGACGCCGGTGGATGCTACCTGAAAATGACACCCCATTCAGACGAAGGAAACGGATTCGGATTACTCGCTCCGAGCCTGCAATTTGTATCTGCCCAGACGACCGATAAGGGTGAAGAACTTTACCTTTACGGTCTTTTTGGGGATGATCCGGGAAGTGACGGCAAGGTGACTGTCGGCGGTGACCCACTTCAGGTCAAGGAATGGAAACGTGACACCAAAACAACAAACCTTGACCTGATCATCTGTGATCTGCCATCTGAGTCATACGGCGATGTCAAGGTTACCGTCCGCAAGCATGAGAGCAATATCCGTCATCTCAGTCTTTATGACGGCGATATAAAGTTGACACACGATACCGGAGATGGCCGTAAATATGAGATTACCCATCATCTCAGTTTCAGAGCAGATTTACAGAGCGCCCGTTTGAAGCCGGGTGACCAACCCGTTTATTCGCCCATGAACCCTCAATATGTTTTTGCAGATGTCCCTTCCACTGCAGACCTTGAAGCCAGCGGTGCCACGATTTTCCCTGATGGCTCAATGGTAGAATGGTCGGGTGACTTAACTTTGGCAAACAACATTGACGGTGAGAGCAACCAGGACTCCTTTCTCGCGTCGATAAAGTTCGACCCGGCCGCGAAAAAGGCCCAGCTTGGCCTGAGTGGTGGATTCTCTATTACTCAGATATTAATGGAGACAGCCATGCCCTGGATTATTTCCTATGGAAAAGATGTATTTGACGGAATCAACACATATTCAACTTCTTATGTTGAGTTTACGCTGGACAACAATTTTAACCTGCCAAAGGTTGAGCGTCAATCAACAAAAGCGACGCCATCGTACTCGATGATCAGCTATAATCTGGATACGGTAGCGGTCACTTTTGATTCGATATCGTGCCAGTCGCCGCCACTAGATACTGACGCGCGCTAGGGGCAACTGTCGTCGCCGCGTGGCTCACGGATCTGGACTGGAAAACATTTGAGTGATCGTGGTGAATCACACAACCATGTCCGAAGCGGACATCAAGGAAAAAATCCTGCCGGTGATGTGGGATGCATCCGAGGAACTTTCAAAAGCAGGGCTCCGGTCTCCCAAGATATATATTGATCCCCGCCTAACACCCAAGGCACGCGTGGTCCATCTGATAGGCGGTGTCGGCCCGAATGATGGCGGGTCTCATTTTGGAGCAGGCGTCATTGAATATGTCAATGGAACGTGGACTTACAGTGAAGACAAGAGCACATTCAGCACCACACTTTTTGATGACGACCAGTTGTCCGCTCTGGGACAGATGTATGTCAATTATGACCAGTATGTAAGCTTAAACCAGCAATTCGGCGTTTCTCCGGGTAATATCGTCATTCACGAGCTATATCAAGCGGTTCAGTATGGTTACGATGTCAGAAAACTTCAAAAGTCTTTGGCCGCCTATATTAAAGGGACGGCACCCCCCTTAGACCAGACCTATCAGGATACAGGCGGATCTATTACCGGTCCGTCAATATCGGTTCGTGACCTTTTTCCCAATGAACGATTCAGATACAGCCGACACTGATTTACCATGCCCACCATTAAACTTGCCCGGGCATTCATCTCAAATGAGTTCGGTTTTGGCTTTATTTTGTATCTGGCTAAAATAAGTGATTGATATTTAAGGCGTAAGATGGTAATTGAGTGGTGATATAACGTCTTGGAACCACATTCTTTTTTGCTCAAAATCAATGATCCGGAATTGCTCCAGTCAAGGTATTGACTCCTGTGTTCAGAAGGAAAACCCACGCGGGGATATGGCATGAAAACAACCCTGAAAATGATATCAATGGTGTGTATCGGGATAGCCGTTTATTTGGGCACGGCTTGGGCAGTAGAATTGGATCTTCCTGATCTGGACAAACAACGCATTGAAAAATTGCTTACGCCCGGGGAAAAGGATTGGATATCGAAACATAAGAGAATAAAAATCGCAGGCCCTAAGGCATTTCCCCCGTTTCATTATTATGAAAAAGATGGCGCATTAAAAGGGATGTCCTCAGATTATATCCATTTAATATTAAAATCTTTGGATGTAGACGCAGAAATTCAAAGCAGTTTAGACTGGCCCGAAGTCCTGACGCAGGCAAAAGAAAAAAAAATCGACCTGATTTCGTGTTCTGCAAAAACGATCGAACGGGAATCGTATTTAGAGTTTACAGAACCGTATTTGTCATTTCCTTTGGTCATTATCACCCGAACGGATGCGTCGTTTATAGGCGGACTTGAAGATCTGCACGGAAAAAAAGTGGCCTTTGTAGAAGGAATTGCAACATATGACTGGATGAGGCAGGATAAAATAGAAACAACTCCGGTTTTTGTGAATACCCCCCTGGACGCACTAAAAGCGGTTTCAGTGGGTCGAGCAGAAGCGCATATTGAAAACCTGGCAGCGGCAACCTATTTGATCCAGAAACATGGGCTGGCAAATCTTAAAATTGCCGCACCAACCAGTTATGGAAACTATGATTTGTATATAGCCGTTCGAAGGGACTGGCCGGAACTGGTGTCTATCATCAACAGAATACTCCCTGTAATCGCACAGGAGCAGCACTCGATCATACGCAACCGTTGGCTGGCGGTAAAATATGAGTACGGCATCCCGAAAAATAAAGTTATCAAGTGGGTTTTAGCTATCAGCAGCCTCTCTTTGGCAATTCTTGTCGTGATTTTATTTTGGAACCGCCGGTTAAGCAAAGAGATCAAGGAACGGGAACAGGCTGAAGTCGCGCTTCGGGAAAGCGAAAACCGGTTTCGGGAGCTTTTCAACAATATGGGTTCCAGTGTTGCCGTATATGACAGCCCGGATAATGGCCAGCATTTTGTTTTCAGGGACTTGAACCGATCAGGGTTGGCGGTCACGAAAAAACAGAAAGAGGAAGTCGTTGGCCGTGAAGTGCGTGATGTATTTCCGGGCGTAGAAACCCTGGGACTTTTTGATGTTTTTCAACAGGTGTGGAAAACAGAGAAGCCCGAACACCATCCTGTGGGCCTGTACAAAGATAACACGCTTTCCCTGTGGCTGGAAAATTATGTTTATAAACTGCCTACAGGGGAGCTGGTTGCGATCTATGAAGATAAAACAGCAGGAAAGATGGCTGAAGAAGCAAAAGGAAAATTGGAAAGACAACTCCGCCAGACCCAAAAGATGGAGTCCATTGGCAACCTGGCCGGAGGGATTGCCCATGATTTTAACAACATATTGTCCGCGATTATCGGGTACACAGAACTGGCTTTTGATCATGTTGAAAAAGGCTCCATGCTCGATGACAATCTGCAGGAAGTCTACAAAACCGGAAAGCGGGCAAAGGATTTGGTCAAACAGATATTGACGTTTGCCAGAAAATCGGATGAAGAACAGAAACCCGTTCAGGTGGATCTCATCGCCAAAGAAGTATTGAAACTGATCCGGTCAACAATACCAACCACAATAGAAATCCGCGAGCGATTCGACAGCCAATCGCTCATTATCGGAAATCCGACCCAGGTTCATCAGCTTTTTTTGAACCTTTGCACCAATGCCGCTCAAGCCATGGAAGATATGGGGGGCGTTTTGGAAGTCGGTCTGGTGGATGAAGAACTCTCTATCAATTCTCCTTTGGCACAAACGGGCTTGAAACCCGGTAGCTATCTGAAGGTGATCATATCCGATACCGGCCAGGGTATTCCACAGGATATCATCGGGTTGATTTTTGAGCCTTATTTTACAATAAGACAAACCGGTGAAGGCACCGGGATGGGCCTTGCCGTCGTACACGGAATTGTTGAAGCCTATTCCGGAAAAATTACGGTCGAGAGTGAAATGGGAAAGGGAAGTGTTTTTTCGATTTACTTACCTGTCACCAAAAAACGGGGCGCCGTTACATCTTATGAGGAAGAAAAACTGCCTTCAGGAAATGAGCATATCCTTCTGGTTGACGATGAATTGGCCGTTGTCAGGCTGGGGAGCCAAATTCTGGAACGGTTGGGATATAAGGTTACCCTCTGTACGGGCAGTATGGAAGCACTTGAGCTTTTCCGCTCCAAAGCTGACGACTTTCATCTGGTGATTACCGATATGACCATGCCTAAAATGACCGGGGATGTGCTGGCTGCCGAGTTGATCAAAATCCGGTCAGACTTGCCGATAATACTCTCTACAGGTTACAGCAGAAAAATATCGGATGCACGCGCATCCGATATTGGCATCAAGGCTTTTGTCTACAAACCGGTTTCAAAGTCTGACCTTGCTAAAATAGTGCGAAACGTATTGGATGAAGCGAAGAGAATATGCGCTTAAATGGAAAATCGATTATGTGCCGGAAGCATAAAGAGGCGTTCCTGGGGCGGTTAGAGAACCCAGAGAACGATTTGCCGAACAGGACGGTGCTCCGGCTCTGTTTGTTGAATATCGTGCCAAAATCCTAAGAGCCTGAATAAAAATATATTTATGTACTTATTGCGAAAATTTATGGTAAGTTTATTTGAAAAAATTATGGCGGCCAGGGTTGTAATACAGAAAAGCTGAATTACCTTATCCGCTCATCCTGCCGAATCGCGGCTGGGTGCTTTTTTGCTTCATAGCATAACGTTTTTAAAAATAAGGGGATAAAAAAATGACAGACATTTCAAAAATCACGCTGTACAGCGGAGGCCACAAGGGAGCTGAGGCGGAATTCGGAAAACTTGCCGAGGCCTGGCACATGAAAGAGGTGAATATATCATTTGAAGGGCATAGTCCCGAACGCACCCGGGGCATCCTGGTTCTGAACCAGGAAGAGCTGCAAAAGGGAGATGTCAGCATGGAAATTGTGTCCAAGAGGATGAAGCGCACCTACTCCCGGACCGACAAGATCCGGAAAGTCATTCAATCCATTTTTCATATGGTCAATAGCGGTTACCATGTCATCGCGGTCGGGTGGATTCAGGCGGACAACACCGTCAAGGGAGGGACCGGATGGGGGGTTGAGTTGGCAAAATTATTTAACCGGCCGCTGAGTGTCTATGATCAGGAAAGAAAGGGATGGTTTTCCTGGGAGGGCAGCCAATGGATTGAAAACACACCGGTGATTGTTTCAGATACGTTTGTCGGCACCGGCACCCGTTATCTCTCCGATGACGGCCAGCAGGCCCTACACGATCTTTTCCTTCGGTCCTTCGGTCCTGCATCATAAATAATGATGAGAGGCAATTGCTGCGTTACAGTCAATTCGCGGTATACATATGCAGCCTTTTTTATCATTTTTTAATGATAAAAAAGGAAAGAGATGAACGCATCTCAGCACCCAACTCAAATATGCAAAATTTGCGGCAAAAGCAAAGGTGCCGGCACCATGACTCCGGCCATCCTTGTGAGACACATCATCGCTGAGCAAATACGAAAGGAGTTGCCGGATTGGTCGCCGGATGGCTACATCTGCGCTGACGACCTGAACCGTTTTCGTATACAATACATCGAAGGCCTGCTGGCATCGGAAAAAGGAGAACTGAGTTCCCTGGACCGGGAGGTCATCGAAAGTCTCAAACAGCATGAAACCCTCACCAGCAATGTCGATACGGAATTCGAAAAGGATCTGACTGTTGGCGAAAAGCTTTCGGACAAGCTGGCCACCTTTGGCGGGAGCTGGCGGTTTCTGATTATCTTTGGCTGCATCCTTCTGGTCTGGATCGATCTGATGGCTGAAATATCGCAAATTCGAGGGCGTGACAAAGAAGGATGACACATCCGGAACAATCCTCCGATTTACGGACGCTATCCTCTGCCCAGGATATTCTGGACGGTAAGCAAACAAATAGTGTAACACACAAGGTTTGCAGCGAGGGACGGCTGCCGTTGTTGCTCATTCTCGCGGAAAAAAAATAATGGCATCAGCATATGTTTAAGCGTTATGTGAGGAATAGCAGACAGGATTTTATAAGGCTGGTATGGATAATATTTTGATCATTTATGTTTTTTGATAAGATATAACGACCACACGTTTTCCATTTCACACGGCCTCCGGATATGATTACAGATGCATCCTTGAACGCCCATATGCATATTCTTCCCCGTGTGGAAATCATCACAGACTGGCCGTGATTCAGAACGGTCTCTTCCCGATCCGGCCAGGTAATCCAGATGCAACCCTCATTGCACTTTATTCGTGTACCCTTGCCTTTTACAGAAACAAGATCATCCGGGGCCATATGGAAGGCCTGGCTCTGTTCGGTGGTCAATCGGTTTTTGAAAAATGCCAAATGTTTCACGATGACTTCTCCTGTTGTCAGGGACTTGACATTCCGTCATGAAAACCGGAATGGCCCGCGTAATCGGATATCTGCAAATTATGCTGAAAAAGGTTATTTTGAAAGGGGCAGTAGGTGATGTTAATCGGGTGCTCAGTATGATTTTCGCAGGGACTGTATCCCTGTCAGCTGTCAAAACTGTGTCTTGACCCATGAGATTTCCTCAGGATAGGTTTGAATCTTAATTTTTTGGGTGGTCTTGATCTTGTTCCTTTTTTATGTTCAAGATGACGGGAACAAAACAATTTGAATGCAATTCAGGTCGTTCAAGATAATTTGAAATATCAATGTCAAAGGAAATCCCATGCGAATGACGCGCTATGACGAAGTGGCGGGCCGTATTCTGAATCTTATCCATAATGGCGTTTTGAAGGAGGGGGATCGCATTCCGTCCATCCGGAAGTTAAGCGATGAACTGGGTGTGAGTGTCAATACCGTCAAGGAAGCCTATTGGAAACTGGAAAATCAGAATTATATCGTGGCCATTCCCCAGTCCGGCTTTTATGTTAAAAAGCAGTCCGCTGCCGCCGCACTTCCGGTAGTTGATCCACAGTTTCTGGACCCGCAGGAGGTGAGCCTCTGCCGGATTTACGGAGCATTTCAGAATATGGGACATGTCATGCCGGGAATCAGTTTGGGGATTGCTGCATTGGATCCTGCCTCCTGGCCGACTGAAAAGATGAGCCGTTTTTTTCAGGAGGCCTTACTGTTTCAAAAACAGGAGGCCTATAACTATATCATGTCCCCCGGATACAAGGGATTGCGCGAACAGATTGCCAGATTCAGTCTGTCCGGCGGCCTCAATCTTTCACCGGAAGAGATCATCATAACAAATGGCTGTCATGAAGCGGTTTTCCTTGCTCTCATGAGTCTCTGCAAGCCCGGTGATACCGTTATCTTCGAAAGTCCGATCTATTTTAATCTGCTTCAGTTGATGCAGCAGTTGAATCTCAAGATCATTGAAATTCCAAGCTGCGACAGGGACGGTATCAATCTGGATACGCTTCGTTTTGTTCTTGAAAATCATACGGTCAATGCCATGTTCTCCATTTCCAACTTCAACAATCCTGTGGGGTTTACCATGCCGGGGCCCAAAAAAAAGGCATTGCTCAAGCTTTTATCCGAGTTTGAGATTCCGCTGATTGAAGATGATATCTATGGCGATATCTTTTATCAGGACCGGCCGGACACCTGCAAGGCATATGATACGGCAGAAAATGTGCTGCTTTGTTCCTCATTTTCCAAAACCATCGCCCCTGGCTTACGGATAGGCTGGATTGTCCCTGGACGTTATTACGATGCTGTATTAAAAATGAAAACCCTTCTCAATATATCTACAGCTTCAATGAACCAGATCGCCGTGACCGGATTTTTAAGGGAAGGGGGGTATGAGCGTCATCTGAGAAACCTCAGGAAGCAACTGAAAGCACATGTTACTGCCATGCGAGCAGTCATCCTGGAGAATTTCCCCCGGGGAACGACGGTCTCGCACCCGGACGGAGGATTTCTGCTCTGGGTTGAACTGCCGGAAGAGATTGATACAGATCATATTTACCAGAAAGCTCTGAAAAAAAATATTCTGATCGCACCAGGCCGGCTATTTTCCATCAAGGACCGCTATTCGCACTGCATGAGACTGAATGCAGGAATCTGGAATACGCAAGTGGCTCAGGCGATTCGCTACCTGGGTCAACTGTGTGCTGATTATCGGCCCTGCAATTAATTTTTCCTGAACAGCATGTCAATTCGTGGATGAAAACAAGGCAAACATATTGGCCGCCTGAATTTTTTTATACTTTCATTTTACGGATCTCACGAAGTCTTCAAACGCAGTTCGTGAGCTGTATTGATATTCAAACCCTGCCTCTTCCGTAAAACGGTTGGTCGTAACAATCCAGGGATATCTGAGCATATTGAGCCCGGAAGCCGGCGATTCTGCGATGAATTTAAGATGAAGGCCCCAGGCGATTTTGGTTAAAGGAGACATTATCCAATACGGTATTTGAAATGACGTTCCCCCCAGCATGTCTACAGCTTCAGGAAGCGAAACCGTTCCTTCTCCGGCGATATTGAAAACACCGGTTATTGTTTTTTCCAGACATAGAAGCACAGCTCTCACAAGATCATCCTCATGGACAAACTGAAACGGTGCAACAGGAGAAGGAAAAAGCACCCATCGCCTTGTCAAGTGTCTGGACAAGGGATTGTCGAAATGGGGCCCGACCACAAAGCAGGGCCGAAGAACGGAGATCTTGATTTCAGGATGTGCTTTGGTAAATTCTCCTATGATTGCTTCAATTTCTTTTTTGTTTTTTGCATAGGTAAAATCGTCATTTCCTCTTAATGGATGGGTCTCATTTAAAGGAACAGGATTGTCCGGATGAAATCCATAGGCTGTGGCAGAACTTGTATACAAAAGATGAGAAATCTTATTTTCAGCACATGCCTTCAGGACATTTTTCATTCCGGAAATGTTCATGTCTTCCATCAGGGACCTGTCATGAATGGGCGTAAGAACGTATGCAGCATGGATGACGGTGTCGATGTGATGGTCTTTCAAAAGGTCTGATATGGGGTCTCTCACGTCTTTTTTGAAGAAAGTGAGTTTTGAAATATTTTTTTTGGGTGGCTGGATATCAATCCCCACGATCGATGATACATTTTCATTTTCTGATAATGCCTGTGCGATCCTCCCCCCCAGATACCCTGAAACACCTGTAATAAAGATATTCTTCATTTGTCATCCCTTCCTTTTTGCCAATGGCGGATTCACGTCGTACATGTATGATTCTCCCGCAGCCAGGGCTGCAGGAGAATGGGGAAATTTCCGGGTGTGTCCTATTATGAACCAAAGGACGGCTCTAAAATATCCACCACAGCTCTGCTTCCGGATTCAATGGCGTTCATTCTGCCCACAGTAATTGGAAGAATCGCCTGAATAAAATATTCTGCGGATTTGATCTGGCCGGCATAAAACGCGGCATTCTTGTTTGTTTCAATTATTTTGTTTTGTTCATCTCCTTTTGTATTGCCAACCAGTTTATCAAGGGCCGGCTTGGCGACGGTCGCACGCCAGAGAAGCATCCAGGCCATAATGACATCTCCCATGACATCTAAAAATGGCAGCGAAAAGGAGAACGCCATCTGGAAATCCGGAGACATGGCTGTTTTTCCCATATACATGGCTGTTTCACCGAGTTTTTTGATAACAATCTCAAGATTTCCCGCAAGTCCGTTCAAGCCTTCAATTTCTTTGGCCCTGGCGATCACCTTGCCGATTTCCGCCAGAAAATTCATGAACACGGCACCATTTTTCATGCCCAATTTTCTGCCGAGCAGGTCCATGGACTGGATGCCATTGGTGCCTTCATAGATGGAATTGATTTTTGAATCCCGCATCAGCCGTTCAACCGGATAATCCCGGGTATAACCGTACCCGCCATAAACCTGAACCGCCTGAACCGTGCACTCAAACCCTCGATCTGTGCAATAGGATTTGATGATTGGCGTCAGCAACTCGATAAGTTCTGAATATTTCTCTTTTTCTTCGGGGGTTTGCGCGCATGCTTCCTTGTCAAACAGTTCGGAAATATAATAGACAAAACTGCGCATCCCCTCTGTATGGGATTTCATCCAGAGAAGCATCCTTCTCACATCCGGGTGTTTGATGATGTTAACGGCCTGGGCGTCTTTATTCATCATATCGGCGATATCCCGCCCCTGGATTCGCTCCCTCGCATAATTCAGCGCATAGAGATAGGCGCAAGACGCGTTAAAAAGACCAAGTGCGCCAACACCCAGGCGTGCCTCGTTCATCATGTGGAACATCACCCGCATGCCCTTGTTCTCTTCACCCAGCAGCACGCCCCGGCATTTTCCCTTGCCACCAAAGGTAAGCTGGCAGGTCGGACTGGCATGAAGGCCCATTTTTTCTTCTATAGCCGTACAGACAACATCGTTTCGTTCACCAAGACTGCCGTCGTCATGGACCCATATTTTAGGAACAATAAAAAGAGATATCCCCTTGGTGCCTTTGGGTGCGCCTTCAATCCTCGCCAAGACCGGATGGATGATGTTATCTGTCAAGTCATGCTCGCCGCAGGTAATAAAAATCTTGTTTCCGGATATGGAATAGGTTCCGTCGTCGTTTCTAACGGCTGTGGTTGTCAGCGCGCCCACATCGGAACCGGCTTCCGGTTCGGTCAGTACCATGGTGCCCCCCCATTCGCCGGTGTACATTCTGCTCATGTAGAGGCTTTTTTGCTTTTCCGTACCAAAAACTTCAATCATTTTGGCCGCACCATGCGTGGCAAATCCAAATGCCCCAAATGAAAAATCCGCCCCGACCACATACTCGAGGGCTGCCTGATTGATCAGGTGCGGAAGACCCTGGCCGCCAATTTCAGGATCTTCGGTCATGGAGATATATTCTGCTTCCCGAAACAGTTTGTAAACCCGGTGAAAACATTCCGGCACCGTGACCTGGTTGTTCTCAAACTTAAGGCCGATCCGGTCTCCCTCTTCATTCAAAGGCAGGATTTCCTTTATAGCGAAATTCCGTGCCTCTTTGATCACCATATCGAACATCTTCCGGTTCTGACCTTTGTACTTTTTCGTTTTTTCAAAATTTTCCGCCCCCAGTTGTTCATAAAGGACAAAATCGATATCCCGCTTGTCTGCAATTTGTTGTGCCATGATACGTTCCTTTTATTTTGATTATGTGTAAATATGACTTACAGTGTCGATATGCCATTTCTCCATGTTTTTCCTGAAAAGGATTATTTCCCGATTTAATCTTTCTCCAATACACTGAGTGTTTAGTCAATTAAAATTTCAACCATGCCTTTCTGATTGGCTATGAAAACCCATCGCAAAAGAAAACTCTGTTTGATTTATTTCGATAGTTCTTGCCTGTGAAATGGATTTGGTGTAAGTCATCCCTTTATTTTTTTAACAGTGTTGCAGAAAAGGATTGATATGATGGTTGAAACTATCCGGAAACCGCCAGTAAAAGCATGGGTCACCACTTATGCCGGGATGACAATCAATTTGTGCCTGGGCATATTATATGCCTGGAGTATCTGGAAAAAAGCCCTGGTGAATGTGGATTTGGCGGGCCAGCCCATGGCCGGAATAAACGTTGGGTGGACTTATCTGACCAATGCTCAGGCAGCAACGCCATTTTCTCTATGTGTGATGGTATTTGCCATCATGATGATTCCCGGTGGCCGTATTCAGGATAAATACAGCCCCAGAATAGGGGCATTGGCAGGTGGGGTTTTGCTTGCGCTGGGATGTATCATTGCCGGTTTAATGAAAAGTTATCTCGGTTTGATACTGGGGTTCGGTATTGTCGGTGGCATAGGCATGGGGCTTGGGTATGCTGCGCCTACACCTGCGGCACTAAAATGGTTTGGCCATAAAAGAAGAGGGCTTGTGGCCGGTATCGTTGTATCCGGTTATGGTGGGGCCGCCATATACATCGGCGTATTCGGACAGTTGCTGATAGATCATTATGGCATTACCGGAAGCTTTGTGGCTTTGGGGGTTTTTTTTGCACTTGTCGTAATCGTTACAAGCAGGCTGTTATATACGCCACCTGAAGGATATGTGCCGCCCACGCCGGTGAAGGCCGCAACAAAAGGCAACAGCAAAAGTGCGGAAAGAAAAGACTGGACCGCTTTCGAAATGATGAAAACCTGGCAGTTTTATGCCCTTGTATTCATGTTCATCCTGAACACCCAATCCGGTCTTTTAATCATTGCCAATGCAGCAGGCCTTCTTAAGGATGCGGGGAAGGGGATACCGTTTCTCATGGCAAATGCCTGGATACTTGTATCCTATGGCGGACTGGTCAACGCATCCGGGCGTATTTGCACCGGCTGGTATTCGGACAAGCTTGGCAGGCAAAATGCATATTTTGTCAATTGCCTGATATCCGCAGTGTGCCTTTTTTCATTGCCTTATGTTATTTCAACCAAAAATATTATTCTTCTTTTTATTGTCGTGGGTATTGCCTATTGGCAATATGGGGGAGGGTTATCCCTGCTGCCATCCTTTGCAGTGGATTTTTATGGTGAAAAAAATCTGGGCCTGAATTACGGTCTGATATTCCTGGGATGGGGCCTGGGGTTTTTCATGGCCCGTTTGGGCGGCACCATTGAAGATATGACAGGAAGTCTCAATTATGCATTTTATATTTCAGGGGGACTGCTTCTGATGGGGGCCATTCTTTCCCGAATCGTCAAAAGGCCGAAATCCGGTTAGGCTTATATCTTCCCCTGTTCGGAAAGATCGGTTAAGCCATCCATATCCAGTAAACGAATCGTTTTGCCGTCAACTTCTATCAGGTTCATGCTGCTCATTTTTGTGAATATTCGTGATAGCGTTTCCGGAATGGTCCCCAAAAGGCTTGCCAACTGGCCTTTTGATATTTTAAGTGTGACGATTTCACCGTTTTTTTGTTCTTTGGAAAGAAAAAGAAGATACGCGGCAAGTCTCCCTGGTACTTCTTTCAGAGAGAGATTTTCAATCTGCACTGTGAATTCTCTCAATCTCATGGATAAAATACCTAACATATTCAATGCCATAGATGGATTTTCGGTGATCAGATTCACAAATGCGATACGGGGGAGAAATATAAGGGTGCTTTTTGATAAGGCCTGGGCGTTCGCAGGGAACGCCTTGCCCTGAAATACAGGAACCTCTCCAAAAGGGTTGCCCGGCCCGAAAATATGAAGGATATGCTCTTTCCCCTCAACCGACACCTTGAAAATTTTCACTTTTCCATCTGCAACAATATAAAAGCCGTTGGCAAGATCTCCTTCAGAAAAGATCGGTTCCCCTTTATTGAATGTTTTTAAAACAGCAATTGATGCAAGGGCATCGATGTCAGTTACCGGAAGCGAATTGAAAAGCGGTGTAGTTTCAATAATGGCTTTGAGTTTTATCATTTGCCTGTGCGGTTTGCAGGATTATCCCGGAAAGTATCTGTCTACGGTTTTTTTCGTTTCTTTCAGCCATTCCTGACGTTTTTCATCAGAGCTGGTTACAATGATTTGAAACGTCCTTCTGTGGCATTCATAAACCCCGCATAACTTGAAAATGCAATTTTTCCAAATGGTTTCCAGGGGATCTCCAAACTCGCTTTTTTCTCTGGAAGTACCTGTATTTGACGTATTGAATACCAGCGCCGTTTTAGCCCGCAACAAGCCTTTGGGCACACCATCTCCCTTTTCACCTTCCAGAAATTCATAAGCCACTCCCGGACGAATGACCCGGTCAACCCACCCTTTCAATATGGCAGGTGGCTGGCCCCACCAGTTGGGATGAATGATAATGATGCCATCGGCAATTGATATTTCATCGCAATGTTTCCGGATGGCAGGTGGCAGTGATGCTTCTTTTAAAATTTCCCCTGCTGGCATCAAGGGGTCAAATTTTTCTTTATACAGGTCATGGAACATGACGTCGTGGTTGTGAGATTGAAGCGTTTCAACAATAACCGAAGCAATGGCGTGGTTAAAACTTTTGGGATCAGGATGAGCAAGTATGACTGAGATTTTCATATAGATAGCCATCGTCTGTTTTTAAATAGGTTGATAATGGGTTGTAAATGCTTTGGGATCACTTTCAAGCCAAAATGCCAATTGATATTTGAATGAACCCTTTGACGAGTAATTCATTTACAAGATAAAAGTCAATTATAAAAAAAGGAATATATCGAATAGTGGTCAGTCTTTGTTTTCTATCCTTGTAAAATGTGCCCGTTAAAAAATGTCATCATGAGAGCTTCTCACTGTCATTACCCGCGTATACGTCTTTATTAAACAAGTGATGTTTCAATAACCAGTTTTTCATGGGATTTTCATCATGAAAACAGCTGAAAATGGCTGAAGGGAGTTCGTATGCATCATATTCCCAATTCATGTTTATACAAATATCTTTGATAGCCTCTCTGATCATGCTCAAGACATAGTTTCTCAAAGGCGCGGTTTCGATCTCTGCGTGAGCGTCTTCAGATATGAATGCCGATTCGCAGCCATCCCTGTTTAATGAATGCCATGCATGGCAGATCAAAGGTCTTGCCTTATAAATGTCACATGAATGATCGGTCAGAAAAATACAGGGCGTCTCCCGTTTCAGAAGAATGCGTTCGTCTAATGTTTTGCCTTCTGTGAGGAGCCTGTTGCTCAGGATTCTTTTATTCAGACGATCCTGTTCACCGATATTAAAGGTTTTCAAAATATAAGCAAAAATGAGAAATATTTCCGGAGGTGTTACTTTTACCTGCATGTGACAGCAATAACTGCAGCCGCATGAACAGGCAATTGGGGTATTTGAGTCAATCGCTTCCGTTTTTGAAATAAGGGTATCACCAAAAGCGATCAGATGACGCATCATGTTAAGAAGAAAATTGTCTGAATGGTCGGTTTCAATGATGTTCCTGGCAATTGAAATGGCGGCGGACTTTACCGCATCCTGCTCTGGTATGATTTTCATCTGTCCTTGAATTCCTTTGTCGTAAGGCAGAGCGCAACCAGAGCTTACGGGTTGTTTTGTGTGCATGAAACAGAGGGATATCTAATAAAAAAAATTTGATTTCTCTCTTTTCACGATAATTCGTCTGTTAACTCTATGGTATTTCGAAGGCTAAAGCAATGACGATTTTTAGCCGGATTCCTCGAATGCTGCTATCGAATTCATTGACAATTTTGGGGTGGATGGGATATAGTCGCCCTTAAGGTTGACAATTCCGGTTTGTGTATCATCTCACTAAAAAGCGATTTCTGAACATGATTGATAACTCGCATGAAGCTTTAAATACATTTGATATACTGCTGGGTGACACCTGTTTTCATCAAGGCTTCGTTCTGATCTGACCGCATATGTCCATCCCGTTTTCGTTCCGGTTTGCAAAAAAGATTTTTTAGTCCTTAACCTTTTTAAAAAGGAGGAGAAAATGGCGCTTTTAAAGGAAAAAAGACTGCATGAGCGATATGATCATGAGACAGATATCATTTATTCATGTGAGGGAGAAAACTGTTTTAACAATGCGAAGTTGTTTAATTCAAGCAGAGGGGGGATGTATTTTAATTCAAAATATGAACTCTCTTATGGAGCGGACGTTTGCATCAAAATGAACCGGTTCCGGGCCATCTTTGATGCAAAGGTTGTCAGGTGCCTTGAAATAAATGACGGAGATGATATCTGCTATGGTATAGGCATCAAACTTTTTGAGCCTACGGAATAATTGTGAATGACACGATGAAATCTTTAATCCGTTGATGTGAATGCTGCCCGGTATTCCTTTTGATTCATAAAGGACCATCGGCAATCTGTCTTATATCATGCCCTTCCCCTTCCCTTTTTCATTTTCCAGTTTCTGCCATCTGCGGTATTTGTTGATGAGCTTTTTTTTCTGTTCCGGACTCATCTTTTGAAATTTTTTATAACGCTCCAGGATTTGATATTTTTTTTCAGGCGGCAACTTGCGCCACTGGTTAAATTTCCGGTTAAGGTTTTGCTGCTGCTCTGTCGTAAGATTTTCATAGATATCCAAATTTTTCTTTATTCGCTCCTGATCGGATTTTGGAAGCGTCTTGTATAATTTTATTTTATCCTTAATTTCCTTTTTCTGATCGTCTGAAAGAGATGTCCAGATTTTTAGATTCTGTCGTAATGCCTCTTTCTCTTCAGGACTCAACTGCTGCCATTTTTTGATGGCATCGGCACCTGTGGTGTCGGCTGCATAAAGTGGCGATGCTATCGCCAGGAACGCCAGAAAAAGGATCAGTATCAAGAGATTAATTCGTCTTTTCATTGTTTCCTTCCTCTATTAAAATGTCCATTTCCTGGAGCAATTGAAAATGGTTGGCCATTTCCATAAGCTCAAGTGTTTCAATATTTTTGATGATTTCCATGTCTTCTTCAGATAGGTCTGCTGACTTTTCCGATGGCACGCTTTTTTCGCCTGCATATGAAAAAGTGGTCATCCACATCATGGAAAGCATTAAGCATAGAAATCGTTTTTTCATGTGTTCTCATCCAATTCTGTAATCTCTTCCCAGTTTTCAAGGAGATCAAGCTGGCTGATCATGTCAAGATTGTCAAACAGTTCAAAGTTCTCTGCAATCAGAAGATCTTCTACACCAGGCTCAAGGCTTGCCTGGTTCAGAAAGATACCTGCGGTTATTATAATTATGATTGCAGCTGCAGCAAGCTGAGACCGAAAGGAAAACCTGAAAAATGTCAAAATTGTCTGCCACACACTTTGCCTGTTTTCAAGAGCCTCGATGCGTTTGAAAAGGGATTTCTCAAAATCAGCTGACGGTTCGATTTCAGGAAGGGCGTTTACCACCCGGTTCAGCGCTTTTAACATATCAAACTCTTTTCTGCAGGCCGGGCAGTTTTCCATATGAGACTGCAGTCGGGACTTTTCGTGCTCCGACAGTTCGCCGTCAATCCAAAGGGATAGGTATCGGCTTTGTTTACATGACGTTGTCATAGGTGTCACTCCTTAAGTATACCTTCAAGGTTGTTTTGAGTGTTTCTCTGGCCCTGTGAATCAATGCTTTTACGCCACTTTCTGACCGGTTGATCTGCCCGCCAATCTCCTGATATGAAAAACCCTGGTTGATCAGAAGAAGAAGGGCTGCCCGCTGTTTTTCCGGGAGTTTCTGAATACATTCCATAATGATTTTATCCTGTTCCTGCTTCTCCATCATCACGTCCGGAGAAACGCCATCTGGATCTGCCAGCTCATTTTTTTGATAGCCTTCTCCGGAGTGTTTCGGCTGCGCATCCACAGGCTCTGATTTGTAACGATATCCAGGTCTTCTTAATTCGTTCAAGCATACATTGGACGCAATCCTGAAAATCCAGGTCGAAAACTTTGCATCTGATGTATAGGTGGATGCTGCCTTGTAAACCCTCAAAAAAACCTCCTGTGCCAGATCTTCTGCGATTTCCCGGTTGCCGCAAAAGCGGAAGCAGAAATTGACAATTTTTTTCTTGTATCTGTCAAACAGCATTCGAAAGGCGCTTTCATCACCGTCTCTGAATGCTGTCATTGTTATCGCATCCGGGTCGTTTTTCATTTGATATATTAAACACCTGATCCGGGAAAAAGTTTCGGTTGATTTAAAATGCCAAATAAAATCCCATCCTGATTCGGCTTACCCGATCGGGTTCAGATGAATCGGCGGGGAAATAGTCTCCTGGCACAAACATACCGGCTTCGGCAAATATGGACCGGTTTTGGCCCCATTCGAGCGTCATTTTTATATCGGCTTCCCAGCCAAAATCATCCTGGGAAGGTGACGGTTTTTCTTCAGGATAAAGGTACGTGAAGGACAGTTCCGTGAAAAACCGATCGTCTGGTTTGAAGCCAAGCTTAATGCCGGGGGCGATGACACCTTCCCTTTCCACACCTGTAAAATGTATCGAGTCAGTGGTTGATAATTGATTCCCTATTCCTTCAAAAAAAACCGGGGCCATACGTATATCAGGCATTAACAACACAAATCCTTCAAAATGGTTGTCAAGCGGTGTGCCGTCTCCGCTTGCCACAAGGCAGAATGCTGTTAAGGAAAGGCTTTCTGTGAGATTGATTCCCATATCCATATCAAAAAGATAACCGGATAAATCAATGTCATAGCTATTATCCGTTTTCGTTTGCCACCGCTGGCGGCCAGCTTGATTGCCATTTTGGCTGGGCAGGTCGAGTTCAAGGGAAATATCGCCCATCTGGGTCATGGCCATCAGGGATACATAGACATTGCCAAGAAAAAAATTGGCCCTGCCACCGACATATGAAATTGAGCAGGTATTTGAATCGATTGCATCAAAAAGGGCTGCAACCGAATCATCCTTGTCGATAAACCATGCCCCAAACAGGGAGATATCTTCCAAAAACCGGAAACGGTATTCCAGTTCAGCAGTGATAAATGGTGATTGATGATAAATGGCTGCAGCCTGAATCGTCAGATGGTTCCGTGAAGAGATTTTTCCAGATAAACGGACACCCGGCTCATTTCCTGAAAAAAGATAGCCTTTACCCGCTTCAACCGGCATGAGTCCGGCCTGGATGGCCATGCTTTCAGATTGAAAAAGGGCATAAGCATCCAGAATCGATAGTGCGGCTTCATTTTCCTCTTCATCATCAAATGGGGAAAACCAGGTAATATCGGCCGTTGAAATCATTTTTATCTGATTTTCAAATGTCAGGGCAAGGCTTGGGTAAAGGCTTAAAAGATTATAGATTGCATCTGTTTTGATGACAGCCCCATTTTCATCCGTATCCCTGTAGTTTTTTTCCATCCTGAAATCTTCAAAAATTTCACCACCCGGTTTTACATCAAGCGCCAGTGAAGGGTACGGGATTATTAATGCCAATAATACAGGTATAATAAGACCAAGCATTTTATTCACGTATATTAATAGATATAGAGCACGGTTTGAGAAGGCACTCTGGATTTTGCAGTTGATTATTTTCATTGCTTTGGTCCGGGAAATTATTTATTAGCACCCTCTTGATATCAACAGATATAATTTTTTAAAAGAGATAATATGAGAAATTCATCATCACCAGTTAAAGCATTGGGATTATGTTCCGGGGGACTCGACAGCATGCTTGCGGCATTTGTGCTGAAACGTCAACAGGTTGATGTGACCTGGATTTCTTTTGAAACCCCTTTTTTTTCATCCCAAAATGCAAAAAAAGCATCTGAACTGACCGGCATTCCCCTGATTGTTCAAAATATCACGTCTGTTTATCTCAAAATGCTCAGGAATCCAAATGCAGGGTATGGCAGAAATATGAATCCCTGCACAGATTGCCATGCCCTGATGTTCCGTCTGGCCGGGGATATCATGCAAAAAGAGGGATATGATTTTCTTTTCAGCGGTGAGGTGGTGGGGCAACGTCCCATGTCCCAAAAAAAACAGTCCTTGCGCTATGTTGAAAAACAGTCTGGCATGGATGGCTTTATTTTAAGGCCGCTTAGCGCCAAGCTGCTGCCTGAATCCATACCCGAGAAAGACGGCCGGGTTAATCGCGATCTCCTTCTTGATATTTCAGGTCGATCCAGAAAGCCACAGATAAATCTGGCCAGAGTATTTGGCATTAGCGAATATCCAGCTCCGGCCGGCGGGTGCCTTTTAACGGATAAGGGATATTCCGGTCGGCTGAAAGATCTGTTTGACCATCAGGATGACATCCATGAATCCGATCTTTTCCTTTTGAAATACGGCAGGCATATAAGATTGTCCGATCGTGTGAAAGTGATTGTGGGCCGAGACCAGATAGAAAATAAAAAGATGGCATCCTTGATGGATAAAAATCGGCAGATTTTGATATGCCCCCAGTCATTTGCCGGTCCACGGGTGATTTTACAAAGGGGGGCATCTGATAATGACATCCGGCAGGCGGCATCCATTTGTGTGGGATATTCCAAGATGCCCTTTGGCGAAAGGGGTGAAGTCATTGTCACGACCCATGACACAAGCAGTGTGCTCAGCATATCCGGCACAGATCCCGAAACATTGGCATCGCTTATGGTATATTAATGAAAAGGGGAAAGCCCTTATGATTTTTTTCCGGTTACCTTTGCATTCAACTGGCCACAGGCTGCTGATATGTCCCGGCCTTTGCTTTTCCTCACTATCGCAGTGAAATTACGGTCCAGCAAAATTCCCATGAATGTATGAACGACAGATTCTTCGGGACACTTGAATTCGCATCCCTCGTGTTCGTTAAACGGGATGAGGTTGATTTTTGCCTTGATAGGTGAGAGCAGTTTTACCAGTCTTTTCGCGTCTTCGATCGAGTCGTTCACATTATTTATAAGAATATATTCAAATGTAATTTTTTGCCTTGGAGACAGGGGATATGTTTTACATGCATCCAGAAGCCTTTCGATGGGATATTTTTTATTGATCGGCATAAGGAGATCTCTTGTCTTGTTATTTGTGGCGTTTAATGATATGGCAAGATTGACTTTTGTCGACTCACCCAGTTTTGAGATCATGGGCACCAGGCCTGCAGTCGATGTGGTAACCCGCCGGTTGGAAAATTTCAGGCCATAATCGCTGTCCGTGATGATACTTAATGCCTGGATAAGATTATCAAGATTGGCAAGTGGTTCACCCATACCCATGAAAACGAGATTGGAAAGGGGCAGCGGATCATCTTTTTCCAGTAAAAGATCATGCTGGATATCTCGAATCTGGGACAGAATTTCACCTGAAGACAGGTTCCGGATAAATCCGTTTTTTGCCGTCAGGCAAAACCGGCATCCCTGGGCGCAGCCGACCTGTGTGGATACACATAGTGTATAATGATCTTTTTCAGGAATGAGGACACACTCGATGTGGTTCCCGTCATGAAGCTTCAAAAGGTATTTGCGGGTTTGATCATTGGATATTTCAACCCTTACTTTTTCGAGGCGGTTTATTGTAAAATGGGCCTCGATGAGATTTCTCGTATCTTTTGAAATGTCTGACATGACCTCAAACGTGTCGGCCTGACGGAGATAGACCCATTTCAATATCTGGTTCGCCCGGTATGTTGATATCTTGTGGTCCGTGAGCCATTCAATGAGTTGTTTTTTGGAATATTCTTTAATATCTGTTTTTTTCAATGGATTTTTCCAAACCTTTGTGTATAATAAGGAGTTTTTATTTGCTTGACATAGCATTTATTAAATATTAATTTCAAGACATTATATCGGCTGACAGCGGGTTTTTTTTTATGTTTGAAAATTTGAGCGACAAACTTGATTCTGTCTTTAAAAAACTCAAAGGACACGGCAAGTTAACGGAAAAAAATATTGAGGACGGGTTAAAGGAAGTGCGAATGGCGCTTCTTGAAGCGGATGTCCATTACCGTGTCGTTAAAAACCTCATCACAGATATCCGGGCGCGTTCACTTGGGAAGGAAGTTCTGGCAAGCCTGACACCCGGTCAGCAGGTCATTAAAATTGTCAATGAAGAGTTGACAAAGTTAATGGGTTCGCAACATGAAGGCCTGGTATTTAAAGGCCAGCCGCCGGTTGCTGTCATGCTTGTCGGTCTTCAGGGATCGGGTAAAACGACCACAGCGGGCAAGCTCGCCGTATATCTGAGGAAAGAAGGCAGAAAACCGTATCTGGTACCGGCAGACGTCTACCGGCCAGCGGCGATTGATCAGTTAATAAAAGTCGGCAGTCAGGTTGGGGTGCCTGTTTTCCCGTCCAGCGCTGACATGAACCCCCTGGCCATATGCCAGGCGGCAAGAGACGCCGCCCAGAAAGAAGGTTGTGATACAATTATTCTGGATACAGCCGGAAGGCTTCACATTGATGAAGCGCTGATGGATGAATTGATCCGTATCAGAGATGCTGTCAAGCCAACAGATATTCTTCTTGTGGCTGATGCGATGACAGGCCAGGATGCGGTGAATATAGCGAAATCTTTTGAAGAATCCCTTGATATCGGCGGGGTCATATTAACCAAAATGGACGGCGACGCCCGGGGCGGTGCGGCACTGTCCATCAAAGCGGTTACAGATAAACCGATTAAATTTATTGGTACCGGGGAGAAGGCAAGTGCGCTTGAAGCGTTTCACCCCGACAGAATGGCATCACGAATTCTGGGCATGGGTGATGCCTTGTCATTCATTGAAAAAGCCCAGGAAATGGTTGATGAAAAAAAGGCTCAAGAGCTTGAAAAGAAGCTTCGGAAAAATCAGTTTACCCTGGAAGACTTCAGGGATCAGATGGTATCCATCAGAAAGATGGGGGCAATAGGAGATCTGATCAAAATGATACCGGGTATCGGAAGCAGCAAGCAATTTAAAAATCTCAATGTAGATGAAAAAGAAATGGTCAAAATTGAGGCGATCATCAATTCAATGACCATCAAAGAAAGAATAAATTATGCAATCATCAATGGCAGTCGCCGAAGAAGAATCGCAGACGGAAGTGGCACAAAGGTTCAGGATGTGAACCAGCTTCTGAAAAATTATTCTCAGGTGATGAAAATGATGAAGAAATTCAATAAAGGCGGTTTGCGGTCATTGGGCCGTGGGCTGTTACCGTTTTAAAGGAGAATGTTATGGCAGTAAAAATCAGGTTGGCCAGAAGGGGCGCAAAGAAAAAACCCTTCTACAGAATTGTTGTTGCAGATGGGGAAGCACCAAGAGATGGTCGGTTTCTGGAAGTTTTGGGTACCTATGATCCTTTGAAAGATCCGGCACAAGTTGTTTTCAAAAAGGACCGGGTAGACTATTGGATGGGTGAAGGCGCTCAACCGACTGAAACCGTGAAAAGTCTCTTTAAAAAAGAAGGAAAAAACGCGAGTTCTTCGTAAACAGTAGCAGTACCTAAACGGAAAGCGTTTTTTTACCAATATTTTCAGGAAGAAATAGCCATTTATCCCTTGGGAAACTGACATCGGGTTAGGTTTTTTCTTTCTTGATATTGAGATGAAATTGAAGCTTTTCGTTCAGGCACCATGCGTTTACCTCTAATTCTCAAAAGCCTAAAAAGGAGATGGAGCTATGAAAGAGCTGATCAGCACTATTGCAAAGGCGCTTGTTGACAATCCGGAAGTGGTGGAAGTTTCAGAGGTTGAGGGAAATCAGACCTCGGTACTGGAATTAAAGGTGGCCAAAGAGGATTTAGGGAAAGTTATTGGCAAACAGGGACGAACGGCACGAGCCATGCGAACAATTTTAAGCGCGGCATCCGCCAAAGTAAATAAGCGTACGGTTCTGGAAATCATTGAGTAAGTGTTCACCAGGGAAAGGCCTTGTTTCCATAGGGAAAATAACGGGTGTTCACGGGCTTGACGGAAATATAAAGGTTTTTTCCCATTCGGGTTTTACATCATCTTATGATTCCGGCGCGCGCCTTGTTGTTCGGCATGACGATGAAGACACAGGACATCTCTATACTATTGATTGGGCCAAACCATTCAAAAAAGGAATCCTTTTAAAATTTAAAGGGGTAGACCGGAGTTTAGCTGAAGCATGTGTGGGAGCCAGCCTGTATATCAATAAATCTGAACTTCCGGAACTGGAAGAAGATACATATTACTGGTTCGAGCTCATCGGTCTTGAGGTTTTTACAACCGAAAACGAGTATATCGGGGACTTGATATCTATTTTTCCGACAGGCAGCAACGATGTCTATGTTGTCAAAAAGGAAGACAAGGAAATTCTGTTACCTGCCATTTCGTCTGTGATTCAAACCATTGATCCAGAAGGCGGCAAGATGATCGTCACACTTCCGGAAGGATTATAGCTCTAATAAGGATCTTCAGGATATTGATGACATTTACCGTTCTTACTATTTTTCCTGAACTGATCGATTCTTTTTTGGACACGGGCATGATCCGGAAGGCTCTTGAAAAAGAGCTGATTTCCTGTTCAAGTGTTAACATCAGAGATTTCGCCGAGGGAAAGCATAAGGTTACCGATGACAGGCCATATGGCGGCGGTTGTGGCATGGTCATGAAACCTGAGCCGCTTGCAAAAGCGATCCGGAGCGCAAAAGAAGCCTCTTCATCCTCAAAAACCATATTGCTCACCCCACAGGGAACGCCATTTAATCAGAAACGCGCCCATCATCTTTCAACATATGATGGTCTGATTCTGGTATGTGGGCGTTATGAAGGTGTGGATGAGCGTATTTGCCATGAGTTAGTTGATGAAGAGATCTCGATTGGTGATTTTGTCCTGACAGGCGGCGAACTGGCTGCTATGGTGATCATTGATGCAGTGGTCCGGCTGATTCCCGGTGTCTTGGGTGGTGCGCTTTCTGCGAGTCAGGACTCATTTGAAGACCAGCTGCTTGAATATCCGCATTACACCCGGCCATATTCTTTTGAAGGCCAGGATGTTCCGGAGGTCCTGATTTCAGGAGATCACGCCCGTATTGACAGGTGGCGGCTTGAGGCGTCCCTGAAGCGAACGTTTTTAAGACGGCCTGAGCTGCTTTCTGAAAAAAAAATGACTCGACCGGAAATCGATATTTTAAAGAAATGGTGTATTGAAATTGGAAAAATTATCCAGGCTCAATCTTAGCCTTGCTCTGGTTCATTATCCGGTGGCGAACAAAAAAGGCGAAGAGATTTGCTCTGCCGTGACCAATCTGGATCTGCATGATATTGCAAGAGCTGCAAGAACTTATGGGGTGAACGCCTACTATGTGGTCACGCCTCTTGAGGATCAGAAGATACTGGTCGAACGGATATCATCACACTGGACAACGGGAAATGGCGGCAAAGTGAACCCGGCCCGTGCGGAGGCGTTACGCCTGATAAACGTCAAGCATGCTTTGGAAGATGTGGTTTTGGATATCCGTCAGAAAGGGAATGGCGTGCCAAAAGTGGTTGTAACCACAGCAAAAAAAAATTCCCGTATGATTCGGTATGAAGCGTTTCGTGAGATCATGAAAAATGGCGAACCGTATTTATTGGCATTTGGGACAGCATGGGGGCTTTCAGAAGAAATAATCAAGACTGCCGATTATGTTCTGGAGCCTTTGGACGGAAATACAGGTTATAATCATCTTTCAGTCCGGTCTGCTGTATCGATAATCCTTGACCGGCTGGCAAGATGAGTTTTGAAATCATTAATCAGGCAAAAAAGTAAAATTCGGTATTGACTATCTGACTAAATATCTGATATGTCTTTTTGGATTTTTTAGAAAGCTATTATGACGCGCATATTGGGGGAAGAATGGATATTATAAAAAAAATAGAAAATGAGCAGCTCCGACTTGATCTGCCGGATTTCAGGGCAGGTGATACGGTTAAGGTTCACGTGAAAATCGTTGAGGGCAACAAACAACGTATTCAGATATTTGAAGGCGTGGTGATCAGTAAAACCAGAGGCACATCAAACGCACGATTCACAGTCCGGAAGGTATCTAGCGGTATCGGAGTTGAGCGAATTTTTCCGCTCCATTCTCCTGTTATTGAAAAGGTTGAAGTTGTTTCCCATGGAAAGGTTCGACGTTCGAAAATTTATTATTTAAGAAACCTCCATGGAAAAGCAGCCAGAATCAAGGAGCGCCGGGTTAATAATTAGGACCCGAACCGGAAAAAATAAAATTTACAGGGAGATGGCTATCAATCTGTCTCCCTGTTTGATTTTGGTACGATATATGCGCCGAACGCCGGTTTTTCCGACTTAATCTATTTATATCCATCCTTATTTCTTTAAAATACCTTTACATTTTATCTGAAAAATATAAGCTGCTACTGCACCCGATATAACCCGAGATTCGATATTGAAGGGAAAGATCAATGTTGAACCTGTTACAGCGATTTGGTAAGAAAGCAGAAGGCATAGCAGCCCGGCATCTTGCAAAAAATGGGTATAGAATTCTTGAAAAAAATTATCGGACACGTGCCGGAGAAATAGATTTGATAGCAATGGACGGGCCAACAATTGTTTTTGTAGAAGTAAAGGCCAGACGTTCGGATAGTTATGGGTTACCCAAGGAAGCGGTTTCTTATCATAAACAGAAAAAAATAACGATGTCTGCGCAATATTATTTAAAGGAGACAGGGAATCCGGATGTCAAAGCGAGATTTGATGTCGTTTCAATCTGTATGGCGGGAAATCGTTCGTCGATAGAAGTGGTGAAAAATGCCTTTGATCTTGCCTGAAGATGGAACGATTGCAGATTCTCAAACAGGTATCCTTTATGTGGTTGCCACCCCCATAGGGAATCTGGATGACATTACCCTTCGAGCGCTAAAAATTCTTGAGACGTCAGATTTTATCATCGCAGAAGACACCCGGCATACCGGGAAACTCCTGTCTCACTACAATATAAAAAAAAGATTGATATCCTGCCATGAATATAATGAAGCGGCACGCGTATCAGAGATTCTCGGCCGGATTCGCAAAGGCGCTAACGGCGCCATCGTAACGGATGCAGGCACCCCAACTGTTTCCGACCCGGGTTTTTTGATTGTAAAAAAAGCGATAGAAACCGGGATAGACGTGCGGCCTGTGCCTGGTGTATCTGCTGCAATCACCGCTTTAAGCGTTTCAGGTTTTCCCACAGACGCCTTTGTCTTCATCGGATTCCCTTCAAAAAAAAAGGGCAAGCGGGATGCACAGCTAAAAACGTTTTCAACAGAAAAGCGGACACTTATTTTTTATGAATCCCCCAGGAGAATTCTCACGTTTATAGATGAATTGATGGAACATTTTGGTGACAGGGGGGCTGTGATAGGACGTGAGATGACAAAAATGCATGAAGAATTTATTCGGGGCACCCTGTCATCCATCTATCAGTCCCTTAAGGACAGACCTGCTGTAAAGGGTGAATTCACGCTTGTTTTAAAAGGTTATGAGGATGATCAAACGGTTTCTGAAAATATTTTGTTGACCGAAATTGACCGTGGGCTTAAAGAGAGCTCGGCAAAACCCTCTTCTCTTGCAAAAAAAATCGCCAAAACAACAGGATTGCCGCGGAACAGGGTTTACGATGAGATTGTAAAGCGTATAAAAAAAGATCATGTCGTCTATTGAAAAATAAATAAATATTTTTTAAAAAAGCAAAGATTTCAGATGCAAGGTTTGAAAAAAATATCATTATGCTTTTTAAAAAAAATTACATACCTTATAGATATTGACATATAAAATCGTACAGGAGGAATGGTTGGTTGAATTTAACATTAACAATCCGTTAATGTCCATTAACGGTGCTTGTCTGAAAAAACACAGTGCGGGTGCAGAACATATGGGCTGTTCGCAGATATTGACAAGTGACCAAGACACATGGAAAATCCTGGTTGTTGATGATGAAAGGGAAGTGCATCGCCTGACGTCCATTGTCCTGGACGAATTTGTATTTGAAGGCAAAGGATTAACATTAATAAGTGCGTATTCAGGCGCTGAAGCAAAGGAACTCGTCGGCAGATATCCGGACATTGCACTTATTCTTCTTGATGTGGTGATGGAAACGGATGATGCCGGACTTGATGTGGTTCGATATATCAGGGGAGAACTTCAAAATCACATTGTTCAGATTGTTCTTCGAACCGGCCAGGCGGGGCAGGCGCCCCAGCAGGAAGTCATTTCAGAATACGAAATCAACGATTATAATTCAAAAGTTGAGTTGACTGCCGCACGAATGATCACCACAGTGACGTCTTCCTTAAGAGCTTACCGTTTGTCATGGTCGCTGGTTCAATTAAATGACAAGCTCCAGGATGAACTAAAAGAGAGGAAACGGGCAGAAGCCGAAATTCACAGGCTCACTCAATTTCAGGAAAGCGTTATTGACAGTGCGGATATCTGGCTGCATGTAACCAATGAAGCCGGTCAGATTGTGATATGGAACAAGGCCGCTGAAACCATTAGCGGTTACAATAAGGAGGAGGTCATGGGAGGGGGTAAGATATGGTCTCACCTCTTTAACCATCACAGCCATTTTCCGGAGATTTCCACCTGCATGCCCGCATTTGTCTGCAATGAAAACGAGCTGTTCAATATGGAAATTCCTGTTTCAAGTAAAAATGGAGACCTCAGAACCATTATCTGGAATTCCAGAAGAATTCATGATCATGCAGGAAACAGCATGGGCATGATTTTTCTGGCAAGGGATGTTACAGAGCAAAAAATGCTTGAGCGCCAGTTCCGGCAGGCTCAGAAAATGGAAGCAGTGGGAAGAATGGCTGGTGGCGTGGCGCATGATTTTAATAATCTTCTCACCGTTATTAGAGGTTATTGCGAATTATCCATGATACGATTGAATGAACATAGTAATTTATATAATAAAATAAAACAGATAGACAGGGCTGCCGAAAGAGCGGAAAAGCTCACCCGTCAACTTCTGGCATTCAGCAGGAATCAGGTCGTCACGCCAAAGTTGATTCATTTAAATAATCTCATCGGAGATATGGAAGAAATGGTCAGCCGTCTGATTTCTACCGATGTCGAACTGATCACCAGATTGGGAGAGGATGTCGGTTACATCCTGGCTGATCCCGGCCAGATCGAGCAGATCATCATGAATCTGGTTGTCAATTCACGGGATGCCATGAAAGATGGGGGAATTCTATGTATCGAAACCTCCAGGATATATTTAAAAGATGACTTTATCTTGCAGCAGAACGACTTTAAGGAGGGGCAGTATATCTGCCTTGCAATCAGTGATACCGGTACCGGTATGGATGAAAAAACACTGGAGCGTATTTTTGAGCCTTTCTATACCACCAAGGAAAAAGGGAAAGGCACAGGGTTAGGGCTTTCGACGGTTTATGGCATTGTAAAACAGGCCAAAGGACAAATACGGGTATCGAGTGAGTCCTTGAACGGCACGCGATTTGAGCTTTTTTTCCCCAATATTGAGATTATTGAAGATGAAAATTGCACACCTCCGGAAAAAACCGAATATTTTAAGGGAACGGAGACCATTTTGGTTGTTGAAGATCAGCCGGATGTCATGGCATTGACTTCAGAAACACTGAAGATTCATGGCTATCAGATTATTCAGGCAACGAGCGCAAAAGAAGCGATGTCATGCATTGAAAGAATGGGTACAAAAATTCATCTCGTGCTTACGGACGTGGTTATGCCGGGAATGAACGGTATTGCGCTGGCAAAAGAGCTTTCGACAAGAAATCATTCTGTAAAGATTATCTTCATGTCCGGCTATGCCGATGATATTGATGACAAAAAAATGGTTCTTGAACCTGGAAAAAATTACATTCAAAAACCGTTTTCTGCAAAAAATCTCCTGAAGTTCGTTAGGGACACATTGGACAACGGATCAGGAACCTTGGCCTGCTGATGCCTTAGCGTCTTTCCAAATTCATCTTGCTGAATGCGTTATAATTTTTTATAATCGCCAAATTTAAAATTCGATGCGCAATTGGAGTAAGTTAACCCATGAGATATGGGGGCGTTGTTGCCTGGAAATGAGGTGTTTCTTACGGGTGTTGGCAGGTGATAAACCTTTGCAGACAATATTAACCAGGGGGACTAAAAATGACAGAAAATAAAATAGCTGGTGATCAGACATCAACCGAAAACAAAAAATCAAAAGGTAAAAGTGATCCGGCCTTTAAATTTCCAAGCATTACATTTTCAACATTTATTGTTTCATTGAATTCCACAGCTCTGGTGCATTTGGGTGTAATGGGTAACCCGGCCACAAACGAATCAGCCAAAAACCTGCCAGTCGCCAAGCAGACCATAGATATTATTGGTATGCTTGAGGAAAAAACCAAAGGGAATTTAACGGCTGAAGAGGAAAAATTAATTAAAAATATCCTTCATGATTTAAGATTGATGTATGTGAAAGAAGTTAAATGATTGATATTAAATGTCATTCCCCTGCAAAGATCAATCTGTTTCTTTATGTGACAGGGAGACGGCCAGATGGATATCATACCCTTTATAGCCTGATGTGCCGGGTGAAATATGGGGATACGCTTGAGATGACATTCGGCGGAGAGGATATCACGGTTGGCTGTAATCATCAGGATGTTCCGGGAAATCAGGATAATATAGTGTATAAGGCCGCATCATTGTTTTACAGCAGGTTGGGTCAAACGCCCGGCGTGCATATTCGTATTCTTAAAAAAATACCGGTGGGGGCAGGTCTGGGAGGAGGCAGCAGTAACGCTGCCTCAACATTTCTTGCATTAAACAGGTACTATAATTCACCTTTTTCAAGGGAGGATTTAATGACAATGGGATTGTCTATTGGTGCGGATGTTCCCTTTTTCATTTTTGAGCAGACCGCTATTGCAAGAGGTGTGGGGGAACAGCTTGAAAGTGTTGAATTACCAAGATCTTATAAAGTGCTTCTTGTTTACCCGGGTATCCATGTCTCAACCGCTGAAGTCTATAAAAAACTTAATTTTAAATTGACAAAAGACAAAAAAAAAAATAACAATCACATTTTTTGTTTGCCTATAGGCGATTTGTTTTCAGCGAGGCATCTATGGAACGACCTTGAGGCTGTGACCATTAAAATGGTTCCTGAAATTGAAAAGATCAAAGGGATTTTAATGGGGTACGAGGCAGATGGTGCCCTGATGTCCGGGAGCGGATCAAGCGTATTTGGCCTTTTTTCAGATGAGGAAAAAGCAATGTGTGCATATGATGGCATTTGTTCGGCAAAGAGGGCTGAAAATACCGGATGGCAGGTTGTTCTGACGGAATTAATGATTTGATGTGGGTTTTTTAACGTTTTTTTACGATGTTCTGACAGAACACGAATGATCGGGAAAAATAACATTTAATTGATTTTATTTTAGGAAAGGTGTATTTGCCTTTTTATTTTTTTTGGGGCGTCGTCAAGCGGTAAGACACAGGGTTTTGATCCCTGCATTCAGAGGTTCGAATCCTCTCGCCCCAGCCAAATTAATGTCTTTACGGGGAAAATTAAAAAATGCCAATTTCATCCCAAAAGGATAATGCATTGAATGGATTTAAAATCTTTGCCGGAAGTTCCAATCCGGTTTTTGCAAAACAGGTCTGTGCCTATTTAGGCAAGTCTCTTGGCAATGCCAAGGTCAGCACATTTTCTGATGGAGAAATTCAGATAGAAATTAAGGAAAATGTACGTTCAAAAGACGTGTTTATCATTCAAGCGACCTGTGCCCCTGTAAATGATAACCTGATGGAGCTTCTTTTAATGGCTGATGCTTTGAAACGGTCATCTGCCAGCAAGATCACAGCGGTGATACCTTATTTTGGGTATGCCAGACAGGATAAAAAAGTGGCGCCACGGGTGCCCATCAGCGCAAAGCTGGTTGCTGATCTGATTGAAAATGCAGGGATTACGCGCGTGATAACCATGGATTTGCACGCAGGTCAGATCCAGGGCTTTTTTAACATTCCTGTGGATAATCTTTATGCTGCGCCAGTCATTATCAGTTATATAAAATCCAATTTTAATATGGATGATATTATTATTGTATCGCCGGATGCCGGTGGTGTTGAAAGGGCAAGGGCCTTTGCCAAGAGGCTTCAGTCAGGGCTTGCCATTGTTGATAAACGTCGTGATGCACCAAACATTGCCAAGGCCATGGCTGTCATTGGCAATGTAAGTGACAAAATAGCTATCATATTGGATGACATGGTGGACACA
This sequence comes from Pseudomonadota bacterium, assembly GCA_018816735.1. GTDB lineage: Bacteria > Desulfobacterota > Desulfobacteria > Desulfobacterales > JAHIVH01 > JAHIVH01. The sequence goes on along the minus strand of JAHIVH010000021.1, from coordinate 128,264 downwards.
GCCGGCACATTAAGTGAGGCGGCTCAGGCGCTTCTCGAAAATGGCGCAAGGGAAGTTCACTGTTGTTGTTCACATCCGGTACTCTCGGGGCCTGCAATTGACAGAATTAAAGAATCTGATTTGTCAACTCTGGTTGTGACAGATACCATTCCTCTAAGTGATAAGGCCGCGGTATGTGATAAAATAAAGGTACTGTCTATTGCAGAAATAGTTGGCGAGGGGATGCTCAGAAGTTTTAAGGGCGAATCCGTATCCTCGCTGTTTGTTTAAAAACGAAAAAGAGCTTTCAAGGAGGGCGCTTTTGGAATTAATTGACCTAAAAACAAATTCAAGAAATGCATCAGGCACTTCCGGTGCAAAGGCGCTTCGACGTAAAGATATTGTTCCTGCAATTCTTTACGGAAAACAGGAGCCCATGCTGCTTTCTGTTGGCTATGGTGACCTTGAACTGGTGTTCAAGAAAAGTAAAACCCCTCAGGTTTTTATTAATCTTAAAATTGACGGGCAGACAGACAGAACTGCAATGATCAAAGAATACCAGACGGACCCGGTTTCACAGAAAATACTTCATGTGGATTTTTATGAAATCGCGATGGATCAGAAAATCAACCTGTTTGTTCCTGTTGTTGTCAAAGGCAAGGCAAAAGGGGTGGAATTCGGCGGAATGATGCAGATTATCCGGCGTGAACTCGAGATTCGGTGCTTGCCTGCGAATGTGCCGGAAAACATTGAAATCGATGTGGCGAACCTTGATATTGGTGATTCTGTCCATGTGAAAGATATTGTTCCACCCGAAGGTGTTGGCATACCGGCAGACGTGAATTTTACCGTGATTACTGTTGTTGCACCAAAGGCTGCAGCCGCCGGTGAAGAAGGTGCTGAAGTAGCTGAGATTGCTGAAAGCACAGCCGAAGTGGAAGAATGATCCCAGGATCATACAAAAAAGATATAGACAAGAGGTAGAAAGAAATACAATCGGGTAACTATGCCTTCGGATAAACGATATTTGGTGGCTGGCCTTGGAAATCCAGGCACTGCCTATGCAAGAACCCGGCATAATATCGGATTTATGGTTGTGGACGAACTGGCGGCCGCATATTCAATTGCTCTTTTAAAAAAAAAATTTGATACGGATTTCGGCCAGGGCATCATTGCCGGATCGAATGTGATCCTGGCAAAACCCATGGGTTTCATGAACAGAAGCGGGCCGCCCTTAAGACGCCTGGCTGACTTTTTCAACGTGGATATTGAGAATGTCATTATCATCCATGACGACATTGATCTTGACTTCAACCGGATAAAGATCAAGGCAAATGGTGGCCACGGCGGGCACAATGGCTTACGGTCGATTATTGAAGCTTTTGGCGATAACGGTTTCTCAAGAATCCGGATGGGTATAGGTCGGCCCGGAGAGCGGATAGATATGACGGCTTATGTATTGGGACAATTTTCAGCAGATGAAAATAAACTTCTCGGTGAGCTGATCAAACTTGCTGCGGATGCAGTAGATGTCATTATCAGCAAGGGGATCACCGCAGGGATGAATAAGTATAACTAAGTTGTTTTTTTATATTAATCTTTTTAACTTTTTTTAATCTTTAGAGGGAGGTAAGTATGGAATCTTTGATGGGAAATCTTCCATTAGTCTGCACTCTTGCCGGTCTTGCCGGAGTGCTCTTTTCCCTCATTACTGCTACGGTCGTTAAAAGCGCGCCAAGTGGTAATGAGAAAATGAACGAAATCGCCGATGCCATTAAAGCCGGTGCTATTGCCTATCTGAATCGTCAGATGAAAAGCATGGGTGCTGTGGGTATCGTGATTGCCATCGTTCTTTATTTTGCACCAGGATATGGTCTCTGGGCCACATTCGGATTTGTTGTGGGTGCAGTGGCTTCTTTTATGGCCGGCTATATCGGAATGCGCGTTTCCGTTATCGCTAACGTAAGAACAGCAGAAGCCAGTAAACACGGATTGAATGCCGGTCTTTCAATGGCTTTCAAAGGCGGTTCCGTTACAGGCATGATCGTTGCCGGTCTTGCACTGACTTGCTGTGCAGGTCTTTACACTTTCTTGACCGCTAAGGGCCTTGACGGTAAATCCATCATGGTTTCTCTTGTCGCACTTGGTTTTGGTGGAAGTCTTATCTCTATTTTTGCACGTCTTGGCGGTGGAATCTTCACAAAAGGTGCTGACGTTGGTGCTGACCTTGTCGGTAAGGTTGAAGCCGGAATTCCTGAAGATGATCCAAGAAACCCTGCAACCATCGCAGATAACGTTGGCGACAACGTTGGTGACTGCGCGGGCATGGCTGCTGACCTTTTTGAAACATATGCTGTAACAACTGTTGCTGCAATGTTGCTTGGTCATCTTCTTTTCCCGAAAAGCGAAACCGCAAGTGTATTACCGCTGGCACTGGGTGCAGTTTCAATCATCGCCTCAATCATCGCTTCTTTCTTCGTAAAACTCAGTGAAGGCAGCGAATATATTATGGGCGCACTTTACAAAGGCATGTTCGGTTCAGCCATTATCGCCGGTGTTGTCTTCTATCCTGTTGTCAAGGCACTTTCTACTGGTATGACGGGTCTTGATCCTTTAAGAATCTACTATGCAACTCTGGTTGGTCTTGGATTAACCGTTGTCATCGTGTTCATTACCGAATACTACACAGGTAAATACAAACCGGTTAAAGACATTGCCGAGGCTTCCACTACCGGTCATGGTACCAACATTATCGCCGGTCTTGCTGTAAGCATGCAGTCTACTGCTGGTCCTGTTCTTGCTATTTGCCTTTCAATTTATATGGCTAATGCATTTGCTGGCCTTTATGGTATTGCCATGGCTGCTGTGGCCATGCTTTCCATGACCGGTATGGTTATTGCTATTGATGCTTACGGCCCGATCACAGATAATGCGGGTGGAATTGCTGAGATGGCTAATATGGATGACTCTGTTCGTGCCGTAACCGATCCTCTTGATGCTGTAGGTAACACCACCAAAGCGGTTACAAAAGGGTATGCAATCGGATCAGCCGCTCTTGCAGCCCTGGTTCTTTTTGCTGCATATGTAACAGAATTCGAACATCTTGGAACCAACCTTTCTTTTGATATTGCCAACGTAAATGTTCTTCTAGGACTTTTCATTGGTGGCCTTCTGCCTTTTCTTTTCGGTTCTATGGCCATGAAAGCTGTTGGTAAAGCAGGTCATGCGGTTGTTAAGGAAGTGCGTCGTCAGTTCAAAGCCATCCCGGGAATTATGGAAGGAAAAGCAAAACCGGATTACGCAGCATGTGTTGACATCGTCACTCAGTTTGCGCTTTCCGAAATGATGATCCCTGCACTTCTTCCTGTTGCCGTTCCTGTCATTGTTGGTTTTATACTTGGACCAGAGGCACTTGGCGGACTTCTTATCGGAAGTATCATCACAGGTGTTTTTGTTGCAATTTCAATGACAACCGGTGGTGCTGCATGGGATAATGCGAAAAAATACATTGAAGATGGTAATCTGGGTGGAAAAGGTTCAGATGCTCACAAAGCAGCTGTTACCGGTGATACCGTAGGCGACCCCTACAAAGATACCGCTGGCCCTGCCATCAACCCGATGATCAAGATTCTTAACGTTGTTGCGCTTCTTCTTGTTCCCTTTTTGGCATAACAAGATACAGCAACGCTTTTTAAGCGTCCAATCTGATTAATTAAAAAGGGCATCAGGATTTTTCTGATGCCCTTTTTTATATCAGAATAAATAGTTGACGATGACATTGAATTCAATGTCACTGACTTCAAAATTGATATCCCGCCACTTTTCAAATGAATACAGACTATTGATATCAAAACACAGCTGGCTTGCCAGGGGAACGCTGATACCGAAATTAAATTGATAGTAAACATCCGTATCGTCAATCAGGTTGCCTTTATCTGAAATATAGCTCTTCAGAACACCTACGCCGGCTCTATAAATTCTGTCCTTGATGATGAGGGCCAGTCTGGGGGTGACCACATGGTCGATAAGGTCATTATCACCAATGGACGGTGTCAGATCAACACCCAGGAGCCAATAGCCAATTCCCTCATGATATTCGTAGGATAATCCGTAAGACAGATCTCCATCACCAAACGGGAGGGACTCAAAGTCCGAGTGCGCCTTGTGGTAGGTCATGCCAATTCCCAATCTGTGATTGACGGCATTGTCGGCCTTTTGATTTCTTATCGTCCGAGATGACCGGGCTGCAGAGGAAGATGTGATCATGAGCGTTAAAATGAGAGGAAGGACAGACGTGTAGACAATAATTTTTTTGTAATGATTCATAATGATGCTTTCAATTAGTGAAGACAAAAAAGGGGCGTCAAACGGGTTTCTCGAGCATGAATCCGTTAAAGACGTTCATGCCCGTCATTAAATTACTTATCTTTTTCTTTCCCATTGCCTTCAGGTTTGGGCTTTTGTTTGATTATTTCTTTGGCAACTTCCACATCCTCAATCACCCTGGCCATTTTTTTGGGGTCAATGGATGTCGTTTGCCCTTTGGGCGGGGTCAGGTTGTTACGCATTTTTTTTAATATCTGATTGATCGTTTCGTTTTTTTTCATTTCAAGAACCTCATATGTATTTCACCGCCGTTCTGAACTTTTTTTTCTGACCTATTCTTCGGCAGAAATAACCATAAACTGAATTGCAGTTAATATAGGTATTGAAAAGTCACATCGCAAGTTATCATTTATAAAAAACTCAATTCGAGTATTGATTTAGTGGATTTGGTTTTTTTTTCAAGAGATAGTTTTAAAAACAGCCATATTTAATCAATGTTTGGCAGTATCAGTCTTTTCTATTGAATAGATATGGTATTTGTGTTATGGTTCAAGATCACCTGGAAGTTAATAATAATTAAAGATTTTCATATAAATTGTGGTGGAGAAAATGGCAGAAAAAGCTGTTAAACAGAAAGCTGGTAAACAGGTAAGAAAAGAATTTAATGTCGGGGACCTTGCAGTTTACCCTGCCCATGGTGTGGGACGTATTGAGTCGATTGAAAAAAGGGAAATTAATGGCCAGTCCATGACTTTCTATATCATGAAGGTACTTGAAAATGGCATGGTAATTATGATCCCTACTGCGAATGTGGATTCTGTGGGACTCAGAAATATAATCGAGAAGAAGGAAATAGAAAAAGTTTATGATATCATGAAAAACAAGGACAGAAATAAAGTTCATGATAATCAGACATGGAACCGAAGATACAGAGAATATATGGATAAAATAAAAACAGGCTCCCTTTTTGATGTTGCGGAAGTATTCCGGGATCTTTTTATTTTAAAGCTGACAAAAGATTTATCATTCGGGGAACGAAAACTTCTTGATACCGCCCAGGGGCTTTTACTGAAGGAATTAAGCACGGCCAAGGAAATAGATGAAGCGACAATGATGTCTGAAATTGAAGCTTTATTTGAAACTTGAAAGACATATGGATGGTGAAGACAGGTTTAATCTCATTGTTGAACCCGGCGACATTGGAAAAAGATTTGATGCTGTTATAAGTGATACCATCCCTAAATTGTCCAGAAACCTCGCGGCCAACCTGATTCGCGAGGGAGCGATCCGCATCAATGGGAACTTAAAAAAACCTGGCTATAAAGTCAGGGCCGGGGAAACTATCTCAGGAATCATTCCACCGCCTTCGCCATTGGCCCTAAAACCTGAACCAATTGATATTGTAATAGTTTACGAAGATGAGGATATCGTTGTTGTCGATAAACCTGCAGGAATGGTCGTGCATCCTGCAACAGGTAATTTTTCAGGGACCCTGGTAAATGCCCTGCTTTATCATTGCCCTGATCTCAAGGGGATTGGGGGTGTGGAACGGCCAGGTATTGTCCACAGGCTCGATAAAAATACAAGCGGACTCATTGTTATCGCCAAAACACATGAAGCCCACCTTGTGCTTTCTGCCATGTTTAAAAACAGAGAGATTTACAAGGAATATCTGGCCATTGTGCATGGCAAAATGGATATGGATACAGGAACGATCACCCATCCTGTGGGCCGGCATCCAACGGACAGAAAAAAGATGTCCATACGGAGCAGGGCAGGCAGGTCTGCAGAAACGAACTTCAGGGTTGTCGAGCGGTTTAAAGAGTACTCGCTTTTAATATGTTCCATAAAAACCGGGAGAACCCACCAGATACGTGTTCATTTGGCATCATTAAATCATCCGGTTGTTGGCGATACCGTCTATGGAAATCCGAATAAAAAATGTTTATCAAAGCATTCTCAAGTATTTTTCAATACCCAAGTAAAACCTCTTACCCGACATTTCCTGCATGCAAAGGTTCTTTCATTTTTGCATCCTGTCTCACAGAAAGCTCTGTTTTTCGAATCACCTATCCCGGCCGATATGGAAAAATTTATTCAATATCTTAAAAATTCTGATCTGACATAGCTGGATAGGGGGGATAGCCCTAATACTACCAATCCCCCATCGCTGTTACGTTTTATATGTGTAAAGTATTTGAAAAACTTATATTTTATGAGGCTGAAGCGAATATTTGCCTTGACTTTTTCATGGTTATCAATGTAAGTGTGTCATACACTATCGACCTAAAATAGAGCGTTTTTGTTCAGGTGATGATCGGTCATTTGTAAACAAACGGGTGAACCATATATTAACCAAACTAATGACTTGCGGGCAGCGTGAAGAGACCAAAAAATATTTCAGAACTGATTGGTAATTCCAAAAATCTTCCAAGTCTTCCGCAGATTCTATTGCGACTAATTGATGCCTGTAATGATGAGTCTGTGCCTCTTGAGACGTTGTCAAAAATTATTTCAAAAGATCCCTCCCTTTGCGCAAAAGTCATGAGGCTCATTAATTCCCCGTTTGTAGGTCTTGGCAATAAAATAAAAACGATTGATCAGGCTGTAATATATTTGGGGACAGATACAATCAAGAACATTGCGATCAGTGCGTCTGTTTTTCAGGCATTTAAACGGCCTGAATATCGAACTCTTTTTGAGCTGAATCAATTCTGGTTCCATTCGTTTACGTGCGCCATTGTTGCAAGGAAGATTGCCAATAAAATATCGTATGGTTCTCCTGAAGAAGCTTTTCTGGCCGGACTGCTGCATGACATAGGCAAATTGATTCTGGTTGTCAATTTCCCGAAAGAATTTTCATGTGCCGTGGGATCCCCTATTACACCGGTTACTTACCCGATGGATGCTGAAAACAGTATCGGCATTTCTCATAGCGAAGCCGGTGCATACATGATACGGTCATGGAAATTGAAAACCATGATGGCAGACGCTGTTTTGTATCATCATGAAACACTCAGGAAAATTGAAGATGCATTTCCTTTGGTAAAGATAATTTATACCGCAAACATCCTTTTTCATGCAGGTGAAAACAAGTATAGCCGTGAAGGGTTTAAGCCCGCTGAAGCGCTGTTTGGATTCAGTTCAATTGAAAGTGAGGAAATTGTAATGGGGGCAAGACAGGAAGCCATAGACGTGGCCGCTTCCTTTGAAATAGATATTACCCCCTATACAGAAATACCAGAGGGAAATTGGCTGGAAGAGCCGATAAAAGTCAGGGAAAATGCCCATAATCAGCTGGTATCTGAGGTGACTGAGATTACAATGATGCATGGGACGCTCCAGAATCTTCTGGTGGCGGATTCCATGGCTTCCATTTTAAAAGTGGTTGAAAAGGGTTTGAGCATTCTTTTCGAGGTTCAGGATGTATGTTTTTTCGTATTTGAGCCTGAAAAGAATATTCTGGTCGGGGCAGGGGCGGAAGGGGATGAGAGAAGAGAGCCCATTATTGGTCTTGCGATCAAACCGGACAGCCAAAACTGTATTGCCCGTTGCTTCCGTAAAAGGACGTTTGAAGATACATTCGATACAGAGGGCGATGAGGAACTGTCAATACTGGATGAACAATTGGTTCGGCTGATTGATTGCGAAGGCATACTTTGTGTTCCCATGATGGCAAGAAGGTCGCCTGCAGGTGTTATTGTCATGGGCGTATCTGCTGACCGCAAAGAAAGACTTCTGAAACAATCAAAAAGACTGTCGATGTTTGTCAATCAGGCCGCCGTATGCCTCAGAATGGAAAAAGAAAAAGAGACCAACATCAGGATAGTTAAAACCGAAAGGCTCGATGCTTCGTCGGCAACTGCAAGAAAGGTCATCCATGAAGTGAATAATCCGCTTGGGATTATTAAAAATTATATAAAGATACTCGGATTAAAACTTCCGGAAAAACATCCTGCCCAGGATGAGCTCAAAATTATCAGTGAGGAAATCGATCGCGTTAAACTGATCATGATGAATCTGTCTGCATTTTCAAGGCCAGCCGGTGGTTTAAAGGAACTTGTGGATGTTAACGCGACACTCGCAGGATTCTTGACCATTCTGGAAAAGTCCGTTATGATACCGGCAGGAATTGAACTTCAATTTGCGCCTGATGATAACCTGCCCAAAGTGTATTCCGTAAAAAACAATATCAAACAGGCGGTACTAAATTTCGTTAAAAATTCAGCCGAGGCCATGAAAGAAGGTGGCATTATTTATATTTCGACTCGCTCTCTGAATGCAGCCGGCAAGGCGCTTTCAAGTGAATTAACAGAAGATGTGGACAGTATTGAAATCAGGATTCGTGACAATGGTCCGGGTTTGCCTGAAAATATAAAAGCGCACATTTTTGAACCGTTTTACAGCACAAAAGAGGGTGAACACTCTGGCCTTGGCCTTGCAATTGCGAACAGCAGCATCACTGAAATCGGCGGTACGATTACCTGGGTAAGCGACAAAGATAATGGAACCCGGTTTTCAATCATACTACCCATTTCTGCCCGATAACCATTGCCGGTTAGAACCTGATTTTCGTATCAACATATTGAAGAAGGTTGATAGATTGACCATAGGGAATGCCAACTTTGTACTGATCAGACAAGGACATAATAATCGTTTGCAACTTCCAGGGCATGGATTTGGAGACAGAATATGAGCATGGCTTCTAAAATTATCATCGTTGATGACGAAGTAAGATTCCTTGAAAGCCAGAAAGTACTTCTGGAATCTGATGGGTTTAAAGTTGAGATTGCGTCAAGCGGACCAGCGGCGATTAGCATGTTTCAGATTCAGAAATTCGATCTTTACATTTTTGACATCAATATGCCGGAAATGGACGGGTTTCAACTCATGAAGGAAGTGTTCAAGATAGACCCGGATGCCTTTATCATTATGATGACCGGTGATGTATCCGTTGATTCGGCTGTGCGATCCATGAAACTGGGTGCATATGATTATCTGAAAAAACCCTTTGAATATGAAGATCTATTAAAAACAATAAAAAATGCCCTTGAAAAAAAACAGCTCATTATCGAGAATAAGGCATATTCCTATCGGCTTCAGTTAACTGAGAAATTCTATCAGTCTGTGGTGCATCATTCTCCGGATTTAATATATGTTCTGGGACCGGCAGGACGATTTACATTTGCCAATAAGGCATTCGAACGTATTTTGGGTTACAAGCGGGAGGAGGTTATCGGCAAATCTTACAAGATGCTTCTGTTTCAGGAAGATTTCATAAAGTCGGAATTATTCTTTAATGAAAGGCGGACAGGTGAAAGAGCCGCTGCTAGTGTTGAAATGAAACTGAAAAGAAGTGATTTATATCTTAAAAATAACCCTTCGGAAGCATCTTATCTCTTTGTTGAACTGAAAGCCACAGGTGTTTATGATAGGGCAATTACTGAAAAAGGAAAGAAATTTTTAGGCACATATGGCGTGGCAAGGGATATGACCTATCGCAAACAGCTTGAGTATCAGCTCATGCAAGCGCAGAAAATGGACGCCATAGGGACACTTGCAGGTGGAATTGCGCATGATTTCAACAATATTCTCATGGGCATACAGGGCTATTCATCCCTTCTTTTAATTGGCCTGACCCCGGATGATTCCAAATATTCCAAGCTGGTGAGCATTGATCAGTATGTGAGGAATGGTGCGGAACTGACGCGTCAACTTCTCGATTTCGCGTCAGATGCCAATTACAATGTCCGTCCCGCAAACCTTAATACCATGCTCAGAAAATCGATATCCATGTTTGGCAGAACCAAAAAGGAAATCAGCATCCATAGCAGTTTTCAGAAAGGCCTCTGGCCTGCTGAGGTGGATGAAGGCCAGATCAGCCAGGTCATCCTTAACCTTTATGTGAATGCCTGGCAGGCCATGCCAAATGGTGGAGAACTCTATGTGAAAAGCGAAAATGTTTCTCTGATGCGTATCGAAGCAGAAGAACTGGGGCTAAACGGCGGCAATTATGTCAGAATTACCGTAAGGGATACCGGTATCGGCATGGATGAAAATACGAGGCAACGTATTTTCGAACCGTTTTTTACAACCAAGAAAAAAGTCTCAGGTACGGGGCTGGGGTTATCTTCGGCATACGGCATTATAAAAAGCCATGGCGGTTGCATTTCGGTTTTAAGCACAAAAGGTAAGGGCAGTATCTTTTACATCTATCTGCCATCCACTGAAAAACGGGTCGTCTATGAAATCAGGCCGCCGGCACGACCGGTTATCGGCAAGGGGACGGTTTTAATTATCGATGATGAGGAGAATATTATTAACGTTACCCGGGAAATGCTCGAAAGCATGGGTTACACAGTCATGACAGCCAAAAGCGGCAATGAGGGCATAGATGTGTTCAGAAGAAACAGCGAAAGGATTGATGTATTGATTCTTGATATGATCATGCCAGGCATGAGCGGTGGGGAGACCATGGAGCATATCAAAAATATTGATCCAAATGCCCGCATACTTCTGTCATCCGGATATGGGCGTGAAGGTGCTGCGGAAGAAATCATGGCCCGTGGCTGTGATGGGTTTATTCAAAAACCTTATGATCTTGAAAAACTTTCCAGGAAAATATATATGCTCTGCAGGGATCGGAATTAAAACTCGCAAAAAAAAAATAGCAATCTATCCGTTTTTCTCATCTTTAAGACATACCCCGCATTTAACACACCGATCCGTATCGCATGGCGATGTTTTTTTTGCCTGAAGCGCTTTCTTGTATTCCTGATAAAGATATTGTTTTTGGATATGGTGATCGATAAAATCCCAGGGGAATATTTCATCACGGTCCCTTTCTCTCAGGGCAAAGAATGTCTCATAGGGGCAAGACTTCTTCTTTGATTTTGTCCAGTTCCCGCCATCCTTTAGTACTTCCTGCAAAAGGGTTGATACGGTCCTGTCTCCCCGGGAAAGAATACCCTGAACAAGCGTCTTTTTGGGACTGTCTGCCGTGACGTTTACGTTTGATACGGCCTTCAGTTCATTTTGTATCATTTTGATTTTATGTTTGAGAGAGCCAACCCCTTCCATCTGCGACCATTGAAAAGGGGTCACGGGTTTGGGGACAAACGGGTTGACGCTGACATGAATCGTGCCGATATGTTTTTTTACTCTGCTTGATTCAAGGAATCGGGCTTTTATTTTTTTCACAAGCTCTGAAATGGCCAGTACATCTTCATCTGTTTCTTCGGGCAATCCTACCATGAAATACAGTTTCAGGTTGGGGATACCTGCTTCAACCAGGATTTGGGTGGCATGAAGAATATCTTCCTCGGTAATGCCTTTGTTGATGATGTTTCTCATTTTTTCAGACCCGGCATCAGGTGCAATGGTTGCGGTTTTCATTCTGCTTTTTCCGAGTGCGGAAACTAGATCGTGTGTCAGTGCCTCAGCCCTTAATGATGAAAAGGATATGGTGATATCATTTTTTTCACCCAGACTGCATAAATCGGAAATGCAGGGAAGATCTGATACGGCCGCGCCAACAAGCCCTATTTTTTGTGACAGTCTGGCACCGTCTTTAAATGTGTGTTGAAGTGTTTCAAGTGACCTGAATCTGGGGGGTCTGTAAATGTACCCCGCACTGCAGAACCGGCATCCATGAGGACAGCCTCTTCCTGTTTCGATTAAATAGGTGCCGTTAAAGGAGGTATCCTTTGAGAGGATTTGACTGCATGTGGAAAAAGCCGATAGGTCTTTGGCATAGACTCGTTGAATGGTCCCAGGAACATCTGTTAAAGGTTCAAATGATTTTATGGTTCCGTCTTTATTGTAATTCGTATGGTAGAATTCGGGAATGTACAGGCCATTTATAGCGTTGGCCATATTTTTGAGCATATCTGCTCGGCGTTCACGGGGGTCAAACTGTTCAAAAAATCGCGGAAGAATGGTTTCCGCTTCACCCACAAAAATACAATCGATAGATGGGGCGATAGGTTCCGGATTCAAAAAACAGGTAACTCCCCCTGCGATAATAAGGGGGTGGGAATTTCCTCTGGCGTTAGATAGCAGGGGGAGCCCTGTTTTTTTCAATATGGATAAAACGTTGATATAATCGTTTTCAAATGAAATGGAGAAAGCGATAATATCAAAATCCCGGATCGTTCTGTTCGATTCCAGGCTGTAAATCTCTTTATCATGCCCATATGGATCATCAGGCAGAAAGGCTCTTTCGCATACCACATGATCCAGTTCATTCAGCATTCTGTAGACTGCCTGAAATCCCAGGTTGGACATGCCGACATAATACGAGTTCGGATACACAAGCGCGACACTGATTCGGCCCCGCCAGTCCTTTTTTACGGCGCCTGTTTCATTCAGCAACGGCTTTTTTGTTTTGTTATTGTAAGGTGGCATCTTACGTCAATCAAAGAGTATATAGCCATGACAAAACTTTATTTTCATATCTATCTAGTCGGCTTTTCTCCTCAAGAATGTGGGAATATCCAGATCATCATTATCAATCACAATGCCTTTATATCCTCTGCCGGAAGATATTCCCGAACCATTCACCACACGTTTTTCCGTCTGCCTGATAAATGTGGGCTCATCAAACAGTGCCGGATTCTGCATATCCGCAGGCGTGATATCCCTTATTTTTCCCCTTAAGGTCGTATCCTGCATACGGGCTATCGGTTTTGCAATCGTTTCTTTTGCAGATGATATGGTTTCGCCGCCGATGCCCGTTGCAATAACAGTGACCCTCATCTCATCACCCATGGATTCATCAATGGTCTGTCCCCAGATGATTTCAGCACTGTCACCGACTTCTTCGTAAATCCTGTCTGAAGCTTCTGTCATTTCATCCAGCGTCAGATCACTGCTTGAGGTGATGTTCATGAGAACACCTTTTGCACCTGAAATGGAAATATCCTCAAGAAGCGGATGGGAAATCGCTCTTTCTGCGGCTTCCACAGCCCTGTTTTCGCCACTTGCAATACCAATCCCCATAAGCGCCATACCGGCTTTGGACATGGTGGTCCTGACATCTGCAAAGTCAAGATTAACAAGACCCGGCATCATGATCAGATCGGTGATGCCTTTTACGGAATGGTGCAGAATTTCATCGGCCCTTTTAAACATATCTACCATTTTTGCATTTTTTGAAGCAATGCCGCGCAATCTGTCATTGGGGATGGTAATGACAGTATCTGCAATTCCTTTTAATTCCTGAATGCCTTCTTCTGCCTGCCTGAGTCTTTTCTTTCCTTCAAACGAGAAAGGCTTGCTGACAACAGCAACGGTTAAAATGCCCAGCTCTTTACAGATTTCAGCCACAACAGGCGCAGCCCCCGTACCGGTACCACCGCCAAATCCCGCTGTTATGAAGACCATGTGGCTGCCTTCAAGCATTTTTCTGATTTGTTCGGTATTTTCCATCGCGGCATCACGGCCGACATGGGGATTGGCGCCAGCGCCAAGTCCTTCCGTGAGCTTGGCGCCCAACTGAATCTTTTCGGTGGCCTTTGACAATTCCAGTGCCTGGGCATCTGTATTGGCCACAATAAATTTGACGCCCTTCAGGTCAGACTCGATCATGTTATTAACGGCGTTTCCTCCTGCACCGCCAATACCGATCACTTTGATTTTTGCTGTTTTTTCATCTTCTACATAAGAAAATTCCATTTGTACCCCCCTTTGTAAATTAATAAGGTTCGATTTAATAACGCCAGTTATTATATGTAAGAAAAATTTTTATATTGCCTCTTTGAACCACTTCTTCATCCGCAGGAACAATTTATGAAAAATATTTTTATCGCGGATTCGAAATTTGTTTTCGGAATAATTTTTTGCACCATGGAGAACCAAGCCCACGGCTGTTGCATGCATGGGATTGTTGACCACATCGACAAGCCCTCCTATGCCTCTTGGTTTTCCCAACCGGGTTGACAGATTGAAAATAGACTCTGCAACGTCTGTAATACCGTCGAGCAGTGATGTCCCACCTGTAATCACGATTCCCGATGAGATGAGGTTCTCCATGCCAGCCCGGTAAATTTCTCTTTTAATCAAAGAAAAAATTTCCTCAACCCTGGGTTCCAGAATTTCACCCAGAATCTGTTTGGGAAGTTTTCTGTTTTTTCTACCCCCCATGCCGGGAACCTCTATTGTATCGTCTCCAATGATGCTGCTTGCGATACATGTCCCGTATTTGATTTTAATTTCTTCCGCATCTGCAAGAGGTGCTCTTAACCCCACGGCAATATCATTGGTAAGGTTTTGCCCTCCCAGGGCCAGAACAAAAGTGTGTTTGATGTTATTTCCGGAAAATATGGCAAGGTCCGTGGTGCCTCCGCCAAGATCGATCAGCGCCGTTCCAAGTTCACGCTCTTCAGGTGTCAAAACAGATTCTCCGGATGCCAGGGATTCCAGCACAATATCGCAGACGTCAAGACCTGCTTTATTCGCACATTTTACAATATTGTGCGCAGATGCCACAGCTCCTGTGACGATATGAATTTTGGCTTCAAGGCGAACACCTGCCATTCCTACAGGATTCTGGATGCCGAATTGATCATCCACGATAAATTCCTGGGGAAGCACATGGATAACCTCTCTGTCCATTGGAATTGCAACCGCTCGTGCCGCCTCAATCACTCTTTCCACATCTTGCTGAGTAATTTCCTGCCCTTTAATCGCAATGATACCATGACTGTTGAAACCTGTAATATGACCTCCGGCAATGCCTGCATAAACGGAGGATATTTCACAACCCGCCATCAGTTCCGCTTCTTCAACCGCTTTTTTTATGGACTCAACGGTTGATTCGATATTTACCACGACACCTTTTCGAAGTCCTATGGACGGATGCGTACCAATACCTATGATATTAATATCGTTTCCCGAAAGCTCACCAACCACAGCACATATCTTGGTGGTTCCGATATCAAGACCTACGATGATGTCTCCCTTTCCCTGCATGGTCAATCTCCTCCATGAATTATGTCTTGGCCGGTGTTATAACAATTCTGTTAAGGTTGCTGAGGTCGATAACGCTGATTTCATCTATTTGTTTCACTTTTTTGGAACAGATCAGAATATCCTTTATCCGGTCAAATTTTTTGCTGTAGTCGGAAAAGCCGAGCTTGACGGTTTTCATGTTGTTGTCAAGGATGAGGGAAAGTCCGAGTTCTCTGTCCACATGGATATGTTTTATTTTTTTATAGGAAAGCGTACTCCCTGTCTTTTTACCCAGATTTAAAATATCCATGACCGATTTTAAATAACTTTCTTTTCCTGCCTGATAATCATCAATATCTTTCAATTCCAGACCGGTGATAACCGGAAGGTTCGATGGATCAGATGATGCCAGTTTTTTGAAAATCTGCCCTTTTTCATTGATGAGAAAATAATCCCCAATATCTGCTATGGCAAATGCCCGGTGTTCTGAAATGATGATATTGATACTCGAAGGAATGACTCTTTCCACATCAACAGTGCCGATCCAGGGATGTGCCAGCAATTTTTTCCGTATCAGACTGAGATTGATGCTTAGAATGTTCATGCCTTTTTCAATATCGGCATTTTTTAAAATGTCTTCTTCAGAGATGGTTTCCAGACCGATTATTTTTATTTCTTTAATCGAAAAGTAGTTGCTTTGGGTAACCAGATCGTGTGAAAAAATAAAGATACAACCCATGCTTACCATGACAACAGGGATGAGAACAATAATACAGAAAAGGCGTTTTATCTGTTTCAACATTCTGCCATTTATTTTTAAGGCCTTTTTTTTGTACCTGTTCTTTTTAATTTCCTTATTCACCAATGATTCGTACCTCTTCTTCAAGATAAATCCCGAATGTATCTGCCACTTTTTGTCTGACAAGATCTCTTAATTCAAGCATGTCAGAGGCAGTTGCGTTTGCCGCATTAATAAAATAATTGGCATGAATGGTGGATACTTCCGCCCCTCCGATTTTTTTGCCCTTAAGGCCGGCTATGTCAATCAGTTCACCTGCTGATTTTCCCGAATCCGGATTTTTGAAAAAACAACCCGCACTTTTCAGGTTCATGGGCTGAGTCCTTTTCCGGGCAGACATGATCATGTCTGCTTCTTTTTGCAATGTGTCGCTGTCTCCTTTTTCAAGTTTGAACATGGCGTCTATAAGGATGGCATGACGCGTTGTGGAGCCATTCTTATTTCTGATATCAAAATGCCTGTATGAAAAATTGAGCGATTCCCTGGATAATATCTTGATATTCCCGTCAGGCGAAAGGATATGAACCGCATCGATTACATCACCCATGGTGCCTTTGCCCGTACCTGCATTCATAATAATGCTACCGCCAACAGTGCCGGGTATGCCTATTGCGAAACTCAAACCGGAGAACCCTTTATCAATAGCGTATCTGACGACCGAATGAAGTGAACGGCCGGCACCTGCGGTAAAAAAGACATGTTCCCTGGTCTCATGTGCCACGAGCATGTCTGAATTCATTTTTTTCAAGGTGATTACAACGCCCCTTATGCCATTGTCCCTGACCAGAAGGTTGGTTCCGCTGCCAATGACTGTTGCGGGGAGTTTTTTTTCGTTGACCCATTTCAGGCATAAAGCAAGATCATCTATTGTGTCAGGCTCTGCCAGTGCATCTGCCGGACCGCCAATGGAGAGAGACGTACAACTCGACATGGGTACATCAAAGCGAACAAAATTTCCAAATTTTTTTTCGAGTTCGGATTTTAGTTTGTCATCAAATACCATTGGGTGTTTCTTGCCTTTAAACAATTAATGTTTCCAAGGGTCAATCATGTTATCATGATTTTTATCCTTTACCGGATAAGTGATCAATCAGTGTCTCTCCCAGTTGCCAAACATTACCGGCACCCAGGGTTAAAAGAATATCTCCTTTTTTCAAGTTTGTTTTCAAATACTCAATTACCGATTGGGTATCTTCCATGTATGTTACATTTTTATGACCATGAGCCCGAATTTCATCACACAAAAGCTCCGAGTTGATGCCTTCAATAACTTCCTCGCTTGCCGCATAGATCGGAAGAAGAATAAGTTCATCTGTCTGGTAGAAAGACCGGGAAAAATCATTGAAGAGTGCCCGTGTTCTTGTATATCGGTGAGGTTGAAAGACCACTACGATCCGCTTCTCAGACCAGCATTCCCTGACAGCTCTTAAGGTGGCTTTTATTTCTGTGGGGTGGTGGCCATAATCGTCCATGACGAGAATCCCCTTGACATCTCCCTTGATTTCGATGCGCCGTTCAACGCCTTCCAGTTTTTCCAACGCACATTTGATGGTATCAAAGGAAATATTAAGTTCCATACCAACCGCAATGCTTGCCAGGCAATTCAGCACATTATGAATCCCGGGTAGATTAAGGGTTATATTCCCCATTTTTTCGCCATGGCGGTAAACATCGAACGAACTTCTGGGACCTTCGGATACAATATTCCTGGCCTGAAAATCCGCCTGAGTGCTGATGCCATAGGTTGTATATCTGCTGTTGATTTCCGGTATCAGCTGCTGAACAGGTTCACTGTCCAGGCAGAGAACGGCCAGACCATAGAAAGGAATCCTCCCTATGAACTGCCGGAACACGTTTTTGATATCATCCATGTCTTTATAAAAATCAAGGTGTTCCAGGTCAATATTGGTTACCACAGCAATAGACGGGGAGAACTTCAGAAACGACCCGTCACTTTCATCAGCCTCAGCGATAATAAAATCACCAAGGCCGTGCAATGCATTGGTTCCCACACTTTTCAGAACACCGCCTATCACAACTGTGGGATCCAGTTTGCCTTTTTCAAGCACGGCAGCCACCATGGATGTTGTGGTTGTTTTTCCGTGTGCACCTGAAACCGCTACACTGTATTTGAGCCGCATCAGCTCCGCCAGCATTTCCGCCCGGGGAATGACAGGTACGGATGCTTTTTTGGCAGCTTTCACTTCCGGGTTATCCTCTTTAATGGCAGATGAAACAACAAGTACATCCGCGCCCATTATGTTTTCTTCCTTGTGACCCTTGTAAATCGTACCACCCATAGATTTCAGGCGTTTGGTAATGGGAGTTGATTTCAGGTCAGAACCCGAAACCCTGTAGTTGAGCTTCAGAAGAAGCTCGGCAATCCCGCTCATGCCAATTCCGCCAATCCCTACAAAAAATATGTGATACGTTTTCTGGTACATCAAACCCTTCTTTCTATCATGTGGTAGCAATCATTAATAATCGTTTCAGATGCATTCAGATGCCCCAGGTTCCCTGATTTTTCCGCCATGGCTAAAAGCGCATCCCTGTTGGCTTTATAGTATTCGAGTTTTTCAGCAAGACATTTTCCGGTTAATGATTTTTCAAGTATCATGTCTGCGGCGCCATCTTTCACAAGTTCCCGTGCGTTCAGTTCCTGGTGATTGTCAGAAGCATAAGGAAAAGGGATGAAGATCACAGCCTTGCCCATGGCCGTGATCTCGGAAACCGTTGTGGCACCTGATCTTGCAATTAAAAGATCGCACGCCTCGTACTGAGAAGCCATATCATCGAAAAACGGACGCACGTCGCATTTTATGCCTTTTCCCTGATAAACGGCTTCAACCATTTCCTTGTCATTGACTCCTGTCTGATGGATAAAAAAGAACTGATCTGTTGATTCCAAATATTCCAGGGCATCTATCAGTGCAATATTGACACGGTGCGCCCCCTGGCTGCCGCCAGAAACAAAAACCGTGAATCGATTGCCCGTGTGATTTTTTTTTCCCGGTAAAGATTCATGTCTTGCCTGAAGAATTTCTTCTCTGACCGGATTGCCTGAGTAAAGAACTTTTGCCGGATTGAAAAAAGCAGCTGTCATTCTGAATGAAATATAAATACGGTCGGACAACCGGCCAAGTATCCTGTTGGTAATGCCAGGAAGACTGTTTTGTTCCTGCAGGGCGATTTTAATTTTCCCTGACATCTGTTTTATAAGCCATGCCATGAGCACAACAGGTCCTGATGAGTATCCTCCTACACCAATGACCACATCTGGCCTGAAGGATTTAATGATCATTGCTGATTCGATTAACCCTTTGGGAATTTTTAATAGCGCTTTTAATTTTTTGAAAACAGAGACCCCTTTTATACCCGCAGATGTGATTTTTTTATGTTCAAAGCCGTTTTTTTCAAGAACCGATATCTCAAACGGATTGCCTGTGCCCACAAAGAGAATGCGACTGTCCTGGTTTTTTTCCAGGAATTTCCGGGCAATAGCGATTCCCGGAAAGAGGTGGCCGCCTGTTCCGCCGCCTGCAAGCAAAATATGTAAGGGCAACAGGGTCATTTCGATTGAGACGCTCCTATATTCATTAATATACCGATGCAAGCCATATTTAAAACAAGTGAGGTTCCGCCATAACTTAAAAAGGGGAGCGTGAGACCTTTTGTCGGTAAAAGGCCCAGAGCGACTCCCATATTGATGCATACCTGAAGGCCCATGGCTGTCGTAATCCCCACAGCCATAAAACACCCGAACTTGTCTTTTGAATGTTTGGCAATGTCAATTCCCCGCCACAGAATGACCATATAAAGGGCCAATATAATAAGGACGCCAATGAGTCCCAGCTCTTCCCCAATAACAGAGAATATGAAATCCGTGTGAGGCTCCGGCAGATAAAAGAGTTTCTGGTATCCTTTTCCGATTCCGGTTCCAAAAAGTCCTCCTGTGCCGAATGCCATAAGCGAATGAATGATCTGGTAACCTTCTTCCGCCGGATACTCCCACGGATTCATAAACGTTAACAACCTCCTCAACCTGTACTCCGCACTGATCATGAACATTAATACCAATGGAAGGATAGGCAGGAGTGACAACAACAAGTGTTTTAATCTGACCCCACCAATGAACATCATGATCCAGGTCAGTGCCGCAAGGATCGCTGCAGAACCAAAATCCGGCTGGGACAGGATGAGTAAGGAGAGGAGGCTCAAAATGATTACATGGGGCAAAAATCCGATAAGCGGATCCTTGATGTTATCCTGTTTTTTGCTAAGAGAGTAGGCCAGATAGAGCACCATGGCAAACCTGGCAAATTCGGCCGGTTGAAACGAAAATGTGCCCAAGCGAAGCCACCGGGTTGCACCACCTGCCGTGAGACCGAAATCCGGCAGATGGAGAAGGGTTAGAAAAATGCATGACAGAATAATAAAGGGATAGGCGAATTTGTGAAACAGCCTGTATGGGAAATGCCTGAAAATAAGGAGCAGCATCATTCCCGACAAGGCAAACGTTACCTGTTTTTTAATGAAGTAATAATCGCTGCCGAACTTTTTCAGGGCTATGGCCGAACTGGAACTATAGATCATGATAATGCCTATTCCCACAAGGGATATAACAGGAATAAGGAGTCTCAGGTCGTATTGAATCGAGCTTGGTCTGTTTGTCCGATGTGCCATTATTTTTTCACCTTTAGTTTTGATACGGCCATACGGAAATCATTGCCCCGTTCCGCGTAACTGTTATACATGTCAAAACTGGCGCATGCCGGAGAGAGGAGTACCGCCTCTCCCGGTGATGCATTCTGGTGGGCCAGGATGACGGCCTCTTCCATATTTCGGGCTTTCAGAATATCCGATACATCTGAAAGCGCATCTTTAATGACAGGTGCCGCCTCGCCAATCACAATTATTTTTTTCACATGTTTTTTCACATGATCTTTCAAAAGGCTGAAATTGCCTCCCTTGTCCCGTCCTCCCATAATCAGAGAAACAGGACAGGTAAATGCCTCCAGTGCCCTTAAAACCGCATCCACATTGGTTGCCTTGGAATCGTCATAGAAGGATATCCCGTTTAGCTTGTCTACATATTCAATGCGGTGGGGCAAGCCTTTGAACTGGCTGAGTGCCGAGCGAATGCCTTCTTCTGTGGCACCGGCTGCCATTGCCGCAAGTGTTGATGCGGCGATATTTTCAAAGTTATGGCCTCCGAACAAAGGGAGTGTTTCGATATCAAGAGAAAAAGAGAGAATCGGTGTGTTAATCCGAATCTGACCGGTTTCGATGACGGCATGAAATGGAAGGTCTTTTGCGCCGCCAAAAAACAGGCTTTTGCATTTTATGTCTTTTGTAAGCGCCCTTATCTTTGGATCATCTCCGTAAATAACTGCTGTATCCGACTCTTCCTGGTTTTCAAAAATCCGGATTTTGGAAGCCGCATATCCGTTGAAGTTGTCGTACCGGTCAAGATGGTCATCCGTAATATTTAAAAGAATGCTGACAGATGGCCTGAAGGTTTGGATAGTATCTAGCTGGAAACTGCTGACTTCAACAACCAGTAGATCTTTTTTTTCTTTATGCCGTAAATAGTCGATTAAAGGTGTGCCGATGTTCCCGCCTGTAAAAACAGTCTTGCCTGAACAGGTCAACATGTCACTCACAAGGGTCGTGGTGGTTGTTTTCCCATTTGTCCCGGTAACCGCTATAATAGGTTCCCTGATAAACCAGGAGGCAAGTTCTATTTCTCCCACAACAGGTATTTGGTTTGATACGGCCTTTTTAACAGGAGGAATGGTGTGGGACACTCCGGGGCTCAACACAATCAGGTCCTTATCTTTAAACGTATCGTCATGGTGTGTGCCGAATACAGTTGCAATGCCTGCGCCCTGAAGATCATCTGCAATACTTCCCAGTGATTCTTTGCTTTTGGTATCGGTAACCGTTACCAAAGCCCCCAGTTCTTTCAAAAAACGGGCAACAGAGACACCGGATTTACCGAGGCCGACAACAAGTATTTTTTTATTTGTAAGTTCCATCATATGTGTTTCATGTGCCCTAAGCGTTCTACCTGATTTTGAGTGTACTCAATGAAATCAATGCAAGCGTGATGGCAATAATCCAGAACCGGACAATGACTTTGGGTTCAGGCCATCCCTTTAATTCAAAATGGTGGTGGATGGGCGCCATCCTGAAAATTCTCTTTCCGTTCGTCAACTTGAAATATCCTACCTGAAAGATGACCGAAAGTGCCTCAATCACAAACAGCCCACCAACAATGACCAGAAGTATTTCCTGCTTTGTCACAACCGCAATGGCCCCCAGCATGGCACCCAAGGGGAGGGAGCCCACGTCCCCCATGAATATCTGGGCAGGGTAGGTGTTGAACCATAAAAATCCCAGGCCTGCACCAGCCATGGTGCCACAGACGATTGCCATTTCTCCTGCCCCGGAAATATATTGTATCTGCAGATATTCAGCCATTTTCATATGTCCGGTGACATAAGCGAAAACCATATATGTCACACAGGCGATAATCATGGGGCCTATGGCCAGACCGTCCAGTCCGTCTGTCAGATTGACCGCATTTGATGTGCCTACAATGATAAATGCCGCAAAAAGGATGTATCCGGCACCAATATCCGGGGCAACGTCTTTTAAAAACGGAATGGTCACGGATGTGTCAAACCCCGGAACCATGTAGATCATGACACCGGCAAAAAGACCGATGGCCGTCTGCAACATCAGTTTCCCGGATGCGCTTAACCCCTTGCTTCTTTTTTTGATCTGCATGAGGTAGTCGTCTGTAAAACCCACCAGAAAGAAGCCTCCTGTAACAAACAGGAAAATCCATATGTAGCGATTGGTCAGATCTGTCCACAAAAGGGTTGAAAGACTGATCGCAAATATAATAAGGATGCCCCCCATTGTGGGCGTGCCTGCCTTGTCAAAATGAGATTGAGGACCTTCCTTCCGGATATATTGACCGATCTGCATTTTTTTCATTTTTCGAATGATGTATGGGCCAAGAATGCAACTGATGATAAAGGCTGTCAGGCTTCCGTATATGGTTCTGAATGTAATGTATCTGAATACATTCAAAAAGGATATATCCGTATGTAATGGATAGATAAGATGGTAAAACATATTTTTCTCTTTTGACCGCCTTGTTATTAAATCATCATATACGATTCGACTGCATGGACGCTGACTTTTTTATTTTGACACGATTGAATGACAGGTTCCTGTTGGTCCCTTCTTCGGTCGCCATTTTTTCTTCTCTCAGGAAGATGAAACGAATAGTGAAATTGCCGTCTGTCCATATTCATTCTTCTTTCCCCGGTTTCATCTTTAGGTTTCATGAAGTTATCTCCTTCATTTAGCCAGGCTGACAGTTGTAATTTAAAATTTGGACAACCGGTTCTGCCTGTCATTCAAATGCAATTGAATGATCCTACCTATAGATCACCCCATTTTTTCAAATCACCTACAATATGTTCCATTCCCATCGCTCTTGATCCTTTCACAAGAATCCAGTCCGTTCCGGAAACAGTGGTCGTCAGTTTTTCTATAATTTCCGTTTTTGTCCCTGTAACAATGTCATTATCTTTCATTCCGCCGGACAAAGCCCCATTTTTAATTGTCTCTGCATATTGCCCGGTGATAAAAAGCTTTGCCATGCCAGATTTTGCAGAAAGCAATCCTATTTTTTCGTGGAGCATTGACGCATGATTCCCAAGCTCGAACATATCGCCCAGTACACCTACCCCCCGGTTGTTTTTTTTCAGGGATCTAAGCGTGTCAATGGCACTGGCCATTGAGTTCGGATTTGCATTATACGTATCATCGATGATGAAAAATCCTTTTTCCGTGGAAAGAATGCTCATTCTTCCGGGAGCAGGTGAAAATCCTTCAAGACCTGCTTTGATATCAGACAGGGTAAGTCCTGCAATAAAACCAGTTCCCGCAGCAGCCAATGCGTTTCCCACCATAAATTTCCCCGGAACCGTAAGCTGGATGGTTGTTTCCTCTCCGGAGGGTATTACAAGAGAAAACCGCGTTCCTCGATCGGTTTCATGGAGCGCTGTTGCCCGGATATCCGCTTTTTCGGAGAAACCAAAAGAAAGAACCTGTGCCGAGGTTTTTTCAGCCATACCCCAAACATGTTTATCATCTGCATTTAAAATAACGGTTCCCCTGGAACCCATGTTCGCCGGCAGTTCTCCTTTGGCTTTGGCAACGCCTTCAATGGAACCGAGTCCTTCAAGGTGGGCTTCGCCCACATTTGTGACAATACCAATATCAGGCGAACAGATTTCGGTTAGCCGTGCTATTTCCCCAAAATGATTCATGCCCATTTCAAGGACAGCCCACTGATGCTTTTTCTCCAAATTGAAAAGCGTCAGGGGAAGGCCGATGTGATTGTTGAAATTGCCCTGGGTGGAGAGAGTGTGATAGCGTGTGTTTAGAATTGCCGATGTCATTTCTTTTGTTGTTGTCTTGCCGTTTGATCCTGTGATTGCCGCAACCTTAATTTTTGATTCCGTCCGGAGAAAAGAGGCGAGACCACCCAGGGCTAAAATTGTATTTCCAACACCAATAAATGTAACATCCTGGTTTTTAACAAACATGTCCTTCAAGGATTCTTTTCTATCTTTATCAAGGATAACGCACCGGATACCACGAGCGATCACATCTTCAATAAATGTGTGACCGTCAAACCGTTCACCTTTAATGGCAACAAACACCTCACCAGGTGAAATGGTTCTGGAGTCAATGGCAATCTTTGAAAACATGTCTTCAGGCCCTTTGTTTAAAACGTCTCCTTTTACGGCCTTGAGAATTTGTTCAGTTGCCCATGGTATGGTCGTTTTGTTTTCTGTCATTTTCCTCCAGTGCATGCAACGCTTCGATTCTGTCATCAAAGGGATATGTTTTTTTACCAATGATCTGATAGGTTTCATGTCCCTTTCCTGCGATAATCACCGTATCACCTGTTGTCGAGATGTTAACGGCGAGCCGTATGGCTGTTTTTCTGTCAGGTTCCACCAGATACCCTTTTTCAATAAACGTGCTTGAAATTGTTTCAGTAAAATATCTGAGACATTTTTTGGGTGTTATCCCGGAGAGGATATCTTCGATGATGTCTTTGGGTTCCTCTGTCCGGGGATTGTCGGAGGTGATAATCGAGAGATCCGACAATTCGGTTGAAATTTCCCCCATCATTGGTCTTTTTTTTTTGTCTCTGTCACCGCCGCACCCGAAAACCGTGATGAGTCTTTTGTTAACCAGTGGTTTCAATACGGTCAGTACTTTTTCCAATGCGTCAGGCGTATGCGCATAATCCACAAAAACCGAGCGACCGGACAAGCTGGCAACAGTCTCAAGCCTCCCCGGGACAGATGTGAAAGCGGATATACCGGATTGAATAATATCTGAAGAAAGACCAAGCGCCATGCCGGTACCGGCCGCATTCATAATATTTTCGAGGTTATGTGAACCTACGGCCTTTGACTGGAAATTAAATGATCCGTCTTCTGTGATGATTTTCCCGGATATCCCTGAAATTCCGAATACGATTTCATCAGACCGGATGTTGCTTCCTTCGGTATTGCCCGTGGATATGACAGGAACCTTGATATCCGGAGGAAGTGTTTTGCCGTAAAGATCCTTTATATTGATCACGGCTTTTGCCCGGTTTTTTTTGGGGCCGTTAACAAGAAAGTCTGTGAACAGCCGTTTTTTGCAGAAAAAATAACTTTCCATGTCCTTATGAAAGTCCAGATGGTCCTGGGAAAGGTTTGTAAAAATACAGATATCAAAAAAGCAGTGGTCCACCCTGGAAAGAGAAATGGCGTGGGAAGACACTTCCATGATCACGTGGGTTACATCCTGGGCCCGCATTTCCGAAAGGATTCTCTGGAGATTTAAGGATTCCGGTGTGGTGTTTGGGTTGGGGAATGCTTTCCCCAGATAATGATAATCGATTGTACCAATCACACCTGTCTGATAGCCTGCACAAAGGAGCATGGCTTCAATCATCGAAACCGTGGTGGTTTTTCCATTTGTGCCGGTCACACCAATCACCACCAGATCTTTTGAGGGGTGTCCGTAAAATTCAGCTGAAATTTCTGAAAGTGCTTTTCTGGTATTTTCAACGCAGATAGTCAGGATATCGGTTTGAACCGGCTTTTGGGTAATGACCGCAACAGCACCATTTTTTTGGGCTTCTTCTATAAAATCATGACCATCCGCAGAAAATCCCTCAACAGCAACAAAAAGACCGCCTTTCTGAACATCCTGGGCCCGTGAATGGACAGACAATATCTCCGGATCAGTTTTAAATGATATCTTTCCTGTTCTGCCGTTTCCACGGGTCAGGGGAAGAGGGCTCAACACGGTCAGATTTTTAGTCAACTGCGAAAGTTTCATCTGTCTTTTCCGTTATGAAGCGAGACAATCATTAAGTCATCCGGTTTAATGGCCATATAATTCAACGTTTCATAAACAATTCTTCCAAATGCCGGTGCTGCAACGGCGCCACCATGATGCTGCTTTTCAAGTGGTTCATCAATAACGACCAGTACGGCAATAGCAGGATCTTTCTGTGGTGCAAAGCCGGCAAATGAGGCAATAAATGCTTTTTCAGAATATCTGCCGTTAATAACCTTCTGGGCCGTACCTGTTTTTCCGCATACTCTGTAATTATCCAGAGCAGCATTAACACCTGTGCCCCCTTCCGTAACAACCGAATGCATCATTGTGGTAATGTCATTGGCTGTTTTCTGTGTAATGATTCGTTTGCCTTTTTTAGGTGTCAGATCCTTAATTACATTGCCATCCGGATCGATTACCGATTTGGCAATATACGGTTTCATAAGAATCCCGCCATTTGCAATGGCACATAATGCCGTCGTCAGTTGTATGGCGGAGACAGACACGCCCTGTCCAAAGGCAATGGTCCCTGTGTCAATTTCTGTCCACTTTCTGTAATCCGTTAGGCTTCCCGGGGTTTCTCCTGGTGCGTCAATGCCTGTTTTTTCTCCGAATCCAAATGCACTGAGCGTTTTGTATAATGATTTTTTTCCCGTCATCTCAGCCACTTTTACCGCACCGATGTTGCTTGAGAATTTAATGATCTGCTGTAATGACATCCAGTCATGCGGATGGGTGTCATGCACAATATTCTTGCCGATTCTGTACTCTCCGTTTTCACAGAAGAAAATCGTATTGGGAGAGCAGTAACCGAACTCCATTGCTGCGGCAGCCAGGAAGATTTTCATGGTAGAACCCGGTTCAAATGAATCGGTGATGGCCTTGTTCCTCCAGGCATCCCGTTTGAATTTCGTAAATGCATTTGGATTGAATTCGGGATAATGGGCAATAGCCAGAATTTCTCCGGTGTCAGGCACCATCACAACTGCCATGCCGGCCTTTGCCTGATTGTTCAGCGTGGCATCTTTAAGTGCTTCGTCGGTGATATACTGGATCGTCCGGTCAATCGTCAGTACAAGATTGTTGGCTTTTTTCTGATCTTCTGTCCATTCCTCCCTGTCAAAGCCTCTGCCCAGAGCATCTTTCATGATCTTGTACTTATTGGATGTGCCTTCAATGTCGTCGTTGTAAAAGAACTCAATCCCCTCAAGCCCCCTGCTGTCAATCCCGGAAAAGCCCAGGGCTTGCGCGGCCAGTGTTTTGTTCGGGTAAAACCGGCTGAATTCAGGAATGACCTCAATGCCTTTCAGCCCCAGTGCTTTTATGGCCTCAACACGCTGAGGCGAAATCTGCCTTTTAACCCATATAAAGGAATTCTTTCGGGACAGACGTTCTTCCAGTTCCTTTTTGTCGATATCAAGAATGGCAGACATGAGTTTCGCCGCTGTTTTAGGACAGGCAATCTGGGAAGGCACCGCAGCGATCGAAGATGCATGGATACTTACAGCCAGCTCATTTAATTTGCGGTCATAGATAATGCCTCTTTTCCCTGCAGAGAGAATGGATCGTTCATATTCATCTGCAGCTTTTTCAGAAAGATTCTTGCATTCAAACACCTGCAGCTGAATGGCTTTGACACCTATGACGGCAAACAAAAAGCAGAAAAATGCACCCAGAACATGGATGCGTCTTCCTATATATTTTCGGTCAATCGTTTTCATGGGACAATAATTACCTGCTCCGGTTTTGGTATAATAAGACCAATTTGCTGTCTTGCTATTTTTGCGATTCGGTTCGGTGATTTCAGCCGTTCAAATTCAATGGATAAATTTTCACGAAGCGCCAAAAGCCTTTTGTTTTCATCCTTTTCACTGGATATGGCATATCCGGTTTGTACACACTGAACCCGGCACCATGCGTAGATAAAAAGTTCGGCCAGGAAAACGGAAATAAACAGTATGGTTAAAAGATATGCGCCCTTATGGCTTTTTATTTTCACCTTTTTGTTTTTCATTTTAATTAAACGTATTTTTTAGGTTTAATGCCGATCTAACGGTTTGATTACAATTTTTCCGCAACCCTCAGCCTGGCGCTTCTCGCCATGGGATTGACTTCGATTTCTTCTTGCGTCGGAACCGCAGCTTTGCGGATTACTGCACGAACAAGTGGCGTTTGATTGCAAACACATCTGGGAAATTGTGGTGGACATATACAAGTTGTTTCCAGTTTCCGGATCCAGTGTTTCACAATTCTGTCTTCAAGCGAATGAAATGAGATGACGAGCAATCGACCTTCAGGTTTCAGAAGCTCCGCCACATTTCCCAAAAATGTTTCAAGATTCTCCAGCTCGTTGTTTACAGCGATTCGAAGTGCCATAAACACGCGTGTTGCAGGATGTATCTTCTGCTTTTTTGATTGTTTAGCAGGGATGGCGCTCTTTACAATCATGGCGAGTTCCCTGCTGGATCGAATTTTGTTTTTATTTCTCGAAAGAACAATTATTTTTGCTATCCGTCGAGAAAACCGCTCTTCTCCATACTGAGAGAAAATTTCCGCAAGACTGTTTTCATCCATATCGTTTACAATGTCTTCAGCCGTAACGCCGGATCGGGCATCCATCCTCATGTCCAGTGGTTCATCCTTATTGAAGCTGAATCCCCGGCCACTGTTTTCGATCTGATTGAATGAGAGGCCCAGGTCAAGGAGAATGCCATCAACTGCTTCGATCCCAAGTTGAGAAAGTATGTCTGGTAGTCTTACGAAATTATCATGAAAAAGCCGGGTATTCGCTTCAAAAGGCTTTAAAACTTTTACAGCATTTATTAAAGCATCGGTATCTCTGTCTATGCCGATGAGCAGGCCATCAGGAAGAATTTCTTTTAAAATTCTTCCTGAATGTCCTGCTCCTCCCAGTGTGCAGTCAACATAAGTTCCACCAGGTCTGCAACTGAGATAACGGAGTACCTCATTCGGCATAACGGAGAGATGATGATACGGCATAAGTTATAGCCCTAAATTTGCAATTTCGTTTCGGAATTCCTCCTCATTCACCATGTCTTCTTCCAGGGTGAGATGTTCATTTTCCCATCTTTCGCGTGATGAAATTTCAAAATGATCCAACACACCCACAAGAACGATTTCTTTTTCCAGATTGGCATATTGCCTTAAGTTGGGGGGAATAAGAATACGACCCTGTTTGTCACAATGGCATTCACAGGCACCCCCGATAAAGACTCTTCGGAAGCGGCGCATTTTTTCACTTTTTGTTGCCGTGGCCAGGATTCTCGATTCTATTTTGCTCCATTCATCAAACGTGTAGGCAACCACGCATTGATCCATCTGGGAAACAACGACACCATCGCCGCCGCCTTCTTTTAAAATATCCCTGAACCTGGACGGAATGATGATTCGTCCTTTTGGATCAATAGTATGAAATGAGCTTCCTCTAAACATATTGTCCCCACAATTATCCACTTTAGATACTAAAAGTACATTTATTTCAGAAAGAGTCAAGAAAAAAATAATTTTAAATGAAATATTTTTAATAATTTTGTGATGTTAAAGATGGGTGGTGTAAAGTGGTGCGAAATTAATAATTTGTCAAGTTCTTTTTGGTTGGCTATGGTCAGAAAAGCTTATGGTGTTGCCAAAAATTTTTATTTTTTTATTTTGCAATGTAAGTTATTTAATATAAAAATAAAGTTTATATGTTCTTTTGTGATGTGGCTGGCGGACAAATCTTATAGGCAGTTTTTTGCCCTGCCACCAATAAAATCTTGAGTTTTCGGTAAAACTTAAAAACGGCAAAAGCAGGGGGCAGCTTTGAGAACAGGCGAACTTTTGATCGAGGAAGGCCTGATAAAGGACGAGGATATCAGGATGGCCCTTGAAATTCAGGAAAGACACAACCGGGAAAAAATTGCTCCCCTGATTGGCGGTATTCTGTGCCAATGGAATATGGTGACGCCGTTTGATCTTTTTTATACGCTTCATAAGCATGGAAAGCTCTTAAGGGTGGGGGACATCCTTATGCGCGACGGCAAAGTCACTGCATCGCAGCTTGACGAGGCTTTGTCTTTCCAGAATGAAACGTCAAAACCGTTTGGTGAAATTCTGGTGGAAAAAAAGTTTACAGCAGAACCGGATCTGTACCATGCGCTTGCCAGACAGGGTAATATCCCTTTTATGACATTGAACGATTTTTGCTATAAAGAAGGCGATGTCAATATCCTCTCCCATTTTACAGGGTTTGATTTCGTATCTGAAAAAAAAATTATTCCTCTTGAATATTGTTATGATACATTGACCGTTGCTATCCTCAAACCTCATGACATGAGCGAGTTGGCGTCCCTTGCCTTCAAAAGCGTCATGTTCCGGATTAAATGTGTGTTGATCCCCAAAGAGAGGCATCAGGCGCTTTTTAATGCGTTTTGGGATGTAAAGACAGTTGCTTTTCCCGTAACCGGTGCCGAATCGTTTTCAAAAAAAATGCCTGTAATCGTTATTCATGACCCCGATTCCGAAATAGTTAAAATAGACGCCATGTATCATCGGTACACCATGATGAAAACAGCGCCTGGGCAAATTGAAAATGAATCCAATTCACTTCTGTTCAGGGAATTCATACGGGAAAATCATGAAAGAATACGCAATCAGTTTAAGTGCAGCCAGGTGTCATATCAACTGGAAAAAAAGGATGAAAAAGTTTTGATCCAGGCATTTCCAGTCACGAATTGAGAAAAGGCAACTATATGGCAAGAATCATTTCGGTCACGAGCGGTAAAGGCGGTGTCGGTAAAACAAGCATCAGCGTGAACCTGGCTGTTTATCTGGCCGGAATCGGATATCGGGTTTGTCTGTTCGATGCTGACCTGGGGCTTGCCAATGCAAATATTCTTTTAGGGCTGTATCCGGATTATGACCTTAAGGATGTTGTAGACGGAAATATGACCCTTGAAGATATCATTATAAAGGATTGTTTTGGGATTGACATTATTCCGGGAAGTTCCGGCATAGAGAAAATGGTGAATATTTCAGCAGACCGGCTCAAGGGATTGGCCCATTCATTTTCAAAACTGGACGGCTATGACATGATTGTGATCGATACGTCGGCCGGTGTGGCAAAGAGTGTTCTCTCATTCTGCCTGGCTTCCACCGAGATCATCCTTACGGTAACCCATGATCCGGCTTCCCTGACAGATGCATATGCACTGGTGAAAATTCTTTCCCTGAATGAATATCAGGGCCTCATTCAGGTGGTTGTAAACCAGTGCCCCAATATGAAAACAGCTCAGGCGCTTTTCGCAAGATTCAGCGATGCGGTGGATAAATTTCTGTCAGCCCGGCTGGTATTTTTGGGGGCGATTTTTCATGATCTGAATGTGACTGAATCATCAAGACGCCAGGAACCCTTTATCATATGCTATCCGGTTTCTCCGGCATCAAAATGCATTCATGAGATTGCAGGAAAACTCGTATTACGGAAGAATAAAAACCAGAGAAACGGACTGGATGATTTCCTCAAAGGATTTTTACGATTTATGAACGGCCCATTGAAGTATTCCCAAAAAACGGTTATAGACATTCAAAAAGAATCGTCAAATGGCCGCGGGGTTTTAAATGGCAAAACGGTCCATGACATGAGAACACATGATATTCAAAAAAAGCGGAATCAGATGCCGGCAAGACAAGGTATCCATTTGATCAATACTTACTTCGCAGGCGTCCATACCATACTGGGAAAACTTTCCGAAGGCATGGATTCAATAGCGGATGAACTTGGGGCAATACGGGGGATGATGGAAAATGGAGATAAACGCTGTCAGAAATCTGTTAATGCCGCTCCGGACCCGCAGATAGAGCGTCAGGAAAAAGTGACACTTGATTTTGAGGCTTATATTGAAAACAGAAACGAATTTGGGAATCGGTTATGAATGTAAAGCAATTCAGATATTCTTCTGATAATCTCGCCTATGTGATCTATGGCAAGGAATCTGCCGCAGCTGTGGATGGCGGAGCTGTGGATGACATTTTATCCTTTGTTGAAAAAAGCGGTTTGACACTCAAATATGTATCAAACACCCATTCGCATTATGATCATATCATAGGAAATAAAGACCTCCTAAAGAGATCAGGCGCCAGGTTTCTCGATAACCAAACCCTTCGAAATAACGGTTTTTTTGATGTGGATGGGGAAAACGTTTTTGTATACCATACACCGGGACATATGGACGACTGCGTGATCTTCAAGGCAGGGGATACGTTGATTACAGGAGACACGCTCTTTATAGGAACTGTAGGGAACTGTTTTTCCGGTGATTTAAAGGGATTTTACGAGTCGATTAAACTCATTTCAACCTTCCCGCCTGAAACAACCATTTATCCTGGCCATGATTATGTGAGAGAATCTCTTGTTTATGCGAGGAGTATAGAGCCGGACAATAAGGATATCCTCCGGTTTCTGGAAAAGTATGATCCCTCGCATGTCTTTTCAACTCTTGCAGATGAAATGAAAATTAATTTTTATCTGAGATTCAATGATGACAGAATTATCAACATGCTCCAACAGAAAGGGGTGCCTGTCGGTACGGAATATGAGAGATGGCTTGGTCTGATGAAAGAATTTTAGTATACAAAAGGAGCATACGTATGGGAAAAAATATTGTTGGGAGAATTGATGAAAAGGTGAAGGTCCGGCGTGTTCTTATCAGTGTGTCTGATAAAACCGGGCTGGATCGTTTTATCCCTCAGTTGTTTGAAATCAATAAAGATCTTAAAATATATTCAACAGGCGGCACTTACAAACGCATTCAGGAAATTCTGGGAAAAAATGCAGCTTATTGCCTGGAACAGGTTTCAGATTATACCGGACAGCCGGAGACACAAGGGGGCCTTGTGAAAACCCTTGATTTCAGAATTTACCTGGGACTTCTTACAGAAACCTACAATACGTCTCATCAGGAAGATATGAAACGGACATTGTCCGTGCCTATC
This sequence comes from Pseudomonadota bacterium, assembly GCA_018816735.1. Lineage (GTDB taxonomy): Bacteria > Desulfobacterota > Desulfobacteria > Desulfobacterales > JAHIVH01 > JAHIVH01. Next base: position 94,783 of record JAHIVH010000021.1, on the reverse strand, counting down.
GATATGGTTGTTGTCAACCTTTATCCGTTCAGTGATACAATCAAAAAGGAAAATGTTACGGTGGAGATGGCAAGAGGCAATATCGATATTGGCGGACCGACCATGATTCGTGCAGCCGCCAAGAATTACCTGCGGGTGGCCCCGGTTGTATCTCCGTCAGACTATGAGGGTATCATCGCCCTGATGAAGGAAAATGGCGGCCAGACCACGCTGGCCATGCGGTTTGATCTGGCAAGAAAAGCGTTTACCCATACCGCAGAATACGACAAGGCTATTTCAGGTTATCTGAATGCGTGTTCACCGGAAGATGTCCAATCATGTTATAACAGGAGTTAAATATGAGTGATGACCTGAAAACCATGTATAAAACCATCATGGATGACCATTTTGCCCCTGCCATGGAAATCAGCTTTATCCAGGGGGGCAAACGCCAGACATTGGTTTATGAAAAGGTTTCGTGGACCATTGATAACGTTCGAAAAGGGCTTCGATATGGTGAAAACCCGGGTCAGGAAGCATGTCTTTACCGGCTGATCAATGGCAACCTGACCATTGGCGATGTGGAAACCATTAAACCCGGAAAATATCTCACGTCTGATATTGAGCTGCTTCAGTCCGGCAAGCACCCGGGAAAAACCAATCTGACAGATGCAGATAATGCATTGAATATTCTAAGATATTTTACGGACCGGCCCACCGTTGTCATCGTCAAGCACAACAACCCTTGCGGTGTGGCCAGAGCTGAAACGCTCCTGGATGCTTACAGCAAAGCCTATATGGCAGACAGGATTGCGGCATTTGGCGGATGTATTGCCGTGAATCGATCCATTGATAAAGGCACTGCGGAAGCGATTTCCAATCAATATGCGGAAGTGATTGTGGCGCCGGATTTTGAGGATGGCGCACTCGACATACTTGGCAGAAGAAAAAATCTTCGGGTGGTGAGAATTGGTAATATTGAAAAACTGAACACCTTTGTGGGGCAACGCTGCGTTGATTTCAAAAGCCTTATCGATGGCGGCCTTATCGCACAGACGTCCTTTGCACCTAAAACACTCACAAAGGAAGATCTTCTTCCAGCGGAATGTGAATATCAGGGCAAACTGTATACAATCAGTCGGCAGCCCACATCTGCTGAATATGAAGATATGCTTTTCGGATGGCTCGTGGAGTCGGGCATTACGTCAAATTCGGTTATCTATGTGAAAGACAATGTGACAATAGGTATTGGTACTGGCGAACAGGACCGGGTAGGCGTGGCGGAAATCGGCCGGGATAAGGCGTATCGAAAACTTGCGGACCGGTATTGCTTTGAAGCCCATGATATGTCTTATAATGATTTAAGTGATCCGGAAAAAAAAGCCGAGATAGACAAACAGGTCAATGAGGAAAAGGGCGGCCTTGTTGGGGCATGCATGGTCAGCGATGCCTTTTTCCCCTTCAGGGACGGGATTGATGTGGGGTTACGGGAAGGTGTAAGGGCGGTGATTCATCCGGGCGGGTCCTTAAACGATTATCAATCCATAGACGCATGTAATGAGGCAGGTGCCACCATGGCGTTTACCGGTCAGCGAAGCTTCAAACATTGAAAAAGCCATTTGCCTGTATACTAAAATTGTGATATTTGCACGCTATGAGACAGTATGTCATTGATGAACTAAGAGTTACGGATTATGAGAAAATAAAGGCCTGGCTGGACGAGAACTATGGCGAGGCCAAGATTCCCGGCATCTACTGGATTCCTGTTTCGTCTTCATTGCTGAACGATATCCAATTATCGCACCGCGAATGCCAGCCCCATTATTTTGCAATTGAAATAGAATCCAATAGGCTGTCATGTGAACTTCTAATTCGAACGCCAAAAACCCTGAAATGTTCCTGCGTGGCATATGCCTCAAAAAAACAGCGAGACTGGATCATTCAGTTCGCAGATTCCATACTTGAAAAACTGGGCGTTGTTTTCTGACATATCATGAACCCCGGCTGAAAATAAATTATTACGAATATTAAGGACTGACGACAATGGTGAAAATTGTTCCACTTGGCGGATTGGGTGAGATTGGCCTTAATATGATGGTTGTCGAATATCAGAATACAGCGGTGATCATTGATGTCGGCCTGATGTTTCCGGAAGATGACATGCTGGGCATTGATATTGTCATCCCTGATCTTTCCTATATCCGGAAGATCCGGTCTGATATCGTCGGCATTATTTTGACCCATGCCCATGAGGATCATATAGGCGCTCTGCCATACCTGCTTCGGGAAATCAAGACAACCGTTTACGGGACGCCCTTTACTCTGGGAGTGGTTAAGCGGAAGCTGGAGGAACACGGTCTCTTGCCTGCCACCGTATTTGAAGAGATCAATCCCCTGAAGACAATTTCTTTGGGAAAGCTCGACATCGAATTCGTAAGGGTCGGGCACAGCACGATAGACGGTGTGGGATTGGCCATAAGGACACCATACGGGTTGATTGTGCATACAGGTGATTTCAAGATTAATCATACAGCCGTGGACGGCATGATTACCGATGTAAACCGGTTCGCCCAGTTTGGCAAGGAAGGCGTCCTGGCATTATTATCGGATTCCACCAATGTGGAACAGGAAGGATATACGGTATCGGACCAAATCGTCAGTCAAGCACTTGAAAAAATTGCATCCGGGTGCAAAGGCCGATTGATTATTGCCCTTTTTGCATCCAATGTGGCCAGGATTCAGCAGGTGGTAGACATCTCCCAGAAAATGGGACGAAAAATTGTGTTCAATGGCAGAAGTATTGAATTAACCGTCAAGCTGGCAAAAGAACTGGGACATATCCATATACCGGATGGCGTTGAAGCTGAAATCGGCCAGTTGAGTTCAATCGAGAAAAACCGTGTGGTGATTGTCACTACCGGCAGTCAGGGCGAGCCCATGAGTGCCTTGGCACGTATGGCAACAGGTGACCATAAACAGATAAAAATCCGGGAAGATGATACGGTTGTACTGTCTTCCAAATTTATTCCGGGAAATGAAAAGGCCATCGCAGGGATTATCAATAGTCTCTACCGGCTCGGTGCAGATGTCATTTACGAAAAGATTTCCGAAATTCATGTGTCTGGTCATGCGTTTCAGGAAGAATTGAAACTCATGATCAATCTGACAAAGCCCAGGTTTTTTGTGCCCATTCATGGAGAATACCGGCATCTTACGCATCATATGCGTCTTGCGGAATCCGTGGGTATTCCCAGGCAAAATATATTGTTTGCCGAAAACGGAAGGATCATCGGCTTTGATGAACAGGGCGGACGGCTTCTGGGGACTGTGCCTACCGGAAGGATTCTTGTTGACGGAAAAGGAATTGGTGATATCAGCGGTGATGTATTGCGGGAAAGGCGAATCCTGTCGGAAGATGGTCTTGTCATCGTAACCATGATATTTGATGAGGAGACAGGGGTTGTGATGTCTGGGCCGGATCTTGTCTCAAGGGGCTTCGTGTCCTGGATCGAAACCGGCCATCTTCTGGACGATGCCCAATGTGTTGTTCTTGAAATTGTTGAAGATGTCGGTTTTGATACGCCGGGCCGCATCAATATTATCCGGTCGCGGATTCAGAAGGCTCTGCGACAGTATTTTTACTTTACAATCAGAAGAAAGCCGATTATTGTCCCCATAATTCTTGAACACTGAAAACCGGCATCTATCGAAAACGTCGATAACAGATGTTCATGGCAGTTGAACTGAATTACAATTGGTTATCTGTTTTTATCCATTAACCATGACATAGCAAAATGGGAAACATGAGAAGGGAAATCGCCGGCATATTTCTGTTTTTTCTGGTTGTATTAACCTTTATCAGCCTGTTGTCATTTCATCCTTCAGACCCGTCCATACACCATCTTACCCAGACCATACATATCAAGAATCTTTTTGGATTGGTGGGGGCACATTTATCCGGATTTTTTATCGGGTTATTCGGGATCGGTTCATTCTGGATACCGATCTTGCTTCTTCTTTCAAGTATTCATTTGTTGAAGAAGCACAGCGGGAAGGCGGTTGCTTCCACCTTTAGCGGGGGCTTCTTTCTGATAATTGCCACCTCCGGCCTGTTCGCCTTTCAGACAGAACAGATTGATTTCTGGGGCAGCATGTTTCCGTCAGGCGGTATTATTGGATGTTTCCTTAAAGATGTCTTGTTCCGGTATGCCAATTTTGCCGGCGGGAATCTGATCCTTATCATGTTTCTTTCGATTGGTTTCATTATGGCCACAGGATATTCGCTGGTGTCTTTTCTGCTGAGATGCTGGGCCATGTTTCTCGCTTTGCTTAAAGCAGGGCTTTTCGCTATTCAAACCGCCCTGAAAAAAATATCTGAGGACGGGCCAAAGATTGCCGGACGTGTATTCTCCGTTTTTCCCAAAGGCTTTAATGCCCTTAAAACCGTCATTTCAAACTGGTTCAGGAAGAAGGCAAAAGCAAAACAGGATGAACCGGAAATCAGAAAACCGGTTAACCCTGCGCCCCCCAAAAAAGAAAAAAAAGTGATCAGGGATGACCCTCAGGATGAAAATGATCCTGTCAAAATCATCCCGCCCAGACCCAGAGCACCCGGCAAAATCATTGCGCCCAGACAGGAAGTCTTTGAATTCATGCGCGGACGGTCCTCATTCAGACTGCCGCCTCTGAGCCTCCTGGACGATCCCAAACCCATGGAGCATGCCATAGACAAGGAGTATTATAGAAGTATTTCAAAACTGGTCGAAAACAAGCTGGAAGATTTTGGCGTCAAGGGCAAAGTCTCTGAAATATCTCCCGGGCCTGTGATCACGACCTATGAATACAAGCCTGCGCCCGGCATTAAAATCAGCAAGATCGTCAATCTCACAGATGATCTGGCCCTGGCATTGAGCGCCATCAGCATCCGGATCATTGCCCCCATTCCGGGAAAGGATGCCATTGGTATTGAAATACCCAATGCCATCAGGGAAACCGTGAGTTTCAAGGAAATTGTTGCTTCAAAAATGTTTGAAAAATCAAAGTCTCCCATGACGCTCTGTCTGGGAAAAGATATTGTGGGGCAACCGGTTGTGGTGGAAATGAATAAAATGCCTCATCTGTTGATTGCCGGTGCAACCGGTGCCGGAAAAAGCGTGGGGCTTAACGTGATGATCACCAGCCTTTTATACAAATCCACGCCGGAACAGATCAAGCTCCTCATGATCGATCCCAAGCGCATAGAACTGTCCGTCTATGATGGTATCCCGCATCTGATCACACCGGTGGTCACAGATATGAAAAAGGCCACGCATGCACTTTTTTGGGCGGTCCGGGAAATGGAGCACCGGTATGAACTTCTTGCCGAGCAACGGGTGAGAAATATCGAACAGTATAATAAAAAAATTGCAAACCTGAAACTGGAAGACAAAAAGGATGATGATGCTCCGGAACCGGAGGAATTGCCCTATGTCATCGTGGTCATAGACGAGTTTGCCGATTTGATGATGGTGGCATCAAGAGATATTGAAGTGGCCTTGACCCGTCTTGCCCAGATGGCAAGGGCCGCAGGCATCCATCTGATTCTTGCGACGCAGCGGCCTTCCGTGGACGTATTGACAGGCATCATCAAGGCCAATTTCCCTACCCGTATTTCGTTTCAGGTATCATCTAAAATTGATTCCAGAACCATTATTGATTCAAATGGTGCTGAAAATCTTCTGGGAAACGGGGATATGCTTTTTCTGCCTCCGGGAACCGCAAAACTTCAGCGAATTCATGGCGCCTATGTATCTGACAATGAACTGCAGCGCATTATCGAATATTTAAAGGAACAGAAACCCCCTGAATATAATTTTGAAGTAACCGAAGCGCCCACAGAGGAAAAAGAGTCTCTTGACAAGGATGATTATGATGAACGCTATGATGAAGCCGTGGCCCTGATAACCCGGACCAGGCAGGCATCCATCTCCAGTGTGCAGAGACATTTGAGAATCGGCTACAACCGGGCAGCGCGCATTATCGAAGTCATGGAAAAAGAAGGCATAATCGGGCCGGCTGACGGAGCAAAACCACGGGAAGTGCTTGTGGGCAGTTATGATGACATGTCCGGATGATGACATAAATTAAGGAACAGATACGAAAGATGACGATTGATTTGGCATTGGTTAACACAGTCAAGGGATTTATGGACGCAGAAGAGGGGGAGCGTCTTTACGAGGTTGCCTCAGATGCAGCCAAAACAGGTCCGTGTCTTGAAATCGGAAGCTATTGCGGGAAATCGACCATATATCTGGGAACGGCCTGCAGGGAAAACGACACGGTTTTATTTTCCCTGGATCATCACAGAGGGTCTGAAGAGCAGCAGAAAGGAGAAGCATATTTTGATCCGGAGCTTTTTGACGACAGGCAGGGAAAAATTGATACATTCCCCCATTTCAGAAAAACGCTGGAACTTTCCCGTATCGAGGAAACGGTTGTTTCCATTGTGAGCAAGTCCTATATTGCCGCCCGTTTCTGGCAGACGCCCCTGAGCCTGGTATTTATCGATGGGGGCCATACGTTTGAGGCTGCATTCAGCGATTATAACAGCTGGTCCCGTCATATCATGCCCGGCGGATATCTGCTGGTGCACGACATATTCAAAACCCACGAAGAAGGGGGGCAGGCGCCCCACTATGTATACAAACTCGCCATGGCATCCGGTCTGTACAAAGTCCTTCCCATGACCAAAACCCTGGGCGTGCTGCAGAAATATACATGCGGTGAAAAACCGGATGATCTGCCGGTGTATTAGGGTTGCTTGGGTTCGTTGAGTTGAATGGTTAATTTGACTATTTATCTATTCAACTGTTTAACTAACTTCATATAAGGTTTCTTTGAGCATAAGGGAGGACATAAAGGCAATTCCTGCTGCGCCCAGAAGAAGAAGAAAACATGCCTTGTATCCTGCCAGTGTAAACATGCCGTTTAACTTGCCGTAATGTTCGAGAACGCCGCCTAAGACCGGTTGGAAAACAGCACCGCCCACAAAGGGAAACAGGTTGATGAGGCCTGTGGCCGTTCCGGAAATGGATACGGGGAAAAGCTCTTTGTTGGTCGTAAAGCCAATGGTGACAACCGCACTTGAAAAAATACTCAGAAAAAAGAAGAGAAGGTAGAGGCCGGGCAAGGGGATTGTGTCGGTAAAAAAGAAAAACACCCCCATAATGACCAGCATGGCTGCGCTTGCAAACACAAGAACCGGCTTTCTTCCTTTGAAAATATGGTCAGACAGATAACTTAAAAGGGGGCTCCCTATGACCATTCCAAAAGCGATCATGGACAGAATATGACCGGATTCCGATTTGTCCATCTGGTATGCATGCATCAGATATGGGCCTCCCCACAGGCCGCCTATGGCAAAAAAGATTCCGCAATTGAAAAAAAACCAGATGGCAAGCGGCCAGAAGTGCCGGTTTGAGAGCACTTTTTTTGCCCCTTCCATCAGTCCGGGGGCAACACTTTCCGATTCTTTTTTTACAGAATCGAAAGGAGAAGGCCAGCCAAAGTCCGACGGCCGGTTTCTGACAAATACCCAAACAAGGATGGCAAGAAGAAGTGTAAACATGCCAATTACGATAAATGCATTTCGCCACCCTATGGATGAACTGAGCCACACAAGCGGCGTCGCAGCCGAGAGAGACCCAACGCCACCCATGGCCATGAGAATCCCTGTCATAAAGGCAAATTCTCTTACGTGAAACCATTCTGCGATAATTTTCAGTGTGGGCACAAAGAGCATGGCCACGCCCAGGCCAACAAGTGCCCGCCCAATGATGGCCGGAACGACAGAAGAAGACAGGCCAAGAAGCATAGACCCGAAGAATGCAATGATGAAAAAGAGAGTGATCGTCTTCCTCGGCCCCCAGGAATCTGCCAGAAGTCCCGCCGGAAACTGCATGATGGCATAAGGGTAGAAATAGGCCGCACTTAAAAGGCCTGCAAGGGCGCCACTTGCCTTCAGGTCGCGCATCAGATCAACGGCAAGCACCGCCGGACAAAGCCTGTGAAAATAAACCAGCACATAGCCAAGGGAAAGAATCGAGAAAATCAGCCACCGGTATCTCAGGGCTTTGGCCTTTAGAGAAATGCTATCTTTTTGTTTTTTATCCATGTTTGATCTCTGATAGTTTTTGGAGTCATCATGTCACCCTTCTCACCTTTTGTTATGATTGGCTTCAAAATTGACATATTTCGTTCTGCGGCATCCTTTACTGCCAGGGTTTGCCACCACACCTTGTGAGAACAGTTCTTTGAACGCTTTCTGGAAATCTCTCTAAAACCAGCCTGGCTCTTCTATCATGTCGGCCAGTTGTTCAATTCCGAATATCACCGAATGCCCCTTGATTTTTTCAGCAGGTAGGCTTTCACGTCTTCAGATTCAGAACTTATTAGTACATTCGTGTTATCGGCGGAATCAAAAAGCTCAATCTGGCGCGTTCTGTTACCCCAGCGCCACATCGAGGGTCATCATCACGGCAAACCCCATAATGGCGCCCAGGGTGGCGATATCCGTATTTTTCTCCAGTTGGGATTCGGGAATCAATTCTTCGACAACCACATATATCATGGCGCCTGCGGCAAATGATAAGGCATATGGCAGAATAGGCCGCATGACTACGACTGCAGCGGCGCCAATAACACCTGCAACAGGTTCGACAAGGCCTGACATCTGTCCATACCAGAAACTTTTAATTCGGGAAAATCCTTCCCGCCGCAGTGGCACAGAAACAGCCGCGCCTTCGGGGAAATTCTGTATGCCAATACCTATGGCAAGTGCCACGGCGCCCGCAAGTGATGCAGACGGCAGATTGGCTGAAAGAGCGCCAAACGCCACACCTACGGCGAGCCCTTCAGGAATGTTATGAATGGTTATGGCAAGAACCAGGAGGATACTTCTCTGCCAGCTTGTTTTGACACCTTCCGCGTCTTCCATGGGAAACCCCAGATGAAGATGGGGAAGCAGCCTGTCGGTCAGCCAGAGAAAGGCTGCGCCCAATAAAAAGCCTGTGGTCGCCGGAACCCAGGCCGGAAGACTTGACTCTTCCGCCATTTCAATGGCAGGAGCCAGAAGTGACCAGAAACTCGCGGCAATCATGACACCTGCGGCAAATCCCAGCATGCCATCCAGAACTTTTCGATTGATTGTTTTAAAAAAGAACACAAGCCCTGCACCAAGTGCTGTGGCAAACCAGGTGAATAGCGTCGCCATCAATGCCTGCTTAATCGGTGATAACGCTTGAAACCATTCGATTCCCATGTTCATACCATCCTCCCTGAGATGCTTTTAAACCTGTACTCAATTAAACCTTGAATAACATCCAGGAAGCGATAAGGACAACAATCCATCCTCCTGAAAATGCAAGAAGCACTTTTTGCCAGTTATCGCCAAAATAGCGTTTGGTTGACTGAGTAACATATGACCAGTTAAAGCTTAAATGGACAAAGAGAAGCAATAAAAAGAAAACGCCCAGGAAAAAATGAATTTCTCCCCAGTCATGACGGTGCAAACCCAGAAAATATTTTTTTGCCTGAGAAACCTGTCCTGTGGGGATCACAAACTCCATTAAAAGACCAATAATGGCAATTGAGCAGAGATCGATAAACATCATTACATCAACACAATATTTTACAACACCTTTTTTCATGTTTTCCTCCTGGTGGGCTGCTGAATGATTTCATATGTTTTTAACGGTTTCCAAATCCATTTGTCCGGCCGTGGCTTGTGAATGTTTACCCTATCGTAAACATTTGATATTTTAAAGGACATTAGAAAAAATCATTTCAATTTGCAAGAAGTTTCAACCCTTGATCGTTGACGTGTGTTTTTATTCCCTATTTACCCGTAACTGTTTTTTTACTGTGTTTTTGCAGGCAAGAAATTGCTTGACTTGCCCATCACAAATGTTTAAATATTACATTATATTATTACATAGTGTTTATTTTGTATTGGATACCTCCTTCGGAACTCTTGTAAAAATTCTATTTCTTGTCTGGCACAGTTTGGGTATTATCCAGTATGATATTGGTGTTGTGACAGCATGATTATTTCATACTGTCATATCCCGTTGTTCGAAAAAAATCCGGATAGCATTGGTTGGCAATTCAAGAAAAACCGTTTTTTGAACCGTTTAGGTGTGGGGGGTAAAACATGAAAAGAAATGATGTGCTGTCAAGAATATGGATACTGGTGATCATCGTCCTGGGGATTGCTTTCTCTGCGTATTCAGCTGATAGTTCGCAGCCGGACTGCTCCGGTTCAGGTTCCATCAATGATCCGCATGTACCGTCAGGTCCGGGGCCCTGGTTTGAGGGGTGGTATACACGGGTTTCGGACGTTGGCGGCAGCCGATCGGTCGCCGTGATTGTGGCCTCCTATCTGCCCAAGGGAGACACCTACGTTCCGGGTGAATATTTAAGCGGATATATCAATGTATTGGTATGTGAAGGGGATGGTGCACCGACACTTTCATATACCGTGTTTCCTGAAAAAACCATGGCCCTGGTCAATGATGAACCTGTGGCGGAAAATCCTAAAATAAGCTGTAAAAAAGATTCGGATTTTGAATGGATTGCCGAAGGGTATGGCAGCATCACCCAGGATACCATAGATATCAGCATCCCGGGCGTGGTTGATGTGTATATCCACACGCAAAACCGGCTTCCCTGGAGTACCGATGACCCTTCCCGAAGCATAGAAGGATGGATGGCATATTATCCATTCCCCACCCACTGGTGGGTAAACAGCCTGGGGTCAGATGCAGAATACGAATACACCCTTTATGATGGTGACGAGCCGGAAACATTTCAGGGCACCGGTTATGCGGAACAGGAGAAAAACTGGTCCCTGCTTTTTCCAAAGGCCTGGCTCTGGTCACAGGGAATATCTGAAAATAATACAGCCCAGTATGTGTTCACCTACACGCGTGTGGAACTTTTCCCCGGCCTGGAACTCTACCCGTGGCTTGCCAGTTATCGTTCCCCCAATATTAAATGGAATTTTAATTTCATGTGGGCCGGCTCTTACATCAAAGTAATAAAGGACCCATGTGCAGGCACCTGCCAGCTGACTTTCCGGGATCCAAAGCGTTCCCTTATATTTGACATGTCTGCCCCACCGGATTCCTTTGGGGATGTATCCATCCCAACAGCTGATGGGTTTATCCCTGAGATGGGCGGCGAATCCTTCTCCGCAACCGTAAACGTGACCGCATACAGGCATTATCCGTTTTTCGGCCTGAAAAGGCGTGTGGACACGCAGGTATTCGAAAATGCCGTTCTTGAATTCGGTAATGGATGGCGATGCATGGACGAGTGACAGACATGTGACTTTGCCGGTCAAACAGGGTTGCGTTTGCTCGACAGGAAACGGTTCACAGTCGTCTTGCTGGTTCGGGACAATGATTGTATGAGGGAAAAGGGGAGTTCTGAAATCGCATAGCGATTGCGGATATCCTCCAGAATCATCAGCCAGAGCTTCGCGGTCATTTCCGAATCCGCCAGGGCCCTGTGAAAGGTTCCATCTGTTTCAATGTTCATGAACCGGACCAGGCTTTCGAGTTTGTGATTGGGCGCGTTCTGGTATATACGCCTTGAAACCAGCATGGAGCAGGCAAAATTCCCCGAGTAGTTTCTGTCGATCCTGTCCAGTTCCGTATCCAGAAAACGCCGGTCGAACGAGGCATTATGGGCTACCAGATTATGACCCCGGATAAAGTCGGCAAAACGATCCATGACTTCAGCGCAAGGGCTGGCCTTCTTCAGCATGGTGTTGGTGATGCCCGTGTATGATTCGATAAAACCGCTGATCCGGAACCCTGGATTCATCAGTTCCTGAAACCGGTTCCGGATTTTTCCCTTTTCAATGAGAACAGCTCCTATTTCGATGGCCCGGTCTCCCATATTCGGAGATAGCCCCGTGGTTTCGAAATCCAGCACCACCACCGTATCCGCCCGTCTCTTCTGATTCTTTTTTTTCATGGTCAAACACTGCTCCAGGTTTTATCGGGCATTGGTTCACCCGTTTGTTTTTCAAATCCAAACAACCGGCCCATATCTGTCAAAAGGTAAGTTTCCCCAATATACCGGACGCATTTTTACCTATATCAAATTATGGAAAACTGCAAAACATTCTGGTTTTCAATACAAAAATACAGAAGATATAATAGAAGGCTACTTGATGGCGTCGGAAGTCTTTACACATCTCCAGATACTGGAAGCGGAAGCCGCCTTCCGGTTAAAGGATAATGTCATGAAGAGTGGTGCCAGTTGACTATCGGGCCATAATGTTTTCCTACAGGTTATATAAACTGGCTTTGTCAGAGATCTCATCATATGCTTTTTGTTCAAGCGTTGATAGCTTATTTTCAGGGTCATGCTCTTCTGAACGGATAAATGCATTACAAATTTCACAATGATAACTTGTTGTGATGATTTTTACTTTAACCCCATCCGGGGTTTTCTCTTCCCGAATTGATACTGTGCCTTTGAGATTTTGAATTTTTTGACATCCCGTGCAAAACTCGGTGATTTGTGAATGGATATTTTTCATCTATTTTTCCTCTCTTTCGATTTCAGCGATACTGCTGAAGAAAAATGTGACCATATAGTGTCGCTTCTATTTTTCTCTGTGGTTCTCTGTGGCCTCTGTGGCAAATTATCATGTCTTTCACCTGATAATGCACCACCAATTAAATTCATTCTAATTTTTTCCATGTTTTTCCCCTAATTTATGGATGGAAACGATAGGCCATCTCAAAAAAAATGAAGTTTACCTTTCAGGTAAACGTCTAAAGTTTTGAAGTCAGGCAAACAGGTGAAAATGACCTTTAAATTTACAAACACGGATGGATAAAATATGGTTCATTTAAAATATGTTTGCAAGAAAGAAAATGGTTCCTTTGATTCATCATTTCCGCAAGAAAATAGTAAAAAATAGAAAAAATAGTGTCAAACCTTGATTATTGATATAGAGATTCCGGGAACATCAGGTTGAATGATAATTGATAGTTTCTACGCATTGTTATTGCACATCGTTTTTTTTGATATTTTTATGGCAATCATCAGGGTGTGACGAAATTTATGTGCCATTTATGCATGTTATGTGGCAAAAAAGGTATAATTTGGAATTTAATAAAATATCAGATAGCTCAATGCGTAACAATATTGGATATATTTTTTGTTGTGTCGTCATCACAATATTGTTTTTTTGGGGGTGTGGATATAAATTGTCTAATCAACATACCCAAACCGGAAAAACGGTCTATATTGCGGGAAGCTCTTACAGCCCATACGAAAAAAAGGCTTTAGACAACATTTCAAGTTTACTTGTCAATCAGGGCTATAAGACTTACATGGCGCATCAAAAAGGCATTGGCGCATTTATAGAAAAATTTAAGGAAGATGGCAAGATTACTGACGCTGGTTATGCATCGATGTACAAGGCGTTGCAAAGAGCTATTTTTTGTCATGAGCTTTTTAATGTTGTGGAAGCTACAGATTGTTTTGTTTTTAACATGAACGGCCGTGTACCTGATGAGGGCGGCGTTTTTTTAAGTGCAGTTGCATTTTCTGCTGGCAGGCCTGTTGTTATTTATAAGAATGATCACAGAGCCGTTTTCCATGGTAATAATAATTCAATGATCGATGGCTGCTCCTGGAATTATTCATATTTAAAAAAGATAAATGAAATACCGGAAGCACTTCAGGCTGCCGAACGATTGCATCAAAGAAACAGTGTGACGCCTTTTAACAGGTCTCGTCTGCCATTTTACATCCAACTTTCTTTAAAAGCAGGTAATGAAATTTCTGATTTTTTAAATGAATGCAAATCAGGTGTTGAGAGGGGAAGTTTTGATCCAGATGAGTTTTTAAATATTATTCTTAGAATTGTCTGGGAAAATTTTCATATTATTCTGGAAAAGAGTAATTCTTCCTCTGTGAATTTTTCAGAGACATCCATATCAAGTAAAAAAAGAAGCGTTTACTGCTCGGGAGGGCTTTTCAGCCCGGAAGAAATAAATGATATGAAACAGATATCCGATGTGCTTGAAAGTAAGGGATATCAGACATATCTTCCCCAGAGAGATGGCGTCGAAGCGTTTGTTATGAACAATACAAATGGCTATATGGCGAATTCAATTTTTGCGCGCCCACTATTAAAAAGCATCAACAAACAGATATTTGCACTTGATGTTTTTCAGATAATAGAAGTCTGCGATTATTTTGTATTCAATATGAATGGAAGGGTTCCTGATGAGGGGGGTGTCGTAGAACTTGCAATTGCAATGATGCACGGAAAGCCGATTGTAATATATAAAGATGATCTGAGGACGCTTCATTTTGGAATAGATCATCCCATTCTCATGGGGGCCGGTTTCGATTTCAGAAAAACAACCAATATTGAGAATATTCCGGAATCGTTGTGCCGAAAATCAGAAATTTTTTCTTCGTTTGCATCTGAACCGTCAGAATTATTTATTCAATCCCACCTAAGAAAAATTATTAAAGACGGAAGTCGCGTTCAAAAGCGGATCAATTGCATTAAATGGGCAGCACCTGAGAATAAAATGTGGACGCCTTAAGCTATTGCACTTACCTGAGGTCCTGACTTCTTACAGGGCCACCACAATTGGTGTTTAATTTTTTCCCATGCCATAAAACAGCTATACGCATTTCCGTAAGACCACCATCACCTATTTGCATATTGCAAATATATTTTATATAATAACATACTAATTTAATAGTAAAATTTTTTTTATACTTTTGAGATATAAAATATGTTTGCATCTATACAAACAAAATGATATGCATTTGGAAACCTTAAAAGCGAATTTATAAATCAATGATCGACCACATTCCGAGACAGGATATCGATAAAATACTTTTTAATGTCATGGCCGCCATTTATAATTTTGAGCGGTATAAAATGAGCAAATTTGACCTTAATTACGAGGCATTTTATCTCCTGTATCTCCTGCGGCGGCGATCATTCGCCACCATGAGCGAAATCGCAGCAGAAATGAACATTCACATCAGTACGGCCAGCCGGGCCATTGACCGGCTGGAAAAACGTGAATTTGTATCACGGAAAAAAGATCCCCATGACAAGCGCACGACCCTTGTCTGTTTGGAACCGGTTGGTGAGCGCATGGTCAGGGATTCGGAAGATGATTCTTTTGATATCATCAACGAAAATTTAAAGGATTTACAGCCGGAAGATATTGAAGCGATTGTAAAAACAGCAATGAATATGCGGCAGGTACTTAAATTACCGGGCAAAAGCAAAGCGTAACAGGGAACCCTAAACCAAAAACCAGGAACAAACCTCATGGCACTGATTCAAACTCTTCTTATCATTGGCGGCATATCCGCTATGGTTATGATTACACTGAATGTCATTAACATCCTCCAGGCAGGCAGCAAAAAACCGGATGGCCGCACCATGGCGGAGATTCTGGGTGTTGCCCCTGAAACGGCCACTTATGGGGACATTGAAAAACTCAGCCGCAAGGACAAGATGCAGCTCTTCTATGCTGCCGGCACACCTGATTTTTCAACATTTAACGGAGAATACGAGGCAAGAATCTTAAGCGGCGGTATACTGGGAAAATCTTCTGCCCTGTTTACCCATCATGTATTTCCCACAGGCAAAATCACTTTTCGCACAGCGTGGATCGGTAAAGCCTTTAAGCCGCTCGCAACTGATTCGGGGATCGGTTACAATATCTTTTCTCAAAAGACATCCGCCAGCGCGGTTTCCAAAAGGCGCCTGCGCCCCATGAGAACGTCCATGGGGCCATCAAAAGCCGGAAAAGACGGTAAAATGTCTTTCCTCGTGGATTACAGTGCTGACAACACCGGGACTATCCATTCCATGAGGGATGAAATCAGGCAGATTAATGATACACTGTTTATCGGTACAGGGTATATGGGGCTTGGTGGTGGGCCGATCAATCCGGCACCATTTGCTTTGATTGGACCACCGACTGAATGGGTTGGCGTGGGAAAGTGATGGCGTGATTATTAGCCCCTGCTGCTTGCGTCGCATTTTCATTCTTTCAATATCTGGGAGGATTGATCCATGACCAAACAAGATAACGTCTATATCCGCCGATGCGAAAACTATGACCGGGACAAGATCCGGTCCATTGTTGAAGACGGCATGAACGCGCTGAATTACAATCCGTTCGGCAATATTTTTGTCAAACCGAATGTTGTTTTTTCCTCCAGAAAGGGAAAGTACGGAAAGACCGCTTATACCGAGCCATCCCTGGTGGGTGCGTCCCTCCTGGCCCTTTCCAACCATCCCAATGTATTCCGCGTGGATATGGGTGAGAAAACAGCCATTGGCTACCCCACCCGGCTGACCTTCAAGAATGCCGGATATTATAATGAAATGAATCATATCCGCGAATCTTCCCGGGCGCCTGTAAACCTTTTCTGTATTGATGAAGAACCCCGGGAACGGGTGTTTGTGGGTGGAAAAATCCATGACACGCTGCGCATTGCCCGAAAAATGGCACAGGCGGATTCCATGGTCTATTTGCCCAAACTGAAATGCCATTGTGTCAGCACCATGACCGGCGCCGTAAAACTGAACATCGGCATCTGTTCGGATGATGAACGTGCCATCCGGCATGACTTCCTCTTAAACGACAAGATCGTCGACCTTTTGGCTGTAGGTTCACCGAATTTTATTGTTATGGATGCTATTGATGTGGGGGTCGGCAACGAAGCCTTCCCTACTCCCCGAAAACTGGGGCTGGTTATCATGGGCACCAATCCACTGGCAGTGGACCTGGTTGGGGCCCGCCTGCTTGGGTATAACCTGGACGATGTCCCGTATTTAAAACGGGCCGTTAAACGGGGATATCTTCCGGCAGCCATTGAAGATGTGAACATAGAAGGTGACCTGACCAGCGTTGCCGATCTGGATATCGCCGCCAAGCGAATTCTACCTTATGATGAAGAGTTTGTCAGGTGGCAGGGTATCAATAAGGAACTGACGCGAATGGCGTCACCGATCCGGTTTTACTGGGGATATACAAACAGGGAGACAAAAGCAAAATGTGAAACCGGATGCATCATGGGAGCGAAAATGTTTTTCGGGTTTCTTGAACGCTTTGCCGGTGTGGAGGCGTTTAAAAACGCAAAGCCTGCTGTCATGGTCATTGGTCATGTGGATGAGCCCATTGATGCTGCCGGGCAGGAAGCTTTTCTGATAGGGAGTTGTTCTCATGCCCATATTACAAATGCCAAAAAAGTGGTAAAAATAGATAACTGTTTTACCACGGCTGTGGATATGGCCCAGATCATCCGGGGCCGCCTGGGCATACCGTCACCGATTACAGATCCTGCAGAAGTGCTACCCCTGGTGATGAACGCGCTTACAGCATCGTTTAAAAAAACTGTCAATTTAAGATACGCCCAGGATATTGGGTATTTTATCCGTAAAGGGTTACAAAAACGCATTTAAAAATAGCTTTTGCCGCCGTGTATCTATAAAACTGGAGAATATCATGCCCCAACTCAGTCAGAATGAAAAAGAGATCATTATATTTCACGGAATTTTTACAGTGCTTTGCCTGGTGTTGCTGTCTACCCTGTCCTTTCTTCCGGTAGGCATCCGTCTGCTTTTAGTGGTTGTTCTTTATAATACCGCCCTGCCGGTATGGGGAATGGCAAGAGGATACACAGACTGGATTCATCTGTGGATGTTTGTTTTTGTATTGAGCATGTTCCAGGTGTTTCCGGACTGGTTTCTGTCCGCCCAGCTGAATATCCTTGTGTTCCCTGAAGACGGGCTGTTTAAATTCGGCACCGTATCCGGATACATGGCTGGTCTGTGGAGCATCCCCATGTTCCTCATCATCTATGCAGGTGAGCGGTTTTCCGAAAGAATATCCGTAATGGCAGGATATGGTGCTGCAGGAACCGTCGCCCTGATTATTTTCGGAGGGTCTGAGGAAACATTATGGGTCCTGCCGTCATGGTCCGCTCAAAATGTCATGATGATCGACCATATGGCCATCTATATTATCATACCTGAAATCATTTTAGGTATCTCGGCCCTTTTCTATTATCAATATATTAAAGAAAAACCGCACTGGGTGAAAATCCCGTCCGCATTTCTTGTCATGCTGCTATATCTCGGCAGTGCTGCTTTTTTTTATTTTTTATTCGAAAAAATCATAAAATTTGCGTAGCAGGTTTTATTTTTCAGGAGAATCGAAGCGACATTTCAGGAATCTGCCGATTTGCCCTTTAACACGAGTTACCATTTGAATTTAAGAAGAAAAATGGGGACTGGCCAAACATAAAATTTGCAACGGTCAAGGTAAAATAAAGATATGTTTTACCTGGATCAGTCGGTTTGGCGAAATGTTTTGATGGTGAGAGAAGGGCCGAATATGGCACAAAAAAATAGGTATGATGCCTGGGACAGACTATTCAATGCCGGGGAGATAAAGATACTGTCCCAGGAGTTCGTATTTTTTTTAATATCCATCAAAGCTGACCTTAATCAAATCCGGCTCATGGGGAAAAAGAAATCCATCGGTCGTCTCTATCCATTCGTCATTCATCACTGCACGCAGAACAGTTATCAGGGAAACAGGCACATGATAAAACCTGAATGTTGTAAAAATCGTTTATGCAAGATTCAGGTAAAACTGCTTATCGGTATATCCGGGTTATACACCATCGTTTCTACTCACTCCGAGTGAGCCGTCCGGATTTTCAAAAATCACATGACCGTTAATCTTGTAATACCAGAGAGCATCCTCCGGTAGGAATTGGTCCGGTTTTTTTTTGTTTATAATAAGACACCGGCCGGTAGATTTTTCATAAACTTTCCGGTACTGGGCGAGGGACCTTCCGTAATACACCGGCTGTGTATCCGGCTCTCTGTTGGCACCCTCATTGTAAATGACGCAAACGGGATCACCGACCTTTTTTGCTTCAAAATTTTTCACTGTGCAAAAAATCAATAATTTATTCGAGTTTTCGATGATCGTGAATGTTTCTTCATCCAGGTCAAGCTTTTGATCGATCTCTTTGATAATGCTAAAGATCGTGTCATTGAACTTGCAGATTTCACCTTTAATCTGGTATTTAATGTTTTCGCTCATATTTTCCCCCTTGTGTATTAAAACGTATTGCTGTTAAAGCCCATTGAACATTACGCCGTTTATGTAAAGCTCCAGGCTCATGGCGTGAGAATACAATTTTTAATGGATCTTTCTATTACAGGTTATTACACAGGGAATTAACGTATGAGATAGGCCATACGCATCTGTTGAACAGGGTGGGCGTTGGTCAAACCCAAATCCGGTTTGATTTTTCTATTGAGATTCATCTGATTTTTCCCGGTAAAGCGCTCCCTCAACCGTTGAACCGCGCATGATCTGAAAGTCGGGATACCCGAAGCGCAAGCCCCCGAAGCGCCGGTCAATCACCTGGGGAGGATTCTGCAATTCCGACAAGGCGTCATTGATCTGTTTTCTGCTTCTATATATCTGTATATTGAGATGGCAAGGCTCAAGGCCAAGCATATCGGCCATGCGGTCTGTTTCAATCCATCCCTGGGTTTCCTGGTCAGCGCCGTCTTCCGCGTCTTTCAAACGCTGGCGGGCCAGGGTCAGAAGCATATAGTGGTGGGCCCGCTCACCCAGATCGATGATATTTCTATCGATCTGAATTTTAAGAAAGACATGTTCTTCATCGCTGCTGACGTGAAAAAAGAATCGGATATCCTTTGCGATTTTTTTTGAAATCGTCATATCAACGGGCTCGGCAGCGAAAAATTGCCATACTCCCTGGCTGTGGTTGATAATATCTCCATTTTTCAGGGGGTGTACCCCGTTTTCATTTTCGTAAACCCATTCTCCCGTTTGTGAAATGTAGATCGATATGTCCGGCTCTGCTTCATTAGGAAGCGCATGGAATCGGTCCAGCATGATGATTTGGCCATTTCCCCTGAGCGGTACAAGAACGTTGGAAGGAGGCTTTTCATCGATCAGCGTCCACTCCGATCCGCCTATACTGCTGAAACGGATGATGTTGCCTTCCTTTAATCTGGTATTTTCCCCTGAGATAAGACGGGTGCCGTCGATCCATGTTCCGTTTCTGCTGAAATCGGTAAGCAGCCACTCCCAGCCGTTCCATCTCACCGACGCATGGATTTGAGAAATATCTTTATTTTTCAGCGCCGTATCAGCTTTTTCCCTGTTCCTTCCAAACACGTGGTGGGATTTGAGGAATATATTTTCTCCTGTTTTGAGATTTTTAATGATCCCCATATGCTTTACTCCAACATCGTTTAGTGCGATGATGCCGTATAAAAAAATGAAGCATCGTATGTTAAAAAAAAATAATGCCTTTACAAAGCAAAATTTTATACGGATGATTAATCTTTAATAGAAATCTTATATATACACAGGATTTCATATGCGTCAAGATTAATGGAACCGTTGTTTTATATATTAAAAATACATATATTTATAAAAAATTGATGATGATTTGATTTTTATTTTACGGGCAGGAAATGAGGAGGTCCTTATGCGGGATATTGATTTTAAAGGTGCATTTGTTTTAGGCGGATTTATTTTTTTAGGGCTTGGGCTTCTGGGGTTTTTTATCGGTTCAAGCGCCATCAAATTTAAGGAATTTGAACGCACGGTCACCGTCAAAGGGTTATCTGAAAAAGAATATCCTGCAGATATCGTTTTATGGCCAATACAGTTTTCTGCTGGAAATAATGATTTGCCAAAATTGTACGAAACCATTGAAGCGGATGCAGATAAAATCATTGCTTTTTTAAAAGCAAACGGTTTTGAAGAAGCAGAGATGAATGCGTCTCCACCTGGAATTATTGATAAGCTGGCGCAAGGCTACGAAAAATCGAGAATCGAGTTCCAGTATTATGCAGCCCAGACAATAACTGTCTATTCGAATAAAATAGACGCGGTCAGAGCGACAATGAAAAAGCTGGCAGCCCTCGGAAAGAAAGGGGTTGTGCTTTCAGACGGCGGGTATCAGGGAGCAACGGAGTATTTGTTCACCCGATTAAATGAAATCAAACCGGAAATGGTGGAAGAGGCAACGACAAAAGCAAGAGAGGTTGCCGAAAAATTCGCAAAAGATTCAAATAGCAGGTTGGGTAAAATTAAAAGTGCCAGTCAGGGTCAGTTCTCGATTGATGATAGAGATAAAAACAATCCGCATATCAAAAAAATCAGGGTCGTTTCAACGATAGAATACTATCTGTCTGATTAAGATGGAACAGAATGGTGAGGAGGCCATTCATCTGGACGGGTTTCTCGGTAAAAAAGTCGATATAGACGTCATGTTTTTTTTTGCATTTATGAAATGGTTTTTATAAAGGTGATGATATCCGGCTTCTCTTATCCTGTTTAAATCCACTTATATTTTGTTGCCTGAAAAATTCTCTTAATTTGATGTGGAAGCGGGAAATCATCTGTATTCTTGCTGGATGATTCTTGGTGTTTAGCCTATTTATCTTTAAAAAAAATGAAGCAGTTTAATATTAACCTGTCCGGTTGCAGGCTATGCCTATAACCTGATCCGGCTTTTTGTTTTGAAAAAGGAGGTTTCATGAAATTGTTATCTCTATTTTCAACTTTGTTTTTCGCAGGCTTTTCTTTTACAGAAGCCCAGAATGTTGTTGGATTTTATTTCAAGGAGGCAGATGCATTGCAAGTCGAATTCCAGGCTTTGGATGATTCATTCAATTTATTGGAATCTTTTATTACACAAATCCATCAGGGGTATGCGGGGTTTTCGCGGGATAGTGCCGATATCTTTGCGATTCGGATTTATGCCCCGAATGCATCTTTTGACAATGCAGATGAAACGCGTCTTTACATAGACGATATCTCATTTGGTTCCCCACCGGATTCTTCTCCGGTTCCGGAACCTGGCACGATGATTCTTCTGGGAATGGGTTTGATTGGTATCGCAGGGGTGCGAAAACAATTCCTTAAATAACACTTATCCGGATTAATGCAAAGGAAAGGCCGTTTCCTGAGGAAACGGCCTTTCTTTTTTGGCCATTGCAGGCATTTTTATGTAATGCTATGCATATATCCAAAATAATGCGATTAAATACAGAAATAAGAAAAGCAAGATTTGAAACGACGAAAGCAACTTTGGGAAAGCATGAGCGGGTTGCCTGTAATATCTTAAATTTAAATCGAAAAACATTTGTTTTTTAGCCGTCACTTTAAATGATTGTAACCCGTTTTTATAGAAAGAGGACGTATGGCAACACCAAATTATCCAACATTCAGGAAAGAATTAAAACCTCTGGCAAAAATGATGAAAATGAAAGCCACAGGGTGGGAAGATGCTCGCGTGATTCTGGTAGATGTCCCTGTGGACAAAAAGGCAGTCAGGCAGATTCTGCCCCGATATATGAAATTGACAGAAGATGCAAAAGCGACATTATTTATTGCGGATTACCCTAAAAATTTATTTACGGTTCCGTATAAGGAAGCCGCTTTATTGTTCCATGTGAAGACACCCATGGGAACGGGCATTCATTGCGCATGGATGGCTGTTGACGACGATACGGCAATGATTTATGGAAGAGAAAGTCTGGGATTTCCTAAAAAGCTGGCGGATTTTACGTTCGAAGAAAATGACACCCGAATTAAAGCCGGTCTGAAACGTCGAGGCCAGGATTTATTCACCATGGACGCTGCGATCAGGGAACCGGAGACAAATCCTCAACCGGTGTTTGCCCTCAAAACGTTTAATGTTCGTCATTCTCACAAATATGTATTGCTGCATTCCATCTGGATGTTCCGGCCAGGTGAAAAAATAGCGGCATACAATCGAGCGGATATTGACCTGAAAATAGGGGAAACGGAAAACGATCCGATTTACCGTCTGGTTTCGGGAAACCCCACAAATGGCCGCGTGGTGACCCTGGATATTTTAAGCGGTACGTATCTTTTGCCTGTCGGGTTAGCGACGTTTAGATGGTATGTGATGTCACACACCATGCGTTACAAATAGCCGTGTCCGGACGATTTAGTCAATCTGCTTACCACAGAGAAAAAAGGGATGATAGTGGTTTAAAAGTAAGGTAATTTATGAAGGCGCACAAGGATTTGTTTGATAACCCCCTGTGCTCCTCGGTATCCTCTGTGGTGATTCAGTCTTTTAATGTAGCAGCCCTGCCTTTTTCAATGCATTTTTGAAAAACAATCTGGAAACGGTCATTGAGAATATTGGATAGAACCGGTTCAATTGGTATCCGAACTGCCAATCCGGCCGTCCTGTGAAGATCGCTTTGTTCCTGGCTACCGCGTTCAGAACTTTTTCCGCATACTGTTCAGGTGGCATGGGTCTTAATTTTTCCGCTATTTCCGTCATTTCCTCTGATGAAATTCCGAGCTTTACCTGGCCGAATTTCCCCCCGTTTTCCATTAAAAGCGGTGTGCGAAGCGCACCGGGACATAATACACTGACACGTATGCCATGTATGGCGCCTTCGATGCGTAATGCCTTTGAAAGCCCTACAACAGCGTGTTTTGTGGCGGTATATGCCACAGCGCCAGGCAGTGGCAACAATCCGGCGATAGAGGACATGTTGACGATATGCCCGAAACCCTGCTTCACCATAATCGGATAGGCTGCCTGGACACCATTTACCACCCCGCAAAAATTGATGCCAATGATTTTGTTCCAGTCTTCAATTCCAAGTTGGTGTGCCTGCCCTGAAATCACAATACCTGCTATATTGAAAATATAATCGATTCTGCCGGTTCGTTCGCATGTTTCATCAACGATACGCTGAACCTGAGGAAAATCGGTCGCATCAGCCTGTATAGCGGTTGCTTTGCCATTTTTTGAATTTATTTTTGAGGCTGTTTCTTCTGCAGCCTCTTTCTGCAGATCCAGAATGACGACTTCACTGCCGCGTTTCGCCAATCCTTCGGCCACTGCTCTGCCAAAACCTGATGCGCCGCCTGTGACAATGGCCGTTGCATCATTAAAAATGCGAAGTTTTTGTTTTTTTGCCATAAAAATTATCTCCAATATGTTGTGGGTTGTGTTATTTCATATCTGTTCGCAAAAAAGCATAGGGTGCGAATTTCACTGGATCGACTTTTTGGACTGCATCTCCGGGCAGCATGGTATTTTCTCCTTTTTGCCGGCACGCATTTTATCCGGCCCAATGCCGTAGACTTCCATCATCTGGGTCATGATAAGGATAAATCGCATCATTACTGCTGCACTGCCCTCAAACAGAAGATCGCCATCGACGATGGCATCCATGAGGACCTGTTGATCGCCACCCTTTTTCATGGTTTTGATTGCCGTTTGGCCGTCTTTCCATATGACTTTCAGATCCGCATTCTGGTTTACGCCTGTTTTTGAAGTGATTTTGCCATTATTGAAGGTAAAACTTCTCCCATATTTCCCGTCTTTTGTTATAATAAGCGTCGTGAAATTTTTCTTTTTAAGGAGTTTTTTGAAGTCCTTGTTTATCAGTGCTGTGAATCCCGTGCCCCATTTCATCATGGCATACATAATATATAATACTATCCCAAAGTTCATTAGCGCTCCAGTTCATCCCGGTCAGGATATTGTTTTTGTTTTCTACTTTGACAATTCATAGGTTTTTCCGGTTTTTAACATGGCCTCAAAATTTTCTTTTTTTGTGGCAACCGGCAGGCAGCATCCGGTACAGAGAACAAGGCCACCGTCGTCTCCCACGTCATCTATCAATTTTTTGCAGTATGCTTCCACCTCTTGGGGTTTGCCCAGAGACATGAGTGCCGGGTGAACATCGCTGCTGATGGCAAGATGATTCCGTAACTGCTCTTTGGCTGAAAAAATATTGGTGGTTCCGTCAAGATCAATAATTGTGGAACCTCGAGGCAGGTCCTTGAAGTAATGCATATTTTTATCCCAGCAGGTATCCAGGTGCAGCCAGATTTTTATACCCTTTTTCCAGAAAGCATTGATGATCTGTTTGGTATACGGCCACCAGAATCGTTCGAATATATGCATGGGGTAGAAAAAGCCGCCTGCTCTCTCTTCAACCAGTCCCATAGTTAAATATACATTGGGATCGGCCATTGATGAGTACGTTTGAATCAGCTCGTCCGTCATTTTTTGCAGTGCTTTTTCCACCAGTTCCGGCCGGAAATAAAGGTCCTCGGTAAATTTGATCATCGACCGGGTCAGGGATAATTTGAAAAACGGATGGGTCAGAAGGACCGGAAATATGAAATGAGCCCCTCTTTTGCCATATTCTTTCAAGCTTCTGCTCAGAGCCACGAGGGTATCCTGCCATATTTTCAAATATTTTCCGGATGTGTCTTTGCCATATGCTCTTTCGATCAGGTGTTCTACAATAAAAAGGTTCATGCCATCTTCCGCTATAATTTCATAATCCTCAACAGTGGCCAGTTCTTCCTCAAGGATCTGGATTTCCGGTGAAGCTTCGGAAGGGGGATTTACCTTTAAACCACCCAGATAATAAATTTCCGATGTGAGAGGGGCGTGCACACCATCCCACCCCCCGTAGGTATCAAAAAATTTCAATTCTGTTTCGAATTGGGCAATATAGCCTTTTTTCACCACTTCCCAGTATTTTTCTCCAACCAGGCCTGCCATGGCAGATGTGTTGCCAAGTATGGCAATCGGAACCCGGTCCGGTTTTTCAAGATTGATGGCACATTCCAATCTCTCTTTCGAAGTCATTGTTTCACTACGCATAGACATTATTCTCCTTGGCCAGTTCCCATATTTTAAAAACGATTACCTGAATATTTCACAGGTTCTATTCAAAATGATTTTTAATCCCCTGCTGAACGATATCTTCGACAATATCCGGTTCAATGCCATAGACAATTATATTCAGGGTCAATCTGGCATCTTCGATATCTTTCTGCAGGGTTCCTTTAAACCTTGGTTTTCCGTGAAAGGTAACCAGGCTGCAAAACAGGTATCCGTTTTCGTTCGCATCGATAAGGCCCTTGATATGCCCGATCAGCCTGCAGCCGCTGTTTTTAAGATTCAATGCCAGCTCGGATATAAACCGTTCAACTCTTGAGGTAATGCTGCTGACAGGTTTGATATGCCCGAATGACAGAATGATATCTTTTGTAAATGCTGTAGGATGGTCGTCATGAGTACGGATGATCATCATAGCAATTCCATGAATGGGTTCAGCGTATATACCTCCTCTTCTGCCGACATGGCAACAATTGCAGCAGATGGATTCAGTTTAGCAATGCATTCTATAATTCGGTCAATTTGCTTTATACTGGCCTCATCGATTTTATTGACAGCCACAATATCCGCACGTTGAATTTGACCGGTCAGAAGCGGTTCCATCACTTGTATCAGCATTTCATAGCGCGTTACGTCTACAACCGTGACTACTTTGATGGATTCGAAACGGAGAGGGCAATTATCATCATGAAGTGTTGTAACGATATCCCCTGGTCTGGCAGCACCGGTTGCTTCGATGATGACCAGATCCGGATGATAAGCGGTTTCAATTTTCTGAAGCGTTTCAATAAGTCCTGCCGTAAGCGTGCAACAAATGCATCCGCCAAACAGTTCTTGCACGGTAAGGCCTTCCTTCTTCAGATAATTGCCATCGATACCTATTTCTCCGATTTCATTTTCAACAACGGCGATTTTTTTGGATTGGGCGATCATCTTTTTAACCACATTCAAAAGCAATGTTGTTTTTCCTGATCCCAGAAAACCGCCGATAATCATAACGTTCATAACATGATCCCGAACAAATTCATTTATGCCGGTTTTGATAATTGATACGTCTTCCCGGTATTCAGCATGGCGCGGAAGTTTTCTGCCTTGGTCGCAACCGGAAGACAGCAGCCCGTACAAAGAATCAATCCACCGTCATCACCGATTTCATCAATCAGTCTTTTACAGTAGGCTTCCATTTCTTCGGGTTTTCCAAGAGACATGAGTGCCGGGTGAATATCAGAGCTGATACACAGATGATCCCGCAACTGCTCCTTGGCGGCAAAAATATTGGTAGTCCCGTCCAGATCGATAATTGCAGAACCTCTCGGCAGTTCTTTAAAATATTTGATATTTTTATCCCAGTTGGTGTCCAGATGAAACCATATTTTTATCCCGTCCGCCCAGAACGCCTCTGCGATCTGTTTGGTAAACGGCCACCAGAATCTTTCAAAAATCCGCATCGGATAGAAAAAACCGCCCGCTCTTTCTTCCACAAGCCCCATGGTCAGAAAATTGTCTTTTTTGTAAAGCATTTTCCCCATGGCAATCAATTCATCAGTCATCGTCTGTATAGCGTTTTCAACCATTTCCGGCCTGTAATAGAGGTCTTCCGTAAACTTGACCATGGATCGGGTCAGAGACAGTTTGAAAAATGGATGTGTCAGAAGTGTCGGGAACGTAAAATAAGCGCCTCTTTTGGTATATTCGTCCTTGCCTTTTTTTGAGCTGCGTGAAGCATCCTGATAAATATGACCGAGTTGACCTAAAAATTCCTTTCCATAAACCCTTTCAATGAGATGATTCACGATGAAATCATTCATTCCTTTTTCGGCGATAATCTCATAATCTTCAGGCTTGGCAAATTCTTCTTCCAATATCTGGATTTCCGGTGATTGTTCAGTAGGTGTTGTTACCTTTAACCCGCCAAGCCTGTAAATATCAGGTGAAAGGGGCAGCGCCACACCATCCCACCCACCAAATTTTTCAAAAAGCTCGATTTCCGTTTCAATGTGTGCGTAATACCCCTTGTCTGCGATTTCCCAGTATTTTTTCCCGACCAGTTTTGCGGCGGCAGAGGTATTCATCAGCGGACTGATAGGAACCCGATCCGGTTTTTCAAGATTGACGGCACACTCCAGTCTTTCTTTTGAAGTCATCGTTTCACTACGCATGCTGCCTCTCCTCCATCATTTTTAGGCAATAGGCAACGCCTGCCATTGCATCCGTGGTCTGAAAATCGGCATTCAGATGTTCTTTAAGTGTATTGTTCGTAACACCACCACCCACCATCAGCTTGATTTTATCTCTCAAGCCTTCTTTTTCCAGCAGGTCGGCAGCATCCCGCATGTATTTGAATACGGTTGTAATGAGTGCTGAAAATCCAATGAAATCCGGTTCGATTTCTTTTGCTTTTTCAAGAACGACAGTTGGTTCAACATCCACTCCCAAATCAAATACCTGGAAACCCTGGCCTTCCAGTAGTGTGGACAAAATGTTCTTGCCAAGATCATGAATATCTCCCTTTAATGTTGCTAGAATGATTTTGCCTTTGGATTTGGATGGACGGCTCTGATCCATATAGGGCTTCAAAATAGCAACCGATTCCTTGAATATCTCGGATGCCAGCATCATCTCCGCAAGAAACAGGATACCTTCCTGAAACTGGTCACCCACAAGTATCATTCCTTGACGTGCGTCATCTAAAATGGATAAGGGAGCCTCACCCTTTTCAATTCTCATTTTTATGGTTTCAAGAACTTCTTCTCTTCTCAGTTCTACAAAACCGCTTGAAAGTTGTTCCAACATAGAAAATTCTCCTTTACATCTTTTATGTTCATAAATTTTCAGCCAAATATATTTCCAATCTGTTCTTTCAATGCTTTCAGTCCATAAAATGATCGGGTGACATCTCAACCGTCAGATTGTCAGAATCTTTAAGGCGTTTTAAGAGCCCTAATCGTTTGGGAAGCTCATACCCATAGAAATAGCGAAGGGTATAGATTTTTCCCTCATAAAAATTCACATCTTTGCCCTTGGCGCCGGTGTTCAATGCATTTTGGGCTGCCATCCCCTGCATTAACCATTGCCAGGCAATCGTGACGATACCGAAAAGTTCAAGATAAAGCACAGAATCCGCCAGAAACGATTCGGGGCCCTGTTGTTGTGCAATTGTAACAAGATGGCCTGTGATTGCCTGCAGATCTGTCAGCGCGTTTTCCAGTTCTACTGCAAGTGGAAGAAGCTCAGGCAAGCGTTTTGCCTTTTCAATGGTTCCAAAAAGTTCACTGTTATACAGTTCAAATGCCTTACCGTTTTTCATCAAAACTTTCCGTCCGAGCAGGTCCATTCCCTGTATGCCTGTCGTGCCTTCGTGAATCGGATGAATGCGGCAGTCCCGATAGTATTGTTCAAGAGGATAATCATCACAAAAGCCAGAGCCGCCAAGACATTGAAGACCCTGGCTGATGGAGAGAATTCCCATTTCAGAAGGGTAACTCTTTACAATCGGGGTCAATACTTCAAGGAGCAGGTTGTATTTTTCCCGTTCTTCACCTGTGGTCACCAGAAGCAAATCCGTGTATTTTGTACATAAAAGCAAAAGCGATTGCGAACCTTCAGATACCGCTTTCTGAAATAAAAGCATCCGTTTGACATCCGCGTGCTCAATAATGGGCACAGGCGGTTTTGTTGGATCTTTCTGATCGAGTTTTCGACCCTGCTTTCTCGTCTGCGTATATTCAAGAGACGCATAATAAGCAGCAGTGGCCAATGCTGTGGCACTCAGGCCCACACCGATTCTGGCACCATTCATCATCTGGAACATGTATTTTAACCCATGATTGGCCTCGCCAACCAGAAAGCCTCTGCAATCATTTTTGTCACCAATGCCCAGCTGGACGATGGGGCACCCTCTGTAGCCCAGCTTATGATATACGCCTGAGGTGACAACATCATTTGCAACAAGGCTGCCATCAGGTTCAATCCGTTTTTTGGGGACAATAAAGAGAGAGATTCCCTTTACGCCTGGCGGACTTCCGGGAATTTTTGCAAGCAGCAGGTGCACGATATTATCTGCTGCATCATGATCCCCTGCAGATATAAATATTTTTTGTCCCTTGATCAGGTAATACCCGTCATCAGCCGGCTCTGCAATCGTGCTTATATCGCCCAGTGAGGAACCGGCCTCCGGCTCGGTCAGCGCCATGGTTCCTTGCCATGTACCGGTTCTCATCGGCGGGATATAGGTGTCATACTGCTCTTTACTGCCAAAAGTTTCTATTAAATGAGCAGCACCGCCTGTAAGCCCGGTGTACACACTTGCAGAAAAATTCGCACACTGGAAAATGAACTCGCACAAACCTGCCACCATGGCTGGCAACTGTTCTCCGCCATGTTCGTAAGGTGTCCGGCTCGTCATCCAGCCGCCTGCGGCAAATTCCCTGTTGATACTTCTCACTTTTGGATGCACTTTTACTTCGCCATTCACCAATTCAGGGGGCTTACGGTCCATTTCCTCATAGATCGGATACAAGAGATCCTTGCCGAGGTTGACAGCTTCTTTAATGACAAGATCAAACATTTTCCGGTTGTGATCTTTGTAATAATTGAATTGGGTCAATGATTCGCAATCAAATACCTCATAAAGCAGGAATTTCATGTTGCGTTCACTCATAAATCGTTTTGCCATTTACATCTCCTAAATAGTTTTCAGTTGATTGAATGATGGGACAATACGTTGAAACGTAAATGAATTCTTCGCATTTTTTGCTTTTAATGGTTCAAATCTTGCTTTTATACTGCTAACCCAAAATTAGTAATTATGTAATCAGATCAATTACTTCTGAATATTTTTTTAAGACCGGAATACTTCTTTGACCTGTTGATAGCCGGATAATGCACTTGACACTTTCTCTCTTTTGATATTATCCAATGATCCAGGAACGGCCACCAGACATGAAAAATAACTCACATCTATCCAATATTTGCCGTTCTACAAACAATTGAAACGTGTGATCACCGCACATGATTGATGAAAAATGAAACAAAGGGAGTATGACGGAAATGATTATTGTAGGAGAACTTATTAACGCCAGCCGAAAAGAAATTGCGAAGGCCATAAAGGACAAGAATGAAGCTGTGATCCGTCAGATAGCCAAGGACCAGGTTGAAAATGGTGCAGACTTCATTGATGTTAATGCCGGCGTCTTTATGGACAAGGAAGTTGATTATTTAAAATGGCTTGTTGCGCTTGTTCAGAAAGAAACAGGCATGCCATGCTGTATTGACAGCCCAAACCCTGAGGCCATAGAAGCGGCGCTGTCGATTCACCAGGGCAATGCCATGATGAATTCCATTTCATATGAAAAAAAACGCCTGGATGCGCTGCTTCCTGTTATCTCCGGCACAGACCTTCGCGTCATCGCTCTTTGCATGAGCGATGAAGGAATGCCGGAGACCGCTGACGACCGTCTTGCTGTTGCGGATAAGCTCGTGAATGAACTGGTGCGGAACCATGTGAAACCTGAAAATATCTATATTGATCCGCTTGTTCAATCCATATCGACCAATGCGGGTTTTGGGATGGAATGTTTGAATGCCATTGAACGCATCATGGATACATTTAAAGACTGTCACACGATTTGTGGATTGTCCAATGTCTCCTATGGGCTGCCCGCAAGACCCCTCATTAACCGTACATTTATGGCAATGGCCATTGCCTATAGACTGGATGCCGCCATTGTCAACCCCCTTGACAAAAGCATGATAAGCTGCATACGTGCGGCATGGGCATTATCAGGCAAGGATAAGTTCTGCATGAAATATATCAAGTCCTGGCGTGAAGGCAAGGCAGCATAGGAAAAGGTATGCATGATAAAATCACCCTGACATTTCATCCGGAAAACAGACACATCCTGGCCAATGCAGGCGAAACAATCTGGGAGGCGGCAAATCACGCTGGTGCCTGCATCCGTGGAGAGTGCAACGGAAGGGGCGTATGTGGAAAATGTATTGTCAGTGTTGAACCTGCCGAAAATCTATCGGCACCGGATGAGGATGAACAGGCCCTTTTGTCAGATAATGGAAGTGACCCCAGGAAACGTGTGGCTTGCCAGGCCAGAATAAAGGGGCCGCTTACGGTTCATATACCGGAAGCATCACTTCCTGATGAACCTGTATCCGGCAAAACAGGCATATCCGGAACTTTTTCACCTGATCCTGCAATCCGGCGGTTTTTTGTGAAATCTCCGCCTGCAGACACCGTTCCCGGACATAAAAATACAGGTATGGCCGAGAGGATAGCAGAAGAGATAAACCGATGCTATGGGCAGAAGGTATTTTTTCAATCAACAGCGGCCATACGACAGTTAAGCATGCCGGCTTGCAAGGCCGATGAACTCACTTTGGTTCATCATGCTGAAAAAGGTATCACTGCCGTTTATCCGGGAAAACAAGAGAAAAGCCTGGGGCTTGCTTTTGACATCGGGACAACAACCATTGCCGCTTATATTTGTGATATGAACACCGGGAACGTTCTTTTTGCATGTGCCACACTTAACCCTCAGTATCGCTACGGTGAAGATGTTATCAGTCGTGTCGATATGGCCAATCAGGCGTCATTCGGACTGGATCGCCTTCAAAGCATCGTTGTTCAGGCGGCAAATACATTGATACAAACGTGCCTGTCCGAAATCAATGCCTCATCCCAGGATATCGATGACGTAGTAATCGTCGGAAATACAGTCATGGAACATATATTTGCAGGCATTCATCCCCATGGTCTCGGCTCCTGGCCCTTTATGCCCATATCCCGATGCTTTACGGAAATCACCGCAAAGGATGTGGGCCTCGACATTTCTCCTGGCACACCTGTTCATATGTTTCCGGTCATTTCGGGATTTGTGGGTGGGGATGCACTGGCCGCGGTTTTGGCTGAAATAGACGGATATCCAAGTGACATACGCCTGATTATTGATATCGGCACAAATGGCGAATTGATGCTGCTCACTCCGGAAGGCATATGGGCCACCAGTTGTGCGACAGGACCTGCGTTTGAAGGGGGACATCTTTCCTGCGGCATGAGAGCAACCACCGGAGCCGTTTACAAGGTCGCTGTTGATCCATCGAACAATCGTTTTACTTGTCATGCACTGGGCGAGGAGCATGGCGCCCGTCCTGTTGGCGTGTGTGGCTCCGGGGTGATCGATGCCATAGCCGTGATGTTGAAATCCGGCATGATTTTACAAAATGGCCGGTTTGATGAAAAAAAACCAAATGTGATATCAGACGATAATGGTATCGGCCGGAAAATCATTCTTGTCCCAAAGGAAATCAGCGGTACGGGCGATGATATTTTTCTGTCGATTCGCGATATCCGGCAAATTCAATTGGCGAAAGCGGCCATGGCTGTGGGCATCGATGCTCTGCTGAAGAAAGCGGACATCAAGAAGATTGATACCACCGTGCTGACCGGTGCGTTTGGTGTAAAGTTTAACTGGCAGCATGCGTGCGATATCGGTATGTTCCCGCCGTGTGTCATGACCAGCAGCGTGGAACCCAAAATAAATCTGGCTGGTATAGGGGGAATCAAGGCGCTTTTAAATAAAAATCAACGGACCAGGGCAGACAGCCTTCAAAAACAGATACACTTTGTGGAACTGTCCACTGATGCCGAATTTTCAAAGGCATTTGCCAATGCCACACGCTTCCCGTGAGCATCTGACTCAAAAAGTCTTTTGGCCCAATATCTGTGTTGGGCCGATTTTTGAATCCTCGACATACTCCACGTGTAAAACAGTTTTTTATCTTACCCATGCAGATTGATGTTTTCAGAATAGCCAGTCAGTCCGATTCATTGTCAACTATAGTATCAATAAAAATATAGCGACCTTATCGTAACAACCGTATGCGCTGAGGGATATAGCAAATATCAACAGC
The DNA here is from genome assembly GCA_018816735.1 of Pseudomonadota bacterium. Lineage (GTDB taxonomy): Bacteria > Desulfobacterota > Desulfobacteria > Desulfobacterales > JAHIVH01 > JAHIVH01. The sequence continues at coordinate 61,069 of JAHIVH010000021.1, read as the reverse complement.
CAGCTTGGCAAGCATCTCATTGGTTTGTATCATTTGTCAACAACGTCTCGGTTTTCCGGTTTTTCCCTAATTTCTATGTTATGATTTTTACAATACTGGCAGGGACACCAACGTCAGCATAACCAGCCACAAAAAGCCACAACAAATATACGGAAGAAGAGAGGTGAATGTGGATAAAATCTTCTCCTACCAAAAAAAAACAGCAGCCTTTTGGGGTCGTGTGTTCATGCTTTTGTTAGCCCTTTAAAATGCAAAAAGCTCTTGTAGACAATTGATGGTATTTATCTGTGTCGTCTTTGAAATTACACCAAGTTTTTGAATAAGTCTGGATTTATCAACGGCTCTCATTTGATCTAATAGTATTAGTCCCCTTTTTCCCTGAAATGTACATTGAATTCGGGTTGGAAAACTGAAACCTTTGGATGTCAATGGTGCAACAATAGCTGTTTTCAAAGAAGCCATTTCATCCGGTGAAATCACTATACATGGCCTGGTTTTTTTTATTTCAGAACCTTGCGTTGGGTCCAATTGGACTAACCAAATATCAAACCTGCGGATACTTTGTTTTACCATTCCCATTCCTCTGTATCAGTTAATGGCGCATTAAGCCATTCTTCTTGATTTGAGTAACCAGATTCCTTTAACTTACTTGCCTTATCAAATTGTTCTTTCCAGCCTTGCCTTGGTTTCTTAACAGGTTGAATTAAAAGACCATCGTCGATTATTTTGAATTCCAACTTTTTATCACTGAGTTGAGCTTGCTCGATAATTGCTTTTGGGATTCGGACGCCTTGTGAATTCCCTATTTTAATTAAAGTTGTCATAATTGCCTCCATTTGCGATTAATGTAATTACATTATAATCACAGTGAGATGGCATGTCAAATTAAAAATATGTCTACGTTTCGGGGGCTCGGCATCAGTGGGAGCGCACTGTTTGCGCTCCGCTGAATGCCGTTGTTGAACGAAGCCGTTATGCGGGAAAATATTCAATAAATAAGGTATGCAAAAGAAATATCAATCCATAGATTTTGCTTAAATACTCCAACAGCCATTAATAGAAGCCAAATCGAGCCAGCAATATAACAATATCTATTCCAATATTTTGCTTTTATTTTCATTGTGTGTAACGTTTAAGCTGAACCACGGCCAAAAAACTGTGAGTGTGATACATCATGCGAGTCTTTCGTTCCGATAATTTCCGAATCAGTAATAATTATTATTTGTAAGTCCCCTTTAATTCCCTTAAATTTTATTAAATTACTTTAATTATTCAGCATCCTTTGGTTTATGTTTGAATCTGTAGTGAAAGAATGTCTTTCATTAAATTGAAATGATTATCCATCGTGTATATTTTACAGCCATTTTGCTTTGCATTTTGTGCTATTAATAGGTCAGGGATGCCGATACCATTTAGTCCATTTTTCAAACATTTATATTGGTAATCTGTGATTTCATTCCAATTTATAGATAAGTTTAACTTGTTAATATCGTGTAGCAAATTAATTACTCTTGTTTCATTTCGGACTTTCAAGAACGGTATTAATTCTGTCAGAATAAGATCATTAGTTACAAGGAGATTTTCATCAATTAAGTAATCCATTAATTTTGAACCATTTCCGCCTCTAAAATAGTCTATCCATATGGACGTATCGATTAAAACCGACATTTGCGCCCTCGAATCGTTTCTAAATCGATGTCTAAGTTTATTTTTCCTTTAAATTCTTTTATCTCAGACAATTGCGTCTTTCGAATTAATTGTTCCAAAGCTGTGATAATGACTTTGGTCTTAGTTTTAATGCGAGTTGCTTTCATGGCTTCATTCACTAAATTTTCAGGTAAATCGATTGTTGTTCTCATAACCGGCCTCCTTTTATGCATAAAATTAACAATATATGCATAAAAAGTCAATTGTTTTGTGCCGACGTATTCTGAGGCAATTCTTCCAAATATCACCCATGCCTCGAATTTACCGTTTATTTAAAGTCTAATAATTTAAAACTATTAACGCGATTCAATCCATATTGAAATTGGAAAAACAGGCTGAGATCTGGGGGCAGAATGGCCGTGCAGCTTTTGGGGCATAATAAGATGAAATCATTATTTATATCAAGAATTTTTTAATCGTTTAAAAGAAAAGTTCTCCCTGAATCATGGGCAACCTGCATATTCAATATGGAGGCTACCTCATATCATGGCGGCATACGATAATCAAAAACTAATGAAATAAATATCATTTCAATTGGATAGAGCGAATTTTTTTTATCTGTGTGAAGGCAAAAATTGGACCTTATTAGCTATTGGGCTGGGCCGTGGTTTGCCAGTCAATTGACATTGTTACCAAATTTTTCTTAACGCGGGGCTATTGTAATAAGTTATTTATGATATCGGATAGGCATGGCATATCGCGGATAATATTTTCTATGCTCATTATAATAGTAGATCGATTTAATTAAAATTAATTTTATTTTATTCTTATCAGATGTACGCCCACATCATGAGAATCAAGAGGATTTTATTGTCTCCGTAAAAGCATAAATGAATCCGGAAACAAGAAACAGGATTTATGCTGAAAATGATCAATTTTTATCTGTCTTGCCAAATTTATTTACTCTGCGGTTTGGGGCGTAGGTTCTTGTAAATTCAGTGCCGGGCTACCGGAAAAGTGTCGGGTTGCCCGTTTCATAACGGATATTCTTTAGGGAAATAATAGCGCCATAATATGCTGAAAATTTTAATCAAAATGCATTATGGGAATTCGGCCCGCCTCTTTCAAAAAATGTGCATTCGCATGGCATGCGATTTTATAAAAAAAAATCGAATGATTGTCTTGAAAATGCCGGTAATTTGGTGGATAAAGGTGATACAGTTTCTGGGCTATCGGCTAAATATTTGAAATCAGATAAGGAGGGTACCATGTCAAAAAGCAAAGATACAAAGAAAGATGTCAAGAAAAAGCCAACCAAGACCGCAAAGGAAAAGAAAAAAGAAAAGCAGGAAAAGAAAAAATAGAATTATGGTGAATGAATTTGTAAAAATAACACGCAAAAGGGCGGCTTTTTAAAGCCGCCCTTTTTAATATGTTCCTCCAAACTCTTTAAAGAATCCTATAGCTTTTCCTTTTCCCATCCGGTGATCATGCCTTTGATATAGGATAAGGGCGTATGACCGGTCGTTGTCATGTAAACATGAATAATAATGAAGCTTAGGATGAGAAAAGACACAATCACATGGAGAAGGGCTGTTTGCCTCAGTGTCAGAAAGTTCTGCCCCCAGATCTGCCATTCATTGTAGGTGTAATACAAAATCCCTGTGAACATCTGTATCGGCAACAGCAGGGAGATGACACTCAGGTAACTGATTCTCTGAAGCGGATTGTGCTTGGCATCAATGCTTTTTTTAACCGGATTGGGTTTGCCCCGGAAAATATCGACCAAATAATATTTCACCACAGCCATGATTTTTTTGGTGGTGGGGATGTACTGCTTCCATTCACCGGTGGTAAACAGCCAGAAAATGAAAATAAAGAACGAAACGAGCCAGGTTATTCCGGTAAAATTATGAACATGGACGGCTTTTTCAAATCCCAGAAGCGAATACGACCCGTGGATTTCAAGACCGGTAACGATGAGGATCGATATCAGCAGCATCTGGAACCAGTGCCAGAACCGTTCATAGCGCGAATAAAGATAAAGGCCGTTCATGTGGGTTTTCTGTTCCATTTTAAATTCTCCTTATTTTCGTTTTCCGGAAAAGAACCGCAGTGTCCCATGAAGCAGGATTCCCGCAAATGCGCCAAAAACGAGTATCCACCCACCAAAATCGATTTCCTTGTAATAATCACGGCCCGGCATGTAAAGCTCACCAAAGGATGCCAGCCTGCTGTTTGTTCTTACGTGGCACTCGGTGCAGGCCAGCGCATTTGCTTTGGGCATGACCATATGGGTTGTGGGATATGCAAAGGTTGATTTGACGAAATCAAACTTTCCTGAAAACGGTACGCCTGAAAAATCCATTCCTTTTTGAAGCGCATTCTGCCAGTCAAGCGTAGTCCAGTAACCATCCTTGCCTGACAATAAAGGTGCAAGGAGTGTCTTGTATTCAAGGTCGTAGGGTTGGACCCCATGGTGAATCTTGAATGGAAAAATTCTTGAATCAGGATCGTTTATATTACCGTTAGGTTGGCTCACGGCAACTGTAGTGGACGGATCAATCACATCTTTTGTGGTGAGTGAGCTCATGGAACCGTTAAACCAGAAGTATTCGGGTTTGACATTTTTTTCCCATTTCATTTCCCCTTTGATGGACAGGTAATTTTCCTTATCGTAGGGGCCTTTTGTTTTATAGGGTTTCCCGTCCTTTAGCCTGCCGGATTTGGACCAGTCCCAACTCATTTTTGTGGGATTGACTCTGGCAAAATCCGGTATGTGGCACGCCTGGCAGGCCACCTTGTCTGTGTGGTCATTCATTTTTGCGTTTTCTTTATGAGGCGTTGCCGTGTGGCAGGATTCACATGTAATTTTGGATATTGTGTCGTCCTCCACAAGGCTTCGTCTGTCTTCATAGGCTTTCTGAGAATATATTCTTCCGGGGATATTGTGGAGCTTACCGGAGTGGCAACGGAAGCAGGTGAAATTGCCGCCATTTGTCCCCATGTGAACGTCCAGCATTTTATCCGGATGGGTCAGGGAAGAATCGAGATCCCCGTGTTTCACACCATCGCCGCCGCCGCCAAAAAAATGGCAGGAACCACAGTTTTTACGGGTGGGCAGTCCGATGTCTGTAACTGCTTTGTGAATGTTTCCCTGAAGTTCCGCGGCAAGAGCCTTGGATTCGTCATCACCTTCTTCCTTGAAAAAACGAAAATCTTCAAAGGTTTCATCCCAGTTGACTTCCTTCTGGCTGTGGCACAGAAGGCAGTTCACTTCTCCTTCTTTGGCGTTCCAGCCGGTGTGACATTTCGAGCAGCCCTTGTCGTTCATTTTATTTGAGGAGATACAGTAGTTGTTTAATGAATCGCCTCCTTTTCCCAACTGCTTTTCACCTTCTTCGGCAATCCATGTCCAGTGGATGGTCTTATGAAATTGACTATCCGTTTCTGTGTGACAGGAGAGACAGGCTTTTGTGATGTCATCGCCAGTTGAAAATTCCTGTTGCAGAACCTTATGCTTTGAATGATCCGTTGTGGTCTGACGTTTTTCATTGCCCATTTGGGCGGCATGGCATAAATCCGATTGCCATACGGAAAGCCACGCCCCAAGGACAGTGGAAAACAGCATGATGAAAGTTTTATTTTTCATTCAAATGCTCCTTAACATGTGAAGCCGCTATTTGCATTTTGCGGGTGTGGGTGAATCAGCGGCATGACCTTTCAGATATGCATGAATGTTTAAAATATCTTCCTCTGAGAGTTTGTTCCATTCTTCCTTGCAGTCTGCTTCGAGATATTTTTTTTCTTCAAAATAACGGTCCCATTGGGCCTGGGTCTTGGCATCCGGACTTAAGGTCGGTGTCGCAGATTCCACTTCTCCGCGATCTTTGCATGATTGATATACTTTCCTGTAGGTATATTTCCCTTTGCGTTCATTTCCTTCTTCTGCAGAGCTGATCATGGAAAAACTGATTGTTAAGATGATGCCTAACAGGATAATAATTGTTTTTTTCATTTGAATAATCTCCTTATGAATTGAATGTCGTTAAAAATTCATTATGTTTAATATCTGAGTGTTGCTGAAAGATAAACATTCCACACTTTGTCCGCTACAGGAAAGAATGCATCAAACGCTTTCATGTCGCTGATTTTAACAGGCGCACCCAAAGGATTTCCACTTCCCGTATAGTCGTAGTCATAGAACACACCGCCCAAGGTCAGGAAAAAATTCTTGTTAACCACTGGCTGAATATAGTAGGTTTCAACCACAGAACCACGGGCAGCCAGTTTGCTTGCCACAAGTGAATCCTCGGCGCCTGTCATGTTGATCCAGTATTTGCTTCCCTTGTTATATTCAACACCCAGTCTGGCCTTAAATGGCATGGGGAATATGGCGCCTGTGTAAATACTGTATCCATCCTGTTCTTCCATGTCGCCATTTGAACTCAATAAGCCCATACCCATCAGGCCGTAAAACGGATTTTTCGAAAGATCATCCGGTTTGGTGTGGCTCATGGATAAAGAAAGGAATACATCGATATCTGCCAGAAGTTCTGACAGGTTGGATCGGACAAGAATCGTTGCAAGATCAAAGTCACCTATGTTTTCAGTTGCCTGCATTCTGCTGATATATCCGCCTTTGTTCATTTCAAAGGCGTAGGTGCCGTCTGCTTCTTCAAAGGGGATAAAGGGCATGAGCATGAGACCGGTAAATCCATCGGTGATATCCCAGGCATGGGCATAATTCAATTCAACACTGGTCAATTCATTGTCATAAAGGGTTGCGATAAATCCGCCAAAGGTGGCATCTTCAATGTGCCTGCCATCTGTAAGAGAATAACTGTTCCCCCAATCACTTTCAAAACCGACACCATAGCAGAGTTTGAATGCGGCTCCCGGAATACCGGTGACATCTTCAAGGCCAAAACTTAATGACGCACCATCAAACTGCCAGTTGATAATGGGGGCCATAGGAGAGCCACCTTCCATGCTGTAATTTTTATATTCAAGGGGCGGGCCTTCAGTAGCCGGTCGTCGGCCAAAGGACACATTGACAGGTACCCGGTCAGTTCCTGTTTTGTAGTTAAAATAGGCACGCTCCACATGGACGGTATCGCCGTGAGGTACACTTGTTGTATTTCCATCCAGATAGATGTCATTGAATGACCCGGTGTTAAATTTTATGCCGGAGCTGTCACCATAAACTTTATACATGGAGAGTCTTCCGCCAAACGAAAGGTTTCCGCTGATTTTGCTTTTCATTTCCAGTCGCAGGCGATTGGTAAACATGAAATCATTATCTGCATTATATTTTTCCGCTTCCGGGGTCATTCCCATGCTTGAAAGGAAAGCCATCATGCCCTGAATATAATCTTTCGTGGCTCCGTTGAATCCGCTCATCGCAATCATATCCTGAAGTGTAGAGCCAGGCGGCATCATAGTCATTAACATAGGTATATCTTCAGGTGTCAGCGCTTGTCCAGTAATTGGGTTTGTCATTGCATCAATGAAGAACCCGTTCATCAGCCACGACGGCGCGATCCTCATATCTTCATAATGGATCGAATCCACACGGGTTCTAAGTTCCAGGCCCAGTGAAATTTTGTCTGTGGCTGTGTGAAGCTCAGTTTTATTCAACCGGTTATCCAGCGCATTGATTTTTGTGTTGAGCGCATTGATTTCTTCCTGAAGCCCTGCCATATCTTCGCTTGCAAAAACCGGCGTCATGTTGAACATGATGAAAATCAGAAAGCAGACCAGCGGAACAAGTCTCAGTGTGTTTTTAAACCTGAATAATTTCATTTTTTCCTCCTCACTCCTTTGAACGTTGAACAACTCATTTTAGAAATAAAATTAACAATACGATTTGTATACGATATGCATCATTTATATAGTAACGCACCGAACGATTGTTCTGCAATTCATATGCCATGAGAGGAAACGTGGTCTGATAGGCATTAACTATTTTATATTTAAAGATTTTATAAATACATTAAAAGTGTTTTGTGTTAATATTTTGTTAATGATATGTTAACTGTTAATTAGCATGTTAACAATTGAAGACTTTATGACAAACTAACGGGCAATATACCATGTTATCTCAATATGAACAAACAGTTTTTGAAACAATTCAGGATGGCGTGATGGTGGTTGATCCAACCGGAACGATCCAGTCTGTGAATGCGGCTGCAGAAAAAATAACCGGTTATCGCGCAGAGGAACTGGTGGGGAAAAGCTGCAGAATTCTCGATTGTACCGATTGTAAAATTCTTGGTGAAACCAAGAATGAACCGTGGTGCGGTCTTTTTATCAGGGGAAAGGTCAGGGAAAAAAAATGCCGGATTACGACCAAGGACGGGAGTATCGTCCAGATTCTTAAAAATGGCACTATCATTCGGGACAGGGAGGGAAAGATAGTTGGCGCGGTTGAGATACTGACAGATATTTCTGAATATATGAAAAAGGAAGCCGAGATTGAGAGTCTCAAAAAAGCCCTTGATCGTGAAGATGCGTTTCATGGCATCATCGGACGGTCACCTGTGATGAAGAATCTGTTTGAAATGATTGAAAGCGTTTCAAAAACGGATATCCCTGTAATGATAGAAGGCGCAAGCGGCACGGGAAAAGAGCTTATTGCCCGCGCCATTCATGATGAAAGTGCAAGAAAAAACCAACCCTTCATTAAGGTCAATTGTGCAGCCCTCAATGAAAACCTGCTCGAAAGTGAGCTTTTCGGGCATGTGAGAGGGGCGTTTTCAGGGGCGGACAGGGACAGAATCGGCAGGTTTGAGGCCGCTCACAAGGGAAGTATCTTTTTAGATGAGATTGGTGAGATCCCTTTGTCAACCCAGGTGAAGCTCTTGCGGGTGCTTGAAGAAAAAACAGTTGAGCGGGTAGGCGATCATAAGCCTATTCATGTGGATACAAGAATTATTACCGCAACTAACAAAAATCTCGAATATCTCATTCATGAAGGGTTGCTCAGAGAAGACTTCTACTTCAGAATTCATGTGTTTCCCTTAAATGCGCCTCTTTTAAAAGAGAGGGTAGAAGATGTCCCCCTTCTGATCCGGCATTTTATCCACCAGAATGTCATCAAGGGCGTAAAAGATGTGAACGGGTTGTCACGGGAAGCCATGGAAATGCTCTTGTCCTATTCGTGGCCCGGAAATGTAAGAGAACTCAGAAATGCCATTGAATATGCCATGGTGCTCTGCCCTAAGGATCTTATCGGCGTTGAACATTTGCCTAAAAAGATTATGAACGGAGGTGGCTTAAACACGGCAGTCTCGGTTACGGTCCGTTCGCGTGGATCAGATCGGGAACTTTTAGTGAAAACGCTTGAGAGAACAGGTGGAAACCAGTCGGAAGCTGCAAAAATTCTTGGCGTCAGCCGGGTCACGATATGGAAATGGATGAAAAAATATGGGATTCGTTTGAAGCAGTGAAACTAAAGATGTATCAACTTGTTTTTTTTAGCATAGAATTAGAGTATCCGACAAGTGCATATTTTGAGAAGAAGTCTTCGGAAGAATTAAAGAAAAAGAAACAGTATGGATAATCAGCCATTCAACACATTCATTGCACATTGATATTCCATGGTGCAAGAATAATCGAACACCTGGTTCAACATCCATTTTATATACAAATTGACGGCCTTTTTAGTCGATTGGATGGCCATTTTATGTCCGTTTGCAAGTTCCTGGGCTATTTCCATTACTTTATTATCAAGAGCTTCATGGGGAACGACATAGTTAACCAGTCCTATTTCTTTAGCTTCCAGAGCTGTAATGACTCTGCCGGTCATAAGCAGTTCTTTGGCTTTGTTCACGCCAACAAGTATCGGCCAGATAACGGCACCCCCATCTCCTGCAGTAAGTCCCACTTTTACGTGCGTGTCACCGATTTTTGCCCGGTCAGATGCAACGACAATATCCGGAAACAGGGCAAGTGTTGCCCCAAGACCTGTGGCCGGACCATTCAAACCGGAGATGATGGGTTTTTCAATTTCAAGAATATTGATTAAGATCTCTCTGGCTTCCTTAAACACGATATCTAATTTTTCCTTGTCTGTCGGTAAAGGTTCCTTCAGATCAGCACCTGCACAAAACCCACGCCCGGCTCCGGTGATGGTTATGACGTCGGCATCCCGATCTCCACGGATATCGTGAAAAATGTTGGTTATTTCAGTGTGCATCTCCGGATTCACCGCATTAAGACGGTCCGGACGGTTCAAGGTTAAACGTAAAATTTTACCGACACGTTCCACCAGAATATATTTGTAATTTTTATAGTCCATTGCCTTATAATCCTTTTTTTCTTAATTCATCTCTCACCGCAAGTCCTATTTTTTCAAGGGTGTAAGGTTTTTTGATATACTGGCCTGCGCCAAGCTTCTGGGCGTTTTCCACATCATCCGTTGATGTATAGCCACTTGCAATGACTGCCTTTTGGGCGGGGTTGATTTGAATTGCCTGTTTGTATGTCTCACAACCGTTCATACCTGGTTCCATAATCATGTCAAGAACCATTAAGTCAACAGAATTTTTTTTTAAATACTCGACAGCCGCTTCCCCGTTTGAAACGGTTTTGACGGAATATCCCAGTTTTGTCAGCAATACAGATATAATTTCCCTTTGCGTCTTTTCATCATCGACAACCAGTATATGTTCGCCTTGCCCTTGATAATCTTCAATGCAGACGTAAAGACTTTTCAAGAAACTGATTGGTGGTTTTAAGCGTCACGATCCCTTCACCCTTAATCGCTTCCGAAGCGTTCATGATTAGGTTTAAGAGTATAATTTTAATATGGGGGGATGAGCAGACCATATTCAACAGTTCCGGGTCCAGGTTGTTTGCAAAATGAATATCCGGATGGTCGGCCATTATTTTTCTGTATTCACCGGAATCCAGAAATTCACGTATGATGGTATTTAAATTAAATACGTCTTTTCCTGTGGCCACCCCTTTGGCAATCGTTAGCAGATCAAAAACCACGTCTGCCGCTCTTTTACCTGCATCCTGTATAATTTGAATCGGTTTTTTAAGTGGGCTGTCATCCGGTAAATTCATTAGCAAGACTTCCGGATAAGTTACTATACCGGAGAGAATGTTGTTCAGGTCATGTGCGATACCACCTGCCATCAGGCCTAAGGATTCCATTTTGCCTGTTCGTTGAAGTCTCTCTTTCATTTTTTTATGCTGGGTAATGTCGCGAATGGTCCCTGTCATTCCTGCCGGCTGATTGCTTTCATTATAATATATATCCGCATTGACGGACACATGGTAAGGTTCGCCGGTTTTTTTCTTGAATACGGCTTCAAAATCCCGAATCACTCCTTTTGACATCAATTCCTTAAGCAGATCTTCACGGTCTTTGGGGTTATCATACAGGATATCCACTGTGTGGCCTATAAGTTCATCCAGTGCGTAGCCTGAGAAATCAACGCTTGAGGGGCTTGCGTTTATAATCTGGCCGTCCAGTGACGTTTCAAAATAAACGTCCTTAAGATTTTCAAAGATATTGCGGAATTTTTTTTCACTGATCAGCAGTGCTTTTTCCGCTAGTTTCCGTTCTTCTATCTCACGTTTTAGCTGTTCATTTGCCCGTATCAGATCCGATGTCCGTTCCTTAATCAATTGATCCAGATCATCATGGGATTTCTGCAGTAACACCTCAACCCGTTTTCGTTCCGTGATATCCGTTGATATGCCGCAAACCGCATAAATATCACCGTCAATATTATGCAAGGGGAACTTGATTGAAATAAAGGTATGCATCCCGTCATTGTGAGGGACTAGCTCCTCAAATTCCATGGACAGATTTTTTTCAATCACTGCCATATCATTTGCGTGGAATAATTCGGCGTTTTTTCTTGGAAAAATATCAAAGTCAGTTTTTCCGATCACCTGTTTGCCGGTCAGTTGAAATAACTGCTCATAATATTTATTGATCAAAAGATATCTGCCGGTCAGGTCCTTGAGATAAATAACAGCCGTCGAGTTATCGATAATTGAGCGCAATCTCTCTTCGCTTTCCTGCAACCGGGTTCGGAATTTTCTGTTATCAAGGGCTTTTTTTTCTAATTCTTTCACTCGCTGAAGCAATTGTTCATAGTCTGGCTTTTTGCCCACTATAATTCCTCCATTAGTTTTACAGGGATTTTTTTAACTGGAACTGACCAAAACCGTTATTTCCCAAATGGTAAAATCAATGACCCTCATCAATCAGATTTGTAACGTTTAATATAACCATCATTTGGGTTTTAAATCAACAAGGGATCGTGTTAAAAGCCAGGAAAATTGAACAGAGAAGGTGCGTGATGTTTGTGGATATTCTCACAATATCAGATGTTTATCCTTTGTTTTTTCTTATGTTGAATGGCGGATATTATCAAAGTCACACACATTGTTGAAGACCCTATCCAAATTTAAACATAAATCGCCATTTTTATTGAAAATAATTCATTCCTGCTTTTAGGCCCGGCTCAGGTTGTCTGAATTTCTTATAAATTGACAATTTGGGTAAAATTATTTAAGGATATCGTACATACTAAAATTGTTGGTTGGTGAGTAATTTATAAGCTGGGGTCAAGAGCCAAGTATTACATATGATAAAAGTAATATGATGCGGTTCGGGCTATCGATAATGGATAGTTTACGTATCTCGGATCATATATTTGTGTTTCATAAAAAGCTTGGCACGTTGCCAGGACACCGCTATAAAAACAAATAACTCATATTCAGATGGCGTCGATCCACGGTGGCGTTAGTGGAACGAAAGAAAACAGGGACTTTCTGATGTGAAACGCATAGTCATCAATATAGACAACGGTCCTGAATGGAGTGGGCGTCGAAGTCAATTTTTAAAAAGACTTGTGGCGTTTTCTGATATGACCGGTCTCACTATTCGTATGATTCATCCTCCTCCTTCTCATAGCAAGTATAATGGAATTGAGCCTTATTGGGCAGGGCTTGATAAATCATGGCATGGATATCTATTGAGTCGTGTTGGTGTGGTGTTGCATAGAGCTTCCAATTTTGTATGGAAGAGAGTTCGAACCATTGTGCAATTGCCGGAAACAACCTATGAGAAGGATATCAAGGCTGTCGGAAAAAGAAAGACAGACGCTTGAGGTGCGCCTTAACCGTTCAGAAAAACTACCATTGCATGACACTACAATAGTGCCTCATATGGTATATTAGCAATTTGTATTCGCCTAAAGCCCAAGATAGCCAAATTGAGAACCCTTGCATCAAAAATTTTTGGTATTCAAAGGGGTAATGTATGAAAAGGGAAAAAATCGCAGTTATCGGCGGAGGGGCTGCCGGGCTGACATCTGCATATCTTCTAAGAGAAAAATATGATGTGACCCTTTATGAAAAAACCGATCGCGTCGGTGGAAATGCGTATACACACCAACTAAAAAATGGTCAGCATGTGGATATAGCGGCATGTGTTTTTGGATCGCATTGTAAAGGCTTGATGAAACTATTTTCCGAATTGGGTGTTGAGCTTGTAACCCCGGAACAGACGTTTGTCAGTCTTCATAATCTAGATACAAAAGAAGGATTATATATAGATTTCAGTCCAAAAGCGTTATTCGCTCAAAAATTTCAGTTACTAAAACCCAGCAAGTTAAAAGCAGTGCTAAATCTGATCTTAGGGGTGCAAAAGGCATTAGAATATAAACACCAGAATAACTTCAAAGGCTGTACCATACGAGAATTATGTAGCTGTGTGCCCCAGCTGAGTGGTGAGACCCTTTATATAGCAATTTTTTCGATGTGTTTAATCACGTCCATGTGCTATGATGACGTCATGAACGCGCCTGCAGCTCTATTTTTTGATAAACTGTCCGTATGGAAGGATGCGCTCTCCTTTAAAAAGTTATTTTCAAAAAATCAGCTTGTTTGTATTAAAGGCTTTACCAAAGCATATGTTGACAAAATTTCTTCGCATTTAGATAAAAAAATTGTACTGAATTCTAATATAAAATCTGTATCCAGAAATACGACACATGTGGTTGTCTCTTTTGATGATGGGCAGGAAAAATTATTTGATCATGTGATTTTCTCATGCCCGCCTGACTCTGCGCTTTCTATACTCGTTGACCCCACTTCAGAAGAGAAAAGACTTCTTGGCGTATGGCGTTACCAGGAAGGGCCAGTCGTCGTTCACAATGATTTTTCCTCGTTTCCAAATCCAAAATTATGTCAGGGATTCACGTTTTTATATACAGATCGTAACGGTAAGGTTGAAACTTCCGTCAATGGCCGGTGCTGGAGCCAGCCAGGTGTACCGAATGATATTAAATATTTTGGTTCGCAGCACCCCAATTTCCCCATCAGAAAAGAACGGACCGATTTCAAAATTATTTTTAGAACCCCTATATTTGATTTAAACTCATATGAAATTATTCCCGAACTGCCATTGTTAAACGGACATCAGAATACATATTTTTGCGGCAGTTACTTTGGAACAGGCCAGCATGAAGATGCTGTTGACTCTGCAATCGAGGTTGCAAGGCTTTTAGGTGTAGAATGGAGATAGAATCTAAAACGATTGTGCTAACAGGCGCAGCCGGCGGGATTGGAAGGGTGGTGGCTGAAAAGCTGTTTTTAAGAGAAAAGGCTTCCTTAATTCTGATTGACTTGAATAAATCAGGCTTGGACAGTTTGAAAAAAGAATTGCTTGAAAAACAGAATGGAAGTGATCACAGAAAGACCATACAAACCTTTACCTGTGATCTTTCAAACCCGTCTGAAATTGATCAACTCTCTGATAAACTGAAAAATCAACCGATTGATATTCTCATTAACAATGCCGGAATTACACACAATGGTAATTTCAAGGATATTTCAATGGAAATTTTTGAGAAAGTCATAAGTATCAATCTCATGTCAATAGTGCGTTTAACTCACAAGTTTTTGCCACAACTGATTAAACAAAAAGGTGCCATTATCAATATCTCTTCAGGTTGCGGTCTCCTCGCTCCCGGAGGAGTAAATGCATATACGACTTCAAAATACGGAGTTGTTGGATTTTCGGAATCTTTGCGTGTTGAATTAAAAGGGGCCGTTGGTGTAACGGTCATCTGCCCTGATTTTGTAAATACCGACATCACTAAAAACAGTATGGCCTTGATGAATATTGACGCCAATAGCCCAATGCGTAATGTCGATGCCCTTGTAAAAAAGGAAGGCGTTTCCCCTGAAAAAGTTGCCAATATGATCATTCAATCGATAAAAAAAAATGATGGGATAGTATTGGGGGGTATAAAAATGCGGATAGCATGTCTCATGAAATTTATTTTACCGACATTGAGCGAGAAAATTAAGGTGAACATATACAAGCAATTTATTGAAAATAATTACGTCTGATTAAGAAAAGGTACGCCCTGTTTAAACACATTTATTCGTAGAAAGGAAATTATCATGACGGATCAAAAAACAAATGAACAAGAAGAGCTGGTATGTATTCAGGATGGGTGTAAATATCCCAAAAATCCTCCGTGGAGCCCTGTTGTCACAAAACTAACATCGTTGTGGATACTCATTTTTTTCTTGGCCGGCGTATATGGGACGTTAAAAGTGGGATTTTCCGTATTCTTTATCTGGACGCTCATTTTTTGTATAAAACTCTATGTCATCCGTTATATTGTCTGTGCCAGATGCCCTTACTATGGTGAAAACTGTTCTTGTTTCTACGGGAAATTGGCAGCCAGGCTTTTTGAAAAGCAGGAAAACAAATCAATGAAAATGGGCCTCTGGATCGATTGCTTTGTCTGGTACTTCATTTTTCTATATCCTCTCTACTATTATTTGAAATTGGATATGGATGTCTACGCGATGTTCTGGGTTTTTCTCTTTTTTGCCATGTCCGGCACTTTATCTGTTCTTGCATGTTCCACCTGCCCGTTTGAATTTTGTCCGCAGGGATATGTCGGAAGAATCGTGGGAAAAATTATGGGGCTTAGAAAATAAACGGATACATCTGCATGTTGATATTTTTATAGGGGAGATATATTGCAGCATGCCGGTCAAGGAGCAGGGTATGGACGCACAAATGAAAAGAGTCCTTGTGACAGGCGGGACAGGATTTATTGGATCACATCTTGTCAAACGTCTGATGGACGATAATTATTCCATTAGGATACTTGGTCGTTCCTCAAATCGAGCCCAAATTGAGAAGTTTAAAGAAAATGGGGTAGAATATATTCAAGGTGACATCAGAGACTTTGATAAACTTAAATACGTATTTCAGAACATCGATGTTGTGTTTCATTTGGCTGGTATCGTTTCAGATTGGGATGCCCCCGATAAATTCCGGGACATCAACACGAAAGGTACAGAAAATGTTTGCAAGGCAGCCCTTGAAGCCAATGTCAAGTTATTAATTTATACTAGCACCAATGACGTATTTGGATTGAGAGAAGATAAAGTGATCACGGAAGAGGACGAATTCGAATACTGGCATGAGCCTTACCCTGATTCCAAAATTGAAGCCACACGAATTGTTAGAGAATATGGAAAAAAGGGCTTGCCAGCAAGTATCATTTATCCCTGCTGGGTATATGGCCCTGGGGATACAACATTTATTACACCCTTATCCGAAGGCATTAAGAGCATATTCTTTTGTTACTGGAGAAAAAATGCCCTGATATGGCCACTATTTATTGATAATCTGATTGATTTGCTGATGCTCATGGCAACCAATCCCAATGCTGTTGGTAACGAGTTTATTGCCCATGACGGGATATGTATCAGTTTTGAAGATTTCACTGCCAAGCTCTCTCATCATTTAGGTATTAAAGTCTCACGAAGGTACACATCCTATATATGTGCCTATAGTTTTGCTTACACCATGGAATCCTTTTGGAAATTATTCAATATAAAGAGCCGGCCCTTGCTCACCTCCTATTCCGTAAAAAATTTAGGTTCAAGATTGCGCTTTTCCATTAAAAACGCGAAGGATAAATTAAATTGGCGCCCATCTTGTTCCTATGAAAAGGGTATGGATATTACAATGAAGTGGTTTAAGGATCATTTGGAAACTTAGAGAAAATGATGGAAATAATGATAACACACATTGAAATAGTATTCATTGCACTCCTTTTAGCTATGGCATCCGCATTTGTCAGTATGAAGTACATTGAAAAAAGGGATAGAACGTATATGGGCCCCTGGTATATCATTTTACCGCAAGTGGGGGACGAGAAAGGGATGTATACGAGAACCTGGTATACACTCACTGCATTGTTTGGTTTAAAAAAAGATGAGCAGATATATTTTGTCGCAGAAACGGATCATTCCGGAAAACCGCTGATATCCGGTAATGATTATCAGATAAAAGGGGGGGGCTTTGAATGCCGCTGGTGGAACATTACTGTCTACGGTCAGGACGGATATTTATTGGGAAACCCTGAAAATCGATATTCCTTCAGCAATTTTGACATACTAAAAAGAAATGACATCCATTATACCATCCACTTGTCATCAGATAAAAAAGATGGGAACTGGCTTTTTTCCGGAAAAAAGGGGGAAAAATTCAGCATCATGCTTAGAATAAACCATCCGACCAAAGACATGGTCGCAAACCCTGGCGGAATCGTTCTCCCGCTGATCATAAAGGAGAATGGAAACGCATGAAATTTGTATATTTTTCTCTAATTACTGTCAGCCTGGCATTCTTTTTACATATTTTATTTGTCTACTATCTGCCCAATGTCGCCATGCTTATCGCTTTTCATCATATGAAATACAATAATAAAGTAGGGACCAATACATTTTTTCATTCAGGAATACCTACACCAAGATTGAGAAATGTGCCGAAACCTGATCCGAATCTTTTTTATTCTTTATGCACATACGATGTATCGAAATATCCAGTCCGGTTTACTGCACCGATTCCGGACACGTCCTGGTCTATTTCTTTTTACGCCCGAAACGGTAGTAATTTTTACGCAACAAATGATCAAACATTTGGTTCTAAAGAATTTAACCTAATACTCACAGGGAAAAAAAATGGGGATCGGTTCCGGAAGGTTACCCATAAAATCATCGCACCAAGCGATAAGGGGATGGCCATTATCCGGTCGTCAATCATGAATCAAAAGGATCCTGACAAGTTGGTCCAGTTACATAAACAGGTGAAGTGTACGCCCTTGAATGATCAGCACGTTTGATTTTTTTATATATGCAGGTTTGGATTTTTTTATTAATTATCCTGTTTCTCAGGAGAATATAATTTTTTCAGGTATTGACAGAAGAACCCAATCGATGGAGACATTGATCAATGACGTTTCATTATAAACCTTTTTTTCAGGCACTTTGGTTTTCATTTTATACATCATCCATAAAAAAAATTTGTATTATGCTGGGTGTGTGGATGGTATTCTTACCGGGAGTTATCTTAAACAACATCGCACTTTTTCTGGATCATATACTATTTCATCATTTTAAAAATATAAGGATCAAAAAACCCATTTTTATCATAGGAAATGCCCGAAGCGGCACTACCTTTTTCCACAGAGTCTTGTGTATGGACAAGAATCGATATGCATTCTTTAAGACCTATGAAGTTTTTTTTCCATCACTATTATTCCGAAAAATGAGCCTATGCCTGATCCATATCCTTGAATGGTTATTCAAAGATAAACTAACCCGATGGATGAACAAAAAGGAGACAGCACTGTTCTCTAATGTCAACCATATCCACAAGGTCAGTATGAATCAGGCAGAAGAAGAAGAAGCGCTCTTTTTTTTTCGTTTCTGGAGTGTTGATCTCCATTTTCTCTTTCCCTTTTTATCTAAAATGGAGGATATGAATCAATTTGAAACCCTTTCTGGGTCAGAACGAAAAAAATTGCTAGTATATTATGAAAACTGCCTTAAACGACATATGACCATCCATGGTGAAGAAAAAACCTTTCTCTCCAAAAATCCGAATTCCACATCAAAAATGTGGGAACTCTACGATCATTTTCCAGATTCCCGATTTATTTTGCTTATTCGAAATCCCCTGGAACAGATCCCTTCTGTTCTCAATCTGTTCAAAACTGTCTGGGAAAATCTGTCAGGGCCCACTGCATGTGATTCACCGGAGTTCAAGCGATTATATGAAATCAATGTCGATATGTATAAATACATGTTGCGTGCCCTGCCACGTATTGACAGTCAGCGCATTGCAATTGTTTTATACGACCATCTTATAAAAGACCCTGAGGCGGTAATAAAAAGCGTTTATAACCATTTTGGAATGGAAATCAGTGATGACTTTGCAAATATACTTTCAGCCGAGAAAAAAAGACATGAAACCTATAAAAGTACTCATGAGTATTCTCTAGAAAAATATAATCTCACAAAGGAGAAAATCTACAATGACCTTGAAGAGGTTTTTAACACGTTCGGATTCAGTATCTGATTAGGTATTAAAATCGCTGCGACATCATATATGAAGCGGCCATGCAGATCGATTTATTCACACTATTGAGACTAAAGTTTTATTTTTAGCAAATATTTGAATAGGATATTCATCAGACCAAATACGCCATATCTTTCAAACATGAGTCTCATATACATTGACGACTCGCTTTTGGGAGGTAGATAGGGTTGTGTTTTGTCAACCAATGTGATGGCTTTATCAGGGCATGTCGGAATACAGACACCACAGCCAATGCACCTGTCAGTATCAACATGCGCCACATCATCTTTAACTTGTACAGCATCCATGGGGCATCTTTTTTCACATACACCGCACCCCTTGCATCGTTCAGCATCTACACTTGAATAAAAGTTGGTATGATAATACTTTGCCGGTTTTGGAATCTGCTTCAAGTTGGCAATGCTTTCACAACAGCAACTGCAGCAACAGCATACATGACTTGGGTTCTGATTATTCGATGGCGCAAGAACAAATCCTTTTTTTTCGGCGGTATTGATAATTTCCAATGCTTCATCTTTTGATATGACACGCCCCCATCCAAAATCGATGTACATTTCTGCTATATCATTTAGTATCAGGCAGGTTTCGCTCACACCTGATTTACAGGGTGTCCCCATCAGCCCCTTGGACTCCCTGCAAACACATGGAATAACAACAATAGGATGACTCGTCCTGTTAATTATATCTTTGATGCTATTATAAGATGCCATATGATTTTTTACGGTCAGGCTTTTGCTTATTGGGATCGTACGCAACTGCATGGTCTTGTTCTTCAGCGTTTCCGGAATATAGTTCTCTTTCAGGTAGGTATGTGAAAGCTCTCCAAAATTCTTTGTCAGTCTGCCTGCCTGAAATTCATACATCCCGATTACAAAAAGGGCCTTGCTATAATAGCTGCCTTTGGTAAATCCATTTTTATTCCAGTATTTGGGGCCTAAAATAGCCCCTTTTCTTTCAAGGTTATCAAGCACACCTTGAAGTTTTTCATCGTTTTGATTTAATTTTTTTACTCGTTTTTTAATTGTTTTTATGGACTCCGGTAAGGAACTTATTTCTAAAGCAACCCTGGCCTCTTCAGGCGAAAAAAGGTGTTTGAGCAGATCGAGTTCTATTCCGGACTCTGTTTCCGGAAATCGAAGTGGCATATGGTTATCAATGTGGCGTTGGAGCTGGCGGTAAAGGTCATTGTGTGATTCCATTTTCCCCTCAATTACACTGCAAAAACAGCTGTTTGTTTAAAGATGAACATTAAACCTGCTTCGTATTTCCGATTCCCGAGCAATCTGTTTTCCAAAAAAACATCAGCCAATTTTATTGGGTGATTATGTAATATATATGAATATTTTCCTATAACACTGATTCAGAATTGTCAATCCTTCATTGAATCATGGTTCAGTAAAAACTTTGCTAATTTATGGACATTAACACCATTCATGTATATGTATATTTGTTATCATACATGTATATTATATAGACAAATAAAAAAGAATCTTATGGAGATGGAAGAGAAAATAGGTATGAACAAAACAAACTTGCCATTGATTATCATATATTTTCTTGTTTTGTCAATTGGACAGACTTCCTTATCGGTTGGCTATTCCAAGAATATAAAAAATGTGGATTGGGAAAATCCTCTACCCAGGTTTTCCCAAATGGATGTGAATCTGCATGATCTTGTCGAACTGATTGGAGAGGGGCAACTCATACTATTTATGCCCCCCCAAAAAATCGAACTCTGGACCCACGGACAGATAAAATCTTATGACAATGCCCGCCTTGCATGTGCCATGACTGTGGTCGACCTTCCCGAAGAAACGGTTCGCTTGCGTTTTTCTGCCATTGCCAAGACCCTCGCTGCATTCCCTCAGTATAAAGAAGTACAAAATGTGGCGATGCGGGACAATCATGTCATGGTGAAATATATCGAGGAATTTGACCTGGGTGCTTTTCCGCTTAAATCGGCATATTACTGGCAGTATACTGCCGAAGACAACGGAGATGTTTCCGCGCTATTACATAAAGGAGATGTGGACGCGAGTGCATTAAGGTTTGAATTTCTGCCCATCAGTAATAAAAAAACGCTGCTTGTCCTGACACACTGGCATGATATGGCGTCCGCCAGTTTTTTTTACCGGCTTTTCTTAAAAGCCAACCCGGAAACCAAAATGACTTCAATTCCTGTTGCGACATCAATGATGATTCAGCAATGCAAGGAGACGTTTTTGGAAGATTCCGGAATAAAAAGACAAGAAAGACACACATACGGAAGTAAAATGGACATCCCGCTGTATAGTATCCGGTCTGATCTTAAACAGACACTCTATAAAATTGCACAAATCGGGACACCGATCCTCCTTCACCCTAAAAAGGACTACGCATATAATGGTGGTAAACTGCCTCTCCAATTTGCCACTTGCGTCCAAACATATCCGGTACCTATTTCACTAATAAAACCTCATATATGGGATGTGAAAACCATGCCTGAGTATTTTCCCCAGTTCGATCATGTATCGGAAGCACCTCTACCGGAGGGAAAAAAAATCCAAATCCAGATGAAATACGGTGTCGGTTTTATCAGCCTCAAGCTTAATTTTACATTTGATTATCTAATATATAATAATAATGTATCACACTTCCAGAATCCAAACGGAGACATCCTTATCTTGGGTGCGGAAGAGATTGTTGAAGTCAGCACACCATCAAATAAACCTGCCACCATCCAGGTTTATACCGTTGGAAGTTTAATCGGTAAAAACGCGCCCTGGCTTATCCGATATCTTGAAAAATCCCTTCCTGAAGCCGATTTAATGAGAAACGTCGCTATGGCCCTGGTGCGCGTCGAGCAGCAGTTACCATGGATGATAGATAAACTTGGACACAGTTGTAATGATAAAAAATACATTGACAATCAAAGTAGCCTTCCACTATTAAGATAAGCATAATATCTACAATTATTTCTATATAAATAAGGTAGACTGAGCCATGCAACCAGAAATTTATGAAAAAGAACCCAAAATTGAACGAGAATTAACTACCTTTGAGAAGTCCCTGTTTCTCATTGATAACATATGTCGAGTTAACGCTGTCATACATGCATGTATCCAGGGTAATCTTACCCAAAAGGCACTACGAGCAGGACTTGATTCTATTCAGGCCAGACATCCTTTGCTGCGTGTGCGTATTATACGGAAGGGATGGGCAGGGCTTTATTTTGAAAGTGGCAATATTCCGAAAATCCCATTGCGGATAGTTGAGGCACCTGAAGATTTTTGGGTCAAGGAGGCGGAATATGAATGCAATACTTATTTTACTCCTGGTGGACCTCTTGCCCGTTGTGTTCTGGTAAGGCACACCCCACATACATCTACCGTAATTTTATGTTTGCACCATTCAATCACCGATGGCAAGTCAATTGCATATCTACTAAGAGATCTTATCCATTCGGCATCAGGAGCTATTGCGGGTCACCCATCCAACCTGCCTGAACTTACTCTAAAACAAGGAATGGAAGACTTTTATCCTGCATGGACAAAAAAGATAAAAGGGCGGATACGATTTTTTCTTCATTTATTCAGGTTATTGGGAGCCATGATCCGATTGGGCGCACCAAAAAAATTTAAATGGGATAGATGGACACTGCCTGGCAAGAGGCAAGCCTTTATTATTGCACATGTACTTCCTTCTTCGGTTTTGGAATCCTTGATAACAAGAGCACGAAACGAAAAAACAACTGTCCACGGGGCATTGACTGCCGCTTTGATCCTGGCTGTTGCAAAAGAGCAGAAAATAATAAAGAAAAGTACTTTTACGCCGACTTCTGAAGTCGATATGCGCAAATACCTCATATCACCCATTGAAGACGATTTAATCCAGTTTTCATCGGTAATTGTATGGTTTATGCAAGCCCATGCCGATAGTGATTTTTGGGAAATTGCCCGGCAGAACCGAGAATCGATTTTAAGAAGCATTGAACGGGAAGAACAATATTCGGCCATTGCCATGTTACGCTGTGTTGAATTTCTCACAAAATTTTCAGGTACAGGAAGAATTGGAAGCATGCTTCATGCCTACTTCTATGAACTGACAACAACAGGGGCTATTGACCTGAGTAACATAGGAAGTGTGGACATACCCGCACAATATGGAGACCTTTCCATAGAAACATTGGGTTGTCTTTCATCCCTTTCAACGATGAGCGCTATGGCTGCTTTCTCAGCTACTTTAAACAATCGTTTGGCCTTGAACTTTACTGGAATGGAACCGCTTGTAAGCCGTTCACGTGTGGAACGTATTGCAAATAGCGCCATTCAAATACTCAAGGATAATTTAGTGTTTACTCCGAGGTCTGAATCCTAATATTCGTTTAACTTCTGCGCAATCACAGGGCATTTAAAAAATATAAATTTTTTAATTTGAATACTTCACAGGCCTGTTTTCTCTTTCACGAATGGCTTTAATTTTAGGATCCATTATACTCCTCCAGAGTGGAGGGATTGCCGCTAAAAGTATCATGCCGGCGTAACCTGTGGGCAATTGAGGGCTCTCGTCAAAATGCCTGAGTATCTGATATCGTCTGCCCGGCTTATAATGATGATCCGAATGCCGCTGTAGATTAAACAGAAACTGATTGGTGAGCCGGTTACTTGAATTCCAGGAGTGCCAGGGTTTTACCTTTTCATATTGGCCGTTTTCCATTTTTCGAAGCAATCCGTAATGTTCAATATAATTGACGATTTCAAGGAGAGATATGGCCACCAACGACTGGATGATCAGGAAAATAAGCCCTTTACCGCCGAATAAAAGCGTCACGGCAAGAACCAAAATAAATTGAAGCAAAATAAACACAACCATTTTGTTTTTCAGGGACCAGCCATGTAAATTCTTCTTCTGAAGACGATTGGCTTCAAATTCCCAGGCACTATTGAAACTGCCGAATACCGTTTGGGGCCAGAACGCATAAAATGATTGTCCAAGCTTTGCGGTTGCCGGATCTTCAGGCGTGGCCACATGCCGGTGATGACCCACCACGTGTTCCAATCCCCAATGCATATACAACACACTCCACAACATGAACCTGGACAGAAAGGGCTCCAGTTTGCCATTCACCCTATGGGCCAGTTCGTGGGACACATTGATTCCCATAACCCCGGAACATACGCCAACAGAAACGGCAATCCCCATGAATTCCAAAACGGATATTTTCCCGTAAGTGGACATAAAAAGCCCCCAACATACGGTAATGATTTGTAAGGGGGCACAAATCCAGGTGATAATGCGATAAGAGATTTGTGATTCCAGAATTTTTTCATATGATTCAGGAGCATTTGTCATATCCTGACCAGTGATTAAATCAAAAAATGGCATGACGACAAAAACGGAAAAAGGTGTGAGAAAAGTCCATAAACCACCTATCATGTAACCCACAACAACAGTTAATGGAACCAGATAAATCTTTGTGAACGACCACATGGTAGAATCCTTATTTTATTTGAGTTGCCTATTGCCCCTATTAAAAATGGGAAAAACAAGTGTGAGATAGCATGATGTTTGACTGTTTGACTGTTTATTTCAAGGATTTTCTATAAAATCTCATGATGGCTAAAGGACCGATTCATGGTGTGGGCAGAATAAAAAAAAACGGCTGCGTGAATGACAGGCAGCCGTTTAAGAAATCGATATTTATTTGGGCCGGCAGGGCTCTACGCCTCTTCCGGTTTTACCATCACTTCATTGATGATTTCACAGATGAACTTGGTGTGCATCTCTATATTATAGTAGGCCAGAATATCATCCATACCGCTGTGGCAGTTATGGCATGGGGTGATGAGAATTTCCGCACCGGTTTTGGCTACCTGTTCGGCCTTGACCCGGTTGCTGGTAACCCGTTTGATTTTGTATGGCGGCCCGCAATTGACGACACCGCCTCCGGCATTACAGCAGTAATTATGTTCACGATTGGGATACATCTCCGTGAAGTCTTCACATATTTGATTGATCACCCATCTGGCCTTGTCGTGAAGGCCACGCCCACGGGAGACGTTGCACGGATCATGGAGGGTGACGGACTTTTTATATTTTTCCCGGATTTTGATTTTTCCCGTTTTTAAAAGGTCATAATAAAATTCAATCGCATGAATGGTGTTGAAGGGATGCATGCGCCATCCCAGCATTCGGTTTCCCACGTCATACACGGAGCGGAATGCATGCCCGCATTCGCCCATGACGATTTTTTTCACTTTAAGCCGGGCAGCCAGATCAAAATGCTCTTTTTTAAGCCGGGCGCAAAGTTCATTATCACCGGTAAACATGGCCATATCACTGTTGTCCCAACCGGGTTCAGATGGCATGGTCCAGTTGATGCCTGCAGTATTCATGATGATCGCCATATCATAGATCAGATGCGGCTGGAATTTGGGTTCCGGTGCGATAACCGAATACATGATATCTGCCCCCACTTTATCCAGAGGGATTCTCAGGTTTGGAATTTCTTCCCGGGCATCTTCTTCCTGCCATTGAAGCGTATCAATCCACTCATCTTCTTTTACCCACATCTGGTTCATTGTGGCCGCATGGCTATGAGCGGTATCCTGGATGTAAAGGGGTGTTACGCCCAGTTTGTGGCAGATACGCCGGACAATCAGCATCATATACGCGGTATCAATCCCGAACGGGCAATACATGGCGCACCGCTTGCACAGGTTGCATTCGGTCGATGCAACCACAGATGCTTCTTTAATGAACTGGGCGTCGACTTTTCCATTGCGTTTAATAATTTCACCAATCGTTCGTTTAACTTTCCCGGCAGGTGAATACTTGGGGTCTCTATCCAGGGACAGGTAAACATGACAGGCATCTGAACAGAGGCCGCAATGCACACATGTTTCAACATAGGCTTTGAATCTTGCGCCTGTTTCGCCTTCAAGAACCTGTTTGATTGTTTTTTCGATCCGGTCCTGGGTCAGCTTTGCCGCACCTTTTTCAAGGCCTTCATCAAGAACCATTGGTTTTTTATTTTCTGACGGATTCGTCATTATCGATCCTCCTTGTCAACCGGGTATTCTTTTTTTACCGGCTGGTGTTATTGCCTTTCTACCAGTCTCTTGCGTGCCTGACACTTCCAAACTCGGAACCTATGTATGTACGTGTAAAAATCGCGTACAGCATATGGCTGAATCGGGTGAACGGGATGGCCATAAGCATGATTTCACCTGAAAGAATATGAAGAATAAGCATCAGCTGGTAGTTTAATATATGGTGATAGGCAAGAAATCCGGTTACAAATGGTGCCGCCACAATTGCGACCAGAACATAGTCGGATGCCACGGATAAATATCGGACTTCTCTTAATGTGAATCTTCTTATCAGGAAAAATAGTGCGCCTGCAATGACGATCATTGTCATGGTGTCGGCAATGCCATCAGGCAGCGTTACCCATCTGATTCCCCATGCTTCGTGAATGATCGTGACATGGGCAGTCAGAAAAAGGGGCATGAGCACCAGGCAGAAATGAAATAAAAATGTCATGACCGTCATGACCGGATGTTTCCGCCAGTTTACCGTTGCAAACGGGACAACCCAGTGTGCGAGTGATCTTAAACTGAATTTTAAACTCATGTAAGAGTAGATAAATTTTTCCTTGTTGTTTACAAGC
The DNA here is from genome assembly GCA_018816735.1 of Pseudomonadota bacterium. GTDB lineage: Bacteria > Desulfobacterota > Desulfobacteria > Desulfobacterales > JAHIVH01 > JAHIVH01. The sequence goes on along the minus strand of JAHIVH010000021.1, from coordinate 34,322 downwards.
GAAAAAAGTTGTCGGATTTTATAAACACTCCCTCCGATAAACACGAGAAATGTAAGCCATACCAGAGGGCCTGTTACCAAATTATAAAGCGTATTAAAGTTGTTCATATGTATCCCCTTATATCAGCCGATCATCTCATTTACAGGTATGACCCTTCTGTAATATTTGCCGTCTTCAACGGTTCTGGCAAGAATATTTTTGCCGTCTGGGCTGAAAACAGGATCCCACACGTAATCAAACTTCTGATTCCAGGTCTTGCCATTGATTGCAAAGGTGAATTTTTTGTTTTTTTCAACCTTTGCAGCAACCATCTGGCTGTCCGGGCTGAACACCGGTTGGTAGGCCATATCATAGGTGTCCTGCCATAATGACCCATTGACGATGAGTGTCCATTTTTCATCTTCAAGGGCAATGGCTGCCACTTTGCTGCTGTCCGGACTGAAAACCATTTCCGTGATCATGTCGCCAATGGTGGCTGACCAGGCAATGCCATCCACAGCAACAGTCCATCTGCCAAAAGAGGGGGCCACGATGGCCGCAATTTTTTTTCCGTCCGGGCTGAACATCTGCTGCCAGAGCTGGACAAAACCCTTATCCCAGATAATATTGCCGTCTTCGGCGATGGTCCATTTCCCTGCAGCTTTAACGGGTGCTACAACCGAATCCGTTCCCGGCCTGAATATCGGTTTCCATACGCTGGCAAATGTTTTTGCCCAGGGCTCACCGTTCACCGCAATGGTATAATCATAGAGGTTCAACCGGATTTCAGCAGCCAGTTTTGAACCGTCATGGTTGAACGATTTCCACCAGACATTGACAAACTTGCTGTCCCATGGCGTCCCGTCATCTGCTGCTGTAAAAACACCATCCTGAAATTTGAAAATATCTGCAGAGCCCAGGTCTTCTATTTGGACAGTAGCGGCAGTTTTTGTGCCGTCCGGGGAAAGCTCCGGGCAGTTCAGGTTGGCAAACAATTCTTCCCAGGGCGCGTCATTTCTGGCCATGCCGTATTCGCCGTCTTTCTGAAAGGAAACAGCGATCGTTCCACCGTCTTTGCTGAAAATGGGATTCCATGCATAATCAAATGTGTTTTCCCATGACTCACCGTCTACCGCAACGGTCCATTCATCATTTTCATTCACAAGTGCAGTCAGGCGCCCGTCTGGTGTGTAACGAAGATGCCAGGCCTTGTCATAAATATCTTCCCTCCAGACTTCCCCGTTCACGCACACGTTAAATTCAGCTTCATCAACATTCACGATTGATGCGATCTGTTCTCCATCAGGACTGACATAGGGTTCTTCAACCCAGTTAAACGAGGATTTCCATTCATCGAGATCCGAAATGAGCTTTTCACCGGTTCCCCAGTCCCAGTTCGCTGAATCTGCCATACAGCCTCCTTAAATTAATATTCTTCTACGGGATAATCCCGAAGTATGTCTTTACAATATGTCATACACGGATAATGTTTCCTCAATGACATAGCGTTTCATGTTAATCAGTCATCGTATTCTGTCAGAAACAGCCAGAATCCCAGAACCCCCAGAAGTATTATCGCCAGGATAATATAGGTTACGGATTCTGTATGCAGCATGAATTCCTGCAGGGTATAAAATGTATGTTCCATATCTTACCTCAAATGTAAAAAAAAACAGGCATACAGTAATCGTAAGCCTGTTAATGGGTTTCCTTATAATCCGGATGCTCATGGAAAACCGGCATGTTTGTCGCAATAAATTTAAACGCAATAATGAGAGCGGTCACCATGAAAACCGACAGTCCGATTTCCATCAGACTGGGGATGTATCTTTCGCTAAGCGGTTTCTGCCAGTTAAAGGCGATCAGGGATACATTGAGCCGGTTTAAGACAATGCCAAAAACGGTCCACCCGGCTGTGAATCTGATCAGCTTAAGATTTTTGTCACGCGCGCCTATGGCATATAAAAAGCAGGGTAGTGCCACAAAACCAAGAAGTTCTACAAGAAACCACAGCCCGTAAGGTGTTACAAGAAGATGCCAGTTGTTGTCGGCGGCAATACCGATGATCTTGATTGAAAAGTAGCCGGCAAGCACGAGAGATGCGGCCTTGCCGAATTGAAGAACCAGAGGGTCGTGTTCTTCAAGATACGTCTTGTCCATTTTGCCATGAAATGCCTTGTGTGATAGCGTGCCTTCAAAAATGACCATGGAAAGCCCTGCGATGATACTTGAAACAAAAAAGTAAACCGCAATGTAGGGGGAATACCACAGGGGATGGAGTTTTGAAGGGGCTATCAGAAACAGGGCGCCCAGTGATGACTGGTGGAGGGTGGATAGAACCACGCCGAAGATGGTCAGGACCATTGTCAGTTTGATCATGATATTCCGGATTTTTTTCAATCCGAGCCATTCAAGGGGAATCGGGGTGAATTCGAGAAACAGAACAGACAGGTAGATCATGACACACAAACCGACCTCAAACAGCAAGGATGTCGTTCCCTGCTGCACGACAAAAGGATAGGCCATCGCCAGCCGGACCGGTCTGCCCACGTCATACACAAGAGAAACCAGTACGGTCGCATATCCAAGAAAGGCGGTGAGAATAGCCGGCCTCACAGCTGCATGATATTTTTTCATACCAAATACGTAACATGCAGAGGACACTGTGTAACCCCCTGCTGCGAGGGCCACGCCACACATGAGATCGAATCCGATCCATATCCCCCAAGGGCTGGTATCGGAAAGGTTTGTGACGGTGCCAAGGCCTTTGGTAAATCTTAAAAAAGTAATAACAAGACCTATGATTACAATAATTCCTGCAATTACATTAAATGGTGTAAAAAGAGTTTTATTTTCAGAAATGAGTTGTTCAGACATCAGGAATCCTCCTTGGCGGGTTTGGTCTCGGCAGTGCTGGCAAGGGCCTCCTTGACGGCTTTTTCTTTCTCCTGTTGAGCTTGCTTTAAGGCTTTTTCCTTATCCTGGTTTGCTTTTTCAAGGGCCAGTGCAAGTTTTTCTTCCGCTTCACTATTGGCTTTTTCTAAAGCATGAGAAACCGCTTTTTTCTTTTCTTCTACGGCTATTTTTTCTCTTCTTTTGGTCATTCCGTACATCCCTGCAAGAAATACCGGCCAAAGACCAACAATCATCGGAACCACATGGAGGGCACCTGACGTAAGGGAAGGTGCGGGGGTCACGCCCAGATCTTCTCTCATCCCCACCTCATTAAATGGCACACCTGATATATACAACCAGCTCGTGCCTCCCATTTCATGCTCTCCATAGACATGGTCAATGTAACGATCCGGGTGCTTTCGGATTTTTTCTTTCGCGATTTTCAGAAGATTATCCCTTTTGCCGAAAATGAGCGCCTCTTTTGGGCATGCCTCCACGCATCCGGGAAGCTGTCCATTTGCGATCCGGGGCGCGCACATGGTGCATTTTTTGACTTCCGGTGTGAATGGATCGTCGTATTCATAGGTTGGAATTTCAAAGGGACATGCAATCATGCAGTAGCGGCACCCCACACATACGGTTGGATCATATACAACAGGACCTGCGGGTTGTTTGCTGAAGGCCGCGACAAAACACACGGATGCACAAGCCGGTTCAAGGCAATGGTTGCATTGCATTTTTCTAAACACCGGTGCCTTGGCCTTTGACGGGGCATCGTATTTATTCACAACCGTATAGGCTTTTGTCGTGGCACTTCTTTTTTGATCTAAAACCGATGTATCCTTGAAGGGTTTATCCGGTTCAGGGAGTTCGTTTACCTTGTTGCATGCTGCCTCACATTCCCTGCATCCCACACAGGCGGTAATATCATGCAAAACGCCCAATCCTTCCGGATACCCGGTAAAATGCTTGTTAGAAGCAGCCTTGGCTGATTTTCCCACAGTGGCAGTTGCTCCTGCAGCACCCATCCAGCCTAGAAACTTTCTTCGTGATATGGACATAAACTTACCTCAACATATTCTATGAATTTAATAAAATTCTACTTTTCCTTATGGCATCCTGTGCAACCGGCTGGTTTTTCAAGCCCAATATTGTCATGGCATTCCATGCACTGCCTGTGATAGGCACCCAACAGGCCCGGCTTGTGCATATCATTCTCATTAAAGGGTTCATTATGACAATTGGCACAACGCGTCGGCGTAAGCGTTGCCGGTCCATTATGATGACATCCCTGGCAGACCGTTCCTTTTTCAGCATGGAAATATGCTGCGATTTTATTGGTTTTAATATCTTCCACGAGTTTTTTAACTATCTGCCGATGAGGGAACTCGGCAGGCTCATATTTTTTGGACAGTTTTTTTATGACAACCTTTTCCGGTATATCGGAGAGTGTGTAATTTTCTCCGGACAGATTTCTTGATGCCAGAAGCATGGCGGAAATGGCATCATCCTTATCTTTGGTGTTTTCGGTAGTATTTTCTTTTTGTGCCATATGGCATTTCAGGCAGGAATCCGTATCAACATCCCGGTTCTCACTGATAAACGAATGGCACCCTGAACATTCCTTATTTTCTTTGGCTGCGTTGTGGCATCCTTCACAACTTTGCATGGCATCATCTTTGTGCATGGCAAGCTCGAGGCTGATTCCGTCTCCTTCTTTGGCACCAGAAAGCGGGTGACACTTACTGCAGGTACTGATATCCGCATGATGACACACCCGGCAGGTATCATTATAGCCTTCATGGGCTTTATGATCAAACGGGACAAAATTCATCCTGCTTTGTACTGTTGCATCAAGGGTTTCATCGCCTGCCTTGATCAGAACGGTGTCCGGTTGTTTTCTGTCCATTCTGGGCACGTCAAATACTTCCCTGAACATTTTCTGGCTTTTCAGATCATGGCATCCCTGACACTTGACAGGCCCGCCATCCTGTTTCCTGCTTGCCTTATCAAGATGGCAGTTTACACAGGCTGCATGTGACGCTAACGCCATGGACATCCTGTTTTCTTCCGTAACCTGTTTGTGGCAATACCGGCATGATCCTTCCTTGTCCTTCACATATAAAAGCTGTTTTGTGGCTTTATTGTACTCGTGATGGCAGGTTTCACATTTTTTTTCTTTATCATAGGCTTTTACATGCCTGTAATGCAGATATTTATCAAGGCCCATGGGTTGCCTTGACGACAGAAAGGATGGTTCTTCCTTATGACATTCTCCACACGCCACAGGGCCTGATTTCTCCACTTTTCCCGTCATTTCCTTATGACAGTCAATGCAGTTCTCGTGGTAGATGTCTTCAGTCGTTTTCCTGTCTTCATCCATACGGCGCTTGAATTTGGGAATCAATTGTCCCTTGTCTGTTTTTTCATGGCAAACACTGCAGTCCTTTTCCTGCTTTTGAAGCGCATCCGTATGCCGGTCGTGAAGGAATTCGACGGGTGGCCGTTCAAGTTCTCCAAATACCTTCATGGTGTCGATCAGGATAAGGTCTGCTCTCCTACCCGAATCGTCATTCTGATTGCTGGAGGCGTTTTCGGCAACCGCGCCGTAAGCGAATAATAAAACTGCAATTGAAAAGAATGCAGCCCATCGAAAAAGCGATTTTAACTTGTTCATAGTTTTCAACCTTTGTTTCCAATCCGTATAGAATGGTCCTCTTTTAAACAAATTATTTTAACGAAAAAATGCCGTCTGCATGTTTGTTTTCCAACAGATCCTGCAACGTCGTTTCATCGTAGATTCTGAAAATTGCATCATGCGCTTTCTGCCATAAAGGGAAAAATGCACAGGATGGTATATAGGGGCAATGTTTTATTTCTTTGCCGCATGCAATACAGTCATCTTTATCCGGTTGTTTTGCTATAAACCGGATAACATCACCAACGCTTATTTTTTCTGGTGATCCCACAAATGTATAGCCTCCCTGGTACCCCCTCTTGGCAGCAATGATCTTGCTTCGTTTCAGCTCTGCAAGTATCACCTCAAGAAATTTCAGGGGGATCCTTTGGCGTTTTGAAATTTCAGCCGTTTTTAAAGGTCCTTCCCCTTTGTGTTTTGCAAGTTCATAAAGCGCTTTTAACGCATATTTGTTTTTTTGTGAAATATAAAACATTGTCCTTAAATTCCTTTGTCGACCAAATAGGTCGGAAAAAGAAGGTTCGTAATTATCATGCTAGTTTTTTTTTTTCAATTTCTTTTTCAAAATCATGTAAATAATTCATGAGAATATTTATAAAGCCGGCAAAATTCATCCATTTTATTTTCAAATATTCTGATTGAATAAAAGCTTGTCCGGGAATGCCAAATTAATAATATAGACAACATCATGCCCTTGTGATATTTAACTTAATTTTTCCACCGTTGATTTACCATTTGAGCGATATAAGGAGGGGGTATGTTTAAAATTGTAAAACGTGAGGAAATGGCCGGTGGTACCGTCATCATGAATGAAATTGAGGCGCCATTGATTGCCAGAAAAGCACAGCCCGGGCAGTTTGTGATTCTCAAAGCAACTGAGGAAGGGGAACGTATTCCGCTTACCATGGCAGATACAGATCCTGACAACGGGACGATTACAATAATCTATATGGTTGTTGGAAAATCTACAGCACTTTTCAGGGATTTGAAGGTGGGAGATGTCTATATGGATGTTATCGGTCCTCTGGGCGCACCTACCCATCTTGAAAAATTGGGAAAGGTCATTTGTATTGGCGGTGGCACAGGTGTTGCCGTGCTTCACCCCATTACCAGGGGCCTGAAAGAGGTAGGGAATGATGTAACTTGCATTATTGGTGCGCGGAATAAGGATCTCCTGATTCTTGAAGATCAGATGAAGGCCGCCTCCAATCATCTCTTTGTCTGCACAGATGATGGTTCCTATGGGCACCATGGATTTGTAACCGATATATTGAAAGATAAGCTTGAAAAGGAAGATATTAAGCTGGTCGTGGGAATTGGTCCGGTTCCCATGATGAAAGCAGTCAGCAATATCACCAGGCAGTACAATGTCAAGACATTGGTAAGCCTGAATCCGATTATGATTGATGGCACAGGAATGTGCGGTGGCTGTCGCGTATCTGTGGGCGGTAAAACAAAATTTGCCTGTGTGGATGGTCCGGAATTTGATGGGCATGAAGTCGATTTTGATGAATTGATGATGAGGCTTCAGGCTTACAGAGAAGAGGAAGATCACAGTTGCAAAATATATGGGAAATAATGTGATGGAGGATATAATGGCTGACGAAAAGAAGCAGCAGACAAAAAATGAAAAAATTCCGAGACAGCCCATGCCTGAACAGGCGCCGAAAGTCCGGGCCAGGAATTTCGAAGAAGTGCCAACCGGGCAAAGCCCTGAAACCGCAATGAAAGAGGCGGCAAGGTGTATTCAATGCAAAAATCCGGCATGCGTCACAGGCTGCCCGGTGGGAGTTGATATTCCAGGATTTATCAAACATGTACAAGCGGGCGATTTTACAAAGGCCATCAGTAAAATCTGGGAAAAGAACAGCCTGCCGGCAGTATGTGGGCGGGTATGCCCTCAGGAGATCCAATGTGAAGGGAGATGTATTGTCGGGAAAAAGGGAGATCCGGTTGCCATCGGTAACCTGGAGCGGTTTGTGGCCGATTATGAAAGAGCGAATAAAAAAGCACCGATGCCTGAAAAACAGGAAAAAACCGGAAAGCGGGTCGCAGTGGTCGGTTCCGGTCCTTCCGGATTGACCGTGGCAGGAGATCTTCTGCTCAAAGGGCATGATGTTGCGATTTTCGAAGCCTTTCATAAGCCTGGCGGGGTTCTGGTTTACGGTATTCCGGAATTCAGGCTTCCCAAAGATATTGTTTTCTCGGAAGTGGCCGGCCTGGAAAAAATGGGAGCCAGCATTGAGTTGAACGCAGTTATCGGACGAACCTTGAGCCTGGATGAACTGTTTGAGGAAGGATATGACGCCATCTATCTGGGTGTAGGTGCAGGACTGCCTACATTTTTAAATATACCCGGTGAAAATCTGATTGGTGTGTTTTCAGCCAATGAGTATCTGACACGCTCCAATCTCATGAAAGCATACAAGTTTCCGGAATATGATACACCCATTATCAAAGGCAGGAATGTGATCACGCTGGGTGCAGGCAACGTGGCCATGGATGCCGCCAGAACAGCTCTTCGACTGGGTGCGGAAACATCACGGATCGTTTACAGAAGATCCCGAGAGGAAGTGCCTGCAAGAGGTGCAGAAGTGCATCATGCCGAAGAAGAAGGTGTTGAGTTCTTTTATCTGACGAGCCCGGTGAAGTTTTTTGGAAACGACAAGGGCAGGCTTCAGGGGATGACCGGTTTGAAAATGGAGTTGGGTGAACCGGACGCCTCCGGCAGAAGAAGACCGGTTCCGATAAAGGGTTCGGAGTTTGATCTGGCATGCGATCTTGCGATTATTGCCGTTGGTGCGGGTGCCAATCCGCTTCTGACAAAATCAACAAAAGACCTTCAATTAAATAAATGGGGTTATATAGTTACAGATGAGGCGACCGGAAAGACCAGCAAGAAGGGTGTCTGGGCAGGTGGTGACATCGTGACTGGGTCTGCAACCGTTATTCTTGCTATGGGCGCAGGTAGAGCTGCTGCCGAGTCTATACATAAATATCTGGCTCTGGGATGGTAACACGCATTAGGTTAAACAACACATAAATATATTGACAAGAATTTGGCCGCCATATATCTAAATAATTTGTTTTTAATTTTGGAGGCAATTTCTAATAGACTTTTTATAGTGTATTGTTAATTAAACCAATAACTTTGGGGCTGATACATCCATGCTGACAAAAGGATGCATTGATTGTATCAATACATGATCAGGAGAAATAAACAATGCCAAAGAATGTAATTGGATCCGTTATGGTATTAGGTGGCGGAATCGCAGGCATGCAGTCTGCTCTGGATTTGGCTGATTCAGGGTATTATGTGTATCTGGTTGAAAAGGGACCATCCATTGGTGGTGTGATGTCTCGTCTGGACAAGACATTCCCGACCAATGACTGCGCGATGTGAATTATCTCACCCAAACTGGTCGAGGTCGGCCGGCATCTGAATATTGAGCTAAAGACATTAAGCGAAGTTATAGATATAAAAGGCGAGGCAGGAAATTTTGAAGTCGAACTCCTTCAGAAACCGAGATACGTTGATGAATCAAAGTGTATTGCTTGCGGTCTTTGTGCGGAAAAATGTCCTAAAAAAGTAACCGATTTGTATAACGCTGGATTGAAGAAGAGAAAAGCGATTTACGTGGAATACGATCAGGCAGTTCCTTTAAAATACGTCATCAATCCGGATGAATGTATTTATCTGACCAAAGGCAAGTGCGGAAACTGCAAAAAAGTCTGTCCCACAGGCGCTGTTGATTATGATCAGAAAGAAGAGACTGTAAAACTGAATGTCGGGGCTGTTGTTCTTTCTCCGGGCTTCAAGCCATTTGATCCGTCACGTTTTGACAACTACCAGTATTCAAACTATAAAAACGTGATAACCTCTCTTGAATTTGAAAGAATTTTGTCTGCATCAGGCCCCACCATGGGCCATCTCACCCGCATATCCGATCAGAAGGAGCCCAAAAAAATTGCCTGGCTTCAGTGTATCGGTTCCCGTGAACTTAATAAATGCGATAATGGTCATTGTTCTGCCGTGTGCTGTATGTATGCCATAAAAGAGGCTGTCATCGCCAAGGAACATGAGGGTGATGATCTTGATTGTGCCATTTTTTATATGGATATGAGGACGCCGGGCAAGGATTTTGAGGAATATTATGTAAACGCAAAAGAGAAAAAAGGCGTACGATTTGTTAAAAGCAGGATTCATACGATCGTGGAAATTCCGGAAACCGGCGATTTGGAAGTCCGATATGCCGATGAAAACGGAGACATTCAGATTGAAGTGTTTGACATGGTCGTATTGTCCATCGGCCTTGAAGCAGATCCAAATACAGTAAAACTCTCCGAAAAACTGGGAATCGATCTTACACAGAGTCATTTTTGCAATACATCCGCATTTGAACCGGTCAATACCTCCCGGGAAGGTATTTTTGTCTGTGGCGCATTCCAGGGACCCAAGGATATACCGGAATCCATCGTTGATGCCAGCGCAGCCGCAACTGCTGCAGGCCAGTCGTTGACCGCAGCAAGAGGAACTGAAACCAAACAGGCGGAAATGATTCCTGAATTGAATGTCAAGGGCGACCGTCCCCGAATCGGCGTATTTGTCTGCAGTTGCGGAACCAATATCGCCGGTGTGGTGAATGTGGACGCTGTTAAGGCATATGCGGAAAAACTGCCTTATGTGGAGTATGCAGGCAATAATCTGTTCTCCTGCAGTCAGGATACCCAGGACAAGATGACGGAGATTATCAAGGAGAAAAATCTGAACAGGGTTGTTGTTGCGGCCTGCACGCCGAAAACCCATGAAGGGCTTTTTCAGGAGACCCTTTTGGCCGCGGGTTTAAACAAATATCTGTTTGAAATGGCCAATATCAGAAACCACAATGCCTGGGTTCACAAGGATGCTCCTGAACTGGCCACACAAAAGGCAAAAGATCTGGTCAGAAGTGCGGTGACCAAGGTCGCTCTTTTTGAACCATTGGAAGAAGCCGAACTCCAGTTGAACCAGACAGCACTGATCATAGGTGGCGGTCTTTCCGGTATTACAACCGCCAGAAGTTTTGCCGCCCAGGGATTTGAAACCCATATCATCGAAAAAGACGCGCAACTGGGTGGGCAGGCACTATGCCTTTACAAGACAACAACCGGTGAAAATGTAAAAGAAAAAATTGTGGAACTGGTCGATGAAATCAATGGTAATGAAAAAATTCATGTTCATCTGAACGCAACGATTACCAGTGTGGACGGGTTTGTCGGGAATTTTAAATCCACGGTGGATGAAAACGGGGAAGCAAAAACGATTGAGCATGGCGTTGCTGTGATAGCAACCGGTGCCTCTCCATTCATGCCCAAAGAATACAACTATGGAAAAGATCCGCGAATCATCACAAGTCTTGACCTTGATAAAAAATTGATGGTTGAAGACCCTTCTCTTAAGAGCATGAATTCGGCTGTGTTCATTCAGTGTGTCGGCTCACGGGAAAAAGAAAGACCGTATTGTTCAAGAGTCTGCTGCACCCATTCTGTGGATAATGCACTGGAGCTGAAAAAACGCAATCCGGACATGAATGTGTATATCATCTACAGAGACATCAGAACTTATGGTGAACGTGAATATATATATAAGGAAGCCCGTAAGGAAGGTGTGATCTTTATTTGCTATTCTGTGGACAATAAACCGGTGGTGGACATCAAAGACGGGAAACTCACCGTAACGGTTCTGGATCATATCTTGCGTCGCCCGCTTGAGATCGAGACGGATCTCCTGACCTTGGCAACCGCCATCATTCCAAACCAGAATGAACAGTTGGCGCAGTTTTTCAAACTACCGCTCAATGCAAACGGTTTCTTTGTTGAACGCCATGCAAAGTTAGGACCTTCAGAATTCGCAACCGACGGTGTATTCCTGTGCGGACTTGCGCATTATCCAAAACCGATACCTGAAGCAATCGGTCAGGCAAAAGCAGCGACATCACGTGCCGTGACACTTCTGGCGAGAAAAACCATCCATACCAGCGGTCAGGTTGCAAAAGTTGACCCCATGTCATGTAGTTCCTGTATGGTATGTGTGTCAGTTTGTCCTTATTCTGCGCCATCAATTGCGAAGGAAGGCCGCTTTGCCGGAAAAGCTGAAATCAATCCGGTCCTTTGCAAAGGGTGCGGGTTGTGTGTGGCCTCATGCAGGTCAGGCGCGATCCGGCATAACGGATTTGATAACAGCCAGATTTTTTCTCAGATATTTACACTGAGTCAGGTGGCATAAAGGAAATAACTTTTTTTTTCTTCCCTATTCTTAAAAAAGGGAAGAAAAAAGAGATAAAAGGAGATTATACTCATGGCTGAATGGGAACCAAAAATTGTTAGTTTTTTATGCAACTGGTGCAGTTACGGGGCCGCGGATCTGGCCGGTGTCGGACGTATGCAGTATCCGGCAAATGTCAGGGTGATCCGTATTCCATGCACGGGAAGAATGAGCCCCAAGTTTTTTCTTGCGGCCCTCCGAGAGGGCGCCGATGCGGTATGGGTGTCCGGCTGACATCCGGGTGACTGCCATTACCTGGAAGGTAATTATTATGCACGTCGAAAATTCGCATTGTTCAAAAACCTGATGGAGCATATGGGAATTGAACCCGGTCGTCTCCATTTTTCGTGGATATCCTCTGCTGAATCTACAAAATTTATTGATGTAGTGAGCGAGGTGACCGCTTCGGTTAAGGCTTTAGGACCTAACACAAATTTTGTAAAGAGCGAAGCCAAGGTAGCGTAAGATGATTGGATATATTGAAAAAATAAAACAAATTTCAGAAAGGCTCCTGAAAGAAGGTACGGTAGAATCGGTAGTCGGGTTCAGAAAAGGCTCCATGCCGATGATGAATGAGCCATGTATCGTAAAACGGCCAGACAAGGTGGAAGCACTTGTCTGGGATTCGAACTGCGGGATTAACCTGACCAATTACCTGACCAATCGCAAAGATAAAATCGCCGTGATTGCCAAAGGATGTGATTCAAGAAACATCGTTACCCATATTATCGAAAACAAGATAAAAAGGGATCAGCTTTATATTATAGGTGTTCCTTGCAAGGGCATGATCGACAAACGCAAAGTCTCTGGATTGGCTGAAGGGGAAATCACGTCTGTTTCAGAAGATGGGGATGCCATTCTGGTCAAAGGAAACGGGTTTGAAAAAACCGTCAGGAAAAGTGACATCCTGCAGGATAACTGCGCCATCTGTGTTCATAGAAATCCTGTGATTTACGATGAACTTGCAGGCGATCTCGTTGAAGAGCAGAAAGATGTCAATCGGTATGAAGACATCGAAAAAATCGAGGCCATGGCCCCTGCGGAAAAATGGGCCTATTTTGAGGAACTGCTTTCGCCCTGCACAAGATGCTACGCATGCAGAAATGCCTGCCCCTTGTGCTATTGCCCGACCTGCTTTGTGGATGAATCCAAACCCCAGTGGGTAGGGAAAAGCCAGAACGACATGGACATAAGGACATTCCATTTTTTGAGAGCGTATCATTGTGCCGGTCGATGTACGGATTGCGGCGCATGTGAGCGGGCTTGTCCACAGGGAATAAACGTTCGGCAATTTACAAAGAAACTGGAAAAGGATTGTCTGGAGTTGTTTGGCTGGGAAGCGGGTATGACGCTTGATGAAAGACCGCCGCTTGACACGTTCAAGGCTGATGATCCGGAAGCGTTTATAAAATAAATTCGATGGGGTATGACCCGGTAACCCGGGCAGACAACAATATCCATAAGGGCTAAATGTTATGAAGATCGTAAAGATTAACAAAAAAAACTGGGCTGAAGGATTGGATAGTTTGGCCGGATCGTACAGTTTGTCCGGTCCTGTCAAGGAAAACGGCTATCATAATTTCAAAAAGCTCAACAAGGGTGAACTGCCTGATTTTGACTTCCTGAATACAAAACTGTCATCAAAATCGTTTGTGTTTCCCCAATCAGAAGTGATGTTGGAATATAGTCTTGATGAAACCGCAGACGATCATCATATTATGAAAGAGGTTAAAAAGGATTATTCCAAGAGGGCGGTGGTTGGCATGAGACCATGCGATGCAAAAGCACTCATGCTGGTTAAAATGAATTTTGATACAGCGGATTATCAAGACCCATACTGGTTGAACGCATTTAACGCCACAACGTTTGTGGGACTTGCCTGTGACAATCCGGAAAGCACATGTTTCTGTACATCTGCAGGATGCGGTCCCTATCACGAAGACGGGTTGGATGTCCTTCTTTCTGATGCCGGGGATCATTATATTGCAAAGGCGTTGACCCAAAAAGGTGAAGAATTGCTCTCCGCCGCAAAATGGCAGGAAAGCGCCGACGCATCTGTTATGGACAAGAAGAAGGCCGAGGCTGAAGCCCAAATTGCTTCAACCGTAAAAACAGATCAGTTGAAGAAAAAAGCGACCCTTGACCTTCACTCCGCTTCCTTCTGGGATGATATCGCGTTTGCCTGTATCAACTGCGGAACCTGCACCTATGCATGCCCGACCTGCTGGTGCTTTGATATTCAGGATGAAACCAAAGGGAACAAGGGCATCCGGATGAAAAATTGGGATACGTGCATGTCTCCCCTTTTTACACTCCATACAACCGGACATAACCCGAGAGGGGATAAAACCCAGAGAGTCAGACAACGGTTTATGCACAAGCTAAAATATTTTGTGGATAAATATGACAAGGGAATTATGTGTGTGGGATGTGGGCGATGTATTCGTCAATGTCCGGTTAATATAGATATTCGCAGTATTTGTGACAAAATGAATCGTTACGAACCTGCTGAACAGAGCGAATAAAGGAGACGTGTGATGAATAATCCATATTTGCCTTATCCGGTTCGCATTGATGATATTGAAATTGCAACTGAAGATAAGAGTCTGAGGACTTTCAAGTTTGTATTTTTAAATGAAGGCGATGAAGAAAAATTCGCTTATAAAGCCGGACAGTTTGCAGAACTCTCTATTCCGGGAGTGGGGGAAATACCCATAGGCATTGCTTCATCTCCGGTTGAAAAGGGATTTGTCAAATTTACCGTATTCAAAGCCGGAAAAGTCACCAGCCATCTTCACAACATGAAGGTGGGTGATGTGATGGGGTTAAGAGGGCCGCTTGGCAACTGGTACCCCTGGGATAAGCTGGAAGGGAAAAATGTGTTCATTATTGGTGGCGGGTTTGCGTTTACCACACTCCGTTCTTCAATTAAGTACATGCTGGACCCGGCCAATCGCGCGAAGTTCGGTGGCATTCACATGGTATATGGTGCAAGGTCGCCGGGAATGATTCTTTATCGTGATGAGCTGATTGAATGGGAAAAACGGGATGATATCAATATCCATCTGACTATTGACCGTGAGGCGCCAAACTGGGATTATCATGTGGGGTTGGGACCCAATATCGCCGAAAAAGTGGGCCCGCCCGGTAATGATGATACATATGCCATTGCCTGTGGACCGCCGATTATGATTAAGTTTACGCTGCCGGTGCTTGAAAAACTGGGTTATGCCAAAGACCATATCATCCTTTCCCTTGAAAACCGGATGAAATGCGGGATCGGAATGTGTGGCAGGTGTAATATCGGCCGGGAACTGGTATGCAAGGACGGCCCTGTATTTACACTTGAGGAGTTGAACCTGACACCCAAGGAATATTAGGATTGACAATTGAAATTCTTGATATTTCCAGTTTTTTTGTGATATTTGATTCATTTCATTCTTTAAATGACGGGAATGTATTTTATTGACAAAGCGGTTACAATACGCTAAAAAATCGCTTTCGATTGAATTAGAAATTAAGGGTAAAACCTAACATCAATAAAAAAAATATACAGGAGGGTATTTAAAAAATGGCAACAGTTGAAGAAGGTGGAAAAAATTTTGAAGTTGATGAGGATGGATTCTTGTTGGATTTCAACAGTTTTGATCAAGCATGGATTGAATATGTAAGAAAACAGGAAGGTATCGAGACGATCACAGAAGAACATCAGCAGGTTATTGATGTACTTCAGGATTACTATAAGAAAAATGGTATCGCTCCAATGGTTCGTGTTCTTTCCAAACTTACAAAATTCAAATTGAAACACATTTATGAACTGTTCCCCTCAGGACCAGGCAAAGGCGCATGTAAAATGGCCGGTCTTCCAAAACCGACTGGTTGCGTCTAATCTTCAATTCATTCAGATTTGATCCAAGTTTTTGAAAAAAGGCTCTGTGATAAAACAGGGCCTTTTTTGCTATTGTTTGACAGCTATTTTTCAAGACGTCTATCCATTTGACCCAAGGGAAACAGACAAAAATGCCTACGATGGATAAATTTGACAAACTGATTTTAAACCGGATACAATCAAAGTTTCCGATTGTCGCCCGGCCTTATCTTGCCATAGCAGAGGAACTTTCGCTTTCTGAAAATGAAGTGATTGAGCGAATCTCATCCCTGAAGGAAAAGGGGATCATCCGTCGTATTGGCGGAAATTTCGGTCCTGAAAAACTGGGGTTTTTCAGCACACTTTGCGCCGCAAGAGTGCCTGAGGATAAAATTGATCTGTTTACAGAAACAGTAAATCAATTCCCTGGTGTCACCCATAATTATCTAAGGGAAAACAGCTACAATATCTGGTTTACGGTTATTGCCCCTTCTGTGGAAGAGATTGAAGACAGCCTTAAACAGATTTCAAAAGAAACAGGAATAACAGAGATTCTCAATCTGCCGGCAACAAAGGTTTTCAAGATTAGAGCGCAGTTTCTATTGTAATAACAGATTATCTGTCCAAATTTTTATGAAGCGCTTTTTTAAGGGCATTTGACAGATCTGCCATGGAAAGGGGCTTGAAAAGGTAGGCCTTGATGCCCATTTCTCCGGCTTGCTCCGGTGTTAATCGCTTACTGAATCCAGTAGACACAATGATCGGGATGTCCGGCCGAATGGCCATTAATTTTTTTGCAAGTTTGTCTCCTGATAGAATCGGCATGGTCATATCTGTGATGACCGCATCAAAATCATCCGGCGATTCCTCAAAAAATCGAAGCGCCTCTTCAGGAAGGGTTGTGCATTTGACCTCGTAACCCAGAAAGTTAAGCATTTCTTTTCCCAACTCCACAATAAATGCCTCATCATCAACAAAAAGGATGCGACCTTGCCCCTTGTCAATGATATCCATTTTGTCTATGGGCATAATTTGTTCGTTTTTGTCTGCACACGGGAAATAGACATGAAAAATTGAACCGGCGCCAGGTTCGCTGAATACGGAAATGGCGCCGCCATGGCTTTTCATGATGCCGTGGGCCACGGCCAGGCCAAGTCCGGTGCCTTCACCCGGTTTTTTAGTTGTAAAGTAGGGATCAAATATACGTTCCAGGGTTTCAGGATCCATGCCTTGGCCTGTATCCTGAACGGACATTTTAAGATATAACCCTGGCTCCAATCCGGGAATGCTTTCAGACTCAACCTGATCTATTATCGCTGAATTCAAGGTTATGGCAAGCACACCGCCGTTTTCTTCCATGGCATGTGAGGCATTGGTGCAGAGGTTCATGATGACCTGATGTATCTGGGTCTGATTGGCCATGATTATACACAGTTCTTCCTTGATGTCTTTTTCTATCTTAATGGTGGTCGGTATGGATGCCCTAAGCAGCTTAAGTGCATCCTCGATAATCCGATCAAGTTCGATGGGTCTCATTTCCGGTTTGTTCTGCCGGCTGAAAGCAAGAATCAGCTGAACCAGATCCTTTGCTCTCATGCTTGCTTTCTGAATTTGTGCAATATAGTCAATCGCCTTGTTGATGTTTTTGGGCAGATTGATTTCTGAAAGCTGGGCAAAGCCAAAAATGGCTGCCAGAATATTATTGAAGTCATGGGCAATACCACCTGCAAGTGTGCCAATGGCTTCCATTTTTTGGGACTGGATCAACTGGGCTTCAAGTTTCTTTTTTTCCTCCATGGCCCGGTGTTGTTCACTGATATCCATCGTGACGCCAAGGAGTCCCGTGATTTTTCGGTCTGAATCATGGAAGAAGGTGACTTTTGATTCTGTCCACAGGGTATGGCCGTCTTTATGAAGGAGTTCGAGTTTGAGTGCCACGGATCGCTGATCTGTTTCTTCATTGGGATCCGCAAATTTGACCACCCGTTCGAAAACGGACAGACTTTTTTCTAATGATTTCGAGGTGAGTATGCCATAGATTGATTTTTTCATACTTTCTTCCGGTGTATATCCCAGAAGATGGATAATCGACGGACTGACATAGGTAAATTGAAGGTTCATATCCGATGTCCATATGACATCGGATACGTTTTCAGCAATCAGGCGGTACCGTTCTTCACTTTCTTTGAGCGCCTTTTCAGCTATTTTTCGTTCTCTGACATCTTCTTCTGTTTTTTGAAGTGCTTTCCGGTTTATCGTGAAAATATTGTAGGATGTGAAGCAGATGAAAAAAAGGGCAGCAAGATTGTCCGAAAGATAATCTATCATATCCGTTCTTTCAAGATGTAGCTGCGTATTCAGATAATACACGAATATTAAAAGAATAATAACATTTATAAAAAAATAGAAAACAATACCTGATGTCCGTTTTGATATCACAAGAGGGGTGATGCTCAGTGTGCAAAAAACAAAGGCGATCGTGTCCAGTCTTGATACAATGGTGGCGGTGTCGAGGAACATCACCGCCCATACGGTTGCAAGCGTTACAATCAAGATGAAGTGTGAGGCAAGACAATAATAGCCGCGCGCCAGGAAGTAAAGTGCGCCGGCCACAAACAGGGCGGATATCAGCTCGACAAGGAGGATTATTACATTAAAAGAATAGCCCAGCGTTTGATTTTGATATTCAATATATGTGCTATAGAGGATGATAATTGGCAGGCATATCAGGATCGCAATGCATATATAAAAAATAAACGTCGCTTTAAGCTGGATAATAAAATCGTCATGATCATACGTTTTCAGAAAATCCTTCAAATTCACCATGGCATGCCTTCATATGATATTTTCGGATAATTGGTGAGGATTGGCCAGCTGTGAAATTGACATGTTGGGCTGACTAGTAAACACAAATTATCCTATCATCTTACCATTTCAGGTACATTGCTATTACTTATTTCACTGACGATATACTATCCTTATACCATTGATATAAGAAAATGCAAAATGGTTTAAGATATTTGACTGATATTCCGGTGAAAAACGTGCGAAATTTTATCGCATGCCAGAATATCCGGAAAAACGTTAAAAAGGGTTTGATGTGGAAATAGTTATAGACTTGTGTTATCGTTCTCAATCTTTCTCACAGATCGGGAGGCTTGTAAAAATGATAGATACATGTGTTGCGGTGGTCAGCCTGAATGTGCCTTTTGCACGAATACATGACAACCTGGGCCGGATGGCAGGCTATATAAAAGAAGCGGGTGAAAAAGGTGCCCGGATGATATGTTTTCCGGAACTGGGGATTACGGGATATGCCACCGGAGATAAAATTGAGCACGCGGCCATCCCGGTGAATGGGAATGAGGTGGGGGTCCTGAAAGATCTCTCAACACGGCACAATGTCGTTATTCTGGCCGGGCTTGCTGAAAAAGATAAGGCGAATCATATATATGCCACCCATCTTGTCATCATGCCGGACAAGACGGTGGCGATTTATCGAAAGCTTCATATTGCGCCACCTGAAAAAAAAATATTCAAGGCCGGAAAAAACATAGAGATATTTGAGTGGAACGGATTCCGGTTTGGGATACAGCTTTGTTATGACGCCCATTTCCCTGAACTGACGACAGAAATGGCCTTGAAAGGTGTGGACGCGGTTTTTATTCCTCATGCATCTCCCCGGGGAACGCCCGAGGGAAAATTCGATTCATGGATGAGGCACCTGTCTGCCAGAGCCTATGATAACGGCATTTTCATCATCGCATGCAATCAGTGCGGGAAAAATGGAAACGGTCTGACGTTTCCGGGGCTTGTTATTGTTATCGGACCTTCTGGTGAGGTATTGACGTCTGAAACAAGTGGCCATGACAGCATGGTCGTTACAACGCTTCTGAAACAGGATATAGACGATGTGAGAAATCACAGAATGCGTTATTTTTTACCAAACAGAAGACCTGAACTGTATCGACATCTTCAAACCGGAATTTGACAAATGGGAAAATTTTCTTTAAATTGACTTGTTTATAATGGTATGCTTTTTTTACGAACCGTGGATGAGAAAGACTGCTTCACGAGACAGTCAGGCAAGGCTCACCCGGCCATAAACAAACATCGTGCCTTTAATGGGCGATATGACAGTCATGATAGGATCAGTTATGCAGAGTTCAGAATTCGAATTGTCGGGTTATGGCAAGCGGATTAGTCTGGAGATGGGAACCGAACTTCAGATTGAGTTCGCAGATGTTTCCATCCCGACATACAGTGCCCTGGTTGGCATGGAAGGTGACATATATATGGTCATCAAGTCTCCAACCCCCTATAATCTGGTCAAACAAAAAATTTATGTGGGAAATGAACTGATTATCAAGTATCTTTTCGGGGGTACGGTTTACGCCTTTCAGACCAAAATAATCGATTCGATTTCAAAGCCTTACAAGCTTGTATTTCTGGAATATCCCAAAATTATCGAAAAGCACGAGCTTCGGAATTATAAGCGTGCAAAATGCCTTTTCCCTGCAAAAGTGATTTTTGATAACAAAAACTGCCCTGGCCTTGTGGTTGATATCAGCCGTCGCGGCTGCAAGTGCCAGATAAAGATGGTCAGTGGCGAAAAATATCCTGCTTTCAGGCTCGACGATCAAGTCAATCTGTCCTGCAAATTTCCCGGAATAGAAGGTAATGTTGAAATTATTGGCACTCTGAGAAATTTGAAGAAAAACAAACAGGAAATTATTCTTGGGGTCAGCTTTTCAAAAACAAACTCGGATGATATTCAGCAAATCATTAACCAATATATACTTGCCATCTATGAGGATTATTGATCGTTTTTGGGGGCTGTCAACTGCAACCATAAAAAGCCGTGCATGACCTTTTCATGGCAGGCATGGCTTTAAAAATGCATCAAATGAACACTTCTGTCGTAAAAAAACACGACTGTTGGATAATAAATAGGTTAAATTACAGCAGGAATAAAATAGATGTTACGAACACATGGTGCAAATCATAAATATTTTGCGATAACAAGACTGAATGTTATTCTTATATGTCTTGTGTTATTCATGCTCACTATTTCTCAGGGCCTGTGCCAGGAGCATGCAGATGAAACAAAAGATCAAATCGGTATTGAAGCAGAGAAAAGTGCAGATGGTGCGTTCAGTGATGACGATTTTGACTCATTTGAAGAAGACCTGCAGGTCGAATCGGTTTCCTTAAGAGATCCGTTTCAATCCGTCAACCGGGTCATTTTCACGTTTAATGATAAAATGTATTTCTGGGTAGTCAGGCCTGTTGCCAAAGGGTACAAATGGGTTGTGCCAACGCCTGCCAGAATGGGCGTCAAAAACTTTTTTGACAATCTGGAGTTTCCGGTTCGATTTGTCAACTGTATTCTCCAGGGCAAGGCAAAAGGTGCCGGTTCTGAACTGGCAAGGTTTTCTGTGAATTCGACCATCGGCATTCTGGGGCTTTGGGACCCGGCGAAATATTTTTTTCATATTGAACCCAGAAAAGAAACACTCGGGCAGACATTCGGTGTGTATGGTATTGGACATGGATTTTATCTTGTTTTGCCGTTTTTTGGCCCGTCAACGTTAAGAGATGCAATCGGTCTTGGCGGAGACAGTTTTTTAAAGCCTGTGACCTATGTCAATCCTTATACACTGTCCCTTGCAATATCCTCTTATAAATATATGAATGTCGCTTCACTTAGAATCGGCGATTATGAAGCAATGAAAGAAGCGGCAATCGACCCGTACAATGCATTTAAAGACGCTTACCTGCAGTATCAGAAGTATCAGGTGGCCGAATAAGGATTCTATACCTGGTCTGCCCTTTCATAGACAATTTTTCCGCCGACCATTGTCAACACTACCTCTGTGGCGGCAATTTCAGTTGGAGGAATGTCAAGAATGTCTCTGGAAAGAACCACGATGTCCGCAAACTTACCGGTTTCGATTGAGCCTTTCGTATCCTCCTCGAATGAGCTATAGGCTGAATTGATCGTAATCATTCGCAACGCGTCTTCCACACTTATTCGCTCTTCAGGATGCCATCCGTCTTCCGGAAAAGCATTTACATCCTGCCGTGTAACCATCCGCTGTATTCCCCATAGAGGAGAAATAACCTCCACAGGGAAGTCAGAACCTCCGGTACATATAATGTCATTGTCTAAAAGGGTTTGCCATGGATACGTATATTTTGTCCGTTCACTCCCCAGTGCGTTTTCGACAAAGTACATATCTGTAGTTGCAAAACTGAACTGGATGGAAGGAATGACATGAAGCATCTTTATTCTTTCGATCAGATCAGGACCGAGTACGGAAGCATGTTCCAGGGTATATCTGTGGTCCGAATCCGGATATAGGGAAAGCGCATTTTCGTAAGCATTTAATATCACTTCTACGGCTCTGTCTCCTATGGTATGGGTCGCAATTTTAAGTCCTGCAAGGCGGGCTTTCAAGATATCCCGATTTGCCTTGTTCTGATCCATATATAAAATACCGGTATAGCCCGGACATTTTTGCCAGATAAATGTTTTATCCTGATAGGATTCTCTAAGCGCACATGTTCTAGGACCAAGCCACCCGTCAGAATAAAACTTGACCCCCAGCACCCTGACCCATTCATCACCTGTGTGCCTGTTAATTCCGGTTTGGATGAGTTTATCTATCAACCGGGAGGCAAAGTAAAGTTCGCACCGGATGTCAAGCTCATTTTTATCCTGAAGTGAGAGAAGAAACTGATAATGTTCCCAATCGGTCCCAAGCTCGAAAACGGTTGTAATTCCCATTTTATGAAGTTCATGGATGCCTCTTTTCAATCGTAATTCAGAGGTCGATTCATTTGGTAATTGTTGGGGAGGAAGCAAGTCCATTGGCGTTGAACCTAACATTTTGACACCGATATGCAGGAGGCCTGTAAAAAATGAGCCAAATTCGAATGCCAGCCTGTTATATGCCTTGAATTTGGGCGTGTACGGATCCTTCAAAGGCGTTGTTTTTATCGCCTCATCTATAAAATGGGTGTGGGAATCCTGAAATCCCGGCACAACTCTCTTTTTCTTCAGATCGATTATTTTTGTGTGTTCTGTAATATAGGTTTCGATTTCATCGGTTGTTCCCACAGCGATTATTTTATCCGCAACGATTGCCACTGCCTCGGCATATGGATTAGATGAATCAGCCGTCCATATTTTGCCGTTGATCATTACCAGATCTGCTGTGAAGGCAGTATCGTCGGCAAAAAGAGTAATCGAACCCGATAGAAAAGATAAAAGAAAAAAGGTGGAGAAAAAAGATTTATTACAAATCATAACACTGTCCTTTTGAATGTGATTTAGAAAAGGGCCATGATCTCGCACAATACGGATTTCAGACTCAATACTTCACCTGTTTCAAATGAAGTGGCGGACATTCGAGGCCCATCTGTATCAAATACGATTCGTTTATTCCCATTTTTACTGCTGTCATATTGGGTCCACAAAGGCAGATCACTTGCCGTTGAATTCGGGTTGCCTGTTCTGGCAAACTGGGCGAAATAGGAAATCATCGCATCGGAGACCATTTCTCTCCCCGCTCTGTTTTCCTCGCTCCAGGCAAACCGGAAAAAACTCTCCTCCTCAGGGAACATTCCGAAAAAAAAGGGCAGATCGATGCTATGCGCGGCACCAAACAAAAAATCAAAGGGTTCAGGTTCTTCATCCCAGGAAAATTTGTAAAGATAGACATCCTCCTGGTTTTTTTTAAGCTGTTTTGCGAGGCTATCTGTGCCATAAAGTTGATTTAAGAGTTTACCCGCAAGGTTGATCGGTTCATAGACCGCCAGAACCGGCATCATGATTGGCTTCAGAAGGTCATCGATATAAAACTGGGGATTGTCGGGATCGAACTTTTCTATCACCTGAAAAAGATCATCCGGATCAGCGGCCATCAAGGGGATAAAAAGTTTGAACTCATCTTTTGTGCATCCGAGGATAGCAGGGATTTTATAATAATCTCCGGAAGCAAATGCCGCCTTGGGGTCTAGGGGAACGACATATCCGTCGACAATCGGGCCGGTGCAGAAATTTTTATCCAGAGGCATGCCGGATGGCCCCCCCACATCAGAATGGTAAATTTCATCTATTTCCTTTGACCTCAGATAGTTATTTATCCAGTCTCTCCCTTTAAAGCGGATGAAATCATCTGCATCCTCATTTTTTTCGATATACTGATCCTGAATAAGAAGCCTTTTCAATATGGACGAAGCACTATTTTCAGCGCTTTTAACCGATTCGGATGTCGGTTGCCCACTCATGAGAATGACTTTGTGAAAAAGCCCTTCGGCAAGGGGGGAGACCATCAGGGCGATCGCATTCCAGGCGCCTGCCGATTGGCCGCAAACCGTTACATTCTCAGGGTCCCCGCCAAACGATGCGATGTTTTCATGAATCCATTCAAGTGCCTTGATTGTGTCCAGGGTTCCGAAATTGCCTGAGTCATCCAACGGATCACCGGTTCTAAGCAGTGGATGTGAAAACCAACCCATCATTCCCAACCGGTAGTTCACGGTTACAAGGATCATGTTTGATTTTTTGACAAAATATTTCCCGTTAAAATAGCTTCTGTCCTGACGCCCGATATAATTTACACCGCCATGAAAAAAAACCATCACAGGGAGCGTCTCTGCTGTTTCAGGCCTGTAAATGTTCATATACAGGCAATCTTCATGGCCCACTGCTTCTCCCTTGAATGTTCCTTCGCCGGTTTCGTTCAGCACATTGCCATATTGGGGGCAAATACTGCAATATTCGCTGGCGTCTTTTATGCCTTCCCAGGCAAAAGGGTCCTGAGGCGCCCGCCATCTCAGGCCATTCACCGGCGGTTTGGCAAAGGGAACACTCAGAAATGCCCAGGTGCCGTTATCCGCTAATTTGCCTTCAAGCTTTCCGTATTTTGTTTCGACAATGGATAAATTGTTCCAGTGGAATGTCACATGAGAAGCTTCATCAGGTGTATTCTGATTATAGGCCTCATGACTGCCTCCCGGATTTTCGGGATTAAGCCCTTCTTCAGTAACATCAGGCAATTCGCATCCAGAAGGACAAATTGAAAAAAAAAGGATTGATCCGATCAATAAAAGACCGGCACCGTGTTTGATGAACCGGACAATGGATGGCACCATATCATCTCTCCTGTTTGTAAAAATAAGTCAAAATCGGAAATAGGCTATAATAGTGATATTGATGAGGTATATTGGACTCTGTGTCCTTATGAATCAGCGCTTGAGTATATCTCTGTGCACGTTTTATCCGTAAGAATGATTCCATTATACCTTTGTTTTTTAAATGCATATTTTTTTTAAAATATCAATTCAAATATTTTTTCAAGTCTCAATAATTATTCATGGAATGCCGCTTTTTGTTCCAATTATGGCGGTAAATGGGCCATCACCTTTTCATTACCGCCATTAAAGATTGACGCTCAATTCACTTTTTGAATCTTTGATGGAAAAAGGGTACTGGTGGAATGGGCTGCCAGATATCAAGAGATTCATTAAAGGCTTGATTTTAAAAATAAACCTGCTATTGGATAAGAAACACATGCTTATTGGGCAAGGTTGAATGAATCATTATTCCCCGGGTCATCACAGATGCCTTGTTTCAGATAGGGTGTTGTTGAAATTTTTTTGTTTTGGCCATCTTACTCTTTTGTTATGGGGGAACGACCAATAATGTTTTCCGGGAGCATTACAGGGAAAGGTGACATCATGAAACCAAATGCAGCACAAAACGATTTTACTGAGATGCGGTCAGAAACCAGAAATACGACCCACCAATACTCCAGTGTTGAGTTCTGGGTGGATGAGTTGTGTATTTTTTATCACTGCAAGGTACGAGATACCTCCCAGAACGGGCTGAGCATTTTAATCAAGGAAGATTCTCAGGTACTGGATCATTTGAAAATTGGCCAGCAAATTCAGTTGAAACTCTACCAGAACAGCCTCAATGCCGCTATAGAGTCAAGGTCTACGGAAGTCCGTCACATTACCAGGCAGGGTGAAGGAAGATACAGCGGTCATGTTCTGGTTGGCCTGCGCATCGAATAGTCGGAATTCTCTCCCTTTATGAATAGTCGCTTTTTCAAGGACATATGTTACTTTTATGTTTTTTGTTTCATTTCAACTGATATCAACCCCAAATAAATTATGGATGATCAAATGAGCGATTTCACATACCAGGAAATGTTTCCATTAAATGATCGATCAACATCATACCGCCTTATTTCAACAGACCATGTCAACATCGTCCGGTTTGAAGGGCAGAATATCATAAACGTTTCAGCCGAGGGCCTGACGTTAATTACCGAAGATGCCTTCAGAGATGTATCCCACCTCTTGAGACCCACGCACCTTTCTTTTCTTTCAGCCATTTTAAAAGACCCGGAAAGCTCGGTAAACGACCGTTATGTGGCGCTTGACCTTTTGAAAAACGCGGTCATTTCCTCTGAAAAGGTTTTTCCCATGTGCCAGGATACAGGCACGGCCATTGTCATGGGGAAAAAAGGCCACCTTGTCTGGACAGACGGAAGAGATGAAGAAGCGATCAGCAAGGGGGTTTATAACGCTTATAAAAACAACAATCTTCGCTATTCGCAGCTGGCTCCCCAAAGCATGTTCGAAGAAAAAAATACCGGGACAAACCTGCCGGCCCAGATGGATATCCACGCGGTCAAAGGGGATCATTATCAATTTCTTTTCATGGCCAAAGGCGGCGGCTCTGCGAATAAAACTTTCCTATTTCAGGAAACAAAGGCAACCCTCAATCCTGAAAAACTGATTCCTTTTCTTACGGAAAAAATGAAAGCACTGGGTACGTCTGCATGCCCGCCTTATCATCTGGCCATAGTTGTGGGCGGTACATCGGCCGAAGCAAACCTGAAGACCGTAAAACTCGCATCTGCCGGATACCTGGACAGTCTGCCATCTGCCGGAAATGAGCTGGGGCATGCGATACGGGCAACAGAAATTGAAAACGACCTTCTTGCGGTTTCTAGAAATCTGAAAATCGGCGCCCAATTTGGCGGGAAGTATTTTTGTCATGATGTAAAAGTCGTGAGATTGCCGAGGCATGGCGCCTCATGCCCCATAGGCATAGGCGTCAGTTGCAGTGCAGACAGGAACATCAAAGCAAAGATTACAAAAGAGGGTTTATTCCTTGAAAAACTTGAAACCGATCCCGCCAAATACCTTCCCGAACCCGGCGGGGAAGATCTGGATGCGGTTAAACTGGATCTGAATCAGCCCATGAAAGACATCCGTTCCCAGTTGAGCAGATATATTGTATCTACCCGTCTCCTTCTTGCAGGTAAAATTATCGTGGCAAGAGATATCGCCCATGCGAAGATCAAGGAACGTCTGGACAGAGGGGATGGCCTGCCCCAGTATTTCAAGGATCATATCGTGTACTATGCCGGACCTGCAAAAACTCCTGAAGGGTACCCGTCAGGATCATTTGGCCCCACAACCGCCGGCCGGATGGACCCCTATGTCCCTTTGTTTCAGGAAAATGGCGGGTCATTAATTATGCTGGCCAAGGGAAACCGTTCCAAAGCCGTTCTTGAGTCCTGCCGGAAAAATGGCGGGTTTTACCTTGGCTCCATTGGCGGATCAGCTGCTCGGCTCGGAAAAGAATGCATTACAAAAGTCGAGACACTGGAATACTCTGAACTGGGAATGGAAGCGGTTTTCATGATTACAGTCAAGGATTTTCCTGCATTTATCATCATGGATGACAAGGGGAATGATTTCTACGATATTTTGCTGTAATGACGTTTTATGGTGATATACGAAGGGAATATATGCAGCAGGGGTTGCCGTTGCAACCAAATCGTGAAACAGGAAGCATCACGCCACGGAAATTCCCCCGAGATCCTCAACATGTGATAGTTGAAGGTATAGACCAACGCGCGACAACGCTGCTTTAAAGGCTTCATTTATTGGCTGGAGTCTTGCACTCAAAGAGGGCTCCAGACCGTAAAGTGAGGCGCTGATATTGGAAAAACAAGGGGCTTCAGATTGAATGGCTGTGGCAGTCAAGAACGCATCCTTATCGGATAGCTTGATGCATTTGCAGGTTGATAATTTCTGTTCGCCCAATCTGTTTCGGACAGATGCAAACCCGAACATTCTGCAGATCATGGGGCGGAGAGTGTACTGACGGCAGTGCCCTTGAATGTTTCCCCGGGGTTCCTGACTGTAAAAGATGCACCGCGAAGCAGGTGATTTTGATTCAAGCTGTTCAAGCCAGAAAGCACTTTCCCCTTCAATCAATATGGCATGGGCAATCGGCAGCATTTCGATAACCGATATATAAACATCTTCTTTTTGACAGCATATTCCCCCACATTTTTCAGGGCATCTCAAGCCGGTTTTGAGTTGAAACTGTAGGATCATTTTATCAAGATCAGCGTAGAAAGAGGTTACGCGGTCAATCGTTTCTATCATAGAGACGTCCATGTATGGGTTTTTGCTGACCTCTTTATGGCAATAGCCATCCACATGGCTGTCGAAAAGAGGCATCTATCCCCCTGACGTCACCTTTCAGAGGAAACAGGGATACGGATGAGGGACAATGAATTGTAAGATTGAAACGGATTAAGTAAAGGGGGGGGAAAAAATATATTCAGGCGGATTCAGATGAAAATGACGCGTTCAGCCAATAGTCTATGAGAGCCTTTATTTTTTTCTGAACATCGGGACGGTTGATCATCTCAAGTGTTTGTTCAATGATTTCATCAATGATATCAAATGGAAGTTCATAGATAAGGATAAGGTGCCGGGCAAGGAAAGATAACATCTGTTCAAATTGAAAGATCAGATCGCCGTATTCCCGCTCTTCAAGAAGTTTCTGCATGGTACCGATAATAGCCATGTTCCGTAAATAGTAATCCATATAGTTGCTGCCTTTAAGATAGGGGCCGATAATTGATGAGGCGCGCTTGGCTTCGATATGTGCAATCAGTTTGGCTGCCGGATATGATTTAAAGGTTGAAATATAAAGCCCCGACAAATTGGGTGCAAACTCGATAGCGTAAAAATAGATGCTGAGTTCAAGAGAAATCCTTAGAAGCGGGTTGTCTGACTCGGTCACAATTTCGTCTGCCAGGTCAGGCACGTCGGTAAACAGATCCCGGATCAGCTGAAGGAGAATATCTTCCTTGCTGCCAAAGAAGTTGTAAAGGCTTCCCGTGGTCATGCCTGCGGCATCGATGATCTGTCTCATCGTTGTTTTTTCGTAGCCCTGGGTTATAAAAAGATGCTTTGAAACGAAAAGAACCTTGTCAATTTGCTGCTTCCTGTTTTCTTTCTGGTTCATTTGCCTATTTCCCGTTTTGTTTTGCAAATACAGCCGCACCCAATGCACCAATAATTTGTGGGTCCAC
The DNA here is from genome assembly GCA_018816735.1 of Pseudomonadota bacterium. Classification (GTDB taxonomy): domain Bacteria; phylum Desulfobacterota; class Desulfobacteria; order Desulfobacterales; family JAHIVH01; genus JAHIVH01. The sequence continues at coordinate 5,157 of JAHIVH010000021.1, read as the reverse complement.
ACTCAGTTCTGCAATATCCATTTTAAGGATTTGCTTTAATGTCTTGACAAGGGTTTTATTTTTTGCGCAACCACCAGTGATTGTAATTCTCTGGTTCAAACCGACCCGCTTTAAAAGGGTATAACATCTTTTGGCCACAGACTCATGAATGCCAAGGGCGATGTTTTCAGGCGGGTTTTTTTTTGCGATCAGGCTGATTACTTCCGATTCTGCAAAGACACTGCATTGGGATGTGACAGATATCGATTTTTTTGCTTTCCCGGCAAGCTTTGAAAATTCCGTCAGGTCCACTTTAAAGGTTCTGCCCATGGCTTCAAAAAATTTGCCGGTCCCGGCAGCGCATTTATCGTTCATGACAAATTCCTTTACCGTGCCATTATCATGAAGTGAGATGCCTTTGATGTCCTGTCCTCCGATGTCGACAATGGTTCTTATTTTTTTATCGATAAAATAGGCGCCCAGAGCGTGGCAGCTTATCTCCGAGACATTTTTATGGGCAAAGGGCACTTCTGTCCTGCCGTAGCCAGTGCCAACCAGATAGGTCATATCTTCCAGGCGATTTAATTCCCTGACTTGTGCCATTGCTTTTAAAAGTGCGTTTCTTGCAGTTAACTCAGGGTCAATTTCACTTTCAACAATGGCCATGGCAAGGATTTTCTTGTCATTCATGATCACAGCCTTACCGGTTGTCGATCCTACGTCACATCCTGCATAAAAGTTTTTACTCATGTTACACGATTCCCTTCATCTTTCAGTGGAGATCATATGCTTGGCGTCAGTATCAAACAGGCCTGTTTCCAGGTTCCCTGTCATAATGGTTTCCATAAAATTATCGATACATGTTTTGATATCTTCGGAGGATGTAAATCTTTGATCCATCAGATCGTAAGAAATCACAAGGACCGGTATGTTTCGTTCCCTGCATTTTTCTCTTAATATCTCATTAAGGCCTGCAGACATCTTGCAACCGATATTATCGGCAACCCAGATCATGTCTATTTTAAAATGGTTATGAATATAAAAGATATCGTTAAAATAATTTTCAGAAGGACCCCTGACATGCCTGGACATGGGACCCTGCATGATTATGTCGGCAAGGCCCTTTATCATGGATTCGTTTGTGGCGGTATCCACATAATCAATTGTATTGAAGGTCATGCTGTCCATAATCAGAACAGCCTGATGCTTTGTTTCGGCCCAGGAAAATGCCATGGGGAAATGAGCAAAAGGCGGATTCCAGAGAAGGATTCGGTAGGTTTCATTTTCAATGGCACCTTTTCCCTCTTCCAGATTTTTCTTTCCGAATTCAATCAGTTTTCTGAAAATTTCTGTGGATCTTTTATCACCGGGGAAGATATTGAACGTAACCAGGTGCGATAAATAAATCATTTCTGATGCGACCGGTGTGGGTTTTGTCTTGGCCAGATCCCAGAGTTCCAGTTCCGTCTCCTGGGTTTTGTTTCGTTCTTTCAGAATGTTTTTCAATTCCTGCCAGTCCATTTTCCCATCTGTGTGTTCTTCGAGAAAATGAATCATCCGTGCCAGTTCCTCTGAAAAATAGGTGATCGCGCGGTCAGATCTGAAGTTGTAGGGCACATCCAGCCTGATTATGGGAACATCCATGTGTTTTTCAATGGTTACATAGGACATCATCCCTGCATCACAGGGCAGATTGCTTGCGACAATGGCTTTGGGTTTGGGAAGGACATTGCCCAGGGCCATTCCCATCGCACATTTGGGAAGACTGCACAAGTCTCCGGGGATTCCTGAATTTTCACAGATATCGATGTATTTTTCCATGGCATCAGGTGTAATAATGGTCAGAACAATGGCAAGAATTTCAGGGGAGAACGGGGTCAACCCCATGGCGCGTATGATTTCCGGTGGAATGATATCTTCTGCCAGGACGAGTTTGTCCGGGTTTTTAAGCATATCATAGATGTAGTTGGTGATCAGAATTGCAATTCCATTGAGTGTGCATACGCTTCCGTCTTTAAAGTGACCCTTTCTGAAATTCATGATTTTATAGAGCTTATATAATTTCAGGAAATTGAAAAGCCATGGATATCGCCATAAATCGATTAGGAGAAACGGACCCCGTTTTAATAGGATCAGTGCCACAGATAGGTATATTTTGGTCACAGTGAAAATGTAACTTGTCTTGTTTCGAATATTTTTTCTGATATCCATATATATTGCTCCCTATTTCCCCATGCTTTCAATAAACGCCTGAATGCGCGTTTTTAGCTGCCCTTCTCCTGTAATTCGGTATTCTCTTTCAAGCTTCAACACGGGGATTCCCTTCTCGCGCAGTGAGTCGGTGAGTTCTCTTGCCTCCAATCCCCAGGTGTCACAAAATTTGATGGCCTCAATGATGATGCCATCTGCCTGAAATGTTTCATAGGCGGAAATGATGGCTGCCAGTCTGGCTTGAAAGTTGTCCATCATTCTCGGGCAGGAGGTTTTCGTGAGGGTGTGGGCAGAAATCCGTTCAATCGGATCCGTGCCATGGGGAATCGGATCGAGCCCGGGTATTGAGCCTGTACAAATTCTGTCGGAAACGACCAGTGCGCCTGATTGTTCAATGATATTGATATAGGCGGGATCATCCAGTTGACCACCGACCAGAATGACTCTTGCCCTGTAATCCTCTTTCAATTCTCTTTTGGAAAGCGCGTCTTTGATATCGGAAAGGGGTTTAAAAAGAAACGCTTCAGGAGCAACCAGTGCGGCCATCATGAGTTTGTGAAATTCCGTTCCTGAGATCACCGGTGTTTTATTTTTTCTCAGCTCACCGATAGCGCTTAATAATTGAACAGAGTCATTGTGGCGGTTTATGGCCTCGTTGAGATCCTCGTCTGATACTGTTATTTGAAAATGGGTTTGTATATCCGTTCTCAGTTCATTCATTTCAGCCATCATCCATCGGATGGCCGACTCACTTACCCGGTTGGGCAGATCGATAATTTTGATGAATGGCGGATTGACCGTATGTTTCAGATTGTCAAAAAAACGGCTCATATGCTGGCAGGAGGACGTCAGCACCCATCCTTTTAAAAAATCATAGCGCCCATTGATGGCAAAATCGAGAATACTTTTTGTATAGGAACAGATGGTACTCGGTAAATAGGTATCTGCCATTTCCGTGCTGGATACGCCAGGTGCAAATACCCTGAACGGGACAAGGTTTTTTGCGGACAGGATCATCCGGGGAATATAACTGCAAGTATATCCGATGGGAATTTTCCCTTCATCTACCGCCTGTTCCATAAACCTGTTCAATGGTGAACGGATGATTGTGTCAAACAGTGAAAACATCATTTGATTACCGTTGCTTCCGAAAGATTTACTTTCAGCTGTTTCAGTAGCCATGAGCCACCCCTTTAGGCCGAATGTGTTGATAAAGAATATGATACAGAACGTGTTCTAAATATTTGTATAGTTAGTCGACTGAATATTGTCAACAGGAAAATGTCTATACCAGGGAGTTTTGATTTTTTTTAGGGATAGTGCCGCTTTTCCGGCATGAACCCTTAAGGACGCACCGGCATTCTGGCGCATCCTTAAGGGTTTGATCGGGTTTTAGTGGAAATCGATGTGGCTTCCTATAAATTTGATCCGTTTGGCTTTTATTTCTTTTACAACAGTTACCCATACATGACTGTCAACACGTTGTCCGATCCAGAAAGGCTTGTATCTTTGCCGGGGACTTTCAAAAAATAATTTGTAGAGATACTTTCTGCCTTTGTATATATAGCCGTCGTGTTCCTGATCGAATCTGAAGACCCAACTTGGTGAATTATATCTTTCCAGAACAATTTTTTCTGCCATAATATATTCTCTTTTCACGATAGTAGAGCAGTTGATTAATCCAAAACCACTAAGGGTGTTCGAGACATGGGGATATCACAATGCGTTTCTTATCTCTATATGAGCGCCACACTGTTGGCATACAACAGGCAGGCCCGTATTTTTTTCCGGTGACGATGGCATGGTCTCTGAGTCGACTGATGTCATGGGATTACGCTTTTCTTCCAGGGTCTCTTTTTTGCAGTGAAACGGGTAAAAAGATGACGGCAGAATCGGTCTCTGAAAGGGAGAGAGCTTTGACAGCCTGTCCTGAAAGCTGGATGACTGATTATGGGTTATTTCTTTTTTGTTTTTGGTAAAGCTGATATTCTTTGTGTTCATGGTAATTACTCCTTTGGTTCCTAAAATTAAACAATCCAAAATTTTGAAATGCCCTGGTTGTCGCCTTGTTAACTAATTTAGCTGGATGTCTTTTTTGTCACTGGCATCTGGCGACGGTGTTTCAGTCAGGTCTTCAAGGCATTTTTGACATATCATGGGTCTTGGCCCCTGGCCTTCCATGATGGCAATTGCCGCTTTTGTTCCTTTGGGAAGAATGGCATTACACGCATGACAGACAGCATTGAGATTGAGAATGGCTTCCTGCCATCCAAGAACAATCACCTGTTGGGGGGGCTCAAATGGCTCAGGGCTGGTGGGAACAGGCAAGTCCTTTTTTATTCCTAAAATATTGTATGCGTTTCTTTGAGCTGTCTTTGCAATATCTTTACCGTCTGTCACAATATCTTCGACCAGACCAAAGGTGTTTGATAAGCAATTTCTGACCAGATTGGACACAGACACGCCCAAGGTGCTCGCTTCCTTATTGATTCTGGAATACAGATTGTCCGTAATTCGTGTCTGGATGATCTTTTCTTTTTTTCTGTGTCTTCTCATGGCCTTCCTCTCAGTTTTCATCTTTAATGTATGCATATTGTAATACATTGTACTATGTTGTCAATAAAAATCGAAAATTTTTTAATAATGTAGTACAAATAGTTGCTAAAGAACCTGTTGAACTATAGCATTTATATATATAATATATTGTAATTTATGTATTATTTTGAATTTTTGCCCTGGGTGGCCATGTGTGGCTCAGAATGGATGAAACGTAACACAATTGTCTACAGATTCGAAGCGGGGAATCAGGTTGCCAACTTTTTTAAACATAGATTTTCACGGTAAATTTCTGCCCGTAATTATGAGATAGACATCCCCTCAAAAAGCAATTTTTTATCACCAGCCCATGAGTATTTTTGATGGATATGATTTTTCATTACCGAAAGTATCAAGGGGAGATTTTTTTTC
>JAHIVH010000020.1 GCA_018816735.1 Pseudomonadota bacterium | reverse complement strand
TCGATTGCATTGAAACTACAAAGGTACAGACTGTCATGGGCAGCTATCGATGGTCCACCGAATCAGTGGCCAGAGACAGGCTGTTCTTGAAGTACCTGGGAGTGGCCACCAAATAGTGTGCGCTTTATCCTACTTTCAGGATAACAAACAGCGCGAGGCAGAAACCCTTGAAGGGATCATCAGAAAGAAACAGTCCGAACATATCGTCAAAAAACACCAGAACGCGCAACGTCTTTTAAAGCCCCTGGCCGTTGCCAATCCGTACACAAAGTATCTGACGTATCCCCATCAATCATTAAGAACCCGCAGGGATCATAAAAAGTATTTAGGCCTGATCCGCGCGATTACCTTTCTTTACCAGTATCAGCGGGATGTCAAAACCGTTGATGTGGAAGGAAAGCCGTTTGAATATATCGAAGTGACACTTACGGATATCGAACATGCCAACCGGCTTGCAAATGAGGTCCTGGGCCAATCTCTGGACGATCTTGCAAGACCGTCACGGACGCTTTTATCCGGCATTTTTAACATGGTCAAAGAGATGGCTGAAAAGGAAAACATCCCCATCGAGGATATTTCTTTTAACCGCCGGATGATCCGGGAATACATGAACTGGACAGACTGGCAGATAAGGGCGCACATCAAACAGCTTGAAGAACTGGAGTATCTCTATGCCCGAATGGGAGCCAAAGGCAAAGAATACACTTATGCCCTCAATTATCGCGGACAGGCCGAGGACAGCGATAAATGTTATCTGAACCTGACACCGGTTAATGAAATCAAAAGACTGATCCAAAAGGGGGCCGCATGACATTTGAAGAAGCAGTGATAAAGCTTAAACTGAGGCAGCCGATTACCAAAAGGCGCATACTGGCTCAGGAGTTGCTATCTATCCTTAAGGAAGACGTGATTGATGCCGCAGACCGTCCCGGATCATGGGAGGGCTCGAAAATGCTCTCTATTCTTGAGGCTCATGGATTTTTGAATGACTGATCGGCGTCAAGCTTCGAGGGGTTTTTTGTAACTACGAGGGTAAATCAAGGGGCTTCGAGGGACCTACGAGGGTATGAAAAATAGGCGTAAACCCTTATCAGTCAATCAAATATAAGAAACTACGAGGTTCGGGAGAGAGAACAAGGGGGAGGGGGATCAAGAAACTTGAGACTAGAAACAAGAGACAAGATTTGCGAGGAATGTTGTCATTTTTAAAACTCAACAAACTCAATTTATATGAAAGCAATTGGAGAGAGTAAGTGGATGTCGGCATAACGATAAACCGGTTCAAGCGGCACTTGACAGCTTTAGGGTATGCGGACAACACCATTGATATTTATCAAAGGAATCTCGATCAGTTCCAAAGGTACCTTGACTCCCGAAATATAACAGACCTGCGGCAGGTGACCCGGAGCGTGATGCTTGATTATCAAGAGACCCTCTCCAATGATAAAACCGCCCCTGAAACAAAGGCCAGTAAAATAAGATCGGTGAAACGGTTCTTTGAGTATCTGGTGGATGAAAACAAACTGCTTATCAATCCTTCCGAAGGAATGGTCGAAGTCTCCCGGAAAAACCGTAAAATCGGGACTGTCCTGACCATAACCGAGATCAATAAACTCCTTGACCAGCCGGATACCTCTTTGGCCGGATTGAGAAACAGGGCCGTAATGGAAGTATTATATTCGACGGGGGTAAGGATCGATGAACTGATTCATTTGGAAATAAAAGATTTGAACCGGGAAGACGGAACCCTTTATATCCGCAAAGCAAAAGGCGGTAACGAGCGGATCATACCCATTGGCAAGCGGGCGTTAAAGCACGTTGACCGTTATCTTGATCAATTATCAGATGGCAGACCAGACCGGATTTTTATCAACCGTTCAGGGAAACCACTTACCGATAACACGGTCAGGGTCTTTTTGAACAAATACCGTCATCAGGCCGGAATTAAGAAAAACGTATCTCCCCATACGTTCAGGAGAACCTGCGCCACCCACCTATTACAAAACGGCGCGGATATCCGGTATATCCAGAAACTTTTGGGTCATAAGGACTTAAGGACCACCCAGGTCTACACAAAAGTCATGCCCGTGGAGGTCAAGGAAACCCATGAAAAGACCCACCCGAACGTGAGAGGCGAGACATGGACGTCAAAGAAAAAGTAACCGAATACCTGAAATACCTGAAAAGCTCAGGGAGAGCGGAACGGACGGTACAGGGCCGGTATTATGACCTGAACCTGTTTTTAGCCTTTCTTGAACAGGAGAAGATATCCGATATCCACGGCCTTACCAAAGACCTGGTGGCCGGATATCAGGAAGAACTCGCGTACCGGCTGACCGGTAAAGGCATGCCCCTTTCAATAAGAACACAGGCCCATTTGATGAGTGTGGTCAAAGGGTTTACCCGATATTTAAAGGATCAGGAATATCTATTACACGACCCTTGCGACGGCATCCAGCTTCCCCGGAAACCCAAACGATTACCCAAGACCATATTAAGCCTGAAAGAAATCGAATACCTGATGGGACAACCCAATACCCGCACGAACCAGGGATACCGGGACCGCCTGATTTTAGAAATCCTTTACGATACGGCCATCAGAAGAAATGAACTCTCTTCCATCAAATTAACAGACATGGATATAGACGCCGGATTTATCCACATCCACGGCAAAGGCAGCAAAGACCGGATCGTTCCTTTGAGTAAAAGAGTCTGTGAGCTTGCCGGAAATTATATCCTGATCGTCCGTCCGGCACTGGTGAAAGGAAAAGATGAAGGTTACCTGATCCTGAACCGTTGGGGTAACCGCATGGACGGAAACAGCATCTGGTATCTGATCAAAAAATACAGCAAAGGCCTTGATCGGAACGTCTCGCCCCATACCCTGCGCCATACCTGCGCAACCCATATGTTGAGAAACGGCGCTCCGGTTCGGCATCTTCAGGAAATGCTCGGTCATGAGTCTCTTGAATCCACGCAGATTTACACCCGTGTCACCATCAGTGATTTAAAGAAAATCCATTCGAAATATCACCCGTCCGAGTCATTGAATGACGGTATTAAATAAGGTAACCGTATTCAACCAAACTTAAATATAAAGGTCATCATTGGTGTTTTATTCAACAATACTTGAATAAGGCCTTACTTAAAATATGCGGTTAAAAGAAAATAAGGCCATATTTTTTCTTTTAACCGCTTTCTATTGGTTTGATTTTTAAGGCATATTCTTTTATGGAATGAACAGCTCTTTGAAATTATATATCGCCTTCATGCGCCCGTTAAAATCCGCCCGTAAAAAACAGCTCTTTATGCGAGAACGTCTATCGAGTTCTTTACGGACCAGGAACTAGACAACGATAGTAACCTCTATAACTACGATGCTAGAATGTACGATCCTGCTATAGGCATGTTCCTAACTGCTGATATCATAGTTCCCGATTGGACTAATCCTCAGACATTGAATAGGTATAGTTACTGCTACAATAACCCGTTAAACTATACCGATCCTGATGGTCACTTTGGAATTTTAATAGGTATGGCAATCGGAGCAATCGCATCAGGGATACAAAGCGATTGGGATCCTGAAGCGATGATAGTTGGAGCTGCAATTGGCGGATTGTCTGCTGGAATAACTTCTGAGCTCAGTGTAGGAATATCCCATTGGGGACTTGCTGGGGCGATGGGACCACCTGAAGCAGGAATGATGATGGCTGGTAATGTCATAGGCGGCGCTGTAAACGCAGGGCTATCCGCTGCTTATTACGGTGGCGATGTAGGCAAAGCGATGCTAAATGGAGGCTTTAATGGCGGTATGTTTGGTGGGATTGATTCTTTTTATGGTAATAGATGGAGTGGTGCTAGAGTAGGTATGGAAGCATTAGCCGGTGGAGTTTCTGAGGAATTTCGCGGTGGTAAATTTATGGATGGTTTTGTTCAAATGGGAGGTTTTGCTTTAGCTAATCATTTATATATGAGATTAGGCCAGACTAATTTTGAAGCTGAGGCCGATATTAACTTTAATGGACCTAGACCACAAGGAACTCATGCTTCCCCAGCCTTTCAATGTGTTGGATTGCACCAAACCCTTGGGCAACTACAAAATTCTTTAGGAACAGTCGGTGGATTTATTGCATTTCATACAGCTGCCGAAGGTGGTGTTTTTATGAGAGGCTTAAGTTTAGTGCCAGGCTTTAATCGATTTGCAGCCCAACATGATGAATTCATAACTTTTGCTCATCCTGGATTAATTACCAATGCACCTCGGGGGACTGGGTGGTTCATGCAAACAGCAGGTACATGGTCGATATCAGCTCCATTAACATATGCTGCTATTGGACGAGATGTACGTAATTATTCTTTTAGATAAAATAACGTAAGTGAATAGTATTGATAAATAATATCGTTAAGTTTTTTTATACTAAAAATATTTTTATACTTGCTGGCATAGTATTTCTCATGGCTGGTTGCTCGGTAGCGTCTAAAAAAATATTACCATCAAGAATGAATAGATTACATGAAGGTATGTCCTATACAGACGTGATTAATTTGTTGCATGATAAGTATAATTTTAAGTTCAATATCTATTGTAATGGTACAGAATACATGTGTCTAAGTTACGATGTAGAAAGCACGTATAGTTCATATTGCCTTCTTTTTGTTAATGATAAACTTGATGTTGTGTTACCTGAAAAGTTGATTAACAAAATTTGGTGCGAATATACGGAAAAAAATATAGAATTGCCATTTCAATACGGGCCTGAGGAATTTGTTGATGAAATTTTTTCTAAAAAGACTGAAATCCAAAAAATTAATTTTTTGGAAATAGATCATGAGTCGAAACGCGAGAATGAGAAATCCAAATCAGAAGAAATCGGATACGCTATTAGTTGCTTTCCTATATATTCAATATTTTTGCCGATTCTCGTTCCATACGCTTTTTACGAAGCGAAAATGAGTAAAGAGTTTGCTGAAAAAAGAATTAGCTTACCTCTAATGTGCGGAAAGGAAGAAATTGTAAAAAAATTGGGCCCCCCTTTTAGAGTAATGAATGATTTTGAAAGTAATTACGAAATATGGGTTTATAAGCAAACGAGGTATACTGTAGTTGGAATACGTGAAGGGCAACTTGAGTGGGTAGGTCAATATTATAACATTATTAAGTTTCTTAGTGAAAGAGGAATAAAGTATTGAGCTATAGGTGTTACCGTCCGAAATGCGGAACGGGGGCACCCATTAAATGTCTGTAAAAAGGGGTCAAGCCCGGTAAGATGCGCTTTCAAGCACATCACCCACGATAAACGTATGTCCGAAATGATCCGGTTAACCTGATTGATCCTTTGGGATTGTTTTCATGGGGATTCGGTGGAACACTCGGTCCAATAACTTTTAGTTGGGATTCGGCACGGCCAACAGAAACTAACATGTCAATCGTAAGCGATTTTGAAGTTGGCGGTGGCTTTTCTTTTTCATTTGATCATCCTTTTCCGGAATCGAATCCAAAACAATCTCCCGTTGACATTAATTTTGGACCAAGTAGGTGGCTTAGTGTCTCAACTGATGGAACAAAATTAAAGATAAATTTAGGTTTGGGAGTTGGATTAACCTTTGTTGATATCTCAAAAAATATAGATCCTCCAGGAGATAGTTGCCAATGAAAGAATACTTGCCAATAATTTTTGCAATAATTTCTGGATGTTGTTTGACGGTTATCGCAATTAAGAACCGCGTTCCGTTTTTTGGTGGACTTCTTTCCCAAAAAATTCATGTTCGGCTGAGTAAGGCAGATAAATATATTGCATTAACTGCTTTTTTATTTTTTATTTTATTTCTCTTCTCTTTAGGTTGGAATTTTTAACAGAATAGGAAAAATTGGGGGCACCCATTGATTTTAGTCCTTATTTCAAGGCAACTGGCATTGATAAAGAATCGTAACCGCCAATCAATCGAAGGTTTGTTGTTGTGGTGTCCGGTTTTTGTGGTGCGCCACGAAGCGCAATTTAATCTAACTGGTGAAAGTCCAGTCTCAAAAGTGCCGACCCGGCACATTGAGTATCGAGTCTTGGGCGGGTGACAGGTAACTGCACCTGTTAAGCGTAGACAGAGAGTTTGCAG
>JAHIVH010000019.1 GCA_018816735.1 Pseudomonadota bacterium | reverse complement strand
TGCTCCTCTAAAGCACCGCCCTTTACCAATAAAAAAAGCCTCTATTTCAGAGGCCCATTTATTCTGACAATTCCTTGTTCCTGTCAAAGGATTCTAAAAATATCTGCTCCTTTTAAACGATTTATTCTGGCAACCTACAGTATTTTAAAATCTACCCTACCCTCTGGCGTTTGAGGCCGGAGGAAAAAATTTCCAAAAAGGAGAAATATATGAAAATGACCATCTCCCTCACCACATCGATGCTGTGGAAACGGTTGATCAGATGACAGATCGTTAGATTGCGGCGAAAGTCCGGGAGTATTTCCAGTAATCGTTCAGCAGCATCGCCGTAATCACACTCATCACTCTCGTTGAGGTTGACGGGATTGATTTTCTCAAGACGTTAAATAACGAATTTTAAAAATTTTTGATTCAATTGGTTAAGGAGGTAAAGGAGATGATTCTAAAAAAAATTAGTTTTGTATTGATCAATCTCACATCACTAACATTTTTTGCTTGTTCACAAAGTCCTGGCCCTATGGGTAACGGGGGTCGTATGATGGGATGCAGCTATGGAGGAGGGTTTATGTGGTTAATCGTACTGATTTTAGCCGGTGTTGCAATTTATTACCTGGTTCCGATTTTAAAATCAAAAGGCTTCGATGGTTTGCGCATTGAAACATCTTTAGATATCTTGAAAAAGCGTTATGCTAAAGGAGAAATTGACAAAGAGGAATTTGACCGGAAAAAAAATGATTTGGAATCCTAACAGTTAATTATTGACCGTGATATTTTACGGTTTGCAAGGAACAGACATGGCGTTAATTGAAAAAATCCAAAGCGTATTTCCACGGGCCACCGATATACCGGAAACTCTTTTAAACGGTATTCCCTGCATTCAGACCGGCTACCTCATTGATGGTGAGATACGGGTCTGGGACGGTCCGCGGCAGAAGGTCCTCTCACCCGTCTGGGTGATGGATGACGCGGGTCCGAAGCCTTTTTTTATTGGTGAATATCCTCTGTTAACGGAAACGGAAGCACGTCAGGCCCTTGACGCGGCGGTTGCTGCCTATGATCATGGGCGTGGGGTGTGGCCGACCCTGTCTGTGGCCGAACGAATTGATCACATGGAGCAGTTCGCTTTTCGGATGATCGAAGTAAAGGACCGGGTGGTCCGTTTTCTGATGTGGGAGATAGGAAAATCGCTTCAGGATTCGGAAAAGGAATTTAACCGGACCATTCAATACATTCACGATACCTTAGCCGCGCTTAAAGACCTGGATCGGATTTCTTCCCGGTTCACTGTCGAGGAGCGGATCATCGGCCAGATCCGCCGAGCGCCCATGGGCGTCGTGCTCTGCATGGGACCCTTCAATTATCCCTTGAACGAGACTTTTACCACACTGATACCGGCGCTTGTCATGGGCAACACCGTGATTTTAAAGCCCCCCAAACATGGTGCCCTTCTTTTCGCACCACTTCTTTCGGCATTTTTAGATATTTTTCCAAAAGGGGTTATTAATGTGATCTATGGTGAGGGCAGAAAAATGATTCCCCCGCTGATGGCTTCCGGAAAGATCAACGTGCTGGGCCTGATCGGAACCAGCAAGACGGCAAATGCATTGAAAAAACAGCACCCCAACCCCAATCGCCTGCGTTGCGTGCTGGGGCTGGAGGCTAAAAATCCAGCCATTGTGCTCAAAGGAGCCGATCTTGATCTGGCCGTAAGGGAATGTGTTTTAGGCAGCCTTTCCTTTAACGGGCAGCGTTGCACCGCACTTAAAATCCTCTTTTTGGAAGCCGATATTGCGGATGCGTTTCTTGCCCGATTTGCCGAGGCTGTAAATGCCCTCCCCTTTGGCATGCCTTGGTTGGATGGGGTTTTCCTGACGCCGGTCGCGGAAAAAGGCAAAACAGATCACTTGCAGGAATTTGTGTCAGATGCGATTTTGAAAGGCGCCAGGGTTATGAATCCTTCCGGAGCAACAGTTTGTGGCAGCTTCTTTTTCCCCGCCGTCCTGTATCCGGTCAATGATAAAATGCGAGTGTATCATGAAGAGCAATTCGGCCCGGTGATCCCTGCCCTGCCCTTTGATAAAATCGAAGAACCAATTTTGTATATGATCAATTCAAACTACGGCCAGCAAGTAAGCATTTTTGGAAATGATCCGGACCAGATGGCTCGATTGATAGACCCCCTGGTAAACCAGGTTTGCAGGGTCAATATCAACAGCCAGTGTCAGCGGGGACCGGATACCTTCCCCTTTACGGGACGAAAGGATTCTGCGGAAGGAACCCTTTCCGTTTCCGACGCCCTGAGAGTTTTTTCCATTCGAACCCTGGTTGCCGCCAAAGAGACAGAGGTAAACAAGAAGATTATCACCCGCATCGTTCGGGATCACAAAAGCAAATTCCTGGCCACAGACTTCATTTTGTAAAGAGCAAGAAAGGGTCATATCTGACCACAGGTTGAATATGACCCTTTTCTATATAGCCCTTAACGACTGTCCTGAAGCCGTTTTTCAAATATTTCCTCTTATAAATCAAACCGATGAATGACATTACGCGATGACTTAAAAATTTGGCACAAAGATTGAAGTAGATGAAGACAGATTAAAGAAAGTGGGTATATCCACATGTGGAAATTTCTTTGATGTCAAAACCGTCTTTGGACTATTCCACAATGGAATCCCTCATCTTGCAAAATAAAGGACACCTCAAATGGCAAAAATTTTAATTACAGATGATGAAAAATCAGTTCGCAATGTTTTATCGGAAATGTTTATCAAAATGGGGCATGAAGTAAAGACCGCCTTCAACGGAACCGAAGCATTAAGGCTGTTTGCTGAAAAGCACTTCGACCTCGTCACCACGGATTTGCGAATGCCGGTGATGGACGGGTTTATTCTGGCCAGTCACATTAAAGGAAAATCGCCTGAGACCCCGGTGATCTTAATCACCGGCGATGCGTCAAAGGTTAAATTTGAAAAAACAAAACACGGCCATATCGATTGCGTATTATTGAAACCATTTACCTTTCAAACACTTGAAAAGGCCACCAATAAATTGCTGTGTTCCGATGTTTCAAGACAAAAAAAAGAACAATCTATGATGATATGGGAGGAACTTGATGCGATGCAATTTCCAAATTTTCCAACGTCAAAACAGCATCAACATAGGCCTTAAAAAGGAAAACTAGTCGCATGATGGCAAATTCCAGGCAAATTGTAAAAGAGGTCAACAATGCCACACAATTGAACGAGGCCCTGTCGCTTGTCGTAGATCGGTCTAAATCGTCCATGGATACAGATGCATGTTCGGTTTATATGAATGACGCGCAAACCGGCCAATATCTCCTGATGGCGGCAGAGGGAATGATTCCTGACGCGGTCGACAACGTGCGGATAAAACATAACGAAGGGTTAGTGGGCTGGGTCGCCGCACATGAAGAAGTCATTAACCTATCGAATGCAGCCGATCACCCTGGTTTTCTTCATATCCCTGAAATCGGGGATGATTCCTTTCACGGTTTTATGGGAGCCCCCATTCTTCATCATGGACGGATATTGGGCGTTATGGTGGCCCAGAAAATTGAACAGCGATGCTTTGACAATGAAGAGGTGGCCTTTTTCACGACGCTTGCAGCCCAGCTGGGTGGCACCATCCATCACCTTCTGGCCAAATGGGATTTTACCAGACAACTATACAGTCCATCCCAGGGAAGACTATTTATCCGGGGCATTCCCTGTGCACCGGGGGTAGCCATTGGCAACATCCTGCTGTCGCAGCCTCTGGACCTGCAATCTATACCCGACCGCAGTGCGCCAGATGCCGACACAGAAGAAAGGGCCTTCAAGGCCGCTGTTTTAGCGACGAAGCAAGAAATGCACGCAAGCAGTAAACGCATGAGCGACTACCTGCCCGGCGAGGTCCTATCCCTTTTCGATGCCCACATAATGATGCTGGAGTCCGACAGACTGAATGCACAAACGGTTGCACGGATCCGTAACGGGCAATGGGCGCGCGGCGCATTAAGAGACACCATTTTGGAGCTTGCTCAAGTCTTTGAAAAAATCGATGATCCTCATCTTGCCGGACGCGCGGAGGATATCAGAAGCATTGGCCGGCACATTCTTATCCATTTACAGGGAGGCGGGACAACGTCCGGTGAGTACCCGCAGCAGTGCATTCTGGCAGGCACGGAACTGAGTCTGTCTGAAATTTCAACCGTGCCAAGAGACCGGCTGGCCGGTATCATTTGTATGAATGGATCGGCTTTATCCCATACGACGATCATTTGCCGTGAATTGGGTATTCCCGCTGTCATGGGTTTGGGCGATCTTCCGATAGGCTATTTAGAGGATTGCAAAATCGCCGTTGACGGCAACCAGGGAGTCGTCTGCATCAATCCATCGCCTAAAGATATCAACGAATTTAAACAACGGATTAAAGAAGAATTAGTCATCTCCGCCCAACTTGAAACACTTCACGATCAGCCTGCGGAAACCTTAGACGGGGTTCCGATTCCCTTATATGTCAATCTGGGAATAGGTGCCGATAATATGGAGATACATGCCGATGAACATGAGGGGGTAGGACTTTATCGCACCGAATTTTTCTTTATGTCAAGGAACACGCTACCCACTGAGGATGAACAGTATGCTCTCTACCGCAATCTGCTTGAATCTTTTGCTCCCAAGCCAGTGACCATCCGCACACTTGATGCGGGTGGCGACAAAATACTGCCTTTTTTTTCCATTGCCGAAGCCAATCCGTTTCTTGGCTGGCGAGGGATCCGCTTCACCCTGGATCACCCTGAGATCTTCCTGGCCCAACTGCGGGCGCTGTTGCGGGCCAATTCCGGGCTGAATAATTTGCAGGTCCTTTTTCCCATGATCAGCCGGGTAAGTGAGATCGATGCTACCCTTGCGCTTATGGACCGCGCCTATATAGAGCTTGTGACGGAAGGCCAGGCCGCTTCAAAACCGCAAATCGGCGCCATGATCGAAGTGCCTTCGGCGGTCTATTCAATTGCCGCGCTGTCAAAACGTGTGGATTTCTTCTCGATCGGGACGAACGATCTGACCCAGTATTTACTGGCCGTTGACAGAAACAATCCGCGTGTGCAGGGCTTCTACGACAATCTACATCCTGCCGTCATCCATGTCATCCACGATATCGTCCAGAGAGTTCATCTTCAAAACAAGCCGGTCAGCGTATGCGGTGAAATGGCAGGAAATCCGGCATCCGCGCTTCTGTTATTGGGCATCGGCGTCGATTCGCTGAGCATGAATCCATCAAGTCTCCCGCGTGTCAAATGGACCATTCGAAGCTTCACCAAAACACAGGCGATTGCGCTTTCCCAAAAAGCGCTTACCATCGAGAATGAAGCTGACACACACCAGCTATTGAACACGGCATTGAATGACGTCGGCCTGGGCGCACTCGTATGCGCAAATCTGATGTCGTCGTAAAAAGCCATCTAATGCGTTATAGTGATGTTTCATCCGCTCAGCATAAGGTATGTGCTTTCGCGGATGAAAAATCTCTACGCCTTCTATACCATCCGGTATGCTTTAATTAGAACAAACGATACTTGAGGCCAACAAATAGTCTGGTTTCCACATCATCATTTCCATTATTGTCAATGTTATCCTCCAGATGCGTCAGGCTCAATGTGGTGGACGCACTCAGCGAATTCGTCAGGTAGTAATAAAAACCTGAAGAAAATGTATTGGTGACCTGGTCTTTGAACCCGTTTTCAGTGGGCAGCATGAAAGTTATAATATGGCTGTTTTCCCAGTCTATCCTATTGCTCAATTCATAGGTAAGGGATAGATTATTGGAAATGTTATGGGTTACATCTTCATTCAATACGGTCGTGTATTGCAATGTTTCGTTGAATTGAAGCTTGTAAGAGATGGGATAATAATACTCAAAAGCAGCGTTCAGTGTTGGATCTTCGTCACTTCCGGAGTCGTAGTTGGAAACAATATATCCGATGCCTGCACGAACCAGCCATCCATGATTCCTGGTGCTGAACCGCTCTTCATCTATAATTTCCTGAATTCGGATCACGCCGAGCGGACTCAACTCAGGGCCGACTAAAGCGCCATCCTCCTTGAAAACCTTGGCCATATCTTCGTACCAGTACTTTTTGTATTCGACAAGGCTGTATTTGGTTTCATATTCATTTACTTTATCGATGATCTGAGCCAATTTCAAATAACCCGCATCCGACAGCTCCCGGCTGAGTACGCCATATTTTTTTAAATCCTCTACGATTCGAAGTGCCTTGGCAAGGGGCGTCGCATCATAAACACGGCCATAACCGGCACCGACCTGAATTTGTGAATAAGGGTCATCTGCGTCATTCGTGCCCATAGTTTTACGGTAGCCGAAATCCACACCGCCGTACCCGAAAAACTTCGTTTCCTGATAGTAATTATCCAGGGTTGTGCTGGCAAAAAAGGTGTATGCATCGTCTTTTTTATCTCCTGCTTCCGCGCCCCCTGATAATTTCATAAAGACCATCAGCCTTTAAGCTCCACACCCGTGGTATGGAACTGTATCGGGTATTAAAATTTGCTGATGTATAGCCATTATAACTGCTTCGGGGCTGATTTCCATCGCTGAAGTTAAATGCGCCGTTTAGGTAAAGATCCTTTGAAAAGGATTCAGGGATCACGTAGTCCGTCAAGCTGACTGCCATGCTGGTTGCTGGTAGGAACAAGATTATCATCAACCCAATATAAAGTTTTTTTAACATTTTTTTCTCCTTTTTTTCCTAAATTATTTGATAATTGATTTCGTTTAATATTGTTTTTTTTGCGTGTCTTCCTCTGCCACCCCCTCTCATGCATTTCAATTTCAACAAACCCGGTTAATTTTCAAAGACGCCTTTTTTTTTACAGCAAAGAAGGTGCCAATGGATGGGATAGCGCAATGGTTTTGACTTAAGAAAAGCATAGCAACAGCCATATTAAAGTGTTTGTATAACAACCATGTCTTAAAGGATCTGGCGACCAGGTAGACCATGCATCCGGTAAATGGTCATATATGATCATTTGGTCATACATGACCATTTGAGATGGTTTTGAATGACTGCATTAAAAGTGCTTACTGACCTGGTTATTCATATAAATCAAAAAGATGGTGACATGAACGATCAAGTTCTAAACCTGGCACAAAGATTGAAGTTCAAACCAGCAGTGTATAACCGCAAAATCTTTTTGGATGGTGGAATTTTCAAGTCCAAAATAATTCATATTTCAAATCAAAAGGAGAAAAATTATGCACAATAAAAGCGAACTATGTAAAAAAATCAAATCGATTTATCCGGACATCGGCGAATGTGGCATTGATGTCAATGTCGATTATGATGATTCCAAAAAAGCATGGGTAGTAAACCTCAAGAAGGGCAGTCATGAATTGAAAACCTATTTGGAACCTGAAGATGCCGAAGTGTGCCTGGAGGGCAAACAATGTATCGGTCTGGGCATTCAGATCGCCCAACTCCGTTCCAATATTGATCAGATGTAAGGAAATAAGTTTTAACGTCTCCAATGCGGCAGATACAAGCCATATCGAAGCGATTCTTGAAAATAGTTTCCTATCCATGACCTTGCTCAAGGCACCTGAAGCAAAACCGAGGGAAATTTCTGTCAAATGAAAACTTACGAAATATGGGAAAAAGATATAAAACGTGTGTCCATGGTGACCCTTTCTGACCCCGGCCTTCGGCTCCTACACTTTCGAAAACGGAGAGAGATGTGATGAACGGCAGATATCTCAGCCATCTCTCTCACAACGATCCCCTGTATGGTTATATCCAGGAGCATATCGCCCCCCAACTGGGGTTTAATTTACCCGAAGCGGTTTACAGGGTCTTCAAGTTCACCTGCTCCCAGACAGTCTACCTCTATGAAGAACGGCAAAAAAGGGTTCGTATCGTGGTAAAATTCCACCAAAATCATCTTCCGGGCTTGCCCATGCTCCCCCAGAAGACCGGAGAGAAGGAGTATAGCGACCTCCTTTATATACGCAGCCTGGGCTTCACATCCCCGCCGCATTACGTGGTCAGGCCTTTGGGGTTTAACCCGGACATCGATAACGCCCTTCTGGTGGAGTATCTGGAGGGTGATCTGTTGTGTTCTGTAATTAAAAATGCCCTTTTCCAGGGCAACTTACGCCGTCTTTTCCAAAAGCTTGCCGCCCTGGCTCATTTCCTGGCCACCCTTCATAACTGCACCGCCGGGGATTTATGCGTTAATCATGAAGAAACCCATGGCTATGCCGGCAGGCTCATCCATTCTCTGGTGACCAAATGGGGAATGGGCCCGGCAGATTCCGGGGAACTCTACTTTTTACGCGACCAGTGGCGGACCAAAAGCTGCATGTGGGAGGACCGGTCCGTACTGGTCCACGGAGATGCCACGCCGTCGAATTTTCTGTTCGGCCGCGGCCGACACACCATGGCCATCGATTTTGAACGCATGAAATGGGCCGACCGCGTCTTCGATCTGGGCCGGTTGTGCGGCGAACTTAAACACTTTTTTTTCCAGGCCACGGGCGATGCCCATGCGGCAGAGCCTTTTATCGGTCATTTTCTCTGGGAATACTGCTGTCACTTCCCAGACCGCTTGAGGGCTTTTAGATCCATCACTAGACGCATGCCTTTCCATATGGGTATCACTTTGCTTCGTATCCTGAAAATCGGATAAAGCTCACACCTTAAGCCAAAAATCCACACCATAAGCACGGTTTAGTTGAAAAACCGTGCTTTTTTTTCTTTCTTTTTAACGTGTACGTGTTATTATATACGTACATTTTAAAGAGGAGATT
>JAHIVH010000018.1 GCA_018816735.1 Pseudomonadota bacterium | reverse complement strand
GCGCGATTAACGCACGGTCATAATATTTGTGTGAGTCGATAAATAATAGCAAGTACCTTTTGAGGAAAAGGACTTTCTCAGGTATACGATTCGGTCATTTTAAATCATTAAAAAAAACTTAAGAAAGAGAAGTAATTAACAGATATATTGAAATCCATTGAAACCGATCAGTTGGGATTGCTGATGCCGCCAAAGGGTGAATGTCTTGATATGAAAGTGTCGAAAAAGAGTTTGAAGCGCGCATTGCTCATAATGGATGGACTCATCAAGGCGCTTGAGGGATCTGGGTATGAAGTTTTCCTCGAAGCGGAATCGACAAAAGTCAGACTTCTCGATGTAACATTGAAAATCAATATGAGTGAGGAAACTATGACGGTTCATAAGGAGCCGAAAAATCATGATCTTGATGGGTATTACCAGTTCGGGCACAGCAGGCTCAATTCCGAGCCCATACCATCCGGAAATCTTTGTTTAACGATTGATGAGCATTCCTGGCGATGGAATGATCACTATCGCAAAACCTGGCGGGACACTGAAAAGAAAAAGCTCGAAGATCAGTTGCACTATTTTGCGAAAGGGCTTCTTGGTTCGGCTGTCAGGAAAAAAGCGTTTGTGTTGGAAGAGGAAGAGAAACAACGAAAAATAAAAGAAATGGAGCTTCAACGGCAGGAAAGGGAAAGAATTCGGGTGGAAAAAATAGAACGGCAGAAGCAGGAACAGCAAAGGGTTTCGATGCTGTTAGCGGACGCCGA
Organism: Pseudomonadota bacterium; assembly: GCA_018816735.1. Lineage (GTDB taxonomy): Bacteria > Desulfobacterota > Desulfobacteria > Desulfobacterales > JAHIVH01 > JAHIVH01. Next base: position 1,498 of record JAHIVH010000018.1, on the reverse strand, counting down.
AAATTGGAAACAAAGTCTGCTTTTGAGGGAATACATAGCTGAAGTTGAAAGACATTCGGAAAATGGGGATACAATAGGTGTTCCAGAGAGTGATTTGGTGGAGTGGCTGATGAACTGGGCAAATCAGCAGGTGAATCGATTGTACCCTTTCACAGATAATCCACCGTCAATATTGGAGAGGAAATTGATGAGGAAAAAGAACCTAAGCATTCTTACCTTCGGCAATAATTCAAGGATTTATCATGGCACGAACAAACACGTATGAGGAGATCAAGCCGCTGATCGATTTATGTAAAAATGGGAAACTGTTTGAAGTCCAGGCGTGGATAGCATCTGGAAAACCGGTGACACCTGGGACCCGGCGATTATGGAATATTTTATCAATCTGGGGGCTGATGTCGAAACCGGTTATCCACTGGCTGGGGCGCTGTGTTGGAAAATTCGTACTGCTTTGGGAGTTTTCAAACGACACAAGGACCGTTTCCCCAGCTTCCAGGATCAGGTGGACATGGCATTGCGCCATTATTGCAAAGAGGGGAATCTGAAATGGGTGTCACTGTTGTTGTGGGCCGGTGCTGATCCCTTTGTCAAGGGGCCGGATTCACCTGACGAAGATCCAGATCCGGAGGAAGATTTGTGTGCCTTGGAGTATGCTGCGTTGTACAGGCATTTTGACGTTTTCAAGCTAAAAAAAATCAAAATATGCCCTGATCTCCCCATAGCCGGTGACTTACTTCAAAACGCCTGCCGGGCAGACAAAGCCGATTTCCTGGTTGAACTTTTAGAAAAAGGATTTAAACCCGCCGATCAAAAAGACCATGGATCATCTTTGATCCAAACCTGCATCCAGTATTTACAATGGTCCTTTGACTATGATTGGTTCAGTCATGAGCGCAATAATAGAGACATCGATTCAGGCCGATCACGTGAAACCCTTAAAATGATTCATATTTTAGCCAAGCATGGTGCCAAGTGGATACCTTCGGAGCGTCATCAGATCAATGATGCTCGTCGGTCCTTTCTCAAAATGAGCGTTGATTACACCGTCGAGTTTGTTTGGATCATGCCAAAATACAATGGTTGTACCCGAGATATCATGGAACAACTTGTGCAGACCCCGGCGATACGTCGGCGCGTTGCCAAATATCAGCCACGTATTACGAAGCTGCTGGAGAATTTCCCTCAGATACAGGATGACCTGACTTTAGAGAGATAATATAAAAAAGAGGCGCATAAAAATATGAAAATATAGCTTATACAATTAAAGATCGAGACCTTTGAACTGATCTATCCGTATTTGTCCATAAAGTTTATCGGCAACCGGATAAATTAAGACTCTCTTTTCAAATTTTCAATAGTATCCTGAAAATCGGATAAAGCTCACACCTTAAGCCAAAAATCCACACCATAAGCACGGTTTAGTTGAAAAACCGTGCTTTTTTTTCTTTCTTTTTAACGTGTACGTGTTATTATATACGTACATTTTAAAGAGGAGATT
>JAHIVH010000017.1 GCA_018816735.1 Pseudomonadota bacterium | reverse complement strand
GGCCCAATGGAAACATAGCTGCGATTTCACCCAATAGAAATTCCCTTTTTTGAAAAGAACTGGAATATTTCTCCAATTCCACGTAAAGTCATATTTCGTTTTGCATTTCCAAATAAATTTCATAATAAAAACTTTTGATTTTCTCGACTTGGAAGTTGAAAAGAGAGTTAAATGGATTATCCCCATATCAGCCCAAACGTTAGTTTCAATGATCTCATTGAACATTTCACTTTGACCATGAATGAACGGTATTTGTTGAAACAATGTCGAAAGGAGAAGAACATCCTTGGATTTGCGGTATTGTTGAAAACATTCTTGTTCCTTGGATTCCCGCCTCGTAGAAAAGAAGATATATCGAGTTCAATTATATCCTGGATGGGCAAACAGCTGAATATTGGGCTTGGTGAATATGAAAATTACAACTGGAAAAGCAGTCTCTGGGATTTTCATTTGGCGTCCATCAGAGAATTCACAAGCTTTCGGCCAAGCTCTGGTAATGATTTAGAAGCGCTCGTTCAGTGGCTGGTGAACGAAGCCCAAAACCATCCGACACGAACAAAGATGTTTTCAGCGGCAATCCAGAGGTGTCGAAGCCTTCGTCTTGAATTGCCAGTTGAAAATGAATTGCGTAAGTTTGTAAATTCAGCTTGGCAACAGTATATAGACAGGACTTGCCAGAAAATATCTCAACGTCTTAGCCCCGAAATCAGGGATAAGATGGACAAGTGTCTGGATTTTGATCCAAAAGATAAGGAACGTTATGAATGGATAAAGGCTAACCCTCGAAAATTCGGGATGAAGACTCTATTATGTGAAATCAGGCGACTTCAGTTCATCAATGAGATTGGGATAGAGGCTGACATTCATTTGAACGATGTCCCAGAAGAAGTACTGAAGCTTCTACACGAAAGAGCAGCTCCCGAAGGATCATACCAGATGAAGCGGCATCCTCCGGAGTATAAATACGCGCTACTGGCAGCGCTGCTGTATTTCCGGACAATGGAATTGATTGACAACATTATTGACATTTTTCTCCAGCTCATCCGTCGTATTGAAAAGAAGGCGGACAAGAAACTGGAACGTGATCTAATCAGCAGCATCAAGGCGGTATACAAAAAGAAAGAGTTTTTGTACAAGATGGCTAAAGCCGTAACAGAGAATCCACATGGTACTGTTGAAAATGTGGTCTTCCCCGTTGTAGGGATAGAGATTCTTAATCAGATTATTGCGGAATACGAAGGCCGTGAACTGAATTATGAAAACACCCAAATTGCTGAAAAGAAAAAACGATACACAGGCTCTTACAGAAGAATGATGAAGCCCGTCCTGGATATTTTGATTTTCAAGACTTCAAATCCAACCCGCCAGCCTCTTCTGGATGGTATCGCCATGGTTCACAAATACCTGATTAAAAAACAGGTGTGCTATCCAGAGACAGAGATCATTCCTGAAGGTTTGAAGTTGACCGGGCCATGGAAGGAGATGGTTGTTGAGGACGAATTTGGGAATCCATTGATAATAAAGCACTATTTTGAGCTATTTGTATTACAAAAACTTGAAAAGGCCCTAAGAAACAAGGAAATATGGGTAGAAGGATCTTATCGGCATCGAAATCCGGACAAGGATTTACCCCAGGATTTGACTGAAAAATTGGGGCACTATTGTAAAAAACATAAGATCCCCGAACGTTCAGAAGACTTCATAGACCCGATCCGGGAAGAGCTCACCCAGTCACTGGTAAAAGCCAACGAGTTTTTTGGTGAAAAACGAGATGTCTATATCTATTATCCAGGCAACGGTGAAAAAGGGGTCTTTCGAATCCCAAAGATTGTAAAAGGTCCTGATCATCCTATCCTGACTGAAATCAAACAGAAAACAATGGATCGATGGGGAATCCTTGACCTATCGGACATTCTCATTGAAGCTGACAGACAGGTGAATTTCACCCGGTTTTTCTATTCAACAGCCCAACGGCAAGTCCTGAGCCATAATGAAATCAGGGAACGGCTGTTGCTCAGTCTGCTTGGTCATGGCACCGGGCTGGGGTTGAAGCGAATCCACACGGCGGCCAAGCCATCCTTTTCTTACGAAGACCTGGTCTATTTTAATAAACGATATGTTCATATAGACTCCCTGCAAGAAGCCATAGCTGCTCTGGTAAATAGAATTCTTGAAGTGCGCAGTCCGGAGTTGTGGGGAAACACAACCGCATGCACATCCGATGGGAAATATCTGGGATCATGGGAACAGAATCTTGCCGCTCAATGGAATCCGCATTATCAGGAATGTGGTATTATGATGTATTCCATGGTCGATAAGAACTCTGCGGGAATCCACGCACAGGTGCGTCGTGGAACTGAGATCTCGGCTATGATCTCAGCACTGATCCGTCATGATACTATGATGACGGTGGGTTCTAATACTGTTGATTCGCATGGCCAGAGTGAGCTGGGTTTCTCATTTTCCCGTTTTTTATCAGTAGAGCTGCATCCATGGCTGAAGAGGATGAAGTACGAAAAACTTTACCTTCCAGATTTGGATACGAAGAAGAATCTTCCCCATCTCCCCGGGGTGCTGACCCGTGAGATCCGATGGGATCTGGCACACGAGCATTACAAAGACATGGTACGTCACGTAATCGCAGCGAAGGAAAGAACCGCTCCTGTTGACGCACTTTTAAGACGTTTCAACCGTAATAACCCGGCCAATCAGACATATAAAGGCTTCCTGGAAATAGGTAAAGCCCTCAAGACGATTCATAATTGCAAATTTCTGACTGACACGTCATATCGTCAAAAAATCCATTCTGAACGTAACGTTGCTGAAAACTGGAACTCGGCTATTGATTTTATCTGCTATGGTGGAAAGGCTGAAATCCAGACCAATGACCCGGTAAGTCAGGAGCTCACCGTATTGAGTCTGCATTTACTGCAAGACTCATTGGTGTTTGTCAATACGGTTTTGCTGGAGCACGTATATTATAAGGAAGGCTTCATTCACAAGATGAATGCAAGCGACAAGAACGCAATGACGCCCCTGTTCACATCGAATGTAAATCCTTACGGTGAAATCCATTTGGACATAAACAAACCGTCGTTCATGGAGGGGCATTTATGAAAAGGACACCGCCAAAGGAAATGGCAGAACAGATCGTTAAACTTCTACAAAAACAAAATCCTGATCCAAGCTATGTAAAAAAAATATTCCAGTATATCCGTGAGGACCTTGACCTTAGGGGGGGGGCGGTTCAAACAAAACAATTGCCCGAACTCCTGACTCAGGACGAACTGAAACAATATTATGAGGCAGTTTGGAATGGTTTCAATCGAACCCACGTCGTTTTATTAAAACTATTACTTTTTACTGGGATACGGAATACAGAGCTGATCAATCTAAAGCTAAATGATGTAGATCTATTGCAAATGCGGATAATTATTCGTCAGGGAAAAGATCGTTATGTTTTGTTTCCAACAAGTTTTTGTGACGAATTGTCCCAGTATATCAGTATTCAAAAGAAAAACAATTGTGTCTATCTGTTCGAATCGAACAGGAAGTCAAAATTTACAACGCGTTGGATTCGAGAAATCGTGAAAAAATATACAATAAAAGCGGGTATTACGAAACGAATTCATCCCTTGCTATTTCGGCATCAACTATTAACCTATTTAACGAGCAAAGGTATTGTTGATACGAAAATTCAGCTTGTAAGCGGCCACAAAAACCTGAATAGTTTGAATATTTATAAAGACCTAAGTATTGAGGACATTGAAAAGGAATACTGGGATGCAATGAAGGATTTTCCAATTCAGTGAGCCATTGTTCCAGTTCTTTTCAAAAAAGGGAATTTCTATTGGGTGAAATCGCAGCTATGTTTCCATTGGGCC
>JAHIVH010000016.1 GCA_018816735.1 Pseudomonadota bacterium | reverse complement strand
TTAGCACAAAAATCGTGGCGTATGTAAGGCATATTGCCTCACAATTCCGCGCCAACAGTTTAAAATCATTTTATAAGCCTCAACCACACCCTTCATATTGACCCTCAAATATCAATGAAAGAAGTTAATAGCGCCGAAATTCGGATAAAAATCAACGATCTTGTTTAATAGAATGAAAAATTCGTTTTTTTTGTTGATAAACATATCATTATATGATTCCCATAATAAACACAAAACAGATCGTAAAATTGAATCATTAATTGTCTGTTGTTAGTATTGCATACACACATATAGGCAAACCGTCAAGGCGGTTTTTTAATGGAATCGAAACCTGTCAAACTGGAGAGTCTATTTAGAAATAAGATACGATTGAAACAATGCCCCTCACCCCATTTCGCACGGAAGAATCTTATATACCATATAAACTTGAAACCAGTTTACTTGAAACGGGATTTAACTGGTATTCTTTCAATTTAATAATGACATTGTTCCTTCCCGGATCGAGTTCCGTATTTTCGGCCTTCCAGTTTCTTATCCAAGGCTTTAAGGAATAGGGGGGCAGTGTGTCTTTCCCTCGCACAATCATCCCTTTGGTGCACGGTCCAGATAATCCACTGATGAAAAATGACATCCGGCCAACAAAAGGCAATGTGTTGCTATATATACGCTATTTTACCATACAAATGTTTATATATATCGACAAATGGATATATAAACCCTACAGTTACATAAAAAATGTAATGAAATGATTGTAAAACCTTCATGATCAAGGGTTCGACGCAAAGTGCTGGGTCATTTTTTATTTTTGATCATGCCATGGCTATTTGTGATTCATTTACCCGTACCCTGTATGGGTGCTGACACAATTCAAAGCACTTCCCTGTCCGGTGCCTTAATTTTTTTAAAGGATATTATTCAGGATACCGGCCAGCTTTTTGACATTTTCTGCCATGAGCATGGTTTCATGCTTGCCTGGGACTTTGTGGATTTTAAGATCGGACATGACGTCCTCCCATCCCTGAGAATCTTTTTCAGTGTATTGAAATGCCGACAAGGATTTTTCTTAATACCCAAAGGATAGCAGTTGGTGATAAAACATTTACTGAAAAGATAAAGAAACATTTTGGGGATCGCCATCCCATCCTGGGGAATTCATCAAAGATGTTTATATAGATCTTTCAAAAATAGAACCTCTTGCAATACCAGCTTAACCTACTATTATTTTTGGAAGAAAAGCGCACGCAACCCGTTGTCACAGCGAACCGCAAGGGGCGGCTTTCAGCCTTTCCCCTTGTCCGCTCGGCCTCGCTCGGCGGCCACTGAACGCCAACGTTCGGCCTGTGATTGCCGCCTGTCTTTTTGTTGTTGGAGTTATTGACAACAGATACGTTTGTTGTTATATTTTCCAACATGAAAGCTGTTAAACTCATTAGCACACGTATCGTCTATTCTGAATCGATATTTGCGGAATTGGTATTGTGGCGGCTCCCAAAACCACTGTGTGGGTCTGTACACGGGTTCAAGTACAGGCTTGCGTATATCGTACGTGGTGAATGCGTTTTGCGCTATGACAATGAGACTGGGAAGGATGATCATCGGCATTTTGATGGAAAAGAAAGTGACTACGCATTCACGACACCGGAGCAGTTGGTCGCTGACTTCCAGAACGATATAGAGAGGTGGAACCATGAAAACTTTAACTCTTGATGTACGAACACCTGCCGAATCAATGGCAGAGTTCACATGGGCATGGAAAACAGGAAAATCACAAAAATCCGCACGCATAAGCTTTGCGAAACCGGAATTACTTTGGCGGGTATTAACTGCAAAACGCTGGGAGTTGCTTAAAATTCTCTGCGGAGCAGGCCCTGTGTCAATTCGCGAAACAGCACGACGTGTTGGGCGTGATGTAAAGGCCGTTCACGGTGATGTTACAGCACTACTAAACGCTGGCATACTTGATCGCTCAGAAAACGGACGCATCGTCTTTCCATACGAAGCCGTGAAAGTTGAGTTCCTGTTGCATGCGGCATAATATGACAAGCGACAGGGGGCCGAATCGGGTAGCCAGAGGTTTTTCTCCCCCGGCCCCTTCAACATTCAGGCACTGCTTAGTTTTTTAAAAGGGTATTATTCAGGATACCGGCCAGCTTTTTGACATTTCCTGCCATGAGCATGGTTTCATGCTTGCCTGGGACTTTGTAAATTTTAAGGTCGGACGTGACTTCTTCCCACCCCTGGGAATCTTGTTCCGTATATTGAAATGCCGACAAGGATTCCTCTTCAGGCTTGAACAACAGAATCTCTCCGTCATATGCGCCGGCCCGGTAATTGATAGCGGACATGCCATTGTTTTTATATACATTTAAAAGGCGGGTGGCCTGCGCCACATCCAGGTCTGAAGAAACAAAGCCCTGTTTCACCGCTTTTTCAAGGACAAACCGGATCTGACCCTCTGCGGACATGCCCTGCAATTCTTCCGGTAAAATGGTTATAAATTCAGCGAACAGCCCTGCCATAAAGGCGGCGTTATTCTCCATATCCAAATTCAATATCTCCTGTGAATTTTTAGCCGAGCTGTCAAACAGGGCCAAAAAATCAATTTTGTACCCCTGTGATTTAAGCTGCCGGGCTGCTTCAAACGCCACAAGACCGCCAAATGACCAGCCGGATAATCGAAATGGCCCTTCAGGCTGAACCGATTTGATCCATTCAATATAGTATTCCGCCATCTTCTCAACACTGTTTATCGGGGTCTGTCCTTTTTCAAGGCCCACAGCCTGCAGCACATAAAACGGTATATCCGTGTCAAGGGCATTTGCCAAATCCGAATAGGCGTAGATATTTCCTCCTGCAGGGAAAAAACAAAACAAAGGCGTTTGTGTGCCGTTTTCTCTGACAGCAGTCAGCGGTGACCAGGGGCGTTGTTCCTTTTCAATCAATTCGGCCAGGTCATGGATGGTTGATTTTTGAAATAAAACAGAGAGCGGGAGATCCTTGTTCATCTCCGTGTTTATTTTTGATATCAGGCTGACGGCAAGCAATGACTGCCCGCCTAAAAGAAAAAAATCATCATGAACGCCTATTTTCGAAACACCAAGGAGATCCTGCCAGATATTGACCAATTGCTTTTCAATGGGGGAGACAGGCGCTACATATTCCCTCCCTGTATTCTCATATTCATGGACAAGGGGTCTGGCAATGCTTTTCTGTCGATCTTGCCGCCGGGCAGTAAAGGAAGCGATTCCAGCACGAGGAGGAATGATGGCACCATGTGGCCGGGCAGATGATTTCTAAGATACGCCCTGACACCGGGAACCAGTTTTTTCATAAAAATACCCAAGGCCGGCTGATTGGTAAACGGGGAAGCCTTTTTATCAGGACGGTCAATACTGTCATCTGACCGTTTTTCGGTTAACACAAGCGGTGCATTTTCAGGCTGAACGATCAGGTCAAAATGGTATTTCCCGGAAATGAAGAATTCAGGTGTTACCGACAAGGAACGGCAAACCTTGATGATATCTTCAGGTTCAATGCCTGCGGGTATGAATATATCCGGATCGTTTAAAAACGATTCGGCCTTGTCGCCGGCCATATGGTTTTCCAATTGCTGCATCATCCATTGATCCTTTTGATTTCTGGCATTGGCGATCGATTCAATTTTGATCGGGATACCCGGATGCTCACGGATCATTCGAACCAGTTCGTGTATGGTTTCAACCGGTCCTTTATTGACCGTGACACCGGGCAAAACCGCCTGCTTATAGATGACCACATCATAGCGGTAGAGACTCATTTCATTGCGATACTGGCCTGGCTTGGGTCTGACGGCGATATGCCCGGTTTCAGGAAATTTCGCCCGTAAGTCATAAAAGAAATCCGGGTCGACAAAAAGTTCTTCTTCGTTTGCCTTTGCATGATTCACTCCGGCGATAATATCTTTAACATCAGCGGATGGCCCGCGTTTAAACCGTTCAACCGAAACATAGAATTCCTTTTGCAGTTTTAAATTCCTGACATCGCCAATAAAAATCTTTCCGCCGGGTTTAAGAACGATCAAGGCGTTTTTTATCACCTCAAGAATATAGGCGGCATCCGGAAAATACTGAATGACGGAATTGATAATAATCGTGTCAACGGTTTCCTTCTCAAAACCGCGGAAATCCCTGGCCTCCTGTTCCTGAACACGCACATGACTTAGATTTTTCGTTTTGTTGATCATCTGCCGGGTGAAGTCCAGGGCCGCCGTTGAAAAATCAATCCCCACATAGCTTTTGCATACAGGGGCGACTCTTGACAGGATGAGTCCCGTGCCACACCCAATTTCAAGCACATGCACAGGCTTTAGGGCGATAATCTGTTCTGCCGTTCTTTCCGCCCACTGGCGCATGTCAGATGAAGGAATAGGCTGCCCCGTATAACTGGAGTTCCAGCCGCTGATATTAAAAGTCAGCTCTGCCACATCCATGTCCGTATAATGGTTGTGAATGGCGCGATGCCAGTCCAGCAGGGACGTTTCACAGTCCTTTTTTTCGTTTCTGTCTGTTGCTGCCTCCAGATCCGGAACAATATAGCCAACCAGTTGATTCTGTCCGGTTGAATCCTTTTTTACGGCAACAACCGCCTGTTTGACAAACGGGTGACCGGCAAGGCAGTATTCTATTTCCTCAGGTTCAATACGGAATCCCCTGACTTTTACCTGATTGTCGGTTCTTCCTAAAAATGCGATCGTCCCGTCATCAAACCATCGGACGAGATCCCCGGTCTTGTACATCGTGCCTGCGGCTTTTTCCGGAAACGGGCTTTGAATAAATTTTGTCCTTGTCAGTTCCGGCCGGTTCAGGTAGCCCAGTGCCACGCCGTCCCCCCCTAAAATCAATTCGCCGGGAATGCCATGGGGCAGTAAATGATGATGCCTGTCAAGGACATAGGCCCGCCTGCCATCAAGGGGACGCCCCCTTGATGAGCGTCACAAAAACCTGCTCCAGGGAAGGATCGAAACTCAGGGAGGCAAACTCAAGCACCCTGTCTTTTTCTGTAATCCTGTAAAAACCTGCGGCATTCAGGCAATGCTGTGAAAGGCTTTGTTTTGAAACCAGAATCCCTTTTGGATTTCCCGTAGAGCCTGATGTATAGATCACATAGGCCGGGTCGTTAGCGTCTCCTTTCTCCTGAGAAACAGAAGAAAAATCCATATCCGTGATTTTTCCCACAACCTGTTCCCGGCAGATCATATCAAGGTCATGGCCTTCAAAAAGTCCGGCAGCGACCCATGCATCCTGGGTCAGTATGGTACGGAGCCCGGCGTCTTTTATGATATATGAAATCCGTTCCTGAGGATAGTCAGGATCGATAGGCACATAAACAGACCCGGATTTAAAAATGCCGATTAATGAGGCCATGGTTTCAATTGAGCGGTTCATGCACAACCCGATCAGGTTACCGGGACCTGCGCCTTTTGATGTTAAACAGGCAGCCACCTGGTTAGAATAGGTCTCCAGTTCTTCATAGGTCATCTGTCTGTCTTCGCATATGAGGGCGATGGCTTTCGGATGCAGTTGAGCCTGTTTTCGGAATAACTCGGGAAGCAACTTTTTTTCTGTGATTACAGGAGTAGTATTGCCGCTCAAAGCATGGAGTGATGTTATTTCAGATTCGGTCAGCATGGCCAGATCAGATACGCGGGCATCCGGATTTTCAAGCATGGAGAAAAGAAGTACTTTAAAATGACTGGCCATCCTTTCAATGGTTGACCGGTTGAACAGTTCCGATGCGTATCTGAAATGACCCAGGATGCGATCTTCCTGTTCCCAGAAATCAATCTCAAGATCAAACCGGACCGTATGATCCTGCGGATTCACGCCTTCTATGGTCAACGCCTTCATCTCCGGCATCGATAGCGGCATGTTCTGAAATGTCAGGTTCACCTGGGATATGGGGTAACCGCCAAGTTCTCTCTCCGGCACCAGCACTTCCACCAGTTTTTCAAAAGGAAAATCCTGGTTGGCGTAGGCATCGAGAATTATCTCTCTTGCCTGGGCGATGAACGCTTTAACCGTCACTTCCTTTGAAAAATCAAACCGGAGGATAAGGGTATTGACAAAAAAACCGATAAGCGGTTCAATATCTTTCCGGTTACGGTTGGCAATAGCCGTCCCGGTCACCACATCATCCTGTCCCGAATACCTTGACAGAAGGGCTGCAAACGCACTCATCAGAAGCATAAATAAGGAGCAATTTGTTTTTTCCCTGGCCTTATAAAGCAACCGCGTCAATTCAGGATCGATCTCAATACCAACATTTCCCCCTTTAAAGGTGGGGATTTCCGGCCGGGGCCTGTCTTTGGGAAGCGTCAGCGTCTCAAAATTTTTTAACCGTTCAAGCCAGTAATTTTTTTGTTTTTCAAAGACATCCCCTGAGAGATAGGCGCGCTGCCAGTGGGCAAAATCCTTATATTGAATCGCTATCTCCGGCAAGGGACTCTTTTGACCTGAAGAAAACGCGTTGTACAAACGTCCCAGCTCCATTGCGAAAACACCAATCGACCATCCGTCTGCAACAATATGATGAATCACGCAGGAAAAAAGATGGGTAGCATCCCCGAGCCGGTAAAGATGCACCCTGATCAAGGGCGATTTTGTAAGGGAGAAATCTCTCCTGCGTCTTTTGCAAGCGCCATGGCAAGTGCTTCCTGTGTTTCTTCATCAGTCTTTTTTTCAAGATTGGTAACGTTCAGCGGAATATGGGCCATGGGGGCGATTTTCTGTACCGGGGCTCTGTCCTTCTTGATAAAAAAGGTTCTCAACGGTTCATGACGCCGCACGATTTCATTAATGGCTTTTTCAAGCGCACGGATATCCAGCCAGCCTTTCATCTTAAGGGCCTGGTCAATCTGACTGCAAAAAGAGAACAGATCCGAATACTCAAATAGTGTTTTCACCGAAAAATGGATGCCGAACGTCTCGTTCACACGGGATACTGCCTGGGTTGCCTTGAGAGAATGGCCGCCAAGGCTAAAAAAATCATCGTCAATATCAACATGATCCACATTTAAAAGCTGGGACCAGATTTCTCCGGTTATTTCCTGGGACCGGGTTTTTACAGGCAATATCCGGGTAACGCACCTTAAATCGTTTGGCATGGGTCTGTGATATTTTCTCCCCGCCGGTCACCACATACCTGAGGCCGCTGAACAACCCACTGTCCAGATCATCATCCAGGTCAACCAGTGTATTGAAAAGGCTGGTGGTGAAAAAGGAGATGGTGATCTCCCATTTTCGAATACATTTTTTCAATGCAATGATATCGAGGATTGTTTTTTCTTCCGGAAGACAATAGGACGCGCCATTTAAAAGGGCTCCCCAAATTTCAAAGGTGGAGGCGTCAAAGGCCACGGTTCCTGTCTTCAATATGCTGTCCGATGGCTGAAAGGTAATAAAATTCGTGTTCACAACCAGTCTTGAGATTGACTGATGGCGGATAAGACTTCCCTTGGGTCTGCCGGTGGTGCCGGATGTATACATCACATAGGCGATGTCGCCACCGGAAAGTTTCAAACCAGGCAAATCGTCTCCTTTGAACCCGGATCGGCCGTTCACATCCATGGCATCCACAACCGATACCTCAGGATATTGGTCTTCCAAAACGGATTTATTACCTGTATCTGTAACCATGATACGACATTGGGTGTCATCCAGCACATGCCGGACCCTTTTTTCAGGAAAAGAGAGATCAAGGGGGACGTATATGCATCCGGCTCCCAGAATGCCTATAATCGCCTGGACAAGAGCTTCGCTGTCGGCCATCAACACGACGATATACTCACCTTGCCGGGCATGAAATTCTTCTTTAAGAGCATAAGAAAGACATCCTGCCCGCTCGGTCAATTCCCGGTAGGTAACGCGTGAGTCCCCGGTGATGACCGCAGGATTATCCGGGGCTTTTTCCGCCTGAGCCCACACCAGTTGGACCAGGTTTTTTTCTTTGGGGTATGGGGTCGACACGCGGGTAAACCGGTTTAGAATCAGATCTTTTTCATGTTCCGGCAGGATCGACAGATCGGCAATGGACTTTCCCTCATCATCAGGATTATAAACATCTCTTCCCCAAAGGCCTGAATCTCACTTTTGCACAGATTGTCAACACGCCCAATACATCACAATCCATTATCCGATACAGGTGTTTTGAAAGAGCGATCAACAAAGAAACCCTATCCTGCGGTACCGGCGCGCTTGCCTGTTCATCTGTAGCCATGGCTCTCAAACTTGCAAAAACGGAACGTTTCATCGTATACCCTTATCTTTTTGATAAATACAAACCCGGTTCGTTCTATCTGATTGACCACCAGCCGCATAGCGCCCATCACTGGAAAATAACAGGACATCCTCATCAGGTTGGCAGCGCCCTCTATACGGCGCAATCACTTGGTCTTTAATTCTCAAATAGCCCACAGGCTGTTTCACAGCACAAAGCCAATCTGTCCAATTGAGCGCGATACGTTCCTTGTCGTATGGATTGAATAAATATGTGTTGATTTTTGGTGGCCCATTGATTAAATATCTGGTTTATAATCGCATTCTTTAACAACCTAAAACGTTCTGAAACCACCCGAACAATAAATTCTTAGGTAATCGCGGTATATGATACACACCAAAATCATGTCAAGAATCATTCCGTTTATCGGGCTTGCGCTGTTCATCCTGGCTGTCTGGATACTTAGCCGGGAACTGGCCAGTTATCATTTGGCCGGCATCCTTGCGGGCATCAGACAAATTCCAATGGGGCAGGTAGCGGCAGCCCTGCTATTGACAATGCTGAATTATCTCAACATGACTGCTTATGATACGGCAGGCGTCCGATATGTAAATCATCCCCTGCGGCTGGTTGGCGCGATCGGCATCGGCATTATCATAGCCGACATCGTTTTCAATCGTATCGGCAAAACAAGTTTCAAGATAGGTGACTGGGATTTTTCGCGACCAACCGTCAACCTGCAGGGAATGCTTTTGGGAATCGCCATTCTGGACTGGGCTCTTGCCGGCAGCATACTGTATGTCTTGCTTCCAGACACAGCCCCGGTTTCCTGGACCGGATTTCTCGGTCTTTTCCTCCTGGCCCAGATTGCAGGGATTGCCAGCCAGATTCCAGGAGGTGTCGGCGTGTTTGAAACAGCGATGCTGCTGCTCATGTCGCCGTTCATACCGTCCACGGAAATGATTGGCGTTCTTCTGGCCTATCGCGGCAGTTATTATCTCATTCCCCTTCTGGCAGCAACGCTTTTGCTGGGACTCCGGGAATTAGTGCACTCAAAAGATTCCATCGGAAAACTCGCCTCTGGCATTGGCCTTTGGATGTCAATCTCATTATTCTGGGTGCCAATCACAAACCATTCCTGGCAGACACAGTGATGGGAAAAACAACGGAACTGGTCCTTCGACAGGCGCCCGTGCCTGTCTTGGTAGTGCCCCATGTAATATGAATATGAAGTCAAAACACAACTTATAACACTAAAAATGGAGGTTATTATGCTGAAAGATGAAATCGTTAACGCAATCAATGAACAGATCAACCGGGAGATGTATTCGGCCTTTCTCTACATGTCCATGTCAGCCTACAGCAGTTCCATCGGCCTCAAAGGGTTTGCCAACTGGTTCATGGTCCAGTATCACGAGGAAATGGTGCATGCCATGAAATTCTATGAGTACATTCAGCGCCAGGGCGCTCAGGTAAGGTTGAAGGCCCTTAAGGAACCACCGGTGGAGTTCAAATCCCCCATGGACATGTTCACCCAGACCCTTTCGCACGAACAGTTTATCACCCGATCGATCAACGATCTGATGGAACTGGCCATAAAGCATAAGGATCATGCCTCGCAAATCTTCCTGCAGTGGTATGTCAACGAACAGGTGGAAGAAGAGGAGAATGACAATGATATCATTCTTCAACTCAAACTCATCAATAACGATCCCCATGCGTTATTGATGCTGGACCGGGAGCTTGCCGCACGAATGATGACGGTCCCGACCGATTTCAGCAAAGGTGTTGAAGCGGCCATGAGTGCGACGAAAGCCCCATAACAGACAAATGAGCGTTTTTTTTTGAAAGGATGCCGCAGATTCAGGTTGGCAGGTATAAGTGGGATGCCATGATAGCAATCCCGCCCAGATTGATTAACGTGTATTGATGCAGCTATCTGGGTGGGAATCTCTATTTTAAAGGCGGTGCAGACAGGGTACTCTTGAAACAGGCAGTTTTATCGCAAACCTATCCTTTTCCCCTTCCCCCAACTTCACTCTCAATCTTTCCAGAGAACAATACGGTTTCGTCCGTTTTCTTTAGCCTTATAAAGGCCATAGGTGTCGTTAACCTGTTTGAAAAAATCAATATCCAGCATGGCGCAGGACAGTTTTTTTTGATGACGGATTGCCAACTGTATAAGGCGAAGCGCATCGGTAATGAAACTGCGACGGTTGCTTATTTCTGTAAGTGGATCAATGCGGGAAAGGCGTTCGACCTCCTGATAGATCAGGAACGGAGATGTCGGTAATAGAGGATAGCTTTGACACCAAATCCACAATTTCTTGGGCATCGTAAGTGCCCACTGTTGTATATGCGCCGCCGGAAGGTGGTTTTACCTCACTGACAAGGCGTTCACTCATCTCGATGGAAAACTTCCCATCGACCATATCGAGAAATTCAGAAAAAACAATACCTTTCATAATACCTCCGTCACTGGGCCTTCCGAGAAGACCATTGTCAACAGGTCCTGTCAAAAAAAATTAAAATGAAGCCGCGTGTCACCCTAGTTTCTGTATTTATCCTGTCAGAGAATAGAATATCTCTGCTGGATTTTGAACGCAATTATTCAAGTACTTCGCCTGCCGAACTTCAATATCTGTGTTGTTCGTTGCCCACAGACAGAACCTTGTTTAATAGTTCCGCCATTTGATCCTTCGTATATGGCTTTGGGACAACACCACAAAACCCATAATCCTGATAACCGGCCATGATGGGATCGTTGGAATAGCCGCTTGAGACAATGGCTTTAACACTTGCATCTATTTTCAATAATTCGGAAATGACCTTGACGCCGCCCATACCTCCCGGCACGGTGAGGTCGAGAATGACCAGATCAAAGGGAGTTTGAGATTGATAAGCCGCTTGATACAATTCAATCGCCTGGGTGCCATCTGTGGCACCAACCGTCTCATATCCCATACTGGCCAGCATATTACCCACCATTCTTAATATAGCCTCCTGATCGTCCATGATCAGGATTTTACCATGACCGTGATGCACCGCATATTTCTTTCCTTCGGTTTTCTGGCGTTCCTTCAAAGAGACAGGCAGGTAAATATGGAAAATGGTTCCCTGATTGAGTTTGGAATGAACGGTAATCGTTCCGCCATGCCTTTTGATGATGGAATAGGTGATTGCAAGTCCTAAGCCTCTTCCTGCCTGTTTTGTCGAAAAATAAGGGTCAAAAATATGAGAAATATGTTTTTCTGAAATGCCTACGCCCTGATCTTCAACACTGATTTTAATGTATCGCCCCAAAGGTAGGGGCTCGCCACGTTGAGGTCCGATTTCTGTATTCTCGGTCCGTATGGTAATGATACCGCCCTGGGGCATGGCCTGGTTGGCATTGATCACTAGGTTGCTGATGACTTGATTGATTTGTCCCTCATCCACTTCAGTCGTCCAAAGATCATCGGCCAGGCTGAATTCACATTTTGCGTTTGCACCACTGATCGCAAACGTCGCAGAATCCTGAATCAACCGGTTGATGTTCGAGACTTTCAGGATGGGCGCGCCCCCCTTGGCAAATGTCAGAAGCTGCCGGGTAAGGGCTTGGGCTTGCTTTGAGCCATTTAATACATCGATTAAAATCGCAGCGATGTCCTCTTTTGGATTCAGGCTGGATATCGCATAGGAAACATTGCCGATAACCACACCGAGCATGTTATTGAAATCATGGGCAATACCCCCTGCCAGGGTGCCGATGGCCTCCATTTTTTGGGACTGACGGAGCTGTTCCGCAAGCACCCCTTTTTCTTCCATGACCCTTTTTCGATCCAGGGCAATGCCAATACTGTTTCCGATGCCTTCCAAAAAATGAATCCGGTCAAGAGACAACCGGTCTTTGCGACGATCATTCAACTGAAGGAGGCCAAGTACTTTCTTTCCGGAACGTAACGGAATCAGGGCAACGGATTCATATCCTTCGCCATGGCAGCGATTTCTTGTCCGGGCCTGCCGGTCCTTTTCCGAGGTAGCCGCCAAAAGCGCTGTGGTGCTATTGGTCCAAAAGCTGCCATGCTGGGTGAAAAAGGGAAGCGCCGGGTCGGTTCTGCCGCAAATGACATTGCCGCACATGCATTCAAGCACGGGATTTCCCGCTGCATCTCTTACTGTTTTTCCATCTGCATCTTTGACGCAAAGATGGTTTTCAGCCTGGACAAAATCAGATGAAAACCCATTGGTAAAATAATACGGAAAATCCTCACCATCATTCAGGCGGATGCCAACCGCTTCCGATTCAGAAAACGTTTTAATCAGGAGAAGGATATTCCGGACCAGGTCCACGGTTTCGTCCGTCTGATTGATCTGTAAAAGGATGTCTATGGTCAGTTGTTGGCAGGCCTCAGCCGATTTAAGCTTATCGATGTTTGTGAGTGTGACCTTGAGGACATCTTCCCTGTCATTGTCATCCAGATCCGCCACACTTTCCATGTGAACATAAAACGGAATACCATCTATTGTTTTCATTTTAAGGTCACAGGTCTCTTTGGTACAGGTCTTCAGGCATGTATTCAGATGGAGATAAAATGCATCGCTATCCTCCGGAACAATAAACTGCCTGAACCAGGTATTGATCAGTTTTTTTCTTTCAACGCCCAGCAAGTCAGCGCCTGAAAGGTTGACTTCCAGAATCTGGCCGGTTTTGGTGAGTGTAAAATAGCCCACCGGTGCAAGGTCATATAAATCAAAATACCTTTGTTTTGCTTCTTCTGATATTTTTTGGGCAGATCGCAGCTCTTCATTTGAAAGTTCAAGCTCGATCTGGTGGACATAGAGCTCATGCAGGAGCTTCTGGATATCATGGGCAGGTATTTTGTATAGATTTTCCGGGTTTTCCCGGAGGATCTTCTCTGCCCGGGCTCTGATATTGGACAGGGAATGGGTTGAATACGCTTCCATTGTTTTCTCCTTCAACAGCAGTCTGATTTTTCAAATATTTTTTATGAAGCCTCTATGGCCAAAAGTATCTTTTCCTTTTTGCTGCCATTGGCCACAATTTTTCGGGCATTCAGGGTCAGTTTTTTTAAGCCGATCGATTTAAAGTCATGCTCAATTTTATAATCGTCAAACGCAGTATCCTGGGGGATGATTTCATCGAGTAACCGTCTAAGATCCGGGATGTCCCATTGCCCATTTCCCAGGTCATAGAGCTTTTTCCCAATCGTTTCTTGTTCAGATACTTTAAAATACCGATAGAATGATTTGTTGGCAGATATGATTCTCAGTTCATGATCAAGTACCAGGATCGATTCCCTGAGTGTTTCAATGATGCTTTCCGAATAATTACGGGCATCCTGGTTTTCAGTATTTAAGGTTTCTATTTTTTTCATGGCGGATTTTTGATCGTCAATGTCCAAAAATATCACGACCAGCCCGTCAATGATGTTATCCAGTGTGCGATAAGGACGAATCCGCATTAAATACCAGTGCCCGTCGTGAGTGATGACTTCTTTTTCCCTGAACGCCAGATCCTTTAAGACTTTTTCAGCAAGATTGACAATGATTGTATCTTTCAATTTGACCACCATATCATTGATGGGGCGCCCGATATCTGATGGGATCAGATTCATGATTTTATGGATGGGGGCGGTAAACCGTTTGATGCACAGACGATTATCCAGAAATAGCGTGGGAATTTCCATGCTATCCAACAGGTTTTTCATGTCATTGTTTGCCTGGGAGAACGCTTCAATTTTTTTCTGAAGTTCCGAATTAACGGTTTGCAGTTCTTCGCTTAACGATTGCTGCTCTTCCTTGGATGTTTTCAGCTCCTCATTGGTACTTTGCAATTCTTCGTTGGTGCTTTGCAGCTCTTCGTTGGTCGATTTGAGTTCTTCATTGGACGTTTCCAGTTCTTCAATGGTGGTCTGCAGGTTTTCTTTGGCATATTGCAGCTCTGCTTCAACCTTTTTTATGCTTTCCGCTGTTTTGTCATCTGGGCCAAGTTTATGTTCACTGTGGTCTTCTTTTACGGGTATTTTTAAATCTTCGAATATGATCAGCAATTGACCGTGTTGGGTATTGGATTCGTGAAGGGGTTTTACAATCAGGTTGATCATCTGAGGATGGCTGTTACCCTCAATCGTAAGGCCCGCTGAAACAATTTCCTTTTGCGTATTTACCGCCTTTCTGATGGCGGCAGACAGTTTGAATTTCAATCCTTTCCGGGCCATATCAAGAATATTGAGCTGAAACTCTCCTGGGGCCGGTTCCAGATACTTGCCGGTTCTGCCGTGGATATAAAGTATTTCCCCTTTTTCATTGATCAAGACACAAGGCGGTGCAATATCTCTAAGCAGGACACGCTCTATAAGCTGATGATTTGAAACGTTGGCTATTTGGGGTGGTGCGTTAGAAACAGCCTGTGTAACCGGTAATGAGACGGGAAACTGAATAAAAGCATGTTTTGCGTGTGTGCCGGGTTTGCGCTCATAGATTTTCCATTTTTTATCCATGACCGAAAACAGATCCAGAAACCCGCCAATGGTTTCAGAGGTGCCTAAAAAAAGAACCCCGTTTGGGTTGAGTGCATAATGGAACAGCGGTATGAGCATTTTTTGCAGGTCATTGTCAAAATAAATCAATAAATTGCGGCAGGATATCAGGTCCAGTTTGGTAAACGGCGGGTCCTTGATAATATCCTGGGCAGCAAACACGATCATTTCCCGGATCTCTGTCCGGATCTGAAAACCGTCACCCTGTTTCGCAAAATAACGGCTCAGGCGCTCTTTTCCCACATCTTCCGCGGTGCTTGCCGGGAAAAGGCCTTTTCTGGCAATGTCTATCGTGTCAGGGTCAAGATCGGTGGCAAATATCTGGACGTTCACATTCAGGTTGTTCCGATCCATAAATTCCTTTAGAACAATCCCTATGGAATAGGCTTCTTCACCGGTGGAGCAACCCGGGACCCACATTCTCAGGGTGTAATCACCGGGTTTGTTTTCTAACAGTTTTGGAAACCCATTTTTACTCAGCGCATCAAACGCTTCCGAATCCCTGAAAAAGCGGGTCACGCCGATCAAAAAATCGTTGAACAATATCTTAACTTCAGTGGCGCTTTGTTGAAGATATTTATAATAATGGGTAATGCTGTCAATCTGGTGGACATTCATCCGGCGTTCAATGCGTCTCAGGATTGTATTTTTCTTATAATGTGAGAAGTCATGCCCGGTTTGGGATCGAATCGTAATAAAGATTTTTTGCAAGATGCCCATTGACTTTTTGCTCAAATCAACCGCTTGATCTGTGGTGGCAAAAGTGCCCTTGATATACTTTATGAGCTGATCCGGCATTTTTTCAGGTGGCAAAATATAATCTGCCCGTCCGGTTTCAATGGCGCTTTTTGGCATGCCGTCAAATTTCGCGGTTTCAGGATCGTGCACCATGGCCATGCCCTGTTCTTCCTTTATGGCTTTTAATCCCAGAGTGCCGTCCGTTCCCATCCCGGACAAGATGATACCGATGGCTTTTTCTTTTTGATCAGCCGCAAGGGTTTTAAAAAAATAGTTGATGGGCGACCGATGGCTAGTGCCCTCCACAAATTCGATGAGTTGAAGGAACCCGTGTATTATCCCCACATCGTTGTTGGGCGGCACGATGTATATGCAGTCAGGGTCAACCTTCAATCCGTCTGCAATGGTCAGCACCGTCATCTGGGTTTGTTTCCGGATCAGTTCAGGCATGATGCTTACATGATTGGGATCAAGGTGGGTTACAACAATAAAGGCCATATGGCTGTCATGCGGCATGTGTTGAAAAAATTTTTCCAACGCATCCAAGCCGCCTGCAGATGCGCCCATGCCCACAATGAAAAAACGGTCATTATCAGCGGGTTTCAGGTTCTCGGGTTCTTTGGCAGCGTGGGATGGTAAAGGACTTTTTGATGTCTTTGGCGTTGATTTTCTTTTCTTCTCTGGCGTATCGCCGGATTTCTTTTTTACTGGCATGGGTTGCCTTCTTGTTTTATATTGGGAAAATCGGACCAAAGGATATTGATGGTTACAAGGTTTGATGAAGTCAGTGTAAGCTGAAGTTGCCCGGCATCCTGGTTTTCACGATGGTGCTTGGATAGTTAGGCTTCCTTGCTAAAAAAAATCAACGTCATTATGAAGCCTTCATGAATTTCGCGAATGATTAAAAAGTTATCCGCATTGATTCATATTTAAAATGCATAATATACAAAAAGGATAGAAGATACAATAAAATAAACGTTAGCCTTTATTTATAATTTGGCGGCTCCCCTTCACCATTGGGGTGATGAACCCGGGATATACCATATTTTTTCACCCGATACTCAACCGTCCGGTAAGTGGTCCCGAGGAGTTTGGCCGCCTTTGTCATGCAGCCGTCGGATTTTTCAATGGCCCTTACGATCACCTGGCGTTCGATTTCATCCAGGGACATGTTGCCAACAGGAAGATCGAAATCGGGCTTCAGGCCGTTCCGGTTTTCCTGCGGCACCGGCAAATCGATATCTTCAGGGGCGATCAAATCGCTGTTGGTCACCAGAACGGCTTTCTCGATTACCGAGTCAAGCTGCCGCACATTGCCTGGCCAGTGAAATGCCATCAGTATCCGCATGGCTTCGCTATTTAAACCACGGACGTTTTTGTTGAAAATCAGATTGTATTTTTCGATAAACGATTGGGCAAGGAGATAAATATCCGAAACCCGATCCCTTAAAGGCGGCAGATCAATGACAAATCCCCTGAAGCGGTAGAACAGGTCTTCCCTGAACTGTCCATTTTTTATCTCGTCACCCAGTTTCTTGTTGGTGGCGGCAATCAGCCGCACGTCCATATGAATTTCCTGTTTACCGCCGATGCGCCGGATTTTTTTTTCTTCCAGGAATCGAAGAAGTTTGGCCTGGGGCGCCATGGGCATTTCGCCGATTTCATCCAGAAACAATGTGCCGCCGTCAGCACTTTCAATCAATCCCTGTTTTTGGGAAAATGCACCGGTGAATGCGCCTTTTTCATAACCAAAAAGTTCACTTTCCAACAGGGTTTCCGGCATGGATGCGCAGTTGACAGCCTGAAAGGCCTTCTGCTTCCGGTGACCGCAGGCATGGATGGCACGTGCCGCCAGATCTTTTCCGGTCCCGGTTTCACCGGTTATCAACACCGTAACGTTCAGGGGGCCGACCATTTTGATAAAATCAAGAACCTTGATCATCTTGGGATGTTTGGTAATGATCCCCTCGATAGTAAATGGGCGTGCCAGCTGTTTTTTCAGCTGCATATTTTCCCGGACCAGCGCCAGGCGCTCACAGGCGCGATGGGTGGTAAGGATCAGTTTTTCCCGCTCCACAGGTTTGGTGATGTAATCAAACGCGCCTTTTTTGATGGCTTCGACAGCGGATTCAATGGTGCCATGGGCAGTAAATATAATGAATTCGAGCTTTTGCCGATTGGATGTCAGGAGTTTTTCCATCACTTCTGTTCCTTCCATATCCGGCAGCTTCAGATCGCACAGCACAACATCCGGCGCAAATGAAGCACTCATTTCAAGGGCCCGACGGCCGTTTTCAGCACATTTTGCATTAAAGCCCTCACTCTCCAGAATCACCTGCAGAATATCCCTCTGGTAAGCCTCGTCGTCCACAATGAGAATCTTCCACGTTTCCATTACATACTCCCGCCCGATA
Organism: Pseudomonadota bacterium; assembly: GCA_018816735.1. Classification (GTDB taxonomy): domain Bacteria; phylum Desulfobacterota; class Desulfobacteria; order Desulfobacterales; family JAHIVH01; genus JAHIVH01. Next base: position 47,224 of record JAHIVH010000016.1, on the reverse strand, counting down.
TGGGAATCGACACCTTGGCACACGTCCCTTTACCGGGCTCACTTAAAATGCTGATATTGCCTTTATGGGCCGCGACAATGCGTTTACAGATGGCCAGGCCAAGGCCGGTCCCTGTTTTCTTGGTTGTGAAATATGGCTCAAATATCCTTTCCAGATCGTCAGGTTTAATGCCTTCGCCCATGTCTTTGAAAGAGAATTCCACATTTCCGTTTCTGACGTCAATGGATATATCAAGGCTTCCTCCCTGGGGCATGGCATCGGCAGCGTTATTGATCAGATTCTGAAAACAGGATTTCATCCGGTCAATATCCACATTTACTTCCGGTAACGGATCACAGTACGACCTGACAATCTCAATACCGCGATCTTTCAGCAGATGGCCACTCAATCCCAGGGCTTCCTCCAGAGGGAGGTCAGCTTTCAGATGAACAGGGCAAAGTATCAGCTCCCGTCCAAGGTCCAGAAAATTTGTCACCATCTGGTTCACCCGCCGGATTTCAAGTTTCGTTTTTTGGATGAGGTCTTCCGGGCTGTTTTTGCCACCAGCAGATTCCAGGCGTTTGAGGGTGCCCAAATGGTCAACTGAAAGGCTTATAAAATTCAAAGGATTACGTATTTCATGGGCAATGCCCGATGCCAGTTGCGACAGCATGGCCTGCTGTTCCGCGCGCTTGAGTTTTTCCTCCATGGTTTTTTGTTCTTCCAGTTTGCGAATCATTTCACCCAGGGAATCTGCAAGGGTGCGGATGTCGGTTCGGGGAATTCTGGGCAGATGGGGCATCCGCCCCTGGGCAATGGACCGGATGGCCTCGATCAACACCGGAATGGGTTTGGTATACTGGTATGAAATTAATATGCACAAGAGGAAACCGATGCTGAAAATGGTCAATGTCCAAAGGGTTCTTTTGGTGAGCATTTCCTTGCTCATGTTTTCCAGATCATCAAAATACATACGGATATGAATATATCCTTCCAGGCCACCTCTGGAAATGACCGGCACAAAGGCACTGTAAATTTTTTTTGATCTGCTGCCTTCATTTTCTCCGATGTTCTGGGTGATCAGCAGTTCATTTTTGTCGACGCTTAGCCTGCTTCCGATGATGCGCGGATTTGAGCTTTGAATCACTTCCTGCTGTGAACTCAGGATGGAGACTTCCCCAATGCCACGCTTCTGCAACTGATCAAAATAGTTCTTCAATCGGGCCTCATTGGTGGATCCTGCGGCTGTAATCTGCTCCACACTGATTTCAATGGCTTTGGTCAGACCGTTAATTTCGTCCTGGATCAAATCAAAAATGCGGTCTTCCGTGACTTCCTGAAGATAGGTAAGGCTTCCAACCGACAGTATCATCATGGATACCATGACGATCAAAAGCTGGGTCCGTAAGCTCAGATGAAAGGAAGAAAATGATATCAATATGAGTCAGGTCCTTTTCTGTTCGCTTTTCTTTCCTGAATACTTGCATGTGCCGCTGCAATTCTCGCAACCGGAACCCGATATGGAGAACAGGAAACATAATTCAGTTTCAATGCGTTACATAAATGAATCGACTTTGGTTCCCCGCCATGCTCTCCGCATATGCCACACTCCAGATCGTCTCTCCTTGACCGTCCTTTTTCCACAGCTATTCGGATCAACTCTCCCACGCCATCCTTATCTAAAATGGCGAAAGGATTATCGGGCAGAATACCTTTATCGATATATTCAATCAAGAATCCAGTTTCAGCGTCATCTCTTGAAATACCATACGTGGTCTGGGTCAGGTCATTGGTTCCGAAAGAGACAAACGAAACGTATTCGGCAATCTTGTCGGCAGTCAGTGCAGCTCTGGGAAGCTCGATCATGGTGCCGAACTGGTAATCAAATTGAATGGCATGATCTTGAACTATTTTTGACGCTTCATCTTCTATACGGCTTTTCATGATCTTTAATTCATTGGCATGACTGACGAGCGGGATCATGATTTTCAGGTAGACATCCATCCCCTCTTTTTTTACCTGGCAGACCGCTTCAAAAATAGCCCGCACCTGCATGGATATGATCTCAGGAATCAGAATCCCCAGGCGAATTCCTCTCAAGCCCAGCATGGGATTCTGTTCGTACAGTCGTTCAACCCGCTCCAGAATGGTTTCCTTTTCTTTCACCATGCTGATCAATCCATCGATCTCTTTCAAATTTCCGGCATGTTGCAGCCGGATTTTCAAATCCGCCAGGTCTCTCAACAGATCAATCCGGTTTGGCAGAAATTCATGTAACGGCGGGTCAATCAGACGGATAACCACCGGCAGGCCCTGCATTACCCGAAACAGCTTGATAAAGTCGTCCCGTTGAAATACCTGCACTGCCTCGAGTGCTTCCCGGCGCTCCATCGGATAGTTGGACATGATCATTTTCTGGACATGAACCAGCCTTTCCGCTTCAAAAAACATATGCTCGGAACGGCATAGGCCGATTCCTTGCGCACCGTAGCTTCTCGCGAGTTTGGCATCATGAGGATAATCGGCATTGGCCCATATCTCAAGCCTTCTGAACTCGTCTGCCCATGAAAGCAGTTTGATCAGCCACGGGTCTTTAATATCCGGGATCAGGGTTTCGATGTTGCCTTCAAAAATTTCACCGGTATTGCCATCCAGTGAAAGCCATTCGCCCTCGATGATCACTTTATTATTGACGGTCATCTGGCGCTTATCCACATCGATCTCCAGGGAGGAAATGCCCACCACGGCCGGCCGGCCGAATTGTCTGGCCACAAGAGCTGCGTGACTTGTCCGGCCTCCCCTGCTGGTCATGATCCCTTTTGAGGCCAGCATCCCATGCACATCATCGGGCTTGGTCTCAGGTCTTGCCATGATAACGGATTTCCCTTCTTTTGCCCAGGCTTCGGCCCGATTGGCATCAAAAACAACCATCCCGCAGGCCGCACCCGGTGAAACGTTCAAGCCTCTGGCAAGAAGTCTCCCCTGATTCCTGGCAAGCACGATGGCCGAATTATCAAACTGGGGATGCAGAAAAAAGTCCACATGCTCGGGAGATACTCGTAACACGGCTTCCTCCCTTGATATCAAGCCCTCTTCCGCCATGTCCACCGCAATCCTCACCGTAGCGCGGGCCGTTCTTTTTCCATCACGGGTCTGAAGCATCCATAGTTTTTGTTTTTCTATCGTGAATTCGATATCCTGCATGTCACGATAGTGTTCCTCAAGCCTTTTGGCGATACCGGCAAGCTCTGCATAGGCTTTCGGCATTTCTTTTTTCAAGAGACCGATATCACATGTCTGCCGGATGCCTGCGACCACGTCTTCTCCCTGGGCATTTGTCAGATAATCCCCCTCCATATGCCTTTCTCCGGTAGATCCGTCTCGGGTCATCGCCACACCCGTGGCACAGTCGTTTCCCATATTTCCAAAAACCATGGCCACAATACTGACAGCCGTGCCAAGATCATGGGGAATGCCGGTGGCATTCCTGTAATCCATGGCCCGCTTGCTGTTCCAGCTTTTAAAAACAGCCTCCGTTGCCCAGGATAACTGCTGGTAAGGGTCGCTCGGAAACTCATGCCCCACATTCCGCAGGAAAAGAGCCTTGAATTCATGGGTGATTTCTCTTAAATGCGCTTCGGAAAGGTCTGTATCATTCTGAACGTTTGCTTTCAGTTTAACCCGGTGGATGACGTTTTCAAACAATTCATCAGGAAGCCCTCTTACAACCGTTCCATACATTTGAATCAACCGCCTGTAGGAATCGTATACAAATCGGGGATCACCTGTCAGATTGGCCATGCTTTCCGCCGTTTCATCATTCAATCCCACATTCAAAACCGTGTCCATCATACCCGGCATGGAAAATTTCGCCCCGGAACGGCAGGATACCAGCAATGGATTTTCTTTTCCCCCAAATCGTTTGCCGGCCTGGGATTCAATAACCCCCATGGATTCCTTCATTTGTTCCCACATGCCTTCGGGGAACACATTTCCCGATTCAATATATGCCCGGCAGGCTTCTGTTGTCACTGTAAAACCAGGAGGTACCGGCACGTTTATCCTGGCCATATCCGCAAGATTGGCACCTTTTCCTCCCAGAAGCCCTCTTGCCTCATCCCAGACATTACCGACATCTTTTAACGCCTGGCCAAATTCTGTAAAAAGATAAACCCATTTTTTTGTCATATATTCATTCCTCCTTCTGAGAATTCATTTATTTCCTATTTTTTCGCAAGGATAGAACAACCATTTAAAAAAGCAACTGGATTTATTTGTTGAAAATAAAATATGTTATTTCAAATACTTATAATACACAAAAAACAATTTGATTCTTTAGAACAATTGTGTTTAGACAACTTAACTGAATCAGGGATATCCAAAAAAAATAAAATAGGGACCATTCAGGGCCAACTTAAATATCACCTGGTATTCTGGCATGCAGCGCCGGGTTGATGATACTTTCCTTTATATTAACACCTTGAACCGTTTCTATATGCACAGGGAACGTATGGGCTATGACCAGGCCATATAAAAAAAATCATAATGAGTGATGATCTTGAAAAAAATGACCCAGTACTTGAAGATATGACTGATTCTGCAAAACGCCTGCTCTGCACTGCGAGCTTTCTTGGCCACAGATTCTTTACTGAGCATCTTGCTGTTGCAGAAAATCTTCCTTCAAAAGACATATATAATATACTTTGGCCTGCCATCCAGTCAAAAGTCATCATTCCGGAAATACAAACAGATGAAAAGAATCCCACGCCAAAGGACTTCATAAAAGACAGTCCGCATATACGCCATGGGTCTTATAGATTTGCCAAAAAAGAATTCAGATTTTTTTTTCATCGCCTGTCAGATCACAGAAAAAATAAAAGTATTCATTTAACAATTGGCCGGAAACTCATCGCAGGTATTTCTCCAAACACCTTGAGTGACAATATCTTCCAGATCGTGAAGCACATGAATCTGGGCCAGGATTTCATCATCAATCCAACCGAACGAATCATGCTTTCCGAATTGAATCTGAATGCAGGCAGACGCATGAAAAATAGATTTCTCTTTAAAAAGGCCCGTTATTTTCTGTCTGTCGCACGGGGAATGCTCCATCAGGATGCCTGGGAAACGCATCGTGAACTCGCATTTGAAATTTACATGGAAAGTATTTTCTGTGAATTTGTTACAAGCAATAAAACTGGATTCAAACAACTGCTTTCCGTAGCATCCGAAAAATGTGTCACTGACCTGGAAACATGCCAGTTATATTTAATTGAAATGTCTGCCTTATCATTCAAAGGTAACGATAAGAAAGCAATTTCTCTGGGCATTAAAGCCCTTCAAAAAATGAACGTTTTTTTACCGGACCCGTTTGATTCAGAAGCCATAAGCCTGTATCACACTCATCAAAAATCCCGATTTGACATGCAACCTTCACTGCCTTCTTCTGATCATCTGGAAACGGCAATGATTAACAAGTCTCCTGAAGAAAATATGGTGACGGGCATATTGTCAATGCTTCTTGATTACGTCATTCTTGAGATTCCTGAGTATTTGAAGGTTATCACCTTAACCATGATAAACCGAAGCCGCCAGAAGGGTTATACGCGGATGTCCCCCCTGGGGTATGCTTATCAATCTGCGGTTTTGGCTTCACAGGAAGACTATGAATCCGCGTATCAATTTTCTGAATTCGCAGAAAAACTGAATGCAAAAGCAAAAAAAAACGACCATACATCATCCAGACTGCCGCATATTTTGGGTAATTTTATATCTCATCCTGCAGCACAAGGCTCAGACACAATACCTCATTTCAAAAAAAAGGTCATGGAAACCCTGACATCTGGTGATTGTTTTTCTACCTGGATTGATGCATCAAATTTTCTCAAGGAAGAATTTTTTTCAGGCATACCCCTTGACATCATTTTTAAAGACCTCCTTGAAATAGAACGCTATCTAAAACCTCATAAAGGTCATTTCAAAACAGCGCTGATCATCGAAATATTCAAGGCGTTCATATTGTCTCTAAAGGGAGAAACACAAACATTGGGATCATTTGATCACAATGACTTCAACGAAGAAGACTTCAGAAAGCAATATAAGGATATACCTGTTTTAATGGCCAACCTTGATGCATACAAACTTATGGCTTTTTATTTATTGGGGCTTGAATCCCAGGCGATTTCAATTTTTGAAAAGAGTAACCTGACCGTCCTTAGCTACTACCCGGAAAGAGATCATCTCCTGTTTTTCAAAATACTCATCCTTATCTGCCAGCACAAAAAAGCACCTCAAAAGGAGCACAATAAAATCGAGAAAGAAATTGAGAATTGGTCCCGTGCTATAAAAAAATGGGTTCGTTCTTACCCGAAAGATATCTCCGCCTATGAACTTCTCATTTCTGCTGAAAAAGAAAGAATTTTCGAAAATGACATTCAGGCAATCAGGCTTTACAACGAAGCAATCAAGGCTGCGGAAAAAAATCGACTTGTTCTTGTTGAAAGTCTTTCAAATGAACTCGCAGGTAAATTCTGGCAAAGAAAAGGAGAACATGCTTTTGCAAATACATATTTGTCAAAAGCACTTTTGTGTTATAAAAATTGGCACGCAGACGCACTGGTCAAAAACATTGAACAAACATTCCCGTTCATTTCTTCTCTTTCTATCATTCCCGGCCATGACGAATCTCCACCCGGCAGACTACCGGAACCATTCGATCTTAAATCTTTCATGAATGCCACCAGGCGCTTGTCTCGTCAAACAGAACCGGACAAACTTCTGGCAACCACAATGATAATAATATCAGAACTCACTGGTTCGGAAAAAACGGTATCGGTCACTTATAAAGAAAACGGGAACCTCTATATTGATGCCATGACCACAGACAATGGAGATGTCATTCATGTCAAACCCGCCATCCCTGTTGAAAATTATCCTCATCTTTTGAAATCATCCATCCAAGAGGTCATAAACAAGAACGAAAGAATCCTTCTCCATAACCCCACAAAAGAATCCACATTCGAAAACGCCCCCTGCATATCTACCCTTCTGCCGAAATCCGTTCTTATTCTTCCTGTTAAAAATAATGGCGTGCCAACAGGTGTTCTCTATCTTGAAAACTATCTTTTTCCAAATGCGTTTGATGAAACGCACGTTGAAATTTCAGAATATCTTCTTATGCATGCAACGGCCTCCATGGAAATTGCCAGAACGCGCCAAAGTCAGGAAACGTTAATTCATTCACTGAAAGAAAAAGAAAAAAGGGAATCCCAAGTTCGTAAAGCCCGTAAAATAGAAGCCATTGGAACGCTTGCCGGAGGCATCGCCCATGACTTCAACAACATACTGGGAATCATTATTGGAAATGTCGAGCTGGCACAGGATGACATACCTGAAAGTCATGCCGTCCATTTGAATCTTGAAGAAATCAAATCTGCAAGCCTCCGGGCAAAAAATGTGGTGAGACAACTATTAAGCGTAAGCAAAGTACCGGAGACATTCAAAAAATCAACCCGGCTTGATAGAGTGATTGAAGAAGCCAGTACGCTGTTAAGAGCCTCCATTCCGGAAAACATAGCCCTTCGAAAAATAATTTCAGAAGACATCGAACCTGTTAACGCGTCTGCAGCACAAATCAGCCAGCTCATCATTAATCTCTGCATGAATTCGGTTCAGGCGATAGATAATAACAACGGATCAATTGATATCCATCTGGCCAACAGGGAATTCACAGAAAAAGTATCCTATCCTTATTTTGATCTGCCTGCCGGGAAATATGTTGAACTTTCCATAAAAGACACAGGTTATGGCATTCATCCCGATATCAGGGAACGCATATTTGACCCGTACTTCACAACAAGAGACGTGGACAAGGGATCGGGGTTGGGCCTCTCTGTAGTGCATGGCATCGTTCACGCCCACAACGGTGAAATTCTGGTAGACAGTGAATACGGAAAGGGAACCACCGTAAGGATTTTTTTCCCTAAATACAGTGAAGATTAACACTTTTTTTTGACATTGTTTTATAAATGGAAATACGTTTTTTGAGTGTTTTCAAAAAATTTGACATCTTATTCCAGTTTAATCTTTCCAGCATATAGTCATTTTTAACCTTGCATTTTCAAAGTCAATATTTTAAATTTCAATGTATGAAACGACATTATCTTTCATTATTAAATGAGCTGATCGAGCTTTTTCCCTGCGTAGCAATTCTGGGTGTCAGGCAATGCGGCAAAACAACACTCCTGAAGATGCTGCCGGACACATGGACTATTTTTGACCTTGAAACAAATAGCGATTTTCAGCTAATTTCCAATGACCCGGATCTTTTTTTACGGTTAAATGCTGAATTTACAGCCATCGATGAATGCCAGATGATGCCTTATCTTTTCCCGGCACTGAGAGCAGCCATCGATTCCGACCGAGAGAAAACCGGAAGATATATCATTACCGGATCAAGCTCTCCTGAACTTCTGAAAAATATTTCAGAAAGTCTTGCAGGCCGAGTCGCCATTATTGAACTTGCCCCGTTTTCACTGACTGAAGCCTGTGAATATTCTCAATCCGATTTTTTCAAAATGATACTGTCAGGGGAAAAACCCAAAGCATTCCATGATCAGCTCAAACCTAAGGTAGACATATCAAAGATTCATGAGTACTGGCTGAGAGGCGGCTATCCGGAACCATGGATTAAGAATAATCCAAGATTTTTCAAACTCTGGATGCAAAATTACATTAAAACATATCTGGACCGCGATATTTTAAAACTGTTTCCAGGGTTGAACAGTGGAAAATACAGAATGTTTATTCAAATGCTATCCAATTTATCCGGAACGATTATCAACTATTCAACGGTGGCCCGATCTCTTGGCGTATCGCAGCCGACGACAAGAGACTATTTTCAGATTGCGCATGGCACCTTTTTATGGCGAAGCATTCCTGCATATGAAAAAAACGCAGTCAAACGAATCGTCAAGCACCCCAGAGGATATCTGAGAGATACCGGACTTCTTCATTTCATGCTTCACCAATATACCCTGAACGAACTTCTTGTTCACCCGTCCATGGGCGGATCCTGGGAAGCGTTGGTTATTGAAAATATCATCCGAGGCTTCAATGCATTGGGAGCCCAATTTGATTACTACTATTATCGGACAAGTGCAGGAGCTGAAATCGATTTAATCCTTGAAGGAGAATTCGGTCTTTTGCCCATAGAAATCAAATACGGTCAGACCGTCAATTCAAAAGAGCTGAGAGGAATCAAAGACTTTATCCGGGAAAGAGACTGCCCCTACGGTATCGTCATCCATAATGATAAAAAAGTCACGATGATCGATGAAAAATTAATTGGCATTCCATTTGCCGCAATATAATGGAAGACAAAGGAGACTATCATGAGCGGATTTAAGGAATATGATCAGTACGATGCCATAGGCCTTGGCGAACTTGTAAACACAAAAAAAATCTCACCTGTAGAACTTCTGGAAGAAGCCATCAAGAGGACCGAAGAAATAAATCCCAAATTGAATGCCGTGGTAACGCCTATGTTTGACATTGCCCGGGAAACCCTGAAAAATCCTCTTCCGGAAGATATCTTCAAAGGTGTGCCTTTTTTAATCAAGGACGGTCTTACCAGCTATAAGGGCGTCCGCATGACCAGCGGCTCAAAAGCCTACCTCAACTATATTTCTGATTATGACAGTGAAATTGTCACTCGCTTTAAAAAATCAGGGCTCGTTATATTCGGCAAAACCAATCTGCCGGAGTTCGGCCTGATGGGCATTACGGAGCCTGAAGCGTTTGGTCCGTCTAAGAACCCATGGAATACCAATCATACACCCGGCGGCTCAAGCGGCGGTTCAGGTGCGGCTGTGGCAGGCGGCATGGTTCCCATGGCATCCGGAAATGATGGCGGCGGGTCCATCCGGATTCCCGCGTCCTGCTGCGGTCTTTTCGGACTGAAACCGTCCCGGGGGAGAAATCCTTCCGGTCCCAAAGATGGCAGGCTCTGGCAGGGCGCGGCCACAGAAGGGGTGATCAGCAGATCCGTAAGAGACAGCGCCGCCATGCTCGACAGGACAAACGGCCCTGATCCGGGTGCACCGTTTACGATTATCCCTCCGGAGGGTCCGTATCTTTCCGAAGTGGCGAAAAATCCCGGCAGCCTTAAGATCGCATTCTGCACGAAATCGCCCATTCACACGGATGTCCACCCGGAATGCATCAAAGCCGTTGAACGTGCGGTCAAAATCCTTGAAGATATGGGTCATCGTGTTGAAGAAAAAGAACCTGAAATTGACGGAGAAGCACTTGCCCAGAGCTACTTTACCATGTACTATGGCACGGTAGCGGCTGAACTGAAAAAAATAAAATCCGTTTTGGGAAGGCCTGCCAGAAGAGAGGATGTGGAAATGATGACCTGGACAATCGGCCTCATCGGCCGAACCGTTACCGCAGGCGATTTTGTTGATGCCATCAACAAATGGGATGAAGCGGCGCGAATCATGGGCAGGTTTCATCAGACATGGGACATCTACATGACACCGACCCTTGCATTTCCACCGATCAAAATCGGAGAGCTCAAACCCAAACCTTATGAGCTGCTGGGAATGAAAATCATCAACGCCCTTGACCTTGGAAAACTTCTTGTGGCCTCCGGCATGCATAAAAAGACCGCGATAACGAGCCTTGAAAAAACACCATTCACGCAACTGCCCAATCTTACAGGCCAGCCGGCCATGACCCTGCCCCTTCACTGGGCGCCCAACAATTTACCCATAGGTGTTCAATTTATGGCGCCTTTTGGTGATGAAAAAACCCTTTTCCGCCTGGCTGGCCAGCTCGAAAATGCATGCCCCTGGTTTGGGAAAAGGCCTTCTGTCTGAGTCTATCTTTTTAGTGCAAAATCATAGGCCTTTAAAAGATAAGGAATGGAATGATCCCAGGACAAATATTTGCTGACGCGTTCCATGGCCTTCCTGGCCATTCTTTTCCTCAGGCGGGTATTGTCGGCCAGATGAAGAATTTTTTCGGCAAATTCTTCCGTATTATTGGGTGTGACATAAATGGCCGCCTCTCCGCATGACACGCGGGTTTCTTTCAAATCAAATGTAATGACCGGTTTTTCAAGCGCCATATATTCCATGGCCTTGTTCATCGTGGAGACATTATTCAATGCGTTGACCGGGTCTGGCTGGACACAGATGTCACAGGCACAAAGGGTTTGCAGCATCTCTTCGTCAGGCAGGCGACCGGTAAAGATCACATTTCCGTTTAACCCCATATCTGCTGCAAGTTCTTTCAGGTTGGCCTGGTATCCTCCCCCGCCTATCAATACAAATTTTATATCCTGCCGATTTGATACCACATGCTTTGCAGTTTTTAAAAGGTAGTCCACGCCATCCTGATAATTCATATTGCCCAGATAGCCCACGAGGATTTCATTCTCCTTCTTTAGGCCATTTTTAGGTGGCACCTTTTTAAATTTATTCAGGTCAGGGCCGTTTCTTACCACAAAGATGCTGTCTTCTTTTTTCCCCCCCCGGCGGACAGCCACATCTTTATATGATGTATTGGTAGTGATCACCACATCTGCCATTCTAAATGAAAACTTCTCCAAAAAAATAAGTGTTTTATAAAAAAAACTACTTTTGTTCCCTTCTTTTCTGGAAAGGAGGAGTTCCGGACACAGGTCATGATGATCAAAAATGAATTTTTTACCGGCAAGCTTGTAAGGCAGGGCCACCAGCCATAGAATATCCATGGGATTACAGGCATGAAAGACCGAAAATCCATGCCTGATAGCTATATAGAATGTCAAGGCCGATCCCAGAATCAGCGACACCATATGTTCGAAAATATGCCCAAGAACGTTTTCAGCATTGGGTTTGGGATAAAAATAAATCCGCAACGCATCATTTATCTCTCTTTTAAAAGGATCATCAGAATATTTCGGGCAAACCACCGTAATATCCCACCCCGCATCCACAAGCGCAGAGGCTTCTCTGATCACTCGATTATCATAAGTATATGAACCATCTTCAATAAATATAAGTGCTTTTTTTTTCATGAATCATCCATCAGGTCAGTTTAATGTCAGGGCAGAATGTATCAAGATCAATTCTTTTTCTCTCCTTCATGCTTTCTACGGCAGCAAAGGTGGTCAAGGATGTCACCACAAGACTGTTAAATGATATCAGTTGGCCCTTACCGGTTTTGACATGCAACAGATAAGACGCTATTTCTCCATGATACCCTTTGTCCTGTGGGAATCGTTTTACTGTTTTTTTTCCTCCTCTGTACAACGTAAGGGCCTTAAAATCATCAAGTACGGCTGAACTGTTCATACCGAGAACCTCTACACGTTCCTTTGGCATATTGGGCGCGCCACTGGCATTATAAACAATGACCACCAGCGAACCGTTCTTCATCTGTATGGATACGGTGAGATTGTCCACCAGAGAAGACGTCTTCTGTTTTTCGGGGATACCAAACGCATGAACCGACACCGGGACAGAACCTGTAATGAACTGGGCAAAATCCACAAAGTGGCACCCTTCACCAACAAACCGTCCACCCTGAGCCGGGTCCTGATACCAGTTATCCGGTGGCATATAACCGGCATTGACTCTGTAAATAAGCGTTACCGGTGCATCTGATCCGCCAAAAAACGATTTCAGTTTCAAACTTGAGGGTGCAAACCGTCTGTTGTAGCCCACCATCAGTCCGTACAGCTTTCCCGTGTCTTTCAAGTGGGCAACCGTTTTGATAATTTCTTCCAGCTGCGGCAGTGAGACACATAACGGTTTTTCCACAAATACGTGCTTGCCCTTTCTTAACGCCCTTACCACGTATTCTGCGTGAGAATCATGACGGGTGGCGATAAAAACAAGCTGGCTGTCCTTATCATCAAGAATTTCCAATGGATCACCCGCACAGTATTTGAATCTGAATTTTTCCGCGACGCTTTTTGCTGTCATTCCCTTTGCCGTGCAAATGCCATTCAGTCTCACATCCGGGTTTCCCTTTAGAAAAGGCAGAATATTGGCCTGGGCAAAATTTCCGGCGCCGATCATGCCGATAGAAAGCGTTCCTTTAAGCGCCTCATGTTCATTTACAAAAATTTTCGCAGGCTCATGTTTTTTTCGTTCCTCATAGGATAACAGGATGCCAACATAAAATTCCGATTGCTCTCCTTCAATGATTTTGTAAGCATCCATTGCATTGGAAAAAGGGAACGTATGGGTGACAAGCGGTTTGATATCGATTTTGCCAGTCTCAATCAGGTCAAGAAAGCAGATCATATTTCTGTTTTCCGTCCATCGGACATAACCCGGCGGATAATCATTACCTTTTTCCTCATACTGGGCATCGTACCTGCCCGGACCGTATGACCGCGAGAACCGGATATCGATTTCCTTCAAATAAAACAGGCTTGAAACGGATTTTACGATTTCCATCCGGATACCGCCGACAACAACGAGAACACCCCTGTCCCGCATGACCTGGCTTGAAAGCATAAAGGGATCATTGGAATCTGTTCCGGCAGTGATAATAATGCTGTCCAGTCCAATCCCGTTTGTAAAGCGTTCCATCTTTTCTTCAAGCAGGGAATCATTTCGCAAAACAGCCATTTCCGCACCCATCTCTTTTGAAAGAGAGACGGACCTTTCATTTAAATCAATACCCAATACCCGGCAACCATGGGCTTTAAGCAAGGATACGGTCATCTGTCCCACAAGCCCGAGACCTATCACCCCCACATTGTCGCCAATATGAACCCCGGCCTGACGCACACCGTGAAGGGCAATGCTTCCCACAGTTGTAAAGGCGGCCTCCTGATCTGTAACGGAATCAGGAATTTTGGCCATTAAATTTCTGGGGACAAAAACCTCCTCCGAATGATTGGCGTACCCTGCACCTGCACATGCCACACGGTCACCCTTTCTGATACCGGAAACATCATCAGCGATTTCCAGAACCACCCCTGACAGGCTGTAACCCAAGGGGACACTGGCATTCAGTTTGTTCATGACCAGATCAAAGGTGTTTTTAATCCCGATTTTTCGTGTGGTATCCATGACTTTTTTTACAAGATCAGGCCTGGCCTTTGCTTTCCCAAGCAGATTTTTTCTGGATATTTCAAGCGTCGCCCGTTCTGTGCCCGCGCTGATCAAGGAGTACCTTGTCCTGATCTTCGCACCACCCCGCCTTGTTAACGGCGTAGGGACATCCTCAATCTTCAATTCTCCGGTTTTATAATTCTGCATAATTTGTTTCATAAACATGGCTTTCCATTAGACACGTGTCTAATATATATAGCTCAGCAATGATCTGTTTTTATTCAGGTATGTTTTTTTCTTATCGGTCCCTTTTAAAAAGGTGAAAGGATCGTATACCATTAAATTTTAAAAATCAACAGGACCATGAAAATAATAGCGAGGTGTTAACGGTCGTTAACACTGTCTTTCTGATTTGGATTGTATTTTTTGTCGTTTCAAAAATTTCCGTGGGTCAATCGAGTCCGGATTGGCGAGTATTTTTTTTAGGTATGCTTTCTGATTGGAAATGGACTTATGATAAAGATCCTCACTAATCCCCCATCTTTGAGCAAAATGGGGCTTCATATATTTATCCGTCCCTGACAGAATTGTCTTTACCCGCGTTTCAATAAAATCATAAAAACCGACTGTTTTCTTTAAAAGATCAATCTCGCTTGTATAATCCCCTATCTGTCCTTCCTTGAATTCCGAATAAAGGAATTTCAGTTTTTCAAGATAAGTTCTGTCAGCCATTTGTGCAAAAAGATCAGCCACACCGAGCATCTTTCCAAGAAGCTCAATTTCTTTTGACGAAAACCGGATTTCCGGTATTTTGGCCTCAAGGTCCGTACAGAGAATGATCTGCTGGCCATCTACGATTTCACTGTGATCAAGCCCCAGGTCCTCCCCAAACCGTCCCAGAAACGCCATGCTTCTGTCCACATGAAATGCCGTATATTTCGCCCCTGTGCCTTCATTATCGAATTCCTCTAAAATATAACCTGCATCATGAAACAGGGCGGTGATCATTCCCAGCATGATCTGCCGGTCGGTAAACCGTTGCCCCTTTATAGAGGCGCCATGGATCAAACGCACCATGGCAATAATCGTATCTGTGGTGTGTCTCAAGTCGTGATAATCGGTATTACACGCCTGATATCCGGGAAATCGCCCTTCATAAAGATCAACCGTCATATTAAATGCAGCAATAACCATTGAGAAATCGATACCAGGCAATATGGCATCAAGAATGTGTCTGACTTCCTTGATAACCGAAGGGAGAGAATCCGTCTTCATCAGGTCCGACAGCAAGGTCTCGCTCATCTGTTCAGTTCTCCTCATAGGTCTGCTTGTGTTCAGATCCCTTCACAAATATCATTAGCAAAAGTCAATTCCGATTCATTCAGGTCAATCATTCAGGAACAATTCTTCTATGTCAAACCCCTGTTTCCGTTCTTTATTTTTTCCCGTACTATTAAGTTTTCTGTATAATTCCTGATATTCAAGTGTCAGTTTATGCTTTGGTGCCATAACAATCATCGGTTTTTTCTGTTCATGTGACTCTCTGATCTTCACGGAAGTAGATAAAAATGCATCTATCACGGGTAAGCCTTCATCAATCAGCTCCGTCACAATTTGCCGGGGAAGATTTGCCCTGGGTTGAAAATTATTGACGATAATGCCTTCTATTTCCAGAACCGGGTTGTGATCATTTTGAATTTCGTAAACGTTTTCAATCAGCGTATAAAGCGCTTTTCTTGAAAAATCATCACAATCAAAAGGGATCAGGCATGAACTTGATGCGATCAGTGCGGAGCGCGTGTAAAAATTCAACGCAGGTGGGGTATCGATGTAGACGTCTTCATATCCCTGAAGATTATCGAGTGCGTCCCTTAATTTATACATTTTATACCGGGACTCGAGCTTTGACTGAATGTCATTTAAAAGCGGATTGGCAGGCAGGATGGCCAGATTGGGAAAAGGTGTCTGGTGAATACAGTCCTCAATGGATGTCGGATAGAAGCTGAATGTCAAAAGATCCTGAAAAAAATTATACACCGTCGGTGTCAGATCAATGGCTTCGGCACCAGATATATACTGGGTCGAATTGCCTTGCGGGTCCAGATCGATTACAAGCGTTTTTTTCCCTTCAGCCGCACTTATCGCTGCCAGATTACATGTAATCGTGGATTTTCCGACGCCGCCTTTTTGATTAAAAATCACTCGACGCATTTTCAATCCCTCCTTCCATTGGATTCCAGGTTAGGTGTTTTGTATGAATATGGCCATGATAAAATTGACCGTTTTTTTAAAGCATAATGAAGATGACTTGAAATTCGCTTCTGAATTGCATAAATCAAAAACAAATTGGTGTCAAACGAAACCACATCAAACCGCGTAATTAATACCTGTGTGACTATTCCCTTGAAACCATGACTAAACTTTGGTATTGTTCTGACATTACTGTTTCAGATGTTAAATCAGGTCGTCTTCTGGATAACCAGACCGGTTTTTTTTAACATTCCATCAGTCCTGAGACCAACGCTTTCGATCTGGTAAACCGTTTCATTGAAAACAAATTCCACTTGAACAGCCACAACCGGAATTAAGGAGATTTTAAAATGCCTGAAAAATCAAAATTCATGAAACTCAAGGATGAAGAAAGAGAGGCGAGAAGAGAACTGTTTATTTATGCGACATTGAATCTTCTTGAAAAAATGCCTTTTGATGAAATAGGCATGCGTGATATTGCTGCTGAAGTTGGTGTGTCTGCAGCATCCATTTACCGTTACTTTACAAGCAGAGAAGATCTGTTTGTAGAGGCCTTTATTAAAGATATGAGTGTATTTCAATTCTGGCTTGAGAAAAAAATGAAAGGCAAACCCATGTCTATTGAAGATTTTTCTCTGGCCATCGCCGACCACCTGATTGAAAGCGAGCCAACCTTCCAGATGATGAGCTTTTTGATGATCAAGGGTAAAATGAATCCGGAACTCCTGCAAAAATTCAACGCACTTCAACGCGCTTTTATAGACAGAATAGACCAGGTGATCAGGGAAACAGGAGCAACCAGCCACTTAAGGCTTTTCTCCCATGTGTTTCTTTCGTCTATAACAGGTCTGCTTATGTCATTCAGGAATTATCCGGGAAGAGAAAAGGAAGATATCAAAAATCATATCCGGAGACTTGCCAGGCTACTGTCTGCTATTTTTCAAAAAGGTATTCCCCTTACTCAGGCAGAAATAAGCAATTTATAAAGGTGTGTCCCTTTTTACGATGCTATCAAAAATAACTTGACAAACATGGCTAAATAACGTTTAGTTTTCGAAAAATTAAGGATATGATGATGAACATAAACGGCTTTAAAACCCCAAACAACGTTGTACTGAATTGCTGCTGGTGGTGGCGCATTAATATGAGGCTGCTCCACGTTTTTTCTCCAGCATAAAAAAGCCGGAAAAACAAAAAACAAAGACCGTGGGCGCCTCAAGCTCACGGTCTTTTTTATTTTAGAAAAAGGATCGTTAAAAAAAGCGATCCTTTTTTTTTGGAGATTCGAATCGAGGAAAAAATAATCATTAACAAGGAGTCATTATGCTGCTTAATCATTTCCCGGAAATAAACCAGTTCATAGAACTGGCCGAAAGGCATAACGTCATTCCTGTATGTGCGGAGATACTTGCAGATACGGAAACGCCTGTGTCACTTCTTAAAAAATTTCATGACCGGGAAAGCCCGGTTTTTCTCTTCGAAAGCGTTGAGGGTGGTGAACGATGGGGAAGATACAGTTTTATAGGGACGTCTGCACGGACGCACATCCGCATTTTTTCAAATGATGTGGAAATAAAAATGAACGGATCATGTGAAAAAATACCTCACAACGGAGATCCACTGGCTGTTCTGAGAACCTTCATGAATCGTTTTAAACCCGCACAAATCAATGAACTCCCCAGATTCTGGGGAGGGCTGGTGGGCTACATGACCTATGAAATGGTGTCATTTTTTGAAAAAATCCCGAACCGTCTTCCGGAAGGAAACCCTATCGCCCATTTCATCATACCGGATGAACTGATCATTTTTGATAATGTCAGAAACACGCTCCTTTGTGTGGTGGTGACTTTTTCCGAAGACGGAGACGATCCAGGCAAGAGATACAATGACGCGTCCCACCGGATTAAAGGCATGCTGAAACGAATGGAGATGGCTGTTTCTCCCCGGGACGAGAGGACATTAGACTTTCATCTGTCCCCCCTGGCGGTATATGACGATGAGGACTACCGGCAAAAAGTCATCCGGACAAAAGAATATATTCTTGCAGGAGATATCATTCAGTCTGTCATCTCACAGCCATTTGTCTGCGACGCACCCACTGACCTTATCGAACTTTACAGGGCAAAGCGCTATATCAATCCGTCACCCTATCTGTTTTTCATGGATTATGGAGACACAGCACTTGTGGGGTCGTCTCCTGAGGTCATGGTTCGGCTTGAAAACGATATCGCCACCCTGCGCCCGATTGCAGGGACGCGCGCCAGGGGAAAATCGGAGAAGGAAGACCGCGAACTGGCGGATGAACTTTTATCCGATGAAAAGGAAAAAGCCGAACATCTGATGCTTGTAGACCTGGGAAGAAACGATCTGGGAAGAATCGCAGAAACCGGTACGGTTCAGGTAACCGATCTCATGATCGTTGAAAGATATTCCCATGTCATGCATCTGGTTTCAAACATCAATTGTGACATCAAACCGGATAAGGATGCCTGGGATCTGATCCGGGCCACCTTCCCTGCAGGAACCCTGTCCGGTGCACCCAAGGTAAGGGCCATGGAAATCATCGCCGAACTGGAAAATGAACCCAGAGGGCCTTATGGCGGGGCTGTGGGGTATGTGTCTTTCAGCGGGAACATGGATCTGGCCATTACCATCAGAACGGCTATCGTGGAAAAGGGGAAACTGACCGTACGGGCGGGTGCGGGAATTGTCGCAGACTCTGATCCTGAAAAAGAACGGATTGAAACCGTAAACAAGGCAAAAGCCATTGAAAAAGCCTTGCATCTGTTAAAGCGTAAAACTATAAATCTGGAGGAATAGCCATGATTGTAATGATAGACAATTATGATTCTTTTACTTATAATCTTTTCCAGTATATGGAAATGCTGGGGGCAACCGTTAAGGTGTTCAGAAACGATCAGTTTACGATGGATGAGATGAAGGAAATGGACCCAAAGGGGCTCGTCATTTCTCCGGGACCGGGCCGGCCAGAAGATGCAGGATTGACCCTTGACGTGATCCGTCAATTCTCAGGCGTAAAACCGATCCTGGGTGTCTGCCTGGGACACCAGAGCATTGCGCAGGCATTTGGCGGCCAAGTGGTTCCGGCAAAAAAACTGATGCATGGGAAAACATCCATGGTCCATGCAAACGGCCGGCACCTCTATAAAGGAATTACAAAGCCGTTTCAGGCCATGCGGTATCATTCCCTTGCCGTCTCACGGGAAGGTTTTCCGGACTGTCTTGAAATCACGTCAGAAACAGAAGATGGCGAAATCATGGGCCTTCGTCATAAAACCTTTGAAATAGAAGGTATTCAGTTCCATCCTGAATCGATCATGACACCGGTGGGTAAAAGACTGTTGAGAAATTTTTTAAATACGGCAGGGGCGATTTAGAACGAATGCATGCATTCTTAAAATGACTTACTAACTGTTTATGAATAAGGAAAATTGATCATGTTCCGTGAAAATCTGAACAAAATTATTAAAGGCATCAATCTCACTGAACAGGAGATGGCCGCCATGATTAACGACATCTTTTCAGGAAACACGACCGATGCGCAGATCGGCGCAATGATGGCGGCCCTTGCCACAAAAGGGGAAACCTTTGAAGAGCTTGCGGGTGCAGCCAAGGCCATGAGGAAAAAAGCCGTCCGTATTCAAACCGCTTCGGGCACTGTGGTAGACACCTGCGGAACCGGAGGGGATGGTGCAAACACATTCAACATTTCAACCACGACCGCCTTTGTGGTTGCAGGCTGTGATGTGACGGTGGCCAAACATGGCAACCGAAGTGTATCCAGCAAATGCGGCAGTGCCGATGTTCTGGAAGCCTTAGGCATCAAGCTTGATACCCCGCCTGAAATTGTGGAGGAAGCCATTGGAGAAATCGGTATCGGTTTTCTTTTTGCCCCCAAATACCACGGGGCCATGAAATATGCCATCAATGCCAGGAAGGAAGTGGGCATCAGAAGTATTTTTAACATGCTGGGGCCGTTGACCAATCCTGCGGCTGCAAACTGCCAGCTTTTAGGCGTATATGCCCCTGAACTGACGGAAATGTTCACCCAGGCACTGAACCTTCTGGGAGCCAGGCGCGCATTTGTCGTGCATGGCCATGACGGTCTTGATGAAATTTCCATCTGCGCACCCACAAGGATTTCGGAACTGAACGAGGGCAAAATCACCACATTTGATCTGAATCCGGAAGATTATTTTGGTGAACGGGCAGATGCAACAGATCTTCTCGGAGGAGCGGTTGAAAAAAACGTGGCGATCACCAAAGCCGTCTTGAAGGGTGAAAAAGGTCCCAAAAGAAATGTCATCCTGATCAACGCATCCGCAGCCCTGGTCGCTGCCGGAAAAGCCAAGAACTTCAAGGATGGGATAACCCTTGCTGAAAATGCGATAGACTCCGGGTCGGCAATGGATAAACTCGATAAACTGATTCAGTTTACACAGGAAAACGGGTAGTGATGGGAAAAGACTTTTTAAAAATTATTGTCTCAAACAAGCACGAAGAGGTTGCCGCTTCCAAAAAGAAAATGCCTGAAGGGGAATTGAGACGGAATGCGTATGCCATCGAGGGGAAAAGACCGTTTCTTGAAAATCTGAAACGATTTTACGGAGCCAGTACGGTCAATATCATCGCAGAGATCAAAAGAGCGTCTCCTTCCAAGGGAGATATTCATCCTGAACTTGACCCCTCCTCACTTGCCCGTGAATACGAAAAAGGCGGGGCCTCTGCCCTTTCCGTTCTCACAGATGAAAAATTCTTCAAAGGCAGTTTCAACGACTTTCTGATGGCCAGGAAAGCGTCAACGCTTCCCATGCTCAGAAAAGATTTTCTGGTCGACGAATATCAGGTTTATGAGTCGCGGGTGCTGGGCGCAGATGCGATTCTCCTCATTGCGCGTATTCTTGAAAAGGAACAGTTAAAAGAATACCTGGCACTTTCTTCCGAGCTTTCCATGGATGCCCTGGTTGAGATCCACTCGGAAGACGATCTTGAAAAGGCAAATGACGCCCATGCAAAACTGATCGGCATCAACAACAGAAACTTGAGTTCCTTTGATACAGACATCCATACAGCCATGCGGTTCTCGTCCATGTTGTCAACAGAACAGATTGCTGTGGCGGCAAGCGGCATATCCATGAAATCAGACATCACTGCCAGTCAAAAAGCGGGCATCTACAATTTTCTGATCGGGGAAAGTCTTGTGAGAGCCAAAGACACGGCAGCCTTTTTAAAACAGTTGAGAGGTGAAGAACCATGAACGAAGACCATCTCCATCGCCCCCAGATCAAAATCTGCGGCCTGACCCGAACTGACGAGGCAAGAAAGTGTGCCGAGCTGGGTGCAGATGCTATTGGATTGGTTTTTTTCAAAAAAAGTCCCCGGAATCTTGACCGGGAGCAGGCCAGAGAAATTGTCGAAAATCTTCCCGGCCATGTGTCGACAGTAGGGGTTTTTGTGAATGAAACCTTTGATTTCATCATGGATCATGTGAACTTCTGCGGACTTTCCGCTGTCCAGCTGCACGGCACAGAACCCCCTGACCTGGTGAACCGGCTCATGGACACGAAACTGACCATCATCAAATGCCTTTATATGGAGAATGAACCGTTCCTGACCGATGCCGATACCTACAACGCTTCCGCCTACCTTGTTGAATGTAAAAAAGGAATTCTTCCGGGTGGAAACGCCCTGTCATGGAACTGGGGAAGGGCCAAGGACTTTGGCAAGTTGCATCCGTTCATTCTGGCCGGCGGCCTGACCCATGAAACCGTTAGAACGGCCATTTCAGAAGCCAGTCCCGATGCCGTTGATATCAGCTCCGGTGTGGAATCGAGCCCAGGAAGGAAGGATATGTCAAAAGTAAAGTCATTTATCGAACAGGTATTTCAATCTTCCCATGAAGATTCAAATGACAGAAAAATAGTAAGGAGAATTTTTTAATGTCCACAGAACACGCATACCCGGATTTAAAAGGCCACTTTGGCCCCTATGGCGGCAGATATGTGGGAGAAACACTCATGCCTGCCATTCTCGAACTTGAGGAAGCCTATCACACCTATGCAAAAGAACCGGCCTTCATTTCCGAGCTGGGAACCCTTCTCTCCCGGTATGTGGGGCGCCCCACCCCGCTCTATCATGCCAAAAGGCTGAGCGACCATCTAAAGGGAGCAGCCATTTATCTGAAACGGGAAGATCTGGCACACACCGGCGCGCATAAAATAAACAACACATTGGGTCAAGCCCTTCTTGCCCGGTATATGGGGAAGAAAAAACTGATTGCCGAAACCGGCGCAGGCCAGCACGGCGTGGCAACAGCCACCACAGCCGCCCTTTTCGGCATGGCATGCAAAATCTTCATGGGCGTTGAAGATATCAAAAGACAGGCCCCCAATGTGAAACGCATGGAATTGTTGGGCGCCACGGTCGTTCCGGTCGATTCAGGAACCGGCACGCTCAAGGATGCCATGAACGAAGCCATGAGGTATTGGGTAGGCGCGGTTGAAGACACGTTTTATATCATCGGGTCTGTGGCCGGTCCGCATCCGTATCCGGTGATGGTGAGAGACTTTCAGAAAATTATCGGCATCGAAGCCAGAGACCAGATTCTTGAAATAACCGGAAAACTTCCCACCACGTTGATTGCCTGTGTTGGTGGCGGCAGCAATGCCATGGGGCTTTTTTATCCGTTTATCGATGACGACGTTGAAATGATCGGTGTAGAAGCAGCCGGGTTAGGCATAGACACGGACAAGCATGCGGCAACGTTGGGCATGGGAAGCATTGGGGTGCTGCATGGATCAAAATCCTATGTGCTTCAGGATAAATTCGGCCAGATCATGGAAGCGCACTCCATATCCGCAGGCCTGGATTATCCGGGGGTGGGACCGGAACACGCGCTGTTAAAAGACATCAAACGCGCCACATATGTGTCGATAACCGACAAGGAAGCATTGGAAGGATTCAGGATTCTTTGTACACTGGAAGGCATTATCCCGGCTCTGGAAAGCTCTCATGCTATTGCCTGTGCGGTTTCAACAGCCAAGGAGAGGTCATCTGAAGATGTCATCATCGTCAATCTTTCAGGACGCGGAGACAAGGATCTGGGAACGGTTTTTTCCATTTTCGATTCGAAAAAATAGATGGCCGGCCTTTTTCCAGATAGATATGAAATGAGTAATGATAACCGTGCACCGGTTAATATATTGAAGGAGTAAGTTTATGGACAGATTAAAAAAAACCTTCGACCGTTTGGCGGAAAAAGGAGAAAAAGCGCTTGTGGGATTTGTCTCTGCAGGTGACCCGGATATGGAGACATCTCTTGAAATTATCCGAAACATGTGTGAGGCGGGCCTGGACATTCTTGAACTGGGAGTCCCCTTTTCCGATCCGACTGCTGACGGGCCGGTGATCCAAAGATCTTCCGCAAGAGCTCTTGAAAAAGGAATCACCCTTGAAACCGTGCTTGAGATGACCCGGCGAATCCGTGAATATTCCGATATTCCGATCATTCTCTTCAGCTACTACAACCCTGTATTTGCGTTCGGTGCCAGACAGTTTTACACGTTTGCCCTTGAAAAAGGTGCGGATGGCGTCCTTATCGTCGATCTGCCGCCTGAGGAGTCAGATGAAATGACAGGCGTATGGGAAGGTAACGAACTGTCTCTCATACGGCTCATTGCCCCGACCACGCCGGTTGAACGCATGAAAACCATTTCAGATTCCGCATCCGGTTTTTTATATATGGTTTCCAAAACAGGGGTGACGGGCAGTGACGGCCTGGATACCTCAGCCATCGAATCTTATGTCAAGACGCTCCGATCCGTCACCCATCTTCCCATTTGTGTGGGATTTGGCATTTCCACACCTGAGGATGTCCGCGCCATTTCAAAAATGGCAGATGGCATCGTTATTGGAAGCGCCTTTGAACGATTGATAGAAAATCATCTTGAGGACGATGATTTGCCTGAGCTTCTGGGAAAGCAGACCCGTTTGTTTAAGAATGCGACCCGAAAAGGATATGTTTAAATCAGAAAAAAGGATTTTATCATGACACAGACATCCATACCGAAAAGAGACGCTATACTGGAAAAAGACACATGGGATCTGACAACACTCTTTCCTTCTGATCCTGAATGGGAAAAAGCGTATGACGCTCTTGAAACCACCATTTCCACCTTTGAAAAATTTGCCGGCAAGCTGGGAGAGTCTGCAAATCAACTGAAGGAAGCGATTCTGTTCGATATGTCAGTTTCAAGAGAATTGGACCGCATCTATACCTATGCCCATTTGAAAACCGACGAAGACAAAAAAAACCAGCTGTATCTTGGCTTTTACCAGAAAGCCATGACACTTTATACCCGGATTTCAGAAGCCGCAAGCTTCATGATCCCTGAAATTCAATCGATCCCGGATGACGTGATGAAAGGATTTATCAAGGACCCTGCCCTTCATGACTATACGTTTTATCTTGAAAAAATACTGAGGAACAAACCGCATACACTCAGCAAGGAAACAGAAAAAATTCTTGCCATGAGTGCCGACCTTGCCCACACGTCCTCGGAAGTTTTCGGTCAACTGGACAACTCCGACATGACGTTCGGCATGATCCGGGATGAGAATGACCGGGAAACAGAGCTCAGCCATGGCAACTTCACGACATTTTTGATGAACCCCAAAAGAGACATCCGGGAAAAGGCATTTTTCCAGTATTACAAAGCTTACCGTGACCATCAGCATACACTCTCTACGACACTATCCGCGTCCGTCAAAAAAGATCTCTTCTATACCCAGGCCAGGAAATTCAAGTCATGCAGGCACGCATCCCTGTTTAACGAAAATATCCCGGAAACGGTTTACGATCATCTGACAAAAACCGTTAA
The DNA here is from genome assembly GCA_018816735.1 of Pseudomonadota bacterium. Lineage (GTDB taxonomy): Bacteria > Desulfobacterota > Desulfobacteria > Desulfobacterales > JAHIVH01 > JAHIVH01. The sequence continues at coordinate 22,035 of JAHIVH010000016.1, read as the reverse complement.
AAACAATCTGACACCGCTCCTTACCTACCTTGATTTCAGAAAAAAAACCCTTCACCTGGATGATCTTCACTTTTACGATACATATGTCCCCTTGACAAGTGATGTCAAATTCGACATGCCTTATGAAGAAGCGGTTGATACCTGCGTCAAAGCGCTCAAGCCGCTGGGGCAAACCTACACGGATGTTTTAAAAAAGGGCCTTGTAAACAGATGGGTGGACCGCTATGAAAATTCCGGCAAAAGAAGTGGCGCCTATTCCTCAGGATGCTATGACTCCCCCCCCTATATCCTGATGAATTATGATTCCAGGAATCTGAACAGCCTTTATACACTGATCCATGAGGCAGGGCACTCCATGCACTCCTATTATGCCATTCAAGCCCAGCCTTACCACGACCATGAATATACAATTTTTGTGGCAGAAGTGGCATCAACGCTGAATGAAACGCTTTTGAGCCATTACCTGCTTGAGCTGTACAGAGAAAGCCCTGAAATGCAGAGTTATATTCTGAACAGGGAAATCGACAATATCCGGGCAACACTTTACCGCCAGACGATGTTCGCCGAATTTGAGGTGTTCACGCATAATTGCGCAGAAAAAAACCAGCCGCTGACACTTTCTACCTTGACGGGAGAATACCGGAAACTTCTTGAAACCTATTTTGGAAAGTCACTGATCATCGATGATGATCTTGAGCTTGAATGCCTGAGAATTCCGCATTTTTATTCTGCATTTTATGTGTATAAATATGCCACAGGCATTTCTGCGGCCATTTCACTGGCCAATAAAATTATCCACATTGGGGAGAAAGCCACACAAGCCTATTTAGACTTCCTTAAACTGGGGGGAAGTCGATTCCCCATAGATGAGCTTCTTTCTGCAGGTGTCGATATGAGGACGCCTGAGCCTGTTGAAAATGCCATCACCCATTTTAACAATCTTGTGGAACGGTTCATGGACATTTACGGTAAACTGTGATATTTTTTTAAAAAAAATTAAACCGGATACCCCCATGAAGATGGACACAACCGTTAAATATTTCAACACGTCGATTGACGATGCCACATGCAATATCGCTTTCAGGTTCAGGCATGTATCAAAGGATCTGATCGTTTTTCTGCATGGACTCGGGTGTTCCATGAAATCATTCGACATGGCCTTTGACGCAAAAATGTTGGACGGTTTTTCAATACTGTCCCTTGATTTCTTAGGCTTCGGTAAATCCTCACGGGCTGATCACCTGTCCTATTCCCTCGAGTCTCATGCTGAAGGCATCGAACATCTCCTTGCCATATATCCGGACTACAGACGCCACATTGTGGCACACAGCATGGGGGGGGCCATCGGTTTGCTTCTCTCTGAAAACGTTCTTAAATCGATAACCACGTTCATCAATATCGAGGGCAACCTGATCCGGGATGACTGCGGGCTCATCAGCAGGGAATCATCCCGGGTCTCTTTTGAAACATTTGCCACAAACCTTTACAAAAAAACCAGAAACCCGATCTGGAATACCGATTACAGGCTGTTCAGCCTTGAATCTGCCTCTCCCCTTGCATTTTATAAGAGCGCCAAATCTCTGGTGTCATGGTCTGACAGTGGCAAACTCTTAAAAAAATTTCAAAATCTTAAATGTCGCAAAGCATATGTCTATGGGGCCAAAAACAGCAATGCCCGTGTCCTGAAAAAACTCGACGGCATTCAAACGCTGGGCATATCCGGAAGCGGCCATTTTGCCATGAATGACAATGCACCTGAATTCTATGAAAAAATTGCACAACTGATCATGAAACAGGAAAAAGGTTAAACGGATTGGCAGAACAAAGATGATTTGAAACGGAAACCTTCACTTAAGGAGTAAAAATGACGTTTAAACTTCCCTATTTTCAACCACCTGATTTTTCAGAAAATACGCTCTCAAACGCACCTGCAGTCAGGATCGAACCTGCGCCGAAAGATGGCGTGGCGCCGGACAATTTTCATGCCACATCCAATCATCCCGAATATGTTCATTCAGGCAAAGGCAAATGGATCCTTGTGGAAGACAACCGCATGGATTGTGTGATTGTCTTCAATAACGGAAATACCGATATCGTCGAAGCAAGACGTCTGAAAAAGGGCGACCCGGTGGTCGTCGGGCGGACGGAAAACGGAGAGGAAGGTATTTACGTATACACAAAGGGATTTGATCCGGTATCTTCGAAAACAGAGGATAAATTTTCCTTCAGGACACGGGGCACACGGGAAACACCTTTTTCAAGAAGTTACGATCAACTGTACGATCTATTGCGATACGACCGGAAAAACGGCTATATCGTATGGGTATTGGGTCCTGCCGTGGCCTTTGACAAAGACAGCCGGGATTCCATGCAGGGGTTGATCGAGAACGGGTATTGCCATGCACTGCTTGCAGGAAATGCCCTTGCCACCCACGATCTGGAAGCCGCCAATTTCCGAACCGGCCTGGGTCAGGATATCTACACTCAGGAGCTTCAGCCCCTGGGACATTACAACCATCTTGATATTTTAAACGCCATCCGGAAAGAAGACTCCACAAAAGAGGCCATCAAAAAACTGAAATTAAAAGACGGGATTATCTTTGCCTGCGAGAAGAAGAAGGTGCCCTATGTGCTTGCCGGGTCCATCCGGGATGACGGTCCGCTTCCGGAAGTCATCGCAGATGTATATAAAGCACAGGATGCGATGCGACAATACGCCAGACGGGCCACGACCGTCATTACACTTGCCACCCAGCTTCATTCAATTGCCTTCGGGAATATGACCCCCAGTTACCGTGTTTTGAAAAACGGCAAGATACGGCCTGTCTTTTTTTATATCGTGGATATGACCGAATTCAGCGCAGACAAACTCGCCAACAGAGGGTCTGGTCAGGCTGTCGCCATCTTGACCAACGTGCAGGATTTTATGATCAATCTCTGGAACAATCTCGCTAAAAAACAATAAAAGGAAATGAAAATGGTTAAAAAATCGATCCGGATTATTGGCGTGCCCATGGATCTTGGCCAGTCTCAGCGAGGTGTGGACATGGGGCCCAGTGCGGTTCGTTATGCGGGATTGGCCTCCCGGCTGAAAAACCTGGGGTACCAGATTCATGATTCCGGAAATATTGATGTGAAGGTAAGAGATACCCTGACACCGGATAAATTTGTTGCTGAAATCAAACATGCCTGTGAAAAAATCTATCAGAAAGGGGCTGACGCCATTTCAAAAAATGAGATCCCTATCTTCCTGGGAGGCGATCATTCCATCGCCATTGGCACCATAGGTGGCATCTCCCATGAACATCCCACAGGCGTGATCTGGATTGACGCCCATGGAGACTATAACACGCCGGAGACTTCCCCCACCGGGAATATTCATGGTATGGCACTGTCGGTCCTGTTGGGTCAGGGTTCCCCTGAACTGGTCGACATCGGACGGCCCGGCCCCAAACTCAAGCCTGAAGATATCGTCATGATCGGTATCCGGTCTCTTGATCCCATAGAAAAAAAAAGGTTGAGTCAAAGTGGCATTACCATCTATACCATGCGGGAGATCGATGAACTTGGCATCAGCCATGTGGCAAATGATGCCTTGATCCGGTTAAGCCACCTTCCTGCGATTCATGTGAGTCTTGACCTTGACGGGCTTGACCCGATGGAAGCACCGGGTGTGGGGACTCCGGTTCCGGGTGGACTGTCCTATCGGGAGGCCCACCTGATCATGGAAATCATTGCGGACTCAAAACGCCTGAATTCCCTCGATCTTGTTGAAATCAACCCGATTCTTGACAAATTGAACAAAACCGGTCAAATGGCTGTAGATCTTGCCGTATCCCTTTTCGGCAAACGGATTTTATAAGATCCTTTTTTAAAGTTACTGATTTTTTTCCAATCCAACCCGGATGAAGGTAGACAAATGGGTAAAAAAACACCCGATGAAAAACTGCTGCAGAAAATAGCGGACCTGGAAAACCAGATCATTCAGGACAAGCATCTGCATGAACAGCTCGAAAGAGTCTTTGATCTATCACCGGATATACTGGGCTGGGGAAATTTAAAAGGGTATTTTACAAAAGTCAACAATTCAATTACGCGCATTCTCGGTTATTCGGAAGAAGAATTTATCCAAAAACCATTTATCAATTTTATTCATGAAGATGATTTAAAAATAGCAAAGAAAACCTTGGCCGATGCAGTCAAGGGAAAAATGAATATCCGTGCGTCCAACAGGTTTATATGCAAAGACGGTTCCTGCAAATGGATAGAATGGCGGATTCTTTCCATTTTGGAAAAGAATCATTTTGTGGCAGTCGGCAGGGATATCAGTGATCGAAAAGCTGCCGAAGATCTGCTGCTGGAGAGTGAAGAAAAATACCGGACTATCCTGGAAAATATGGAAGAAGGTTACTACGAGCTTGATCTATCAGGAAGGATTACCTTTTTAAATGGTGCCTATTCCCGAATGCTGGGGTACACAAAAGAAGAACTTCTGGGAGTGAACTACTGGAAAGAAAAGCTGAAAAAGGCCTTTCCGGATATAGCGGATAAAATGTATAAGGTCTTTCATACAGTATATAAAACAGGAAACTCGGCAACCATTGAAAACTACAAGGTGATCCGAAAAGACGGCAGCATTGGCGTTCATGAGCTTTCGATTTCACTGATAAGGGACAAAGAAGGAAAACCTTTAGGCTTTCGGGGCCTGATTCGAAATATCGCTGAGCGTATCCGGGCAGAAGAAGAAAGAAAAAAAATGGAGGCTCAACTCCAGCAGATCAAAAAAATGGAAGCCATAGGAACCCTTGCAGGGGGTATTGCCCATGACTTCAACAATCTTTTAATGAGCATTCTGGGCAAAGCATCTGTCATGTTATATCGAATTGATGAAGATCACCCTTTTTACGAAAACCTGAAATCGATCGAACAGCTTATCGGAAGTGGTGCAGGGATCACCCGCCAATTGCTGGGTTTTGCAAGAGGCGGCAAATTTGAAGTCAAACCCCTGAACCTGAACGGTCTGATAGAAAATGCCGTGAACATGTTCACCCCGACAAAAAAAGAAATCAAAATTCACAAAAAACTGCAAAACGATATCTGGACGGTTGAAGCCGACCCCACCCAGATTGATCAGGTTCTGTTAAACCTGTTTGTCAATGCCTCCCAGGCAATGCCCAAAGGGGGAGAGCTGTTCATCGATACAGAGAATACGATACTCGATGAAAATTTCATTAAACCCTACCTGACCGATCCGGGAAAATTCGTGAAGATTTCTGTTACAGATACAGGCACCGGCATGGATGAAGCCACTTTGAAACGGATATTCGATCCATTTTTTACAACCCGTGAAAAAAGCCGGGGAACCGGATTGGGACTTGCTTCGGCATACGGAATCATCAAAAACCATAAAGGCATTATCAATGCCTACAGTGAGGTTGGGATTGGAACGACCTTCAATATTTATCTGCCGGCATCTGATAAGGCCATAACAGAAGATATTCAATTCCCGGATCAGATAAAAAAAGGAACCGGTACAATCCTCCTGATCGAAGATGAGGACAGGATCGTCGAAACCGCGTCAGAGATATTAAGCCTATTGGGGTACACTGTCATTACCGCCCAAAATGGCATGACGGCGATTCAAACCTTCAAGGAGACGAAAGACACGATCGATCTGGTCATCCTTGATATGATTTTGCCTGAAATGAATGGATGTGAAATTTACGACCATCTCAAAGCGATCGATCCGGAAGTGAAGGTTCTCCTCTCAACCGGATACAGCATAAACGGTATGGCCACAGAAATAATGAACAAGGGATGCAACGCCTTTATTCAAAAGCCCTTTACCATCGAAAAATTATCTCAAAAAATTCACGACGTCCTCTGCGAACCGGAAAGAAGGGTTGACGGCCATAAAGACAGGGGTTAACAAAAAGAAAGTTTTTGATCCCACATCGATTTCAGAATTCAACCTCCACCAGACTTATGGTGCTGGATTTTTATACAGGTTTCTGGATAAGTGGATCACCATTGCTGAAAGGGCACGAAATGTTACCGCAACACGGGAAAACCCGGTAAAAAGCCCTTGATGACGTAAATACCCATCAGGTGGTATGTCTGCCCATTCCTCCCTATGTGACCTTTTCGAAGGTTTAAACATGCGAACGATATAGATTTGTTGCACCATAGGCATTGAGGAAAGATTTTTTTCCTTTTTTGGCGTCTTGTTTGAGACGCAGATACTCGTTGGCGCATGTCAGTGCCCAGTCATGGTATTCATCCCGGTCGCGCAAAGGAGGTGTCCCGTCGGCCGCACCATCAAGCATGTCCAGTTTGTGGGCAAATTCGTGATAAATCAAGTTGTGCCCATACTCAGGATGGCGGCCGTCACGCAAGGCTGCGTCCCAGATAATAATGACCGGCCCATGGAGGAATGCCTGGCCGATAATGGGATGTTCAAGTTCAACTGGTAAAAGTGACGTTTCAAAAAAACCCGGCTTGCGCTGAGGTGGAACAACAGTAGAGGGATAGACAATAATGGATTCAACATTCCGGTAGTAATCGTGGGGCAGTCCCAGAAGAAGCAGACAGGCCTGAGCGGAAACCGTGACACGGATCTCATCGGTAAGTTCTAGTCCACCGGCTCCTTCCCAATGTTTTTCAGCGATAAACACCTGGATTATGGCACGCAGGTCAGTACGCTCGGCATCTTCCAGCATGCAATAATGATTATTTGTATGTCCCCTATTCCCTTACAACAAAACCAACTTTTGGGCTATTCTCTTTCAAACCATAGGATTCTGTCAAAATACTCACACTGCTATCGTCCGTTTGTGGTGGGAAAGATGACTTGTCTCAGCCAGCCGAAGAGCGTGTTGTCCTGCAGCATTTCCCTTTCCAATTTTCTGAGATTGTTTACAAAATCATGGGGTTGGGTCGTCAACAGGTTCTCCCTGGTAACGTACTTGGTTTCCGGATCGAGTTCGCGGACAACCCGGGCCGGGTTTCCCACAGCCACCGAGTCGGCTGGAATGTCGGTGCGCACCACCGACCCAGCGCCAATCACGCTGTTCTTGCCAATTGTAACACCTTTGCAAACGATAGCGTTATCCCCAATCCAGACGTTGTCTTCCAGTTTGATCGGGCGCGGCACACCGGAAAACGTCCGGTTGACGATATCGTGCCAGTCGCAGTCCGTGAGATAGGTATATCCGGCGATCAGGCAGTTTTTTCCAATATCGATATTGATGCCGGCCGATATGCGCGCGCAATGGCTGATAACGGTGTAATCCCCGATGGTTATGCTTCCACCTGCCTTTGTCAATGGCCAGACAGTGATACTCGTCCTCTTCCCCGGAGCGGCGATGATATTTACATATTTTCCCACTGTGATGGAAGGTCCGAAGACTTCAATATTCCATGGGTACGCGAAAGTCGTACCCCTGCCGACGCTTTTAAAATGAGGCTTTAGAAAATGATTCGCGTAAAACTTATGGGCCCAAATCATTGAAGCTTTGACATAATAAGGTCTGTGTTCTTTATCCAAAATTAACTCCTTGCTCAACGCGCAGCCGCGCGTAGAGACGTTTTCAGTAACCGCCACGGGCCGTCTTCATGCATCTTGCCCCCCTTTTCTGGTTTTTTTGGTTGTTGTCAACCAGAAATTGGCCAAGACATATAGGATAGGAATTAGGTATTTGTCAAGAGATGTATGACGGCGTCATGATGGCCGCCATCTGAGAAGACCATTACAGAAAAACTCATCATCCTGATCCAGCTATATCAATTTCAGCAGGTTAGTTTTAACACCACCGATCACTGAAAATCCAAATGCGGTTACCCGGATAACAGACGCTTAAAGCCTTGAATATAAAACTTTCTTGTTCACTTTGCCGGTATCAGTCAATGGCAGATTGTTGATGAACCGGATGGCTGGCACCTTGTATACGGCCATGTTGTCGAGACACCATGAAGCCAGCTCATCTTCGGTAATCCGCCCCTGATGATCCGGCCTCAGCTGCACAAAGGCAACCGGTATTTCACCTTTTTTCAGATCCGCCATGCCGATGACAGCACATCCGTCAACAGCAGGGTGCATGGCCAAAAGCCCTTCTATTTCCGTTGGGAAGATACTCATGCCTTTTATCTTCAGCATCTCTTTGGTGCGGCCCAGGTAATGGACGTATCCTTCTTTATCCAACATCCCGATGTCGCCTGTATGGAACCAGCCATCCACAATATCTTTTCGGCTTGCCTCCGGGTTCCGCCAGTATCCTTTCATGAGGGAAGGCGTTTTGATGGCGATTTCGCCCTCTTCTCCCAAGGGAACCGGTTTTTGGGTCGCAAAATCGACAATCTTGATCTGTGTGCCTGGGACAGGGAATCCGCAAAACCCGGGCCCGGACTTCAGATCCATATCATCTGTCTGCATGCTGTTTGTGAATGTATCTGACGTGTGGGTTTCCGTCATGCCGTAGGAATTTTCCCTTACCGTAACACCGGTCAATTTCTCCCAACGTCTGCGGATGTCGACGTTCAGTTTTGTGACAAAGGAGGATACGGTTACCGAACGGAGCGAACGCAAGTCATACTGACTGAAATCAGGATGGTTCATTATTTCAAGCAGGCCGTCTACCACGGCGACCAGTCCGGTGACATGATATCGATCAATGGCCGTGAGCACGGCCGCCGCATCCCATCGGGCAAGAAGAACAACCGGCATATTGGCCATAACCGGTGCAATGATACCGGCGTTTTCACCGGCGGCGAACCCTTTCTCGGAAATGATCTGTTTGAACTGATCGAAGAGATATGCGCCCATAACGATATGTTTACATTTTCAATACTTACAAACGGCACACTGTTTACTCCTGAAAATACAAAGATGCTCAAAACATTTTCACCGCTCTATATTCAGCTCAGCGTGGAAGGGAACCGGGCAGTTCATGATTCAATCCGTGGCAGGGGTAATTATCAAGCATGTGTATCAGCCATAAAAATGCTTAAAAAAAACGACATTCCCATTTCGGTTTCGTTTACGGCCCACCAAAAAAACGTCTCTCAATTTAAGGATGTCGTACGCGCCTGTACCAGACTGAAAGTCTCTCGAATCTGGTCAGACCGGTTCGTGCCCTTAAGGACCGATCCCGGGCAGTCAGATCTGGTTCTGGGAAAGGAAAGAACAAGGGCATTCTTTGAAATCATGTATCGTGAAAAGCGGAACTCAAACCGGTCATGGTTTAAAAAAAGTCAGATCTCAATGCACCGGGCGCTTCAGTTTTTGGCAGGTGGCGGCCAGCCCTATTCGTGCAAGGCCGGAGACAGCCTGATCACCGTCATGCCCAATCTACGTCAACCAGTGCAGGGGGGGATTAAAATGCCTCTCTTATGCGGTCAATGGGGATCCGTTTACCATCGATCCCGGCTGCTTTGTTCCGGATCTTCCGCGTAAACACCATGTGTCAAGATAGCCGCATAGCATCATCTCGGTTTAAATCATTTCCCCAATTCTGCCGCAACCCAAGCAAGGCCTTTCATCCAAAAAGCCTTAATTCCAGGTGGTTAGATCCAAATGAAAAAAATGGACTATTTTTTAAAAACCATTTTACATTTGCTAACAGCATGTTATGCTGTTAGCAAATATTGTCCGTAGCAAACATTCCCGGGAGGCATTTAATGGAATCTGAAAAATCTCAACTTATTTTAAGAAGTAGAAAGGCGTTTACTCGCCTGGCCCGTTTCGTCAATCAACTGATGCGTGAACAGCTTGCCAACAGCCCTGTCACCGTTCAGCAATGCTACACGCTTGAAGCCCTTGCAGATGGTCCCAAGGCCATGAACGAGTTGGCTTCCGAAGTGGCCCTGCACCAGAGTACGCTCAGCCGGATTGTGGAAAAACTTGAAAAACAAGGTTATGTAAATCGGGCACGCCTTTCGGGCAACCAGCGAAAAGTTGAAGTCCAATTAACCGATGAAGGAAAAAAAACGTATCAATATCTCGATATTCAATGCAACCAGGTAATTGCAGGCCTTATAGATCTTGTTCCTGAAAGCAAGCAGAAAATTCTCCTCGAATCGATTGAAGAAATAACGCGTCTTTTGGATCATCAGAACAGTGCGTTCAGGCAGCTTCTAAGCTCTTGTTGCAGTAACCAGACCAATCAAGGCACTCAAATCATGGATAAAAAATAAAAGGAGTTTTCCATGCATCGATTTGCTGCTCAAGCTATAATAGCGCTATCCATCATTCTTTTTGGAGGATCGTTTCTTCTATTTGGTAGCTTTATAATCCTTGGCCCTTTTACCATCTTCCGCTTCGATGGTCCGGAAGTCCAGTTGTTGATTTGGGACGGATTTATTTCAATCGTATTTTTCATCCAGCACAGTGTCATGGTACGTAAGTCGTTTAAAAGCTGGCTATCTTCCTTCATTCAAAGTCATTACCAGGGGATGACCTTTTCCATTTTGTCAAGTATGGTTCTTTCCTTTACAGTACTCCTTTGGCAGCCATCAAACACGATCATTTTTCAGTTCCCCCTTCAGTTGAAGCTTCTGCCCCATGCCATGGTATTGATCGCAATCAGCGGCTTCTTATGGGGAATTGTTTCCCTTAAGGTATTTGACCCTTTTGGTATCACCCCCATTCTGTCAGATCTCGGGAGCAAAAAACGGCGATCACCTGGGTTTGTGATTCGGGGTACCGCAAACGGTGGAACGATCATTCTCGGGAAAAAATTCCCGGAACTCCGTTCAGATGAATTTTATCCGCTGTGCTCCGAATTTTACAGACAGCTTGAAAAACGGGTTCACACACCAAACTGCGGTCTTGTCCACGGCGGGCATCATCTGACACGCAATTTCCGTCGTGCCGTTCTGACCGGAACACCTTTAAAGTGCATGGCCATTTTGAAAAACGGGGCAGAAATATTAGACAAACTGGCGTTGAATGTAACCAGAGGGGAGATGAACTTCCTGAATACGCATGATATGGAAGCCATTCAAAGGATCACCAATCATTTTGAATCCTATAATTTTCACTGCTGCCAGAGTGTCATTGAAACAGTACACAAAAAAACCGGGCTTAATATTGATGCGATCAGAGACGCTTCCCGCGGATTCATAGGTGATATCGGATTAAATGGCACAGTCTGCGGTGCACTGTTAGGGGGTGTTCTATGTATGGGACTCCAGGAAAACGTCGATTTAAGAAATTCGGGATATTCCGACACGGTGCGGATCATCCTTCACGGCCTGATTAAAAACGACCGCATATTTGAGGATGAGAAGCGATTCCTCCCTGCCCGTTTATATAACCGCTGCAGGAGTCTATATCTCAAAATACAGGACACTTTCGGAGGCCCGCATTGCCGAAAGATTATCGCCCGTTCATTGGATACGCAGGACGGGGCGTATCAATACATAGAAACCGACCGTCTTTCAGAATGCCGAAAAATTGTTGATTCTGTTGTCGAGAATGCGTGTACCTGAAACCGCTGCTTTGCACCATGGTATTCCATGTTAAAAAACTGTAAAAAAACTTGATCATCAAGCAATTACATGTTTTATTCACCAATTTGGCATTGTCGACAATCTGCTTACAATAAATATTTCCTTCCGTAACGTATTCCATTTGGCCGGGTCAGGAGCAACATGCGGGCGATTAAAAAGAAACTGTATTATTCAGGGCTGATGCAAACATTACTATACCATTTCATCCGGTTGTATTCCTCACTGTTCCGTTTCAGGGTTGAAAATGAAAAACAATGGCTGGATCATTACAAAAAAGGGGGGGCTGTTATTTTGTGTGTCTATCATCAACAGTTTGTTTCAGCGATCCGCTATTTCAGGGGTTACCGACACTACAAACCCGGCCTGATGATCAGTCAGAGCCGTGATGGTGAAATCATTGCAGGGGTTGCAAAACGGACCGGATGGGTGACGGTTCGGGGATCGTCCACACGGGGTGGCATAGCAGCGCTAAAAATGATGATCGATCACATGAAAGAGAACCGGCTTGCCGCCCATATCGTTGACGGGCCTCAAGGACCGGCATTCAAGGTTAAAGCAGGCGTACTCCGCATGGCCCATGAATCAAATGCCGTGATTGTTCCCTTTTACACTGCATCGGACAATGCCTGGTATTTCAAAAGTTGGGATAAGTTCATGCTTCCCAAACCATTTTCAAAAGTCATTCTCCGATACGGGGAAATGATCAAATTTGATACACCGGAAACACCGGAAGAATTTGAGGCCCAGAGAAAGTCACTTGAAGATATCATGTGTGCGGGTTCAGATAACCTGAAAAAAGAGTTGAACTGATATTTTGACATATCTTCATGTGCTTTATATGACCTGTAAAGATATGTCATATATCGAGTTGAAACGGCAATGCATCATACAAGGGAATGGAAAACATGTCATCTGAAAACAGACTTTTTCTCACCCGAACCGTAACCGGCGCAGGGTGAGCGTCCAAACTGGCGCCAGGGGACCTGGCCAAGGCATTATGCGGGATTGAATTTCCAACAGACCCGAATGTGATTGTTGGCCTGGATCGGGCAGACGACGCAGGCGTGTATAAAATTACAGACGATATCGCCCTGATTCAGACCGTGGACTTTTTTACACCCATTGTGGATGATCCCTACTGGTTTGGCCAGATTGCGGCTGCAAATGCGCTCTCCGATGTCTATGCCATGGGCGGTGTGCCCAAAACCGCCATGAATCTTGTGGCGTTTCCGATTAAAACAATGCCGGTTTCCGTTTTAAGGGAAATCATTAGAGGCGGCATTGACAAGCTGAAAGAGGCCGGCGTTGTTTTAATCGGTGGCCACAGCATTGAAGACAATGAACTGAAATACGGGTTGTCCATAACCGGTCTGATTCATCCGGATCGCATATTAACCAAACACAACATGAAACCGGGTGACAAACTGATTCTTACCAAACCGCTTGGCACAGGCATCATCAATACAGCCATAAAAGGCGGTCTGGCGCCAGATGATGTCATTGAAAAAGTTACCCGTCAGATGGCCATGCTCAACAAAAACGCGGCCGAAATCATGTCGGCATTTCCTGTCCATGCCTGCACGGATATTACGGGATTCGGCTTTTTGGGACACCTTGCCGAAATGATCTGGGGTTCTAATATGGGGGCTGTGATCCAAAGGGAAGATATTCCCGTCATACCTGAAGCAATAGAATTCGCATCCATGGGCTTTGTTCCTGGAGGCGCTTATAAAAACCGGGAATTCAGAGAATCCATGGTTCAATTTTCAGAGGAAATTGATCCGGTGACCCGCGATATTCTGTTTGACCCCCAGACATCCGGAGGTCTTCTGATTGCGCTGCCGCCCTCCCATGCAGATGAACTTCTTTCCCGGCTTCGGCAAAACAGTATGGACACCGCAGCCATTGTCGGGTATATCAACACCGGGAAAAAAGGAATGATACACGTTAAATAAAAATGGATGGAGATAACCAAATGAAAACCATCGATGCCAGAGGGCTTGCCTGCCCGACGCCTGTATTGCAGACCAAGGCGATGATCGACAAGGAAGATCCTGAAATGATTCAGATAACCGTTGATAACGAGGCCGCCAGACAAAATGTGGTCCGATTTCTTGAATTCCGGAAATTTCAAACAACGGTGACAACAGAGGGAAATGATATCAAAATAGTCGGAAAAAGAGGACCGGGCACAGCAGGTCAGCAGGAAGCGGATATGGCCGGAACAGACAGGAACAGCTCCCAAATCCTGGTGATGATCAGCTCGGACCGGATGGGGCATGGTGATGATGATCTGGGCCAAAAACTGATGAAAAGCTTCATTTCCACATTAAAAGAAATGGGAAATGAGCTGTGGCGTATTGTTTGTGTCAACAGCGGTGTCAAGCTTGCCATTGAAGGTGCGGAATCGCTTCCCCATCTGAAAGAGCTTGAGGAAAAAGGCGTCAGCATTCTGGTCTGCGGCACATGTTTGACTCATTTCAACCTTCTTGAAAAAAAGCAGGTGGGTGAAACAACAAATATGCTTGATATCATAACATCCCTGCAGGTTGCAGATCATGTCATTAACCTTTGATTGACAAATACCATTTCAAATACGGCAAACAATGAAGCATATTCAGGTCATTCTCATCAGAGCAGTCTTATATATATTTCAAAGGATACCGGAAAACACGGCGCTTAGCTTCGGAAAAAAACTGGGCCTTTTCTGGTTTCACGTCATCCGGTACAGAAGAAGCCTCGTTATCGATAACCTGCGAAAGGCGTTTTCCCAGGAAAAAAGCGAAGCGGAAATTCTTCGCCTGGCAAGAGACAATTTTATCCACTATGGCATTTACCTTGTGGAATTCCTGCGCCTCCCCGGACTGGACAGAGACGACCTTGAAAAAAGAATTAAAATTCTGGACACAAGCCATATTGAAAAGGCGCTTTTAAAAGGAAAGGGACTCATTGTCATCTGCGGTCATTACGGGAATTTCGATTTGATGGCCATCGCTCAGTCAATCGCAGGCTTTGACACGTATATCATCACCAAAAAGATCCGGAACAAATCCATCAACGAATACTGGCAGAAAATCAGGGAAGACAAGGGCGTTAAATTTCTCCCCAAAAAAAAATCATTGTTCGCCATTTTAAGACTGCTCAAGCAGAATAAAATCATCGGAATGATATTTGATCAGCATATGGGTGGCAATAAAGGGGTCAATGTCAATTTTTTCAACCGCCCGGCATCGACCATGAAGGCGGTGGCCATGATCGCCGTGAAAACCGGCACACCAGTGGTGCCTGTATTTAACTGGCGGGAGGATGGCATCCATTATCTGACCTCTGGCCCTGAAATTCCATTGGTCACCGGAAGCACAAAGGATGAAACCGTTCTTTTTTCAACCCAAAAATTCAATGATGTTATTGAAGCGTTCATCAGACAACACCCGGAACAATGGATATGGGTACACAAACGATGGAAATAGACTTTTTTGTTTATTTATGCCCCGGTCAAACTGCCCATTCAGATATGCCCCCAGGAGAAAAACCGATATTCAGGAGGTTAACGTGATTTATGCTTGACTAAATACGATCAGGACACATAAAGTCCATTAAAAAAAATCTAAACCATATAAGGAGGAGGAACAAAAATGTCGATCACGGTATTGCCATTAGACAAACTTAAAGAATGCATTGGTGAAGAAAAGAAAAGCGAATGGATGGTAATCAGTCAGGAACGAATCAATCAATTCGCAGATTGCACGGATGATCACCAGTTTATTCATGTGGACGAAGAACTGGCAAAACAAGGTCCGTTTGGCACAACCATCGCGCATGGATTCCTGACCCTTTCCCTGCTGACCCGAATGGCGTCCGAAGGCACATGGATGCCTGAAGGGATAAAAGCGGCCATTAATTACGGATTCAACAAAGTCCGCTTTGTAGACCCTGTGCCATCCGGATCAAAAATTCAGGACACCATGCAGTTGACGAGCATTGAAGAAAAATCCAATGGAAAGGTTTTAATGACCGTCACCCATACGGTGCAGGTGGAAGGAAAGGAGAAACCCTCCCTTGTGGCTGAATGGCTGATGATGTATTTCGTTTAATCTGAGTGTGGCATATATAAAACGGTAAAAGGCAATCCGTCATGATGTGGATTGCCTTTTGTATCAATGAGGATCACGATGACCTTTAAAACAAATAAGATACTGATAGTGCCCATGGTAAGTTTTCTGCTCCTTTTGAGCGCCTGTGCCTCAGGCCTATATAACATGGACAGCACAGCCAGGAGAAAACTGGCCGGGTTGCAGGAGAAATCTGTTCATATCGACAAGTTCGCCATAGCGTATCTCGAAGGGGGCACGGGTACATCTGTTCTGCTTCTTCACGGATTCGGCGCAGACAAAGACAACTGGATCCGCTTTGCGCGTTACCTCAAGGGATCATATCATATTGTGGCCCCTGACCTTCCAGGATTCGGAGATAGTACCATGCTGATGAACGAACAGTATGACATAGACTCTCAGGTTAAACGGATTCATGAATTTACCAGGGCCATCGGCATGACAAAATTTCATATTGCCGGAAATTCCATGGGTGGATTGATCTCGGGCGTTTATGCAGCAACCTATCCCGATGATGTTTTAAGCCTGGGCCTCATTGATCCGGGCGGCGTGCTTGACCGCGAAATGAGCCAACTCACCATAGCGCTAAAAAAGGGAAAGAATCCTCTTGTTGTTTCTGAGGCATCTGAATACAAAAATTTTATCAATTTTGTTTTTGAGAATCCGCCCTTTATTCCGGGCATGGTAAAAAATTATCTGGGTGACAAGGCCGTGAAGAGAAAAGAATTCTATCAAAAAGTGTTTGCCGAAGCGAGACCTGCAGACCAGCTTGAAAGAAAAATGATGGATATACATGCAAAAACCCTGATTATATGGGGAGATATGGACAAGGTATTCCCTGCTTCCAGCGCTGAAGTTCTCGATAAAGGGATTGACGACTCCCAGGTCATTATCATGAAGAAGTGCGGACATGTTCCTATGATAGAGAGGCCTGCGGAAACCGCCCGATATTACATCGATTTTATCAGGTGATTTTTAACAAATGTACACAGTGTAAATATATTTTAAAAAATATAAGCAAACTCATTGGGCCACGCCAATATACATCCGGAATCATCAAGGGCTTAGAGGAAGACCCCACTTTTTTTCCCAAAGATGCTTGTGTCAAAAGACAGGCTCATCCATTTCTGGATGACATTTACGGTTGATTTCAGAAATGATGTTTTTTTCGTGTAAAATAACGTTTCCCAAGGTTTACAATCACTTCATCGCATTTTTTATGCAACTGCAGGGTTAATAACAGTTCCGCCGGCCAATAGCAATCTTCATGTCTGAAATACGTCTTTGTTGTCTAATTCGAACAATATTATCCGGTTTGGGCGTTTCGCAATCCGGCCTCAGGCATCACACGACATTTTATATTTTTAGGTTGACACCCACGATCAATAATGTTTATAAATCTCTAAAATATATTACAGACTGTACAGTAGATACGATCAGGGAGTCAACCGTCAAATCATGTCCAGTTTCAGGTTAACGATTGAAAAATGGTTTAAAAATATCGCGTTTACCGGATATCATCATCCGGTTAAAACATGTGTCATCATGTTTGTTGTGATACTCCCAACCTTATTTTATCTCCCTAAAATTACAATTGATACATCGCTTGAAGGGATGTTGCAAAAAAATGATCCTGACCTTTTGGTGTACAATGATTTTCGTAAGGAATTCGGCCGTGACGAACGGATCATCGTCGCGATCCATACAAAAAATGTTTACGATCTGAATTTTTTACGGCAACTGAAGGCACTTCATACCGATATCAAAGAAAATGTGCCTTATGTGGAAGAGGTCACGAGCCTGATTAACGCCAGAAATATTCGGGGCAATGACAATCAGTTGATTGTGGAAGAACTTTTTGAACACTGGCCAGAAACACCTGAAGACCTTTTGGTTTTAAAAAACCGAATTTCTGAAAATCCGCTTTATCGAAATCTTCTGATCTCCGATGACGACACCTATACAACCATTATCATAAAAACCCAAGTATATCTTCCGAACGATAAAAAAGAAAATAATTTAGATGGGTTTGGTGAAGATATCGCTATGGATGCCGACTTAGCAAAACCATCGGCGAATAAAAATAATACCGGGAATGTTGATCTGATAACCGAAGCACAAACCAACGAAGCTATCAAAGCCGTTATTGATAGTATTGAAACACATAAATCCCCCACAATAAAAATTTATCTCACCGGTTCGCCAGTATTACAATATTTTTTAAACGCTGACACGACGCATGATATGACACTATTTATGGGGTTAACCATCGTCACCATATCCATCTTTCTTTATGCGATATTTTTAAGAATGTCAGGTGTTGTGTTGCCTCTTTTAGTCGTATATCTCTCACTTTTATCAACGATAGGAATCATGGCCGCTACCGGCGCAGTTCTCAAATTGCCCACATCTATTTTACCTTCCTTCCTGCTTGCTGTTGGCATGGGGGATGCCGTGCATATTCTTGCGATTTTTTTTCAGCACTTCAATAAAAGCAACAATAAAGAGGCGGCGATTATTTATGCTTTTGGTCATTCAGGGTTAGCGATTCTGATGACTTCAATTACAACAGCAGGCGGCCTTTTGTCCCTGTCAACAGCGAAAATCGCGCCTATCATAGACTTGGGCATATATGGAAGCATCGGTGTTTTAATTGCTTTTTTTTACACAATATTTCTTTTGCCTGCACTTATTGCACTCATCCCCTTAAAACCTGTTATACATAAAAAAACACGAGTCAAAGTGAACATCATTGATCCCCTGATAACAAAAGCAGGAACGATTGCGGTCAAATATCCCCTTCGCGTATTGACTGTTTCTCTGGTTATCCTTTTTTTTGCATCTATCGGTCTAACAAGGCTCCGATTTGCTTATAATTCTACAAAGTGGCTCCCCAGGGATAACCCCATTCGTGTTGCAACTGAAACCATTGATAAAAATATGCACGGATCAATGTATTCGGAAATTGTTATAGATACCGGTAAAAAAAATGGCCTTCATGATCCCGTCACACTGAAAAAACTGGACCAATCGACAGCATACCTCGAAAATTTAAAATCAGGTGACATCTATATCGGAAAAGCCTGGTCTGTTACTGCCATTCTAAAGGAAATCAATCGGGCCCTGAATAACAATGAAAAAGTGTCTTATGCGATACCCGGGGATGAATATTTGATTTCCCAGGAATTTCTTCTTTTTGAAAACAGAGGTTCCACCGACCTGGAATATTTTACGGACGAGCAGTTTAAAAAAGCCCGATTGACCATGATCTTCCCATTAAATGATGCTTTTCTCTATATGGATTTCTTAGATTCTATCAATCACTATTTTCAGGAGACCTTTCCAGATGCCAAGTATGTTCTGACCGGCATGATCCCCCTTTTTTGCAGAACACTTGTCAATACAGCCACCAGCATGGCCCGCAGTTATATTGTGGCATTTATCGTTATATCGATCCTAATGATTCTTTTAATCGGTGACATCAAATTGGGCATTCTAAGCATGATACCCAACCTGTTGCCTATCGCTGTCATATTAGGCATCATGGGCTGGCTAAAAATATATTTAGGCCCATTTAACATGTTGATCGGCAGTATTGCCATTGGCCTTGCCGTAGATGATACCATCCATTTTATGCACAATTTTAGAAAATATTATGAAATAAAAAATGATCCGGTGTTTGCTGTCATGGAGGCCCTTAATACTGCCGGTCACGCGATGTTAATTACAACCTGTGTCCTTTCAACCGGTTTCTTTATTTTTATATTTGCCAGCATGAATAATATCTCTACCTTTGGAATGCTGACAGGATTCACCTTAATACTGGCATTGCTGGCTGATTTTTTTGTCGCACCGGCATTGATGGTCCTTGCTACCGGTGGCAATAATAAACGCAGGAAAAAAGGAATGCAGAAAAATGCCTGATTTTTCCAATTATTACGGACAGTTTCCTCAAAATGGCAAAGACATTCCCATGGAACGTTTTCCAAACAATCATGTTAAGTACTCTTCTGTGTTGAAACCTGTTGAATGGATAGACGCCATATATCGTGCATTCAATTCTCAGGCGTTCAGGCTGAAGAAAACCTTGCTGAAGGAATTCGATAGCGCTGGTCATCTGGATCATTATGTGGGAACAAAAGAGGAGATAAATGATATCAGAGACCTCATTATATCGTTTTGTGATGGATTTGATAACAACCCGTTTCTATCTCCTGTTGGCAGATTCCTGCTTAAAAAAATAGTACTGAACTGGTTAAAAAATCGGAAAAAGGTACTTCAATACTATCATGCGAACAAGACCTTTATAGAAGCCAACGGAAAACTTAAGGCCCCTGTTATCATAACGGGCCCACCCCGGTCAGGCACAACCCTGTTGCATCGTTTGATGAGTGAAGATCCCAATACGCGTTCGCCTTATACTTTTGAGATGGAAATTCCCATCCCGCCACTGACATCCAAAGCCAATCCGCTGAATGACAGGAGGATTAATAGCAGCAGCTCCGCTGTGACGA
Source organism: Pseudomonadota bacterium (assembly GCA_018816735.1). Lineage (GTDB taxonomy): Bacteria > Desulfobacterota > Desulfobacteria > Desulfobacterales > JAHIVH01 > JAHIVH01. Next base: position 1,901 of record JAHIVH010000016.1, on the reverse strand, counting down.
TCATGTCACGATTGGCTCGAGGTTTCATGGAAAATGTGCAGAATCCCATTTGTGGTCCGCAACCGAGAAAGAAGAGTCTTTGATGTATATGCTCGCCCATAACGGGATATTTGCCATGAATAGTGTAACCGCAGGAAAGACCTATATAGACGACTTCTGCAAATTACAAGGGAAGCATCCGGTATTCCGTTACGAACGGATTTTTTTTACAATGCTCGATGCCTATCACCCCGCAAAGTCGCATTGGACACTTAAAGCCCCGAATTATGCGCATTATTTCCCCACCATTTTTGAAGAATACCCTGACGCACGAATCGTCCTCACCCATCGAAACCCTGTTGTCACCCTCCCATCCTTTTGTCGTCTTACAGAGTCTTTCCTGCTTCCTTTCGATAAAAAAAATTCTTTTGACAAATATCGATTTGGGCAATTTCAGCAGACGCATTTTGAGAAATGTTTCATGGTGCCTTTCACGTATCGAAAAAAAAATTTAGAAAAAGAGGAACACATATTTGATTGTGTGTATGAAGAATTGTTTTCAGACCCAATTGCGGTAGTAAAAAAAATTTACCGGAAATTTGATCTGGATTACACCCATGAATTTGAAGAAAAAATGAAAATTTATCTGAAAAGCAATAAACAGGGTAAATACGGCAGGCATAAGTATACTCTGGAAGAATACGGATTTCGAAAAGAAACGATTTACAAGAGATATAAAGACTATATAGATCATTACGGTTTTGATATTCCGGTCAAACTTGAGCGGCCCGAATCTTTTGATTTTTCGCTATAGGGAACAAATCAACACCGACCCATCAACAGGATGACATATCAAAAAGCATGCCTTTCAGGGAATCAAATGAAGACTCAACTTCACTTGCCGTCAATGATTCCGAAGGATCTGAAATCCGCCTGGACGGTACGCCCAAACTTTCGGACAATATGGAAAAATCGACTTCCTCGTCAGGTTTTTCCTTGTTACCCTGAAACAAAAATGTGGTCACCGGAAGATGATACCGGCTGGCTGTCTGGAATTCCCGATGATGCCGTTTAAGATTCCTTGTATCTGTAAAAAGAAACACCCGGCTTTCCGGCCTTGCGATTTTCACACCAATCGACAGTGGCAAACCCGCCCCTGGGACTGGTGAATCTCCGGTAAAAATAATGTTGTGCAATCCGACATTTTCAAGATGGATCATGGCCATTTTTGAAAGAAGTTCTCCTTCACAGATAATCATGTCCTGGGGCTTTATAAGTTCACTGACCGTTCTCATGGCAGTAAAAGGCCGGACAACAGGGATCGTCCATCAAATGAACTCATGATCTCCGCCTCAAGCACCTTTTTTTCAGCCAATAACGTCTCGCACCATGAATCATCAGGAGATATTCCTTCGCCCATTTCAATTAACGCGTCTTTCAATTGACCCAATATAACCGATGGCGAACCTGAAAGCCCTTCATCAACTGCCACAAGGGAACCGATTGATGACGAGAGAGACGCGCTTTGAACCACCTTCATGGAGGGATGCCGCTTTTTCATTTCAATGGCAAGGCGACCGGTTTCTTCATCTGCTTCAAAAAGAAGAAGCATATCTGTTTCCGAATATTGGCGTGTAAATACTCTCACGCCAATACCTGACGTACAAGACAAAATTATTGAATATAGGAAAATGAGGTTGTCTGCTTCTGATATTCAAGATCGTCTTTTCGAAGACGCTATCAAAATTTCTTCAAGGACAGTTGAGCGTACCCTTAAAGATGAAGGCTATGCTAAATTAAAAAGAAGAACTCATAAAGAATTAGGAGTCACGTTAAAAAATAAAATTATACCAGAACGATCAGAGCATCTCGATTTTAATGAACTCGAACCCTTTAATGTCGATTGCCCCTCAGCAGGGTGT
>JAHIVH010000132.1 GCA_018816735.1 Pseudomonadota bacterium | reverse complement strand
GTTTTAACAGCAAATAAAGGGGGTGAGCCATGATTTGAGATGCTTCACCTCTTTTAAAACCTTTACTCAAAAGCACTTCACGACCCTGACACTTCAATTATCTTGATTTAAACTCCATTATTTATTTTGACGCCTCTCACGAGGATGGCTTTTTTCTCCTCGGACAGGCTGTCGCGGTCATCGGCAATGGGTTCGACACCCAGTGCCTTTTGGTGTTCTGTCTTCACAAACCGGCTGGCCGATTCAGTCTTATGGCCGACCGGTGTCGACCTGAAAGGCGGTGATTCATCTGCTATTGATTCAATCGGAAGGTAGATCGTAAAGACGGATCCGGTTCCCTTCTCACTGATCAGCTGCAGTTCTCCTTTCAGTAGACGAGAAAGTTCCCTGGAAATGGAAAGCCCCAGGCCGGTCCCGCCGTATTGTCTTGCTGTCCCGCCTTCCACTTGCTGAAAAGCTTCAAAAACAATTTTCTGGTCTGCCGGCGAAATACCAATGCCCGTATCCCTAACGGAAATGGCAATCGTGTTCTTTGGGTCCAGTCCGCTTCTGGACAGATCCGTATTTTTCGCCGGGCGACTGAAATCGACGGTGACACTTCCTTTTTCTGTAAATTTGATCGCGTTTGACACCAGGTTTTTAATAATCTGCTCAATGCGTTTTCGGTCCACATGCAGAATTGCCGGCACATTATCATTGATATTGATTATCAGTCGCAACCCTTTTTGATCCATCATGTGTTGGAAGTTAGCGGATATTCTATCAGCGATATCCCGGATCAATATGTCTTCAGACTGAAGTTCCATCTTGCCGGATTCAATTTTAGACAGGTCCAGAATTTCATTGATAAGAGAAAGAAGATCGTTTCCACTCTGGTAAATGACCTGGGCTGACTCCAGTTGATCCTCTGTGAGATTTCCCTCTTTATTCTCTCCAAGGATGCTTGAAAGAAGAAGCAGACTATTCAAAGGTGTCCGCAATTCATGGGACATGTTGGCCAGGAACTCGGATTTGTATTTGCCGGAGATCACCAGTTCTTCTGCCTTCTCTTCTATCACTTTTCTTGTTTTTTCAATTTCTTTCTTCTGATATTCCAGGGATTCATTCTTTTCTCTCAGTTCCTCGTTGGCAACTTCGAGTTCCTCCTGTTGCGTCTTCAGTTTTTGTTCCGACTCCTCCAGTGCTTGTGTCTGTTCTTCCAATTCTTCATTGGTTGTCCTGAGTTCCTCCTGCTGGGTTTCAAGTTCTTCTGCGAGTGTCTGGGATTCAGCCAGCGCTTTTCCCAATTTTTCCCTGGCCTGAATGGTTTCGCAGTTAATGGCTATTGTGGACATCGCCTGATCCAGGTAGGCTGTCTGCACATCTGAAGGTTGGTCCAGAAAACCGATTTCGACCACGCCCGTAACCTGGTTTTCATAAAGGAACGGAATCACGGATATAAACCTCGGGCTCGATTCTCCAAGACCGGAAACCACCTTAATGTGATCTTTCGGGACGTTGCTGACAAGAATCTGCTTTTTCTCCAGGGCGGCCTGCCCCACCAGCCCTTCGCCGAATTTGAACGTATTGGAAAGGTTCTTTCTCTTTGTATAGGCGTAGCTGCCCATCAGCGAGAGAAGAGGTTCCTTTTGCCTGTCATCCGTTAAATAAAACGCCCCGACCTTTGCATCAAGATAGGTTGCTATTTCCGTGATCACATTATTGCCCAGGCTTGCCAGCGCCGTTTCACCGAGCATCACCTCGTTTAGCCTGACGGTACCTGTCTTTAGCCAGTTCTGATCCTCGCTTTCATCGCGTGATTTTTTCAGTGCCTTTTGCATATCTGAAATGGAAACGGACAGCTTTCCGATTTCATCTTTGCCTCCGATTTCAATGGGCGTCTCCAGGTCACCGCGGGCAATGGCATCTGCCACGCCCATCATCCTGTTCATTCCGTTTGCAATCGACCGTGATACCAGAAGTGCAGAAATCAATCCGATGGCGATACTGAAAACGGCCAGCAAGACGACTGCAGCCAATGCTGTTTGAAAGCTCCAATCATTCAAAACCTTGCTTGCGTCAAGACCGGCTTCGGTCCTGTCGACCAACATCTGCACGGCTTCAGAAGCCCGGTCATAGGCTTCCCTGCCTTTTCCCTGTGACAGTGTGACCGCTTCCAAAGACTGCAGATCCGGAGAAGCAGCGGAATGTTCAAGTTCGGCGTGGGGCAGCAATACGAATTCATGAAAAACCAGGGATTCGATTTTACTGTTGATTCTAATGAATTCCTGGTAGTTCATGGAAAATTTGACGAGCAGGGCCTGATCTTGGGTATCAAGCAATTTTTTTAGCTCGATGATGCGATTTTCGAGTTGGCTCTTATATGTCGAAATCTCATGTGAGTATCGCTCGATAGCTTCTTTAGTATCCGACAGGAGCATGTTTTTTTCAGCCCTGTGGATTTCCACAAGGGTTCGGTTGGTATGGGCAGCCAGCTTTATCTTCTCTGCATCCACATCAACGATGGTATCCAGGTTCCTGTTTGCACGGTTTAAAAAGTAGGTGCTTGATAAAGCGATGAGCGCTTCCAGAACAAGGATGACCAACACAACCGAAATAAATTTTCCGGATATGGACAAATTTTTGAAAACGTTCATCAGATGCCTCCACGGTCTTGCTGATTCTTTATAATATAAAATTTTTCCCGCAATACGCGCATGCTTTCCAGTCAGGTTCTGCAGTGTTTCCGCAACCCGGGCACACTTTAGAAAGCTCCATCGAACAATAGGGGCAGAACCTGAAACGTTCTTTCATAATCGCATTGCAAAAAGCGCATTCGTACTCCTGGGTGATTTGTGGGCCTAAAACGCGCATGATCTCTTCCAAACTGGTCAAGCCTCTACGGACCTTATCAATACCGTCTTCGTAAAGGGTTGTCATACCATTTTCCTGTGCTGTTTTTCTTACTTCCGCTTCAGTTGCGTCTTTATGGATCAGCCGTTTGATTTCTTCGGTAACTGCAAAAACTTCAAAAATGCCGATTCTTTTTGAATAACCGGATAAATTGCAGGCATCACACCCTTTTCCTTTTTGGGGTTTAAAATCGGGGTCAGCCGGAAATATGCCCAGGCTTTTCAATGTTTTTTCATCAGGGGTGTCATCGGTGAGGCAATGGGGGCACAAGCTTCTGACAAGCCTCTGTGCAATGATTCCGGTTAACGCGTCGCTGATCACATAAGGTTTGATCCCCATATCGCGCAAGCGGGTGATCGTTGCCGTGCTGTTGTTCGTATGGAGTGTGCTTAAAACCATGTGGCCGGTCAACGCAGCATGAAAGGCGACTTCAGCGGTTTCAAAATCCCTGATTTCACCCAGCATGATAATATCCGGGTCCTGGCGCATCAGTGTCCGCAATACAAGCGGAAAGGTCAGGCCGATTTTTTCCTTTATCATGACCTGTTCCGCCTGTCCCATAAAATATTCCACGGGGTCTTCAATGGTTGTATAGTTCTTTGTAATGGTCGCATTTTTTTCCATCAGGGAATAGAGTGTGCTGGTTTTACCGCTTCCGGTTGGACCGGTTGTCAACAAACATCCCTGAGGTTTGCTCATAAAGGTCAGGACCATCTCCAGCTGCTTCGGATTAAACCCAATCTCACTGATATCCTTTATGGAGGCGTTCCTGTCCAGAATTCTCAGCACTATTTTTTCACCATTGATGGTCGGCAGGGTCGACAATCTCATATCCACCATTTTTGTGGGAGTTTTTACGGTTACCCGCCCGTCCTGAGGCCGTCTTCGTTCTGCAATGTCAAGCTCCGCCATGACCTTGATACGGGATACAATAACCGGATGCATGGCAATCGGAATATGGATTTTGTCCTGAAGCAAACCATTTATCCGATATCTGACCATGACGTACTTTGTTTTCGGTTCAATATGAACATCCGACGCTTCATGCCTTAACGCGTCTGAAATAATGGCATTCACGATTCTTATGGCAGGCGGTTTGTCCTTGGCAAGCATGAGTTCCTCAAGGTCGGAATCCGCATCCTCTTCATCCAGTATAATTTCGATGCTTTCAGTGGGGTCTGTTATCTCGAACTCTGTCATGGCCGAGTCGATATCTGTCCCTTCCCCGTAAATGTCTATAATTTTCTGACTGATTTCACCTTGCGTGGCAAGAACCGGTTCAACCTGAAGACCTGAAATAAATTTCAGGTCATCCACTTTCATGTAATCCGTGGGATCGGCCATGGCGACCGTTATTTTACCGGCATCGATTTTAAGCGGCACAAGTACATTTTTCAGACAGATTTCTTTGGGAACAATCGTGACCATGGCTTTTGAAACCGGAAATTCCGCCGGATACACCCGGTTGATGCCCAGTTCCTTCTGAACAACGCTGATAATCGTTTTTTCGTCTGTTGTCCCTGCGTCGCATAATATGACCGGCAGGATCTTGCCGGTAGACGTCTGAAGCTTTATAGCCTTGTCGAGTTTTTCCTGCGTAATTTTATTGTATTTCAAAAGCATCCTGCCGATCTGGCTTCTGTGCGTGCTGACGAACTTGTTTAACTGGCTGATTTTTTTCTTCTGATGCTCCTGGTCCTTTTTAAGTTTCTGATTCTCTTTTATCAGATCAAACTGTTCAAGCGCAAGGCTGATCGTCAACCGGAGATCGTCATCATTCCATGGCTTTGTGATGAACTTGTATACGGCGCCTTCATTAATGGCTCCCATGACGGCATTCACATCCGCATACCCTGTGAGCATGATGCGGATGGTTTCCGGGTTGAGTTCCTTGACGGACTTCAAAAATTCAGCGCCGTTCATTCCCGGCATTTTAAAGTCCGATACCACGACCTGAGCAGGTTGATCTGTTAACAGAGAGAGTCCTTTTTCACCGGATTCAGCCAGAAATATGTCATAGTTTTCATGTCTGAAAATCCGTTTCAACGCGTTTAATACATGGGGTTCGTCATCAACGAATAGGATGGCATATTTCGATTTGGAGGCACCGGAATCTGTTTTGCTTCCGGATTCACCCGGTTTCTGCTGTTTTCCTACAAATAATGAAGATAGTCGTGGCATGGAGTTACCTGAAATTTGAAAAATTATTGACGACCTTTTTTTCTACAAAATACGACATATTTAATCTCATATTGCCTATTTTTCCAAAGCATCCCTGACTTTCGTATTAAATGCCAATTTTGAAAATGGCTTTTGAATAAAGTTGGTTCCCAGAGGCAATACACCCCGGTTCGTCACAACATTATACGGATAGCCTGACATAAAAACCGTTTTAATGTCCGGCCTGAGTTTTTCAATTGCCTGCCTGAGCTCTTCTCCGTTCATTCCGGGCATGACGACATCGCTGATCAGCAAATGGATAGGATGGTCGGCCTGGGCGACGTAGTGAACGGCCTCTTCAGGGGAAGAAAATCCAATAAAGGCATATCCGGCACTTTCAAGTATCTCTTTGCAGAGTTTCAATATTTTCAGTTCATCTTCCACGACCAGTATGGTTTCCGTTCCTGTGAAATAATCGTCTGTCCGTGATGTTTTTACCCCATCTTCCCCGCCATGATAGCGCGGAAGATAGATTTTAAACGTCGTTCCTTTACCGGGCTCACTGTACACATTGATCATACCCTTATTTTGTTTGAGGATACCAAAAATGGTAGACAGCCCAAGCCCTGTGCCCTCGCCTTGTTTTTTCGTTGTGTAAAACGGTTCGAAAATACGTGACTGTATTTCCTGATCCATGCCAGAACCATTGTCGCTGAACGTGATCATGACATATGATCCGGGTGTGGCGTGAATATGGGGCTTGCAGTAGACATCATCCAACATGGTATTTTTCGTTTCAATAATAATTTGCCCCACGCCTGATATCGCGTCCCTTGCATTCACGGCAAGATTGGTCACAATCTGATCGATCTGGGAGGGGTCGATCTTTACAGGCCACAAGTCTGTTGCAGGAAAAAATTGAATGACAATATCCTCACCTACCAGCCGTTTAAGCATTTTTTCACTGCTCTGGATAATGTCATTGCAGTTGACGACACTGGGCGTGATGGTCTGTTTCCGGGCAAATGCCAGCAGATGCCTCACAAGATCAGACGATTTTTTTGCTGCCAAAAGAATTTCATCGATATTTCCGGCTATGGGACTGTCTTCACAGAGTTGATCCCTTGTCAGCTCGGAAAATCCGGTAATCACGGTAAGCATATTGTTAAAATCATGGGCCACGCCACCGGCCAGCTGGCCTATGGCTTCCATTTTCTGGGCTTGCCGGAATTGCTCCTCAACAGCCACGTGCTCCGTAATATCCTCACGGATTTCGACCACGCTGATCACGTCGCCTTTCTGGTTTCGTACCGGGCATCCCATGACCTCCCACGTCTTTCCGTCAGATGTTGTCCGGGTTTCTGTTGCGGGCTTCCCCTGTTGAACGGCAATCCTGATAGCACATTCCTCACAGGGCTTATCCTGATCCGGCCAGAGATTAAAACACCGTTTGCCAATCAATTCATCACGGCTTGATTGAGCAAACCTGCACGCCTCTTGATTGCCCCATATGATATGGTAATCCAGATCAAGAAACAGCACCTGTTTTGTCAGGGCATCCAGAATCATCCTCATTTTTATTTCCGAATCCCTTACCGCCTGCTCAGCCAGTTTCCGTTTTGTAATATTTTCATGGGAAATCACCACACACGGTGAACCACTTTGTACAAAGGGTGTAATCGTACAGTAAAACCATCTTTTCTCTTCCGGACTGTGGCAGGGGTATTCCAACCTGAAATCTGGTTTTTTGCCTGAAAAGACGTCACGCGCCCCTTCCATGAAATCGATAGCTTCCTTAACATTTTCTTCTATTGCGTTTTCGCATACGTCAAAATAGTTCGCCCCTTCGGACACGCGTAAAGGATCGATTTCATTTTGCCGGGCAAACTGTTTCCAGGCTCTGTTCACCGCAAGGAGATTACCCCTTTTATCTATGATGGCAATATGAGACGAAAGTGCGTCCAGGGTAGCCCGTAAAAAATTTTTTGTGTCGCTCAACGCTTTATTCTTTTGCTGCCGTTCAATAGCATAATCAATGACACGACAGATCAAATGAATAGGAATCTGGCCTTTTACCAGAAAGTCCTGGGCGCCGGCCTGAACGGCTGCGATGCCTGTTTTTTCATCCTGATCGCCGGTCAACACCACAATCGCCAGATAAGGCGCCTTTTTTCGAATCGAATAAACGGTTTCAATGCCATTGCTGTCCGGCAGGTTCAGGTCAAGGAGAACCACATCGGTATCATCAAAACTTTGCTGAAGAACATGAACGGCATCTGATAACCGGGATACGGTTTTGACGGCATAGGATGCGGATGTATTCCGTGCCAGCATTTCTTCAATCAGTAATGAATCGCCCGGATTATCTTCCACCAGTAAAAGCTTTCGTTGCAGGCTCATGTTCAGTCTCCATTTGAAGGTAATACGACAATACTCATCCAGAACTCCTTGATCGATTTGACTACTTTAAAAAACTGTTTGACATCAAGCGGTTTGGTCACATAACAATTGGCGTGAAGGTTATATGATCTAAGGATATCCTCCTCTGCCTGGGAGGTGGTCAAAATCACCACAGGTATCATTTTCAAGTCATCATTCTGTTTGATTTCCGCCAGGACTTCCCTGCCGTCCTTTCTGGGAAGGTTCAGATCAAGGAGAATCAGATCCGGCCGGGTTGCATCTACATATTCCCCTTCCTTTTTTAAAAACCGCATGGCTTCTTCGCCGTCTGCGGCCACTTGGATTTCATTGTTGAATTTTCCATTGGCAAACGCCTCTCTTGCCAGATCCACATCTCCCGGATTATCTTCGACAATCAGGATTTCAATCGGTCTGATATTATTTCTCCTGTGCATCTATCAGTTCTCCTTTTTCGATCGTAAAATAAAACACGGTTCCTTTTCCGATAGCCGATTCAAACCATATGTTCCCTCCATGGCGTTCGACTATCCGTTTGCAGATGGCAAGCCCGATGCCGGTGCCGGGATATTCCTGCCGGGTATGAAGGCGCTGAAATATGATAAATATTTTGTCCTTATAGGTTGAATCAATGCCGATACCGTTGTCTTTGACGGTAAACCGCCAAAAATGCCCGTCTTCTTCTGCCGAAACTTCGATCCTTGGCGAGTCCTGGCCCCGGAATTTGATGGCATTTGAAATCAGATTCTGAAAAAGCAGCGCCATCTGTGTTTTATCGGCCTTTACCTGAGGAAGCGGATCATTTGCCACAGTTGCGCCTGATTCAATGATCGCACTGGACAGATTCAAAAGGGCCATGTCCAGCGCTTCCTGGGAAGATGTGATATTGAAGGGCTGACCCCGGGTGGTCACTCTCGAAAAATCCAGCAGATCGTTGATCAGCTTCTGCATCCTGGCCGCACCGTCCACGGCATAATAAATGTATTTTTTCCCCTTTTCGTCCAGAAGGGAATCGTATCTCTCCTGTAAAAGCTGTGTATAGCTTGATACCATTCTAAGCGGTTCCTGAAGGTCATGAGAAGCGACATAGGCGAACTGCTCAAGACTTTTGTTCGATTGCCCAAGTTCCCGAAGGGCCTCTTGCAATTCAAAATTCACCTTTTTTCGTTCTTCCACTTCCTTTTCAAGATCATGTTTGGACACAAGCGTGTCCTTGAGTTGCCCGGCCATCAAAACAAAAGCGTCTGATAATTCACCAATTTCATCCTTTGTCCGGATGTCAGCCTTAAAATCGAGGTTACCCCGTCCGATTTCCTGAGTGCAACGAATCAATCGGTCCAGGGAATGTTTAAGCCCTCTTGAGCTGGCCCAGGATACCAGGATCAATGCAAAACAAACGACAGCACCAAGTCCCATCGTATTTCGTTTAAGCGTCAGGATAGGCTCAAACGCTTCCTGCTGGTCGATCTCTGTCATCAGGCAAAATTCCCTCTCAGGAATCCACTCATATGCGCCGATCACTGGAACATCTCTATAATCGTTATAAAAATCGACACCGCTTTTTTGAGCCATGGCCAAATCGACACCTTTTGTATGAACCGATTTCCGGAGTGCATAATGATCTCCGAATCGGGGTTCGGTCACAAAAAAATTAAAGCTGTTCACCAGATATGTATCCAGGCTTTGGCTGAGTTCTGACGTACTTTCCATTATCTTTGACAAGGGGGATAAGTTTACCCGTCCCCCCAGAATGGCTATCAATTGACCGTGATGATCTTTTAAAGGCGTGCTGATATTCATGGCAGGCTCTCTGAGCGTCATTGAGTAATTGACGCTTGAAACAAAAGTACCTTCTTTCCCTTTTAAAAAAAAAGGCCTGTTATCCAGATACTTCCTTTCCTGCCGACTGTCTGTGGATATGAGCACCTGACCGGTGTCTTTGTCTAAAATAAAGATTTCCAGAAAATGACCTGCATTGACCACCGGCATCAGGCATTTTACAAACGGGATTGACACATATTCCAGATCTGCATTTTCCTTATGGTCTTTTACACGGATGTAACGGGTAAATTCATTGATAAGAAAAGGATTACCCGAAAGAATTTCAAGTGTGGTGCAATTCACATGTATCCAGTTTTCAATCTCCATTTTTTTCAGTTGGTTGATGGAAAGCAGATGATTAATAGTTCTTTTGTAGATGGCATCTCTGGCCTGGCTGTAGGATAGAAAGCTCATGATCACCACAGGCAAAAGGGAAATGACAAACAAGACCAGCAATAATTTGGACATCAGTCTCATATTTAATTGTTACCATAGATTTTTTTTAAAAAAGTCATCGTATAGTAATCATCCGTATCCGGTATGGTCGCAGGAATGATGTTTTGATTTAAAAGCAGGTTGACCATGCCATGCCAGTCATCGCCTTTCATCCATCCGATCTGATCTTCACCGGTATTGACCAGAGGAAGCATGGCATCCGTCATGGCTGTCTGAAGTTTACGGTCTTTTACTTCGGCATATTTCATGGTGATATCGACCGCGTTTGCCGGACCACCAACTGCATCACGCCAGCCTTTAAGCGTAGCTTTTAAAAACCTGAAAACCAAATCCGGCTTTTGTTCAGTCATTTCCCGGGTCGTCACAATCGTATCCGAATAGAAGTTGACACCATAATCCCCAGGCCAGATCAGATTCAAGGCCCTGCCTTGTTTTTCCAGAAGGATAACACCCCCTGTGAGGTAAGAGGCGGTCACATCAACGCTGCCATCTATAAAGCCTTTATATTCGGGATCATATGGGACCAGACTGATGGTTGTCATATCAATATCAAGATGCGTCATCATTGCTTTAAACTGTAACTCAAAATCACGTACCGCCCCCCCTGCACCCAAAGTCGCAATGGTCTTACCTTTAAAATCAGATGGCCGGACGATACCGGAATCCCCATGGGAAATAAACACAACCGCACTCCTTCGGTAGATCACGCCAATTGCAAGTAACGGATAATTTTCACCTCTTTTGATAAGGACATCTTCAGGCGCAATGACCGCGAATTGGGCCTGGGTTGATATGAGTGCAGAAGCACAGTCTATGTCGCTGCCGCCTTCCAGAAATTGAACCGCAATATTTTCATTCCGGTAGTAGCCCTTTTCTTCGGCCACATAAAAACCGGAAAACTGTGCCTGATGTTTCCATTTGAGTTGCACGATGACATGATCGGGGGGCGGCACATCCTTTTTAGGGGAGGAACAGGCAGGAAAGGTCATCGCTATCATGATCAAAAAAATAAATCTGGATTGCATACCTGGCACGGTACTTTTCCTTTCTCGTCAAGAGGGATCATTGCATGACTATACCATACAGAATGTCAACCTAAAGATGATTTTCATAAGGAAGTTTTATGATAAACGTGGTTCCTTTGTTCAACCGGCTTTCAACACGGATATCGCCCATATGTTTCTTTACAATGTTATAACTGAGATTAAGCCCCAGTCCGGTCCCCTTCCCAACATCCTTGGTCGTAAAAAAGGGGTCGAATATTCTCGAAATGTGCTCTTCGGAAATACCGGAACCTGTGTCGCTAATTAGAATTTCCTGATGGTTTTCATAGGCCTTGGTAATGATTTTGATTTCTCCTTTTTTCTCTATGGCATGGGCGGCATTAATGCAAATATTCATAAATACCTGATTGAGCTGCCTGGGATAGCAATAGAGCATGGGCAGGTTGCCATATTCCTTAACGAGAGTCACTTTGTATTTCAGTTCATTCCATATGATGTTAAGCGTGGAATCGATGCATTCATTGATATTGGCATGTGTGGGGGTATCTTCACCAGGATGGGCAAAATCTTTCAGGTCACTTACGATTTTTTTAATGCGCTCGGTTCCTTCGATAGACTCTTTAATGAGATCCATGGAATCTTCCATCAGATAATCAGGATCGATGGTTTGTTCCATCTGTTTAATTTCCTCAAATTCATTCTCAAGCGCTTTGTTTTGATCTTTGCTTATTGAGGTGGCATAAAAATCATGAATGAATTGACGATATCCTTTAATCAGTTTTGTGAATTCAGCGCAATATTCGTTCATGGTGGAAAGGTTGCTTTTTACAAAGCCCACGGGATTGTTGATTTCATGGGCAACACCTGCGGCAAGCTGGCCAATGGACGCCATTTTGTCCTGGTGCATCAACTGGGTGTTTGCATCTTTGATTTCTTCCGCTTTTTTCCTGACTTCTTCATCCAGGGATTTGACCAGTTCCTGATATTGCTTTTCAGATTTTTTAAGGAGGTCATTTTGCCGTTGAAGTTCTTCATAGGTGTCTTCAACCACCAGTGTGTGAATACTTGATGTCAGATTCATCTTATACGTTGAACTGATATAAAAATTGACTATTTTAAGCAACAGATTGCCCATATGAAAGAGTGTTTCGACATTGTCCGATACCTCTTTTTTCATTCCGGCAATGAGATACCCGATGATTTCAAAATCATGAATCACAGGTGATATTCTGATGATCATATCATCTATAGTTAAAGTTTTATCATAAGAATCGACTATACCGGGAAATTTGGCAACCAGTTCAGTCACACGCCTGTCACCTGAAAAGTCCGATATAAAATAGAGTTTGCCATCCGGATAGGTCATGCTTAAAAAGACAATGCCCAACCCGGATAAATCTAAAGAGATGTCTTTTAATATATTATGCTTAAGTAATTTATCAAGCCCCGGAGAATCATTCAAATGGTCGGCGATTTCTGGCATCAACGTTTGATTAAATTTTTCTTTTTCTTCCAAATTGATTGTGCTCCATGGCAAAGATGTTAAATTTAATTACATATTGGCTACACTTAAAAACTCATCTTCTGTGATCTTCAAACCACTTTCCATATTCAATTTTTGATTAAGATTACGATATACTTCTTTTAAAACAGAGACAAAGGTCTCTTTCACACCTTGCCCATGTATTGCGGTGCTAAATTGAACAGGAATATGCGTTTGCTTCCAAAGGCCGCGAACCTCTTTTTCATCGATGATATCTTTCAGGTCTCTTTTGTTGTATTGCACAACCAGAGGCAATGTGTCGAAATCAATGCCGACCCTGCCGGCATTTTTTTCAAGATTTTCAAAGCTGATCGAATTGTTGACAGATTGTGTGAGCTGGGAGTCAGCGACAAACACCACACCATCTGTCCGGGAGAGAACCGCCTTTCGTGTGGCATCATGCGCCACCTGTCCGGGAACTGTGAACAGTTTGATTTTTATCTTGTATCCTTCGCTGGTTTTGCCCATCAGCGGCAATAGATCGAAAAACAGCGTTCTGTCCCCACTGGTTTCAAGGGTCATCAGTTCTCCCCGTTTACGGGGCAGAATAATATCGTGAAGTTGCATGAGATTGGTTGTCTTGCCACTTAGGGCCGGGCCGTAATAGACTATTTTAACCGTCAGCTTTTTTTCACTTGTCTGCAGTTCTGCCATGACTGATCAATTCAATTTAATGGTTGACTGTATTCAGGACAATAATGGCGCCCTGATAGATAAACCGGCCGGTCATCGGTAAAATATCCATCCGGTAATGGTTTCCTGACAATTGAACACCATCGATTTTTACATGCTCCTGGTCGGATATGGCGTTCAAAGCTTTATTTTCGATTTCCGAATCAAAAAATGTACAGAGATGTTCACCTATTAGAATGCTGCCATTCTTCCTTATGATTTTTTCGGCCCTTTGGTTTACCAGAACGATAAAACCCTCATTATCAATACCAACAACCGGATAGGGCAGCTGATCAAGTATGGTTCGGGAGACTTCAAGGGCCTGGTTTCTCAATTCAAGTTCCCGTGTGCGTTCTTCCACTTTTTGTTCGAGGGTATCGTTAACACGCATAAGCGCCTCGTTCTGCTCTTTGACTTTTTCGGTGAGTTCCTTATTGATTTTAATCAGATCGTATTGATCCAGCGCCTTTCTTATTTCAAGCTTGAGCGTTTCATCGTTCCAGGGTTTTAAAAAAAATTTATAAATATTCCCCTGGTTAATTGCACCGGTGATGGCATCAATCTCCGTATATCCGGTCAAAATAATCCGGATGATTTCCGGATATCTTTCCTTGACTTTTTCAAACAGTTCCGTACCGCTCATCTCCGGCATCCGCTGATCGGACATCACCAGTTGAACGGTGTTTTCATCCAGTATTTTTAATGCCTCCTCACCATTTGACGCGGTCAGCAATTCATAATCTTCCTTGCGCAACAGGCGTTTTAAAGCACTTAAAATATTTTTCTCATCATCCACACACAACACCGTATGCGGCTTGTCCATCGGTTTGTCTCCTTTGCTATGCATTTTGCGCAAAAAAACGATTTGCTTCTTTTATATTTTCCGAAAGTTCAGGATACCAGTACCCCACTTTTTTCAGATGAGGTCCCAAGGCTTTGTCGTTAAGAACAGTTTCATTCATTCTGCTTCTGATTTTATTAAATGCATCCTGGTCGAAAAGGTCCTGATCCAGGGTCAGGGCATGGGCGATGACATCGGCCGCATGAACGATTTTAACCAGGTTCATGTTGGATGCCCGTTGACTGATTGTATGGTGAAATCTGACCACATCAACCAGGTGAACCGGCAATTTCCATTTCGCAGAAAGAAACCCGCCTGCTTTTTCATGACCAAAGGAGGTGAGCGTTTTTTCCGAGGCAGTAAAGGATATATTTTCACTTAAGACTTTCATCATAATGGATTCAAACAAGCCTGAAAAATGCTGGGATAAAATAATCTTTCCGGAATCGTGCAGCAAACCGCTTGTAAAACAACATTCCGGCTCTTCAGTTTTTGACAATTCAGATAGTTTTTTGCTCGTCATGGCCACATTAATGGAATGTCGCCAGAAATCGGCGATATCGAATCCATTTTGGGACAGTGCACCGGAAAAAGCCTTCACAAGGGAAACAGACAGCACGATATTTCTGACAGAATCAAAGCCCAGCAAAACAACCGCATCCCGAATCCGGGTTACCTTTGAACGCACCCCGAAAAAGGAAGAGTTGACAAGGCGCAATACTTTTGACGCAATGGCCTGGTCTTTTTCTATGGCAGTACTTAATTTCTCAATGGAGGTATCATAGCTTTCAAGCATCCTGTTGATTTCCATGGCAATGATGGGAAGGGTCGGGATATCCTTTATTTCATTGAGCCGTTTGATGATCGAGTTTGAATCCTTATAATCCATAGGTCACCTTTTATTGTTTTGTACAGGGCGATTGCCCTGCATAATCGATATAATACGAGTTAAAAATTTTCACAGCACACCTTTTCCAAAAAGGCGTTCAGAATGGCTGTGTCAAATTTTTTACCTCCCATATTTTTCATTTCAGACAGGGCATCTTCCTTTGACCAGGCTTTTTTATAAGGCCTTTTGTGCGTCAGGGCATCGTATACATCTGCTACGGATACTATCCTGGCCGACACCGGAATATCCAGCCCTGACAGGCCGTCCGGGTAACCGCTGCCATCCCAGTTTTCATGATGGCTTCTGGCGATCTCCCTGGCTATCCTGTAGAAGGAAAGGTTGCTGATAATCCGTTCACCTGCAAGGGTATGATGTTTCATTATATCCCATTCCTTTTCATCAAGTTTCCCCGGCTTGTTTAATATATGATCCGGAATATGTATTTTCCCCACATCATGAATCCTGCTGAAGGAGGCAATCTGGGCCGATTCTTCAGGAGAGAGATCAAGTGTGTGGCATAATTCACTGGTAAGGGTCATAATTCTGTTTATATGATCACCTGTTTCCTGGTCTTTTTCTTCAGCAGCCTTGGCAAGCATCAGAATGCCAGCTGTTAAGGCTTCCTCCAGAAGAAACGTTCTTTCACGGACTTTTTCTTCAAGTGAAACATTTATTTTCTTTAACCGGACATTCTGGTCTTGGGTGAGTGCCTGCAGGTGTTTGTTTTCAACAATCAAATGGTGATAATCAAATGCTCGGGAAATCACATGGTTCAGCTCGTCATTATTCCAGGGCTTGGTAAAATAGCCGAATAACTGAAGCCGGTTAA
This sequence comes from Pseudomonadota bacterium, assembly GCA_018816735.1. GTDB lineage: Bacteria > Desulfobacterota > Desulfobacteria > Desulfobacterales > JAHIVH01 > JAHIVH01. Next base: position 181,427 of record JAHIVH010000132.1, on the reverse strand, counting down.
TGGCGTCTATGGCATTATTCAATGACGGGTTGCCGGTAAGAATAATCTGCACAATGTCCGGTTTTTTCTTTTTGATACAGGCGCAAAGTGAAAAGCCGTCTATGCCGGGCATATTCATATCGGACATAATGACGCCGATATCATGCTGGTCCATGATGGCCATGGCTTCAAGACCTGAATTCGCCGTAAAAAAATGATAGTCAAGATGCTGGAATTGGCGTTTCAGACTCTTGATAATATAGGGATCGTCATCGACCACCAGAAAATTTTTGTTTCTCTCCATTGACCTGACCCCTTTTATTTTTTAATGACGCAATGATATGAATTATTCATTAGACTGCTCATCTTCCTGTGTCGGGATAACGATCGTGAACCGGGTACCCTTCCCCAATTCACTCTCCACACGAATCGTTCCCTTATGTTTCTGTATGATATTATAGGCGACATTCATGCCAAGCCCTGTACCCTTGCCAACCGCTTTGGTCGTAAAAAAGGGATCGAATATTCTGGCCAGGTTTTCAGGCGGGATACCGGATCCATTGTCTTCAATAACAATCTCAACCTGTTTTTCCAGTGACCGGGTGGAAATTGTAATATCCCCCTTGGTTTCAATGGCCTGGGCTGCGTTCACGATGATGTTCAGAAAAACCTGATTCAGTTGCTGGGGATAGCACTGTACGGTGGGGAGTTCCCCGAAATTTTTATGAACCGTTGCCTTATATTTGATTTCATTTGAAATGACATTCAGTGTGGATTCTATACCGTCGTTGATATTGGCGGGTTTAAGTTTGTCTTCTCCGGGATGGGCGAAATCCTTCAGGTCAATGACTATTTTTTTGATTCGCTCTGCGCCTTCCCCGCAATCTTTCACCAAATCGATAATATCCGTCCTCAGATAGTCAATGTCAATTTCTGCTTCAAAATTTTTGACACTGTTCAATAAATCAAGGACCGGTTTGGGCAGGGTCTGGCTGTTATTTTGAAGTTCAGCGATCAGTGACTGATAGAGGCCGTATAATTTAAACAAATCTCTATTGTATTCAGTGAGTGTTTTGAGGTTGCTGCTGACAAATCCGGTCGGATTGTTTATTTCATGTGCCACGCCTGCAGCAAGCTGACCGATGGAAGCCATTTTTTCACTTTGCAGCAGCTGAAAATTGGCATTCTTATGATCATCTTCGAGCTGTATAATACGCTTGCCTGATCGCAATCTTGCCAGAAGCTCACTGGGTGAAAACGGTTTTGTGATAAAATCATCTGCGCCGGCTTCAAGCCCTTTCACTGCATCTGAAGAATGGCCTTTGGCTGTCAACAGCATAATGTATACATAATTTTTCAGGGCTGCTTCCCGTATCTTCCGGCAAAGTTCAAGACCATCCATCTGAGGCATGACCCAGTCTGTAATCACCATGCGAACAGGCTGTTTATTCAGTATTTCCCATGCCTCCACGCCATTCTGGACGATGATGGGCAGATACCCTGCCTTTTTTAAAATAGTTTCCATGAACGATCGTGAACTTTCGTCATCGTCTGCAACAAGAATTTTCATGATTCGCCTCGTTTTTAATTTTAGACAAAAATGTGCCCTATTTTTCAGAAGGTTTGACTTTGAGCAGGTCGCTGCCCTCACCGCGCATAATTTTCAGGAGTTCGTCCCGGGCTGTCTGTGCTGCGAAACCATTGTTTGTCAGCCGGTTTAACAGTTCTTCAAATTTTTGTCTGCGTTTCAGGCCTGCAGGGGACAAATCCCTTCGGTTATTAAATACATCCATTAATGTCGAACCGCAGACACAGTTGCGAAAGAGCTCCACCAGAGGTTTGTCATCGTCATCCAGGGATTCCTTAAGACCGCTGCTCCGGCCAATGGCCTTTGTCAGAGCCAGATAGTCATGGACATTGTCATATATCTTTCCGCACGTGGAACATTTCTTGGGAAATGACGAGTCTGACAGCGCCTGAAGCCCTTTATAGAAATCCTTATCTATTGTTTCAAGGTCCGCCATGTCATCCCCTTGTCATTTAAACAGTCTTTCAATAAATGCAGTCATACCGGATGTTTCCGTTTTCCCGTCATTTCATTTATTTGCCGTCACTTCCGAAAAAACGCGCGTGACTTCCGGATCAAACTTTATTCCGGCCTGTGCATTAATATACTCTGACACGGACGGGCTGCCGTCTTCTCCCTCGCCGGGGCTGACCGTTTCATTCATTTTTTTTATCCGGTCATAGGCATCTGCCACGGCAATGATCTTTGCGCCCAGGGGAATATCCGTGTCGCCGATACCATCCGGCCACCCGCTGCCGTCAAAATGTTCATGATGATGCCGGATGATTTTTCCGGCGTTTTCCAGGCGCGGGCTGAATAAAACCATATTCTGGCCCTCCTCCGGATGTTTTTTGTACATGTCCATGTCTTCTTCAGTAAACTGGTCTTTTGACTTTTGCCACATCCCTTCAGCCAGTTTCAATTTGCCAATATCATGGGCCAGAGAAGCCAGCTCGATATCTGCCAGGTCTTTTTCCGATACGCCCATTTTGGCTGCCATTTCACGGCAAAGGAGACTGACACGGCTGCCGTGACCTTCTGTTGAAGGCATAAGGCTTTCGACAAGTGATAGAAAGGCGTTTACCGTATTCAGATGATTGTCTTTCAATTCCTTATCCAGGCTTTTCAGGCTGGTTTTCAGTTTGGCAATGGCTTTCCCGTGCTCCTGAACCTTTTGCTTCATAATAATGCCGAATTTGAATAACTGGCGCGTATGTTTGGCAGTCAGCTTCAGGAGCCGCTTGTTTTCATTGATCAGCTCATATTGCTTTAAAGACTCTTTTACCTGACTGATCAATTCATCATTATCCCATGGTTTTTTCAGGTACCGATGAATTTGCCCCTTGTTTACGGCGTCTACGACAGCGTCCATATCAGAAAAACCGGTCAAAAGGAACCGGATGGCATCCGGGCAGACTGCCCGTGATTTTTCAAGAAATTCCGCACCATTGATTCCCGGCATTCTCTGATCGGAGATGATCAGCGTAACAGGCTCTTTCCGGGTCGAAAGCATTTCCAGTGCGTCGTCACACCCGGCTGCAGAAATAACAGGAATGTCAAGTTTGTTGAAAAGCCTTGCCAATGAGAATCGTATCGATTCTTCGTCGTCCACGATGAGAATGGTGTGCTGGGTAGTTGTCATGTGAGCCCCCTGAATAGTTTATAGAATGTTGAACGTTCACTTAAGACTCTTCATTTATAGAAACACGGTTATCGAAACAATCTGGCAATGTGTTCTACCGGTCCAGTATAGATGCAATGATATCGTTTACGGTCTTTTTTAATAAAGGGACTTTGCTTGCATTCCGGCCGGCCACATGAAGTATCTTTATCCTGGATTGTGACAACCAGTTTTTAACGGTCTGAACAGGATTTTTGTCAACCTCGAGATCCACATGAAGATATGGCTTTTTGTAGGCCTGACCAAATTTCAATGCCTTTTCTGCATTGGTGGTCAGCTTGCCAAATGAAAACACAAGCGTACCGTCGGCATCCTGGACATTTTTTTCAATATTTTTATCATCACTTTCTTTTGATATTTCGAGAATCTCCGTAATCTGGGCATTGAATTCATCAATTTTATCAAAGCCGCCAATACCCATTTTAACACCGGAACCGGAAAGCGTGGCGGTCAGAATTTCAATGGCCATTGTCAGTTTATCAATTTTTTCTCCCAGCATCTCAAATTGCGCCATAGCCATGGGTGCGGCAGAAACAGCAACCGGTTGCGACGCTGAAACAGCGGGTTCTGAATCCAGTGCAGCCTCTCCGCCCAGCTTTATTCGTATTTCCTCTTTGGTCAGACCGCTTGACTGATAATACGTATAGATTTTGGATATCAATTCCGATGTTTCCGGGGGATATTCCTTGACCCCTTCATGCTCGACCGGGTCAGCAAAAAATTCTTTGAAACTTTTGAGATATTCCCGGATCGTGCTTGTGGAGATATCGAGGTCTTCAGCCATCTGTGGAATTGATTTCATAAGCTTACGGAAAAAAAGTCTTTTGGTTTTATAAATCCAACAAAATAAAGCGTATTATTATTTTTTGAGGTATCGTGTGAAATGACCACGGTGTGAGTTTCTGCCTCATGACGAAGATTTGTTTAATTTATAATGCAAACGATCATTTATTTCAATAAATAGTTTTAATTAATTGCAAATTCCCCATTTGCATCCAGATGCAGTATCCTCACAGACACCGCAAAACGTCTCCCTGCCCAATTATCGTCCAGGGTATCCGTATATAAAAAAAACACCTTGAAAAACCGTATGGAACAGAGTAGATTTGAGGCAATTGATGAACCGGTTTTTATATAGTAACTTTTCCATTTTTATCTTTTATGTAAGCAAGTGTATCGACGAGACACATAATCACATAGCGTTGATAACAATCATATTCCAAAAAACATAAATGGCTATCCATAAAGCGAGCAGGAGGACAGATGCCAGAGAAATTTGACCACACCGTGCTGATCGTCGACGATGAAGAACAAATCGGAAAGTCGATAGGAAGGCTCTTGAGAAGCATAGACGTCAAATATGTTTATATGGAATCCGGGGATGCCGGACTCAAAAGACTGAAAAGTGCGACTGCGCCATTTTCCCTGATACTTTCCGATCAGCGGATGCCGGGAATGAAAGGATCGGAATTCCTGGAAAAAGCCAAAGAAGTGTCGCCGGATACCATCCGTTTTCTCATTACCGGCTATGCAGATGTGGATGCAGTTACAGATGCGGTCAACAAGGGCTCCATTCACAGATATATTGCAAAGCCGTGGGACAACACTGATTTTATTGAGGCCGTGAAATACGGGTTGGAGCAGCATGAAATGATCATGGAGAATCAAAAGCTTTTCAGGCTTGCCAAAGAGCAGAATGCAAAGCTGTATGCCCTGAATACCAAACTCAAGGAAAGCACGGATACCCATAAAAAAACAATTACAAAACTCGACCAGGAAATTGAATTGTTAAATAAAAAGCTGGATCAGGGATTTGTAAACAGGGATTATGTGAAAGAAATAGAAGCTGCCCTCAAAAATAAAAAGATGTTGAACACGGATAGCCTGAATTCTCTGTATGCGGCATTGATCAGTGAACTGTTTGAACAGTTTCAGGAGATTGCCGTTCGAAATGGGTTTGAAATGCCGGCAGGCCTGAAAGGAGAATAAAATGGCTGAAATGGATGATTATGGCATTCTGGTGGTAGACGATGACGAATCAACCGTAAAAAGCATGCGGCGCGTGTTAAAGCGAAAAGGGTTTTCCAAAATCATTTCCGCCTTGAGCGGGGAGCAGGGAATCAAATTACTGGAAAGCGCCCAGGATAAATTTTTTCTGATCATTTCAGATTATCGCATGCCCGGCATGGGAGGAAGCGAATTCCTGGAAAGAAGCATTTTGCTGAGCCCTGAATCAAGACGAATGCTCATCACCGGTCTTTCGAAACTGGAGGCAATTGTCGAGGCGATCAATAAAGGGGCCATACATCAGTATATTCCCAAACCCTGGAACAATGACGACCTTTTGCTGACCATCGTAAATGAGCTTGAACATTACAAACAATTCCAGGAAAGGAAGCGCCTCTTTAACGTGACCAAAAAACAGAATGCAAAACTGTTTGAACTTGCAGCAGGACAGAAGAAAAACGATGAGGCATTTCAAGATAATATTGCCAAAAAAAAAGAGGAGGCAGACCTTCTGAGACAGGAAGTGGAAAAAGCAAAACATGAGGCTGAATTCAAGGAAGCATTTTTAGGTCTTGACGAACTTTTATCACGAACCATTACGATTAACAAAAATAACCTGGCCGCAGCTTTTGCCATGTCAAAGAATGAAATTGTCTCAATGATGAAAACAATTTCACAGAACAATAAGGTCCCTTTTCAGTCAGATCAAACTGGCAGCCATCATGATGCTGCCGAACTGGATGACGAAACATTTGAAATTATTGACCTGATTATTGAAAATGTGGTCCAGGCTGTGGAATCCGATATTTGTGGCATTGGTTCAGAACCCAGCACAGGCGTGGTCATCGATGATTATAAAGAAATCCCGGATTTTGGGACCCTGGCTTTTAACGATGGGTATATCACCAAAGGGGAACTTGAAAAGGCTGGAGAAGAGCTGGCGGAAAAGGAAGCAGAACAACCCACAGGCCTTACCATTGATAAAGTGATGATCTCAAAAGGATTTATCGAAAGAAAGGATTTAAGCCGTATTTTTGCCAAATTGGCCCTGATTGAAACCCGATTGCTGGACCGTGAATTTGCAAACCACCTTATAAAACGTGAAATCGCAACCAAAAAAGATGTGGACAGGGCTTTCCGAAAACAGCTTAACAATTTTGAAGACAGCGGCGTTACGGTCCTTTTGGGAGATCTCCTGATTGAATCGGATGTCATTGCCCCGGAACTCCGTGATGAAGTCATGGCGGAACTGGGCAGAACCGGTGACAAAAAAAGCCGCGTCGATCAGTCTTCCGCATTCTCTTCAGAATTCGGTGCGGCTGTTGACCTGGTGGTTTCAGATAACAAACTGGAAGCGTTTGTGAGAGTGCCTGTCAATTTACATGGCACAACTGATATTGAACCCGTCAAAAAGCTGATCAAAAAACGGGGCATCAAATTCGGCATTGTGGATGATGCGGCCATCAGAAAATTCATTGAACACTGCAAGGATCCGGTAGAACAATTTATCGTCGCCAAAGGCGTACCGGCACGTGTGGGTAAACCTGCAGAGATTGTATACCATTTTAACACTACGCATGAAACCGGGGGAGTGATCGCAGAAGATGGCTCCATTGATTTTCATTCAACAGGAGATTCTCCCTTTGTCAAAAAAGGCGATTTGGTTGCTGAAAAAAAGCCCATGGAGAATCCCAAACCCGGTAAAGATATTTTTGGTGAAACACTGCCCGTAGGCGGTGTGGAAGATGCAGCTCTGTTGTTCGGCGATGGTGTGGCTTTATCGGAGGACGGATTTAAATTATTTGCGACGATTCAGGGCCAACCCGTCGTAGATCTGAAAGGTACCGTGTCGGTCCTTGAGCAATTCACTGTCAAGGGGGATGTGGATTTCAGGACCGGAAATATCGACTATAAAGGAAATGTGATTGTGTATGGTGCAGTGAAGCACGGATTTACCGTCAAATGCGAAGAATTGACAGTCAATGAAATAGACGGCGGGATCATCAGGATTACCGGAAACCTGAATGTATCAAACGGCATCATTAATTCAGACGTAGAAACCCAGGGCAGTGTTCAGTGCCGGTTTGTAAATAATTCAAAAATTTATGGGTATCGCAATATGATGGTAACCCGTGAAATCATGGAATCCCATATTGCCATCAGTGGTGAATTTAACAATGAAACCGGCCGGATCACCTCTTCCGTTGTCGCAGCCAGAAAAGGACTGAGCGTCAAGCAGATCGGAACGGAAAAAGCAACCTATTCCACGGTTAAAGCGGGCTCTGATGATCATATCCGGTGGGTAACCGAAACGTATGATATCCAGATGGAAAGAATCCAGTCAGAACTGGATCAGGCAATCAGGGAAAAAATGACCTATGATGAAGAGAACAACCGTTTGCATGTGGAAGTTGCAAACCAGACATTCGCCCAGGAGAAAATAACAAAAAAAATCGATTTCACTGAAAAAAAAATAGGCGAGGCAAAGGACAATAAGGAAGAAAAGCTGAAGCTTGTCAATGAACTTAAGGAACTTGAAAAGAATTTGACCCTTGCTGATGAAAGAATAAAGGGTATTTTTGAAGAACAGGATAAATTTTTAAACAAGATAGACGCCTGCGATGAGAAAATCAAGGAATGCAATACAAACCTTTCTGAAATAAAAAAAGAGAAGGAGACATTGGTAGAACTGCTGACCAAAGAAGACCCGGTTCCGGTGCTTAAAGTGAACAAGAAAATTTTCTCAGGTACGAGAATCGAAGGAACAATGGCCTCATTGATTGTTGATACAGATCTTGGCATGTCAAAATTCTCTGAAATCGACACCAATGACCCGGATAATCCGAAACAAATTGTGCTTCAGAATGTGTAATACGACTTGAGTAATGGACAAAAACCAAAAACACAAGATCCTCATCGTTGATCACCGGAACGGATTAAGAAACCGGATGCAATCGCTACTGGAATCAGACGGCTATGATGTGTGTTGCCTGAATTCTTCTGCTGACGCCATTTCTGAAATCGAAAATCCGGAGACCCTTTCGTTCTCGTTAATCATTTCAAGTTACAGAATGCCCGAAAAAAAAGGGGATGAAATTCTTCAAAAAGCGCGAAAGTGTTTTCCGGATACGCCAAGAATGCTTATTGCTGATGCGTCCGATATCTATTCGATGATAAGTTCGATCAATGAAGCCGGTATCCAATTCTGCATATCCGTACCATTTAAAGATAACGAATTTATTGATCAGGTTGACCAGGGCATCAAACAGTTCCAGGCTATCCGCAAACTGAAAAACCTGAAAAGTGTCACTGAAAGCCAGAACAGTCAAATGTTCAAACTGGCGAACACACTTAAACAAAAAGAGGCGGATCATCTTGCCCAGATAAAAAGCAGAAACCAGAAAATCCGTATTCTTCAATCGAAAACAAGTCTTATAAAGGACAAAACCATCTGCCTTGACGATGTGATAGCTAAAAAGCCCCTCGTCTCTCCCAACATGTTTTACAGCAAATTCGTTCAAATGAAGGACCAGATTCAGGAAATGCTTGAACTGGCATCCTCAGACTATTCAATAAACATTCAAACCATACCCTATGAGGATGTCTGGCTGAACCATTCTCCAAAAAATGAATACAGGGAGGAGATAAAACAATTACTTTCCATTTTTTTTTCAAAAATAGACAATAACACTCTTACAGCCCCGGAAAAATCAGAAGCATCAAAGCCAATCAGGCTTGAAGATTATCTGGAATTGACTTTTTCTGAAGATAAGACAAGTGCGTTTGTGAGGACCAGAGTACGTGATCCCCAAGGATTGGATGTAGATCAAATCAAAGAGTTTCTGCGTCAGAAGGGTATAAACTCGGGGATCAAGAATGATCATTTAATTGAATTCTGGATCTCTCAAACCACCCCGGATGCGGAAAAATTTATCATCGCAGAGGGTCAGAAACCCAAACATTCCCGTGACGCTGAAATCACCTATCACTTTCCGGTTGATTTTCTCATGGCCGGAAAATTAAAATCAGACGGAAGCATCGATTTCAGAGAACGGGGAGAGACACCCTTTGTGGGGAAAGACATGCTTCTTGCCGAAAAAAAACCGCCTGTTTATGGCATGACCGGCCTTGATGTATCAGGAGAGATTGTCCATGTCAGTGAACCCAGGGATCTTTCGTTCGGGGCTGGCACAGGAACGCGGACATCGGCAGACGGTCTTAGAATCTATGCGGATATCGATGGACAGCCCTACCTCGATGCTATGGGAAATGTTTCTGTATATCCGGAATTGAGAATCAAGGGAGATGTCTGTTATGAAACAGGCAACATCCAGTTTGATGGCAATATCTATGTAGAGGGGACCATCAGGCAGGGGTTCAGTGTCAAAGGCGCATCGCTTGCAGCAGACCAGGTTGAGGGTGCTGGAAAAATCGAACTTACCGGAGATCTCAATGTCACCTCGGGAATCGTGGATGCCTCGCTCATTCAGGTGATGGGGTCAGTCCATGCCAGATATGTGAATCGTTCAAAAATTGATGCATTTGGAGATCTCATTGTCCAAAAAGAAATCATTGATTCAACAATACGCTTAAGCGGGGCATGCATCAATGAAACCGGTATCATCATGTCTTCTGATATTTCAGCCAAACTGGGGGTATCTGCCGGAATCATCGGGACGGAGGTATCATCACCTTCCACCATTTCGGTTGGTGTGGACGCATATATCAATTCTCTTGTTGCCGATATTGACGCCAGGCTGAATAAAAATATGAATGACAGTGCAAAACTGAAAAATGACATTTCCACTCTGGAAACAGAATATCATAAACTTCATGAGGTCATAGCCAAACACTCCCTTGTTCAGGACAGGTGTCAGGCGGAGCTGGAAAATTTCGAAAAAAAGATACCTGATCTGCGGGCGTCAGGAAATACCGTTGCATTGCAAAGATATACCCACGCCATCAAGCAGCTTCAAAATCAGACAAAACAGGAGGAGGCGGAAATCAATCGTGGTTTTGAACGTCAGGATGCCATTGACACGGAAATTACAAGGAAGAAAGAGCTTGTCAATCATTTTGAGACACTCACTGCGTCCCTGTCAGATGAAAAAAAAAGACTCGTCGAATTCACTGAAAAAGATAATCCCCTGCCTGAGTTGAGAGTTGCCAAAAAAATTATGGCCGGCACCCGAATTGAAGCGATCCATTCATCCTTGACGTTAAGGGAATCTGCGTCGCGGTGTCGGATTATGGAAACCAATCGAATCGAAGCCGGTGACAAAAAAGCATCGGAGCCTGAATTGAAAATCCTGTCATACTAGTCATGGATATTACCGATTTTGATGAATCTCAGCATCTCTCTATCATTCCAATACATCGCCATCTGTGTGCTAAAACACATTTGCGGTATCTTTGATGATATCCTTGGCATCCTCTCCGATCCGGACCAGCGTATCGATATCAATGCCAAGTTTTTTAAATGATTCGAGGTTTTCAATATCTGACCCCTTATCCTCAATCACCTTGTCTTCTTCTTCTTCTTCCTCATCCATACTTTGCATGCTGATACGATCCATATCATAAAAACCATACCCGATCTTATAGGAGAGCACATCTGCCAGCTGGATCATAAGAAGTTCCTTTGCCGTCTCTTTGGGAAAATCATTCCAGTGATGATTTTCAACAATATTGACAAATTCTTCAGAAAATCCCCATTTTTTGATCAGCACAGCCCCAAACACGGTATGAATCTGATGAATGGCAATTTGGACACCGATGCTTTCAAATGCCTCGGCCGGGGAAATGGTTTCAATGGCCTGGATCAGCAGTACTTTACCAATATCGTGAATGATTCCCATTAAAAAAATATTTTCCAGATTGCCAGCCCCCAGTTCTCTGGCGATCAATTTGCCGCACACAGCGCATGCAAATGAATGCAGCCAGAGCTTTGTCAGTAATTCCTGGGAGCATTTATTGTCCGATTGATAAAGGTTTTTGTTGACGATTGCGGATACAATGCTTTGGGTTTCCTCCATCCCCAGTCTGAGCAATGCCCCATTCACATTGGTCACTTTATCTGATCCCATAAATAAAGGAGCGTTCGCGACAGATATCAATTTGGTGCTCATAACGGCGTCTTTTTCAATAATGATGGCCAGATCTTCAATGGAAGGCTGGGAGCTATCCAATAAATCCCGTATTTCCTGAACAATGTGGGGCAGCACAGGTATCTCGATTTTCCCGCCGTTAAATCGGTGAATGAGCTCTTTCATCACATATGAATGTTATACTTACACAGGATATCAGATGCGTCAAGATCGATTGAAATCAATTATAACAGTAGCCATCCCGGTGACCTGATTGAGATAAAAAACGCCGAACCTCATACGACAAATCATAAAGTTGGGTTAAAATTAACCCAGCACTTTCCGGATTGTCCTTGCAAGTTCAATCCGGTTCACCGGCTTCATGAGAATTTCATTTATACCAAAAGAGGACTTGTTTTCAGGTGTGACCTTTGAGTTAAAACCAGTGCAGAGAATCACGGGGATATCAGGCCTATTCTTTTTTAATTTTTTTATGAGTTCAGTGCCCGGAAGGTGTGGCATCGCCTGGTCTGTAAGGGCCAGGTCAAAGGCATCCGGGTCTCTGATAAAAACAGCCAGGGCTTCGGGACTGCTTGAGATGGATGTGACATGGTAGCCCAAATTTTCAAGCATTCTTGTTGTAATCCGTGACACCTGAACATCATCGTCAACAAAAAGTATCCGCTCCGTTCCAATTGGCAAAACATGCTCTGAGGGAATCACGTCTTCCAGTATATCAGGCTCAACCGTTGGCAGGAAAACATCGAAGATTGTCCCCTTCCCCAATTTGCTTGACACTTCGATATGGCCGTTCAAACTTTCTACAATGCCATGGACAACCGCAAGCCCCAGGCCTGTCCCTTTATCTTTTTCCTTTGTTGTAAAATAAGGATCAAAAATTCGTTTCATATTTTCATCGGAGATACCCTGCCCTGAATCCCGTACGGATAGCCGGATGTGTTTCCCGGTCATCAAAGCATTCAGGTTCAGTTTTATTCCGTCATCAACGACCATCGGCTTCAGGGAAATTTCAATCATGCCGCCTTCTTCAGGAATAGCCTGAAAGGCATTGGTACAAAGGTTCATCACTATCTGGTGAATCTGCGTCGGGTCGCAAAAAACATAACCGCTATCCGGATCTATATCCAGCCTGAATTCAACTGTTGACGGGATGGATGATCGTAAAAAACGAACGGATTCCTTAATTATCGGATTGAGCTGTAATGCTGCAATTTCATCTTGACCTTTCCGGCTAAACGTCAGTATCTGCTGCACCAGGCTTTTTGCGCGTCTTGCGGCTGATAATACTTCCTTCAGATCCGAAGCCATCTGGCTGTCCTCAGGCAATTCGAGCATGGCAAGCTCGGTATATCCCAGAATGGGTGAAAGAATATTGTTGAAATCATGGGCGATGCCGCCGGCAAGCGTACCAATGGCTTCCATTTTCTGGGCCTGCCTTAACTGCTCTTCAACATTTTTGAATTCGGTGATATCCCGGAAAACGAACTGAATTATTTTTTTCCCCTCTATCTCCAAAGTATTTGCGTTAATTTGAACGGGAATATGCTGGCCTTTGCGATTAACCACAAAGAGGTTTTCGGTATTGATCTTTCCTGTTTTAATGTGGTTTCTGAAAATATCCTGGTATCGTTCTTTTTCTGTTTCCGGGTGAAGCTCGGATTGATGCATGCCGATAATGCCATTCAATGGTCTGTCAATCAGTTTCCCAGCTGCCCTGTTGGCATCGATGATGATCCCGGTTTCTGCATCAGCGATAAATATGGCGTCATTGGCTGTTTCAATCAACATACGGTATTGCGTTTCCGATGTCTTTAATGCCTTTAATGCTTCAGCATGCGCCTGTCCGGTTCTAAAGGCCACTAATCCGAATGTGAGATCTTCTGAAAGCTCTTCAAGAAGACCGATTTCATTTTCATCAAATCCATTGATTTCAGGAGAATAAAGATTAAGGACGCCTATGCATTGTTTACCCGTTTTTAAGGGGAGTGCGATTGACGACGCAAATCCCCTTTGGGACGCGTGTTCAAGCCAGGATTTATATCGCGGACTTTTTGTGAAATCCTGACATACAGATGGTTTTCCACTCCGAATGGCCTTGCCGGTTGGCCCCTGACCTGCCGGACCTTCACCCCAGCTGATCGTTATCTTTTCAAGATAACCTTCTTCTATGCCGGAAAAGGCAGCCGGTTGAACTGTTCTTTCCGCATCATCCAAAGGAAAGCCAATCCATGCCAGTCGATATCCTCCGGAACGTACGAGGATTTCACAAAATCGAAAAAGTAATTTTTTTTCATCCTTAATGCGAACAAGGGCTTTATGACACTCCCTGATCGCAGATAAAATGCGATTTCTTTTTCTCAGTCCTTCCTCATCCTTTTTTCGACGCGTGATATCTTTGGCAATATAGATGAACTGATGAACATTTCCGGATGGGTCCAGAACAGGCACAACGGAAACCATAAAAATGCCGCCAAAAGTTTCCAGTTCGATATCTGCGGTTTCAACGATTTTTGATTCAAGGGTACGCAGACAAGGGCATGTTTCAGGTGCATGATCTGAACAATGAAACACATCATGGCATTTGCTTCCGACAAGTTCCGCCTGTTTCATGCCGGTCATTTTTTCAATAACTGAGTTTACGGCAAGTATGGTTTGAGTGCTATCAAGAATCATGGCCATATCGCTCAATGCATTAAAAGCGTTCATCCACTCAAAACTGACATCAATTTTTGTATTCAACGTAAAGGTCATAGGGTTCTCTTCAGTATTGACAACAACCGGGTTATGCAAGCTTAAGCAAGTTCACAAGAATCCAAACCTCAAATATAATCAAATCGGGAGTTACGTTCAAAAAATGAGTGCAAAACGATGATTCAAATCACTTAGCACATTCGTATATGAATATCAAAGAAATATCTTTTTCAAAGAATTGAACGGCTGTCTGAAAAGCAATATCATCCATGTACGGATTTGCCTTGACACGCGTCTGACGGTTCAGTATAGATATCGTTATAAAAATTAAGGCGTTATCCTATAATATAAAAACAAATATCAGCGACGAGTCAGAAAATGCCATGAAATTTACAGCCGCAGCAACTCTTTCAGAGCAAATCACCGATTATTTATCCGAAAAGATTATCAAACTTGAATTGAAACCCGGTGAAAGAATTATTGAAACCAAATTGGCGGAAGAGCTGGGAACCAGCAAGGCTCCGGTTCGCGAGGCATTGAGGATACTTGAAAAAAAGAAACTGGTGAAAATTACACCCAGAAAAGGCGCAAGTGTCACAGAAATTACCCTGGATCATATTGAATGGATCGCAGATATTTTTATCGAACTTCTGGGGCTTGCCGGTTACAAATGTGTTGAGAACGGAACCAGGGAAGATTTCAGGAATATTGACGCCTTTGTCAGCAAGGGAGAAATTTGTGCGAAAAACAAGGACGTTCCCGGATATTTTGATACGCTTTTAAGTTTTGCCCTCACCTGCCTGAAAACAGCCAGAAATCCTATCCTCGAAGAACTCATATATGATCTGATGCCTGTGCCTTTACGAATTTTATTTGCCTCTGCAACGATGCGCGCCGATGAACTGTCTGACAATTTTGAAATTGTAAAAACAGGCAATCAGCATATTCAGGCCGGCAATGCAAAAATGGCTGCAAAAACCGCAAAAAAATGGGCCATTCAGGAAAAAAACATCGCACTCAAGATTGTCGGTCAGATGGTAGCAAAGGATTCTTCCAAATAAATATCAATTGTCAGGCGAAGATACACCCAAGAAGACAAATGCAAAATGACTATTGTAATGCTCAACCCCATTGCATCACAAGAACGTATGATAATCCTTTTTTTACTTGACAAAAAACCTAAACCCAATCTATTGTCGCATCAGGATATATTAATGGCCATTCATTAATACTTTTTAACATAAGGAGACTGCCAAAATGAATGACGTTGTTATTGTCGCTGCATGCAGAACAGCAATCGGAAAATTCGGCGGGGCATTCAAAACGGTCAGCGCACTGAATTTAACCATACCTGTCATGAAAAATTTAATCCAAAAATCCGGAATTGATCCATCGTTGATCGATGATGTTGTCTGGGGGTGCAACTATCAGAGAACAAACGGAGAGAACAATATTGCCCGTGTTGCCGCAGTGAAAGCAGGCATTCCGGTTTCCGTTCCGGGAATTACCGTTCACAGAAATTGCACATCCTCCATGTCTGCCGTTCAGATGGCATATTACCAGATCAAGGCCGGTGAAGCCGATGTCATCATGGCCGGCGGGACAGACAGCATGACCAATGCCCAGTACACCATCGATAAACTTCGCTATGGTACAAACATCGGCCATACTGAAATCAGGGATTCCATGTGGGATTCACTGACCAATCTTGGCATCGGTCCTGCCATGGGGATTACCGCTGAAAATCTGGCTGAAAAATATGACATTTCCAGGAAGGAACAGGATGAACTGGCGCTCCAGAGCAATATGAGGGCCGTTGACGCCATTGACAGCGGAAAGTTTAAAGATGAAATCGTTCCTGTAGAGATAAAAACCCGTAAAGAAACGATTGTCGTGGATACAGATGAACATCCCCGGCGGAACACCAGCATGGAAACCCTGTCAATCCTCAAACCCAGTTTTAAGGAAAACGGCACGGTGACGGCTGGAAATGCATCGGGAATCAATGACGGTTCATCTGGCGTCCTGTTGATGTCTGCGAAGAAAGCAGCGGAACTTGGTATTGCTGTTTTGGCGACGATCCTGTCAACGGCAACCACCGGCGTTGATCCTGAGATCATGGGAATCGGTCCGGTTTCATCCAGTCAAAAAGCCCTTGAAAAAGCAGGGCTCACGCTTAAGGATATCGAACTGATAGAAGTAAATGAAGCATTTGCCGCCCAATATCTCGCCTGTGAAAAAGCACTTGGCCTGGACAGAAACATTACAAATGTGAATGGCAGCGGTGTCGGACTGGGGCATCCTGTGGGAGCATCCGGAACAAGACTCATTACGACCCTTTTACATGAAATGAAAAGAAGAAATCTGACAAACGGTCTGGCAACACTTTGTGCAGGTGGCGGCATGGGTACGGCGATCATCGTTCAAAGGGCCTGAACATTTGAAAAAAACCTCTTAACAACAAAAACCGGAGATGGATAATCATGGATATGACCTACCTGAAACTGACCATTGAAAATCATGTCGCACTGATAACAATCAACAGACCGGATAAGGGAAACGCCCTCTCCCCGGAAGTCCTCAACGAGATTAACGTCATGTTCACGGACATCAGCAACCGGACAGACGTCAAGGTCGTCGTTTTTACGGGTGGAGAAAAAATGTTCTGCGCCGGCTTTGATCTTCATGTGATCCGGACTATCGAAAAAGCGAACAATGAGGAATTCACCGCCCTGTTTCACAGGGCCTACAGGGCAATACTCTTCTGCAGTCAGCCTGTGATTGCGGCAATAGGCGGTGCGGCCATTGCAGGTGGCTTTGACCTGACCATGATGTGTGATATCAGATATGCCTCTGAAAAGGCAAAATTCGGTCAGCGTGAGGTTTTGCTTGCGCTGCCGCCGATCATGGATCCGCTCTGGCGGATTATCGGACTGGGCCGGGCCAAGGAAGTGGCATTTACCGGAAGGATTTACGATGCCTATGAAGCGGAAAAAATGGGCTATGTCAGCAAGGTGTTTCCTCAAGGCAAGGTGGTAGAGAGTGTAATGGAAATCGCCCGTAACATGGCGACCTATGATGCGGCATGCCTTCGTGAATCAAAGGTTCTTTCAAATACACTTCTTGATGAAGACCTCGATGGCGCAATGAAACAACAGGAATGGCTTTTCAGAACCTATATCGGTGCCGAGGAAAACAAAAAACGGATTGATGAACTGCTGGCAAGCATCAAAAAAAAATAACCGGAAATGAATGAGGCTTATTTAAATAAGGATAAAAACCGGTGTGCGCTGGTCGTGGAAGGCGGAGGAATGCGCGGCATCTTTTCGTGCGGTGTTCTGAACGCGTTTGGAAAAGCCGGGTTTGATCCGTTTGATTTATACATCGGCGTGTCTGCAGGCGCCTGCAACCTGGCCTCCCACATTGCAGGACAAAACGAGCGGAATCTATATATTTTCGAACACTACTCAACAACGCCTCATTTTATCAACTTTCTCAAGTTTCTTAAAGGCGGGCATCTGATTGATCTGGACTGGCTGTGGGATATCACCATAAAAGAATACCGGCTTGATCTGGATACGATTTTCAGCAGGCAAAACAAGGAATTCATCATTGTTGTTACATCGGTGGAGACAGGTGAGCCGGTTTACCTCAAGCCGGACAAGGGCACGCTTGAACACTATCTGAAGGTTTCAAGCGCATTACCTGTTTTTTACAGAGAAAATCTGTTTGTAAACAACGACAGGATGACAGATGGCGGTATTGCAGACTCCATTCCGGTAATTGAAGCATACCGGCGAGGTGCAAGGGACATCATGGTTGTTCGATCCAGACATACGGATCACATCAGTGACAACACATTCATGACATTCATGGGTTCCCTTGCCCTAAAAGACTGCCCGTCCCTTGTAAACGCCATGAAGAATAGAGCCGATGCATACAAAAAGGCCATACAGTTTATTCACCATCCACCGGATGATGTAAAAATAATGGAAGTTATTCCGCCAAAAACATTTGAAACCCGGCGGCTGACCCGAAATATAGATATCCTCTTAAAGGATTTCGAATTGGGCCGTGAAATCGGATTTCAGGCCATTTCGACATACAGCAGTTCACACATGAATTGAATTCATGGATTTATTCACCAAAGAAAAAAGGAGACACCCCATGCCATTAAAAACACCTGAAGAATATATCAACAGTTTAAAAAAACTCAATCTTGTGGTGTACATGTTCGGAAAACGCGTGGAAAACGTCGTGGAAAACCCCATCATAAAACCGTCCATGAACGCTGTGGCCATGACTTACAAACTCGCCCAACAGCCGGAATATGAAGATTTGATGACGGCAAAATCCCACTTGACCGGTCATAAGGTCAACCGGTTCACCCACATCCATCAGAGTACGGGTGACCTGGTTAAAAAAAGCAAAATGGGCAGACTTCTGGGCTCACAGACCGGATGCTGTTTCCAGCGCTGCGTCGGCATGGATGCCCTGAATGCCCTGTCCATGGTGACCTATGATATGGATAAAAAACACAACACCCAATATAATAAAAGATTCCTGACCTATCTTGAATATGTTCAGGAAAATGATCTGGTCTGCGATGGCGCCATGACAGACCCAAAGGGTGACCGCTCCCTTGCCCCACACCAGCAGGAAGATCCGGACATGTTTCTACGGGTCGTGGAAGAAAAAAAGGACGGCATAATCGTAAGAGGCGCAAAGGCTCACCAGACAGGCGCCGTAAACTCCCATGAAATCATCGTCATGCCCACAATGACAATGAGAGAAGCTGACAAGGATTATGCCTTGTCATTTGCATTGCCAAGTGATACAAAAGGCATCACCTACATCATGGGCAGACAGTCATGTGATACCCGAAAACTGGAAGAAGGGAAAATGGACCAGGGGAACCTGATGTTTGGCGGCCATGAAGCCCTGGTTATTTTTGAGGATGTATTTGTACCATGGGATCGAATTTTCATGTACAAGGAATATGACTTTTCAGGACAGCTTGTGGAACAATTTGCATCCTATCACAGACAGAGCTACGCGTGTAAGGTGGGGGTCGGGGATGTTCTGATTGGTGCCACTCAAACGATAGCAGAATATAATGGTGCGGAAAAGGCGTCCCATGTAAAGGATAAAATCATTGAGATGAACCATTTGAATGAGACACTGTTCTGCGGCTGCATTGCATGCGCGTCTGAAGGTCACAAGGAACCTTCGGGAACTTTTTATGTCAATGCGCTTCTGGCCAATGTTCATAAACAGAATATTACACGGTTCCCCTATCAGATTGCAAGAATCGCCCAGGATATTGCCGGAGGGCTCATGGTCACCCTGCCATCTGAGCAAGATTTTAAATCTGAATTGACCGGGAAATGGGTCCAAAAATATCTGAAAGGCAAGAAAGATGTCTCAACCGAAAATCGGGTACGCATTTTGAGATTGATTGAAAATTTGACTTTAGGTACTGCAGCGGTGGGATATCTTACGGAATCCATGCATGGTGCCGGCTCTCCCCAGGCTCAGCGGATTATGATTTCAAGGCAGGTCAATATAAAAGAAAAGCAGAAAGTGGCTAAAAAATTGTGTGGAATTGACGAAAAATGATCATCATAAGGTGTTAAGACATGTCCTCTCAATCAAAAAATAAATCCCGCAAGGAAATGATTCTGGCAGAGTCGAGTGTCCTGTTCTGGCAGAAAGGTTATTCGGATACAAGCATGAAGGATATCGCCAATGCCTGCGGCTTCAGACCGGCCAATATCTATAATTTTTTTACAAACAAGGAAGAAGTCCTGTTTGAAATACTTTTTGAAGAAATGAGCGAGATTATATCTTCCCTGCTGATTATCGAACGATCTGAAATGAATGATCCTGTAAAAAAACTGAGCGAACTGATTGCAACGCACACCCGGTTAACGCTTAGCAACAGACGATCATCTGTCCTTTTGTTTGATGCCGGACTGAACAGTCTTTCTCCGGACAACAGAAAAAAGATTATTTCTCTGCGCGATGAATACGACAGGATCATAGCTGCTGCCATACGGGAGGGCATCGAGGCGGGCACATTCGAAAATATCGATGTCAAAATGGCCGTATTCAGTATTTCTTCAATGATTACCCGGACCAGAATCTGGTTTTCCGACAAAGGGCGTTTATCTGTTGATGAGGTGATTAATTTTATCATTCAATTTGCATTAAATGGTCTGGTTAAAAAAGAAAACAAGTAATTGTAATCGTACATATAAGGGAGGAGAATCCGGACATGACGAAATCATTCCGAACAATTGCGATGATGGTCTTTCTATTCTTCATGATGTCTTTATCTGTCCAGGCGAAAGTATCTAAGGAGGCGGCGGACAAGCTGGAGAAAGAATTGACCCCTATTGGTGCTGAAAAAGCAGGTAATGCAGACGGGACCATTCCTGAGTGGACCGGAGGATATAAGGACATACCAGAAGGATTTGTTGAATTTGAAAATGAGCCGGATCCTTTCAAGAATGATCCCATTCTTTTTACCATCACCCCTCAGAATCTCGGTCAGTATAAAGGCAAACTCACTCCCGGTCAGATCGCCATGTTTGAATCGTATCCGGACACCTACAAAATGAACATCTACCAGACCCGGCGAACAGCCTGCTACCCACAGTATGTTTATGATGCGGTTAAAAGAAATGCGGTCAATGCTGAAACCAATGAAACAGACTATTCTCTGAACAACTTTGAAGTATTCTGTCCGTTCCCCATCCCCAAAACAGGACTGGAAGTTCTGTGGAATTATATTTGCGGATATTTATCCCCAACAGGTGCCTATACCATTATCAATGGACAGGCGATCATGAATCGTGATGGTCAGTTCACCCTGTCCAGGATTGAGGATGCAGTATTAAGACCGTTTAATGCGGAAGGGACCAAGCCGGATAAGATACTCTCCTATTTCAAACAGCGGACAATCGCACCTCCCCGGCTGGCAGGCAATCTTCTACTGGTTTATGAAAATATCGATATATTCAGGAATCCCAGGCAGGCATTTCTCTACAACTCAGGTCAAAGACGTATCAGAAGAGCGCCTTCCGTCGCCTACGACGCACCTGGCACCGCAAGTGACGGGCTCACAACAGCTGACGATTATGCCATGTATAACGGGTCTCCGGATAAATACAGCATCAAACTTATAGGGAAACGAGAAATATATATCCCTTACAACTGCAGGCAAACAATAGACCGAAGCCTTTCCTACAAGGATATTTTAACCCCCTATCATATCAATCCGGACTACATCCGGTATGAACTGCACCGGGTCTGGGTCATCGAGATGGACCTCAAGGAAAATGAACGTCATATCTACAAGAAAAGAGTCTATTATTTTGACGAGGACAGCTATTCGATTGTCATCGGTGAAAAATACGACAAAAGAGATCAACTCTGGCGGGTCAGCCAAAATCACGTCTATCATCTCTACCAAATACCGATGATGCTGTCGATTGGCCTTATTACCCATTGTGATCTTCAATCCAGACGGTATCTGGCGTTCAGACTGGTGAATGAAGAAAAAGAACTGCCGTCTTTCCGGGTGAAGATGACATCGGACGACTTTACACCAAGCACGCTTTCACGGTGGGGAATCAGATAAAAGAAGGGTAACGGATTTAGGGCAAAAGGATTAAAAACCGGGTGGGGTCCACCCGGTTTTTTTATGTCGAATCAGAGGACAGTATTCGTCAAGGTTCCCAGTTTTTCGATCGTCAGTTCAAGATGATCTCCGGATTTTAAGAATACCGGCGGATTTCGGATGAATCCCACGCCACTGGGCGTGCCGGTCAAAATAACGGTACCGGGAAGCAGGGTTGTATCTTCGGATGCATATTCAATCAGACGCTCTATCGAAAAAATCATATCAGACGTATGTCCTTTCTGCATGACTTCGCCATTCAGCGTGCATTCAATGTCAAGGGAATTGGGATTGGTCAGTTCATCTGATGTCACCATGGCAGGCCCCAGAGGACAGAACGTATCAAAACTTTTTCCCCTGACCCACTGATGCCCACCGGCATTCATCTGCCAGATGCGCGCTGAAACATCATTGGCAATCGTATACCCGGCCACATATTGAAGGGCATTTTCTTTTGAAACATTCTTGGCCGGTTTTCCGATGATAACCGCAAGCTCAACTTCATAGTCAACCTGAAGCGGGTTGCGGCAGGAAACCGGCAGAATGATTTTTTCCTCCGGCCCAATGACCGAAGCGGGATTTTTCATGAAGATAACCGGAAGTTCAGGAAATTTCATCCCTGTTTCCTTGAAATGTTCCACGTAATTCAATCCGATACAGATAATAGCCGACGGCTTTATCGGTGATAAAATTTTCTGAACGTGCGCCCTCTTTCCGGTTTCTTTCACGCCCGAGAATAAATCGCCCTCAAGGCAGGAAACCGTTCTATCATCAAATCCCGTACCATAACCGATTTGGCCATTTTCTAAAAGACAACGGTAAATATGCATGACACCTCCTTTCGATAAACCTGTACGATATTTTAACCGACAAAGTATTCTGTTTTCGTCGTCACTGTGGTTTTAATCAGATCAAGGGTTTCTTTGAGGACATGGATGACATTTTCCCTGATATCTCCTGCGACGATCAGATACATCACATCATCGCCGACCTTCAAATCCCTGGTATCATCAATTTCCACGCGAATATCCACAATTCCGGGCAACGCTTTCTGGGTATTCACGATATTTTCCAGTTTACGGTAATCCACTTTAATTTTAAGGCCGGTCACCTTTCTCCCGTCCCTGGACGTGGATCGAACCACGCCATTATGCAAAAGCACCATACCGGCGTGGTCAAAGTCCGGATGGGATTTGACAGCAGCCATCAATTTTTTAGAATCCATTTTTTTTCCCTCACTATCGTCTGTTCTATTTTTATAGACCTGTCTGAAATTATTCATGTCATATGTCAATGAAGTGCTGAATTCAATATAAAATCCGATGCAGCCCAAATAACTGAATATTGAATTATGCTTGACATAAACCTTTTTATTATGCAAACAATGTTTGAAAAAAGGGTTTATTTTATACATAACATATGAAACGAGTAGCAGAAACATACTTAAATAAGTGGTTGAATAATCCATACAGAAAGCCACTGGTAATCCGGGGGGCAAGACAGGTGGGAAAATCCACCCTGATACGTCAATTTGCCCAAAATCAAAACCTGGTGTTAAACGAAATCAACCTGGAGCAGCATTTTGAATTAAATGACCTTTTTAAAACATTTAATATGGATATTATCCTGAAGGAATTGGAAGGGTTATTGGGAAAAAAAATCATTGCCCCGGATTCCATATTATTTTTGGATGAAATTCAGGCAACGCCTTATGTATTACCGGCGCTCCGGTATTTTTATGAGGAATTGCCCCAAGTTCCGGTAGTTGCTGCAGGTTCTCTACTTGAATTTGTCCTATCAAGTCACAATTTTTCCATGCCGGTAGGCAGAATCGAATACATGTACCTGGGGCCAATGACCTTTGAGGAGTATCTCAACGAGGTCGACCAGGGACTCTTGCGCACGGTGATGGAATTTGACTTTACAGATACCATTCCAATGACTGTTCATAACAGATTGCTTGATCGGCAGCGAGAGTTCCTGCTGATTGGAGGTATGCCTGAGGCAATCTATCATTATCTGAGAAGTAAACAATTTTCCGATATCATTCCGATTCAACGGTCGATTATATCGACATATCTTGAAGATTTCTCTAAATATGCGTCTCAAAACGCTCGCCTTCGATTGCAAAAAGTATTCAATTTCGTACCCAGAAGCATTGGTAAAAAAATGAAATACAGTAATATTTCAAGAGAAGAAGCATCCCGTGAGTTGAAAACCGCCATTGATTTATTATCAAAAGCCAGAATCATTTATCCAGTATTTCACAGCCACTGTTCCGGTCTGCCGCTTCAGGCTGAAATCGATGAGTTGACCTATAAGGCGCTTTTTTTGGATATCGGCCTGATGAATCGTGTTTGCGGCTTGGACTGGCTGGCTATATCTTCTCTGGATGATCGCCAGTTAATCAATGAAGGCGCCATCGCCGAACAATTTATCGGCCAGCATCTTCTTTTTTTTCGAGGGTTGAATGAGCCACCGGAATTATGTTACTGGCTAAGACAGCAAAAATCTGCGAATGCAGAAGTGGATTACGTGATTTCACAGGGAAATTTAATCACTCCCATCGAGGTTAAGGCCGGGAAAAGCGGGACACTCAAATCGCTGCTTCAGTTTGTATTTAGCAAAAATGCAGGAGCAGCTGTGCGTTTTGACCTCAGTCCCCCGTCCATTCAACATGTAGAACACGCGTTAAAGCAAGCGGACGGAAGCGAGACCGTCAAATTTGATTTGATCTCTCTTCCTCTATATATGGTAGGACAACTTTCACGAATCCTTGATCTATATCGGACCCTATAAATAATGAGTTTTATTGATTGAGATCGACTAACTTTAAAATGGATGACATATGCGATACGTAGGAAACATATTCAGACCTTTCAGTGAAGCAAACAGCTATCTGCTTCAATGCACCATTGGCTGCTCGCATAACCAGTGCACATTTTGCGGCATGTATAAAGACCGGAAATTCAGGATACGGACCCTGGAAGAACTCCGAGGGGACATTAAAATGGCAAAGGAATACTATGGTGATCTTGAAAAAGTCTTTTTGTGCGACGGCGACGCCATTAGCATCGACACGCCAGTTCTCCTTGAAATTCTCCATGACCTCTATCAAACCTTCCCATCACTTCGCCATGTGGGCACGTATGTGGGACCGCAAAGCACCTTGAAAAAAAATCGGGGTGAACTTACATCGCTTTGTGCGGCAGGTCTTACAAAAGCCTATCTGGGTGTGGAATCCGGCGATGACGCTGTTTTAAAATCCGTTAAAAAAGGCGTAACCGCAGAAGAAATGCTAAAGGCCGGTCAGCATCTTGTCACGGCCGGTATCAATCTGTCTGCCATGGTTCTTCTGGGTATAGCCGGTACCGGCCCTGATGCGGACAAACATGCGATCGCCACCGCTGAAATCACGAACAGGATGAAACCGCACTATCTGGCTGCCCTCACCTATACACCTGTTCCGGGTACGCTTTTGTTCAAAAAATATGAATCCGGTGAACTCACCCTGCCTGATCCCTTTGAAACCCTTCACGAGATGAAGTTGATGTTTGAGAATATAACCATGGACAACCTGAAGTTTATCGGCGCTCATGCATCAAACTATCTGCCGATAAGCGGCATGCTGCAGAAAGACAAGGCCAGTATGCTGAATAGGGTTAACAGGGTTCTTGAGACACGGGACATGAATTCGCTTCAAGCTGAATCCAGCCGGGGACTATAAGTTCTTCGTATTTTGAACGGACTGTAAAAAGTAACCTCTTCTGATGTGGGTGAACAAGGCAAATCCCCACCAGCAGGCAATGACCGCAAGAACGACCATGGTGATCATCAACATAAGCTGATCGATATCAGATCCCTGAAGTTCCACGCCATATGTGGCCAGGTTTTTGATCAGCCCGTCTTCAATGCCATCCCGATTCAGGACATATAGCAGCATGTCAAGTGAATAGAAGGCGGTTCCGCCATACACCGCTTTTGGCCCCCAGTTTTTTGCATACCAGAGGCCTACGCCCATTGATCCGAAAATACCGATATATATCAGATGTGAAATGATGGCCGGAATATGAGCCACGGACATCCCCAAAATGGTTGTCTCATTCAGGATGTTATAAAGCTCAAACGCCATTGAAATGAAAAAAAAGAAGGCGGCGGTCTTAAACGTAAATTTTCCTTTTGGTGTATTTTCCGTCATTCAGGCCTCTCCTACAAAACGGTTTACGAAAATTTTCATTCCCAGTATAAGCAATCACAAGTTGACATTAATGATAACGTCCCGTAAAATCAATAAAAATTTAAAATCTCCTTATCTTCAAAAAGGAATACCTCATGCGATTTATTAAAATCATAATTTTCATCATTATCGCTCTATTTGTCTCCCGTGCCGTCATATTATACATCGTGCCTGATCAGGTCGTGGAAATACTTCTGAATCTGGAACGTAAGCGCTGCGGACTCATCAAAAAAGAAATCACCCTTCCGGATGGCATACGATATGTATATCTGGAAGGGGGTGAAGGAGAGCCGTTGATGCTCCTTCATGGCTTCGGTGCCAACAAGGACAATTTTACGCGGATTGCAAAATACCTTACCCCTCACTATCGTGTGATTGCTGTTGATCATGCGGGGTTTGGTGAATCTTCACACCCGGAAGGTGCGGATTATTCCCCTCCGGCTCAGGTCGATCGGTTGAGACGACTTGCAAAAGCTCTGGGAATTAAAAAACTTCATCTTGGGGGCAGTTCAATGGGTGGCCACATTGCCATGACCTGGGCGGCATTTTACCAGGATGAAATTTCAAGTCTGTGGCTCCTTGCGCCCGGTGGCGTCTGGAGTGCCCCCAAAACTGAGCTGAATACCATCATTCAAAACACAGGTCGCAATCCGTTGATGGCGGAAAACGAGGACGAGTTCAGGCAATTGTTCGACCATGTCATGACCGATCCGCCCTATGTTCCCCAACTTTTCATCAACGTATTTGCAAAAGAGCGCATTAAAAATTTCAAACTCGAAGGTATCATTTTCAGGCAGTTGATAACAGACTCGGTTGAAAAGAGAGTAAAGGGTCTGGAAACCCCCACGCTGATTGTCTGGGGAGAAAAGGACCGGGTACTTCATATGGGGGCGGCAGATATTCTCGATCAGCTGATGCCGAATGCCAAAGTCATCGTTATGAAGGATACCGGCCACCTGCCCATGCTCGAAGCCGTCAGACAAACAGCCGATGATTATCTGTCGTTCAGAGAGGAGATAAACGCAAAAACCATTTTAAACTGAAATGTTACAACAAGTTCCCTGCCTGTCATGCGCCTATCGACAATTCGGTCAGCTGATTGGAAAGCTGAAGAAGCTCTTCGATATAGCTGGTCACACGTTTGTTTTTTTCAACAATCTGGGATGCGGACTGATTGACCTCTGATATGTCCAAAGAAATTTTTTCAATAAAGTCGGAGCTATGGGACATTTTCTCGTTGACGCCGCCGATTCTTTGGGAGTTATCCTGAATCAGGCCGGAAATCTCTTTTGCAGTCATGGCCTGCGCTTCAATAGACGAGGCAATTCGGGACACAAACACATCCACTTCTTTTGCAATATCGGAGATCAGGTTGATTTCTTTGACTGTTTCAGATGTTGAATTCTGAATTTCATTGATCTGGCTTTTAATTTTAAGCGTGGCTTCGGCTGTCTGCTTTGCCAGTTCCTTGATTTCATTTGCGACAACGGCAAACCCTTTTCCGGCTTCACCGGCACGGGCCGCTTCAATTGTGGCATTAAGCGCAAGAAGATTGGTTTGTTCGGAAATTTCGGTAATGGTTTCCGTTACCATTCCTATTTCCTGTGCGGCTCTTCCCAGCTTTTCCATTTTTGTGTGGGTGTTTTGGGCCTGATTTAAAGCATCCTTTGATATTTCTGATGCTTTGTCTGTATCGTCTTCAATCGTGTTGATCGTTGATGTCATCTCTTCTATGGCCTGGGCAACGGTGTTTATATTTGACGCGGCCTGTGCCATCTCGTCCGCCATCAGGCTTGCATTCGCATTCAGTTCTTCGGAGGAGGATGTCACCGTGTTTGATTTTGAAAACATATCATTTGCCCCGTCAGACACCTGACCCGAAAGCGTGGACAAGTCAATGGATGAGCCATGGAGGATTTTGGCGTGTTTGCCGATGGTTTCGACAAGATTCTGCAATTCAAGTTTATTGTTTTCCATGAGTACTGCGTTTTGCACTGTATCGCAAAAATTGATATAGTTGCCTTTGCATGAAGAATAGCAAAATGCAATAAAGAGGAAAATAAGCACGCTCAGGGCAAATCCAACCTGGGTGCCTATTATAATACTGGAGAAAAAAACAGGCAAGACCATGCAGAGGACATAGGCGAACGAAAGTTTGAAACTGGGTGCGAGCGTCGTGCTGGCGGCACTTGCATACCCTGCAGTACTTACGACCGCAAGAAATGTTATCCATTCAAATGCATAATAATGGAAAGTGATGCAAATAAAAAAAGCCCATGCGAGCGTGCCTATAATCGTCAAAAAGGAATATCTCAATCGTTGCATGGGATTTGACGCGAGATCCTCCTTTTTTAATTTCCGGCCTTCAATGACTCTGATGACGATAATTAACGTATATAAAATACCGAAAACGATAGCCATCATCTGGTGATCCTTGATATAGGGCGTGACAAAGACCAGAATCCAATATCCCACGGATGTTGCAAGCGCACCGGTGGAACGTTCCCCTAGAACCGCATTTCCCTTTTTCAATAATTCATCCGTGATCTTCAATTTGATTTCATCGGTTAATTGATTTGTGGGGCCTGATACTTGAGCCCTGTTTTTGTCAATTGTTTGTTTGGATGCCACGGTGTTTCTCCTTTATTCTCACACAAAATTTAATGAACAATAATTCATTAAAATCATCTAAAAATCAACAATTTATTGCATTTATGATCTTATGGCTGAAGAGATAACTACCTGGAAACGGAACTTGCCAGCCAGGCAGTGTAAAAGATATAGCTGCAAAGGAAGAACACGCCTTCCTTTCGTGAAATCCTGTGTCCGGTAAAAAAAACCGGGAGACACAAAACCGCCACAAGAATCATTATCGGGATATCAATTGACAGTGCCGGGGCTGGCACAGGGATTCCTCCAGGAGCCAAAAAACCGGATACCCCCAGCACCGCAAGAATATTAAAAAGATTGCTGCCAACCGCATTTCCGACAGCCATGTCCCGTTCGCCCTTTACAGCAGCCATAACAGATGCAGCCACTTCAGGCAAAGACGTCCCGGCAGACACAATGGTCAATCCGATAATCAGGTCGCTTATACCAAAAAAGCTGGCGAGGTCTACAGCGCCATTGACAAACCACCGGGAACCGGCAACAAGAAAACCGATACCGCCTAAAATAAATATGCTGTTACCGATTAACTGTCTGATACTGATATCCGGTTTTTCAATTGACCCGTTCTGGGATATCAGATTATTTTCTTTTGATTCTCTCCTGCTTTTCCGTATAACCCATACCGTATAAATAATGATTCCTGAAAAAAGCAGGATACCATCATTTCTTCCAATCAAACGGTCTGCAGACAAAAGCCACATCAGGCAGGAGACACCTATCATGACAGGGACTTCAAGCCTCACGACCTGCCTGGACACAACAAGCGGCGTAATGGAAGCGGAAATTCCCAGGACCACAAAAATATTAAAGATATTGCTCCCGACCACATTTCCTATGGCCACACCGGACTGGCCGTTTATTGCACTGACAACACTTACAACGGTTTCAGGCGCGCTTGTGCCAAAGGCAACCACGGTCAAGCCCACAACAAGCGGGGAAATTCCTAATGCGAGTGCTATAACTGAAGCACCTCTCACGAGGAGTTCAGCGCCTGCAATGAGAAGAATGAGACCTCCCAACAGAACAAGGATGGCAATGATCATACAAGTAACCTCTCCCGGCACGAAGACGACGTGTTATCATCTGAAGTATCTTCTGTTTTTGTTCTTTCCAGATGGTGTTTTTGATTAATATATTGGAGATACTTCCTCAATATCTCCTGTTCCAGTCTGCCACGTTTTTGCGATGGGACAGGTACCCTCAATATTAAATTCACATCGTCCGCACCGGAAAACTGAACATGAACACGGGGGTCAACCGTTGGTGCATCAAGACTGTGTTGAACCGCAAGTTTTCGCATGCTTTTTGATAACAGTTGTGCCATTATTCATCCTCAAAAAAAAGATATTTGAAACCGTATTAAAACCATTTTTTCCTGCGAAAATAAACAAACATGCCCAATACCATGAAACCGATAATCCCCCAGAACATGAGATACCCCCACCGCCAATCCAGCTCGGGCATGAATTTGAAATTCATGCCATACACGCCTGCCACAAAAGACAGGGGGATAAACAGGGTGGCAATAATGGTAAGGACTTTCATGACTTCATTCATGTGGTTGCTCTGAGTGGACAGATAAATATCGAGCATACCGGCAAGAAGATCCCGCATGGACTCAATGGTATCTATAATCTGGATGGCATGGTCATGGACATCCCGCAAATAGATATTGGTTTTATCGGTTATCTGGGAAATGTCATTTTTGGTCATCCGGCCCAGAACATCCCGTAAGGGCCATATCTGCTTTCGTAAAAAAATCATCTCCCGTTTCATGTGATGAAGTTCAGATATCGTATCCGGGTCCGGTTTATCCACAATCACCTCTTCAAGAGTTTCTATGGCCTCACCAAACTGTTCAAGAATCAGAAAATAATGATCCACGACTGCATCTATCAGGGTATAGCAAAGATAGTCGACGCCCATGCTTCTGACACGGCCCTTTGCTTTTCGGATTCGCTCACGGACCGGATTGAATATATCACCCGCCATTTCCTGAAACGAAATCAAAAATGTATCCCCAAGAACCAGGCTGAGCTGTTCAGATTTCACTTTTCCTGCTTCCTGATCATAGGTCAGCATTTTACACACAATAAAAAGATAGTCATCAAATTCCTCAATTTTGGGCCGTTGTCCTGTATTGACGATATCTTCAAGTGTCAATGGATGAATATTAAAATGCTGGCCGATCCTTTCCATCAGATGAATGTCATGGATACCGTCTATATTTATCCAGGTGACCGTTGGCTCATCTTTTAAGGGAAACACATCTGCGATGTTTTCAACCGGTGTTTCCTTCAGCCCGTCTTTGTCATAATCAATGAGTGAAATGGTCGTCTGACCGGTTTTTGTATCTCCGATGTGAACCATGGTGCCTGGCGGCAATCCGATTTTACCGGATGAACGGTTGTAGAATCTTGACATAATGGCTCAATCCTTTCTCGCAGGTTTTTAAGAAATAAATCACCCAAACTGTTTTTCATCAGACAGTTACCTGACAATCGCAAATCCGATACGAAGTACTTCAGAGCGGTCATAATAATTGATCAACCGTTCTGCCAGACTGTTTGTGTACTGGACATGAAAGTACATGTCCAGGTTATTAAAAATAAAATACTTGAGGGGATAGGTAAAATCGGTTCTTAACGATCCCCCCTTTTCTGCCCAGCGAACTGTATTGTCCAGAACGAATCCGTCTGCCTGGCCGAATTTCATGTTAAATTCAAAATATCCGCGATAATCAGAAAGGTCCGGATTTGTGTCAGTGTCGTTCCTTACATAAACCCATCCCTTTGTACTGATCTGCAGGCCCACTTTTTTACCTTCATGGTAATAGATGAAAATGGGTTTGATGTACAGGAAATTGGTGCTCCTTGAGGCGAGGTCCGCCTGGCCGTTGGATTCGTGCTGATAGCCTGTCTGGATAAACAGACGGAAGACCCGGTTTGTTGAAAAAAAAATATTGGGGGACAGGAAAAAGAGCTCAGGTTTATAACTCGTATCATCAAAAGGTGCGGAATCTGAGGATAAGTCCCAGAAAGAGGTCTGGGTGTAAGCTGCATGAAACCCTTTGACCCACGGATGGTTTTCCACAAGATTGCGGTTGGAATTAAACAACCGGTATTTCAAACTGAGCTGAAATGTGCTTTTCGACGGATCGGTTCCAATCAGAAAATAGATCGGCTCATACGCCTCAATATTAACCAGGTAAGGCTGATACAGTGTAAACAATGAATCCAGCGAACTGTACTTTTCCGGTCTGGTTTCAGGTGGGATGTCGGGTGCGCCATCAGTGGCACCTGCGGCAACAACCCGCAAAAAAAGTATCAGAAAGGCCAGGGATAGCGCTATGGGTCGTTTCATTTCATCTCCTTTATCCTACCAGACTCCGGGAATAACCGTTTTACAATATGAGCAGGCGCCGGATGTTATGTCAAACCTGCTGATGTAATACCCTTTGCGCTCTACGATGCGTTTTCCGCACTGGTGACAACAGGTGTGGTTTCCTTCATGGTTGGGGACATTTCCCAGATAGACATAATGCAATCCTTTTTTCATGGCAATATCCCTGAATGTGTCTAATGTTGACACCGGTGTGGGTGCAAGCCTGTCAAGTTTGTACTGCGGGAAAAATCGCAAGAAATGAAGGGGGTGGTCCGGTCCCAGATTTTCCAGAATCCAGTCACACATGGCGTTTACCAATTTTTCATTATCGTTGTAACCGGGCACGACAAGATTGGTGATTTCAAAATGAACCTTTTTTTCATGAAGGGTTTTAAAGGTTTCAAGAACAGGATTCAGCCTGCCCCCATTCAGTTTTCGGTAGACATCATCTGAAAAGGATTTCAGGTTGATGTTGGCGCCGTCAAGGACCTTCACCAGTTCCAGAAGCGGTTCCTGATTGATATATCCGTTTGAAATATAAAGATTGAACAGGCCATTTTCTTTGGCGAGCCTTGCAATATCAATCATATATTCAAAATAGGTTGTGGCCTCGGAATACGTATAGGCGATCGATTGGGTCTGTGAAGATATGGCCTCCTTTACCACACCATCAGGGAAAAGATCATAATGACGGACATCTTCAGGCCTGGCTTGGGAAATTTCCCAGTTCTGGCAATTGAGGCACCTGAAATTACAACCGGTTGTGGCAAGTGAAAATACACGTGTGCCCGGTTTGAAATGGAACAACGGTTTTTTTTCAACCGGGTCCACGTTCAGGCTGCAAGGGTTGCCATACGCAAGGGTGTAGAGTTTGCCATTCATGTTCACTTTGGACCGGCAAACGCTTCGGTCACCTTTGTCCAGGATGCAATGATTGGGGCAGATCCCGCACATGACCTTATCGCCAGCCAGTTTCCGGTAAAGAAATCCTTCATGAGACCATTTCCATAATTTATCCGGTGCATCATTTTTAAATATCTGACCATGAATATCCTGGGCCGGCAATGCCAATGCAGACAAAGCAAAAGGACCGGCCAATGCACATGATGAAATGGCCGCAAATGAACAGGTGACAAATGATCTTCTCGTCAATAGCGTTTTTTCGTTCATGGTTAACTGCTCCGGGCGGTGATCGCTATGCTCGTTAATTTAATCAGCAACAGACACACGATGGCGCCATAAATACCCGACCAGGGTATCAGGATAAGACTGGTCAGTATCGTTCCCAGGGATGCCCCCATCAGATCAGCGGAAAATGCGGCGGCAAGCGTCTCATTATTGTTATTTTTCATGCGCGATGCAAGTGGAAATTGAAATCCGCATAGAATTGAAAATATAAAGCCGCATGCCAGAAAAAAGGCATGATGCACATGCGCCCCCAAAAAGGAAATAGCGGCTACAAGGACGACCATCATTAAAATAATCAAGCCATCTGTTACGGCAAGAAGAACGTCCTTTTCCCGTTCTGTCTGAAATCGTTCCCCGTAAATGGCTCCGGGAAGCAGGCCGGAAAGGAAAAGGGTAATGATGATTCCTATCTTGAAATAAATGTAACCATAGAAAGTCTGATAGATAAAAATGATGATGATTTCACTGCCCATGGCCATTATGCCGGTAGTGAACAGCACGTATTCTCCCTTTGACAATCGCAGGATATAATACCCTACTGAAACTGTAAGCAGAATAACAAAAATGATCGGGGATGAATCAAACTTTTCAAACCACTGTCTGTACATGATGCGCATCAGCCTGGGCGACAGGTCTGAATTGACAGGTGCTTTTTCATCAATAAGACCGGAAAGATAATTCATGCGCATGGACGTGATATTGCCATAAAAGTAACTCTTTATATATTCGGTATCGATCCCTTTTTTTTCAAGACATTTTGGGATATCCGTATCGATTGGCTTTCTGCTGCCGAGAAAGAAAATTTTTTCTGCTGGAAGAACGGAGATATAGCTGAAGCATTCGGAAAGCGTATTATAGATCGTCGAAATTTTTTCGCGCTGAGGTTCTGTCATGTAATTGTCATATCCGTCTATATAAAAACTGAATATGCCATCTTCGTGAAGATGCGAACTCACTTCCCTGAAAAACCGGTCTGTATAGAACCGGTTTACCTGAAAGGTATCCGGTTCCGGCATGTTCATGATGACCGCATTGAATGTGAGCGGGGTTGCAGCAAGCCATTTTCCGGCATCCTCATGGATGACCTGCAATCCGGGAATGGGTGTTATCATGCCATATCGGAACATATTGCCTGAAACATCCGGGTCCATTTCCAGATAGAAGACATTTTCCGGTTTATATCGGGCAATCTCTCTCATGATCCCCCCCTGCCCTGAAATCACAAGGATATTTTCTGCTCTTTCAATCTGGGAAAGGGGAAAATGAACGATCTCTTCTGCGAGCAGTTCATTCTGGCTTGACACCACAGGCATGCCATCTAAAAAAAACGTGTATTGATCCTTGTTTTTGTGGACAGCTACGCGTCCATATCGAGACTCCTTGTATGTTTCAAGCATCCCTTCTAAAGGAGCAATGGAGGTCCATTCAAGAAAAATACCCGATAAGAGCACGGTAAAGGAGAGAATGCCGGAGATAATCCAGAATGGTTTCGATAATGACCAGGCATGGCAGAAATAGATCGTGGCAACAATCAAAACCGTCCCGCAAAAGAGGAATGCCTGCATGGGGGTAGCGACAAAGATCAACACAAAGGAAAAGAGAATGCCGCCTGAAATATCTCCGATATTATCGATAATATAGATGGATGTTCCAGAAAACGTTTTTCTTCCAAGCCGCAATATGAACAGACTGTAGGGAAGAACAAACCCTAAAGTCAAACAATAAGGGGCCATAAGGAGCATGGAGAACATTAAAGTCGGGTAGAAGCCGACAGATGTGCCGTGTGTAAAAAAAAAGTCTCTGAAAAACCTTATAAAAAAAAATTGGAGAACCGGAAGGCAGGCAAGCGTCAATGAACAAACCGTCAACGTGCAGGCCGAAGGCATATGTTTTTTTAAAATGGCTGTCCGTCTGGCAAACAATGTGCCGGTCCCCGACAGGACGAGCCAGTTGAAAAAAATCAGTGTAATGATAAATTCATTGCCTGAGAACTGGGCAAGAAACTCCCTGATGGTCAAAAGCTGAGTAACAACAGAAGACACGCCTGTTGCCAATATAAGGAGAATGATCGCGTGTTCAGTCTTCTTCAAAATATTGAACCTGATAGGTCAACAGTTCCATACCGGGTTCCTTCCATGCATCCCCTGAAAGCCCGGCCTTTCGGCAAAGATGAGACAGAAAATCTTCCGGGTCAGGCAACTGCTCCCATACCTGAGGCAAAAAGGTGGCGCTTGCGTGTCCTCTACGGATAATCACGCCGTCAATCCCGGGCGTGAGCTTGTCCAGAAGATCGGTTGCATTTTTAAACATCAGGGGTTGGGGATTTGAGAGAATACTCACTTCCACAGTAATGTGCTCAAGCTCTTCAACAGTCAGCGGAGGGAACCTGTGGTCATGAAATGCAGCGCCAATGGCATTATGTTTGACGCCCTCAACAATCGGCTCGGAAGCAGTCAGGTTGCCGATGCATCCCCTTAAATTTCCATTTTCCATCAGGGTGACAAACGTGCCGGCATTTTTCTTCAGCTCCCGGATTTCCAGGGCCTTATCCGGCGCATCATCTGTCTTGCCGCGATTTAACAGTTTGCGGGCAATGGTTTCTCTGGCAAGCCTTAAAAGGGCGTTTCCGCCTTCTTCACTAATCGGTTTATCAGGTTTCATGCTGACCTCAAAAATAGGCGATCGCAGCATAACCGACCACACGGTCTTTTTGTCCTGCTGTATCCCCACTGTTTGCATAATTTAAAAGAAACGGTTTCCAGCCTTTTTCCTGGGCGATCATGATCAGTGTCAATACAGGAATGATGCCGCATGCCCTGTTTTCTTCCTTGACAAGCGCATCTGTATCAGATGACAAAATCATCTGAATGGTTTCCTGATCTTTTTTTACAGCCTCATCATAGGTCAGGTAATGCGACAAATCCGAACTGGCAACCAGTAATGTGTTGCCGTCAATAATGGATATGATGGCATCTTTGTAATTCTTCACATTTGACGGCCCCAAAACGATCGGTATGATCGAAAACGTTTTTACATGATATTGAATAAATGGCAAGATCACTTCTATGGCATGTTCGGATTTGTCGGAATCCATAACCGTTGTAAAAAGGGGTTTCAACTCAAGCAGTTTTTTTGCATCCCCATGAACAGGAAGGTCCCCCAGAGGTGTCCGGTATGCACTGCAATTACTGACCGAGCCATTCCGAAATCCCATGCGGTGATCCGGAGCCATGACAATAACCTTGTCAAAATGCCTGTCTTTTAACACAAGTGAACCATGGGCGGCTATCGGCCCGGAATAGACATAACCGGCATGAGGCAGAATCAATGCCTTGACAGGGGTCTGGGAAATTCTTTGATCAGATAATGTGGCAGA
This sequence comes from Pseudomonadota bacterium, assembly GCA_018816735.1. GTDB lineage: Bacteria > Desulfobacterota > Desulfobacteria > Desulfobacterales > JAHIVH01 > JAHIVH01. Next base: position 144,856 of record JAHIVH010000132.1, on the reverse strand, counting down.
TGTCTTTTTTGCCTCATTTTCAAGTTTTTCAATCATATGCGTCAGGGACGAGTCTTCTGCAGGATAAAAACTGCCGGCACACACCGGTCGCCGTATGTCATCGCCAAGACTATTGACGGGATGACATATCGTTGATATCAGAACAGACATGATTGAATAGAGCATAATGTTTCGCGTCATGATATAAAACTCCGCAGATACGGATTGGTGTCGGGTTGAGAGTCCAGGTTACATTCAGTAATACGGAGAGTCAAATAAAAACAGGGAATTTTTTTAACATTTTTATAGAAATTTATAAAAATTATGACTAAAACAAATATATAATTTCGATTCAAAAATCAACCCTGGTCATCCTGAATTCTTCGAAAGAGAAAAGATAAATGAAGATTATAAAAGTCCTTCTGATCGTGATTCTGATAATAAGCCCTTTTCCCATCGGGTATATGTTGATTGAAAGATCATTTTTAACGTCCTTCAAACCCCACCTGTTTCACGGTGACATCCCTGTAAACGAAATTCCCGATAATTATTACCAGAAAAACAGAGGGTTCTATTTTGAAATACCGGATGGACCATCCAAAGGAAGCAGGCTGTTCTACCATGATACGGTCTACGGAGACGGCCCCCCGTTGAATACCATCATTTTCGTCCACGGCAACCCTGCGTCATCCTACATATTCACGGATACGATAACCCGGCTGGAAACAATGACGACACTGCCCGTTCGTGTCATTGCCATGGATCTGATCGGGTTCGGCCTGTCTGATCGGGCCTCTGCCCAACTGTCCCCATGGGACCATGCAGATAATCTGCTTCAATTGATCACCTATCTTGACCTGTCAAACATTACGCTTGTCGTCCATGACTGGGGAGGTCCTGTTGGCATTGGTGCGCTTCTTCATATACCTGAAACCGTTTCTGGCCTTGTTCTCATAAACACAACGGTTTTTAAACTCACATCGGTGGACATCATATTCAACCCATACAAGGTATCCGTATTCGGCAATTCACCTCTTGTTTCATTTATACCTGATTTCAGCTGGGGAAAATATAGCATGTATGCCATATTTACCCGACCGGGTTCGCCATTTCTGGACAGGCTTGGTTTTATCCGGAACCTTGTCTGGCCGTCGCAAAACAGGATGACGGAAATCAATCCAAAAGAAATCCAGTTTTATACCAACCATCTTAGGTCCAGGCAAAATATCATAAATTCACGGCTATTTTATAAAGATGCCCTTTATTTTTCAGCCTCTCACACGCTTCCTGATAGTGCCGCACAACGATCCATGGACGAATTCATCGGGTTTATCGACAGCCATCTTTCCGGGAAATGGGGGCCTGCAGGTGCCAACATCAGGGTATTTGGACTGTTCGGCGATCAGGATGTATTGTCAGACCCTGTTTTTACCGATAAATGGCTAACTGCCCTGCCCCAGTTAAACGGTCATTTAAAAATTATCGAAAAAGGCGGTCATTATCTTCAGAAAGAGCATCCTGAAATAGTTGCCGGTGCCATCATTAACGTTATCACACAGATCAACGCGGCCCATACCGGTGTGGATGGCCCATAAAAAAATCAAGCCATGACGGTTAAATGGCGTTAACCGAAAGATAACCTGAATTTGTTCAACAGACGTTTAAGGACAGTCTGAACTTCATCGAGCTTGAACACCCAGGCAAAACAAATCAAAAGAATCAGAAAAAGTCCGCCTGTCAGCAGGCAGATAAGCAGGTTCCCCCAGGGTGACGTGGGAATCATTACGGAAAACGCTTGCTTTCTTGCATATTCAAGAATGGCGCCGATCATTAAACTGATGGCAATCACCTTTAAATAAAATATCAGGATCCCGTTCCCGTTCCGGGGCGGATTCCTTTTTGTCCACAGATAATACAAGACTATCACCTGAATGATGGCAGAAACGGCAGCAGCCAGGGCAAGGCCGTTTAATCCGATATATGCCGTTCCCAGATAAAAGAGAGGGATACAGAGCACGACGGTTATGGTATTGATAACAGTCGGATATATGGTGCTTTGCATGGCATAAAATCCCCGGGTAACGACTGTCTGGGCGGCAAATGCAATCGCACCAATCAAAAGAAAGGCCAACGCATTGGCCGTCAAATGGGTATCCAGAGCATTAAATTTTCCATGCTGAAACAGAAGACCGATCAGTTCTGTTCTCAATACCATAAAAAGGGCTGAAAATGGTATGACAATGGCCATATATTTTAATGCGTTGGCCAGTAACTGTCCCATTTCAGCCTTTTTGCCTGACGAAACAAGCTGCGATAGAAAAGGATAAATGGCAACGCCGATCGACTGACCAAAAAATCCCACAAGAATCAACATCACCCTGAACGCATAATTGAGCCTGGCGATGCTTCCTTCCGGCAGTGAGGAACCGAAATATTTTAAAAAAAATTCTGTGGAAAACGTCATGGAAAGACCAATCATCAGAGGTATCGTCACTTTGATATAATTTTTCAGTTGCGGGTGACGCATATTTAATGAAGGGAAAAAAACCATACCTGCTTTTCTCGCACCCATATACTGAAGCAGAAAGTTACCCATAAACGCGCCACCAAGGACCCCCCATGAGAACCCTTCCATGCCAACATAAGGACTTAAAAAAATACCACCTGCTATGATACCCAGGTTGTAAACCAGGGGGGCAAGCGCTGGTAAGAAAAATTTCTCCTTTGCGAATTGAACCGCCATTAACAGACCACCTGCAAAAAAGAATATCTGGGCAGGCAAGATGATTCGTGTCATTCTTGCTGCGCTTGCGAGGACGTCCTTGTCTTCAATGCGGGGAGCAATCAGCCGGACAAGATCTTCGGCTGCCACCATCGAAATCAGAATCAATACAGTAAGCACACAACCAAATACAGTCATGACAATTGAAAATATTTTCCACCCCCCTTTTTCATCATTATCAGTCAGATATTTTGAAAAAATAGGGATAAACGTAATGGAAAGAAATCCGCTGGCAAGAATATGGTTCAAAATTTCCGGCAGGACAAATGCGATCTGATAGGCATCCACAGGTGCTTTTGCGCCACCGATGTAGGATATGACCATTTCTCTGAAAACGCCGATCACACGGCTTAAAAAAACAGAGGTCATCATTATCAGAGAAGCGATTCCAATTTTTTTCGCATGGGAGAAAGACATCGATATATTCCTTTTGCGACAGACAACAAATTCACTTCAGAAAAAAACGCCTGTCAGTAATATGAATACTTGTTCAAACTTGATTTTTTGCTTCATTCAGCGTAAAGGAAAATGTTACCAGGAGATATTATGGAATTGAAAGAAAAACAAGAACTGATACAAAAACTAACATTTAATTTATTTCGCAGCTACTCACAAAAAGGACTATCCGTTATCGAGTATAACCGTCTGATGAAAGACGTTCATGCCATGCTGAAAGATGGTGGCCGGTTTACCGTGGATGGGGTGAATACGGATCTCTGCCGCATCGGATGGCCCCAGGACATTATGGATAACTATTCATTTGAACTGATCATAACGCTGCTGGAAATTGAATATAATTACGAAGTCAGAGCAATTCCTGTGGTGGATTAATTTTTCCTCTAACGCCTTGTTTTATAGTCAATGAAGCCAGTAAAGCAGGAGCAGGCATGATTTCAAGACTCGACCATATTTCCATTGCAGTAAAGGACTACGATAAGGCCAATCGATTTTTCAAGGAGCTTCTCGGTGCGGTTTCAGGAACATCCGCAGAAGATCCCGGTATGCAATACCGTTGGGAACTCATGTCTGTTGGCGATTTGTCACGACTTGAATTGATTCATCCCACAGGCCCCAACAGTTTCCTGAATAATTTTCTAAAAGACAGGGCGTCCGGTGTTCATCACATTACGTTTGAAACACCGGATATTCAGAGAACAAAAACCCATCTGGAAAAAAATAATATCCCCTATTTCGGATTCCGGGAATACGGGAATTTATGGAAAGAGCTTTTCATTCATCCGCGCGACGCCTTTGGCGTACTGATTCAGATTGCCGAATTAAAACCGGATGACTGGCTGGATTCAACCGTAAAATTTCCGGCAAACCAGAAATGGGATATCAGGAAAAAAGCAGACGGACTTGAAATTGATTTCGCCCATCCAGGTGGCGGAAAAATGAAATTAAACCTGTCCATGGCAGATGCGGAAAAGCTTTTGGATGATCTTAAAAAATGCATCTGACAGGAGTAAATATCTTACGTTTAATTTTTTAAAAACCCGATAAAAAGGGTCGCAAAAACAAGATCCACTATCCCTGCACCCACAAAAATAAAATTGATCTGCCCTGAAATGCCTGCCCATAACAGTCCCGCAAAAACCAGCAATTTGCCGATTATCCCCATTTTCACGATGCCGCGATTGTGGGTCAAATCCGTCGAAACCCAGTAATACCCGATTCCAAAAACAAAACATAAACCCAAAAACATCAGAAAAAATACGGGGTATACGGGCAGCTCCATGCCAAACAACGGAAACACGACCCTGTATCCGACTGCAAAGGTAAGGGTTACCCCCCAGTTCCATATGGCGCTGATAAAAAATAATTTCCTGTAATAACTTTCTTTCGGCATTGACCGCCTCCTGAGGTTGATGATTGCCGGATATGTGACATTGACCCATATTCGATTTTCTTCAATCAGTAAATTTTTTCCCCTTTTTGAATATCTCCCAGCCATCGTTCAAAAGTCTGGTTGTAGAGCGTCCAGACCATGAAATTGGCTATTCCCCATTTGACCATTAGCGCATCTTCCGGACATCCGGTAAGACACCGGTAGCAGCGGAAACACGTTTTGGCAAAAACCGGTTGGGGATCAAGAATGATGCTGTTTGTCGGGCACTCTGCCACACACCAGCCACATGCCGTGCATTTGGCACTGTCAACTTTCGGTTTTGGCATCATTAAACGGATCAGGGAATCATTCATCAGGTCACCGATGATATGATAAAATCCAAGGCCGTGTTTCAGGGCATCCGGACGGCTTCCGGGCATGGGCCCGGAAATACCGGAGGAGACATGATCGATCACCGAACCGGCAAAGACTTTTGCATGTGCCAAATCCTCTTCATCCGGACGCTCAGGAAAGCGCCCGACCAGACAGGGAACCGGATAGAAGCATGTGCCGCGGCACAGAAACCCGCCAATAACGTCGGCCCCTTTTTTCATCAATGGCTTTGCCAGGTCATATAGAACCTTACCTGGCCCGCCGCCGGATGTGGAAAATACAAATGCCTTTTTTCCGGTGAGGTCCGGCAAATCCCACAACAGTTCTCTGACAGGTGAAGGTGCCTGGCTTTCAAAGCAAGGCGCCCCCACACCTATCAGGTCACAGTTGATAAAGACATCAGACACTGCTTTTTTAAAAGAAAGTGTCCTGACGTCATGTCCTTTGGATTGAAATACCTCTGCCATCGATTTGGCAACTTTCCGGGTATTACCGGTCTGTGAGAAATAAACGATGTTAATTTTCATGGTGCCTCCTGATGCTGATTCTTTAATATCACATGACGATAAAGTCAATTGGATACAAAAATGGGAGGTCAGAAAATAAGGATAATGGCGTCGACCATGTCCGTTATGGCAAGATTCACCTGTTCAATACCGCTGGCCTGTTCCTTGGATGCTTCTGCAATCTCTGCAACAATATCGCCGACCTTGGCTGAACGCTCTGCTACTTTTTTAAACGCGTCATTGGTGGTTGTCACAAGTTCCGATCCGTCTTTGACTTTTTTAACGGGTCCCTCTATCATGCTGGCAGTGTTTTTTGCCGCATCAGACGCTCTCATGGCAAGATTCCTGACTTCATCTGCCACAACGGCAAAACCGGCGCCTGCCTCTCCGGCACGGGCGGCTTCAACAGCGGCATTCAAGGCCAGAAGGTTGGTCTGAAAGGCGATTTCATCAATAGTCTTGATAATTTTTGAAGTTTCTTCACTGGCCCTGGAAATGTCGGCCATGGACTGGGTCAGTTGTTCCATTGATTGATTGGCAGTGACGACAACTGTGTTGGCTTCTTTCATAAGCCTGTCTGCATGGCCCGCATTCTCAGCATTTTTCTTGATCATGGCGGACATCTCTTCCATGGATGAGGAGGTTTCTTCTATGGCGGCTGCCTGTTCAGACGCCCCTTTGGCCAGGGATTGACTTGCCGAAGATACCTGGCCGGATGCGGAAGCGACCTGGTTTGCGCCTTCACTCATGCCGGCGGTAATTTTATTGATCGGTTTGGCAATGCTGTTGGCAATGAGAAAACCAAGGACAAGTCCAAGCACTGATGCGATGACGGCAATAATTAAAATCGTGTATTGTAACTTTGTCGCAGTTTTCTGATATCCCAACAAGGCTTCGTTGGCTTCGGCAGTAGTGGATTTAACCAGGATGCCTATTTTTTCCTGAATAATGGACAGAACAGTATCGGTTTCACCATCCAGCCGCTGAAGATCCTTTTTCAATTCCTTTTCCACTGCCGGAACAATATACTGTTTTACAGCCCATAATGCGCTATCGCTTATTTCCCTGGCATCTGTCAGGCGCTTTGTGGCATCATCTGCCGAAGCAACCAGGCTGAGGCTTGCATAGAAAGAGATCCCTCCCAAAAGGATCAATAAAGCCACCACCACAGATACGGTAACAAGAATTTTAGCTCGTAAACTAAGCTTCATTTCATCCCTCCATATAAAATTTAATTAGACTGTTATTCTATAGCTTTGGACAGTTCCAGAATCCGAGTCGATTTACGCCACAATAATACAGATACGGTCTGAATAAGAGATGCGTGCCATGACAAACTTGAGTCAAAGGCCAATCACCGGGATCACTTTTCCCCAGGATTGGAATGTGATAAATGGTTCTTCCAACTGGAAAGCTTAAAAGAAAGGAGGAGGAACCATGAAAGATACTGACACACTATCACATGTATAATGGGATTGTGAATGGGCATTTTCATACTGGCGTTGTCTTGAATAGTATAATCATTTGACGATTTTCAAAAAGTCTGTTTTGGTTGCGGAGCAAACTTTTTAAAATCCATCGCTTTTTCTTATTTTTTCAGGAGAGAAAAATGAAAACAGCTGTTACGGAACTATTTGGATGTAAATATCCCGTGTTGCTATCAGGCATGACCGGCATCAGTACGCCGGAACTGGTCGGTGCTGTCAACAATGCAGGGGGGCTGGGCATACTGGCGACTGCCGATCTCACACCTGACCAGACCAGAGAGGCGGTAAAAAAGGTCCGAAAGATAACGGACAAACCGTTTGGCGCCAATGTGCCGCTATTGATTCCGGGTTCTGCTGAAAAAGCCCAAATATTAATGCAGGAAAAGGTGGATATCATCAACTATACTTTGGGCAGCGGAGAATGGCTGATCGAAGCGGTTCATAAATATGGCGGCATTGCGGTGGCTACGGTGACCAATGAAAAGCACGCCCTGTCCGCAAAGAAATATGGCGTGGACGCACTGATCATCACCGGTCATGAAGCAGCCGCTCATGGTGGACTGGTGACATCCATGGTATTGATCCCCAGTATTGTTGATGTGGCAGGCATTCCGGTAATCGCTGCAGGTGGCTTTGCGGATGGCAGAGGGCTTGCTGCCGCAATGGCTCTAGGGGCAGACGGAGTTGCCATGGGAACCCGCTTTATGAATACAAAGGAGAGTCCGGCGCACAGCAACATGAAACAGATGAGCAATAAAAAATCTGTTCATGATACGCTCTATTCCGATCGAATCGACGGGCTTCCCTGCCGTGCAATTGACTCCAGTGGCGCCAGGAATATGATCAAGGACAGGCTTTATTTATTCAAAGCCCTGCTGAATTCACGCCTCGTCGCCAGGACATACGGATTCCCATGGATCAAGGCGCTGGCAGGAATTCTTTTTTCAGGTTACAGCAATGCCAAGCAACTCGCACGGATGTCAAATGCTTATAAAGCGATCAAACTGGCAATTGACAAGGGAGAATACGAAAACGGCGTGTTCCTCATGGGACAGGTCACCGGGCTTATCCATAACACGCCATCTGTGGCTGAAGTCATGGAATCGATTATAAAGGAAGCGCTTGCCTCTCAAAAAATGCTGACGGAAAAACTGCAGTAACGAACCGCCATTGCCTTTCAGCTTTGGCTGAGTCCGGTTAATCTGAAGGGATGGATTTTTAGATCGTCGGCATATAATCCGCGAGAAGACTTGAGGTCCGTCTCATGTTCAGACTCAGGATCCGGGTCATTCCTTTGAGCAGTTTGATGCCGATCTTGGGATGCTTGTCGAGCAAAATATTAAAGCTCTTTTCTGACAGTATCAGCAATGTGGCATCTGTTTTGGCCCTTGCCGAGGCAGACCGGCTGGTTTTATCGATGACAGACATCTCTCCCAGGGACGCGCCCTTGTGAATGGTTGCAATGGTTCTTGGCTCGCCGCTACCGGTTTTTTTGATGATGTCGATACCGCCTTTAACCACAAAACAGATAAAATTACCTTCATCCCCTTCCTTGAAAAGATAGCGGCCCTTGGTCAATTCAAAATAGTTCATATACCCGGAAATAATGCTTAATTCCTCACCGTCTATTTCATCAAACATGGGCAGTTTTAAAAGGAGACTGGAAACGGTTTCCTTGATATCATCTTTTAAACTCAGTTCTCTCATATTTGACATCCTTTTGGCATCACGCATGATGTATCCTGCATGATTGAAATATGGTTTACTTATACAACATCCATAAAGCCTTTCCAAGCGTTATCTTGAATTCAAATTGACAAGATTACGGGTTTCTGGTTTAACCCCGGCATGGTAAATAAACATACTGCTCCGAAAGGTCCTCCCCTCACTGCACTGAACATTCTGTTTTTTGCCATTATCATTTGTTTCTTTGCCATATATTCTCATGCAGAAGATAAAGAACCTGGCCGTTCCCCCTCCCGGTTTCATGAAATGGAGGTTCGGATTCTCAATTCGATCCTTACAAAAAACGTCCCGCGGAAATTTGATTTCAATCAGATGGATTTTTCATTGATAACCGGGATCGGCATCGACATCAATCAGTTAAAAATATCGGAAAATCAGGCATTTTGCGACCACCCCCTGAAGGACTATGACAATTTTTATACAGATGAAAAGATAACGATCAGTATCAAAGCCCTTTCCCTGTTGCTTGCAAAAATCAATATGAAGGAAGTCACCATCACCCGGCCAGTTGTTCACATCTTGCAGGATGAAAACGGGAACTTATCCATAGACGATCTTTTTAAGGGGAACAAAGGGCCGGTGTTGAGCTGGCTTAATGTGGATGATTTAACCCTGACAGACGGAAAATTGACATTTATTGATGCATCGCCGCCGAGAAAACCATACGTCGTTGTACTGGATGCTGTGAGAACCGAGGTAACAGGTTTTTCCATCAATGAAACCTTTAAAGTCAACATGTCACTAAGAGGGCCAGCTTCCGAAATCAACAATATTTTTTTTAATGGCATGGCAGGCCCTATCCGGGATGCCACCCACTTTATGCAAGTACCTGTAAATATGGATTTTATTTTGAACAAGACGCCTGTGGCACCATTTTCCGTATATTTCCCCTTTGGTTTCCCCACGCCCGTTTCCGGTCAGTTATCGATCAACAACCATGTAAATGGCAATTTATGGTCCGGGCTCCATATGAAAGGTTTCTCAAAAATAGAGAACATCGTGATATCATCTGACGATGGCAGGGAAAAAAGCATTCCGTTTATGCTGGGCATATCAATTGATAATGACATGATTTTGTCTCTGAAAGAAAACAGGCTTGCCATTGATGACGTCAAAATTTATCTGAACAAATCCATTTTTATTCTTGATGGTCAAATCGCGAATATTTCAAAAAATCCAACGTTTGATCTGGCCCTTTCCTCTCAGGGAATTGACTTCGACGATCTAAAACAGGTTCATCCCTTCCAGAAAGAATATATGCCGGACAACTTTATGTATTCCGGGCTCTCGGAATTGAATATCCATGTAACCGGAGACCAGAAAAAAATAAACCTGTCCGGTCAGATGGACTTTACAAATACGTTACTGGAAGTAAAGGATTTTTTCAAAAAGGAACCTTCAAGCAGGCACATTCTGACGTTTGAAGGAACCACTTTTCCTGAAACCAAAACGTTTGAGGCTCATGGAGAAATTGATTCCGGAACCCTGCAGATATTGACGCCTGAATGGTACAGTATGCTCCGACAGGAGCTGACCCGGTCTTTAAATATAAATCCAAACAAATCCTTTTTAGCTGTTTATCCTGATGCGCCTATCATCGCCGATTCCTTGAATGGCCATGTGGAATTAACAGATGATAAAATCAAATTTCAGAATATAAAGTTTATCAACTGCCATCAGAAAGAACGGGAAGGAATGGATGCCATGATATCCGGCGAAATCGATCTCTTGAACCTGACAATAGATCTCTTTGGCGATATTATTCTTTCCGAAAAGGATTCCATGGCCTGTTTGCACCTGGTATCATCAGAAAAAACGGCAAAGACATCTGCAAACAACAGAATGACTATTCCGATAGCCATTACTGGCCCTATGAGCAAACCGTCGATACGCCTCAATATTCCGGAAACGATATCTATAAAGGCCCGGCCCGTCAAGGCCAATGGATTATAACGTGTATTCGTCTGAAATTAAATGAAATATTCATCATTCAGTATCATTTTTTCCCTGATTTCAAGCAGATGGGTTGACTTATCCGCTGAAACCCTTACTATGTAGCCATTATTAAATTGAACCGAAAAGGAGTTTATAATGAGAAAAGTTGAAAACGGCATGTTTGTCAGTGTGGACTACACAGGAACACTTGAAAATGGAGAAATCTTCGATTCAAGCCAGGGGCGCAATCCTCTTGAGGTGGAGATGGGTGCAGGAAACCTGATCAAAGGTTTTGAAACCGAATTGATGGGCATGTCGTTGAATGAAAAAAAAACGTTCTCTCTTTCACCTGAAGATGCATATGGCGAAGTAAGTGATGACGCGGTGCATTCTTTTTCAAGAACGGAAATTCCACCTGAATTGAATCCTCAGGTTGGCCAGACTCTTGCACTGACCACGCCCAACGGCCAACAGATACCCGCAAAGGTAACCCACGTAGATGATGAAAAAGTCATTGTCGATCTGAATCATCCCCTGGCAGGACAAAAACTCACATTTGATATAGAAATTGTAGGCATCAGTGACACCCCGACCCAAGCACCCACAGGATGCAGCAGTTGTGATTCGGCATCTGAAGGTGGTTGTTCATCAGGATGCTGCTGAAATCAATCCCTAAAAAAATCAAGCGACAAATAATATGTCAGACGGAAGACAGATCATGGGTTTACCTTTCGTCTGCATTTATTTTTACCGCTGTTATATCACGCATATGATTTCGTATTTTATCCCATTAAATCTGCTTTTCCGACAGAGCTGTCAGCATCAGTGATACCGGACAGTTGAAAGTCGCAGAATCGCTTTTTCGATAAGCATTTTTTTCAAATCGCCTATTTCTGTCTGGGCGTTAAACAATTTCCAGCGTGACAAGGAATCCCAGTAAAGATCCTTTTCCGTAAATAATCTTGCCGAAATTCCATGAGCACCAATCGATACCTCACAGCGGTCCTGTTTGACAGGCTTTATTCTAAGGATATCCTGCTCCCACCATCGCTGAAGAACCCAGTCGTTGAAAAAAATCTGTTTGCCTGTTTCACTGATCCTTGAAAGAAGATGCATAAACGCTTCCAGTTGTTCGAGGGTCCTGCTGGCCTCAATTTCGACCAAAATGCTTGTATATGTCATATCTGCCAATCGATTCAGTTTCTCCTCATAGGGCAGTTCCAGATTAAATCGCATCAAAAATATATTTTGCTCACCGAGCCTTGAAACCGGTTTTTCAAATTGGTCTGCATCGACAATATGAAACAGATTGGCACTCTTTCTTCGAATCGCGTTTTCATTTCCCTGATGAAAATAATCCAGAGACATTAAAAACGGACAGGAATAGGTTTGAATATCATTATAAAGTTTTGTCTTCAGATAGTGTGTGGCCAACGTTGGAAACCCGTCCTGAATAAACAGATCCCATGCCATATGTTTGTTATGCAGCGCAATTTCATTCAACATGGCATGAACGATTTTGATATCGTTTGATGCGGTGTCCTGATTTAACAGGCGGATCAAAATTTTGGGATTGGCGCTCATTGTATGGGATAATACGGATATAATATCGGAATTCTCAATAGATGAACACGCATCCGGCAGGGTCAGAACAACAGAAGTTACTGGACCGTTTTGCCTGAGGGATGGTACTGTTGCGGAAATATAAGTTCCTGTATCTGAATTGCAGGACGTATTTGTCATTAAGGGCAGCCCAAGGTTACGGATTAAATTCAGGTCTGCTGAATACGCCTGATACTCATTCATGGCCTTTAGAATATCTTTTTGGGGAAATGTATGTGATTCCTCAATATAAAAAGGGGGCGAGGATTGCGATACCAACCCGAACAGATCCTTTTTCCGCTTCAAAAGGGCGCCATGGGTCAATGCCAAATTATGCACAATCGGCCTGAGCGTGTTTGTCGTTATAAAATCCATGTTTTGATGGAACGTATCCAGAGAATCGCCTGGCAGGCCCAAAATGGTCGCAACAGCCAAGGGTATATCATAGTTTTTCAATGTCTTAATGCCATTTGTGAAATCGTCAAGCCGATCTGGCCGATTCACATTTTTTAAAACATCAGGATGAATACTCGGCAGATCTATCTCTACAAGCTTGAAATCCGCCAGTTTCAATAATTTTGCCGAATATTCGTTGATCAGATCGGCCTGAATAAAACAGTGAAAGTCAAGAAAGTCCTCTGTGTTGATCTCATAGATGGCCTCACAGATTTCCCTGAAAACAGGAGACGTGTTAAATGCCGAATCACCGATAAAGACTGTTTTTTTCTGGCCGCTTGATTTTGCTTTCAGGTAAAGATAAGCCAGTTCATCCTTAAGCCTTTCGATATTGTATGCCCTGAGCCGTCCGGTTGCACTCCAGGAGCAGTAACTGCATCCCTGAAAGCATCCTCTCATGGTAAAAAGCATAATTTCCTGATAATCTTCTACATTCAAGTAATCGAGAAGCAGGGGGGATGGTGTATCGTTAATGGCGCAATAATGAACTGAAACCGGATTGAATTTCCATTTCCCGTTGACCCGCAGCCCCACACCCAGAATATTGTCCACCGCATAAGATGGCCGGTTAAAATGATGGAGCAACAGTTTTAAAGGCTGTTCCCCTTCACCGGTTATGGCATAGTCGATATCAATATTATTTAAAAATATAGGGGATTCAGGCGTGACTTCAGGTCCGCCTGCAACAATGATCGTCTGCGGAAGGCATGCTTTTATTTCTTTTATTAAATTAAGGGATCTGTCCACATTCCACAAATAGAGAGAAATACAGATCATATCCGGTTGTTCGGCTTTAACTTGCTGAATCATGGCGTGACAGCCCTGTTTGTCAAACTGACGGTTGTTGAGAATGATAACGTCTCTCGCGTCTATGAAATTCAGGCTGGAAATGCTGGCCTTGAGGATTGCAGATGCAAGGGGCAGATTTCTACCCGGATTGGCAGGATGAGGCAATTGCAGGAATAGTATTTTCATGGAACTCTCAAATATGCAACAAAAGGGCACAAAAGAACAGGACGTGTCCCTTGATAGTGTTAACATCAAATTCAGGCACAATTGTCAATCAGACGAACAGATCATCTTTCCTGTGTTTCTGGTATGGGAACCCTGTTTCCATCCATATATATATCTGTACAGGCATTGTCATTAATAAATCTGGTAATTCTTCCCGGTTTCGGCAAAATTTTTGGAGATGCAAGCTCTATGATGACCTGGTCCAGTGCGATTTCTGCCTCATCGATATTCGTGTTTGTGCGTTTTGAAATTTCTCTTATAAGTTCGAGCTTTTCCATTTATCTGTCCCCCATCACGATTGTATCAAGTCTAAATATATACTATACGGCCGGAATAAAAAAATGCGTCATGTAAAAATCATCGGTATTATCCGCCTGTCTTTAATTTTCCGAGTTTTCATAAAAAAATCAATCCCATCTTTAATCTGAACATGCTACCGCGATAAACGTTTCTTTGAAGTCATGCAGACAGGAGTGTGCGTGGTTACTCTTCAGCAATAGGTGTTATCAGGCGTTTGATTAATAGCAGGCACATGAAACTTTTAGAAAGCAATTAATATAATTTAAATAGAGTGTCTCTATTATCAAACAATAATCGTGTCAAGCGAAAATTTGGCGAAAACAACTTTTATTGTTTTATATCGATTTTATCAGAAATTTGGTTTATAGAGACGTTTAAAAAACGTTAACTTGAATATATATGATCTCTAAACTACTAAAGATAACCATTTACGCATTTATTTTCTGTATTGTCGCAGGAACCAGCGCATACTTTACCCTTTCCATTATCATCAAAGGTGAAGAAACCGTTGTGATACCCGATCTGGTCGGCAAGGATATTGTATATGCCCTTGAGGTTCTTACCGATCTTGGCGTGAATATTAAAGTCAAAGGTTCCGAATACAGCATTGACATTCCCAAAAACCATGTCGTTTCTCAAGATCCGGGGCCTGGCGCGATGATCAAGGAAGGCCGGGATGTGCGAATCGTATTTTCCAAAGGTGAAGAACAGATTCTCATGCCCAATCTTAAAGGATTATCCGTTCAGCAGGCCACAATTATCCTGGATGAAAATGATCTTAACGTGAATATGATTTCCAAGGTCAGTCATGAGAGTGTTGATGAAAATATGATTATAGCCCAATCCCCGGCTCCAGGCACACGGGTGAAACGAAAAATGAATGCAGACCTGCTGATAAGCACCGGCCCTTTGCCTGTTTTTTACAGCCAACCTGATTTTACAGGAATACGTCTCGAAGATGCGGTTCTCTTGATTGAACAGAAAGGTCTTGTCCCCGGCAACATCAGTTCGATCTACAAGCCGGATGTCCCCCAAAACGTTGTCGTTCGTCAGAACCCTTTGGCCGGTTATGCAGTAAAAATGAAGTCCCGTGTGGATCTTGTGATTAACCGTACACCTGACGCAAAACATAAATCCATAGATCTGAAAAGCATAAACGGCGTCAAATTGTTTCGGCACAAAACGGGTTTTGGATTTTTGAAAAAACATATCCGGATTGACCTGAATATCTACAATCAATCGTATTGCATTCTGGATCAATTCGTAAAACCCAATGAGGAACTGTGGGTTTCAGTTCCCAACCAGACAGAAGCCACGCTTCTGTTGTATGAGAATGATGAACTTGTCATAACCGAAATGTATGATTCATGGTAAGGTTGATACATATTACACATATTCTTTTTTAATAACCTGGAGAAAATGAATGAAACTGATTGCCCCTTCAATACTATCTGCGGATTTTACGAAACTTGGCGAGGACATGACTGCTGTGGAAAAAGCCGGCAGCGACTGGATCCATATTGATGTGATGGATGGCCATTTTGTGCCTAACATTTCATATGGCCCCATTATTGTGAAAGCGTGCAAAAAAATAACGTCTCTACCCCTGGATGTTCATTTGATGATAGATGCGCCAGATCGCTATATTCCTGAATTTGCCAATGCCGGTGCGGATTATATTTCTGTGCATGTGGAAGCATGCCCACATTTACACCGAACCATTCAGTTGATAAAAAGCACCGGTAAAAAAGCAGGTGTAGCTGTCAATCCGGCAACCTCCCTGTCAACGGTTGACTGGATTCTTGAAGAACTCGACTATATTCTACTCATGAGCGTTAATCCGGGATTTGGCGGTCAGTCTTTCATTGCCAGTTCCCTTGATAAAGTGAGACAGCTTAGCGCACAAATTAATGAAAAAAAACTGCGAACGCTCATTCAGATTGATGGCGGTGTGTGCCTTGAAAATATAGGTGAAATATCTGATGCCGGAACAGACGTCTTTGTGGCAGGCTCATCGATATTTGGCAGCAACGATTATGCGAAAACAATTGCGGCATTCAGGGGAAGAATCATTAAATAAGCGCCGATCAGGAGAAAAAAATGGCAAAAGCAAAAAAAATACTTGTGATTCACGGGCCGAATCTGAACATGCTGGGAAAAAGAGAACCGGAAATATATGGCAGGGCCACGCTTGATGAAATTAATAAGGATATAACCGGGAAAGGCGCCTCAAACGGCCTTGATGTTCAAACCTTCCAATCCAATCATGAAGGTGCGATCATCGATAAAATTCAGGAATGTTTCGGAAATATTAAAGGGATCATCATCAATCCCGGAGCATATACCCATACCAGTATCGGTATCAGGGATGCGATTCTTTCTGTTAATATTCCCGTTATTGAAATCCATCTGAGCAATATCTACAAAAGAGAAACGTTCCGCCATAAGTCCATGATTGCCGATATCGCGGTGGGACAGATTTCAGGGTTTGGTATCTATGGGTATATGCTTGCAATAGACGCCATGATGAATTTTCTTTCTTCTTCTTAGTAACACAGTCACAATACGATGACCGGAAGTCAGGTCAAAGAAGACGCTTCTGACTTCCGGTCATCCGGATCAGTCTTCCAAAACCAGCCTGAACCCCAATACTTCTCTAAAATCTATTGCGCCCGATGATGGCGAGTAGTCAGGTGGAAGTCCATCCCGGTTCGCTGATCGGCATGTTCGTGCGCTGTGGGCCCAATCTCCACCTCTTAGCGTCCGGTATGAACCTGAAGAAGGTCCTGTTGGGTCAGTGACATCAGCGCTATCGTAATCCATGCCATCATAATAATCATTACACCACTCGCGGATATTGCCATGCATGTCATAAAGTCCCCAGGCATTGGGTAATTTCTGGGCAACGATCTGGGGGCGATCTTCACTATTCTGACAATACCACCCGATCAAATCGAGATTGGTATCTTCCGAACAAAACTGGGTAGTCGCAAGAATATCTCCATTAGAATAAGCGGTAGTTGTTCTCGCCCTGGCCGCATATTCCCATTCGGCCTCGGTAGGCAGACGATATGTTCCCATTCCCATGGTATTAATAATAGAAATATAGTCTGCCACATCGTCCCAGGTGACATTTTCAACCGGACAATTATCACATTCTGAAAATACCGAAGGATCGGTTCCTTTTATCGTTCGCCATTGCTTTTGTGTCACTTCCGTGGTCTGCATGTAAAAAGGCGTTGAAATCGTAACATTATGTTGGGTTTCATTGACATACTCCGTGCCATCGCTGAGATTTTTGATACGCCCATACTCATCTTCGGGACTTCCCATGACAAATGTCCCTTTGGGGATAAAGTTAAACGTCATTCCCAATATATTGGTTTCCGGTTCAGGCCATTGAATGGTTATGTTAATGCTGGCATTATTTGTACTTACAGCTGAGTCGTCATCTGTCACTTTAAGCGTTACGGCAAATGTCCCTTGGGTATAGTAGGCATAATCAGGATTCTGTTCCGTACTGGTTGAACCGTCTCCAAAATCCCATTCATAAGATGATATCGTTCCACCGGTATCAATGCCGCTGCCCTGAAATTGAATCGTATTACCTGTGATAGTAGACGTACCATTAACAGGCTTATCAATAATAGCCACGGGTATGCAATTCAAATCAGCGCCGCTGCAATTCTGATCTGTACCATCGCCGCATATTTCCGTGGCTCCCGGATTAATCGCTGCAACATTGTCATTACAATCCGTATTGTCTGCCACATAGCCATCTGGCGGGTTTATGCCCTGGATCGTATCATTTTTATCGCCATATCCATCTGCATCTGCATCACGATAAAATGTTCTCAAGTCTGACCCGTCACAATCCTGATCAATGCCATCGCCATAGTCTTCTACCGCACCCGGATTAATTGCCGAATTGGTATCATCGCAATCGGTTTTATCTAAAACATAACCTGCGGGTTGGGTATTTGCTGTGATTGAATCATCCGGATCGCCGTAGGTATCGTTATCCGCGTCCTTATACCAGGTTTTCAAATCAAATCCGTCACAATCCTGGTCTATGGCGTCGTCAGCGATTTCACTCGCACCCGGATAAACCGTATTGTCAGTATCATTACAGTCCGAGCTGTCTGAGACATAGCCGTCGGGTTGTGACTTTTTTTTTATTGTCAGATTGATGTTTCCGTAGCCGTCGCCATCTGCATCCTGATACCAGGTCTGTTTTTTTGTGCTGCTTCCCCCGCCACCTGAACAGGAAGCCATAACTGCAACAGAAATAATCGCAAATAATATAAAAGTATATACAGCCCAATTCTCAGAATTTTTTTTCATTGATTATTCTCCAATAATTCTGGTTAGTGTGGATATCGGTGGTAAAACAGTCCCGAACAGTAATACATTATGCTTTTATTGTCAATTCAATTGGGTTCAGGATACCCGCAAGAATACCTGAGAAGACCATTACAAAACTCATAATCATAACTTAATCGCATTGATAATCTTCCATGGGCTCACTCAAAACCCTGATATTGGTTTCAATGCTGACCGGTTTCAACTGATATCGGTCCCTTTGAAATTTCAGAAGAAACCCCTTTTTTCGGCTTTTCACAGATAATCTAAGGCCAATTTTGCACCAAAACCAATAAGTGCTATTCCAGATAGACAAGTGGCAACAAACCGAATATACCGGCACTTAGAAAGGTCGTGCGCAACAGTGTTGCCAACGAGTACCAAACCTGTCTGAAATAAAAAACATGATGGCACTGGGATTGGTCAGGCTAACTGCCAAAGCCTGCCGGTTGACACACGAAGACCATATCTGATAAGGTTGCCAGTCTATGAACGGATTTATTTCAAAAAATCAAAAGGTCATCCGGCACTTTATCATCCTTGTGCTCTTGACCTTTTTTGCGGTCTTTATGAGGCATGTAGATATCCGGTCCTATTACCAGGAATCCGGGCTAATCAATTTTTCGTTTGGGTTTATTCTGCTGTTTGCCTATGCCTTCTCCCGGGTGTTAAAGATATTCAACCTGCCATTGATCACCGGTTATATTTTTGCGGGCATTATCGCAGGCCCTTCTTTAAGTGGATTTTTAAGCGCGGACATGCTTCAAAAATTCCGATTCATCGATGATCTGGCTTTAAGTTACATTGCCATGAACGCAGGTGGCGAACTCAAGTTAAATTCTCTTAAAATCCGGAAAAATGCCATTTTTATCAACATTTTCTTACAGGTGACGATCATTTTTATAGTCATCTATTTTTTTATAGGTTTCGGAAGCGACTACTTTGCATTTACAAAGGCACTTTTGCCTGTTCAGATTTCCGCTTTAGCGATACTTTTAGGCGTTATCGCCATCGCCAGATCACCTGCATCCACCATTGCCATTATAAATGAAACAAACGCATCCGGTAATTTCACAGATATGGTGCTGGGCGTAACCGTCATCAAGGATGTATTGATTATTATTTTTTTTACCATCGCCCTTTCCATAACCAAAATCACAATTACAGGCGATGGCGCCATTGACTATAATTTATTTTTAGCCTTGTTCGGTGAAATAGTGGCAGCCATTTTTATAGGTATGCTGCTCGGAAAAGCCATCTCCCATTATATCCTGAAAATTGGACGAGACAATATCGTATTCCTTATTCTGTTCGGTTTTGGAATTACAAAGCTGTCCTTATGGTTCTCCGGATTTTCGGAATCCTATTTTCATATATCCATACACCTTGAACCCCTTCTGATCTGCATCAGCACAGGTTTCACCATTCAGAATTTCAGCAAGGCAGGCCCCATATTCATGGAAAGTCTTCATAAAATTGCATTGCCCATATACATTCTGTTCTTCTCCCTTGCTGGTGCAACCCTCAATCTTGAAGCGCTCAAACTTTGTTGGCCCTTGGCCGTACTATATGTAATTTTCAGGATATGCGGCATTTTTATATCCACCTATCTCGCAGGCCGAATAAACAAGGACCCGGTTACTCATAACCAAGTAGCATGGATGGCATACATTACACAGGCTGGTGTGGCCATTGGTCTGGCCCAGTTAGCCGGACGTCAGTTCCCGGAAATTGGAAAATTTTTGATCACGGTCGTTCTTGCCGTAACCACAATCAATCAGATTATCGGCCCTGTTTTATTTAAAAAAGCCCTTCACCAGGTTGGTGAAGCAAAAGCCTGATATCCGGCAAACGGTCCGCTAATTCCCAAAACCGCTTCCTGTCCCGATTCCGGGAATCCCACAATCGGGATTTGTCCCGGTTTCTGGACATCTCGCCCGGATTTCAATTATGTACGGCCAGCCTATATTGGCTATAACAATTTGAAATAGAACAAAATATTTTTTTATTATCCTCCAAACAGAATATGGCACGAAGTATGCTTCAAGCAATATTGTTCAAACATTCAAATTCCAAAGAAAACATTAAATAGTTTAAATCCATCACAACATTTAAAAAAAGGGGGTAGGCATGAAAAACATGAAACTAGGGACAAAGATCGCCATGGGGTTTGGCATTCTGGTTTTGATTGCAACTGCTTTGGGAACGATGAGCATCTGGAACATGAAAAGCGTTTCCAGAAATTCGACCATCCTTGCCAAGGAATATGTGCCTGAAGTCGGCATGGCAAATGTTCTCAGAGGCGCCGCCAACCGGGTGATGTACGAAATGCGCGGGTTTGGGTTCACAGAAGAAAAACAATACTACGAGAATACATTGAAAGAGATCCAGGCTGTTGAAAAATCACTGGCGGATGGCAAAAAGCTGCAGGCAGAAGCAAAAAATCTCATAAGCCTGAAAGGCCAGCTTGAAGTGGCGGAAAACGCTCTTAACCAGTATAAGAACGTATCAAAACAGATGGCCGATGTCACCGCCAAAATGGCTGCGGAAAGGAACAATCTTTATGCGGCCGGTGAACAGTATATGATCAATTGCAATGATTTTCTTGCCTCCCAGAATGTGGCGTTCAAGAAAGACCTGGCCGACCGTCAGAATAAAATCAGGCTGGTATCTGAAGTCGTGAATATCGGAACATCCGTGCGCGTGCTTAATTTCAAATCCCAGGCCACTGGTGAACCCAGATTGCTGGAAGATGCCATTGAAAAACTGGGCGAGATCGATCCGGTGGTTGCCGATCTTCGGAAAGTCACCCGGTCGGACGTGAATATCAAGCAAATTGATGACATGGTAAAAGCAGCCACAAACTATAAAAGCGACATGAGAAATTTCCTGAAAGAGTTTCAAAGAGGGTCTCAGGCCAATCAGAATATGCTTGAAAATGTCAGAAAACAGATGGATGAAAATGCCGCGATATATGTAAAAAACTGCACAAATTTTCTGGAGGACCAGCAACGGGCTCTGGATAAGGAAATGAACGAACGCCATGAAAAAATTACCATGGTAAACGATATCATCGATATGGGAAATGCCACGCGCATCGCAGCCTGGAAATCCATGGCCAAAAGAGATCCTTCAATTATCAAGGATGTCCAGAAGAACTTCGACATCATGGGAAACAAGTTTGAAACGCTCCGGGCCATTACGAGGAATGAAGCAAACATCAAACAGATTGAAAGAACCAGGGAAGCGGCAAATGCGTATAAAACAGCCATGAACGATTTCCTGACCAACTGGATTCTGTTACAGGATTTGGGAACCAAAAACGAGGAAACAGGTAAAGGTCTGATTGCGGCGTGCGTCACCACCGCAGATGCCGGTATGGCAGGGACCACGACTATTGCAGAAAATGCCGTATCTGCCTTGAACAATTCAACAACCGTGATGATCATAGGACTTTTCATCGCCATCATTCTGGGCGTGGTCGTTGCGGTGTTTATCACAAAAAGCATCACCGGCCCCTTAAACCGGGTGATTGATGGTCTTCATGCCGGTGCAGAGCAGGTAACATCCGCTTCAAGCCAGGTGTCTTCAGCCAGCCAGTCTCTGGCAGAAGGATCATCCGAGCAGGCCGCAGCCATTGAAGAAACCTCCTCCTCCCTTGAAGAGATGTCCTCCATGACCAAGCAGAATGCCGAACATGCCAACCAGGCAGACAATCTCATGAAAGAAGCCAATCATATTGTAACCAAAGCCAACGCATCCATGAGTGAACTCACCACATCCATGAAAGATATCACAAAAGCCAGTGAAGAAACCTCAAAAATCATTAAAACGATAGATGAAATTGCGTTCCAGACCAATCTTCTGGCCTTGAATGCCGCAGTTGAAGCCGCCCGTGCCGGTGAAGCAGGCGCCGGTTTTGCGGTTGTTGCGGATGAAGTGAGAAATCTTGCCATGAGGGCAGCGGATGCCGCCAAAAATACCGCAAACCTCATTGAAGGCACTGTCAAAAAAATAAACGACGGATCAAACCTGGTAACCTCCACCAATGACGCATTCACCGAAGTGGCGGAAAGTGCCAGAAAAGTAGGCGCTTTGGTAGGAGAAATCGCAGCAGCATCCAAAGAACAGGCTCAGGGGATTGAACAGGTCAACAAGGCAGTGGTGGATATGGATAAAGTCACCCAGCAGAATGCCGCAAATGCCGAAGAATCCGCAAGTGCATCAGAAGAAATGAATGCCCAGGCCTCCCAGATGATGGGGTATGTGAACGAGATGCTCGCTTTAATCGGCGGCGATCTTCACAAAAATGAAATGGGCAGCACTTCCAGAAGAACGCATAAAGTCATTTCCGGCAGGACAACCACAAAAGCCGTTGCAACCCTGAAAACCAAAAATGACCATGAAAAAATAATCCCCCTTGACACGGAAGATGATTTTGCAGACTTTTAAACAATAATATTCTTCCAATAAACACAAGACCGGACGAAACCTGCCTGTTTCATCCGGTCTTTTTGATTTTAACCCGATCGTTTCTGGAAATCCTTTTCATAAAACAGCTTTTTCAGGCCTGTCCGTCCAAAGCATCGCCAATGGCCTTACAAAGGCTATATGTGGTGAATGGCTTTCTTAACACTTTTTTAATCTGCATCGCTGCCAGCTGTTTTTCACTGATCAATTCCGTGTATCCTGTGGAGAGAATGACGGGCATATCCTTTCTGACCTTTAAAATCTCAATCGCCAGCTTGTGGCCTGGCAAATCCGGCATTGAAATATCGGTTATCACCAGGTCGTATTTATCCGGATTTTTCCTGAATGCCGTCAACGCCGCTACTGGATCTGAAAAACTGTCGACCGTGTAACCCAGTTTATTCAATTTTCTTTTTGATATATGGACAAGCATGTCTTCATCATCGACAAACAAAATGGATTCACTTCCTTTTCTGATTTCTCCCTGATGGTCTTCCGGGTCATCATGTTTCGTTTCAACTGCCGGGAGATAAACCGTAAATGTGGTTCCCTGTGAAAGCTCGCTCTCAACCGTTATAAACCCGTTGTGGTCCCTGACAATACCGTGGGCAACCGACAGTCCCATGCCGGTGCCTTTGCCGATTTCCTTGGTCGTAAAATAGGGATCAAATATCCGGGGAATGATTTGCGGTGAAATGCCGCATCCGGTATCTCTGACAGCCAGTTTGACATAATCGCCGGCCTTCAGGTTATCTTCACCCGGGATATCGTTTTCGTTTAAAAAGATTTTCTGAAGTTCGATCCTTAAAATCCCCTCATTGTTCATTGCATGGGAAGCATTGGTGCACAGGTTTAAAATAACCTGATAGATCTGGGTGGCATTGCCGATAACAGAATCCTGAATCAACCGGATGTCTTCCAGTATGTCAACTGTTCGGGGAATCGTTGACCGAAGCAGTTTGACGGATTCTTTTACGATGGGGGCAATAGTTAATCGTTCCTTCTGGGGTTTGCTGCTGCGGCTGAAATCAAGGATCTGTGTAACCAGGTCTTTTGCCCGAAGGGATGCAACCCTCGCTTCATTCATGCACTCATAGGCATCCTTATCTTCCGAAACATCCTCTAACGCAAGCTCGATATTTCCGAGAACAATGCTCAGAATATTGTTGAAATCATGGGCAATACCGCCAGCCAGCGTGCCGATGGCCTCCATTTTCTGAGCCTGACGTAATTTTTCCTCAAGCAATTGATTCTGTGCTTCTGCGATTTTTTTTTCTGTAATATCCTGAAAGGACCCCCTGACCTTGATGACCGTATTGCCCTTTTGTACAGGAATCCCTACGGTTCTTACCCATTTATGCTTTCCTTTTGCAGAAATCATTTCCAGTTCCAGGTCGTAGGGTGTGCCCGATGCCATGGCCTCCTTCAGCGCAAGCTCAAGTCTTTTGCGATGCTCACCATGAAAAAATGACAGCCCTTTTTCCACGCTTGTCGGATCTTGGGGATCAAGATCATGAATGCGTGCAACTTCATCCGTCCATGTACCCTGTAATGTCTCCACATCAAACTCCCACCCCCCTATTTTGGCAATCCGCCCTGTTTCATTCAGCAACTCGCCGGTTTCTCTCAAAGCGGATTCAGCACGCTTAAGCTCGGTGATATCGATGTGTGAGCCGACCATCCGCCGGCTCTTTCCATCCGGGTCATTCATGAGGGTTCCGTTCGCCATGATCCAGCGATAACTCCCGTCCTTATGCCTGAAACGGAATTCAACCTGATAGTCCGGCAACTGGTTGTTGATGTATTTTTTGATGATTTCGAGTGTGTGTTCAATATCATCCGGATGGACGCGGCTTTGCCATTCGTCAAATTGGTCTGAAATTTCATTTTCCGCATACCCGATCTGATGTTTCCATTCCTTTGAAAACCATACCTGATGGGTTGAAAACTCCCAGTCCCACAACCCGATATTCCCTGATTTGACGGCGATTTCAAGCTGCTCCTTCTTTCTGACCAGTTCCTTTTCAGCCTGTTTCCGTTCGGTGATATCGGTTGATATGGCGCAAACACCCATCGGTTTTTTGTCATCTTCGTAGAGCGGAAATCTGATTGTCAGGTAGGTATGCCACGTGCCGTCCTTATGCTGAACCGTTTCTTCTGTTTTGACAGGGCCGCCTGTTTCCAGTGCGCGACGGTCATTTTCCCCTAAGGCAGATGCCGTTTTATCAGGGAATATATCAAAAACACCTTTTCCGAGATAACCTTCCGGAGGCGGATTATCCAAATCCTGAAATTTTTTATTGGCAAGCAGAATGACGCCTGTCGTATCTTTAATGGAAATCAATGCCGGAGAATGATCCATAATGGCTGAAAACTTGTGCTGCATCTGATGCAAATGGCGTTCGCTTTCTTCCCGCAGACGTGTCTGGCTGATCAGTTTTTTATTCAGATTCAGAATTGAAACATAATGCCAGAAAAACAGGATCAAGGAAACAATCAAAATGCCCATCCCCATGAATATCGCGACTCTTGCTGCTGTCCAGAACGGCTTTTTTTCCCCATACCATGTGACATAAATTCGTTCATACTCATGGGTGGCTATCAGGGCATGCATGGCGGCATCGAGTTTTTCGATCAGTGCGTGATTATCTTTGTGCGCTGCAATGCCGCGCTTTATTTCAGCAAGCGGTTCGCCGATTATCCGGACGTTGTCCTCCAGTCCAAGCTGCCTCAGCATGGCAATCAAAGGCAGGTCCGGATAAGCAAATGCATCTGAATTTCCCGACAATAATGACATCAGGGCTTCTTCAAGAGAGTCGTAAACTTTCAGATTTTGCCATCCCTTTTGTTCCAGAATAGAATGGCCCTGATTCGTTTTCACAACGCTTACAAGGCGATTTCTCAAATCCGCTTCGGTATTTATGCCTGTTGAATTTTTTCTGATAAAAAAATGAATTTTAAAGGTTTCATAGGGGATTGTGTAGAGAAAATCTTTTTTCCGTTCTTCCGTGATCCCCATATTCGGAACAATATCTATCTTTTTATCAAGAAGCGCCTGAAAAAGCGCCGGCCAGGTTTTAAATACACGATAACTTATTGTAATATGGCATATCCGGCCAATTTCGTCACTGATATCTATGGCCATTCCGGTTGGCTTTCCGGTTTTCTGATCCGTTAAATAATGGGGAGGCCAGTTTTCGAGAACACCGGCTGTAATGTGGTCCGCACCTGTTGTCTCTGCGTTTACGGTGCCCATGCTCAGGAAATGGCATAGCAGCATACCTGTGACTGCCATCAAAACAGCATATGCGCATTTGGGTTGTTTTGGTCTCATGGTTAACCATCCCTAAGATTCAAAACAGACAGGTATTTAGGATTGATCCGGTGTCGTACGCGTAAAGGTTTTATTCTCTGCCTAAAATCTCATGCACAACGTCAAGCAGTTGATCTGTCATGATCGGTTTGGCAAATGTATGCATGGCGCCCAGTATCCTGACCATATCCAGATAGCCTTCAGGCGCACTTTTCCCCCCGCCGGACATGGCGATAATTTTTATTTCCGGATAATCCCCTTTAAGTTCACGGATGGTTTCAATGCCCTCTTTTTCAGGCATGACAAGATCCATAATCACCAGATCAAAGGGGTTTTCATGATAAAGTCTGATACCTTCCCTGCCATCCTGGGCATCTGTCACGTCAAACCCTTCCCGCTCCAGCAATTTCCCGAGCATCTTTCGAACCTGAGGTTCATCATCAATCACAAGGACTCGTTTCATGAGTGTTTTCTCCCTGATTAAATGTGGTGAAAGGAGCCTGTTTCATATTTCTTGTCTGTTTATATTCTTACCCTTTTTTCAGAGTCAATGGAAATATATATCATGAACCTCCTGTTATGCGACGCCTTTTTTATCCAAAACCGTAAAGAGCGTTTCAGACACCTCTGTTAATAGAAGCGGTTTGTATACCAGAGCGTCAATGCCCAGTTTTTTAGCCTTTTCAGCAGTCATGCGGCTACTGTAACCGGTGCAGAGAACCACCGGAATATCAGGGCGGATATTTTTTATCTCTTTTGAGAGCCTGTCGCCGGTCATATTGGGCATGGTCATATCGGTGAAAACCACGTCAAAATCGTCAGGCCTGTTTTTAAACAGTTCCAGGGCTTCAATGCTGCTTGTGCGAACCGTTACCCGGTATCCCAGACGTTCCATGATCTGTTTCCCGATATTCGCGACCGGGAATTCATCATCGATGACAAGCACATGCGAATACCCCCTGAAAATATGCTGCGTGTCAGTCTTTTCAATAATTTTCTGATCGATGTCACATTCGGGGAAATAAATATCAAATTGTGTGCCGTTGCCCGCCTTGCTGGTGACCAGGATATGTCCACCAGATGCTTTTACAATACCATAGACAAGAGACAGGCCGAGCCCGGTCCCCTTTCCTTCTTCCTTTGTGGTGAAATAGGGATCGAAAATTTTCTCCAGGGTTTCAGAACTCATGCCCTGTCCGGTATCTGCTACGGTAATCACCGCATAATTTCCGGGTTCAAGGTGATGAAGCAATGCGGCACTGTCATCCATATGGCCACGCTTCAGCTGAATGGTGAGCACACCGCCGTTTTCTTCCATGGCATGATAGGCATTGGTGACCAGATTCATCAAAATCTGATGAATCCGTGTCGGATCGTTAAAAATCGCACCGCAGTCTGAATCGATAGACTGATTGATGGTGATTGTTGATGGAAAGGTTGACCGCACAAGCCTGATCACTTCTTTGATGATGATATGGGCTTTCATGGGTTGCAGAAGGCCCTCTTCCTGACGGCTGAACGTAAGGATCTGTTTAACCAGATCCCTAGCCCGCTTGGTGCCGTTTATGATTTCAAGGACGTGTTCCTTTATCGGGCTGCCTTCCGCCAGGTCATCCCGGATCATCTCGGCAAACCCTAAAATCGGGAACAGAATATTGTTGAAATCGTGGGCAATGCCCCCTGCCAGCACCCCAATGGCTTCTATCTTCTGAGCCTGCCTCAACTGGGTCTCAAGGACTATTTTTTCCTGTTCCGCTTTTTTCTGATGGGAAATATCTTCAAACGTGACGGCAAAGTGCATGGCCATCGGACAATATGCGGAAATCAGATACCAGTGATCCTGAGGCATAAAATACTGTTCAAATTGAATGGGTTCGCCGGTCAGGGCCACCTGGCCATAGATGCCGATCCAGTCAAAGGCGGATTTTTCAATGCCCGGATGGATCTCCGTCACACACTTTCCCAAAATGGCATTGCGGTTGAGACCGGTCAACCGTTCAAATGCCGGGTTCACATCCAGAAAACAATAATCGATGGGACTGCCGGCTTGATCGGTTATAATCCGGTGAAAGGCAAATCCGTTCAACATATGGTCAAAAAGGGCTTGGAGCTGATTTTTCTGCTTTGCCAGTTCATCTTCAATCCGCCTTCTGGGTGTAATATTGTCAAAAGACACCCCCATGCATTGATTGGGCAACGGAAACGCCTTTACCTGATACCAGGCTGCCTGAACCCTTTTATCTTCATAATAGAAGTCCCCCAGGTCTGCCGGTTTTCCGGAACGGACCACATCTGCATAGAACCTGGGGGTGTCCCTTTCCCGCAAAGCCGGAAAATTTTCATCAATGGTTTTCCCGATAATATCCCTGCAAAGAACCCCTGTCATATTTTCAGTGGCAGGATTGGCATCGATCAGAACCAGGGTACGATCATCGTCAAGGTCTTTCAGATGATAGACATATAATCCCACCTTGATATGATTCACGATATCAGATTCGAGCTTCAGTCTTTCAGCTGTTTTCCTGTGGGCCGCCACTTCGTCTTCAAGTTGTTTATGCCTGTCCGCCATTCCGATCAAAGCGGCTTCTACCTGGTTGTTCAGTTCGTTTTCATGCTGGTTGATACTTGCTGTCATGTCGTCAAATGCGGTTTTTAAAATGTGCCATTCTCCCCGCAAACCTGTCTCATGGTCCAGCTCCGGATGATATTTTTCTTTTCCAGCCACCGCTTCAGACCTTTTCTTGAAATACGTCAACGGTTTCATGAAAAAATGCCGGTTAAAAAAATGAATCCCGGCAAACAACACTGTGACCATCACTAAAAAACCAAACAGAATCTCACGGGTGACATGATCGGCATGTTGATAGGCATCTTCCATGGGAATTCTGATGGATGCAACAGATACCAGCTCTCCTTGGGTCCTTCCAAAACTCCGTGATGGCCCATACATGCGGACCAGATCTTCCGGCGCGTTTTTGGGGCTGCTATGGCACATTAAACAGCTTTCCGTTATGGTCTCGCTTCGGCGGATCAATACGAAATATTTGCCGTCCTTAAATTGCCGGATACCATCCCATTGTATTTTTTCAGGCGCTGTCTGTATCTTTTCAAATATCCCCCGTTCAAATTCATCTGCCTCATTTGAAGGATTTCTGGCATTAATGGCACACTCCTTATAGTAATAATTTCCATCTGTCAGCGCATTGAAATAATTCTCTATTTTATGAATGGCATAGGTGGACGACATCCATGCCGGGTCAAAATAGCCGTCAGGAAGAAAGGTGTTGGTGATTTTAAAAACAGACGGTTTGAGGTGATCGGCAAAATAGGCATGGGTTGCCAGATTCCTGTCAAGGATAATCCGGGCCTTCTCCTGTGCCTCTACCAGCGCCTGTTCTTTCATCTGGCAGTTGATCCAGAAGACCGTGCACGCGGCAAAACACACAAACATCAGGGTAACTCCCAGGATATAACAGTTTCTTATACTCAATCCCTGCATGTCTGATTGGCCTCCTGATTCATCCTTAAAAATTCAGGCAAAAAGAACGGGTGATTGTTATATCAGAACCTGATAGCGTAAAACAGTGAGAAGATGTTGACCTTATTGACCTCAACATGGGCAGTCGTTTTGAATTTGCTTAGTATATTACCAGATATGCGCTGAAACACAATACCTAAAATAGCCATTATGCGGAAGGATCAAACAAAGGGACATCCACCTGATGCATGAACAACGCAGAAAAAAGCCGTTATCTTTCCTGAAAAGCCGTTGTCTGTCTTTATCATTTTCTGTTCCAGTTCTTTTGCCGTCTGATGATGGAGAACCTGGAATCCCCTTTCAGATAAAAATGATTCTATCCTGCATTCTTCTATGGCAAAGCGGGACGGTTCTCCGGGGTTTTCAGACTGCATATAGCCAATCAGATCCTTCACCCCATACCCATCTAACAGGCTTTCTGAAATGGCCACATAATCAAACGCAATGCTGCTGCTTTTTGATGAGTGTGACTGAACAAATTTCAATGTGTGATCAACCGTTTGGGGAGCCAGGTAGTACGTCACCCCTTCCCAGAGAAAAAAGGTCTTCTGATTTTTGTCAAACCCTGCATTGAACAGCACGTCTTCAAGGGAGTCCCTGTTGAAATTTATTGGCACAAATAAAACCTGATCCGGTACAGAAATATTTGCCTGGGAAAGAACTTCCTTTTTTCGCTCCTGCGTGGTGGGGATATCGAGTTCGAATATACGGGCTTTTCCTGTCCGGTCTCTGAAACGGCAAGACCTTGTATCGTATCCCGCACCCAGAATCACAATCTGGGTGCACCCGTCTTTCAGCGCTTCATTGTAGTAGCGGTCAAATGACATGGTCCTCGCACACATATACTCATAGAGTCCGGATGGCGCCCTGTATTTTTTTGCCCATTTTCTCATTTCCGGGTATTCAAGAATTATCTTCATCTCTTTTGACAAAAAAAGCGCTGCCAGATAATCCGGTCCTATGGCCTTATCCTCTTCTATCGCTGCAATGGCTCGAAAAAAAGCGGCCCCCATAGCGGTTCGTGACGGTTTGGATTCGACAAGCCTGCCTTCCTTGTATATTTTATTTTCCATGATCCCGAATATATTGCCAAAAGGATCCCTGACAGAAACGGCTTTTTCACCAAAAGGCGTTACACTGAATTCAGAATGAACCTTGGCGCCTGACTTTAAAAGTTTTTCAAACATCCCGTCAATATCATCCACAAGCCAGTATTCGGCAGGTGACAAGCTGCTGTTTGCCTGTGACGGATTCCCCGACCGGATCGTCAGCCATGAATTCCCTGCATTAAAAACAACCTGCAGATGATGATCAACAATCGGTTCCTGTTCAAGAACAGCCGTGTACCATTTTTTAGCCTTATCCATGTCCGGAACGTTAAAACGGATACGATTTAAATGATCAATCATGAAATGACCTCATCATCCGGACTCTCCTTGGAATCATGATTATTCAGACTGGGTATGCGTCTCTGGTTCAGGAACGTTTGTGGTCTGCCAGGATGCGGTAATTGTGAACGATCGTTTTGTAACGATAAAATTGAATCATAATAAAATGAAAAAAGCAATGAATTAATTAATAGTCTTTCAAAACTTTCCATCAGGCAAAACAACAAGGTATTTTCAAAAGGCCCCCCCAGGATTCCATCCATAAATCATCTTGACAGGTGTCTATCAATGATGTTAGTTAAAAAAGTTTTTGATGCATACAAGGTGTATGCGTTTTTCATCCTTGCTCTGATTTATATAAATTTCAGGGCTTTACAGCCAAAGGGAGGTTGATTTGAGACAATACGAAACTACTTTTATCATTGATCCGGATCTGTCGGAAGACGGTCGAGGTCAAATTTTTGAAAAGATCAGAACCCTGATCGAAAAAGAAAAAGGACTCATTGTCGATTTTGACGAATGGGGACAAAGAAAACTGGCATATGAGATCCGTAAAAAAACTCGCGGATACTATGTTTGTGTCAATTTTTGCGGTTCAACCCAATTGGTCGACGAACTGGAAAGAACAAGCCGCCTTGACGACAAGGTCATGAAATACATGACCATTCTGCTTGAAGATGATGTTGATGTTGATAAAGTCAAAGCAAAAATGGCCGAAATAAAGAAAACCAAGGAAGAAGCAGAAAAAAAGGCATCTGAAAAAGACATGGACGCGTCCGATGATGATAGCGCTGATTTTGACGATACAACCGACGAAGAAGTAGAAAGCGACAAGGAGGAAGCGTAAATGATGGGTTCAAGATCACAATCACATTCACAATCCCAATCACAATCACGGTCAGGTGCCGGTTCCTTTAAGAAAAGGAAGAAGGTCTATCACAGAAGAAAAGTCTGCCGTTTTTGTGCGGATAAAGAACTTGAAATAAATTACAAAGATGTCAGGATGTTAAAATATTTTCTGTCTGAACGGGGAAAAATTATTCCAAGACGGATTACCGGGACATGCGCAAAGCATCAGCGTTCATTGACGGTTTCAATTAAAAGAGCCCGTACAATTGCGTTACTCCCATACGTAGGGTCAATAAAAGAATTATAAAGGTAAATTTTTATCAGGGGGAAAAAAACACCATTGTCCCGGACAGAAACGTGGGAGAAAACAAGAGATATAATGGCTGGAATAGCCATTACGGGAACGCTCTTTC
This sequence comes from Pseudomonadota bacterium, assembly GCA_018816735.1. Taxonomy (GTDB): domain Bacteria; phylum Desulfobacterota; class Desulfobacteria; order Desulfobacterales; family JAHIVH01; genus JAHIVH01. Next base: position 112,495 of record JAHIVH010000132.1, on the reverse strand, counting down.
TGGCATCCGTAACTATGCCGATTATCAGTTTTTTCAGCTCTCTCTTTATTCCGCTGCCTGTCATGCTTTACAGGCTGAAACTGGGCAGACAATCCGGTATGGTGGTTCCCTCTGCCATGCTTGTTTTAATTGCCCTGATTCTTGAGGCACTGTCACCGGATTTTTTTCTATTCTCCGGTCTGATGATTTTTGGTTTTTTTCTGGGGGAGTTCTCCGAATCCGGATACTCGATAGAAAAAACCATTTTGTTTGCCTGTGGACTCATTTTGGCCGCAGGGTTTGCAGGGTTGCTCTTTTACAGTATGGCCAGGCAAGTGGATATCATCCAGATGGTATCTGCCTATGTTGAGAGAAATCTCGTACTTACGGTATCCCTTTACGAAAAAATGGGAATGCCTGAAGAGAATATCAGTCTCCTGAACGATGCATTGCCTCGAATCCAGTATGCATTGGTCAGAATTCTGCCATCTCTTTTGATATCCACCGCATTGGTTGTGGGCTGGCTGAACCTTCTGATTGCGCGATCTATCCTGATGAAAAAAGGATTTGATCTTTTTCTGGGGAATGCCCCCTTGAACAAATGGCAGGCGCCGGAAAAACTGGTATGGGGTATTATCGGAAGCGGCCTTTTGCTCATTTTGACAGATGGTGCCCCCTGGCTTATAGGCATGAACGGGTTGATTACCTGTTTTACCGTTTATATGTTTCAGGGAATGGCGGTTACTTCTTTTATGTTTGAAAAAAAGAAGTTCCCTCTTGTTTTAAAGGTGTTATTATACGCAATCATTGCCCTGAATCAGATTCTTCTGATTCTTCTGGTAGGCATAGGCCTTTTTGATGTATGGCTGAATTTCAGGAAACTTTCGCCAGCCGGAAAAACAGAAGAGTGACACATAATTTGTTAACGAATTTAACTTTTTTAAGTTTTGCTTAAAAATTTTAGGAACTACAGGATATCCTGTAGGGGAGAATGTATAATGAAAGTAATTTTAACAGAAACCATAGACTCAATCGGGATTATCGGCGCAGAGGTCAATGTGGCCAAAGGCTTCGCAAGAAATTACCTGTTTCCGCAAAGCAAAGCCGTATTGGCCACACCACAGAATAAAAAAATGCTTGAGCATCAGAAGGCCAAATTTGAAATTCAGATTGCCAAAGAGCGTGAGATGGCTATGCAAATGGCAGAAAAAGTATCTGCAATTTATTGCAAAATTTCAGCCAAGGTCAGTGATGAAGACAGATTGTACGGATCAATAACAACCCGTGATATTGCGGATGCCATCGCCAGTCAGGACGTTACCATTGAAAAACGGATGATCCTTCTTGCGGAACCGATCAAAAATCTTGGCATTTACAAAGTGCCAATCCGGTTGTATAAAGGTGTAAAACCTGAAATTACTGTTGAAGTTGTACCGGAAGACAAACCCGTATAATGTTCTTTAAAAAATGCGTTAACGTATTTGCGGAATGCAAATTCCCTGTTTTGCCAGCTGGCCGGTTTTGCCGACATGATGGAATACCCACCTTCGTATAATCACCGGATGACGGTTCTCAGTGTACCGTCATCCGGCAATTCAGACCATGTGATATAAAATTAACAGACGACATAACCGGCACTGGTTGTGAAACCATCTGCGGGTGGTCGTTTATAAGGAACAGTTTTTTTTATTATGGCGTTACAAAAAAACGATACCGATTCTTTTTTAAATAAACTGCCGCCCCAGAATATCGAAGCGGAAGAATCCATTTTAAGTGCCATTCTCATCAATAATGACGTGTTGCTTGACGTGGTTGAAATTCTTTTGCCCGAACATTTCTACAAGGCCAGCCATCAGATAATCTATTCAGCGATCACGGATCTTTTTACCAAGAGTGAGCCTGTGGATCTGATCACCCTTGCCCATCATCTGAAAAATCAGGACAAACTTACGGATATCGGGGGCGCCGCTTATCTTTCAAGACTCGTCGATACGGTGCCGCTGTCGGTCAATCCGGTGTTTTACTCGAAAATCATCCGGGAAAAATCAGCCTTGCGGAAATTGATTCAGAACGCCTCACGGATTGTGACCCGCTGTTTTGAAGATCGGGGGGATGTGGATGATATTATCGATTTTGCTGAGAAAACCATTTTTGAAATTACAGAAGACAAACTGCAGCCCAGCTTTGCGCAACTCAAGCATCTGATTGACAAGAACATTGATCTCCTTGAAGAAAGACAGGGAAGCGACAACCAGTTTACCGGCTTTCCCACCGGATTCAGGCAGATAGATCATATCACCTCGGGGCTTCAGCGATCGGATCTGATCATCATCGCTGCCAGACCATCCATGGGAAAAACCGCTTTTGCCTTGAATATCGCGAGGAACATGGCCATTGAATCCCGGATTCCCGTTGCTGTATTTTCTCTTGAAATGTCAAAAGAGCAATTGTCCATGAGACTGCTTACGTCTGAAGCCCGTGTGGACTCCCACCGGTTGAAAAGCGGATTCCTTAGCAGTGACGACTGGTCAAAAATCACCAATTCAGCAGGCATTCTGGCCGAAGCCCCTATCTATATTGATGACTCCGCAGACGTTTCCCCCATGGATATCCGGGCCAAAGCAAGACGGCTTTCCATGAACGTCAACGGCCTGGGACTCATCATCATTGATTATCTTCAATTAATGAAAGGCCGGTCTACCATTGATCGTCATCTGGAAATCGCGGAAATATCACGATCTTTAAAATCCCTTGCAAAGGAATTGAATATTCCGATTATTGCCCTGTCCCAGCTTAATCGCATGCTGGAACAGCGAAGCGACAAACGCCCTGTTCTGTCGGACTTGAGAGAGTCAGGCGCACTCGAACAGGATGCGGATATTGTGGCATTTATTTACCGGGATGAAGTCTACAATAAAGAAGACACCAATCCCAACAAAGGCAAAGCGGAAATCATTATCGCCAAACACAGAAATGGGGCCACGGGCGCTGTGCCCTTGACATTTATCGGTAAATACACCCGTTTTGAAAATCCGGCTCCCAGTGAATTTGATCAGGTAATCACGTCATAACAAACGACTCATATGAAAACCATTTATGGAAACGTTGAAGGCCTCAAGGCCAACCAGATAAAACGAATTGAAAACCTCTACAGGCGCAGAACACCGCCGGAGTACATTCTCACTCCGGAATTGTGCCGGGAAATCGTTGATATCTCCCATGAAATCCGTCGCCAGATCGCCCTTCTGATCAACCGGTCCGGCAAAACCGTTGGTGTCATTGTGGGCACGCCGGACCAGATCGTCATTCCCAAATTAAATGAGTATCATGCGGCACCGGGCCGATTGAACGGACTGAAATGCATTCATACGCACCTTAAAAACGAAGCCCTCACCAAAGATGACCTGACAGATCTTTCGTTATTGAGACTTGATTTAATGGCTGCCGTGACCATTACAAATGACGGGCTGCCCCTTGAAATCCATGCCGGCCACATAGAACCCGGCAATGAAGAAAAACCATATGTGCTGCTCAAGCCCCTCATGCATACCCGTCTTGATATCGGGTGCATGGCACTGATACGTGAGACAGAAGCGTCCCTTTCGAAGCTCCAGGCACTTCTTGACACCGGTCAAACAGGTGAACGGGCCATTCTGGTCCATGTGACCACAGGCCCCAAGCCGCAAGCCCTGGACTCATTGGCTGAATTGAAAGAACTGGCACGGTCATCAGACATTCAGGTGATAGATACCGTTTTACAGCAGCGTAAACAGGTTGATCCCAAATTTATCATGGGCAAAGGAAAGCTTGCCGACCTGACCATCACTGCCCTGCAAAAAAACGTGAGCCTGATTGTATTCGATCAGGAACTTGATCCCGGACAGATACGGTTGGTCACCGACCAGCTCGATCTCAAAGTGATTGACCGGACACAGCTTATCCTGGATATCTTTGCCCAGCGTGCCAAATCAAGAGAAGGCAAACTCCAGGTCGAACTGGCCCAGCTAAAATATCTCATGCCCCGGCTCATTACAAAAAATACGGCCATGTCGAGACTCACCGGCGGCATCGGCGGCCGTGGGCCTGGGGAGACAAAACTGGAAATCCACAGAAGACGCGCCCGTGAACGCATCTTGAAACTTCAGAAAGAAGTTGAGGCCATTCAAAAAAACCGCAAACAGCAGAAATCGAAAAGAAATAAAAAAGGGGTTCCTGTTATTTCTATCGTCGGATACACGAATGCGGGTAAATCAACCCTGCTGAACACCATGACCAAAAGCAAGGTGTTTGCCGAAGACAAGCTTTTCGCGACCCTTGATCCGTCCAGCAGAAGACTCCGCTTTCCCCAGGATATTGAAGTAATCATCACAGATACCGTGGGGTTTATCAAAGACCTTCCCAAGGAACTCATTGCCGCATTTAAAGCCACCCTGGAAGAACTGGAAGGTGCAGACCTGCTGCTTCATGTGGTGGATATCAGCAATCCCCGCTATCGCGAACAGATTCAGTCGGTAGAAAAAATTATTGAAGACCTCAAGCTGGACAGAATCCCGGTTCTCTATGTATTCAACAAACAGGATCTTCTCTCTGATCCTGAAAATGAATCCCCGGAGCGATTCCGGGACGGCATAAGGATCTCCGCCACAGATGCCAAAACCCTTCTTCCCTTAATCGCCAGACTGGAAGACATGGTTTCCGGCATGACATTGAGAGACTCGGATATTTTTTTTGACGAAACCCTTTTAATCTGATTATATGGGTTGAATTTCCATGATACATAAGGAAAAACCTCACTTGAATACAAGGCAGGGATGAGCCCTCTAACAGATAAAGGAACACGGATGAAACCCACTACATATTTTTCAAAACTATCAAATTATATTTCAAATGCTTGCAGACAAACATATGATTTTCTGAAAACAGATATTCATATGGGCAGGAACCGCTCTTTTGACGGTGAAAACGCGATTGTGATCTTTCCTGTCAGGATGAATACCCTATTTTGCGGTCTTGCAGGTATTGTATCTTATGGAAAAGGCGTAAAACCGGCATTCGAGGTTGCAGGTGAATCACTGAACCTTTTATTTTCAGCTATCAGCGAAAAAACATTTTCATTATGCAAAGAAAACAATCACTCCCTGAAGGACCATTACCTTGCCGGGGAGTCCACCCTTTCCCAACTCAAAACGATAGTGCACCGTCACAAGAATGACGACCCGTTTATTGCTGTATTCAATACCAAAACCGCCCGGGAAATGCTTCAAGGCCTGTCCGCGGATTTGGGAAGACTTGTTGCCGGTGAAGAAAACGCTCTTGTCGAACAGACAGGCTTTCTTGATTCAGCTGAAACCGATATTGTCAGCAAACGGATTGAAGATTTAAAAGATATCCGATGGACACTCGAAGCGGAAATTCTCAAGAACATTGATAAAATCACCGGGCTCCTCTGTGCGAACGGGGATAAGCTGCCAGCGGATACAATAAGGGTTTATAAAAAAATCAATGCTGTACTGAATGCCATTGACCGTCTTGAGGTCAGAGGCAGGGATTCTGCCGGTATTTCGATCCTGTTTGTGTTTGAAAAAGAGACTTTCGACCAGTTCAAAAAAAAACTGGCCCCAAATGATCCAGAAAATACGCTCAGCCAGAGAACGAACAGGGATGTATTGAAAAACAATGGTATCAGCATCAACGAAAATGCAGAAAGCCAGCATGTGACCATGACCATGACATACAAAATTGCGGCTGAAATAGGCAGTCTGGGTGACAATGTCAGTTTCCTGAGACACCAGATTCAAAAGGATGGCATTCTTAAAAAAGCGGCCAGCACAAAGCATGTCCATAATACCGTAACCGCACATACCCGGTGGGCCTCTGTCGGAGAAATTTCCGAAGCGAACTGCCATCCTGTGGATAATGAAACCAGGGAATGCAAAACAAAAAAAACAGGCTTGATTCATGTATCACTGAACGGAGATATCGACAACTATCTCGAGCTTAAAAAAGAATACGAAAACCAGTACGGCACCCTTCAGGAAAACATTACCACCGATACCAAAATCATCCCCATGCAGATTGAAATGTATCTTAAAAAAGGCCACAGGATCAGTGAAGCTTTCCTGATGGCTGTCAATGATTTTGAAGGTTCCCACGCCATTGTCATGCATACAGATCTTTCCCCCGGAAAGCTGTTTCTGGCCCAGAAAGGAAGCGGACAGGCCATTTTTGTGGGCATTGCCGACGATCATTTCATGCCGACGTCTGAAATTTACGGGTTCATTGAAGAAACCAACCGTTACATCAAGATGGACGGGGAATCGATTTTTCATGGCAAAAATGGAGACACGCAAGGCCAGATTTTTGTTTTGAGCCATTCAGGAAAAAAGGGGTCCCCCATAAAAGACCCCACAGAATGTATCACCGCGATGTATTATGACGGCACCCCTATTCCCATCACGGAAAAAAACATCCAGCATACAAAGATCACATCAAGAGACATTGACCGCCAGGGATTCAGCCACTACTTCCTGAAAGAAATCACCGAGTCTCCGGTTTCTGTTGAAAAAACACTTCTGAACCGCTGGAAAGTGAAACCAGGCACCGGCAATGTCTACATGACCGCCCTTGATCAAAAAACCCTGCCAGATATCCTTTCGGATGCGCTTTCAAAAAATACCATCCGGCGGATATATTTCACCGGTCAGGGAACCGCAGGCGTTGCCGCGCTTGCGTGCGCCAACATCATGAACTATTATCTGAATGATCCGCTGATTCTTGTAAAAGCGCTAAAGGCATCTGAACTTTCAGGATTTATTTTGAATGACACTGACAAAACAGACGCCATGAAAGATGCGCTTGTAATTGCCATCAGCCAATCGGGAACCACAACTGACACCAACAGGGCTGTGGATATGGTAAAAACCAGAGGGGCCAGGACACTGGCGATTGTCAACCGAAGGGATTCCGATCTGACGTTCAAGGTGGATGGTATCATCTATACATCAAGCGGCAGAGACATTGAGATGTCTGTGGCATCTACAAAAGCCTTTTATTCACAGATCGTGGCTGGCGCCATTCTTTCACTTCACATTGCAGGCCTGAAAGGTGCAAGGGATGAGGCCTTTGTTTCAGAAGAGATCAAGTCCCTCCTGAAGCTTCCCGGTCATATGAGAAAAATCCTGGGCATGCGATCTGAAATTGAAACCTCCGCCCAAAAGCATGCGGTTAAAAAAACATACTGGGCTGTCGTGGGAAGTGGCCCCAACAAGGCATCCTCCGATGAAATCCGAATCAAATTAAGTGAACTCTGTTATAAAACCATATCATCGGACTATGTGGAAGATAAAAAGCACATTGACCTTTCTTCAGAACCGTTGATCATTGTTTGCGCTGCAGGAACACGTGAAAATGTGCTGGGTGATATTATCAAAGACACAGCCATTTTCAACGCCCATAAGGCCCTCCCCATTGTCATCACTGATGAAGGAGAAAACCGTTTTGCACCATACGCGGCAGACGTATTTCATGTACCCAAAGTCAGTGAACACCTGGCACCTGTATTAAATACGCTTGTGGGCCATCTCTGGGGATATTATGCCGCCCTTTCAATCAATGAAGGCTCGAAATTCATGTATGACCATAGCCGTGAGCTGAAATCCGCACTGGACGACTATGCCAGTCAGGGACTTAATGTCTATGAGGTTCTTGTTGAGAGAGGTTTCAGAGAACAAGCCGCCCAGTTTTATCAGGCATTCAGGGATAAAAAGAACACAAACGGGTTTCCGGCAATCATGGGATTCGATTCTGTGGCCAATCTCTCCATGTTATTGAAGTACCTCACAGGAAGACTGCCTGTGACCGATTTTGAATTTGACTTTGGCAAAAAAGGCACTGCCAACAATATTATTCAGATGCTTTTTGAAAGCATGAGCGACGCCATCAACTTCCTCGCCCGGCCGGTTGATGCCATCAAACATCAGGCCAAAACCGTTACCGTGGGAACCAGCAGAATCAGCGAAAAAATCGAAGGTCTCCTTTTTGAAGCCATTGCATACTATAAACTGTCAGTATCCCAGCTGACCAACAGCAACGTCATTGTTTTGAAAAACCTGCAGAATGTTGTTTCCGGAATAAACGGTTCTATCCTTTACCGCATTGGTGGTCTTAACCTCCTTGGCGAACCCACAGATGAGACAACGATTGATGTCCTTCAAAAGGATGGAATCCTGAAAGATATCCCTTCCCGAGTGGAATCAGATACCAGACTCAAAGGCACCAAACAGATCATCGTGAGGCAGGGAAACGTTTACATAGGCACCGGCAGAAAAGACAGCCGGTCAATCCTTGTCATCCCTGCTGTATCGACAGACCCGTCCAAGGTCAATGTGATTGAATACCTCCTGCTTCTCAATATTTCCTTCAGGGAGAATGTGCCGCTATTCAACACGATAAAAGCGTTGGGCGGCAAATATGAACATATTAAAAATATCGTTCAGGAGAACAGCATCAACTGGGATGACAGCTATCTTGAGACCATTGATCTGCAGGAACTCTTTGGAAAATCGGCGGAAAAAGTGGGAGAGAAAATCATTGCAGATGTCAATGGCAGGTGAACGCTATGCAACCGTCTGATCATATCCAGACCCCACCTGCTGAAAATTCCATCAACGTATCTGCCCCGTCTTCCTCTGGGGCAACAGCTTTCCTGATTTCTGCATCAGCATTAACCCATTTTTTTACCGACCGTAAATTTTTTAACATTCTACAACATATTATATTTATTTAACTTTACCATAATAAATCAAACCCCTCTCTCAATCAAGACGATTTTTTTCTTGACTTCTGGTCGATTTTATAATCAACATTGGTGAACCAACACCAGGTATATTGGTCAGTTCTTAAAACAAGGGCAAAAAAGGCTATATCGTATTTCCGGAACACCAGATGATCTCTCTGATGACTTATTCCATGCACCAGGCCGGAAATATAACGATATCCGTTATTTATACGTATTGGAAACATACATAGACACAGGAGGCAAAATGTTTAGTTTTTCGATGTCAAAACAACAAAAAATGGTCAAAAGTGAGGTCGCAAATCTCGTTAAAAAACTTGTGACTGACAATGCACTAGAAATGGATGAAAAAAAGGAAATACCTGCAGATGCCATCCAGAAAGCCTGGGAACTGGGTGCTTCCATTTCAAAAGTTCCGGAAGAATTCGGTGGTTTCGGCATGCAGGATTCTCCAATTGAATCCACAATTGTGCTGGAAGAACTGGCATATGGAGACATGGCGTTTACAATTGCCGTCATGCAGCCATCTCTCTTTATCAGCCCCATACTCGAGCTGGGTACGGATGAACAGAAGAAAAAATACCTTCCGCTCTATTGTAAGGAACAGTTCACCCCTTGCTCATGTGCCGTCAATGAACCGCATTTTGGTTTTGATGCCGCCAATATGAAAACCATTGCTGAAAAGAAAAACAACGCCTATGTTTTAAATGGTACAAAATGTGTTGTACCGCTTGCGTCAAAATCCAAGCACATGCTTGTTGCAGCAAACCTTGATGGTGCACCAAACCTTTTTATCGTCAGTGCAGACAATCCCGGCCTTAAAGTCGGTGAACGTGAACGGAACATCGGCCTCTATGCCCTGGAAACAAACAAAGTGACACTTGAGAACTGTGAAGTTTCGGCAGATGACCGTGTTGGCGGAGCAGAAGGATGCAATTTCTCAAGATTCCTTCAGAAATCACGAATTGCCATGTCCGCTATAGGTACCGGCGTTTCAAGGGCCTCATACGATTATGCCCGTGAATATGCAAAAGAAAGAGTCCAGTTTGGCGAACCGATTGCTCACAGACAGGCGGTGGCCTTCATGATTGCAGAAATGGCATATGAAGTTGACGCCATGCGTCTTCTCACCTGGCAGGCAGCATCGAAAATTGAAAATGGAAAAGATGCCAAAAGAGAAGCCTATCTTGCAAAAATTTACACCGGAGACAAAACCATGCATGTAACCGACTATGGGGTTCAGGTCATGGGCGGTCATGGCTACATCAGAGATTATCCGGTTGAAAGATATTACCGAAACGGCAGAGGCATCAGTACGCTTGAAGGCGTCGCCAGTATATAACGTTTGTATTTGCAAGAAAAAAAGAATTCCAGGAGGATATAATGATAAATTTAGAATTACCCAAACCACTAGTCGATGTAAACAATTCACTGAAAGGTGTTGCCGACGGCATCTTCAGGCCTGTATCCAGACAATATGATATCAATGAACATGTATACCCAAAAGAACTTGATATATTCAAGGGCGGCGCCAAAGGCGGCAGAAAGAAAAAAAAGGACGGTGACGACAAGCCCAAAAAGGACAAAGGTCCGGTAGAATTTGGCGCAAACATGACAACCGTTATTTCTGTTGAACAGATGTGTTATGGCGATGTGGGTTTTCTTCTGACCCTTCCCGGTGCCGGACTTGGAAACGCAGCAATCGATGCTGTTGCCACAGATGAACAGTATGAACGCTTTGGGCAGAAATGGACCGCCATGGCGATCACAGAAGCAAGCTCCGGTTCAGACTCCGGTTCAATCCAGACTACCGCCATCCTTGATGGTGACGAATATGTGCTCAATGGTGAAAAAATCTTCGTAACCACAGCTGACAGATGCGAACAGGTTGTCGTATGGGCCACAGTCGATCCGGAAGCAGGAAAAGCCGGCATCAAGTCTTTTGTTGTTGAAAAGGACCGACCGGGTTTCAAACTTGAAAAACTCGAACATAAACTCGGTATCCGCGCATCTGACACCGGAACATTTGTGCTAAAAGACTGCCGAATTCCCAAAGACAATCTCCTTGGCAGCCCTGAAGTCAAAACAAAAACGACCGAAGGCTTCAAAGGCGTCATGAAAACCTTTGACAATACCCGACCTTTTGTTGCAGCCATGTCTGTGGGTGTTGCCAAGGCATCTCTTGAACTTCTCAAAAAGAAACTGGAAGAACAGGGATCAACCATTGATTACGAAAAAAATATCAACAACGTCAGTGCTGTAGAAAAAGAATATCTGATGATGGAAGCAACCCTGGATGCCATGAGACTTCTCACGTGGAGAGCCGCATGGATGGCAGACAACAAAATTGCCAACAACCTTGAAGCATCCATGTCCAAAGCCAAATCCGGAAGAAGTGGCACGCTGATTACCCAGAAAACATGTGACCTTCTGGGCCCCATGGGTTTTGGAACGGACGAACTTGCCGAAAAATGGATGAGAGACAGTAAAATTCTCGATATCTTCGAAGGAACCGGCCAGATCCAGCACCTGATTATTGCACGAAATGTATTGAAACTCTCCAGAAACGAACTGAAGTAGTCGTTTCATAAAAACCGAAAAACGGGCAGGGTTGATTCAATGAACCCCGCCCGTTTTCTTTCCTATCTCCAGCTGTTCATCATATAATCAAGCTCATTCAACATCTTCTCATCTGCAACACCCATTTTTCTGACAGCCTCTGTTGTAAACGTGGCCGCCACGCACGTTGAACGGGCGCAGATTTCATTTTCACTGTTATAAATGCACCCTTCCAGAACAGATTCTTTTTCACTGCTGACAGATTTCAACCATCCTTCTGCCCGAATTTCTGTTCCCAGAATAACCGGTCTGATAAAATCAACCGTAATCGTTTTTGATAAAATAAACTTTCCTAGAATGGCCATGGACCCCCAGGCCATGATCTCGTCCAGAACGGTTGCGATAATGCCACCGTGTGCCAGATTGCTCCAGCCGCAGAAATGAGGGGGCAGATTCAGCCATGAATAGATTTTATCTGCTTTGGGGGAAGTATAAAAAACCATCTGAAGACCGGATATATTTTGCTGACTGCACCCAAAACAGGTGTTGTCATTGCTGGTCGGCAATTTGAAAAGAAGCGTTTATAAAATATGATATTGACAAGTGTTTATCAATTCATTTAAAATCTATGATAAAAAAATCAATTCTTTAAATTTTTTGTTTGTCATACACAGACATCAGCGTTTCTGATGCCTGATACGATATGGCACAACCAGTATTTATCTTGGGGCACCTGATATAGGAAAGGAGTGACGATCAAAATGGAAGTCAAACAGCTATTATTTTCACCTATCAGATATGTGAGTATCATATGTATCCTGGGTCTTGGCATATTCACAGTAACAGGATCAGGTGGCAGCAGCAGTGACTCTGGTGGCGGTAAGGATGCGAGTTCCTACAAATCTGCATCAAGCAGTTCTTTTTCACCGGTTCTGGCTGAAAATGAATCCGGTGAGACCGTTGAGCTGTTCTGGAAGTATGAGATCAATCAGGGAACCCCCCTTAATGTTTATCAGGACGGTGTGGCCCTCACGTTCCAGTTTGATCCTTTGATACTAGTTATCGATCCTGCTGATATGGAAAGGCGGGCGGAAATCGATGGTGAATTTAATGGAGACTCGCAAGGGAATTCGATAACAGGTAGTTATAACGTCGATGTTCTCGAATCTCTTGATTCTTTGGATGGTGCCACGATGGTTGATCTGACAGATATGAATATGAACATGAAAATTAAAGTGGCAGGAGCATCCATAAAAGTTGACGTGCTTGTGTCTGTTGCCTATGAAACGCCTTGCGAATGGTTTATCGACAGGGACAACCTGGACGAACTGCCTGTTGGATACGTCTATAATGAGAGAGGCGAAATTTATGGCACGGCTACAGGCGAAGTCTGGATTTCAGGTGCGTATGAAGATGAAATGCCCATCAATGAACAGGTTTCTTCTGCTGAAAAATGGGAAATCCTGGAAAAACTCGAATCCTATACCGTGAGAGGAACAACATACGAAAACGTGGTCAAGGTGAAACGCGAAACCTATGTGCCGGATTCAAGTCTTTCCGGGTACAGTTCGCAAGAAACGGAACTGACTTACTGGGTTGCCAAGGGAATAGGCATGATCAAGGGGGTGGGCCAGTTCAGTGTGATGGGTGAACCCCTTGAAATTGAACTGGTTGAGACCAATTTGACGGTATTGTCTGAATCCACTGAAACCGAATAAGAGCCATTCTGCACTTATCCGCAGCAGAATGGTTTAATAAACCTTCCTGAACCGGCTATTCTTTGATTTTTCAAAGAATAGCCGGTCTGATTTTAATCTCCATATACTATAAATAATCTGCTGCCCGTATGGCCAGCCAGTCATTCACGCCATTTTCAACAAGGCCTGTCTGTGCATCTCTGAATAATTTTTCCACCGGGTATTCCTTGGCCAGTCCATTTCCTCCGAAAATCTGTATCACCTCACTGCTGACTTCTGATGCTGTCTGGGTGGCCATGCATTTCAATGCTGCTGCGTGAACTTCCTGTGGTGGCAGTGGGTGATAAAATTGATAGTTGGCAATTCGCCGGGCATAGGCCCGGGAGGACTCCACCATCTGAAAAAGTTTGAACAGCTTCAGCTTGATATTTTTATGCTCGATAATGGGAACTCCCCCTTGTATTCTATCAATGGCATATTTTCGGGCTTCGTCCAATGCAGCCATGGCAAGGCCTGAATATAAAATACCGGTATCAAGCACAGACATGACGGCAATCGACTTTTTCATCTGATTCGCAACAACACGGTCATCTGTCAGTAAATATGCGGCAGAGATTCTTACATTTTTAAAGGTGATTGATCCCTGATTCAAGGACCGTTGTCCCATCTTGTTCAATGGCTCTCCCCTTTTTATTCCGGGTAGATCAAGAGGGATAACTGCGATAGCTGCGCCCGTTTCCTCTCCATTTTTTGAAAATTCATTATGAATCAGAGCATGCGTGGCAATATTCCCATTTGCAACGCGTTCCATGATACCATTCAGGAGAAAAGAATCCTTTTCCTTGACCGCATTCAAAGGTGAACCTGCATGAGGATGATCTTTCATTATCAGGCAACCGATCATCTTTGCGCCTCTGTCTTCACAATAACTTCCGGCCAGCTTTTGCAGTTCGGGAGAAAGGGCTTTGGCTGCGTAGATAAATGGTATATCTGAAACGAGAAGACTCATGGCCAACCCGACATCGGCATATCCCATTTGTTCCTTTATCAACAAGGGTGTCACACCTTCCAATCCATCCACGCCGCCCATGTCAGACGGGATATGCAGAAGATGAAGATCAAGTTCCCGATACGCCTTGAATACCTTCCATAATGACGAATCCTCTTTCGTAAGTTCCAGAAAGTTCTCAACCTTGTCCAGTTCGACCCCGGAAACCCGAAGCAGATCACCTGTAAATTTCGCAACTTCCTTTAACATGGCTTTTGTTTCTTTACTGATTTCAATGTCCAAATTCTGGGTGGCCATGTTCTTCTCCTCTATTTACCCGTAGATGGTTGTTTTAAAGGCCTTCAAAAGATGCCAAAGCGAGTGAATCATTTATACCATCCTCAATTGTGGAAGCCCGGGCATCCCTTAACATTTTTTCGATCGGGTAGTCTTTTACGTGTGCCTTTTCACCAAAAATTTCAAATGCTTCTTTAGCCACCTGATATGCGGTTTCTGTTGCATTGATTTTTGATCCCACCCCATATTTACCCCAATCCATCAATTCACCGGCATGCTCAGGATGTGTGAACCGTTTTGTAAAATTTCGGATGAATTCATGGTTCTCGTTTAAACTGGCGTATGTTTGAAGCGCTTTCCCTATCATCCAGAATGTCATTCGAAATGAGGTTCCTGCAGACATGAACGGTCCTGAAAATCTGGACAGGAAATGATTGGCCACTCTTAAGGAAAAAAGACGCGTTGATTCAACCTTGGCAAACATCCTGAACATCTTTATCTTTATATCCGGTTGTTCGGAAAGGGGTTTTCCGTCCCTTTCATTTGTTTTCACAAATTTCAATGCCTCGTCAAGTGATGCCTTGGCCTGACCGGAAAAAGTCGAGCCCATGGTGCTGTTGGCAATCCCCAGAAACGTATGGCCAAATGCATTGGCACCAAAAATACCGGGTATGTTCAGAAGCATATACTTTTTGTTCAGTTTCACCTCTTCAAAAATGATTTCGCCCTGGTTGAGCGCCCGCTGACCCATTTTATCCAAGGGCGCTCCTTTTGAAATACCCGGCAAATCAAGCGGGCAAAGGGCGATACCGGAACCATGAATGCCCATGGACTGTTCGATGCCCACATGAAGCAGTGCATGCGTTGCGATGGTGCCATTGCTGACCCATGCGGATTTCCAGCCATTTAGAATATACTCGTCACCTTTTTTGACAGCCGTAAGTGAGGGGGCAAGCCTGGGATCACCGCCAGCCTTGCTGACGCCCAAAATCCAGTCCGTGCCATGAGCAGGCTCTGTGATCGCCCAGCAACCGATCATGCTGGCGTTTTTGTCTGCCGCGTATGCTCTGGCCCAGTCGCGAATTTTAGCCTCAGGCGACATGAGTGCAAAAATAAAAGGCATGGATGAAACGAGGAGGCTGATGGCAAGCCCCCCATCTGCATATCCCATCTGCTCATTTACCATGGGAAGCGCGATGGAAGGATATCTCCCCATGGTCCCGCCAAATGCCCTGGGTATCATCAACTTGTGAAAATCATGTTCTCTGTATCCTCTGAAGACATCCCACAGGACGGAATTTTTATTGATAACATCAGAAGGATCTTGAAACTTGTCCAATGCAATCCCTGCAGGCCGGACCACTTCTTCACCAAAGGTTCTTGCAGCATCTCTCAGTTTATTCAGTCTGCGGCCAATGCGGGTATCGATATCCAAATATCCCATGTTGAGTCTCCTTCTTGAATACCAGGAATTAAACAATCAAACCGTGCTGCCTATCGTTTCAATAATAGTGGTAATATAATTTTTGATTTCCTGTTTGCTCAATATATCCGATTTTTTGAAAAACATGACAAGGCCCATCAGGGAGTAGAGTACGGCCTGTGCCTTAAAGGTGTTATTTCCTTTAATGCCTGCAGTGAACATCAATTTTTCAAAAAGAAGAATCACTTTGTCTTCAATCACTTCGAAATAGACTGCAACAGATTTATTCGATCCCAGCCCTATGAAAAAATACCACAAAACCTGAGAGATGAAATTATTCTCTATCAGATAATCAACCATCATATCCACGATCTGATCCATGGATGGATTTTTTCCATTACTGAATTCATCTATGAGTTCGCCAACCTTTTCGATTTCATTGATGATCATATTGCAAAGGAGATCATCTTTTGAATCGAAAAACCGATAAATCGTAGAAGGCTTTATTCCGGCTTCGGAAGAAATATCCTTGACTGTAATTTCATTCAGGCTTTTTTCATTTGCAACCCGTTCCACAGCGTCCACAATAATCTGTTTTCGCCTTTCTCTTTCCTCTTCTCTGAGTTTATGAAAACTGGATACCAACATGATAAAAAAAATTCTCCTTCTTTATATTTTGACAGGGACTCGCACTCATGCTGTCAAACACCTTTAAGCATCAGTTCACTGAGATAATTCAAGAGTCTTCTTGGAGTGAGGCGGATAGACACGGTAAATAAAAAGCGAAGCCGCCTGCCGGGTATAAAAGTCAGCTTGCCCTGCTTAAAAGCGTCTATTCCCTGTCTTGCAATCGTTGCCGGGTCACTTTTGCCAACAATTTTATAAAACCATAATGTTTCTGGAAAATTTTCCCCTTTAAGAAGAGGCGTGTCTGTATACCCCGGATTCAAGGTGAATATTTTTACCCCTGTATCTCTCAACTCACGATGAACAGCTTCACTCAGGCTTTGCACAAAGGCCTTTGTTGCACCATAAACAGCATGATTGGGTGTAGGTACAAATGCGGAAACAGAACTGACGTTAAAGATATGCCCCCTTTTTCTTTTTATCATGTCCGGCAGGAAAAGGCGCATCAGGGACATATATGCTCTCAAATTAACGGCAACGATCCTTTCATGAACCTCAAGTGGCCGTTCATGGAAATCGCCATAAGCAATAATGCCTGCGTTATTTACCAGAACATCAATATGAGGCACCATCGATTTTACCGATTCATAAACCGCTTCCGGCCCCCCTGGCGCTGCAAGATCACCTGTCAGCGTCCATATGTCTATATGATACCGCATTCGCAGTTCATTGGCCCAGGTTTCCAGAATTTCCTTTTCATGGGGTAATGATGCGATAACAAGATTGGCGCCTTCAAAGGCAAATCCGCGCGACAGTTCCTTTCCTATACCGGAGGATGCGCCTGTGATGAAAACCGTCTTCTTTTTCAGATCCATCTCATTCATAGCCGTTCCTTTGCTGATATCATGATTATCTTCATTGGGAAACCTCGATCACTCACACTTCAGACTGACCTTTATCTCCGATAAGATTCTTTTTTTCATCATCTTTGATGCTTTTCTTGAAATTCGTAATCGCTTTTCCAACACCGGAACCCAGTTCAGGAATTTTGCCTGCACCAAACACCATAAGTACAATCACCAGTATAATAGCCAGTTCGGCCATTCCAAATCCTCCAAACATATATCCTCCCAAATCGTGTTGTTTTTAATCTCAAATTGACGATGTTATTGAATGATGTAGAAAACTAACCCCCAATCGCCGACATGCTTCTCATTACATATTTGCCTGTCTCCAGTTTATGATCACTGGGTTTCAGAAATATATTTTTCCGGATAACCTCTTCCATCGCTATATTGTTTCTAAGGCACGCCTTTAAATCGATTTCCTGATCTGAATGAAGACAGGTTTTCATCTTGCCGTCTGCTGTAATCCTCACACGATTACACGAACTGCAGAATTTATGCGAGTTCGGGTTGATCAGCCCCACTTTTCCAAGATAACCGGGGACAGCATATTTCAAGGCGGTAGAAGACCTGTCCGAACAGGTAACCGGTATCAGTTCAGGATATCTTTCAATCACTTCCGTGTTGGCCATATAATGACTTTTATTATATTCCCAGTTGTTGAAAAGAGGCATCAGTTCAATAAACCGGACCTCGATGTCTTCATTCCGGGTCAAATCGATAAAATCGCCGATTTCATCGTCGTTGAATCCTTTAATCAGTACGGTGTTAATTTTTATCGGATGGAATCCCAGTTTTCGAACCTCGGCAATGCCATCCAATACATCTTTCAAATTTCCTCTTTGTGTTATGCGATGAAACTTGTCCGGCTTCATTGAATCCAGGCTGATATTAATTCTTGAAATACCGGCATCCATGATGTCTTTTGCTACCTGTTTTAAAAGGATGCCATTTGTGGTTATCGAAAAATCCCGTATCGTGTTTTCCCTTCGGATTGCGGCTATGAGATTCGGCAGTTTTTTTCTGACAAGCGGCTCTCCTCCTGTAAGCCTGATTTTATCAACACCTGTTTTTACGAATACCCTGACAATCTCACAAATCTCTTCAAAACTCAGAATATCACTGTGATTTTCCTTGAGAATTCCCTCAGACGGCATGCAGTAACGGCAGCGAAGGTTGCACCTGTCTGTTACGGATAGCCTGAGATAATTTATGCTTCGCCCATATCTGTCTTTCATGATGCCACAATATCATTGTTCAGATAATAAATTTTTACGATATCACCTTCTTTAACATATTTCACATCCTCATGAACTTCGAGAAGGACATCGGATTCTACCAAAGGTCTAAAGATGCCGGATTTCTGCTCAGACATGATAAAGACACCATTATGGCTGCTGCTGTTATCAAATTTCCCGCGCAAAAACTTTCTTCTTCCCGGTTTCAACAGGCAGTTATTTAAGACCCTGGCATATCCTTTTTTCAGGCCTGTAGACGCTTTGCCGGTCATTTTATCCATTACAGGAAGGATAAACATTAAAAAATTTGTCAATGCCGATACCGGATTCCCCGGCAGGCCAAAAATCAGGGAGGATTCCTTCTTCCCGAAAAAAAGCGGTTTTCCCGGCTTGATCCTGACACGCCAGAAAATCTCATCCACATCTAATTTTTGAAGGGCGTCATGCACAACATCATAGTCGCCAACAGAAACACCTCCGGATAATATGAGGATATCCCACTTGTAATACGATTCAATAAACCGGCTGACATCCTCGCAGTTGTCTTTTGCGATACCCAGATAAGAAACATCCGCACCATAATGTTTGGCAAGGCCGAAAAGCGAATAGCCGTTTATATCGAAGATCTGTCCTTCTTTAGGAATATCTCCAGGATTAACAAGCTCGTTTCCTGTTGAGAGGATGCCTATCCTCGGTCTTCGGGACACGTTGATGTGCGAGGCACCACAGTTGGCGATCATGCCCATGACTGCAGGTGTTATTTTTTCCCCTTTTTTAATGATGACCTGCCCGGGGATCATGTCTTTGCCTTTTTCAATGATAAAATGGTTATCTTTAAAGCAACCCAGAATATCCACTGAATCTTCACCGATCGAGATCGTATCTTCCAGGGCGATAACCGTATCCGCACCCGCAGGTACGGGCGCGCCAGTCATAATCCGAATGCTTTCGCCGGACTGGATGACTTTGGTGTTAAACGTCCCTGCGGGTGCATCACCGATAACTTTCAGCCGGACCGGGTCTTCCACGGACGCATTCTCAACATCTGCAAATTTGACGGCATAGCCATCCATCATCGATTTGTTGAAGGGCGGAATAAAATACTGACTGATAATATCTTCACGCAGGATTCTTCCCAGAGACGCCATTAATGACAATTGTTCGGTGGCAAGAGGATCTTTTACCTCCGAAAGACAAATCGCAAGCGCTTCTTCAAAAGGCAATAAGTTTCTTTTGATGTCCGGTGTCGACATTCTCTTTTGTGCATGTGTTGTCATTAGATGAGTTCCCATAAAATCATTAGCCTGTTCGTTGCCCATATGTATTTCCATATTATCGTTACCAACGCTAAAAATCAGCCTGAATCATTCTATATGAATATCTTTTCTTGATTTCACAAACGGCATGTACTCAACAACAGATAGATCCGTATCATCTTTGCCATCATAAATATATCCTTCTATTTTCTTTTCATCATCCGTTCCCCAATAACATCCCTGGGCTTCGAAGGGGTTTTCTGTAGAAGCGTTCAGATTATAAAGCTGAATGCCGGAATTATTGTTGATAATATTATTTTCAAATTCCATGGCACCATTCAGGCAGATACCACCGGTTCCATTTGTGACATTGGATATATTTTTTTCAACCACGTTTCTGCTGAAAATTTCATTTTTGATGCTCATGCCCCAAAAATTCAAATAAGCTGCACCGCCGAACTCTCGCCTTATCCGGTTGCCTGAAATGGTATTTCTTTCAAAGGAACTGTTGGTTTCCGCGTATGCACCGCCGCCCTGATCTGCCTGATTATTTTCAATCCTGTTATCATTGATCAGGGCAAAACTGACATAAAGGCCCCCACCATTTGAAGATGCCTGATTGTTCATAATTTTATTTTCCATAATGGAGGATCTGGATGCCCACACACCTCCGCCATCGCCCATACAAGTGTTTCCCTGAATCATATTGCCGATCAGATTCACGGCGGTATTGGAACGGTTCCCATATGCGAAAACGCCTCCGCCATCCTCTTCTGCCACATTATCCTTGATTTCATTTTCAAATACATTGACCAGTTTACTGCCGTAAATATAAATACCGCCGCCATTTGACGCACTCTTGTTCCCGTATATCTTGCAATTGGATATCTTTGCCTTCGCTTCCTTTATGGTTATGCCACTGTTCTGATTGTTTCTGACAGTAGAATAGGAAAGGTCGGCGCCCTTCCCGTCCATGATAATACCCTTGCTGTTTTCAACCAGACAAAAGGAAAGCAGACTGTTTTCGAGTTCATTGTCTATATTTTTTTCTTCACCAATGCTTCTGTTTTCAAATATAATGCTCTCCCATGAACCGCCATTTTTACCCGTAAAACATATTTTCTTTTTTTTCAGGCCTTCGGAAATGAGCCTTCCCCTTATTCGTAAAGACTTGTCGTCAAGAAAATTCAGGGTTGTGCCGGGGAGTATGGTCAGGGTGACACCGTCCTGAACCAGGATATTGTCTGTAATCTCAAATAGTGTGTTCTTATTTCCGCCAATGGTCAGATCTTTTTCAATGGTTCCCCAAAGCTGATGTTTTTCTCCGGTTTTTATATCGACATTGATATCCTGAAACTCATTTTCAGGCAGGGTATAAGCACCTTTAACAGGACTTTTTTGATAGTGTTTCCAGTTGACGATTCCAATTTTTGAATCATCGAGCCAATCATACACAAGGGCTTCAATTTCCGTCTCATTTATCGTTCCCCAGTAGTTATCATTTGCATTCATATCCGGTGAAAGGCTGTGCGACTGAATTCGTAAAGCGTGCCCAAACGTGGCGATAATGTTATTTAACGTCAGGGTGGGACCACCGGAAATCATGATGGTTTCTCCTGTAAATCTTTTCCATTCACCGTTTTGGAGGAACGTGTTCAAGGAAACGTTCCCATTGCCATAGTAGAAAAGTCCGCCCCCTGTATTTTCCGGTGAATTATTTTTAAAAAAATAATTTTTTGTGATTGTGCAGTTATCAGAATATATGCCACCGCCTTTGAGTGCAACGTTTTCAATAATTCTATTGTTTTCGATCACGCACTGGACAGAAAAAATACCCCCCCCTGCCTGTTCCGCATAATTATTTTCAATAATATTTTCCGTAATCAGACATTTATAACCTACAATCCCCCCACCGTTCCGGTCACTTTTGTTTTTCCGGATTCTGTTTTTTGCGATTGTAATTTCACCTGTATCATAAGCAAAGCCATAAATACCGCCACCACCATCCCGACCGCCCATTGAGATATTTTCAAAAACATCATTGTTGATTACCACGACTTTTTTGTCGGTATATATCATAATGCCACTGCCATTTCCCGACTCGGATTCCATCTCGGTCGTGTTGCCGAAAATCTGGTTGCCGGTTATTTCGCCGCCTGAATATTCCATTCTTATAGGGGAAGACACATTATTTTTAAATACATTCGAGTTGATTTTGGCGTTACAGGAATTGACAACCACCCCTCTTCCACCTTCAATCACACAGTGTTCGATTGTAATTGTTCCAAATCCTTCTGTTTTTGCATCTGTCGCATTTACACATTCAATCAGATCCCAGTACTGATTTTCTCCAGGGCTTCTGAAGATAATGGGGGCGTCCGGTTCACCTTTGGCCGTAAGAATTCCCTGGCAACGCAATCGAGCGCCCTGGTGCATGATAATCTCTACCCCGGGTTCGATGGTTAATGTCACGCCGGGAATCACCATGACGTTACTGTCAAGAATAATGGGGCTGTCGCTCTTTTTCCATTTGGTGTTCTTGTAGATAATGGTTTTAAAACCGGGAATGTCCAGAGGCTTGAAAAGCAGATACAGTCTGGCCAGAGGACTCTGACTGACTGCAGCCAGCTCTTTATACGTTTTTACACTTTTCATTTTTGTGCCCAGAGAACAGGCGCATATAAAAAAGAGTTGAAAAAAGACAACCCAAAAAAACATTCGTCTGAATAAATTTTTCTTTTCCATGCCGACCTTCCTTTTATTTAAATAATAAAGGTTAATCTGTTGAGGTTCATGCCTCTAATAATCCGTCCAGTCAACATCGGCTTCTTCTCGAACATTCTCTTCAACAGCTTTTGTTTCAGGGACCTTTTCCATGAACATCAAATACCATGTTGCATATTTCAGCCACATCTCCGGGTCAGGTATACGAGGGACTCTGTCCGGCGTATAGAATACAAATGGCATTTTTGTATCTTTTCCAGCATAATCGTCCGGATTACGCATGAAATTTATGATCCAGTCAGGCCGTAACCTTGTTTTGGCAAGCATGAGATTTATGGAAAGGTCTTCCAGTTTTTTCCCTTCAGGCAGTCCACCGTCCAGGGATACAGGGTGGCATTGCATACATTTATCGGTCACCACCCGGTATTCTCCCATCTGGATGGTTTCCGCATCATAATCGGCGCGCACCAACTGGGGTTCATAAGGTATTTTATTGAGAGACCTTTTGGCTTCAGGCAGTATGCTTGCGAAATATCCGATAAGCAGATTTTTATCCTCATAACTGATGTTGAATTGAGGCATCCGTATCTTCAGCCAGGGTCTCATGGCAAACGGTCTGTTAATATATTGAAACAGCCACTGGGGCTGGACACGCTCTGCTTCATCTACGATGCGTGGCGGAATCATGGTTTTCAATTCCATATAATTCGTTATACGAGGCAGTTCTCCTGTAAAAATTTCATGACATCCCTTGCAGTTGAAATGCCCTATTAAAAAATTGCCCTTTTCCCCGATATGTGTATCTGCTGTATTTCTTACAATCAAGGTATCTGTCAGATCATAAAGACGATTGTTCAGATAAAAAGTTGTCAATGCATCAAGTTCTTTTTCATCGAGCATATACCCCGGCATTTTGAGTGGCATGTCTTCTGTGGTATAAATATCCGGCTGTTTGATCTTGTTAAAAATCCAGTCCCATTTCGTATGATTGACCGTTGAATTGCCAAAGGGGAGTTCTTCCATTCTTTTTTTAGCCACCTCACCGACATCCACACCGACCAAAGCCTGATTTTCCATGCTGCCAATCTTGTGACACCCATAACAGCCAAAGGATTGAACCAGCTTTTTTCCCTCTTCAGGATTGCCTGATTTATAGTTAAAAACAAGTTTTTCATTGACCATCTCGTCTTTCAGTGTCAGCACATAGGTGGAAAGGTCTGAAATCTCATTCTGGGTCAATTCCACGTTAGGCATGGTGGTGTCGGGATTGACCGATGACGGGGAATCAATCCATGCATCCAGCCATTTTTTATTCAGTTTCAATCCCGCATCCGCAATTTTGGGAACCCTTTTCTTTAAACTGGGATCTTTTCTCGTATCACTGTGGCAGGCAATACACCCCTTTTCAGTAAACAATTTCTTCCCTAAAGCGCTGACCCCTTCCTTTAATGACGGCGAATTGATTTCATTTACTGCCTTTAACGAATACACATAGGCTGCCACATGCCTTAACTCTTCTTCCTTCAATCTGAATTTCGGCATGGAAGTGCCTGGTCTTAGTTCTTCCGGGTTTTCAATCCATTTGAAAATATAGCTTTCATTGGTGATTTTTTGGGAAATGCCATTCAAGGGTGTAGAGAAGTAGGGCAAGTTTTGGATGATGTTTGCGTTATGGCACCCAAAACAGCCATTATCCGTAAAAAGTGTCTTTCCTGTCGCTGCGACTTCCGCACCTTCCAGGCCATGCACATTTTCATGGCACCCAAAACAGGATGCCTGTATATATTTGGAAGGAAGCTTAGGCTCTTCCCAGTTATGCTCAAAGCCATGGGCTTTGTCCATTTTAAGGGCGATACCCTGCCCATGATGGCAAAGTGTACACCCGAAATTGTTAATTTTATGTTTTTTAAGGATAGCCGCCGGATGGGCCTTCAAAGGATTTTTAGCATCGGCGAACAGGCTATTTTCCATGCCGATATGGCATGTTCCGCAAAGGTCGCGCTTCCCGGCTTCAGGAATAAATACCTGTTTAATCCCTATCTTTTTTGACCGCACAAGATCGTTGTTAAGGGCAGTCCATATTTTCAATGCATCCTGGTCCCCCCCTTCAGTTGCTTCCTGTATCTTTTGATTCACGCGATCAGAATAATCGTTATAGTACCTGGCCTGTATTTTTTTCCAGTCGTGCTTCTCTTCATGAAACATGACAAATACAGTGATTATCAGGAATATAAGTGCAAGAACGACAAACCAGACTCTGTTTTTGTAATTTGACTGAATCATTTCTTTTTTCTTCTAAATGGAAAAGTATGGGGTTGAAATAATGTATTTTACATGGAAAAAAATACGCAACACGATTTTTAAAAGAATACCTATCATCATTAACGTAAACACTGAGGATGTGACATATTTCAAAGTCCCCATTTTTTCATATAACGCCTTGAATTTAATTTTTGAAATAAATGTTCCCAGGCCAAAATAAGCCACCAGAATCAGTGACCCGAAAAGATTCGGAATACTGACAAGCGCCTGATCCGCTTCTTTGTGAACGGCCCAGTCTTCCCATATCCAGTAAAACTGCCAGTTGGGTCCCCTGAAATATTGACCGATGACGATAAGGAGAAACCATAGAAAATAGCCTGTCAGGAAAACGGTTATCACAAGCTTTCTATCCCTGAAATTATATTCGCCCACTCCTTTGGGATTTGGATCCAGATAAGGGATCAGTGCAAGCCCGACAATAATAAGAATAGGAATCGACACACCTGCAATCCAGGGATCAAAATACACAAGAACTTCCTGAAGGCCTACGAAATACCATGGCGCTTTTGCAGGATTTTCTGTCCAGTTTGGATCTGCAATCGCTTTTAACGGCGCGTCTAACGAAACCGACCAGATCGTGAGGATGATCATCGCCACGATCATGGCGATAAATTCTATGGAGACAAGATTCGGTACGGTAAAAATTTCTTTTTCTTCCGGTTGAAGGGTATTATTCTGATTTTCCGTTTTCATTTTCACTCATCTTTATACTGACACTGAAACTCCATTATAACTTCCCAGGATAGCCATAAGCTACAAGGGCCTTGATATGCCGCCATCTTTTCTTATCCGCCAGAAATGCACAAATATCAGAAGAACACTTGCCAAAGGCAGAATAACGCAATGCAATACGTAAAACCGCAATAAGGCATTTCCGCCCACATCGCTGTCGCCCAAAAGCAGATACTTCATGTCATTCATGTCTGTGATATGAAAAAATTCATGAAATGGGCCATCTACACCCAGAAAAGGCGTGGCTGCAGCCATTTTGCTTCCTACGGTGATCGCCCAGAAGGCGATCTGATCCCAGGGTAAAAGATAACCTGTAAAACTCAGGAGCAGTGTAATCACAAGAAGCATGACGCCCACGACCCAGTTAAATTCGCGAGGCGGTTTATATGATCCTGTTAAAAAAACGCGCAGCATATGAAGCATCACCAGTATCACCATGGCATGGGCTGCCCATCTGTGCATATTCCTCAAAAACATGCCGAATAAAACAGTATGTTCAAGCAGCTTTATATCCAGATAGGCATATTCAGGTACAGGCCTGTAATAGAGCATCAGGAGTACACCTGTGATCGTTTCCACGATAAACATAAACAGAGACAAACCACCCAGACAAAATGTAAACCGGAATTTGATTGCATCCCTGTCTACCTTTATCGGGTGCAAGTGAAGAAAAACGTTCGATGTCACCGCAAGAGATCGATTCCTGGGCGTATCTTCAAATTTATGCCTGAAGATCGATTTCCAAACCGGTGTTTCTGTAATTTGCGTTAATTTCATAGTGATACGGATTCTGATCCAGTTTAATATTCAAGTATCATTCAATAGAGATGATACGCCATATAAAAGCACCTTTAAAGGGAGGGGCCGTTTGATCCATTGCCGGAATACGGCCCCTCCCACCCCCAAAACAACCTGATATCGGCACAATCAGTCTGACCGGCTATGTGGATAAGGATGACTTGACATATCCGTAATCCGCATCAACAAACCGTTCCAGAAGACAAATCAGGTTTTTATAAAACGTAATCACTTCTCTGTTTACACCTTCCTTCAAGCCGTTAAACACGAGCGTAACCTGATCTTTCATCTTTCCCACCCATTGTACCGGATGTTTTTCCAGAAAATCTTTCTGAGCAAGGATGTAGCTATCCTGGCTCTTTTCAAGCTGCATGGCCCGCAGATTCAGGAAAGTAAGATAGTGCAGGAACTCCATCTCATAGGATGCATGATCCGGCCTGTCGTCCATTGAACCTTCTTCATAGCTCAACCCAAAATGATTATAAAACATGATCAGGTCTTTTAATACAGATCGCCTGCCATCCCTGTAGATACCCTCTACCAGTGAACATGGCGGATTCCCTGGGCCTGCCTCGAATAACCGGATGAATTCGACTTCAATATCTTCATCGGAAAGTGTTTCCGGGAATCTGAGGCCTTTTTTCTCATCATCGGACAGGTCATAGGGGTAAGGAAGTGCTTCTGCAATTGAAGATAGCGTGCTCTCCAGTTCGCCATTTCTCACCTGATCCCTGAAATCTTTATCCGGATATCTGAAAACATCGGCAAATAAAGAATACATGAGGCTCCGGTTGGCGAGGCCCAGCTCTTTTTCATTTTTAATGGTAATAGAGCGTAATTTTTCCAATGCATTTTCTTCTGACATAATTACATCCTTGCATAGTGTTTATGATATATCTCATACACCATATCATTTAATAGATGAGGGTTTACGGTCAAGCGTTGCCGGATCGGTCGTAAACGGTTCAAACATTTTTTTCCATTCTCTTGCAATCAGAATTTCCATAAGCTCTGATTTTCCGCCTTTTCGGACTTTTTCCATTTCCTTGTTCATGGTATCAAGCGCATTTTCCACTTCCGGTCCGAAAAGATATCTCAGGTACTTCATGGGAATTCTGGCCTTGCTTGGATCAAGCTTGCCATTTTCATCCAGTCGGGGCGGTGAAAGGGGTGGCACATAAAATACATTGGGTTCTGTACCGTATTCAGGATGGAGCGGCAAAGCCACCTTCCAGACTTTTACAAGTTTATATATCAGGCTGTTCGGCTCATCCCGCATACCGACCCATCTCACTCTTCCTGTGCATTGACGGGCACATGCGTTTGGCACACCTTGTTCAAGCCGGGGATAACAGAAAATGCACTTCATGCTCACTTTTTTAATAAAGTTGAAGTAGATAACTTTATACGGGCAGGCTTCAAGGCAGAACCGGTATCCCTTGCAACGCTCCTGATCGACAACGACCGCACCGTCTTCTTCCCTTTTATACAGGGCGTTTCTGGGGCAGGCATCCACGCAGGCCGGATATGCACAATGATTACAGATGCGGGGAAGATAAAAATAGAAGGCATTTGGATATTCGCCTCCGCCCTGATCCTCATCCCAGTTCATTCCCCAATCCGGTTCCGTACCATCATCATTTTTAGGCTGAAGATGAACATCGCCTGCTTTACTGTTCACCACCCCATCCCAGTTGTATTTCCACATATCACCAAATTCTTTTTTGGTTGGGAGTTTTCCACGGACCGGGTCCCTGACCTTGCCGCCAAACAATACTTTATAGCCGCCGCCCATTCTTTCCCAATCCTTTGGCGAGCCTTTACCCGGTTGGGTATTGACTTTATTCCACCACATATATTCTCTTCCCTCAAGGGAAGTCCACAGGGTCTTGCAAGCCATGGAACATAGCTGGCAACCCACGCACTTGTTCAAGTCCATGACCATTGCGACTTGCTTATCCACTTTTCTCAACTGATCTTTGGTTGCCGTAAACTCATTGGCCAATTCCTTTTCCCGATCGGTGAGTTTTGAATCATCAATCGCCATCTTTTGATCTCCTATTATTTCAACAAATTTAATGATTATCTGAATTTCAAGTTTAGCTGTCTTTACTTCAGCAAATCCTGTGAAGGCTTTCTATGCTTGAAGTTCAAATTCCAGCCATTCCTTGCTAAAGGCCTTAACACCGCCACGTTCTCCGTTTCCACCTTCCCAGGCGGCAAAGCCAATTACAGTTTTCATGCCCGGTTCAAAATTCACCGCTTCTTCATTGACTTTCAGGCTTCGGCCAATAACCACTTTCCATAAACCGTTTTCCCATTTTGATGTGGAAAACAGTGATGAATCCTTTGTATAAATAGATGTGGCAAGACCATGAGCGACTTGATTTTTGGGTTTTTCCTCAAAATCAGGCCTCCAGTACCATCCGTTTGTAGGAAAATCTTTGGTGCCCATTTCTTTGATAGGTGTTTTTTCAGAATCTTTAAATGGAAGAAGAATAGCTACAGCATCGGGAAACGTACCGATATTTCCGATTTCAAAATTCGGCGTTTCACTTTTCCATTCAAAATAAAAGAAGACCTGTTCAGAATTATGGCAGGACATCATTTTCAATTCTTTTATAAGACCGATCGCATTTTCATCATATGTGGCTTTAATATAAGGAGAGGGTTGATTTGCAAGAGGCGTTGTCGCCATTTCAACTGTAAACCTGTTTCCCTGGCTCCAGTAGCTGCTTTTACAATCCAAAAGCTCGTTTTTGGACTTTGTTGTTTTTTGAGATACAATATTTGCCATTTTTTCACCCCTAGATTATTGAAAGTTAAGCTTTTTCCACTTGCACGGCCATTGCCCTGTCAACAGGCTGAATACACCAGTTCCATCTGAAGTAATTCAAGTGACCATAACCCGCTGCAAAATCAAGCCATTTAACCATGCCAGGTATTGCCGCATCATAGCTCTTCCAGTCTTTGAACATGAACGGTTCCCAGGCATGATAGATTATCACCTGGCCAGGTTCAACTGGGTTTTCCGGTTTTGCAGAAGGCGTTAATTTCACGTGGATTTTAAAATTATCAAAGTCATTATATACTTTAACATAGTCACCATCCTCTATCCCCCGCTTTTTCGCATCTTCAGGATTCATGAACATGAAAGGTCTTCCCTGATGCGTTCTAAGAAGCTGTTCGCTTGTCACCCAAATGGAATGTACGCTCCACCTCTGATGACCGCTAGTCATTCTCAAGGGATAATCACCGCCGATTTTGGGATTCTGTTTGTGAACCGGCAATTGTTCGTCGGCTTCAATAAACCAGGGATGATCTATGTAGAACTGGATACGTCTGTTGTAAGACGGATACGGCAGCTTTTTGGTTCCGGTGTGCCAGGTCAGCGGGATAATCGGCTCTTCCGGCTTGATATCGGTTGCAAGATTCATACTGATCGGGTCAAATGTTGATACGCCCGTAAATCTTACGATACCTTCCTGACGCATCTTTTTCAGGTTTGTGCCAACAGGAAGATTTCCAAGAAGTGCACTGGTTTCAAGGGCGTCTTCCATAATTTCATCAATGTTGTTCGCCCCCATTTTCTGCCATTTTCCCATATCACTGACATCGATCTCTTTGCCATCACGCTGGACAAATTTGGTTTTCCCTCTTTTTTTGGCGGCCTTTTCAATTTTTTCAGCCAGCATACAACAGATTTCCCATTCCATTTTGGCTTCGCCAACGGGTTTGACAGCCTGCTCCGTAAGAGTCAGCCAGGGGACATGAGGCGTCGGGAAACGGGTATCCAGCTTTTCGTAAAATCCGGCACAAGGAAGAATATAATCGCCATGAAGCAATGTGGTTGTCCATCTGGTTTCAAAGCCGAAAATGGTTTTGTATTTTTTCCAGAGCGATGGCAGGATATTCTTGGTCCATCCTCTGTTCTTTCTGGCCGGGTTGGTTCCCATCCACATATATACGCTTGGTATCTGATCTTTGGCCGGTTTGACAAAACCTTCCCATCCACCGCCTTCTGCTATTGCTTCATTGAAGTACTCCTCAAATGGCCTTTTCATGGTCGGACAATGCCATTCTTTTGTGTCCCAGGCTTTTTTGTAATCTGAATGAAAATAGTAAAGGAATGCCGGGACAGTCATATTGAGTTCATTTGCATCTCGCCATCGCTCCATTCGGATTGAAGCAATCTCATCCGTAATGGTCGGGTCTTCACGTTTGAACTTTTTAATCATTTTCATCTGGCGGGGAAGCTCTTTCATGCTGGCAGCGGTTCCAATGGCTTCCTTGAACGTCTGGAAAAGAGCGCCTTCAAACAGGGATTCATTCCATCCCCTGATGCCGCTTCCCTTTTTACCGAAACTTCCGGTCAGGGCAAGTATAAGGCACATCGCTCTTTCTATCAGGTCACCATGGTAGTATTTGGGGGAGTTCCATCCGACCATCACCTGGATATGTCCCATGGCGCGGTGACATTTCTCAGCAAGGCGCCTGATGGTTTCCGGATTGGTTTTACACAGTTTGGATGCTTTTTCCGGCGTATAATCCTTGTTTACAGACGTTTTCAACTGATGAAAAACGGTCTGGACTTCAACTGTTTTTCCGTCAAGAAGCGTTACCTTGTAGGTTCCTTCAAGAGCAGGGTCACAGGGCAGCGTGAGGGTTTCAAGAGGTGTCAGGCAGGGAGCCTGCTTCGCGGAATCCCAGTAATATAACTGATCATCCCTACCCTTCTGGATCATATCAGATGCTCTCAGGAACCTCTGGTTATCTGTTCTTACAAGAAGCGGAAGGTCTGTCTGTTCTTTGATAAACGGCACATCAATCCATCCTTTTTCTATAAGAATCTGACAGACAGAAAGGCCCAAAGCGGCATCACCGCCCATTTCAACAGGAATCCACTCATCCGCATGCATGGAACTTGGATTATAGTCCGGGGCAATAGATACGATTTCAGCGCCATTATAACGCGCCTCGGAAATAAAATGATAGGACGGAATCCTTGTATATACGGGATTCATATGCCAGATGAGAAGCAGTTTCCCGAAGAACCATCCATCCACGGAATCCATGAACATAAATTTTCCCATGGTTTCATAAATACCGCGGTTGAAGTCTCCGATGGTTGAATCGAGGTCAAGGTGTGTTGCTCCCAGTTTCATGGCAAGCCGGTGAGGGGCAATGATATGAAGGTAACCGCCGTTTCCGGGTCCGAATTCTGCGATAATTGATTCCGGGCCCTGTTCAACCAGGCCATCCACAATTCCTTCAGCGATATCTTCCAGAATTTCATCCCAGCTGACACGTTTCCACTTGCCACTTCCTCTCTCACCCACGCGTTTCATGGGGTATTTTAAGCGGTCAGGGTTATACATCATAATACTGTATGATGCACCTTTCTGGCAGCCTCTTGGGTTAAAGTCCGGGCCTGTGGGGTCGACCACAGGATATTTGGCAGCCTGCTCTTCTCTGAAAACCACACCGTCCTTGGTATAAACCCGCCACAGGCAATTTCCCGGGTAACAGTCAACGAGATGTGTTCCCCAGGTAATCTTATCCCATGTCCACTCTTTTCTGTGGAGATCTTCCCACCCTGAATAATCCCACTCATTGATCAACTTCTGTGTAGCGTTGGCAATGCTGTTTCCACCAAAAAAACCAAATGAATTCAGCGAAAGCAATGCTACTGATGCACCCGAAACCTTCAAAAATTTCCTACGGGTGAGTTTGATTTCTTTCATGTCTCCTCCTGTAAATGTTTAAAATACACTTGCCTGTTTTCAGTCATAAAATAATCGGAAAAAGTTAAACGTGAAACAATTTTGTAAAATCAAACACTGTCGTAAAACTCTGCTGACCGGAATTTACTTTGTATAAAATTCATAACTTAATCTACCATGCTTTTAGCCGCGTCAATCATGTCCGGCGTATTGACATTAAAAAATGAAGATAGGTTACTGTCGTGTTCCCGAAGTATGGATTCATCAATATTGGCCACATTCAGATAATTATAAATATCCATAATTTTATATTTCTTCTGATCGAGATGGTGCTCGATAAATGGAAGACATCGTTTGGAGTAAACCGCAAACAAGGGTTCCATTCCGGCTGATGTTTTTGGCACAAGAGCATCATATTCCGGATGCCAATGTTTCAGCATCAATTTTATGAGTTCTTTTTTGATAAGGGGTGCATCACAGGCAACAAAAAATGCATGGGTATTCATGGCGGCGTCAAGACCAGCATGAAGACCGGTCAGTGCACTTCTGTCCCCGTAAATATCTTTTACAATTCTTACATCAAGGTCTGAGTAGGCATCGGGGTCGTTTGTAACCAGAATCAAATCCTTGAAAATTGATTTCATCACATGATAGATTCTTACTATAATACGCTGGCCACATATATCTATCATCGCCTTATTTTTTCCACCATGCCTTGCGCAATTGCCTCCGGACAGTATCACACCGCTTGTCGTGGATTGCTTGGGCAAAAAACTGTCCCGCATGGCCTGCCTGTGCAGGTTGAATTGATTATATGCTTGAAAATTCAAACTGTTATTCACTTTTAACTTCCTTCAAACGGATGGCATTAAAAGGACAACCTGTCAGCATGATCCCCTGTTTACCCTTTGATATGCATGACCTGCATCCTGTACAAAGCAGCTCATCAATTCTGGCCTTTTTAAACGGGTAGTTCTCCGTGTCGTCTTCAAGGCTTATCGCATCGAATTTGCAGTAGACCTTGCAGACCGGCTTTCCACCACAGCCTGTGCACATGTCCGTGACATAAGGTTGCCACAATTTTTTTGATTTTTTCTTTGCTGTGGTCTCCAAAACGGCTGTGCCCATCAAGCAACCTCAATATAAATTTTCTGTTTCTCAAATTCTTTCTCGGAAAAAACAACTGCCGTATCAACAATCAGGTTGCCTTCAGCATCCTGTGTTATTTTCAACCGGTCAAGCGGCCTGGGAGCAGGACCTGCGAACTCATGACCGTTTGAATGGAACTCACTGCCATGACACGGGCATTTGAAAATATTCAATCCCGGAAACCAGTTCACTGTGCAGCCCAGATGGGTGCATCTGGCAAACAGGGCAAAGACTCTATTTTGATCACGGATCACAAAAAACCGGTGATCCTTCTTAAAGCGATTATCTACAAAAATAACCCCATATTGATCCGGTTGCTTATCTGTAGCAAAATCTGCAATCTTACCGATGACAAACGTACTTGGCGGATGAAACACCACTGATGGATAAAAAAACCTGATGCACTGGGCCATTCCCGCACCCGCACCCAGGAATACTGAGCCCCACCCGGCAACAGAAAGCCCCTTTGAAATAAAATCCCGCCGGCTTACCCCATCCATTTGCTTTTCTTCCTTTGAGGAGGAGGAAGCCCCCCCTTCCAGACCATTTGATGCTTTAAGCTTTAATTCCATCTTCCCTCCACAAAAGAATCTCTTATGCGATCACCGATAACCTGTTGCCAGGCAAGCTGTCTTTTGGTAAGTAATGAACAATTGACTGAATTCTAATTATTTATTATCAATGCGAAGTGTTACTTTGTACTTTTAGAAAACTCATAGTAAATAGGCAGCATATTGTCAATATTTTTTATTTTCTATATATTCAGCAAGTTATACTATTAACAATCGCAACCCATTATTTTATCAAGAAAAAACCGATTATAGAAAAAATTTGAAAAAGTTAATAGTTGACATCCGCACTTTGTTAATATATGTAAAAATTATTATGGCACAATCCAAACATTTGATACAGGCAATAATAAAATTGTTTTAACATCAATTAAACGCTTAAACCCAAGGAGAAAATGATGATTGGAAAAATTTTTTCAAAGAATGTAATCCTGTCCACAATTATTTCGACTGTGCTATTTTTTATTATCGTCAATTATTTTTATTACTATTTCAATGATCAGTCCATGTTCAAGGAATTGCATTATTATGAATGGGTCGAGTATGCCTATGGTACGGGCACCATGGCTGTTTGCACATTCATCATCGAAGCGATCAGAAATGTGTTGAGAAAAGATACCTGATATCATGTAATAACCCTTCAAGAAAAAAGGTTTGCCCAAAATGATATGTGGAAGAACTGAAACAGAATTCATGGATGAAGTCAAAAAGTTTCATGGCTTTGTTGCTCCAGGATTGTTAATCGGCGGCTACATGGTGGATATAGCTCGCAAAAAAATAGGCGAGAATGTTGAAGCTGATGCAATTGTCGAATCAGCCCATTGCCTGCCGGATGCCGTTCAGATTTTAACGCCCTGCACGTTAGGCAATGGGTGGCTTAAAGTCCTCAACCTTGGGAAGTTTGCCATTACTCTGTTTGACCGGCATACCTTCAAAGGGTGCCGGGTATATCTTGATCTGAAAAAACTTGAAGCCCACCCAAACATCTACAACTGGTATATGGGGTTGGTTTCGAAAAAAGATTTGCCAAAAGAAATTTTAATTGGCGCCATTCTGGAAGCAAAAAAAGACATTCTTTCTTCAAAAGACATTATTGTCAGACAGCATGGCGAACGAAACAAAAAGAGCAAGGTCATTGTTTGCGGTAAATGCAATGAGGCCTATTTCGCGTCTCAAGGGGACTTGTGCCTGGCATGTCAGGGAAAAGATTACTATGAAGAAATAACCGTTTAAAGGAACACGCGTTTTGACTATGGCATCCCATGTGAAGTCAGTTGCCAGTGAGAAGGATACCGGGAGCGAAAAACTGCTGAAAATGAAGGAGCTATGTGAACAGACCGATGTCACAAGCGGCACGATTCGTTATTATATTAAACAGGGCCTGCTCCCCGAGCCTCATAAGCCTCATAAAAATATGGCCTACTATGAGCAAGGGTATGTGGATAAAATAAAGCTGATCAAGGACCTTCAGGAAAAGCATTATTTACCCCTCAATGTCATTAAAATGATTCTAGATGAAAAAGGATATGATGAAGCCGGTGTAAAAGACTGGCTTCGTCAAGTAGATACAGCGTCATGGTTTGAGACCCAAATCGAGAACAATGGTACTCAGGTCATGACCAGGGAAGAGTTGCTTCAATTCACCGGTATCGATCCTGTGGACTTTGACGCGGCTGTCAGCTACAATATGCTGATCCCTGATAAAAATGGCCAGTTTGATAAGGAAAATATCAAAACTGCGCTTCTTGCTTCGGAATTCAGACGAATAGGTCTAACTGAGGCGCGCGGGTTTACGATAGAATTTTTGGCACTTCATTACAATCTTCTGGAATTTGTCGTTAAAAAAGAAGTGGATATTTTTGCAAGAAACATTATAGACTATAACCTGGGCTCTGACGAAGTACTGGAACTATCTGAAAAGGCACTTGAAGTATTATATAAAATAAGTCCTATCATGCATCGGCACTTCATTAAAAAACTTTTTGGAGAGATTTTAACCCATGAATCGTAAATCCGTTTATTATCATGGTAACAATTTTCATCACTGACCGATCCGTTATCAGGCCATGCTAAAAATTTGATGTCCCACCCTAAAAAAGTTAACAGTTGACGACATTACTTTATTTATATATTTAAACAAAAGTTGAGCGAATCATCTGTCAGAAAAACAGATGTATTTCAAAGCGTAGTGAAGGTTACTATTAACTTATCGGGAGATATCCAGAGTTTTTATCATGCATGGGAAACTTTCAATTCAATCAAAAACCAAAGATACTGACAGCAAAAACCTTTTAAAAATGAAAGAGTTGTCTGAAATAACCGAAGTGAGCAGCGGCACCATTCGGTATTATATCCAACAAGGACTTTTACCACAGCCATACCGGCCGCATAAAAACATGGCCTACTATGATGAAAGTTATATAGATAAAATAAAGCTCATTAAAGACCTTCAACAAAACCATTACCTGCCATTAAGCGTCATTAAAATGATAATTGAGGAAAGTGGGTACGATCCCACAAAAATCAAAGCATGGCTGAATCAATCTGAAGATTTTTCATGGTTTGAATCCAAAATGGAAGAAAATGGCGTTGAATCCATGACAAAAGAAGAATTATTGGAATTCTCAAGAATCGATCCTGAAGATTTTCATGCCGCAGTCAAATACAACATGCTTCTTCCTGATAAAAATGGCAGATTTGACAGAGAAAGCATCAAACTGGCCATGTTTGCATCAGAGTTAAGGAAAATCGGTCTTACGGTTGAAAGAGGATTTGCGATTGAATTTCTCGTTCTTCATTACGAAATGCTTGAATTTATTGCCAGAAAAGAAATAGATGTCTTTGCCAAAAGCATTCTGAACAATGACATGACCGCCCAGGAAGTCCAGGAACTTGCAGACAAAACACTGGATATCGCCTACCAGCTGGCACCTATTGTTCACCGGAGATTCCTGAGGAAATTTTTAAATGAGATGCGAATGAATGGTAATTAATATGCATATCAACAAGAGACGATTGACAACGGATATCCCATCAAAGCATATCAATCAGTCTTGCAAATGGTGATAATCTTGGATTTACCTGACCTGAAAAGTGAATCAGGATGATGGGAAATAAAAAATACAATATTGGTTTCGACCGGGCCTTTCAAATTGCCATGACAAATACCCCCCTTCTTTCCGATGAATCGGTTACGATACTGGATGCGGTGGGAAGGGTTGTCTCCCGGAGCATTCAAGCGACCAATAGCGCACCTTCAGTCACTTCATCCTTAAAAGACGGTTTTGCCATTATATCAGAAGATATTGCACTCGCGCAGCCTGATCATCCGGTTCCGCTAGAATTGATTGGCAGGATCGAAGCCGGTTCCGATAAAATATTTCATATCACCTCCGGAAAAGCGGTTCGTATCCTGACAGGCGCAGCTATCCCCCAAGGTGCGGATGCCGTCCTTTCTGAAGAATTCACAACAGTGAAAGGCAACACCATATATGCCTGTGCAGATTCAAAAAAAGGCAGGAACATTATGGCTGAAGGAACGGATGTGCAAATAGGCGACCTTCTGATTTCAGAAGGTACGGAAATTACGCCTTCTGCTATCAGTTGCCTTGTAGCAGGCGGAATTACCAATGTTCATGTCTATAAAAAACCCTGCACCGGTCTTCTGGCAACAGGTGATGAAATTCTTCTTCCAGGTGCTGAATTTATAAAAGGAAAACTGTTTGCCAGCAATCTGGCGCTTCAGAAAGCCTGGTTGAAATCAAAAGGGTTTCCGACATTCTTTTCCATATCCGGCGATTCATTCCAACAGCTTTCAGAAGAAGTTCTTGAGCTGCATCAAAAAACAGATGCCATTATCACCTCAGGGGGAGCCTGGAAAGGCGACCGTGATTTGATTGTAAAGGTGCTCGATCATCTGGGTTGGAATAAACTGTTTCACCGCGTCAGAATGGGACCGGGAAAGGCAATTGGCATGGGACTGCTTGAAGGGAAACCGGTATTCTGCCTCCCTGGTGGCCCGCCATCCAATGAAATGGCTTTTCTTATGATCGCCTTTCCCGCCATATGCAAAATGGCAGGCTATGGGAACACTCCCTTTGTGCGCCTGAAAGGGAAACTGATGTCACGCGTCCAGGGTGAGCCCGACTGGACCCAATGTATTCACACCACGATCGAGAAAAATAAAGATGAATTTTTCATTCACCCCATTAAATTTAAAAGCCGTCTGAAATCCATGGCAAAAGCACAGGCAATTCTTGTTATTCCGGAGGGGATATCGGAAATTGATGCAGGAAACACTGTAAACGTGCACCTGCTTGATCATACGATCATGAAACATTCATAAAACTGCGCCACATAAAACCGGCATATCACGCGAAGATAAACATATGGCAAAAAATGGAAATGAAGCAAACGGCAATCTTTTTATTAAAAAAATTCTGAGTCACTATAGAAAATTTTTAAGTGCTGCACTTGCATTCGTGTTGATGATATCAATCGTTTTATTCGCTATTGCTATTTTTTTTATTTCTAAACATCATGGTATTCTCCTTTATATGGTAAAAAACGGTTATACGTACCACACTTCGGCTGAAGTCATGATCAAGGTTAATTCTCCTGTGAGTGTCAACTCTCCTATTAAAAAGGTTTTAAGAATTCCGGTCAAACAAAACATCCATGCTCGCGTACCTGTTAAAACCACTGTCCGCCTTCCCATAGAGCAAACCTTTGTTGTGGATCTTAAAAAACCCGTGGCCATTAAAATTGACCATAAGTTTCCGATTCATGATGTGGTGGCAATCAATTTTACAGCGCCTATTGATACAGATGTCATGGTAAAAGCTTTTGGCGTTTCAAAAAAAGTACAAATTATAGGTGGCATTCCTATCAAGTTTGATGTGCCCATTTCAAAAGAATTCATTATAAATGATACATTCATGTTGAAAATTAATGATCCCATCAATGTGCCTATCTCTCATGTTTTTGAAATACCGGTGGAAACCGAAATCGAAGCCGAAGTGCCTATCGATCTTCTTCTTGATGTGCCTATAGATACAAAAATCGATACAAAAATCATGATTCAGGGCGACGTGCCTGTGCTTATTGATTTTGAAATTAATTTTGATCTGTGGGAAGGTATTACCATCAAAGGGATACGGATGAATCCCGCCAGCAAGGCCTCTTTCCCTGAACACAAGGATTAAATCATCACCTGGCCCGATATTATATAGCGTGATTCAGGCAAAAATGGCTATCACGTCATCAAACGTCCCACCCCTTCTGTTGGATTGGTCGGGTTAAACCTTTTCGTCCCCGGCCTTGTCATTATCCTGCAAACGGGTAACGGAAATCATTGTGAACATTCCTTTTGATACATGTTTTTCATGAGTACCGTTTATGGCATAGACATCAGACTCGACCACCTTGATCATTTTCCCGTTACTTATGACATTCGACCGGCAGATGATGAGGTTGCCTTTTGCAGGTTTCATAAAGTTAATCTTGAACTCAACAGTTAAAATGCGATAACCCGTCTCAACAGTTGTGTATGCGGCGTAACCCGCGGTATGATCGGCCATGGTGCTAATAAGACCTGCATGAACAAAACCATCCTGCTGGAGGTGATTGTTTTTTATGTGCAAGCGACTCTCAAACTTTCCAAAATTCACATTTGTGGCTTCAATACCGCAAAATGTGATAAAACCCTTTGAGAAATCGTTTTTCAAGAATTCAAATCGTGCAATATCCATTTTTTCAAACCATTTTCAGAGAATATCTGTTTCATTATTTCAATTAGAGTTCACGGTAAAACAAAATTAGGACGATAGTTCATCTTTAACGAAAAAGCCAGTGCCCCTTATTTTTTTAACAATAACAAAACAAACCTGAAACTCAACAAATGCCCGGTATGCAAGGATTTTTATCAGCTAAATCCATTGACATTTTTCCGAATACACCCTATTTTTTATCCTATGCGGCAACAAGAAAATCAGGTAAACAACATTACTTTCCTTATCGTTGATGCTCAGAGTCAGATCCGATCATTAATCAAACAGATGTTGAAGTTCTGTAATTATAAAAACTTCAAAGTGATTGATGATGGCAGGCAGGCACTCAATATTATTCAAACCGAAAAAATCGATGTTATTATTTCCGGTTGGAATGTGCCAACGATTCGGGGGATTGAACTGCTGAAACGGGTCAAAAAAAACCCGAACTTTTTCCTGACACCATTCATCCTCGTATCAAACGAAAACTCAATGAATAAAGTAATTTATGCCCTTGAGGAGGGTGTAGAAGGCTATCTTGTCGTTCCATTTACAGAAGCGGATTTTACAAAAATTCTGACCAAAGCCCTTGAAGAAAAGAGCAATCCAGACCTGTATAAACTCAAAGTGGTACAGATGATCCGCCACAAATTTAACCATAACTATCCAGCAGCGATTAAAATCGGCTATAATCTTTTACAGCAGAGGACCAATATCCGCGTATCCCACCTGACAGGTGAATGTTTATATAAAATCAATGAGTTTGAAAAAGCTGGCGAGATGGTCAAAAAGGCATTGAATGATCAGAAAAGCAGCAAGCTCCTCAATCTTTTAGGAAAAATTTGTATGGCTTCCGGAAAAAGCGATGAAGCAATCACCTATTTTAAAGCGGCATCCAAGGAAAATCCCGAAAATCCCGAAGGGAACATTTCGCTGGCAGAACTCTACTTCCGGCAAGGTTCTGTTCAAAAAGCCCATGCCATGATTGATGTGATAAAAAGCGCCAGCCCATCTCCGCTTGACCTGGTTCAAATCGGCAAACTCTATCTTGAATATGCACCTGAAAAAGCAGGAACGATATTTGATGAGGTTTCCCCTATTGGTGAAACGGTTGAATACTTCCAGTCCTATGCAAATATCCTGGGAAAAGAAAACAGAAACAGGGAAAGCATTGCGATCCTTGAAAAATGCATCGAATCACAGCCTGACTCCTTTACCTCCTATTATAATATAGGTGTCATGCATTTAAAATCCGGGAATCATAAAAAAGCCAAAGCCGCATTTCAGAAAACCCTAAAACTGAAACCGCACTATGGACTTGCAGAAAAGTACCTTTCCATGATTGAGGAAAAAATACAATAACGGCCTGCAAATGAATATTATTTCAGTTTAAAAAACTTGAAGGCCGTATCATCGATGGGCCGGTCTTCGCCATCTGATTCAGGTGGTTCTGTCAGAATATACTTGGTCACATACACATTGGTGATATCCACATCCATTTGGGCCCTGAATATTCTTTTCAATGTTGTATGTATCTTTTTCTCGCCTTTAACCTGTCTGTAACTTCTTGGGTTAAAAACAAGATTAAA
Organism: Pseudomonadota bacterium; assembly: GCA_018816735.1. Taxonomy (GTDB): domain Bacteria; phylum Desulfobacterota; class Desulfobacteria; order Desulfobacterales; family JAHIVH01; genus JAHIVH01. The sequence goes on along the minus strand of JAHIVH010000132.1, from coordinate 71,358 downwards.
TGCATGGCGAAGCCTGGCTTCCTTTCTTTCGAATTCTTCAAATCCGTTAATATCCGTAAACTCAACATCCATTTCAAGGTTAAGGAACGCCTGATCCGAAAGGGTGGTTGAATACTTGAACGGATAAACAAAATACCGTTTATCCTTTTCAAAAATTTTGCTTAAAAAGCTGCTGTCTGAAACATTTTTATAGTTTTTCGGTTTTACGGTGGCGGCATAGATGATCAGACTTACAGTAATCAATGCAATTGCAGAAATAACGATAAGCGCCCGTCTTTGCGTAAAGGTAATGATTAAATTTTGAATATTGGCATCTCTGACATCCTGAACAAACGCACGAAACTTTTGTTTTATATCCTGCTTCGGGCCTTCGGCAGTACTTTCGTTCGCTTTTTGAGGAAGAACGCCGTCCAGACGTTTTTGTTCCATCAGAATCTCGTCGCGCTGACTTTCATTCATCACACCAGACTCGATCAGGATATCGCCGATCAGTCTGCAATATTTTTTCTTTTTGAAATTGATGGCCTGAACAGACAAAGCAAGTTTCACCTCTCTATCTGTCAGGAATCCTTTATTGATGGCAATCTTGCCAAACTTTTTGTCAAGCAGTCTCAATTCAAGAAACTGATTGATTTCTTTAAGCATTTCCAACTGTTCCGGATCGATCATTCCTTTCTGTAAAAAAATATCTTCAATATTAACCGCATTTCCCAGCTGGTCTTCCGCTTTCTTTATGGACAAGGCTTCTTCAAGTTGCTCTTTGGTAATGGCATCGTAAGCCAATGCAAGATCTTCCAAATTGGGTTTACGGTTTTTCTGATATACATGTATTGCTTCAAAACTTTTTTCGCATTTCTGGCATTTAATCGTATTGCCGACAAATTCAGGGTCTATTCTGTACTCGCAATTGCAAAATGGGCATTGGATGAAGTTCATTTATCACCTGAAAGGAAACCTGTTATGTATTTCCAGGAATTTGTATTGAGCGATATCCCGGTTAACATGACAGTGCATTAAAAAATTTTTAGCAAAAGTTAATTTTAATCATTTAATTATTAGGATACATGGATTTGAAAGTTTTTTCAACAAGGAGGTGAAATTAAAATGACAAGGACTGGGAACAACGGGCAATGATCAATTCCAGGAAAGCTTAATTTTCTTTTTGATTTTGTTTTCCATATAAGGAATTTCCACAATCACTTTCGTCCCTTCAGATTCGTGAGAATGTATACGAAATTTTCCTTTAAGCAGATACACCCGCTCACGCATATTTCTGATGCCCATTCGCTTTTCAGACAACGCTTCACCCAACCGTCTTTTGACATCAAACCCCGCGCCATCATCTTCAATTCGCAAGATGATGTTAGGATAGGCAGCCGTAAACCTTATAGTGGCGTTTTCAGCTTTTGCATGCTTCCTTACATTGTTCAGTCCTTCCTGGACAATTCGGTAAAGATTGATTTCCGTATCAAAATCGAGCTCGAGGTCATTCACACCTGCAGAGTGAAATTTGACTTTGATGCGATTGCTTTCTGAAAAATCCTCACAAAACCTGTAGATCGTCTGTACAAGTCCCAATTGATCAAGATTCGGCGGCCTTAAATTGTAAGATAGTTCACGAACCGCTGAAATTGAATTTTTCAAGGTAGTTGAAAACCGTTCCACTTTTTTTCTCAATTCATCAGAAACGTCCGTTTCATGATCAAAAATGGTTTTACATGAAATCGTCAAAGAGGCCAGATCCTGGGCAACCTTATCATGAAGATCCCTTGCAATTCTCTGTCGCTCACTTTCCTGCGCCTTGATTAATTCCTGCGTCAACGTGTGGATCTGTTCTTCAGCCCGTTTACTGTCTGTGATATCAATGGCTGTAATAATGGCACCTTCAAAAAAAGGTGAGATCCGGATATGAAGAAAACTGTCATCATATCGTCTTGCCGGGAACTCTTTGACAACGCCTGACTTTATGCAATCCATCAATTCACTGTACATGTCGATGTCATGATTGCCTGCATAATCCCTATACATCAAATCACCAATCGCAGGCGACCGGTTGCCGGATTTTCCCTTGGCCAGATTATAACGAACAACTCTTGCGTTTTTATCGACAATAATGGTTGGCACCGGATTATTATCAAAAAGCGCTCTGTGCCGTTCCTCACTTTCACGCAGCGCTTTTTCAGCTCGATTTCTTTCTTCAATTTCCATGGCCATTTTATAATTGGCTAAAATGAGTTCTTTTGTCCGCTCATTGACCCTTTTTTCAAGCTCATTCTGGGCATTTTTCAAGGCCTGCTCAAAAAGCTTTCGTTCATTCAATTCCTTTTCAAGTTTTTTATTCAGTTGATTCACTGAAAAAGAAAGACTGTAGGATCTCAAAAGGGTTGTCACGGTGGTGAAAAGTTTTCGTGAGGACAACTCCACTTTGGACAGAAACTCATTGACACTATATTGGGTAATCAGTTCAAACTCAGGTGGAATACCGGTCTGACCGGTCTGAAGAACAATCTGGACGATGCTGTTCTTCTGTTCTTTTCGAATAAAATGAATGATATCAAGCCCGGTATGACTGGTTTCCATTACAATATCCAGAAAAACGACCGCAACATCCGGGTTATTTTTTAAAAACTGCTTGGCTTCTTCACCGGAATACGCATCAAAAATCTGAACAGACAGTCCTTCAAAGGAAAAATCCCTTAAAACGATTCGCATCAGTTGATGAACAGCTTCCTCATCATCTGCCACAAGAATTTTCCACTGAGGTTTCGTCTTGACCACCTCTATTTCAACACCTTCTATATCATGGTCAAAAAGAGGTATATTTTGAAACTCTATCATGAAAAATGAGGCCTTATCTTAACAAAGAATTATGTGTCTTTTCAGATTCGATCCACAGGAGCCATATGATGTTAATAAGATTTTTCGGTTTATTACCAGCACGTTAACGAATGCTCAATTCACCCTAAGAGGCAGGCAAGTTATATTACTTTAGGCGAGCGGCATGTGTACATAAAAATACTCGATCTTCCCGGTCATGTCAAAGGTAATCTTTATATTCATTGTTATATCATGGAAAGGCAGGCAGATAGACTATCTCGCTATCTGCATCATGGTTAATATGTAAAAATATGTATCTGTCAGGAATTAAAGAACCGGTATGACATTATTCTCAGATACATAAGACATTTAAATCCAATGTCCCGGCTATCCTATCTGGACTTGCCCCCCCCCTTACCAGATGATTTCTTGTTTTCCTTTTCAATGACTGCGACTTTATTCACCACGGAAAGAATGGCGTTTTGCAGCTTTTTGGTCGGTCTGACAAACTGAACCCCCATCCCCTTGTCCCTTTGATCCCCATTTTGATTGATCCAGATAACGCGCGCGTCAACAGTAAACGGATCAGAGTTTCCCAAAGAAAATGTGAGGGTTAGTCTTTCATTTATGGTTAATGGGGTATCCGTATTGATAAACATACCATCTGCGGAAATATCCTTTGAATGCGAAATTAAAAAATCACCTTCCTGAATATAATTGATTTCAAATTTTATAAATGCTCTCTGGTTTTCCCTGCGTTCAGATGCGCCCATGTGTAGTCCTCTTTTTATTATCTGCGGTTAACTTATCAGGTATCCCTCTCCATAATCACAAGAAAAGATAAAAAGCATCGCCATCTAAAAGTCAAGCGGTATATCAAATAATTCGTATCTCCAGCAAGTGTGCCCTGCAGGCGCGCTTAACGGGAAAGCGATTTGAACAGCCAACTGTCCATGCCATTGTCCGATGCTAAATGCTCAATAATGCCGATATTATTATATTCTTTTTCCAAAGTAAAAGTTGAATGCCGGCCGGCAATGAACGTTTCCTGTGTAATTTTGCCTTTTACTTTAACCACAGGTTTCCCTTTTTCAAGATGGGCCCATTTTTTGATGAAATACTTATTCTGGTTTAACTCATCGATTTCATTTTCAAAGACGACGCGCCGGCTATTCAAGTCCAATTGAAGGTCTTCCTTTTCTTTTCTTAAAAATTTGAGTCCCTGATCCAACTTTTTCAATGTACCAATTAATTTTTTCATTTTCCGGTCGACATCGTGTATGGAGACAGATGCACGATTAAGCTTCTCTCTGCCAGCCTCGCCAGATTTTTCAATCATGACAGATTTCAAAAGTGCTGCCTGTTCAATGTCTTTTTTCAGTTTAACCATCTTCTGGTTAACTTTTTCCTCTTTCTTTTTAATTTTTAATAATGCGCTTTCTTTTTGCAGCAGATCATCCAGGCGAGTCTTGATGTTGCCATCAATTCTTTCTATCACCCCATTTATATGCGCATCACTGCCGACTTCAAGTATGCATGGGTTGGTGACCGGACTACCGATTGCTGCAGCAATGATTCCCTTTCTGGCAATGATTCGGGAAGCGATTATCCTGCTTTTTTTCACGATTAACGCCCCACTGGTTTTGATTGTAGAATCGATGATCTCGTTTTCCACCACAATATCACCATAGGCTTCAATATCTGAGTTCATGATATACCGGGCGTAAACAGCTCCTTGGGTGGCAATCCTGGAGGTCGTAATGCCAATGGTTACACGAACGTCGCCAATCACATCCACGTCTGCATCCCGGATTTCATCAGCCGTAAGGTCTCCTCCCCTTACCGGGAAGGCCCCCTTAAGCGTCCCCATAACAGCAATGTTATTATTCATACCCAGATGACCTGTTCGGATATCCGCATCATCCATAATATTCATTTTGGAAAAAACATAGATTCTTCCATCAATTGAAAGCCTTGGCATGCCCTCATTCTTTGCAATGATTTTCAATCCATCGCTTGAATACCTCGCCCCCTCGCCACATCGCCAGCTTTTGTCATCTTTCATTGAAATTCTTAGAGGGTTTCCAAAAATATCCACGCCGGGTATTGATTCCTGCCCAGGTGTTCTTTTGGCAAGGATTTTCCCGCGCGGAACAACGATATCCTGATTATCAGCCTTGTTTTTGTTCTCGCCAATATATTTTAAAGGGAAACCGGTGTTAAAATAATATTCAATTTCATCTTTTTGTCCGGGTTTTGCTGCTTTTCCTTTGGCAATGCAGATTTGCTTATTCGCGGGATTTTTAAGAAATGTTTTGATCTCATTGTCACTGATCACACCAAAAACAATACTCTTTTCTTTTAAAAAATGCCGGAGACCCAAAGACGTAATTGTATGGAAATTTTTGGAAATAATACGGATATATGCAGACAAATTGTCAGGCGATATATAAAGGTCCAGATCTGCATCGGTCAATTTTGCAGGCCTGTCCATTTTTTCAGTTTGCCTGCCATGCAAATTACCTGAAATAGCCATTCTGTCCACAGGCCACTTAAGTTCGTTATAAATTTCAAGGCATTGATCAGCGGACAGCAACCCCTGATTGAACAAAATTTCGTCAATATGTTTAATAATGTGATGGTTTCTAAACAATCCCTCCTGGCGGTCAAATGCCCGCCGGACATCGTTTTCAGACGCAAATCCTTTTCTGGCAACTGTTTCACCAAATTTTTTATCCAGCTCCTTAATGGAAAGAAATTTGATTTCAAATTCAGAGAGGTCCATCCCGTCATCCAATTGAAGCCCCTCTTTGCCAGGTGATTGATTCAGAACATCGGCAAATTCTCTTGAACCCACTTTCTCTCCTGAGACCTCTTTCAAAATCAGATCGCACTGATGTTTGGATAAAATGCCGTCATCTACCAGGATATCCCCGATCAAAAGGTTCACTTTCTTTCTTTTAAATTCCTTTTCCTGTCTTATCAGAGCCGTTTCGATATCATCGGGCGTGACCAGACCACGCTTTATGGCCACTTTCCCAAATGACTCGCTCTTTTGCCGAAGCTCAATAAAATCCCGAATCAAAATCAAGAGTCCAACCTGTCGGGAAGAAGCCATTTTATGCTGAATAATGATATCTTCTATGGAGATCTTTTGATCTTTCCCAATGCCATTTTTTCCTTGAATCTGAATGGCCTGATCGAGCTGGGCACCGGTAATGGTTCGATAATGCACAGCAAGGCGCCCGATCAGCGGGTAATGGTCTTCATCCATCGGATGTGATCCGTAAAATTTCCTGCCACATGCCTCACAGGTAACTTTCTGATCAGGAATTCTGTTTTGCACGTGTTTTTCGGCAAGACAAAACGGGCATGTTAGATTAAAGTCATTGGTATTGAACATTTAATTTAACTCCGGATTCATTGCTAAGGGTTCTTTCATAAATTTAACCTTATGATCATATTCCCCTGGCAGCTACTCAACACTGCCTTTTTTCTTCAGCAAGAGAAACAGCCCGACACCTGAAATAATGGCCATCAGTAAAAAATTGATCAATGGAATAATAACCGAACTCCCGTATTTGATATTAACGAGAAAATTCATAAAAGGCGCACCACAGGCAAATCCCAAAAACCAGATCATGATAATCTTTACAAGTGTAAGTGATCGTTCCTGATTCAACATGATCCTGCTCCTCCTTTTTTGGGTTAATTATTGTGGGGTTCGGTTGATTTAAATGATGTTGAACTCTCCCAAGAGATATTGCGATTCTTTATATTGATTTTTAAAACCAAACCATATTCAATAGATAGTACGATTATAAGCCATTTTCAACATCTTATAAATAAATGTTTTTGCCATATGCACTTAAACGAACAGTTTACCCGTATTCCTGAAGATCTTGTGGATATTTATATCCTCATTTTTTCCGCTGCAGGGATCCCCCACAAGGTTTTTCATTCCCAGGATGGCTTCACGATCCTGATCCATGAAATGGATTATGAAAAAGCGACTCACAATCTCATCCGGTATTTTGAAGAAAATCCATTGCAACCTGATGAAAAAATATTGAATCCTGTTGAGTATCCAAAGAGCCCGACAGGCATTTTCACGGCGCTTTTCATATTTCTATCCCATGTTATTCCTGTGCTTGTTTTGGACAGGACGGCATATGTGGATATCTATGCTGCATCATCCCAACGTATTGTTACAGGAGAGCTATACAGAGCAGTTACCGCACTTTTTCTTCATGATGGTCCGGTTCATCTTCTTTCCAATATGGCTGGCATGGCAATATTTGGGTCAATCGCCTGCAGCGTTTCCGGATGGGGTGCCGGGATATTTATGATTCTTATGACAGGTGTTTTGGGAAACCTTTTAACCGCTTTATTTTATGCAGACATATGGCACCGTTCGATCGGTGCATCCACAGCTGTTTTTGGTGCTGTCGGCATATTTACCGGGTGGGAATTCCGAAGCAGACTGAAGATATCCATGAACAGGTTCAGAGTTTTCCTTCCTCTGGGAAGCGCCATCGCCCTTCTGGGATTTTTCAGCTCAGGAAAGAATACGGATATCATGTCTCATCTGTTGGGGTGTATTTCCGGTGTCGTTGCAGGGTTTTTCTATGTGGAATACTTAATAACACGTCGAGACAGATTCTATTTTCAATTATCGTATCTCTTGATCAGCGTGATGATCATTTGCGTCGCGTTTCTGTCTCCGTATTTGATTTGAAAAATATGCGCGCCAACGCATCGTCAATTGATGGCATGACTTTTTATAAACATCTCAAGCTGTTCAAGTTGCTTGCTTGTTAAGTTTTTAAATTCGATACTGAATTTATTCATCAAGACAGAACTGAAAACACCTGGGTTGTCCAGCTCGACATCTGAAACAACCTGAAACGGGATACGGTCCACATACATATTTTTGCCGTATAACAGCACATCGTTATCAAAATTATCGATTTCCTTGTTCCCGTAGCGAATATACCGGAATGCCAGTCCGCTCACGCTTATATCCATAATCTGGCCGAGTTTAATGAGGTTGGGACTTAATACAGCGTATGCACCGGGTCTCAATTGAAACCGCGTGTGCTTCCTGCGCTCCACAAATAATTCATTTGTTTGCATTAAATTATTTCCTTTCCTTTCTCATTACACATAACCGGCGAATAAGTAATGATGCAAACTAACGATCAAATGGAAGATGTATCAGAATCAGATGCAACAAGAATGCAACAAAATTGAATTTACCCCTGGCATAACAATGGAATCTAAATTTTTTACCGTGCTATTCGCCGCAACGCTATTGCTTTAAAATTCTTTTGATCCTGATTTTACATGTCTCACACCTTAAAATCAAGACCGATTTAGGCACTGTTTCTTTTTTTTGATTAATATAAATAAAACCTATAATTTTAAAAAAACATGTTTTATAAAAACGACGTTCTTATTACGTAACTACGATCATACAACGGTTCCCCAAAAATTTCAACCGAATTCAGTAAAAAATAAACAAGAAGTCACAGACAGAAATGTGTCATGGGTAAAATATGAAAAAAACAAGGCAAAATCCTTTGTCTGCATGCGTCCGGATCAATGCTGCGGACCGGTTGATTCATCTGAGGCTGATTCGGTCAGGCGGTGTACAATCAGCCCGTGAAACATGGATTCTTCCGATGATAAATATACCCATCCCAGATGGGCCATGCATGATCTGCATAATGCCAGTTTCCACCCATACCCCTTGAACCAGGTAAACTCGGTGGTGACTGATCCGGCATAAACACACCCTATGGCATGCCTGAAACACCCGATTTCAAAAACATTTCCATAAGGATTGGCAAAAGTGTGTGTGTGTGACCCATTTTTTTGGATGCGCTCTCTGTCTGTTGTCACAACATTCAGGCAGTTCCTGCAACGGATCGCGCGTCCGCCCCCCATATCATCCGTATCATCTTTATTCTTGGAAACAACGCTGACATCAGGGCTTCCCTCCTTTTGAGGCCCCCTGAAATAGTATATTTTTGAAAACGGGCTTTTGGGTAACAAATCCATATTCATCTGAAATAAAAATTCCTTGTCTGATGTCCAAAATGATTGTCAAAATATCCTTATGGTGATACTTTTCGGACCGGAAAATTAAGTTGTAATCATAAACTGTCTATAGCAGTTCCTCAATAGTAAAAAGGCACCATGACCCTAAAAAAATTTGCTATCTTTATTTTTGTTATCGGCGTGCTGGTATGGCCGGGATGTTCGGAGAAAAAAGCTGAAAATATTTATGAAACAGGACAGTTTGAGGAACTGCAGAACAATCTGGACCATGCCAGAGAGTTGTATACGGACATCATCAGAAAATATCCTGAAACAGATGTGGCTAAAAAAGCCGCCGAAAGACTTGGTGCCATTGATTCAATAGAACTGTCAACCACCTTGAGCAGTCAATCAAGCAATAACGGAGGACAAACCATGCAGAGTCAATCATCAAAATACTATTCACCTTTCGATCAACCTGAAATCATAAGATTTCTGTTCCATCCAAGAAAAGACACGGGAGCCTATGAAAAAACATCTGCACTCGCCATGGACATACCGGTTGATGACAATGTAACCATAGGTGCCCAAATGCATATATCCAGCCCATCATCTCCGACCATTCTCTTTTTTCATGGTAATGGTGAAATTGTATCTGACTATGGCGATCTTGGTCCGGTTTACAATCAAAACGGCATCAACTTTCTGGTTGTGGATTACAGGGGTTATGGCCGTTCCACAGGGTCTCCCACTGTATCAAACATGATGAATGATGCACATGCCATTTTAAAATATGCACGGCAATGGCTCACAAAAGAAAATTTCAGCGGCCCATTGATTGTCATGGGAAGGTCTTTGGGAAGCGCATCCGCACTTGAGCTTGCAGCAAACTGTTCTGACGGGTTTGACGGACTGATCATAGAGAGCGGGTTTGCCTATGCCATTCCGCTTTTAAACCTGCTTGGTGCAAATACAGACGTTTTAAATATCAGAGAAAAAAACGAGTTTGACAATATTCATAAAATAAAACATTTCAGCAAACCGACACTTGTCATTCATGCCGAATTTGATCACATAATTCCATATACAGATGGGAAAGCCCTGTTTGATGCAAGCCCTGCACCTGAGAAAAAACTTTTAAAAATTCCACAAGCCGACCATAACACGATTTTCTCATACGGGATGAACGCTTACATGAATGCGGTCAAAGATATGGTATCGTCCATGTTATAAAAATATTTTTTAAGGGAAACATGATGCAAATCACCATAAAAACGTGCAACAGAAATGACATGGTCGACATCACTCAGGACATTGTCAAAAAAATCCACGCCGCAGGTTTGAAGGACGGTTTCTGCTTTATTTTTGTCCCTCATACAACCGCAGCTGTCACCATCAATGAGAATGCCGATCCTTCCGTAAAAACAGACCTCGAAATGATACTCAACAAAATCATTCCCTGGGAAGACGGTTACCGCCATCTGGAAGGAAACGCTGCCGCCCATATGAAATCCGTTCTTGTGGGTGCGTCGGAAATCATCGCAGTGGAAAACGGACAACCCGTTCTAGGTACCTGGCAATCGGTTTTCTTCTGTGAATTTGACGGTCCAAGAACCCGAAAAGTGATCTTGAAGTTCATGCCGTCTGTTTCCTGCTGACAGTCTCATCTGCTTCAAGAGGCACCTGGATGAAAATCTCCAGGCCATTTCCTGGCATGCTTTTGCATTCAATCTCACCTTTCATTAACTGGGTGACGAGGTTATAAACAATATTCATGCCGAGACCCGGCCTGCCCTTGCCACGCTTTGTGGTGTAAAAGGGATCAAATATTCTCTTTACAGCCAGTTCGCTCATCCCCTTCCCGTCATCTGCATACCTGAATTTCAGTATTTTGTTTTCCGTTATGATGTCAAAAACGATGTTTCCCGTATGATCATGCGCAAATCCATGGGTGACCGAATTCAAAACCAGGTGGGAAATAATCTGCGAAAACGCACCTGGATAGCTGTGGAGTTTAATACCCTCGGAGCAGTTGATTTCAACATTGAACTGTCTTTTTTTGGTCTGTATCCTCAGACTCACAAGAAGTTCTTCAATATAGTCTTTTAAAAAAAAGACCCGGGGTTCTTCGTTAGCGTGATCAATCGCAAGCTGATCAAATGTTTTAATCAGTCCTGCTACATGATTCATGTTCTGATAGATTAAAGATGACGCATCCACTGCTGTTTTAACATACCGTTCAATTTCTTTTTCACTGAGGTTTCCCGTTGCCTTCAGATGACCAAACTCCCTGGTCTTCTGTTCGAGAAATGACGATGCGGTGACACCAACCCCTATTGGCGTATTCAGCTCATGAGTGACACCGGACACAAGTTCTCCCAGTGCTGCCATTTTTTCAGACTGGACCAGATGTGCTTTTGCTCGGCTTAACACATCCAGCGAATTTTTAAGCGCTATCTCTGTTTTCCGCCGTTCCGCGTTCTCGATCTCAAACTCTTTATTTAACCGCAACAACTGCTTTGACGTCTCGATTTCTTTGGTAAGAAGCCTTGTAAAATTATCCAAAATCGTAGAAAGCGATATCACGACCACAATCACAAGAAATAAGAAATTCAGATTGGAGGCAGTCCAGTGATGATAGGTGAATAACGGCGAGAAATCCCACACGATCATGCTATGGTGCAACAGTGTCCCGATAAAATATAATGAAATGTAATTGATCATAATCGCGATTATTCCCGATTTAAATCCATTAATCAGACAGGAAACCACTGCAAATGAGAACAGCCAAACATGCCCGCAACTGACCGGTCCGATGGAAATCATCACAATCATTCCAATAGAATAATATGACAAAAGCCCCAATTTAACTTTTACAGGATAGGGTATGGAACGGCTGAAGGTGATTGCCATCAAGAGAAAATAGAAGAAAGTAAAAAACACCGCTATCCAATTCATACCTGCGGCCAGTACTATTCTCATGCTGGATAAATAACTCACTGTCCCAAAAACAGTCGTACTCAGGAATATCGTAAAAAATATCCGTTCACGCCATAATGCAATGCCCTCTTTCCGGCTTGTCGGACAAAATCGATCAAAAAGATAGGTGATGATATTGCTCGTTGCAGTCAGGATGCGGTCCTGAAGCGTCTCAACACTGTTTTCCGGCATATAGTTACTCCCTGAAATAACATTTCTCTATCTCTGCCGCGCTTTTGCGGTCAAAACATCACCAGAGGATTACCGCCCCTTGAAGATAGGCTGGCGCTTTTCAAACATGGCATTCAATGCTTCAAAATGATCCTGAGTATTATGGCAAAGGGCCTGAAAGGAAGCAGATTGTTCCAGAAGCTCCGGCAATTGCATATACTGGCCCATATAAATCAATTTTTTTGCCATACGAAGCGCTTCAGGCGGCTTTGACGCAATTTTTTCCGCCAGGGCAATGGTTTTTTTCATAAGATCATCGTGCGCGACCACATTATTTACAAGACCGATTTTCAATGCTTCATCTGCAGAAATAAGATCACCTGTAAAAGTCAGCTCACATGCTTTTGCCATGCCCACAACCCTGGGAAGAAAATAGGCGCCGCCATCTCCGGGGATCAGCCCGACATTTAAAAATGTCTCCCCGAACTTTGCTTTTTCAGAAGCGATCCGCATATCGCACATCAACGCCAGATCGCAACCCGCACCGACAGCAGCGCCGTTTACAGCCGCAATCGTAGGCACTTCAACGGTGTGGACAGCACGGGGGATTCGCTGTACAAAACGTTTGTAATTGACCATAATCTGTGCAGGTGTGCCTGAAAACATTCCTTTTTTCGCAGCCATCTCCTTGACATTGCCGCCGGAAGAAAATGCAGGATCTTTTCCTGTAATGATCAGTACTTTCAGATTCATATCCTGATTCACATAATTGCAGGCTGTCTCGATTTCTGACACCATCTCATGACTGGTGATGACATTTCTATTCTCAGGCCGGTTCAGAACAATGGTGGCTATGCCGTTTTCAATATTGAACATGATCTCGTTAAATTCCATTTTCCCTCTCCTTTAATCCTATCAATGATTTTTCAAAATGATGAATGCATATGCCATAAATGCCCCATGAATACCGAATCGCCTTTTGCTGGGCCGCTTATGAATTATTTTCATGGCCACGATTTGTCCTCTTGATATCCATAGGTGCTTCAATAAATACGCGCATACCGTTACCGGGGCTGCTCTCACACTTGATATGCCCTTTCAATATATTTTTCACCAGGCTGTACACAAGCTGCATGCCAAATCCTGAGTACCCTTCACTTTTTCTGGTCGTGAAAAACGGCTCAAAAATCTTCCCCAGTTCAGACACGGCCATTCCTATTCCGTTGTCAATGAATTCCATCACAAAATTTTCACCGGATTCATAGACAACGATCTTGATAATATTTTTTACCGTGCCCTGAAATCCATGAGATACCGAATTCATGATCAGCTGGGATATAATCTGAAAAAAAGGACCTGGATACGTATTGAGCTTTAATCCTTCCGGACAATCAAATTCAACTTTATAAGAATATTTTTTTGTTTTAATTCGGACGCTCATTATAATTTCTTCAAGATATTCTTTAAGAAAGAACACCCGCGTCGATTCCGTGCTCTGGTCAATGGTAAGCTGATCCATATTGCTCACAAGGGCTGATACCTGGGACGTGCTTTGGTGAATCATGGTTGATATTTCATGGGCATGGTTCAGGTATTTCTCAATTTTCGAACCATCGATTTCTCCTTTTTGACACAAACGGATCATATCTTCTGTGCGCTGGTGCAGAAAAGAAGCTGCTGTAAATCCCACGCCAACGGGGGTGTTGATCTCTCTTGTCACAGCCGAAAGGACATTTCCGATAGCCCCCATCTTTTCGGATTGCACAATCTGGTCCTGTGCTGTTTTGAGCCGTTCCAACGAGTCAATTAATGCCGTCTCCTTTTCCTTAAGCTCCTTCGCCATTTTAATTTTGTTAAGCAAAAGCTTTTCACGACCGCTCACAATCATTCCCAAGGGGAAAATGACCACCAGTGTGAGTAAAAGAAATGTAATGCTTATCGTTGTCAGGTGACTGGCATTAAAAAGGGGCGAATATTTCCAGAACAGGATTTGATGATCAAGCATCCGCCCGATCCCCCAGAAAGAGACAATTTCAATCAAAAGCGCAATCAAACCGGCATGAAGTCCTAAAAGGAGTGTCGCAATAACCGTCAGTGCAAATAACCATATGCGGCCACTGCTTAACGGGCCAATGGTGGTGAGTTGGACCATGCCATAGCTGTAGAAGATCAGCAAACCAATCGTGACTCTTAGCCTGAAGGGCATCTTATGATTAAACGTAATCGCCAGAACCAGAAGATAAATAAACAAATAGAATATGGCGTTGAGAGATCTGCCCATCTGAATGGTCAAAAAAACACTTGACCAGCAGCTCAGCGCTCCGATAATGCTCGCACAAAAAAAAATAGAAAAAAAAACCCGTTCACGCCATGAGGCAAGTGTGTCATCATTTCGTGAAAGGAATCTTGTCCCAATCTGTTCCGCAATATAACTCGATATTTCGGCGGCCTTTTGCTTCACATGATGAGGAAAAATACGTACCATAGGATCTCCTGAAAACATATTGACAGCCCGCCGATATGTTACGATTTACAAAATGATTCTTGCATCAACAATATCCATCCCCTCTTCGTGAACAATCACGGGGTTCAGATCCATTTCATGAATCTGGGGATAGGCTTCAATAATTTCAGAAACCGTTACCAGAAGATCGATAATCGCCTTTTTATCAACAGGAGGTTTTCCCCTGACCCCATCCAGAATCGGTGCGGATTTGATTTCCTTGATCATCTTGCCTGCTGCGGACCGGGATAGAGGGAGGACTCGAAAGGATACGTCTTTCAAAATTTCGACCATGATGCCGCCAATACCGAACATGATCACCGGCCCGAACTGATCATCAATCTTTGTACCAATAATAATCTCCATTCCCTCTTCCATCATCCGGGATACCAGACAGCCCTTGATTTCAGCTTTTTCATCAAAACGTTTGGCATTATCAATAATTTCATTAAATGCATCTTTGACTTCTGCCTCGGTTTTCAACTTAAGCTTGACCCCACCGGCATCGGTTTTGTGAAGGATGTCCGGAGAGACAATCTTCAATACGACTTCTTCACCAATCTCTTTTGCGATTGCACACGCTTCATCCGCAGTCGTGGCAATTCTGTCACTTGTCACCGGAACACCGTGAAGGTGAAGGATCGCCTTTGCCTCGTTTTCAAGCAACACATTTCTGCCTTGACTCAATGCCCGCTGAATAATCAGCTCCCCTTCTTTTTTGGCTTTGACCCGCCAATTCATTATAAAACTGGTTTTTTTATGATACGTCCTGAGGTATGAACCGTAATGAGACAGGGCTGCAATGCATTTACACGCGATATCAAGAGAATCATAAACCGGAATGTCATAGTATCGCAGCAGGTCAAGAGAGTGAGGGCGTGCAAAATTATACAGGCTCTGAAGGACAATGGGTTTACCTGTTTTTTTTACCAGTTTCCCCATCTGGTGTGCCGCATCTTCCTCAATGAATGTGAGTTTTTCAGCAAATCTTAATCCATAACCGCCAAACAGGCCCGCAATCAAAAGCCCGCCTATCTGGCCGTCATTGAGAAGTATTTTCGCACACTTTGCAAATATTTCCGGGTCAGCATCCGTGCCGCCAGCCACATCAACAGGGTTTTGAACAGACGCATTTGGGGGAAGCACCTCTTTCAACAAGGCCTGTGTTTTTTCCCGAAGCACAGGAACATCCACCCCGTAATCGGCCATCAGGTCAGCGGCAATGGTTGCGTGCCCACCACCATCGGTCAAAATCGCAACTTTATTGTTTTTGATAGGCGGCAGACTAGACAGGGTTTCCGCTACCGGAAAAAGTTCATCGGCGTTTTCAATATCAATGATACCCGACCGCCTGAATGCGGTTCGAGACACTTCAGAGATCCCGGCCAATGCCCCGGTATGTGACCCTGCTGCCCGTTTGCCAGTAGCAGACCTGCCACTTTTTAACAGAATAACCGGTTTCTTGCGTGTGGTTCTGTAAGCCTGCTGAAGAAACTTCCGCCCCTCCTTCATGCCCTCAACATACAAAAGAATGGCTTTTGTATGATCGTCATTTTCCAGGAACTCAAGATATTCATGAAACTTGATATCGGTTTCATTGCCGACCCCCACATAAAATGAAAACCCCTTCTGGCTTTTTAAACGGGCCTCGGTGATTAAATGAAGCGCAATATTCCCGCTTTGGGTAATCAACGCGATGTTTCCTTTTGGTACATCCTTAAGCCCCACAAGGTTCATATTGGTGTGGACATTAATCATGCCAGATGTGTTTGGCCCAATCAAACGGACCCCATGTTGTTTTGCAATACTTACAACCTGATCTTCAAGAAGCTTTCCATCCTGATCCTGCTCACCAAACCCTCCGGCAATGATAACTGCACCTGCGACCCCTTTTTTTCCACAATCCATGAGGACACTTTTCATGGTTTTTGCGGGTGTTGTAATCAGGGCCAGATCGATATCTTCTGCCACATCATTAATATTCTTGTAACAGGTCAACCCCAGAATTTTTTCTTCCCGAAGACTGATCGGATAAATTTTGCCTTCGAATTTTTCTTGCTTGAGAATTTTTATCGCCTGAAATCCCCTCTTTGTTTCATCTTTTGAGGCGCCAATAACCGCAACTGATTTTGCACGCATTATCCGATCAATATTCATGCTATCTCCCTTTATAAACCGGTTTTCTTTTTTCACTAAAAGAACGGACCCCTTCATGCCAATCATCTGTTTTCATGCATTTCAAAATTGCATCGGTTTCAGCTGAAAGCACGCCATGGATATCCCTGGGTGATGTGTCATTGAGCATTGCTTTTACAAGCTTGACTGAGACAGGGGCCTTGTCGGCAACTTCGCGGGCAAAAGCAAGTGTTTCCGATAGCAGATTTTCCAAGGGAAAACATTTGAGTGCAAGGCCCATTTCCAAGGCACTCCTGCCATCGATCACTCTTCCGGTAAAAATAAGTTCCTTGGCTGTTGTCAAGCCGACCATTCTCGGAAGATGAGAGGTCACGCCGCCCCCCACACAGGTACCTAAGCCGATTTCCGGAAACGCCAGTGTGGCATTTTCTGCCATAAAAATAAAATCGCAGCAAAAAGCCATTTCAACGCCGGCCCCTCTTGCCGGTCCATTGATTGATGCGATAACGGGTTTGGGGAAATCATACAATTTACGGCAGGTTTCGTGAGCCAGCTCAATATAGGCTTTTTTATCTTCAAAGGTTCGCTCGGATGTGCCGTGTTTTTTCAGGTCCGCACCTGCACAAAATGCCTGTTTGAGGGTGTCTCCCTTTTTAAAGGATGATCCGGTTAAAACAAGAATTCTGGTGGCTGTATCTTCCTGCGCCTGTCTCAGAACATCCTGAAGGTCACGATACATTTCTTCGACCACCGCGTTCATCCGTTCCGGACGATTCAGCCTTATAATTCCTACGGGACCTTCATTTTCATAAACAATCGTCTCATAGCTCATTCGTTATCCTCTTTTTTAATGATAGACAAATCATTATCGTTTGACAATAAGGGCCACAGCCTCGCCCCCACCCAGACAGAGTGAGGCAAGACCTGTTTTTTTATTCTGCCTTTTCATTTCATGCAAAAGCGTCACAAGCACCCTTGCTCCGCTTGCGCCGATCGGATGCCCCAAAGCGACGCTACCGCCATTGACATTTATTTTTGAGCTGTCGAGTCCAAGTTCTTTCATGATAGCCACGGATGACCCGCTGAACGCTTCATTGATCTCAAACAATTCCACATCACGGATACCTATCCCTTCTTTACCAAGGCATTTGGGAATCGCCCAGATAGGTGCCACCAGAACGTATTTCATGTCAATGCCATAAGATGCCTGTGCACCTACAGATGCCATGACCTCAAGGCCCAGTTCCTCTGCCTTCTCCCGTGATGTCAGAACAATCGCAGAAGCCCCGTCACTGATGATGGAGGCATTCCCGGCCGTGCCTACGCCATCTTTCTTAAAGGCAGGTTTCATTTTGGAAAGGGTCTCATAGCTGGTTTCAACCGGACACTCATCTTGGTTAAAAACAACCTCTCTCCCCTTGGATTTTAGTGTTACAGGTACAATTTCATCGCCGAATTTGCCAGTATTTATAGCAGCCAAGGCCCGTTCATAGGATAAAGCGGCATAGGTGTCCTGATCCACACGGCTCACATGATACTTTTCGGAACATAATTCATTGGACATGCCCATGTGAAAGTCATTCACATGATCCCAAAGCCCGTCTGAAATCATGTGGTCAAGAATCTGGCCAGGCCCCATGCGATAGCCGAACCTCGCTTTTTCCAGGAAATAG
This sequence comes from Pseudomonadota bacterium, assembly GCA_018816735.1. Lineage (GTDB taxonomy): Bacteria > Desulfobacterota > Desulfobacteria > Desulfobacterales > JAHIVH01 > JAHIVH01. Next base: position 53,037 of record JAHIVH010000132.1, on the reverse strand, counting down.
GGTGCCATGCTCATATTTTCCATTCCGCCTGCCACCACAACATCTGCATCACCTGTCTGAATGGCCTGTACCGCAAGCATTACCGCTTTTAAAGATGAACCGCAAACCTTATTTACCGTAAAAGCTTCAACCTCCCAGGGCATTCCTGCCTTTACGGCTGCCTGTTTTGCCGGATTCTGGCCATACCCGCACGGCAGCACCATGCCCATGATGACTTCATTTACAAGCACAGGTTCGATCCCGGCCCGCTTGACAGCCTCCCGGATAACAATCGCGCCCAGTTCTGTTGCACCTGTTTGTTTCAGGGACCCGTTAAAATTCCCCAAAGGCGTTCTAACACCGCTTACAATAACCGCTTCCTTCATCGTAGTCTCCTGTGTGAAATTAAAAAAGATTATGTAAATATAATCAAAAAAAAAATAAGAACTCAATACTTTATAACAAAACGGCATTATCTTTTTCATCAAAATAAAAAAAACAAGATCCTGTTCAATAAAACCACCTCAAATGAAAAGAGACCTTGAGAATATTTTTATTCGGTGATATTAACCGGTTAATCATCGCTTTCCTGAACTCCTTTGCCCCCATAGGGATCAGTTATGACCAGAATCATTACAATTACAAGTGGAAAAGGCGGCGTCGGCAAAACAAATATCAGCGTGAATCTTTCACTTCACCTTGCCCGCATGGGGTACAGCGTCTGTCTGTTTGATGCTGATTTCGGCCTCGCAAATGTCAATCTCCTTTTAAAGCTTTACCCGGAACATAACCTGAAGGACGTCATCCTGAATGATATGGAATTATCTGAAATCATTATCAGGAATTTTCAGGGCATTGATATCATCCCCGGCAGCTCAGGTGTGGAGGAGATGGCCAATCTCAAACCGGAACAAATTGCCCGCCTGATTAACGCATTTTCCAAAATCGACACCTATGATTATTTTATTATTGATACAGCTGCAGGTATTTCAAGAGACGTGATCTCCTTTTGCCTGGCATCTTCAGAAATTCTTCTGGTAATAACCCCTGACCCCACAAGCATTACAGATGCCTATGCGCTTCTAAAAATTTTGGCATTGAACGGATATAAAGACCCGGTGATGGTTACCGTCAACCAGTCCCCAAACATGAGCAAGGCAAAAACAGCCCTTTCAAAACTGGCCATAACGGTTAAAAAATTTCTATCTCTCAAACTGTTGCCTGTGGGAGTAATCGGGAGAGATAGCGCTGTAACGGAAGCCGTGGAAGCCCAGAAGCCTTTTCTGAGCCTTTCACCCCATTCCCAGGCATCAAAAAGCATTAAAAAACTGACCGAAAACATCATCAATAAAAATTCCGGCCAGATTGAATTGTTCACCATTGGCTCATTCTGGGAAAAATGCCTCAATATCTTTAAAAGCCCCTTAAAAACAATCCATAAAAAAAAGGATGACGCCGAAGGCGTGCCCGGAACTTCCATTGAAAAGCCACCTCCCCCCCCTCTGTTCACACCACCGGCAACCATTGGCCTTTCTCAGGGAACGTCGGCGCCTGTTACGGTTTCAGAGCACCATGAGATGGAAGATGTAAAATATGCAGAAAAACTGATCCATGAAACCAATACAATGCTCAGCAAAGTGGTTGAAAGCATTGCATGCGTCACCAGTGAACTGAAATCTATCCGGGGATTGATTGAAGAGGGACGGGAAATGGCATTTAAAAACACATCAACGGAAATGCCAAAACTCCACGAAGATACCGTGCCAAGCAGCCTGATGGTGGACCGCCTGACCGAGCTTATGTCCGCTTATGCCATGTTTCAGTCCCTTGAGGATCATGAAATCAGGGATATCGTATCCCGCCTGAAACTCCATAAGTTCAATACAGGCGATATTGTAATAAAAAAAGGAGACCCGGGTCAGAACCTGTTTATTATCATCTCTGGAAAGGCTGATGTGATCGACGACCACGGCATTGTACTTGATTCAATGAAAGAAGAGGATGTTTTTGGTGAAATGAGCCTGATAAGCGGCGATCCGGTAAATGCCACCATCAAGGTTATTGAAACGGCCCAGGTTCTCTACCTGAACGGAAAAGATTTTATTCATGTTCTCCATACCTATCCCCCCCTTCAGATGTATTTTGCAAGACTGCTCAGCAAAAGACTTTCCGGAAGACTTGAAAAAGCCAATATGGCCAAAGAACAGTACCTGGAATCGGGTTTAACCGGAAAGCTTGCGGAAACATCTGCACCAGAACTTCTTCAAATGCTGAATACCGGTCAGAAGACCGGCCTTTTGACATTCCATCTCTCAAAGGGTATTGCCACGATAACCTTTAACCACGGCAGACTTGTGGATGCCCGGTATGACGACCATGAAGGTCAGGATGCCTTTTTTGAAATTCTCAAAGACGCTGGTGAAGGCCGTTTTTCCTACAGCTCGGAAATTCCTGAGGAACACATGCGAAAACCTGAAATCGGACATTTCATGAGAATGCTGATTGAAGGATTGAGCCGAATTGATGAAGAGCGACCGTGAAACGCGTGAAAAGGTTCATAAGTCCGTTTCATATGTTCTTGCATTCGCTTTAAGCCATTTATCCATGCCTTTGGTGTCATGCTCCGGATCAAATCGCAGCAACTTCCGTTTTCGTGTCTTTGGAGACAAATAGAAAAACAACCTTGCCTTTTTGGAAACCCTGAAACTGAAAACATGGTCCACGCCATAATACTTGTGAATATTTGCTCCCGGTTTTGACATGTCCTCGGAATCGAGATCCGTTACCGCACCCACCACTCTTTTTAAAAGCTTGAAATCCGAAGTAAACAGCTTTTTCAAATCCTGTGAAAAACTGGACGCCATATCACAGGTTTTCAAAACCGAAAGCAGCACTTCCATGACCCTTTCAAATGCCTTGGACTCACGGTTTGACGGTATTGAAGACATGTCATTTGAGGCTTTTTCGTAAACCGACAGCTCTTCTTCAATGACATCCAGAAGTGCTTTGTGCTCATCCAGGTCTCTGCTTAATTTCTCAATTCGGCTGCCGCTTTTCTGAGCCTTGCCCAAATAAAAAAATACCATACGAAGCAAATGATCAGGATTAACCGGCTTGGGAATAAAATAGGTACATTCAAAATCCTGGGCATCCTCGATTTCCTTTCCTTCCATTCCGGTCAAAAGAACAATGGGCAGATAAGGATGTTTTTCCCGGATAAAGGGAAGGATGTCAATACCGGTAAGCCCGGAATTTTCAAAATGGACGTCTAAAAGAACCATATCAGGGGCCATCTCCATTTGATTCAGGGACTCAAGAAACGAAAGGGGATCATAGTAACTGTCAAACCGTGCGATCCTGTCCGATTGATTAAAGATACCCCCTATCATTTCGTGAATCCTGGGTTCGTCATCCACCAGTAGAATGAATACGCGATTTTCTATGTCACTTGGGCCCATCTTATCCCTCTTTTCTGCCATCATTAAGTATCGAATTTTTTAAAGGAATCCTCATGGTCACGGCAAGTCCCCGTTCACCAAGTTCATCAACGTTTTTTGCGTCCACGGAGATATTCATGCGGTCAGCAAAAAATTTGACAAACAAGGTCCCCTGACCCGGTTTTGTGTCATTTCGTTTTTTCGACAATACCGGCTCTTTAAAAAGTGCCGCTTCGACCTCACCGGACACACCGTCACCATTGTCAACAATACAGATTTCCGCCCATGCATCCACCACATCAAACCGTATGTCTATACAAGGCCTGGAATCTGTTTTTTTCCCGGTCCTCAACATGTTAATCCGTTTCAGGTCAAGGGTGGCCTGGCTGTTTCTCAATACATTCTGGACCATATCCCACATTTTGTTTTTATCCACATCCACGACGCGTTCACTGCCTGTCCAGCCATTTTTTGAAATCGTTATAGAAGCGCCGCCAACAGCTGTTTTTACGCGTTTGATTTTTTGGTCCAGCAATTCATACAATTCACTCAGGCGAATCCGTTCAAGGTCAAACGTCAATTTCAGTTCAAGCTCCCGCAAATGACTGATAATATTATTCTGAAAAGGCAGAATGATCTGGTTGTACAATTCCTGCTCCTTTACGGGTGGCAGGTCATTTATGATATCATGAATATTTGACCGCCATGCACCTTCGATCAACTGCAGCTCATCCTTCACAAGATTTGCCTGGGCCAAAAGATCCTGCTTCAATTTTCTGCTGGCCACCATGAACTCAAAATTCTGCCTGAACAGCTTTTCTTTTTCAATCAGCTCACTCTGCTGTTCCTGCCTGGCATCCGCAGGTGACTTTGTCACAAACACGAGAATAATGAAAAAAAACGTGATGACATACATCAGAAAAAAAGATTTTGACTGAAACACAACGGGAGTAACGATAATGTTCTGGTTCCATAATAATTTGGAAAAAACAAATACGATGAGCACGTTGAAAAAAGCAACATATCGCATGGTCCATTTGCCACCGATAAACCAGGAAAAGTAAATGCCTGACAACGCAAGAAAAACAGTAAATATGTATAATTGTACTGAGTTCTGTAAAAGAGATTCTATTAAAACATATCCAAGCACATACATCAGTGATAAAAAGCCCAGATTGGTATTACTTACTTTATTAATAATAGAACTCATATGCCGATTAATTTTCAAAGTGGCATGCATGGGCTTGCGGTCCACAGACATTTTAAACACCCTTTCTTTAAACTGTCATCCGTTCTACCTTTACTCATTCTTCTTCTGACCTGAACTTTCTAAAAGTATATCCGATCTTTTCATTCAATGCCATTCATACCAAGAAAATAGCAAGAATAAACAATTCTTTTTAAAATAAAAATAATAAATGATCATCCAATTAACTATTGAAAATCTTAGAATGATATGCATATGGTGTTCCCAGTATATCAAGGCGGTGGGGTTAAGTAAAAAAAACCGCCATATCGTACTGACGTATTTCAATTACAGAGGAGATTTGGTTTTGGCAAACGGAATTGTGAAATGGTTTAACAACAAAAAGGGATTTGGCTTTATTGAACAGGAAGAAGGAAAAGACATTTTTGTCCATCATACTTCCATCAATATGGATGGTTACAAAACACTCAATGAAGGTGAGCGTGTAACATTCGATGTTGAAGAAACAGATCGGGGACCTGCCGCAAAGAACGTAAAAAAGGTCTAAAATTTCTGATATGAATTGAAAAAGCGCCTGCTGATCACCGGGCGCTTAATAAAAAGTTGGGCTATTGTAATAGCAAGACGCGTCTATATAAGAAAAGACCCGTCGACCAATAACATCCATCTGCTGTAATGTTTATTAACGCAAGCGCTATCAAAAACGGGTTGTGGTGATCAACCACGATACCCGAAGGGAGATGTGTATTCTTTTCACCGGTTCGTCACTGCATCAGACTGAGCCGCCGGCGTCCTTTATAAAAGAAGACATATGCACAAGCCATCAGATAAAGGATATCCCTTATAAGCAACCACCTGGTTGGTTTATCCATTTCCTCTCCGGCACTTAAGCATCCACAATCAAACTGATGCCCCCGTATTAAATTGATGGATAGACAAACAATAAACAGCACAAGCAGACCATTGATAATAGAGGAAGCCCCTCTCGGATAAACACCGAAAACAAGAAAAAGGCCTGACAGAAGCTCAATATAGGGTATGACAATCGCAATTAAATTAATCAAACCGCTGGGGAATAGTGCATAAGAATAAACGCTTTTTGCAAACAGCGCCGGGTCACTGATCTTATGAAAACTGGCATAAATGAATACACAACCAACAAGCCATCTCAATATCAGCTCAATCCATTCTTTTGTTCCTGATACGCGTGTATAACTTTCTCTGATCATTTTTCAACCGGGAATCCTTTTGACTGCCATAAAGGGAATCCGTCCACCATCACCCGGGCATTGAGATACCCTTCGTCTGAAAGATAAGATGCCAGCACGTGACTGTCCTCGCATTCCCTTCCTGAGCAATATATAACGAGTGGGACATCGAACGGATTGCTTTCAATAAACGATTCTATTATATTTTCATATTCTTTTACCGGAAATGGGACAGCACCCTTAACATGCCCTTCTTCAAATTCCTCCCGGCGTCTTGCATCGACAAACACAGCCGTATGTTCGTCAAATACGGCTTTGGCATCCATAATATCATTGATCTCGCGCTCTTCATGAACCACATCGTTTTTTGTTCTTGCAGAGACGACTCCCTGTGATGTATCCCACTGACCGACAAGGGCAATTCCTCGGGGAGAAATGAAGTTTATGCTGAACGCCGTAATTAATGCCAGGGCAAGAATCACAACTGCTTCCTTGATGGTTTTCTGGCTATTCATGGTCATGACACCTTAGGTTAAAGCGCTTTTAATCACATGGCAATTCAAATATCAAGTTTAAAAATGTCTCTTCAATCGATCAGGGTATCTTACCAAACAGCCATTATTTACGGCGCGGTTTTTCTTGAAATTTCAACACCACATCGTCCACCCCAACCATTCCCATCTCCTGTCTGGCGATATTTTCAATATAGGCGGGATCGCTTTTCAATCGATTGATTTTTCTGTAGAGCTCTTTATTTTCCGTTTCAACTTCAGCATTTCTGCTGGCAATTGTGATCTTGACGTTTTGCAATCTTTTCATATCCATGAAACCTTTATCACTGAACAGAATAAGGCCCATCATGGCAATCAATATGATACTGGCAGCAGAAACGCTCACAATCTGTTTGATAGTCACCACCTTTTCATGCCCCTTTTAACGCGCGCAAAAACTGTTTTAATTCTTCACTTCCAATTGCAATACAAGTAAGAATAAAAAAAGCGACACCGGAAACTATGCATACCATGAGATTAAAAAAATAACCAGTCACAGAAACAATTTTTTCAGGCATGAAATATGTATTCATCAGAAAAAGAAAACCACCCATCAAAACCGATGCAAAAAAGGATTTGAAGAAGGAGACTGACACCCCCTGCCATAAAAACCCCTTGATTCTTCTGTTCAATAAAACCAGAAGAAAAACCATCTGAAATATTGAAGCAAGGGTCGTCGATAAGGCAAGCCCGCCATGTCCCAAAGGCTTTATCAAAACCATGCTGAAAATAACATTCAAAAAAATAGTGGCAAATGACATCCGGGCCGGTGTTTTTGTATCTGAAAATGCATTAAAAACAGCAATAAGAATTCTCACCGACGAAAAGGCAAAGAGACCTATGGAAAAATAAAGGAGCGCGTCCGATGTCATGATGGAAGCAGTTTCATCAAACGCACCCCTTTGAAACAGACACTTGACAATGGGTTCTCTTAAAACAATTAACCCAACAGATGCCGGCAGGGTTATAAAAAAAATCTGTTTGATGGCTTCAATGAAAGTATCATTAAGGCCTTTTAAATCGTTCACGGCCGCCTGTCTAGAAAGACTTGGCAGGATGGCAGTGGCCGCAGAAATGGCAAAAATGCCCAACGGAAGCTGGACCAGCCTGTCTGCATAGTAAAGGTAAGTGATACATCCTTCGTCTAATGTTGAAGCAAGGACAATTCCGATTAAAACGTTAATCTGATAGGCAGCAGCACCAAATACCGCCGGCATCATGAGTTGCCCAACCTTTTTCAAACCCGGATGGAACACGTTTGCTTTCTGCCAGAAATATATCCCTTTTTTCATGAGAAAAGGAATTTGAACAACCAATTGGGCAACGCCCCCCATGAGCACGCCATATGCAAGCCCCTTTATCCTTGTTTCATCTGAATCTGAAAACAAAGAGACCAGAGACACAGACGCAATCATGAAAATATTCAAAAACATCGGCGCCATGGCCGGTGCGGCAAAATGATCCAGGGTGTTCAAAATACCCATCGCAAGCGCAACCAGTGAAATAAAAAAAATATAGGGAAACAAGATCCGGGTGAGATCTGCCGTGAGGCGGACAACCTCAGGGGAATCAAATCCATATCCCAGAAGTCTTGCGATCTGCGGGGAAAAAAGCATACCCAAAACAGTCACTATAGCAAGAATGATGGTCAAGAGCCTGATCGCGGATCTTGCCATGTAAAAGGCCTCATCTCTGCCTTTTTTTTCCAGATATTCGGTAAAAACCGGTATAAACGAAATGCTTAGTGCACCTTCTGCAAAAAGCCGCCTCAACAGGTTGGGTATCCTGAACGCGGCAAAAAAAGCATCAGAGCAATATCCCGCACCGAAAAATCCGGCAATGACAATGTCCCTGACAAGTCCCAGCACCCTGCTCAATATAGTGAAAGCCCCAATCGTCATTGCCGCTTTTGCAGCCCGTTTTTTTTCAGACATGAATCAGAAACCTGTAAGAATATAATAAAAAATGATAAAAATCATCATGACAGGAAAACCGTTTCTCCATGGTCAACATCAATCAGATGCTCAAGAAGTCCCTGTTTTTTCAACTCGCCCTTAAGCTGTATGGGGGGGAAATGAACCGGCTCATCTCCCAGCCTGAATGTTCCCCAGTGCACGACCATCAGTTTTTTTGCCCTGATCTCCTGAAAGGCCTTCACGACCTCAACAGGGTTCATATGACTTGGTGCCATGAACCATCGTGGTTCATATGCACCAAGGTTGAAGATCGCCAGATCGATATCATATTCGCTTCCGATTTGCTCAAACCCGTCAAAATAAGCTGTATCACCAGATATAAAAATCGTCATGCCGCTTTTTGTCCGGATCAGATACGCCCCCCACAACGAATGGTTCGGTCCGATCAAAGGATTCCGCATTGTCCAGTGGTTGCATGGCAGACAGGTAATTTCCGTTTTTCCGTCGTCATGCACATCAAACCAGTCAAGTGCATGGGTGTGGTTCATTTGCAAAGATTTGAAAATATCCCCATAGCCAAGCGGACTGATCACATGAGTATCTCCGGGAAAAGAAGCCAGTGTGGGTTTGTCCAGATGGTCATAATGCCCATGGGTAATCAAAACATGATCCATCCTTGGGACAATAAAGGATTCCGGCGCAAACGGCGTAAAATCTTTTATAAAAAAAGTGATATCATTGAAGAGGGGATCCACAGCCATTAAACTATCATCATCTTTAATGACCACACAGGCATGCTTTAAAAATGTGATGGCCACCCCCTTTTTCTGTTTTATCTCATTCCAGTTTATATGAACGGTTTTAACAGGTTCCTCATTAAGGTACTTGCTGAAATGATTGGGCTGGCACAACTTCCAGTTCAGCAATTGAACCAAATTCCGATGGTTCCGCACGCCCATTGGATTTTTGAATATACCATCCCCTGCATGGTGCAGTTTCTTTTTTGCAATATTCCTTAAACACAAACCGTTTAAGGGCCGGTAATTCAGTTCTCCAGTCGATGGGCTTGCCGGCATGCCAGCCATGACCGCATGATCCATGTTCACCTTCATTGCCAGATAAGCTCCCACTCCGTTTAAAAGCTGTCTTATAAATATCCGTCGATTCATTCCAAACCTTTTTTGGCTGTCATACATCAATCCAATGATTCTTTCATCAAATATCATCATATTTTTATCTTGACCACCCCTTAAAATTTCATGCACCTGTCCTTTTATTTTTCACCAAAACCGGAAGAATTTATCTTGACAGCAAAATACATTGCATATATATGGAGTGAGTTTAAAAAACATCACAAAAAGGAGTTGATAAATTGGCTAATCACAAATCTGCAATAAAACGCGCCAGACAGGACGAAAAAAAACGATCACGCAACAAGACAGTGAAGACACAAATGAAAAATGCGGTTAAATCCGTTCGTACCGCCGCAGCTGAAAAAAAGGGGGATTCTCTCACTATCCTCCAACAGGCACAGGCTGTTATTGACAAATCCGCCAAAAAAGGTGTTATCCATAAAAATGCGGCTGCAAGAAAAATCTCAAGGCTGGCAAAGCTTATCAATTCAACTGCAGCATAACACCATTTAAAGAACCGTTCCTTAAATAATTTACCCCCTGTCAGGTTCTATGAATCATAGATGACAGGGGGTTTTGTTTTTTTAAGGTTCCCAATTTCTGTCTTCAATGAAAAAGATACGGGAGAAGCATATGAACGCGTTCAAATTCCTCCTTGTTGATGATGAAAAATTGTTTATTGAAGCTGTCGCTCAGCGGCTGCGTCTAAGGGGATTCAAGGTTGACTGTGCATTTTCCGGGAAGGAGGCGCTCGAAATGCTGGAAAAGGAGAATACCGTTGACGTCGTTGTTCTTGATATCAATATGCCTGATCTTGATGGAATTGAAACAGTTGCAAAACTCAAAACAAAATGCCCTCTTGTGGAAGTTGTCATGGTCACGGGCCATGCCAAGGTAAAAACTGCCATCAAATCATTGAAAATAGGGGCCTTCGATTATCTGACAAAACCGTTTGACCTGGATGATCTCATTTCAAAGGCAACACAAGCTGCTTCCCGGAAAAAAGAACGTGAGGCAAAGATCCTCAGTATAAAAACAAAGCCATACATCTCTGAACGGGAACGAAACAAACTGATATCCGATATTTTATCCACTTAAGGTTCGCATCTACGGTTTTATCCGGAATTCCGCCTCTGTTTTTAATACGTATTTGCCGGCCTTCAGGAAAATATTTACAATTTGGCTGTATATGTGTAATATTAGTATGTTGAAAATATACAATATACCGTCATTCCCTCGCAAGCAGGTTCCCGGATACGCTATCAAATCTGAGTTCAAGGCCTGGGTGGAAATGCTTTTAAATGGGGTTCGCCAGTTTTTGAAGAGACCGCATAAAATAATTCGACAAGGGACTGTTTGATGAGGAAAAGGTATTCCAGAAAGTTATCCTATAATGAAAGATTATATATAGCAGGCGAGGGTATTACCCCTCCGGCTGCAAACCAGTTTGTTTTTGACGGAAGCGGGGTCCTGGACTCTGAGAAATGGAAATCGGCTGTAAAAGAAGCCTCTCGGGCGAATCCGGGTTCAAGGTTGATTCTGAAAGGTTTTCTTGGAAGCTCTCGTTGGATTGACTCCGGACAAACTCCGCCAGTACGCGAAATTGAATGTAAAAACTGGAATGACAAGGAACCTTTAGACGCTTCCTTTATCAAGGACATCCTTCCCGTAAAAAAAGGGCCAACATGTGAAGTTGTGCTTGTCCATGGGAATCCTTTGCGGGTTGTATTCAGAACGCATCATAGTGTCATGGATGGCCGTGGCACCTTTATCTGGATTGAGGATATATTCAGGGCGCTTAAGGGAGACCCCCTACTCGGATCTGACTCTGATTTGACCGATACGGAACTGGCCAGATCATTTCAGAAAGAATTCAGAAAACCGTTTGCATTTGATAATCTTGCACCTACCGGCAAAGCCAAGGGTAATGACAGAGGGATAACCTGGCGGAAAATGAATTTCAGTGGTCGTTTTTATAATCTTGTCGGTCAGTTAGCGATACTTTCTGCCAAAGAGGCCTGGCGCCACGCTGAAGGGAAGTTTCGGCTCTCCCTGCCTGTTGATATGCGTCACCACTCGAAAGGAATCCGTTCAACTGGCAATTTGACAATGCCGATTTATCTTGAGATTACAAAAGACACAAGACCGGAACATATCACCCGAAACATTTCTCACATGTTGAGGGATGGTGCCGAGGGGATGATTGAAAAAAATGATCCTTTGTTAAGGTTTATTCCGATCAGGACCATCCGGGCGCATTGGAAAAAAATTGTTAATGAATGCCACCAAAAAGGATTGTATCGAACATCCGGGTTAATATCGAACTTAGGGCTTATTCCGCTGAATTTTTTTTCAGGAGGAGGATTCCGCTCGGAATCTTTCTGGACAGTTCCTCCGAGTTATGACAATATCCCCTTCTTCTTAGGGCTTGCTGCACTTGGAAATAATCACTTTTCCATTATGGTTTCCATGCCAAAAGTATTGGCATCCGATGGCAGGATAGATGCTTTCATGGAAAAAATCATTTCAGGCCTTGAAAAAGCACCTGAAGAATAATGCGTTAAAAAATCAAGGTCCTCTATTGACAAACCGCCTGCCTCATGGCTCAGGCAGGTCATCTGTTTCCCATCTTCACAATATAAACATCTTTTCTTTATAATTTTCCCAAACTTGACTGACAGACTTGTCAGGCAAGGGGGAAAAAGAGAGTGAACCTATTTTTTAACCATTCAAATGATAAAATCAATGAACATCTGTTTAACGCAACCCGTGGTCCATTGCCGTTATTAGCTGTGAATTGGGTGGCACGCACGTTAGAAAAATATAGCGGTTCATTATTGGATATGTCCGCAGACTTTGTTGTTGAGGCGGCCAAACGACAGACGGACCTTTCTGATTGGGGCAATAAACATTACAAGGCCCCATTGGAAATTCTGTTTAAATCCTGCCAGGAAGAGGCGAACCTGACATTTTGGGGGAAATTTCTGTTTAGAGAAAAGATTATCAGCATATTAAAAAACAACTTGTGCATCCAGGATGAATTAAAACGAGCCCCCCAGATTTTAAGAGAAAAAATAAATAAACCGCTATTTATAATTGGTCTTCCACGAACAGGGACGACACTGTTACATAACCTGATCGCCCAGGACATCAATATGCGTTATATTAAAGGTTGGGAATCACGACGACCTTCCCTTCACCCCAAATATCTTTCAAGAAAAGAAGATCCCAGAATCTCGCGGGGAGCCAAGGAAATCAAGCGGTTGTTTCGATATTACCCGCAGGCCTACCATATCCATCCAATGACAAATGAAGGGCCTGAGGAATGCCACTTTCTACTTGCCCATAGCCTGGTCCGGGACAGCACCTTTAATGTATTATTTCATTTGCCACAATATCAAAAGTGGGTTCAAATACAAAATCACGAGAACGCCTACCAGCACTATTACGAAATCCTCCAACTTCTTCAACATAACTCAAAAAAACAGAATTGGGTGTTAAAATCGCCTGATCACATGAACCATTTGAACACACTATTAAAAGTATTTCCAGATGCATGTATCGTGATCATTCATCGTGATCTTAACAAGGTGATGCCATCTTGTTGCAACCTCATTGCTTTTGGACGACTGATAAACAGCAGACACGTTGATTTCAATGCTCTTGGAAAAGAGACTACCCATATGCTCAACACTTGGCTTTCAAATGCTCAAAAAGACAGGGAGGGCTGCAATCCTTCATCTTTCTATGATATTCATTATCATGATTTACTAATGAACCCTGTACAAAGTGTTCAATCCATATACAATTATTTCAATTTCAAATATGACATACAGGTAGAAAATAGGATGTTGGCGTGGTTGAAGGCAAACCATCCACGTAAACAAGGTGCAAGTCTGTATTCGCTGCAGCAGTTTGGATTAAAATCTTCTCAAATTAACAAGAGGTTCAAAAATTATATGGTACAGTATGGCATCCTGAACGGGTAGCCGGTTGCCACCTGCATTCATAAATCCGTCATTGAAAAAAGGATTCCATCTGTTCGTCTACTTGTCAATTTTCCCGGCATTCTTTTTAAACACAACAGCCAATGACGTTGCCAATTTGTCAATTGACCGGTTCAATGCGGTTTTCATGCCTTTTATCACACTGTTATTGAACTTTATTGTATGAGGTCTTTCAAGAAATTGGATGTATTTTTCCATCTGATCTATTTCAATATTTTGATAACTGTACACGGAAGAAAGGATGATAATCTGTTCCATTTCTGCTCTCATTTGATTTTCCTGTGCAGCCATCTGGGCTTTGAATACGTCCAGGTTTGTAGGCTGCCCCGGATTCATAACTGTAGAAATGGCTGAGAATATGGCGATTCCCGTATTGTTCTGGAGCTGCAACGCCATATCAGTCGAATTCACCAGTTTATCTATCTTTTTGGCAATAGTTACACGCTTCTCATCCGCCAAAAGCATCCCGGCATCTCTGAACATTTCCTGGTATGCAAACGGTGTCGATGCCTCTTTTTCACTTTTGGTTATCATTATCCCCAAATCCGATTCATACCAGACAAGCAGTTCTTTCACTTCTGATTCTGAAAGATTATTTTTGATTTCCTTACCTATGGTTTTCAAAATTTCAGAAGACTGAAAAGCCCCTTTTATGACTCCTTGCATTTCTTCAAATTCTTTGTCTGAGATTGGCGGGCCCTGCTTTCTCGCCTGCCCTATTCCGGCCACAATCATGCCTGGAATCTCCACCATCTGTTGGTTCAGGCCGGACAAATCCATCAGCTTTTCAAAAGACCGGTCCGTTAAATCTCCGGCACAGACGATTCCGGCAAAAACTAAAACCATTGGCCATATCAGCCACTGTATCGGTTTTTTCATATTGTATCTCCTATCAGTAAAATTATTTTCGAAAGCATGCATATGACCAGATGACTATTCCCCAAAATTTATTCAGGTTCCCGGAGCAACCAGGTCACAACCCTGTTTCGAATCGCCCCCGGTTAATGGCTTTTTTGTATATCGCATCGAAGAAATTTTCTCAATCGTTGAATTTTATGTTTTTTAAGGATATAGGAAGATGACCATTGCTCTGCAAAGAGCAGCTGAACCGATTGGATTTTAAAAATGAAGCAGAATTAGGGATACTGGAGATATTATGAAGACGATTTTGAGTCTGCTTGGACGATTATTGTATTTTTTAATGGGTTGGCGGTTTGAACCCCTGCCCGCCTATTTTTTAAAAAAACATGTCATTATCGGTTTCCCTCACACAAGCAATATGGATACGGTCAGGGCGTTTACCGGGTTTAAAATCGTCAAACGCACGGGACATATCATGATCAAAAAAGAGTGGTTCCGTGGGCCTATGGCTGTTTTTCTCAAAAGCATTGGCGGTATCCCTGTGGATCGTGGAGGCGCACATGGGGTCGTGGGGCAGATGGTGGATCAATTCAGAGAGCGGGATGAATTTCTTCTGGCCATTGTACCCGAAGGAACAAGAAAAGGCGTAAAAACGATCAAGACAGGATTCTGGCATATCGCCAAGGCCGCTGACGTGACCATCATATGCTGGTATCTTGACAATGAACACAAAGTGACCCGCTGGCTGGGTGAAGTGATTCCAACAGATAACAAAATAAACGATATATTGCGCATCCAGAACATCTACAAAGAAGCCGGCTATGCCTTTCCTCTGGATATCGACGCGATCCCCCTGGATTACAAATAGAAAAAAAGTGCGCATGGCCCGAAAGATAAAAATAGCGCTATACTGATTTCATATGACACCACAATTGTTCATATAAAATTCAGATCATTATTTGGGGGTTTGCGCTTTTATATGGTTTTCGTTCACCACCCTTATTCCTCATAATAAAACGCCCCGGCTCCGGGAGTTTCTGAAACTTTTACCCTGGATACGGTCACAACCGTTGAATTAAACTTCCTGCCGATCTCTTCGTATAGATATCGGGCAATATTTTCTGACGTTGGATTGATTTCCGTAAAGGCCGGGAGCTCATTCAGATTAAAATGATCCAGATCTTCAAGCACATCCTTAATTGCCTTTTTTATATCACGAAAATCAATTCCGATGCCCAGGTCGTCCAACGTTCTGCATTTGACATAGACCTCGATTATCCAGTTATGGCCATGGAGGCGTGAGCAATCTCCAGCATATCCTCTTAATGAATGTGCTGCAGAAAAATGATTTTTAACATATATTTCATAAACACCGGACATCGAATCTCCTTTTTGGCGCCAGTAATTTGGAACCAACTTTTGTTAACTAAAAAATTTCAACCCATTTTTGAGGTGCCTCAATTTACCGCTTGAGCATCACTCAAACAATAGGATAAATGACAATCTTTTTGATTTTTTTCAAATCACCGCAATGAATGCCAAACAAGACTGCCACGAGAACCAATAATACATTTTTCCCATGATTGCAAAAACAGTTTGAATCCAAAAGCATTGTAAAAAAGAAAAGATAGCACCTGCCATGCTTTGTTATGGAAGCCGTGTTTCTCCATTACCCAAATTAAGAAAGGATGATTTCATTAAAATGAAAAATGCCATTAAAGTATATCAAAGGCTTTTGGAATCTGGTGAACATTTCGTTTGAAATATTGTACATCAAATAAAAATCATCCCTATATTTTTGCAAGTAACAACCGGCTATCATCTGCCCTCCTCTGAAATTAAGAAAAGAACGCACCCAATAAAGCAATAATTGACACATTAAAAGCAAAGATTGAGAAGCAGCTTATTATCTTTTGGCCCAATATCTTTGCGGGAGACAAAATTTAAATCCTCGGAATACTATAGTATGCCTCCTGTTCAAATTTTGTCTCCGCCTCGATCTTGAACCAAAATCTTTATTTTGAGATGACTTGCAGGGATTTCGTCGGAAAAACACCGATCATGTATCCATAAATATTCACTTTTATTTGGAAAATTAAAAATGAAAAAACAATTATGGAGTGGTATTTGGTTTATCGCGTGTTCTATTCTTTTATCAACCAATGCATTGGCGGACATGTTTGATACATACGGTTTCGGCGCAAGAGGAACTGCCATGGGCGGTGCGGCATGCGCGAGTGCCGCCGGTGCCTCCAGTGTATATTATAACCTGGCCGGTCTTGGAAAAGTCACAGGATTTGAAGAAGATATATCCTATTTCAGGACCTATACATCCCTGGATCTCAAATTGAGCGATCCTGATCCACCCGAAAACATGCCTAAAGACAACGATCTGTCATTTGGTGCGATCAGTGTCGGGCTGGCCGTGAATCTGAACAAGATTATCAATCTCCCCTGGAACATGACATTTGGCTTTGGTTTGGGCTTCATGGATGACTTGTCTGTATCCGCACTGGAAGATCTTGAAGAGAGTGAATACGCATTTGTCCGGTTTGGGGCACCCTTGAAACTCGTGACAACGTATTTTGGAATAGGTTCTGAAATTATAAAGGATACGTTCTGGATAGGCGTTGGCGCACGCGCCATGATTTAAGGAGATTCAGCTGCATATCTTACACTGGAAACAAGCGGGTTATCCACAACAGAACCCACGTATCCTGCGGAACATAATATGTGGATGGATATGGGTATCGAATTTGCACCCATATTTGGGATGATATTCAAGCCTGGAAAAAATATGATGACGCAGGTAACAAGCTATGGGAAGCGCCCAAGTTTAATGATGTCATCAGCTACCATCTGGGCTTGGAATATGCCTATACCGAAAATATCAATGTCTGGTATGGATATGCCAATATTCCCACGCCTGTACCCAATCAGCCGAAGGACTCAAATTACCTTGGAAGCGACAGGCATATCTTGAGCATGGGTGGAGAAATGAAGTATGATGAGCTCCCCTTGATCAATCTTTTTAACTGTCCGGTCTGGCTGGGATGGGCTGTACAATATCAGATGCTTAAAAAAAGAAATATGCATAAAACCGATGTGTTGGACGACGATGACGTCCAGATCGGGGGGTATGATTATCGTCTGGAAGGACATGACTTTACTTTTTTTCTTTCTGCCAGAATTGTCTATAATTGATAAAAAATTCAAAATGGCTGTTTGAAAATGAGGGTGTGTTTTCTTGTTCCCGGAGAAATTCCAGGATTCTTTTTTTTCAGGAGGTTTTCATGAAAAGAAGTACATTGATCAGCCTTTTGTGCAGTTTCGTTCTTCTGCATTTTGTTTTCGGTTGTTCCAGTGAGAGCGGTGTGCCTGAGACTGAAAAAAAAGCGAAAATGGCGATGGCGGAAAGAGAGTCGCCAGATATTTATGATTCACTGCAAGAATATCCGGGTTTGGAACACTTCTTTACCTACGGCAATCTGACCCTCGCCGAATATGAGGACCGGCTTTTTGGGAAATTTCTCGCAGATGACTCGAACGCGGATGTCATTGCTTCCCTTATGGATTTACTTCCGTCGCTCATCGATACCGGAACAACTATCAACGTTCAAATGTTTTCACCAAACGTTCAGGCTGAAATGAAAGGTAAGGGGCCGATTCCGGATCTGATGTCAGCCGTCGGTAATTTGATAGACAATATCGTAAAGGTTGACAGCGATAAAATTGCGCCTTTTTATGATTATCTGGACAAACTGGATGACATGGAAAACAATGCGCCGGATGAACCGGAGTATGCCAACTATCTGCTTAATATTATAACAAAAGTAATAAAATATCTATCGATGATTGATAAGGACTCGGTCAATCTTTTTATGACGCTTGCCATCAAGGATTATATGGAATGTAAAATCCCTGTTGATGGTAAACTTGATTTTGCGGATTTTGAAGAATTGCTTGAAAAATTTGCCGTTCAGTCTCCGGAAGGTTTGTCCAAAATTCTTCAGGGAGTCAAAGCCCTTTATTATGATGAAGCGTTTAAGGAGTCTACGGCTCAATTGTTATATGCTATCGGTAACTTTATGGGGGATAAGGACACAAATAAAATCCTGAAGGAATGGCTTTTGAATCTTTATGAGCAGTACAGTGAAAAAAAACTCGGCATGCTAATAGACGGGATTTGGGATGAAGGGCAGTTGATCGGGCCGGAAGTTGAAAAAATGGGGATCGAGGGGTATGGCAAAGATGGCCGGACAAGACTGGCAATCCGGGAGTTATTAATGAATCCCAATCTGTTAAACAGCTTCCTTGAAACCATATATCTGTTTAAACAGGAAGGATATGATTTTGACAGGGTTGATGAGCAAATTATCCGAATGGTCAAAACAGACCCATTCTGCTTTGACTTAAAAGGAGAAGGGGAATATGGAAACGGACAATTCTATGAACCCAATGACCATTTTTCTTATAAAAACTTCTCCTGGGTAAAAGGGATGGTGACACTCATGGCTCGTATGAATACGCCCCTCACGTTTACGGCCAATTATCTTTACGAGGCAGACGGTGCACTGGAATCGAAAAAATACGTCAGAAGTCTGATCCCGGACGCCGATAAAATGTCATTCATGCCTTTTTTGTGGTCGCCTGTTTATGAAAAAGGGGAAGGATACGCCCTAGGTCATGGCCGTCCGGTTACTGACAAAACAGGGTATGGCATGAAGTTGAACGGCGTATATGTTGCGCCGATTTGTCCTGCACTCCTTACCGGCGTATCCATGTGTGCCTATGCGATGGGAGAATCTATGGTGAATGGTCCCTATGATAATATATACGACAATACGCGATGGTTTTTCTGCCAGCGTAAAATTTACTATGTAATGGATCTTGTCCAGTTTGTAGAATACGTTCCGATGCTTAAGTTTACCATGTCTCCGATGTTCAAAACATTTGGAATCAAAACCCTCCCTGTGACCCTGCTGGAAGTGGATGGTCTCACACCCTTTATTTATAGCGAAATACAGACCATGATCAATAATATGCCAGGCGCCATGACCCATGCCTTGATCAATACCAAATTGCCCAAATGGGTAGGGGCATTCATGGTGGACCAGATAATGAGATATATGCCTGTCGGGCACCCTGTAGAAGGGACGGACAAGGTGTATCTGTATCCCCAGGAGATAAGAGATTTATGGACGGAAATTATGGCGCTTGCCTATTTTGATCCCAATGCCTTTCATCTGGACAGATTCCTTGATCGGGATAATCCTGAAAATTACACCTGGAACTATGATATCAGGGAGTATAATTATCAAACCAATAAAGACACGGCCAATCCCATGTACACGATGGCTGGGGCGGCATTGGTCGCAATGTATCAATCCTACAGGGAGGTGGTGGAGCCTTTCCCCTTATCAATGGAAGGTGTTCTTCCGAGGCAGCAGGCAGCAAGGGAGGCATTTGGCGGGGTCATTTATCCGTATGATCATATTTGCAATATTTTGGGTGCCATTTATGAGAATACAACAGAACATCCTGTATATAATACACCGGATGATGAGATCATGCCTTTTCTGGATTTTGCTGAACCGATTATCGCCATGAAATCCAACGGTTTCGTTACCAGTTATTTAAACCTTATGGCCATTCTTGGCAAGCCGGAAATTTCCCAGGCAAGGAAGGTTTTTTTTGAAGGGTTGAAAGAAGTATTAGATACGATTGAAAAAGATTCAAGGTCGCCCTACACCGTTGCCGCCGAAATTTTGGAATGCTCTGAAAAAGCCATTGAAGACCCAAGAAGATGGGATACGTTTAAACTGATGCTTACGACGTATAAAGGTGTTTTATCAGATACATCCGAATATCAGATTGTCGATGACTTTATGGCGATGATGAACCATCTTACAAAGGTTGAAATATCTGATGAAGATTGGGCTCTTGCCACAGAAGGTATTGTTGAGGCATTTGGAAAGATTTACCAGGGAAGGGTTTTAACACGGGCAGCTATCCATATGACCACGATTCTTGATGCTTTCGATAGCGTCCAAATATGGGTAGAACTTCTTGAAGCCATGAATGATGCCTATGCGCCAGATGACGGTATGTTAAGTTATGTGCTGCTCGGAATGGAAAGAGATCCCCAAGATACCTGGGAAGAAATACTCCAGGACTGGAACAGATATTTTCACTCTGATACGATCATGAAATATGAGGAAGGCTCTTTCTGGAAGGATGTGTACTATATGTTCGATTTTATGGCTGAGGCATTGGAATAAATCCTATAGGTAAAAGGTCGCTTGGGCATCACTTCCCCACCTTACCTTTCATATCAGATATCGGTACTATGATCCCCTAAGACTCCCTAATGCTTGTCGCCCATTAAAGGGCGACAAGACGTCTGAAAAAGGGATCTGGAGAAAACCTTATTGTCCTCGTCGACACTACTTTGGGTACGACCTTGGTTGAGCGTTGAATAAAGGACGAGGCTTTCCCAATTAAAACTGAGGTAATTGCCACAACAGGGTGGCGTGTTTTTCATAAAATGCCTTGACACCCACAGGTTCCGTATTCTCCCCCCTGATCTTCGCGGCGGGCGAAACCATGTCGAGGCTGCCAATCATGTCATAATGATCGTTATGTAGTTTATCCATGTACAACCATTTCCCGGTCTGGGGTTTGAGATTGGGATTTGGAACAGGTTTTGTCGGATCATCATTTTCAAACGCGGTTCCGTCCACCAGAGGATCGGTCCAGGGTACAGCAGATGAGTAGGTATTTACGATACCGTCAAATTCACGCCAATCTTCCGTCAGTCCGATGTGATATGCTGCATGGGTGATAATCGTGTCGCCATAATTGGCATATTGGTCTTCGCCGATGATTTTTTCAATCTTGTCTCGCAACTCATTCTCATCCTTGAATTTCCAGCCCCGGCTCAGGTCGTTGTCAACCAGGTAATTGGTCGCCAGATCCAATAATCCGGGAACGTTGTCAATCCACTTTGTCAAAACCGTCAAAACCGGTTCCGGCACATAATTACCTGCATCGGAATCGGTGCTTTGCAACCGGGAAACCGATACAGGTGTCATGGCCATGCCGGTTGAAAATTCAGGGGCCCCCATGGCATTGGCTAACAATTCAAAAATCGGGCACATGAACCCGTCATTATCCGTATCATTCGATGAGCTGGCGTTATCCAAATTTCCCAATTCACTATACCAGCTTCCACTTTTACCCTTATAACTCTGTTCGCCGTTATAGCTGAAAAAATAGGTCTCGTCCTTGAATCCACCGATGGGATATTTCATGTTGATTTCCCTGGCACCACAAGGGCTCAGGTCGTACAAACTGAAATCGTCAAAAGGCGGGCGATATTCAGATTTCAAACGGCCGTCATTCTCCATGTATCCCCATTCATTCGTGTCACTGTAACAACTGACCGGTTCTATTTCCAGCATGTCGTCATCCAGGCCAACCGTCAAAAAATCAAGATCCACGTTGTATATCGGGGATATTATGCCGCCTAATGTTCCCTCTGACAAAAGATAAACCACATCGATCAGGCCGCCTGTCAGATAATCGACAAAATCGAGCAAATCATAGGCCCAATAGGTAATTGTCGTTCCGTTATGAGGCGATGCCAGCGTCGTCAGGCTTCTGACAAAATTTTTATTGGGCGAATCCGGATTACCGAATAATCCTGATGCCGGATAATCGTCAAAGCCCTCATCCCCGTTGGGTGATCCGTATTTGAGAAGTCCCATGAAGACTCTCGCCGTCAGACCGCCATGGCTGTGAACGATCAGATGTATCGGGTCATCCGGAAAATGATAGTTATCCGTAAACCTTTCGCCCTTAGAATTTACGAGTGGTTCTGCCAATTGGGGATTTCCAAATCGCCTGTGCGCATCTGCTGAATATCCATGTTCAACACCAAGTTCACTATAATGCATGGCATGTTTGGCGCCATAGTCCACATAATACCCGCTTTCCGGAACATAATTCATATCCGCCGGGTCGGCGCCGGCCTCTACCCAGGTGCCGCCTGTAAGCGATGCATAGACCTCACAAGCGCGATCCCATGCAGAAGTCAAAGGGCCGGCATGAGCATAGTACACGTCAAAACCGAGTTTATTCAGCTGCCCCTCGAGGTCTCCGGATTGCAACCCCCATTGGTACAGGGCCAGAGTGGTGTTGCCAAACAGGTCAACGGCTCTAAGCTCATTTCTCTGCCATCCCAGAAAGCCGGATATCAAGACAATCGGGTAATTGTTGCCACCGACTGTCACACTCACTGTATCCCAAATACCATCTTTTAGTTTACAGCGAACCTGATGCGTTCCCGGTCGCATGAATTTGAGTTCCGCAGTATTTACAGCATCGCCACTTGCAAAGACGTCCCACGCATTGCTATCCGTGTACTGGACTGCCCATTCTATCTCCGTGTCATTTTCTTTTCCGACATTTTCGAACAATACGGTTTCCGTCATTTTAATAATGATCGAATCAACGGCCTGACCATTCATACGGATGTCCACATCCGGAGAATTATCACACCCCCACAGGACCACATTGAGAAATAGGGTCAAAACAAACAAAAAATAAACGCGTTTCTCCATCGCACTCTCCTTCAGGTATTATTTAAATGTTAATGGTTTTGGAACAACAGGCAACCTCGATTAAAAACATAGTCTGCATCGACTTTATGATGGCTTTGTAGAAGAAGTCTGGCCAATATGGATGGATTTCACCATTGGCCAAATCCAGTTATTTTTTTGGCCATGATGCGTTGGAAAATAAGAGATTTTAAAAAGACAGAACCGGGTAGGAATATCAAAAACTGGCGATATGCGATTCATCCTATTTTTTATGATATGATATGGTTATAGCGATATGATGCGCCCTTACAGGGATAGATGGGTATGCCATTATCAGGTTTGAAATGTTAAATGGTTTAAAAAAATATACTCGAATTGCACTGATATAATAGGAGGCATAATCCTTTTCGCAGGCTTTAAATGCGTACGTGTGATACCTATTATTTTATCAGGCTTTTTTTTGTTTGCTATGAATTTTCCGGTATTGGACAGGTGTCATATCCATAAATCTGGGAAAGACCCTGTTGAATGTCCTCAGACTTTCAAACCCTGCATCAAAGGCGATATCAATGATGTTACTGTCTTCCTCCCTGAGTTTTTTGGCAGCATAATTAACCCGGAGTTCACAAATATAGTCTCCCAGTTTTTTACCGGTATACTGTTTGAACTGTTTTCCCAGGTTATCCGGATGAATCCCCGCAGTTTCCGCAAGCCCTTCTCTAGATAATTCGAACAAGTAATTTTCATTGATATATGTGATAACTTCATTGAGTTTTTTTTCGACTTTGCTGGTTGTCCTCACAGGTTGTTGCGTTGTATTCAATTGGGTTTCTTTTAATTTTATAGTGAGCCAGGTGTTTTCAGAAATAAAGTTTTCAAGGCTTGCATTCAGATCCTCGACCTGTTCGGTGACATTGATAAACCGGTTTACAAGCACAAGAGAGGTGCCCATAAAAAGAAAAACCGCACCGATGTGAAATACCATCACAGATGGCTGATAACCGAAAA
This sequence comes from Pseudomonadota bacterium, assembly GCA_018816735.1. Taxonomy (GTDB): domain Bacteria; phylum Desulfobacterota; class Desulfobacteria; order Desulfobacterales; family JAHIVH01; genus JAHIVH01. Next base: position 29,127 of record JAHIVH010000132.1, on the reverse strand, counting down.
AATTCAAATGAATGCCGGTGTATTTTGAAAAGTAGACAAACCCGTCATTGAGTGCACAAAGGACTACTGTTATGCCGAAGAAACCAAAAGTTTTTGAATATCGAAATCCGTTGACGATGGCAAAAAGATTCACGCTGATATTGTAAAGGCCGATTGGCCATGTAAATAAGATCAATAGCATCCCCCAGAACCGGACCATTGATTCAGGCGTGAAAAAAATAGAAATAATGATACAAATAATAAGATAGCCCCACAACATTTGCTCAATCCATTTTCTCTCCAGATGGTAAATCCGATGGAGAAAAATCGGATGCGCAACATTGATGGCCACCCATGAAAGGCCCAGAATTTTCAATCTTAACAGAGGGCTATGATATATATCCCAGAAGGAGCAAACCTCCATCAAGATTGGCAAGCCAAAAAGGAGCTGAAGACAATAATATAGGTACTCATCCCATTCGGTCCTTCTTGCGAAAAACAGGCTAAAAAATGTAAACAATGTGAAGCCCATTCCCACGGAAACATAGCCCATCGTGATATGGAAAAAACGCTGGAATGCACTGTATCTGTCCAAATAATCCAGGTCTGTGATCATCAGTTTGCCCGAAATATCGCCAATTACATAATAAGACACACGGATGGCGATGGTGTTGGGTCCATTTCTGTTGATCAATTGCTCGGGCATCGTATAATTTCTAGGGTAATTCCACATGGATAATTCATCCGGCGGGAATCGGCCTGTGCTGCCGATCTTTTCGTTGTTCAGATACGTTTCATCGGCATTGGCTATTCTGCCGAGAGAGATGCCAAGGGGCAGATCAGTATTCCCAATATTAACCGTTTTTCTAAGCCAGCAGACACCTTTTATGGCATTTTTTGTCCTGAGAGAATAATCAATTATACTTCCAGGTATTTGTATCGTTTCCCATGGAGAATCATCATAATGTGCAGAGGCAAAAATGCGATTATCTTCAAGTGAGATCTTCCATGCGCCTTCCAAGGGGATCGTAACTATCGGTGTTTTAGTTGGATAAATGGCATATATCAACCATATCAACATAAATGTGTGTACGATAATCAGAATAATTCTAGAAGCCATTTTAATGTAGTGATCAATGGCTGAATTTACAAAAAGCATTATTGCCTACAGTATATTTTTGTAATTTGATTCAATTGTCCGCTTGATTTTAAAATCGATCAAGAAATCATAGTGATGTCAATAAGATTTTTTTGGCGCAAAGTCAATTCATGGGTTCTGTTGTAGGAAGTATAATAGCCACGGGCATCGGACACAAATCCGAGCACAATCGACTTTTGGTTTAGTTTGTAAATATTTAATAACTTTTGACCTTGACGGGCACAATTTGTGAAGTTAACATAAGTATAAGGGTCAATAAGTATAAGGGTCAATATATAAGGGTCAAGTCCGCTCTTGACCTGTTTTTAACAATTCGACAATTTGAAAGTATAAGGGTCAAGTCCGCTCTTGACCTGAATATAAGGAGTATAAGGGTCAAGGAGTATAAGGGTCAAGTCCGCTCTTGACCTGTTTTTAACAATTCGACAATTTTATTTACTTGTTCTGATAAATGACGATCCTTTGCCATCCGTTTTTTTATACGTTCCAGGACACTGCTGACCGTGCTGTCGTTGTCGATCCCGAAAACCTTACCGATCTCATTTAATGTGTCCTTCCTCAGTTTGCGGATCAGGTAAATAGACACATTTCGTGCGTCATTCCGTTTGCCCCGCTGCATCTTAAGAAGATCCTGCGTAGTTGTCTCATAAGACTTGCAGACTGCTTCCATAATCCGGTGTGCATCCGGCAGCAAATCACGGCTTAAGGGAACTTCTCTGCGGATTTTTTCTTCACCGTAGCGTTCCTTTATCATATCGATAAAGGATTGCGGTCCTAAACAGACAGGCCATCTTTTTCGATTTAATGTCTCGGTCACATCGTCTTCCTTGTCAACCGAAACCCATTTTTTGTAATAACGGAGCCAATCTTTTCTGTTTTGCGAAAGTAGGGAAAAGATATCGGCTTTTTCCAACCAGTCCCATTTTTTTGCAATGGAAACATACCCCTGGTGGCTGCTCCACGGATATTCCCCAATATTTTTTACCAGACCGGCACGCAGTGGATTGCGATGAATATACCGAACCGCTTGAAGCAAATAACTGTCCGAATCGATGAGAATGGATTTATAGCGACCCCGAAAAAGAGGGCCATCCCACCTATGACGGCTGTTGCATCGCTGGGTATAGACCCCGTTCAGATGACGCATACCTCTTGAAAGATTTGCGTCGGGCGTTCGGACAAGCATATGGTAGTGATTGGACATGAGGCAGTAGGCTGCTATACGGATATTCCACATCAAAGCGGTTTCTTCTAACAGATCCGTAAACAAAGCATAATCCGTATCATCCGAATATATTGCCTCACCTCGCCTGCCCCGATTCATCACATGATACCATGCATCAGGATATTCTATTCGTAAAGGTCTTGACATAATAATTTATCACCTATCAGACAATCCAAAAAAGGTTAAGAGCGGACTTGACCCCCTTTTCACAGACCCCTTTTCAGATTGAAACTATCATTTTATATGGCAATCGTTTTTTTATAAAACGATACACCTGCAGTCCTTAAAGAAGCCCCATCAATATTTCAAGGTATATCTCGGCTGCACCGCATACCTGCGAGAAAAATACCGATTCATCCTCGGTGTGGGCTTTATCGATGGTCCCCGGCCCCAGGAGAATGGTTTTGATCCCTGAGGCCCATAAAAAATTGGCATCCGAGTGACTGGGGAAAGCGCCAGGTTTCCAAGGAAGAGCCTGGGCCTGATAGATATGTTTCAGTATTTCGGGAAGTATCCCCTTATCGGGTAACTGATAGCCTGAGTGAATCGTCAGAAAGGCCATTTCTCCATTGACCGATGAATGTTTCTGTTTGAACTGGCTGTAAACCTCTTCCAGTTCGGCGGTCACTATTTCGGCGGCCAAATCCGGATGGAAATGAAGATCCAGAAATGCATCACAACTTTTGGGCACGGCAAACCCGCAATGGGCACTATTTACATCCCGGATGTTATAAACGACTTCCTTCCGATTGGAATTGAGGAACTCGATAACGTCCGTAAGAAGAGAGAGCATGGCTTTCACGGGGTTATCTCCCCGGTCGGCGACAGATGCGTGCTTCTGTTTCCCTGACGTGGTAAATTTGGTTTCAAGATAGCTGTAATGACTTAAACAGGGAACAAGATCTGTCGGTTCCCCGATAATCGCCCACGGGAAATGATGATCTTTCGAAAACATGATTGCGCCGTCATTGGTTTCTTCTTCACCAACCACAATCGCCAGCGATGCGGGAATGTGATCCACACCACTTTCCTTCAGCGATACAAAGGCTTCGATCATCGCTGCGCATCCGCTTTTCATGTCAGACGATCCCAGACCGAAAATTTCATCCCCTTCGATCTGATGTTCATAATGATCATAGTCGTAGGCAAAGACGGTATCGATATGTCCTATAAAGACACACTTCGGACTTTCCAGATCTGAATGGACAATCAGGTTGTATCTGTCTTCATCAACTTCCTGCCGTTCGAGAACAAAGCCTGCTCTTTTCAGGTAAGTCTCGATATATTTCAGGGCCTCTACCTCCTTTCCGGTGGGACTGTAAATATCGATTAGGCTGGTCAGAAGTTTATTCAACCTGTTTTTGTTTATTCCGTGGGAAGGTTTCATTTCAGGACTTTTTCCTCTCGGGGAAGAGGTTTCTTTTCTTCCTGGGGCGACCATTCACTTCTTGCTTTGATCCTCTCGGTTTTTTCTCCTGATTTATCGGTTTGGTGGTGTTGTCTGCTGTTTTCAATGAAGTCCGCTTCCGGGTCCGCGAAAGATTTGAGGACATATATACATGACTTTTCGGATTCGTGAATCCCATTTTCTGGAAAAACTTGATTGCTTCGGTATTCTCGGCATCTGTATCAACAATCAGCATGTGGACGCCGTTTTTTTTCATGAGAGACTTGAAGTATTTAAATAATTTGATGCCCAAACCCAGCGGTTTTGCTTGGGGGGCCACGCCCATCCAGACAAGATACCCGTATTTCCAGGGGGAGTTATTTTTTTCAATAATGTTTCCAAGGACAAATCCGGCCAATTCCCCATTATGTTCCGCTACCAGACAGAATTCGGGATTCGTGCTGAAAAAATCGATAACCTCATATTCATCCCAGGTTCTGTATAAAGATGGCAGGATATCGGAATCAAACAATTTTTCCCCTAAATGAAAAACAGGGGCCAGATCGTCAATTTCCATCTCTCTGATTTTTGTGTCACACAGGGTGTGATTTTTTTGGGTGTCATCCTCCAAAATAAACGCTCCAATAATTATATGAATGTCATGTTTTCTTTTTACACACCCTGGTTTTTTTGTAAATAGTGGCCGAAATTTTTTCCAGGGGCTTGAGTCTCAAATCTATATTTTTGACAAATCACAGAAAACGGTAATGAGTATGTCTGATATCAAACCCGACCAGTGCGCTTGAAATCGATTATATTTTTAAATTTTATTTAGTTTTACCTTGCTCTACTGGATAGGGGGCCTGCCTGGCTGTAAGCATATTTTATTTGCCCGAAGAGACTACCTGCATGTTGTATTCATTAACATCTTGACACACAATACCCGCTTTCATATACTTCACACCCAAAAAAGCAATGTCTTATCTTTATTTAAAGCATTAGGGGTCAAAGCATTAGGGGTCAAGTCCGCTCTTGACCTGTTTTTAACGATTCGACAATTTTATTTACTTGTTCTGATAAATGGCGATCCTTTGCCATCCGTTTTTTTATACGTTCCAGGACACTGCTGACCGTGCTGTCGTTGTCGATCCCGAAAACCTTACCGATCTCATTCAACGTGTCCTTCCTCAGTTTGCGGATCAGGTAAATAGACACATTACGTGCATCATTCCATTTGCCCCGCTGCATCTTAAGAATATCCTGCGTAGTTGTCTCATAAGACTTGCAGACTGCTTCCATAATCCGGTGTGCATCCGGAAGCAAATCACGGCTTATGGGAACTTCCCTGCGGATTTTTTCTTCACCGTAACGTTCCTTTATCATATCGATAAAGGATTGCGATCCTAAAGAGACAGGCCATCTTTTTCGATTTAATGTCTCGGTCACATCATCTTCTTTGTCAGCCGAAACCCATTTTTTGTAATAACGGGGGCAATCTTTTCTGTTTTGCGAAAGTAAGGACAAGATGTCGGCTTTTTCCAACCAGTCCCCGATTCATCACATGATACCTTGCATTAGAATATTCTATTCGTAAAGGTCTTGACATAATAATTTATTACATATCAGACAATCCAAAACAGGTCAAGAGCGGACTTGACCCCTTTTATGACCGACCCCTTTTATGACCCCTTTTATGACAGGTCAAGAGCGGACTTGACCCCTTTTATTGACCCCTTTTATGACCCCTTTTAAGAGCGGACTTGACCCCTTTTCTTTTAACTGAGATGCTGTGTTGTCATATGACACCTTGTAACGTTACAACCTGTAACATGTAACGCTTTTATTCACGCTACAGTCGTATTCCGTAGTGTATTTTAAATTTTAATATGCTGAGATAATTTATATAAATATATCTTCCTGTATTTGTGAAGTGTTGGTATACATTTTGAATATATGAACACGCAAGAAACCATTATTGGATTCTTTCATCAAGATGAACGCGCGCGTAAAAATTCAACGGTAATTCATTCTTACTTATTAAATTATTTTTAAGGAGCCAAAATGAAACAGGTCAGTATAAGAAAGCAATTGTGGATGTTATTCGTTTTATTTACTGTGTCATGGGCCGTTGCGGGATGTGAAAGTGTCCAAGACATTGTTGAAGATGTTCATGATGATACCGGTGTGCCTGCCCTGGCCGCCGGTTACACAGTTTACAATGCATTCACGAACATTGGCGCAACGGGTGTTCTCAGGATTGATCAGGAAGATCCCGTGGATGTTGATAAAAAATTCATGATCGGATCATGTACCAAATCGATGACCGCAACCGTCATCGGGATGCTGGTAGAAGAGAATAAACTGACATGGGAAACCAAATTACAGGATGTCTTTCCAGAGTTCTGTGATATCATGAATGAAGATTACCTGGATGTAAGTGTCAAGGAGATATTGTCTCACACTGCCGGATTTCAAAGAGATCCGTCATCTGGTGAATCGTTGATATTGCGGCAATACGGTAACTACATGTCACCAACCAAGAGTCGCTATAATGCGCTTAAATTGCTTCTAAAAAAGCCTTCATCCGGAACCAAAGGAATGTACTTCTATTCCAACATCGGATACATTATCGCAGGCGCCATAGCAGAAACAAGAGCCGGTATTTCCTATGAAGAACTTCTACATCTAAAAATCTTTACTCCCTTGCATATGACGAGTGCCGGGTTTGGATACCCGCCGTGGACATTACAGGATTACCCGCAACCCTATGGACATCAATTAAATAGTGACGGGACAAGAACTGTAGCCACCCTCTTGAATCCTGTTGAAAGTCTCCTTGAATGGTCGAATGCGGTCTGGCGTCCTGCAGGCGGTGTCAAATGTTCTATTGGTGATTTTCTCAAGTATGTTAACTGGCATCTACAAGGCGAACTGGGAAATGGTGGTGGATGGCCGAAAACGATGTTTGAAACGCTGCACGAACCCGTCGTTAGTGCAATTGACGAGGAGCTTGGCCCTGGCCAATATGCCTTGGGCTGGAGGGTTATGGAGAATCCCATAGACCCGGAAGCCGGTACCATCATCGCCCACGGAGGGAATGTTGCGGGCTTTAATGCGTTAATGGTGTTCTCCCCCTCCGACAATACTGCCATTGCAACCTTTACGAATACCAACAAAGCGATGGACATCTTAATGTTGACTGCAGGAAATATCTATAATTCAATACAGTAATACTTAAGGATATGGATAGCAGCAGGGGCTTCTTATAAAAGGACCCCTGCTAAGTCCTTACAATAAAACAGGAACCTGTTTTTATGAGTGCAAAGGATAATACATTGCTTTTTTGGATGAGCATGAAAGCGGGTATTGTGTGTCAAGATGTTAATGAACATATAGGGGTCAAACGATTCGACAATTTTATTTACTTGTTCTGATAAATGGCGATCCTTTGCCATCCGTTTTTTTATACGTTCCAGGACACTGCTGACCGTACTGTCGTTGTCTATCCTGAAAACCTTACCGATCTCATTCAATGTGTCCTTCCTCAGTTTGCGGATCAGGTAAATAGACACATTTCGTGCGTCATTCCGTTTACCCCGCTGCATCTTAAAAAGATCCTGCGTAGTTATCTCATAAGACTTGCAGACTGCTTCCATAATCCGGTCTGCATCCGGCAGCAAATCACGGCTTAAGGGAACTTCCCTGCGGATTTTTTCTTCACCGTAGCGTTCCTTTATCATATCGATAATGGAAACATACCCCTGGTGGCTGCTCCACGGATATTCCCCAATATTTTTTACCAGACCGGCACGCAGTGGATTGCGATGAATATACCGAACCGCTTGAAGCAAATAACTGTCCGAATCGATGAGGATGGATTTATAGCGACCTTGAAAAAGAGGGCCATCCCACCTATGACGGCTGTTGTATCGCTATGTATAGACCACGTTCAGATGGCGCATACCTCTTGAAAGATTTGCATTACATGTTGTCATGTTACATATTGTATTATTTGACAATGCGAAGGCAGTTGCTCTCTAAATCAAAGTCTTATAATCAATTGAAAATATACATAACTTTGGTATTTATTTGAATTACGGAGAATCGGTATAATTTTTGTATATGATTCTAAGGATGTTGTGAATTTTGGATATTAGGATCGAATAACGTTTATCATACTAAGTTTATTTCTAAATAATTTTTTGATCTCCCACTGAACCAAGACGGAGTTTGCGGTAAAATTGAATTCTCGTAATAGTATCGTATGCCGCTATTTCAAATTTTAGATAACTTGTAATTTCAACCACGAAGGAGAACAACATGAATAGCTCGTTAAAACTCAGTGTGACATTAATCATTCTGATCATAACGATGTGCGTGATCGGCTGTGATGGTCAGGAACAAGAAGAAGTAGAAGTAGTAGGGATTCCGATCGATATCAGCGATTACCAGGCAATGGTAGGCTCAGTTGAAAATGAAATGTGGAATGGAGGTTACTATGCCGATGGTACTTGGAACGGGGATTACAACGATAGTCCTTTTGCTGGGCTTGCATTTTATTCAAGGGCAGGCCAGACAACCGGAAGACCGGACTATCAGGCACGCGCCGATGAGGCTTCAGGGTTTAATAAAACACTTATTACCAATGCACTGGAACTTGACACTTCTGGCTTTGTCGCAGAACTTCACCAGATCATTTTTGCTGTTTTGGGTCTTCTTGAGTATATGGAAGCAAGAGACAGCTCGGACGGCATTGATTTGGTTGAAAACGTTTTGGATCGAATCAACCTGATAATGTTTTTGTCCGGATATTATATACCAGCCGACGGCAGTGAAGTTGCAAAAGTATATGGGCAGACAACAGCCACAAACCTTTTGGTAATCGCCAATTTGCAATATGCAAAAACATTTCCAAACGCTACTTCGACTCAAACGTATATCAACAGAGCTGAAAATTATTTAGATGCCATTGATGACAAGGCCTGGAATGGGGCTTATTATGAGTTCAGTCCAGATCTTCCTTCAACAGTCGGCACGAAATATCTATATCCAAACGTCACTACAATGATGAGCTTGACCCGGCTGTATGAAGTCACTCAAAATACGAATGCACTTGAAAGGGCAAAACATCTGTTTAATGAGATTGAGACGTTGAAATACGACGATCGACCTGGTTATTTCACGCCTTATTCAAAGGATACCTATGGTGCACAGACCGACGATTTTACATCTTTCTCACCAACCGGTTATGCAATACTTGCTTTTCAAAGCCTGTATTCTATAACAGGGGAACAAAAATACCTGGACGGAATTTACGATCAGTTGACCTTTATAAGAGATTATATCCATGATCCTTCGGCAGGACTGATCAGACATCACTGGATTGATGGTGACATCGCACCACCTGATGCGTTTGTCTGTACTGGATGCAATCTCCAGTTCTTATGGATCATGTGGCGACTCGAAAATGGCGTCCTTTAGTCCCAATTGGTGTGTTCGCCACAGGTTTCCCGGTGCCTGAACCCTGGGTAACTGATACGGACCCATTGTGTTGAATCGAAAAAGATCCATACCCGGTTTTTATGAAACATTAGGGATAAGGATTAGGATGTCATTGAAGGGTTGACAGGTTATGAATATTTAACATCATTGAAAGGAAACAAAATGCTTAAACAATTATTACTACTCGGATCAGCCATATTGTTGATAGTGACTATTACAGGATGCAACTGGTCGGATATAATCTATGCGGAAGACGAATTCATCGGTACAGTCGTTTCGGAAGACGGAACGGCTCTTCCTGGTATAACAGTGGAAATTAACCACATTGATGATGATTATAATATAGTTGAAACACCCGAAGTAATGACAACAGATTCAAATGGGCAGTTTGTCATCGAACATATTACAAAAATGACGATTACTCCTAAACTGGACGGTTACATATTTTCGCCTCAGAGTATTGTTCGAAAAGACAATACAATATTCGAGGCGGATTCCGCTGCCGTCACTTTTACAGCCCATGCAATAGACACTCCATGCGGAAAAGGTGTTTTTGAAGAAGAAAATGTTCATATACATGATTCAGAAGATTTGGCCCGATTAATCGGGTATACTGAAATTTCAGGAGATCTGGTTATAGAAGACTATTCGAAGCCCTATGATACGATCATTTCTCTTGATGCCTTAAGCTGTTTAAAGAAAATTGGCGGGTCTCTTGAAATTATCGGGAACCAAAGATTGGAAGACATAACCGGTTTGAGTTCTCTTGAATCGGTGGGGGGAGACATGTTAATTGGAGATGTCTGCTATGCAGGGTGTTTCGGGAACGAGAAATTGTCCAATATCAAGTTCAGCAGCCTGGTCTCTGTGGGAGGAAGCTTGCGGATATGGAACAATATAGAATTAACAAGTCTTGGAGGTACGTTTGATGCACTTGAATCAGTGGACTTACTAAATATTATGTGGTGCCATTCATTAACCGAACTGGGAAGTTTCAATAATTTGACATCTGTCTCAAGTATCAACGTAAACGACAATGACAGTCTTTGTAATGACGTTGCCCAGACATGGGCCGATCAAGTTACCAGTCATTGCAACAATACGGATTCAATTTTGGTTACAATTGATAATATCGAATGCGCTGACTAGGGCAACCCATCCAAATGCGTATCCTGTCCTATTGAATTACGTCACGTTTCCATGAAACCATACAGGTCCAATAATATAATGAACGACAATTCATTATATTATTTTAAATTATTTGCACATTTTAAAATGGGGGAAAAAAGCATGAAAAAGTGTTGTCTATTGTTGGCGGGTTTGATTGTTTCGTGTCTCTTTATCGCAGGCTGCCTTATTGTTGATGTCAGTCCGGATACGCAAGAGGAGATTCAAATGGATGTTGGCGAAACTATCGAATTTTCGTTGAAAAACATTCCTCGGGGTGAGTATTACTTCCTCGGCTACTACTGGACGATTAACGGAGATGAGGTGTATAATTGCGATGATTGCCCTTCGATATCAAATAGTCTTTATAATAATGTATTCGTTTTCACGCCTGAAATGGCAGGCAGTTATAAGATCCGTTGTAAAACATGGGAAATATACCCTCCCCTTCTTCGAAGATTCATACCCGTACCCTTCTCGGAGGAATTCGTAAAATGGACTGTTGAAGTCGCAGGCCTGCGGGTCGACCCTGCAACACACAATACCATAAGCGAAAAAACGACATTCACGGCAACGGTCTATCCTGAAGGGACATTCGAATATGAATGGTTTCTTGACGGTCAACTCGTATCTTCTATCGACACATTGACGATTACCCCCTCCGAATGGGAAGAAGGGTTTCATACAATGAAGGTTATCGCAACAGATGGTGAAATTTCCTACACTCACAACCAAACAATACTCATTCCCGCTTTCTCGGAAATCGACGTCACCAACATCATGGATGCGACCCATGATGGTGGCATTATATTCGTTGACGGTAGCCGTCTCATCAAAATGGATTCAAACGGACAATCGGAAAAATTAAGCGGTACGTTACCTTTTGAAGACATAAAAGAGATCCGCCAGTTAAAAGATGGTGGTTATGCACTCTTAGGAGAAATAGAGCGTGACACCGATAACACTGATATTCACGTCGCGAAACTGAATGAACTGGGGCAGACACAATGGATCAAGTCCTTTGGCGGATCAGGAAACGACTATTTCAGTGCCGCAGAAGCGACTGATGATGATGGCGTGCTCCTTTTCGGCAAAACCTTTTCAGATGACATCCCAGGGATATCACCATCCACATCCGGCATATACGCCGCCAGGATCAATTCACAGGGCGATATTGTTTGGCAAAAGGTAATCGGAAATTCCGATCAACTGGCTTATACTGTGGAAGAGTCTCCAGATAACGGTTTTTTGATATCTGTAATGATAAAAGAAAGTATCATGATAAAAACTTCTGCAATAAAAATGGATGGTACTGGTGTTATTCAATGGGAACGGGCAATTGAATTTTCCAAATCCCATGATATATTAGAAAAGTCATTGGCAAGAAATGTCGTCCGGAATACGGCAGATGGCGGATATATCATGGCTGCCGCCGCTGGTGATCATTTTCTATTAGCCAAGCTGGATTCCCTAGGCAATATTGAGTGGCAACAGGATTTAAGTGAAGATCTGCTGATACACCCTGTTGATATTATGCAAACACCTTCAGACGGATATGCGGTCGTTGGTCACAAGTTGGCGATTAAGCATGGGGTATATAAAAAGGAAGGCATTGATATCGTTTATCTGGATCCTGACGGGAAGATGTCTGATATAAAAACTCTACTACAAGGTACAAATACAGTAACCGGTTATCATCCCTTCAATTATCCCGATGATTACTTTTCGGCATTTCCTCATAATGGTAGTGTTTTACGAGATCTTAATGTGTTAAAAAGTGAAATCATTACTAAATCACCGGACGGTTTTTTATTCCCTTCCGAACCCGACTTGATCAAGATCGGCTTTGATCAAAATTAATCAAGTAAAGCGCCTGGGAGAGGTCTTATATCTCACCATTTCCGGTTGTCCCGATCCCAGGCGCACTATCTTTTGACGACCAAATCTCCATTTCAAAAAATTATCATAGAGGTCAAGTCCGCTCTTGACCTGTTTTTAACGATTCGACAATTTTATTTACTTGTTCTGATAAATGTCGATCCTTTGCCATCCGCTTTTTTATACGTTCCAGGACACTGCTGACCGTGCTGTCGTTGTCGATCCCGAAAACCTTACCCATCTCATTCAACGTGTCTTTCCTTAGTTTGCGGATCAGGTAAATAGACACATTTCGTGCGTCATTCCGTTTGTCCCGCTGCAAAGTGTTATATTATCTGCTTTGGTAATGGTACTATTTTTTTTCCTCAGCCATTATTTCATCAATTTCATCGATTGACGGCACATAAAATTCTTCATCGCCAATCAAATGAGGATCAAATTCCTTTTTTATCCTTGCCTGCCACAAATGATAGTTGTAGAGTTGCGGCCCATAAATTTTCCAGGCGCCTGGCGCCTGATTTGAGAGTCCAACCCCCATCTTATACTCGACGGTTGTTTCTGCTGACTCCGCCAGGTATTGAAAACGCTCATCCGCTTTGCCGTCACGCCTGTCATACATGGCTGCAATTTCGCAGTGGCCCCAGGTTGCGGTACCTTCGTTTATTGCCCCCCACCCGATATCAGAGAAATCATCAAAGAATACGTCGTTGTCAATGTATTTTTGTTTGACCTTTTGAGCAACTTTCGCTTGAAGCATTGCGTTGTCATATTCCACGGGACTTCCATAGCTGGTCGTAAAATCGCCACCGGCCCTGAAGGTGAGTGCTGTTGGAATTGATCGATGGTTCATCATCCATAAAAATTTAAAAGCGGGTGTTTTGGATATATCGATAAGGATGCAACGTGTTTCACGGACGATTTCCCTTAATACTTTTTCCTGGAATTCCACTTCCCTTTCAGATTCGGAACTTAAGCTCAACATCCCCATGTTTTGAAAGGCTTTTCCCATAGCTCTTAAGGATTTGTTTCCCGTAAATTTTTCCGTAGCCCTGGGAACCATTGTATGAAGAAACGCACCAAAAGGAGCTCTTTGTATGGTATGACCAATTTCAGAGGTGCCGAATTTATAGGTGAAGTCCGCATATGTTTTAAAACTGGGTGCAACAACCGCAAACAGCTTTTCCGTTTTGGTTACTTCAGCCCTGACATTGTATAAAACGCCTTTAACCTTTGGTTCCTTTATTGCGTAATAAGGAAACAGTTTAACGGCACACTTGGTAAAAACACCAAGAGATCCCTGAGTACCGGCAAAGCCTCTCATAATTCCCCTGAGACCAGGGCCTGGGCCGTCTCCACTGAACCAGCCGGAATCACAACCTGGAGAACCGATACGCAGTATCTCACCATCAGGCATAACCCATTCCACGCCAAGTAAATTTCGCCCGCTAAATCCTGTTGAAAGACCGGACCCTCCATACCCCCAGGCAGCCGTGGCGCTTGCCAATGCAGATGTGTTTGGACCCGCACCAATAATATGGCAGGTCAAGCCCTTTTTCATTGCCTCTGCCTGAAGCTGAGAACAGCAAACATAGGGTTCCACTACTGCGTATTTGTCTTTCTCATTCAGTTCAATAATTCTGTTCATCCGCCGTAAATCGACCATCAACATACCATCTTCCGAAGGCCCTCCCCATGCAGCCCAGCCGGTACTGTGAGGTTTCATTTTTACATTGTATTTAATGCATAATTTTATAATTTTCTGTACTTCTTCAGGGGTTTTGGGAAGTACCGCCGCGATAGGCCTTGAGATCCATTTCTGGTTGGTTACATTCAGTGCCGGCTGCCAGGCATACCCGTCAAGCAGCGCGGGTTCCTGGGAGACATTTTCTTTGCCCAGCACATTTTCCAACTCTTTATACATTTCTTTTGAAAGTTTTTCCATGCTATTTCCCCCCTAAAGACAGTGTGAGAAGATCCATCATATCAAGAATCTTTATATCCTCACCATTTTCTTCAATTGTGTCGTTAAAGACCCGTTCACACCATGGGCAAGCTGTGACAATGGCCTCTGCGCCGGTGGATTTGGCTTCTTCTATTCTTTCAGCAGCCGTCCATTTTGCAAATTCGGGAAAAGCCTCATAAACGCCGCCACCGGCACCACAGCACCAGCTATATTCCCTGATACGCTCCATTTCAATTAATTCGACACCTGGTATGGATTTGATAATATCCCTGGGCGGGTCGTATATCCCCAAACACCCGTTTTGCTTAAACCGGACCGGTCTGAAAAGCTTGTTATCTCCTTCCCAGCCAGCTTTGTAAATCTCTCCTCTCCGGCCAAGATGGCATGGATCATGATACGTCACTTTCATGGGAACCTTGTTTCGAAGCTGAAGACTTCCGTTTTTAATTAATGAATCGACGTATTCCGTGGTATGTAAAACCTTTACACCCAGATCAATGCCGTTTTTCGGATATAGATACTTGAAAGTATAATAACAGTCAGAGCACGGTGTTACAATTAGTTTCGCTCCTGAAGCCTTTACCCTGCTTGTCATATCTTCCGCAAAATTTTTCATCTCTCCCTGGTAGCCTATTTCAAAGGCGCGACCACCACAGCAGGCCTCATCTTTTCCTGCTATTCCGATGTCTACCCCTTGATCTTTCAGGAACTTGGCCCAGGATCGCACGGTTTCTCTCAGCTCCTCATCATATGAAAACTGACATCCAACGTGAAAAAGCACGTCTACTTTTTGTTTATTAATATTCGGTATATCAAGCCCTTCCGCCCAGTTTCCCCGGTCACGTTTTTGCATCCCAAGGGTATTGTCTTCCCGCTTCATGCTGTCTATCACTTCAAGATGCTCAGGAAGAACATATGCTTCTTGGACACATTTTGCGCGAAGTTGAAGGAGTACATCCGAAAGATCGATATCATCCCTGTATGCCTGACAGGAAACCTGACATGCACCGCATAACTGGCAAGCATAGACTATGTCTGCAAATGTATCGGTGATTTCACTTCTTTCTTCCAGGATTGAATTGGCCGCAATCATTTTCCCGCCACCTGAGTACATATGAAAATTGAATTTATCTACAGACGGACAAACTTTTGCATACCGCCAGCTTTTTATCTGGGCCATTGGCACCCATTTACAGTGAGAACACCTTGAACACCCCTCCATATCTCTTTTCAGTTCAGCCAGGTTACTCATATCTTACACCTCCTTCCCAAAACAAAGTTTACCGGGATTCATAATTCCCTTTGGATCAAAAATATGTTTTACTTTTTTCAATACACGCACCGTATCAGGACATTTCTTATAAACCATATCTGCCCATGAACCATGAGGTCGGGAAAAAAAGCCTCCCATGTCAAGACATTTTTGGCTGGCGCTGCCAAACAGCGCTTTTGCCTTTGTTTTTTGCTTCGGGCCGTACATCAGGTTAAACTCAAGATGGCATCCGGTGCCATGCCGTATAGGCTGGATGTAAACGCCCAGATTTTCTTTTGGCAAGCCTTGCTCTTCTACTTCGTTTTCAAGTATTGTGATAAATTCCGGTGTTTTTTCCAGGGATGTTAGAAAAAAGAGGTCCAGACACCCCCCTTTTGGTTTATGCTTCCAGTAGGTTTCTCCACAAGGTTTGGTGATGATATCTACCAGTTTGTCTGCTGAGATACCATTCAAATGTTGCACAGGTTTAACCTGAAATTTTTCGGCAAGTTCTTCAATATCCTTTCGTATATAGGAGAGACGTTCTTCCGGCAGATATTCCAATCCTGAAATGGAGTATACAACCGACCAGGCAGGTAAATCCTTCTGATCACATCCATAGATGGCAGCAAGATCAACACGGTTTAAAATCAAACACACATCCGGCAGTTTACGCCATAACATTTTATAAACAAATGGGATTAAAGCATCCATCGTTTCCCCACCTACAATATATCCTTGTCTGATTTTGGGTTTTTGTTCAAGTTTGATGGTTGCCCAGGTAGCAATCCCCATAGTGCCTTGTGAGCCTTGTATAACTCTCGACAGTTCTGTCTGAGCAGGCCCCATGGATACTTTCTGTGCCTGACCGGCTGCCCACTGTTCCTCTAAAGTGCCGGGACCAACAGCATTCCCGGTCCTGAACATATCACCTGTTCCAAAAATCAATTCCAGGCAACATAACGGATCGATTGCATCCCAGTTGTATTTAGGGCAAGTAGTGGGTTCCCTGTCAAGAAGGCTTGCAAGGACAGATTTCCCATTTCTCGGAAGCATGGGCATTTCAATCCTTAATCCCTGTTCTTCGACTTCAGCCTGTAATTCCTCAAATGTAACACCCGGCTCGACCATTGCGACCTTGTTGCGTTTGTCAATCCGAATTATTTTATTCATTGTGGAGAGATCAACGATGACAGCACCAGACACACTTGGCACCGTATCCCCCTTTATATGGTTTCCTTTGGAGGAACAGGGAATAAGTCCAAATCCTTTTTCGTTTGCCAGCCTTACAAGATTCTGAACATCTTCAAGATTTTGTGGTTCAACCACACATTCCGGTACTTCTCCTGAGATAAAATTTAAAGATGTTTTAAAACTTTCCAATATTTCTTTATCTGTTTTTATATGTTCTTTTCCAACAATATTTGCTAAATCTTCCATCTTTCCCATGATATGATTCCTCCTCCTATCTATTTAGCAGACGCTTTTTGGTGCGTTTTACTGCGGTTTTTACAGTCCATTTAAAAAGAGGCGGCTTTTGATCCAGGAAGCCATTGGTAAGTGAATCTGCCATCTTCTCTATTGCTTTGCCATCGGTTGAACTGAAAAGCCCTGTCATAAAATTGGAAACAAAATCCGTATCTTCATCATACATGTTGTTAATAAATCGGGATATTGAATTGAGTGATTTGCCTATATTCGAACCGATATCATAGGCGGATTTGTCTTTAAGTGTTGCCATATACATTTTTACGCCTGTGGCCCCAATGGATTTCAACGAGTTCAATACTTTCCGGGCTTTATCCTTTACATCTGCCTGGATTTCAGGAGATAACAACGAATCAATCCCGTTTTTGTCCTTTACCGATTTTATTACAGGTATGATAAGTGAAACCAGGATGCCAATCCCCTCCATTGTCTCATCATCTGTAAGCTCCTTCATGAGCGGGTAAATAATACCAAACGCATCATCAACAGATGACAAGTCATCTCTCTCCAAAAACCATTCTTCCAGATCAGCAAACATTTCAGACATGTCCTCGTCTTCTTCTCCGGTCATCACCTGTACCAGATTAAGAACCTCATCAATGGTACCGGTTCGGAATGCTGTCTCTAAAAAATTCCATAATATTAAAGTTTGTCCCTCCATCCACTTACCTCCTTTTTTAAAAATAATATCATGAATTCAATTTCTTATAATTTCTTGTCAGACCAAATTAAGTTTCTGTATTATATTTGAAAATCGCCCTCAAAAAAGTGATTTTCAATGCTTAGGGCTAACTTTTCAGGTTCAAAAAGGCCATTGTAAGGTCTCTTAGAACGTAACCGTGCCGCCAGCTTCTGAAACAGTATCCTCGACAGTAAATCCTGTTAAATTCAGCAGAGATGTTGAAAAATCTTGTGAGCCACATCAAAGAAGTGAACCAATGACGGATGCTAAAAATAACGTTGTTGACCCAACCACATTAATTCTCCCTTATGAGTTTAAAAGGCCTTTTTATATACAATATGTAATCTGATTTGTAAATTTTTAAACACTTCCATTTTTATTTGTCAACCATAATCGACACGTCGACTATTTTTTCACCCTGTTTAATCACATGTAATATTTTTAAATAATAGGAAAATATTTAATAAATGTATGGGAATGTTCTACCATGAAAAAAGAAACGAAATATAGGAGAAAAATGGACTGAATCAGCCCACCCAAACACAAGTTAATCGAAAATGGAATTCAGCCTGCCAAAAGCACCCTTTATGGAATTGCGTATAAATAGGCCAATTTTATGTATCGTTTCACTGGTTTTTTTAGGACCAAGACGCATGGCATAAGCCAACAAGGGGGCCTTCACACAAACTTACAAAATTTTCCATTGAGCCCATTCAAATCTTGATATGATATTTTTTAACCATTTGAATATTTATCGTTTTTTAATCAATGAAAATTTCATATTTTGTGCCAAAGCTAAGCTTTCATAAAAACCTGGCGCATAAGACACAATACATGTTTGTATATTTTTATGCCATATTGTTTTCATATAGTATATAAATTCACCCACGGGCACAATCGACTCTCTTGAAAAGAAAAAAGGATTCCCCGCGTTGGAAAATCCTTTTTGATTTCTGGTACCTGGGACGAGAATTGAACTCGTACAGACATTAAAGTCCGAGGGATTTTAAGTCCTAATCAACCTTACCACGTATTCATATGGTTTTACAATATTTATTCATGTAATCAAAAGGTTATCAAATTATTTTAACGATGTGATAGAGTGGTAAAAGGGCTAAAATATGGGGGAGTTTTCAGCAATTTGTTACAAAATGTTACCAAATTTTTTAGCCGTAAACCGTAATTCGAAAAGGACTCATCTTCCTATTTCAGCTTGATATTTTTAGGGTAATGGACAATAATGTATATCACATATATATTTGTGTGTACAATTACATCCCAAAACGGACCATTTTAGATGCCATCAGCAAGTAACAGAGCGATTGAAATAATAAAAAAAAATGGCGGCATAATCAAGACTTCGAATGCCATTTCAAAAGGAATCCATCCCAGAACACTATATGAACTCCGTGATAATGGGACCATCGAACAAATCGTCCGCGGTGTTTATAGACTTACAGAACTTGAGGCCATATCAAATCCGGACCTTGTTGCAGTGGCTTCAAAATTTCCGAATGCAGTCATTTGTCTGATTTCAGCCCTTTCCTTTCATAATATTACAACGCAAATCCCCCACGACGTTTCAATTGCAATTAATAGGGTTTCACGCAGCCCGAAAATCGATTACCCCCCTATTTCCGTTTACCGGTTTTCGAAGGAAAGCTTTATAGAAGGGATAGAATATCATGAGGTGGATGGCATAACAATTAAGGTATACAGTGCTGAAAAAACAGTTGCCGACTGTTTTAAATTCCGGAACAAAATCGGTATGGAAGTAGTACTGGAAGCGATAAAATTTTACAAATCCAGAAAAAAATTCAATCTTGAAAAGCTGCTCGAGTATGGAAAAATCTGTCGGGTCCAACGAATTATGATGCCGTATCTGGAGGTAATGATTTGACGCAGAAATCTATTAAAAACATTTCAGCTTCCGTAAGACAACGCCTGCTCAACAAATCAAAATCTGATGGTCGTCCTTTTCAGGAAATCGTTCAATACTATGCTATGGAGCGTTTTTTATTTCGGCTTTCGCAGTCATCCCATTCAAACCGGTTTATTTTAAAAGGTGCTTTAATGCTTCGAATTTGGAAAGCACCAGAAATAAGGCCGACAATGGATATCGACATGTTGGGGAAAACAAAAAATGAATTGAGTGACCTCATTTCCCAAATCAAAGATATTTTATCTGTAGATGTCACTCCTGATGGCCTGTCATTTTTTGAAGAAATATCACAGCCGAGAATATTACTGAAGGTGCAGAATATAAGGGGGTAAGAATTCAATTTCTGACAAAGCTCGATACAATGCGTCTAAATATGCAAATAGACATCGGTTTTGGCGATATTGTCTATCCTGGACCTGAAGTATCAGAACTCCCGGCAATGCTCGACTTCCCTCCCCCCAAGCTGAATAACAACATGTTGCTGTTTTTCATGAAATACCGGCATATCGTGTCTCCAGTCTCATCAGGACATACATTTTTATCAAAAAATTAAATTTCCAGATGCCAATTATGTGTCATTTTGTATTAGCATATTGATTATCATTTAGAATAGTTAGTGTCAATTTCGTCAGGTTGTATACAATTTTCAATTTGATATCAAGAGCTCTTTATAAGGGTATAATGGCATAATAATTTTTTTCATATATGAATCAGTTAGGTTTTTCAAACGCAAATCGGGAGCCAATGACTCCCATTTCTCCAAAATAAACAAAATGGAAAGATAATATGATGAGATTATCCGACGTTGAGCGGGCGTTCAGAGCTGATATTCGGCGATTAAAGGCAATGAAGGGGGATTTTTTCGGGGTAAAAAACGCTTTTCATAAAAGTGAAAAATCCTGGGTTTGCTCTGATTTCTTGCGAGAATCGACGCTTTTTTTGTTTTAACGCGGATTTTAAGGCGTTTTAAAAAAAAACGGTACGGCTTTACGATTTATAGCATCTTCAATCAAACCGAACGAGATCATGGCTATTTATTTTTTGTCATTTCCTCGGCTATCAATTCAGCCTGCTTCATCACCGTTTCGGTTGCCAATTTTTGCATATCCGGTGGGTACCCGTATTGCCGCAAGGTACGTTTTACAATCACCTTTAATTTGGCCTTAACACTCTCTTTAATCGTCCAGTCAATGGAGGCATTGGCTTTGACCTTTTCATAGAGAACAACGGCAAGCTCCCTTAATTTATCCTTTTCCATTACCTCGCGGGCGCTCTTGTTATCTGAAATCGCCGTGTAGAACGCATATTCGAAGTCCGACAAACCCATTTCCTGGGGTTCTTTATCCATTTTTTGAATTTCTTTGCCCAGTTTAATCAGCTCTTCAATGACTTCTGCTGCGGACAGTATTTTATTGTGATATTTCTTAATGGAGGCTTCGAGCATATCCATGAGGGATTTGCTTTGGATCAAATTTTTCTTAATTCTACTTTTGATTTCGTCATTGAGGAGTTTCTTTAAGACTTCAAGAGCAATGTTTTTATGCTCCATATTTTTAACTTCCAAAAGAAATTCTTCGGACAATATCGAAATATCCGGTTTTTTTATCCCTGCTGCATCAAAAACATCAATGACCTGCTCTGACACCAATGCTTTGTCAATCACTTGTCTGATAGCGGATTCAACCTCTTCATTCGATTTGCCTGAACCGGTGCTATCGAATTTAACCAGCCTTGATTTTACTGCCTGAAAAAATGCAACTTCATCCTTGACATCCAAAGCCTCTTCGTGAGGAATGGCGATGGAAAAAGCCTGTGACAATGTATTTACTTCATTAATGTATCGTTTCTTTCCATTTTCCAGGCCCAGAATATGGTCTTCAGCAGACAGTATGATTGAAAGCTTTTTCCCTGTATCCGCACCAACGTATTCTTCATAGGGAAATCCATGAAACATCTGAGAAACGACTTCCAATTTCTCCAACATTAATTGAACGGCTTTTTCCTGGGCAATCGCCGGATCGCCCTTACCACCACTATCCGAATAAAACGACAGCGCTTTTTTCAAATCAGATGCAATACCAAGATAATCCACAACAAGTCCGCCGGGTTTGTCTTTATAGACACGATTTACCCGGGCAATGGCCTGCATCAGGTTATGACCTTTCATGGGCTTGTCGATATACAAGGTATGTAGTGAAGGCACATCAAAACCGGTAAGCCACATATCCCGGACAATCACCAACTTGAGTTCATCTTCCGGGTCTTTCATTCGGTCAGCAAGCGCTCTTCGTTGATCTTTGGTGGTATGGTGCAAGGAAATTTCAGGCCCGTCAGAAGATGCTGCTGTCATAACGACTTTGAAAGCCCCTTTTTTTAGATCGTCATTATGCCACTCGGGTTTGATTGCCTTTATTTCTTTATATAGGGCCGCTGCAATTCGCCTGGACATGGCAACGATCATTGCTTTGCCTTCGAACACTTCCTGTCTCAGTTCAAAGTGCTTAATAATATCCTGAGCCACCTGTTTTATCCGGGGTTCACTGCCAATAAGGGATTCCAGCTGCGTCCACTTGGTTTTGGCCTTTTGCGTTTCCGTCAATTCCTCCGGGTCAAGATTTTCATCAAAATCAGCGACCAGTTTCTTCCCTTCCTCGCTTAGACTTATTTTCGCCAGTCTGCTTTCATAGAATATTTTGACGGTAGCCCCGTCTTCAACCGCCTGCAAAATGTCATACACATCAATGTAATTTCCGAAAATTTTCGGTGTGTTTACATCCCTGCTTTCAATGGGGGTGCCGGTAAATCCCAGATAGGTGGCATTGGGCAGGGCGTCCCTGGTATATTTGGCAAAACCGTAAACCGTCTTTTTACCGATAACGTTACCGTTTTTATCTTTTTCATCAATTATCTTTGCTTTAAACCCATATTGGGTCCGGTGGGCTTCATCTGCGATAACAACAATATTTTTTCGCTGCGAAAGGGTTTCATACACATTTCCCTCATCCGGCTGAAATTTATGGATGGTGGTAAACACCACGCCACCGGATGCCACTTTCAGGAGTTCCTTTAACTGCAACCTGTCTTCAGCCTGAACCGGTTCCTGTCTGAGAAGCTGTTTTGAGGCGGCAAACGTATCAAACAACTGATCGTCCAGATCGTTCCGGTCTGTAATAACCACGACTGTTGGATTATCCAGTGCAAGAACAATTTTACCCGTATAAAAAACCATGGAAAGAGACTTGCCGCTCCCTTGCGTGTGCCATACCACGCCCCCTTTTCTATCCCCCACCGGCTGAGAATCCACTCCTGTCAAACCATAGCTTGCCGGTGATTCCATGACCATATTTCCATTGACGTTTTTTTTTCCGGGCTTGATATAACCGGATGCCCGGAGGGTCGATTCAACGGCCCGGTTCACCGCATAATACTGGTGATAGGAAGCGAGTTTTTTAACGGTTTCAATGGTAATGATGCCGGTTTCCGTATCCTCTTTTTTTGATTTTTCAAAAACAATAAAATGGCGGATCAAATCAAGCAGAGTTTCCTTGTTCAGCATGCCGTTGATCAGTGTCTCAAGCTGACCTACCAGAGGGGATGCTTCTACCTTTCCGTCAGATGTTTTCCAGGCCATAAATCGCGTGAGACCCGCAGAAATTGATCCGGCTTTTGCCTCCAGACCATCGGAAATAACCATAACACCATTATAAGTAAAAAGACCGGGGATCGCCTGCTTATAGGTCTGAAGCTGCAGAAATGCCGACCGGACAGTCGCGTTCTCATCGGCAGGATTTTTCAGTTCAATCACGACCAGAGGAAGTCCATTCACAAAAAGGACGATATCCGGGCGTTTTGTGACATTATTTTCAATGACTGTAAACTGGTTGGAAACGATAAAATCATTGTTGTCAGGCTGTTCAAAATCAATCAACCATACCAGATCGCCTCTGCTGTTCCCACCTTTCTGAAGGCTGACATTTATTCCTTCCGTCAACATCCGGTGGAAGGATTCGTTATTGGAAATCAATTCCGGGGATTTAAGCCTTTGAATCTGTTTAATCGCATCTTGTCTGATATCGGCAGGAATATCGGGGTTGATTCTGCCAACAGCGTTTTGCAAACGACCAATAAGTAAAACATCCTCGAAAGATTCCCTTTCGCTTGTTTCACTGTCAGGGGCTATGGAAGGGGCATAGATGTATTGGTAGCCTGATCTTTCCAGGAGCTTGATTGAAAAATTTTCAATGGCGCTTTCGGTTATTCTTTCCATTCGTCACCTTCTGAATAATCTTTAAGTTCAGTCGCATAGGCTTTTAAATCAACATTAAATAGTATTTCACTTGCAGGAAATGAATACGCCCCCATTTCAAACTCGCCGTATAAATCATCCCAGAAGTCGTTGAATGCTTCATTTTCCAGATATTGTAGCTCAGGCTCTCCGGCTTCGGGTGTAAAAGAGGGATTTTCATTTTCGAATGTTTTTATCAGAAAGCTGGCGACAATAACGGTAGAATCAACAAGAAATGCCCTGGTCAGATCATCGACTCTGTTGTTCCTCTCCCTTAATTCTTCCAGTGATTTGCCATGGGATGTGGCACCGATACTGTTTCTCAAGTCACCAATTTGCTGGCCGATCGTTGCTAATGCCGAGGAAATTTGGGAAACCATGTCGCTTCTGGGGTAGCCGATGGCAAAAAAAGCATTTTTCAGTATATTGTTAAGGCTTGCCGTTGGGGAGATAGGAGTATTTTTCAGGGTGCATATTTCCCGGGCGATGGTTTCTAATAAGTCTTTGGCATTTTCTATGGCGTGACTGAAATCGGAAGATTTATGGGCTTCGATTCGGTCGATGTATATAGATAACACCGACCATCTGCCGTAGTCCGCAATTATTTTTTTCAGTCGTTCCATGTTTTAAAGCACCTTAATTTTTATATTTAACACGGACTTCGCCGCTCATTAACTTGGGTAGCAGGGTGTCTCTAAGTTTTTCGAGGGTGCGGATTTGGTTTGAATTTCTTTTTAATTTTTGAATTATTCCTGCTAAATGGCCATTTAATTTTTCAATAATAGGGATTGGCGGTAGCTTTATCTCGTATTCTTTAATTACATCTGCTTGTGCTCTCTGTCTCCCACTTGATCCAGACATAGTGCTAATAGCATATTCCCTAAAATCTTTATCCTTAGCTATTATATATGAAACGAAAGGATGGAATGGTTGTTTCATCCTTATTACAATATATTCAGTTGACCCCCAACCAGTCTTGTATTGATCTAAAAAGGTTACAAAACATGTTTTCCCATTCTCAAGGCATGGTGTTATTCTAGCTAATAGAGTATCTCCATTTTGGAATTTCATCCCCGACGAAAAATTACGCATAGTCCAACCTACTGGATTAAAGGTCGAACTACTGACATTACTCATTTCGAGATAAGGAGCAATTTCTCCCTTCTTTAATTGATATGTTGGATTTATATCGGCTATGTCACCTAAAAAATCATCCTTCCAATCCTCCTTGGCTTCCTCCACAAACCACTGCCGGAAAAGCGTTTCGGCCATGGCTTCAAGGGTTTTGTTCTGGCGGTGAAGCAGGTCTATTTTGTCGTCAAGACTGGAAAGGACGGAGGCGATGGCTTTTTGTTCGGTTAGTGGGGGAAGCACAATTGTCAAATCTGACAGCATTCCATTATTTAAACTTGCCCTGGTTGTTATAGATGCCATACTTGTAACTTCAGCTCTAAAACGAGGAGAGCGGAAATAAAATCCAGCAAATTCAGGAATAACTTTTTTAGGATTTTTAGGTCTTAATCTTTTAGTGAAACCATTAAATGTCGCATCAGGATAATCCTTCAAGGCAACACAACTCATTCCCAATTCTTCTTGTGTCTCACTTGTCCGAGTTAAAAATACATCACCTCTTTTTATTGAACACCTTGAACGTTCTGTTCCCGTCGTGTTTGCAAGCTCAATTAATTTGTCTGGGACAAAATAGTTATGAAATACTTCTTTAAATGAGAGGAAATTATACCCAAACCCGAATTCTTTTCTGCTTTTGGAAAGCCCTGAAGCAAAACTATAAATTTCCCCCAATTTGCACTCCCTCCAGCCCCTCCGATAAACCAACACCCCCTTCGTATCAATATGCTCCTTCAAGTCCTCATTGGCAATTGTGGCATAGGCCACAAAATCAAAAAAAAACGGCAGATACGTGTCTTCCTCAATGTCGGATTTTAATTTGCCAGCAAGGGCCGCTGTGACGGTTTCGCCTTTGATGGCGATATCCACATCAGACGCCTCCTTATAATTACCCATCGCACGGGAGCCGAAAAGAACCGCCTCCTCTATCTCAGGACAATCACTGATGCGGGCAATGATTTCAGCAAGCTGTTTTTCGGTCAGACCGTATTTCATATTTCCCTTTTCAACCTGTGGTAGAGATCACGGACAATCGGATAAAAATGTTCGCTCACAAACGAGAGAACCTGCCTGGCTGTTTCATCATCGTAGATGTGGCTGGTGAGATTTCTCTGGCTCAGTGCATCCATCCATTCCTCACCGTTTTCAATCAATTCGGACTGAAATGCCTGCCGGATCACCGCTTTGGGGGTGGTGACTGCCATCCCCTCATTTTCCAGATAATCCTTCAGCGTTTTCCATGACAATTCAAGAAGCATCTCAAACGCCTGAATAAGGGCCATTTGAAAGGCCTCCGAACCCGGATCATTTTCATATTCATCAATCCGTCTTTGAAATACCTGAAACGCCTTGTCGAAGTTTTGAAAACGCTGTTTCCAGCGATCCTCGTTATTCATATCCTAACCCTTTCATAAATCTTTTATTCCCTCGAATTCGGGGGAATTGACATCCATTTCAGTTGTTTTTTACCTCAATTTTTTCAAGGTTTTCAAGGATAAGCCTGTTAAGCTCTGCTTCCTCTTTCAACTGTTCCTGAAATTCAGCCTTCAATTTGGTAAACCGCTCGTTGAAATCGAAATCGTCTTCTTCATCCGGTAACCCCACATACCGGCCCGGTGTGAGTACATAATCCAGCTCCTCCACCCGTTTAATGGATGTGGAACTGCAAAAGCCCTTTACATCTTCATAATTCCCGTCCGGGTTTCGCCAGTTATGATAGGTTCCTGCGATGGTGGCAATATCTTCTGCGGAAAATTCCTTTGTTCTGCGGTTGATTAAATGCCCCAGGTTCCGGGCATCTATAAAAAGGATTTCATCCACGCGGTTTCGGAATTTCCCGTTGGCTTTGTTCCGGCTTAAAAACCACAAGCAGGCGGGAATCTGGGTATTTAAAAACAGTTTGGGAGGCATATTAACGATGCAGTCCACCATTCGGGCATCAATCAGTGCTTTTCGGATATCCCCTTCACCGGAACTTTTGGACGTGAGCGACCCTTTTGCCAAAACAAACCCCGCCTGACCGCTGGGATTCAAATGATACAGGAAGTGCTGTATCCATGCATAGTTCGCGTTTCCAGTGGGTGGGGTGCCGTATTTCCACCGACCGTCCTTTCTTAGAAGATCACCGCTCCAGTCGCTGTCATTAAATGGGGGGTTGGCAATCACATAATCAGCTTTTAAATCCTTGTGACTGTCGTTTAAAAAGGAACCTTCGTTGTTCCACCTTACCTGGGAACTATCGATTCCCCGGATAGCCAGATTCATTTTTGCCAGCCGCCAGGTGGTCTGGTTACTTTCCTGACCAAAAATGGAAATGTCATTTACCTTGCCCTGGTGGTCAGCAACAAATTTTTCAGACTGAACAAACATACCACCTGAACCACAACAAGGGTCAAACACCCTCCCTGAATAAGGTTCCAGCATCTCTACCAACAGTTCAACAACGCTTCGCGGTGTATAGAACTGCCCGCCTTTTTTTCCTTCTGCCAGTGCAAATTCACCTAAAAAATATTCAAAGACATGTCCGAGCACATCTGCACTACGGGCCTTGGCATCACCCAGGGCAACATTCCCCACAAGATCGATCAACCCTCCCAGATTGGTGGGATCGATGTTGCCTCTGGCATATACTTTCGGCAGCACATCCCGAAGCGATGGATTGTCCTTTTCAATGGCATCCATGGCACTGTCCACCTCTTTGCCGATTTCCGGCTGTTTGGCCTTGGATAAAAGATATGACCATCTGGCATTTTCCGGTACAAAAAAAACATTTTCCGCTTTGTATTCGTCCTTGTCCTCGGGATCTGCCCCGGCATATTCGCCTTCACCTTTTTTTAGTTTGTCGTACAATTCCTCAAACGCATCTGAAATATATTTGAGAAATATCAATCCCAAAACAACATGTTTATATTCCGCAGCATCAATATTTTTCCTCAGTTTGTCCGCCGATTTCCACAGCTGCTTTTCAATGGGTTCTTCATTATTATCTTTTTTTGGGGCTTTTGCCATAAATTCTCCAATCCCTCATTCGTCAGATTTGTTTTTAAGTTTTGGATCATACCCAAAACAGTCTGACCATTTTATTAATTTTGAATTCAACTTTTCAGGAAAATTATAAATGTCACTTTAGAAAGAAATATTGATCTCAATTATTTTAGAATCTAATCAATTTCAATCCATACACATAAATTCACTGCTATCTTATTAAGAATCGTGAAAAAATCAACAATTCAATTAATAATAGGTAAAAATAACAGTATAATACATTGTCTTGTAGTGAAGAAAGGCATATTGTCAATATTTCAATGCATTGATATAAAAATCATTTCGGATCATACTCAACATGAATATGATCCCTTTCACTTACTGAATCATAATTATTCCCAAGAAAATTATTAACGTTTGGCGCCGATGATTAGAATATTACTCCCCTTGCGTCGCAAAAATGACATTCACACCAGCCGGGACACTGACAACAACTGTTTTTTCAGGCAATCGGTCAGCAGGCGGGTTAAAAAGTGGCACCGTATATTCAATCGGATCTGACCTGTCAGACTCCCCACACTCGGCAGAGTATGCAGTCACGGTAAAAACATACTTCACCCCAGAGTGAATGTTTAACTGCGAAAGAGGGGTTTCTGATTCGGTAACGGTCCTGTTAAATTCATTTCCGGACTGATCTTTATAATACACAATATAGCCATCACCGTTTTCAACATCATCCCAATTCAGCTTATACTCTACAGCATTTACCCAAGGGACAAAAAGCAACAGACAAATAAAACCAATAATAATTCTTTTCATTTTTATTTCCTTCCTATTTCACACCAGCCTGAATAAAATAAAACGCCACGCCAAAAATTCCTGAAGCAATAGCCCCGACAAACCACCACAATCTTCGGATGGCACTTTTATTAAGAGCAACATTCGTAACCAAACCTTCCTTGCCGTTGCCGATCAATCTCGGGATGCCGTATGATATTTCATGAATCGCCGAATACGCATCATCCGTAAAAAGTGGTTCGCTTATGCCCGCCCATTTCAGTCGCTTGATGATGTAATCGATGCTATCTTTCAAACAAAGGCCACT
>JAHIVH010000015.1 GCA_018816735.1 Pseudomonadota bacterium | reverse complement strand
TTGTAAAATGATGGTTGAAAGTGTTCACAAAAGATAAAAAGCGCCCGCCGACGCTGGCAAGCGCCGATAGTGGGGTCGCATTTTTTTTTCTCCTTAACTCAGTATTTTTTGTTTGGGGTCTGCATGATGATTTCTATACTAAACTACCGAAGTAATTGCAACACTTATCTTTACGAAGTCAAATTAAGCTTTTCATAGCGGACGAATATTTTTCGGAAACGATTGAATCATAAATGGCTTACTTCAACCACCCGGCGTCTTGCTTTCCATATAGGATTCTTCTTTTTTCCTGAATCTCTTCTCCGCGTCTTTTCACGTGGGGGATGTAGTGCTTCGAAACGATCAGCTCCAACGCCGGTTGGCCGTCGTATCCTTTATCTGCACACAGATGCTGCTCGATGTCTTGAGGACGTTCTATGATGATTTTATCCAAAACAAGTTCCAATTGGGAAACGTTATGCCGACTGGCTCCGGTCACGACGAGTGGCAACGGGACACCA
This sequence comes from Pseudomonadota bacterium, assembly GCA_018816735.1. GTDB lineage: Bacteria > Desulfobacterota > Desulfobacteria > Desulfobacterales > JAHIVH01 > JAHIVH01. The sequence continues at coordinate 38,016 of JAHIVH010000015.1, read as the reverse complement.
CGGCCGTCCACCAACTGATGCCGTTTGGTCCCTTTTTTTCCCTGTCGGTCGTCCGACCGACAGCCTCTTGCGCCAATGATGCTTTAATCATAGCTCCGTCTATACTCTGCCACTTCCAGTCAATCCCTTCCATCTCGTCGTATTCTACAAGACCGGATCGCCAAAGGGCCACCAAGAAGCCTGCACGCATTCAGCGCATGAAGTGAGTGTGGATCGCACTGGGACTTCCAAAATGCTCCTTGGGCAAGGCTTTCCATTGACAACCTGTACGCAAGACGTATATGATGCCTTCAAATACCTGGCGAGGTGACATCGGCTTCCTTCCTCCAACTATTTTACGTTTGTACTCTTTCTTAGGATCACGCTCCGGGTTTGGTATGAGAGGCTCAACCTTTCCCCAAAACGAATCCGATACCTCCCAAGATTGGATTTTTGCCATAGGCCCTTCATGATTAGTTGGTTTGTCATGGAGAATATGATATCAAGTTTTGGTAGAAAAGCACACTTTATTTACGGATAAAATCTTAGACTTTCCGGAAAGCGAGCTTGGCGTATGCTGGATTTACGGAAAAGAAAGGAATGTCTATTTGAAAGAAGAAAAGTGTGCTGAAAAGCTAAAGGAAGAGGGTATTGAAATCCTATCGGATGATAAAGGTGCTATATGGATCGTTGAACGTTATGGTTGCCCTCGATTTACGACTCCTGATGATAAGGGTAATATAATTCTGGATATTTGTTATTTTGTAAAATAGTATTTCATATCATTTCAAAAAAGACTGAAATGAAGGTGCACATAGGAAGCAAGTGTATTACGCACTTTGTAGCTGATACCCTTTCCTTCAGGGTTACCGGAATAAAAGCTTAGGGGTTTTATTGCATCGAAAATAATATCTGAATAATGAAACACATGACCACGCATTTTTTTTCCGCGCTTCAAAATAAAGTAGTCTTCCTCAGGATAGATCTCAACATATCCAAGGGATTGTAAGCTTGGCAGCATTTGGGTCCGGTAATTCATGCAGCCGCTCATGGCATATTCCTTACCGTCGATAGTTGTAATGGATTGACCCAGGTACATCAGACCGCCGCATTCGGCATAAATCACCCCGCCTTCATGGCTCCTTTTTCGAACGCTTTCCCGCATGGATGTATTGTTTGACAGGGACTCAGCGTGCAGCTCCGGATATCCGCCGCCAAAATAAAATGCCTCGGCATCCGGAAGTTTTGCATCTGAAACCGGGCTGAATTCAACGAGTTCATATCCCAGTTGTTTTAAAATTTCCAGATTATCCTCATAATAGAAACAGAATGCCTGGTCCCTGGCGATACCAAGTCTCTTTTGTGTTTGGACCGGATTTAACAATGGTTGAGACGGCTCTCGTAGTGATATTTTTGAAAAAGATAAAATTTTATCAAGGTCAATGTTGGTACGGATTGTTTCTGCCAGATGGGATATGGTTTTCGGCGGAAGAACGCCTTCGTCTCCCATGAAAAGCCCCAGATGCCTTGATGGGATATTGAAATCCGTATTTTTCTTAATCCCGCCCAACACCGGCAAGCCGCAATATGTCTGAATCGATTTTTTTAGTAGCGATAGATGATTGTCGCTTCCAATATTGTTTAGAACAACACCGATAATATTCAGTTTCGGATTGAAATCGATCAGACCTTTTACAATTGCGGCGGCGGTTCTTGCCATGGAAGCGGCATTGATAACGAGAATTACCGGAATCCCAAGCTTTTCAGCAAGTTCCGCAGTTGAGCCTTCACCGGAATCCGGTTTTTTCCCATCATAAATTCCCATGACACCTTCAATGATGGAAATATCCGCCTGGCTTGCGCGGGATGTAAAAGAATAGCGGAGGAAACTGTCCGGCATCATCCAGGTGTCGAGATTGATTGAAGGTTTTCCCGTTATGATCCGGTGGAGGCTGGGATCGATATAATCCGGCCCGACTTTGAATCCCTGCACATTGAGCCCTATTTTCCGAAAGGCCGCCATAAGTCCGAGAGCGACTGTGGTTTTGCCGCAACCGCTATTTGAACCGGCGATCAAAACCGCTTTTGTTTTCATATTTTTTTCAGACATAGATTTCACTGATTACACGGATTTGTTTTTTGTTTTATCAAACACTCTTCTTTTTTTATTTTCTTTCATATCCCCGCCTGGTCACCATCCGATCATTGATCATACCTGTATCGCTGTTTCCGATGATAATGATGGAATTCATATCCATATCACACTGAAGAAAATCGCCCAGTGTGCTTATTTGAATCTTCTGACCGATTCTAAGGGCATGGGTGACCACGCCCACGAATGTTGTGTTTTTTCTATGTTTGAGAAACTCGGATCGAAGCTGATGAATCAATTCCGTTCGCTTTTTGCTCACAGGATTATATATGGCTGTAACCATGTCAGATGCCGCTGCGAGTTCAATCCGCTTTATAACGGTTTCAGTAGGGGTTAATAAGTTGGAAAGACTCAAAGTGATAAAATCATTGACAAGGGGGGCTCCCAAAAGAGAGGCGGCAGCAATGGCAGCGGAAACCCCCGGGGACACTTCTGTTTCAACTTCAATGCCGATGTGTTGCATGCGCTCGTACACCAATCCGGCCATGCCATAGATACCCGCATCACCAGAGCAGACAAGTGCGACAACTTTGTCTTTATTGGCAGCGCGGATGGCTTCATCCACTCGCTCGATCTCTTTGGTCATTCCTGTGGAAATAATCTCTTTTTTGCTGATAAGGGGAGCGATCAGATCGATGTATTTTTTATATCCGGCAATAACGTCACTGTTTTCCAGGATACGCCGGGCATGGGCAGTCATGAAATCCATATCACCGGGACCGATCCCTACGACAAACAGTTTCCCTTTCTGACTTGTCGGATAAACCATTTTCTTTAAGGCAACCGCCACGGTCACATTACCTGATTTTTGTTTTGGGATGATGAGTTGTCCACCGGGTCCTGCTCCCAGGAGAGCGGCCGGCTCAGCCACTCTTTTGGCGCCCACATACTTTTCGGCATAAACGGATGGGGCCGACATATTCGCCGCATCCACCTGATTCAATTCCTCCGCCGGATACCCTTGGAGTTTGTGGCTAATCGATTGGGCATAAGCTGCCAGTCCGGGCTCATTGATTTTTACGTCAATGGTCGCAACACCAGCTATTGAAAGAAGGGAGAGCATGTGGTCGCGGAAGACCTGGTTTACGGCCTGCGTGATTTCTTCCTGGGAAGTATCTTTATTGCACCCAATTCCCACCACAAGATTAGGTGGACGGATAAAGAGGGACCTGGCGGCCAGATCTTCGGTCAGTTCATAATGTTTTTCAGTAATGAGACAAAGGGCACTATAGGATGACAGATCCGTTTCTTCGGGAAGCTCAAGATGATCCGGCCGAAAAGTTGCGTTGCCATAGTAATTTTCGAACAGCAGCCGATCACAGATCAATGCCACCGGTGCCTGATTCAGCATACACGTTGCGACCTTCTTGATCATCTCTTTATTTTCAATGGTTGCACCGATTTTCCTGGCGATGTCATCCACTGCCGGGGTGTTATTCACATCCGTCGCAGTTGTAATGACCGGATCTGCCCCTAAAAGGGAAGCAAGTCGAACCGACAGTTCATTCGCCCCCCCGAGGTGGCCGGAGATCAGACTGATGATGTGATTTCCTGCCTCGTCCATCACAACTACCGCCGGATCTGTTGTCTTGTCCTTGAGCAAAGGCGCAATTCCCCGAACCACGATGCCTGAAGCCATGATAAAGATATGGGCTTGAAATTCGTGAAATTGGTCAGAAAGGCAATGAGTGAACCGGTCAAATCCTATGATACGCTCATTTGGGTGACCCTCTGATGGTTCAAGAGGCGCAAAAATCGTTCGGGCATGGATGAGGTCTGCACATTTAAATCCCAGGCCGAGAGCCTTCCGGCTCAGCACCCATATGGCGGTATCTTGTCTATGCATTGGATGTCACCTTTTTTTCCTTGCCATATAAAACCGAGCGCGCCTTTATTTCTTTTGTTTTGCCAAATGTATCCCCCACAAGGATCAGGGCCTGCTTGTTGATGCCATGGTCTGCCATACACGCGGGGATGTGTTGCAATGTGGTTTGTATGATTTTTTGATCAGGCCATCCCACCCGATAGGCAATCGCCGCGGGCGTGGTTTCCGGATAATGCATGGTCAGTTTTTCAACGACGGCTTCGGCTTTATGGGCACTTAAAAAAATTACCATGGTGGGCCGGTGGGCTGCAAGCTTTTCCAGGTCTTCCTGCTCAGGTACGGGCGTTTTCCCATGTATTCGGGTAAACATGACCGTCTGAGTGCCGTCAGGAACCGTGAATTCAGCTTTCAACGCTGCCGCCGCGGCCATGGCGGAAGAGATGCCGGGAATCACTTCATACGCAATGCCGTCCCGATCCAGGCGTGCCATCTGTTCATAAATCGCTCCGTAAATAGCCGTGTCGCCTGTATGAATCCTTGCCACATGTTTGTTTTTTTTGATGGCTTGCACCATGAGGTGATGGGTTTCTTCCAGCGTCAAATCTGCGCTGCTGATGATGCTTTCTTTGGTTAAAGTTGTATGAGGAAGAAAGACGGTTTCAGGTACCAGAGATCCGGCATACAGAATCAGGCCCGCGTCTTGTATCCGCTTGATCGCTTTTAGTGTAATAAGTTCAGGATCTCCGGGTCCTGCGCCGATAAAACTGACAATAGCCATATTGACTCCTTAATTACGAATGATAATCGTGCTCATATAGTGGGGTTGATAGCCATCGGGCATATCTCTCAAACAATGAATCACTTCTGCTTCCGAAGTTGCCTTTTCCACCATAAAAGATGTATCAAGCAATCCTTTTTGTTTGATCAATTTCATTATTGCATCCATGCATGAATGGGCTTTCATGAGAACCACGGTTTCAAAATTGTTGATACAGGATTCAATTTGATCCATGGAATAGGTTGTCGGCAATATGGCCAGCTTTTCCTCTGAAAAAACCAGCGGCATGCCGGAAGATGCAGCGGTTCCACTGATGGAACTGACTCCCGGAACAAAATGCATGGCAATATCTTTGTCTTGAAGTGCCAGAAAGAGGTTACCGCCGGTTGAATAAATGGTTGAGCATCCCAGGGTTATAAAGACGCCGGTCTCTCCTTCGGATAATTCTTCCTGTAAGGTCAAAGCGGCAGGTGAAAGTGCGGAAAGCATTTTCTCAGAGCCCTTCACCATGGGAAAGTGAAGATAAACAACCCGTTTATCTTTCAAGTCCATGGCCTGATTCACAATATTCAAGGCTATGGATCGGGTTGAATCCTTTTTACGCACAGGGACAAACAGCACATCACACGATTTGATCAATCGAACGGCTTTGAGGGTGAGCAGCTCCGGGTCACCCGGCCCTACACCAATAAAGAAAAGTTTGGGTTGTTTCCGTAGGTTCATTTGTTTATTCCAAATAAAGTTATGGGATTATCGGGTTTGAAAGCGTAGTATGTCGCTAAAGGCGCAAGACGCGAGACCTGGAGCGAAATCACTTCTATTTCTTTATGAATTTGTTTAAAAAAATGACGGACGATTTCAAATGATTCAATGGTTACGGTATTTACAACCATAACCCCGTTTTCTGAAAGGCGCTCATAGCAAAGGGGCAGCAGATTGGAAAGCGCTTTGCCGCCACCGCCTAAAAACACCCGGTCCGGTATTGGCAAGGATAAACAAACCTCTGATGCATTTCCCCTGACAGGAAACAGATTGTTTACATTGTGTTTTTTCCGGTTGAAAATGATATGTTCATAGCGTTGGTCATTCTTTTCAATGGAAAAAACGTTTAAAAATGGATTGAGTTGGGCGGCTTCGATCCCCACCGAACCAGATCCCGCACCCACATCCCAGAGGACTCCGGCACCGCCCAGCCTGAGTTTTGAAAGGGTGACGGCGCGGACTTCCGGATGGGTGATTAACCCGGCCTCATGCTGGTATTGGTCATCGGGCCAACCGAAGTCCGAAGACCCTTGAAGCGTGGAGAGCGGGGAGGGATTTTCCACCACCAGCAGATTGGGGGTTTGAAACGTTTCCATGACGGCGAGCTGTCGCAGTTCTCCGCTTTGGATGGTTTCGTTTGATGTGCCCAGACACTGGCACACATGGCCCTGCCATTGTTCGGCTTGTGAATATGTTCCTATGATTTCTTGAATGATTTCCACCGGACTATATCCATTGGAAGTTAATATCACCCCTGTATGGTGATATAAAAGGCGACGCAAATCATCGTTATGGGTGCCATGCCGACTCAGAATCACGGCGTTATCCGTTCTTAAGCCCAATCTGGAAAGCGCTGCCTGCATCGATGATATGCCGGGATGAACAGTGACGGCCTCTTTGCCGAAATGTTCGATCAGTGTGTTGCCGATACCGAAAAGCAGGGGATCACCGGTGGCCAGCACAACAATATGCTGATTCTTTTCCAGACATTGATGTATCTGGTCAATCAGGGACTGGATATCTCCGGTGATGCAAATGGTCTTGCCCGTAAATGTTGCCACCGCATCAAGTTGCGTCCTGCCGCCGATCACCACATCGGCGTTGCGGATCATTTCCTGCTTTTTTTCGGATAAAGCGTCGTTGAGGACATCCATCCCAATGACCTCTATTTTTCCAGGGTGTGTCATGAATCTGCCGTTTCCCATTCTTGATAAAATTTTTCGTTAAAATCCCATAAACAGAGGGTCACCCTGGCTTTATCCTTGACGATTTTTTCGGCATTGATAAGCGCCCGCTGTCCTATGGTGTCAATAAAGATCGGCACATCCGGATGGCCGGATTCAAAGATATGCCGGGCGTTGTTGGCCTCTTTGACAAACCTGCAGAATGTGTCGGACAAACCTATTTCACTCGCCAGCATGGATAAAAAGCCAAAGTCGGTCTGACCCGATCGGGCATGGGTATATTTCATATTCATGGCCCATTTGCACAGCTTTCCGAAAAATCCGGCAAGCACAATATGGGAAAACCCCAGGTCGTTCGCAGTCTTCAACGCATGGGAGAAAAAATCGGCCATCTGAACAAAACATTTTTCATCAAGATCCGGATAATATGCCTGGGCCAGGCGTTCACTTCTCCGGCCCGTGGACAGGACGCAGGTTTTCTGATCATCTGTCTGCGCCGACCGAAGGCAGATATCGATGGTCTCCTGGTAGCTTTTGGCAGAAAAAGGTTTCACAATACCGTGGGTTCCAAGAATGGATATACCGCCGATAATCCCCAGCCTGGGGTTCAGGGTTTTTTGTGCAAGCTTTTCACCGTCCTTTACGGAAATGACCACATCCACTAAAAATTTTTTCCCCTTCGGCAGCCGCTTTTTGACCTCCTGTTCGATCATGATTCTGGGTACCGGATTGATGGCGGATTCGCCGATGGAAACCGGCAGTCCGGCACGTGTCACCCGGCCCACGCCTGCTCCTCCTTTGATGGTAACCTGGGTGATATCATTTTCTGCAATCGACACCCGGGCGCTGATAAGGGCGCCGTTGGTGATATCCGGGTCATCCCCTGCATCCTTTACCACCGTGGCTGTAGCAGTTTTAATTTTACGGGACGCATGGACCGGTTTAGTTGAATGAATATCAACAGATATGATTCCGGAATCATCGGGCAGGTTCACGGTTATATTTGGCAGCACTTTCCCAAAGAATGCCTCAACCGCTGCAGCTGCCGCGGCCGCTGCACAGGTTCCGGTAGTGATTCCCTCTTTTAATTTTTTTTTCTCTTTAGTGCTCATGATGATGATGCGAATGACTATGAGAATGCGCAAATGCTTTTGCATCTTCCGGTGACATCTCTACAAACTCCCCCTGCCCATCAGGAACTGGGAAAGCCTCTCGTTCCGGCAACTCGACATCCCTAACATCCGGCAGATCAGCAGATTCGTCGATTCGCTTATAAAGAATATCCGCAAACGCTTCGTCAAACCCCAGATGTTTGCCGTACACGAGCTTTACATCGGGATATTTTGCTGCTTCCTTCTGCATCATTTCCGGAATATCCAGCCGGATATGAAGCCCCATGTTCAGAAAGTAGGGTATGACAAACACCTCTTTGGCGCCATTGGACACGCATTTTGCCAGTATCTCCGGGAAATGGGGCCCAAGGCGGGACATGTGGCATGTATCCACCATATCCAACCGGTATTTCTCTTTTAGCAACAGAGCCGCTTTTTGCATATCATCGCCGGCGCCGGGAACACGGCTGCCATGGCCTAATAAAATAATTGCTTTCATTGGTTTACTCCTCTCCTTGTATTTCTTTCAGCGCCAGTACAGCAATGGCATTGATCACAGCAACTACCAGTGTGGATCCGCCACGGCGACCATCCATCAATATATACGGAACGGCAAGATCTTTCACCAGTTCCTTGGTTTCAATAACATTGACGAAACCCACAGGCATGGCAATCAACAAACCGGGTTGAATTTCTTCCTCCCTGATCAGCCTCACCACTTCCCACAGGGCCATGGGGGAATTCCCGATACAGACAATGCCCCGGTCAATGGAAGATTTTAAAGACCGCATGTTATAAATTGCCCTTGGCAATTGATTTTCGTCTGCCTGTTGAAATACATCTTTCTCAGCCACCCGGCACGATATGCTTTCTCGGCTATAACCGGCATTGATCTTTTCAAGGCGGGACACGGATATGCCGCTTTTTATCATGTTGCTGTCCGATACGATGGGAGCCCCTCTTTTCAGGGCTTCAATACCTTTCCTGATCGGTTCATTGTAAAATTTAACTATCGGTATGATGGAAAAATCTGCGGTTGTGTGGATCATTCGCCGGACAACCGGCCACTCTTCCCGGTTAAAATCATGCCTGCCCGCTTCCTGGTCGATAATGGCAAGGCTTTTTCTTTCCACTTCATTTCCCGGCACCATATCAATCATGGGTCACTCCCTCCTTTATTAGTAATAGATTAAAATCAACCCTAACGTTTCCTAAAAAATTGAGTTCAAAACGTTTCAGCTCAGGCGGTTTTGGACCCATTTTTTAGGAGACATTAGGGTCAACTCTGTCCTGAATTGAAAAGTGCTTCCGTCCAGTTTTTCTATTTCGGTTGATCCCATTCCCCTGCCATTTTATCCAGAACCGTCATATTCGCATAAATTCCTTTGAAACGGATCAGCGCCTCATGATTGCCGTCCTCTTCGATGCGGCCGTTTCTAACCACGAGAATCCGCTCTGAATACCTGGCGGTTGAAAGACGATGGGCCACAATGATACAGATTCAGGAGATATGTCTTTACGGCCGAGGAGGATATTTTCTTCGAGACTGGCGGAAAAAAGAATCGTCTCCTGACTCACCAGCGCGATGTGCCGGGCCAGTTTATCCGTCATGGCGGATTCGGCATTCAGCAGTTTGATTGCCGTCATACCGGAAACGGTTTCCTGAATAAGTGTGTTGATTTTGCCGGTAAATCCTTTGATCCAATGTATGTTTTCGGATAAAATTCAATTCATGGGGTTCGTCAAGACGTGTCGCCAATACAACGGCTTCGTCCACAAGATCTGCAAAATGGGGTACCATGTCCCTTAGAATGCCAGTGGTCTGAATGACCACATCGATGCGCGGCCGTGGTTTGAAGGTCTCTTCATCCATGATAAGGGAAAGTTCTTCAAGTGGAATTGCTTCGATTGACGTCACACGATCTGTACTGTTCCATACCGGACGCATGCTCATCAGGTGAAGAATCTGGCAGAACACTTCTCCATCGGATTTAAAGGCATCGATACTCCACAGGCTGATACCCACACTTTCCGGAAACAGGCCTTCCTCCCGGATATATTTTATTAGAAGGTTGTCAGAAAGCATCTGACCGGCATCCCGAAACATTTTCAAACAAGCCGGATGCATCCGGATGATAAATACCGTCACTTCTTACCGGTTGAGGCGGATCAAAAGAGATATCGGCACCGGCACATGCTGCGATATATTTGATACTGTTGGCATAGTTATCAACTGAAATGACGGTCAAATAACGGTCGAATTCCGCGATCTGTTCCACGGAAAATGTCGAGAAATCAAGCGGCATTTCCTGTCCAAGCCCTAACCGCCATTTAATATCTCGAGTATATTCAAGAATTGTGTCGCACTGCGGCAGGTCTCGAAACAGCCGTCCGATAACCATATCCACATCGGTTTTTTCTATAAACGCCGTTATTTCATCAGCGGATTGGCGTTGAGAAAAAAGGGTAAGGTCAATGCTGTGCTGCTTAAGGTGGGCAGCAGCCTGAGACCAGGAATAAGCATTGAACATATGACCATGGATAAATATGATTCTCATGTCGGATCTCCTCATTATATTCGCCAGCTTACACCGATAATCCATGTCATAGGCGGTGCCAGCAGTCCATCGCAATAGTAATAGGTTTTATCAAAAACATTTTCGATCTCGCCAAACAGGCTGAAACGCTTTAATACATATTCCGCCCGAAAATCGGTAAGGGAATACTCCGGCACGGTTTTGGTATTGTTCTTATTAAGATACGCCTTGGAGACATATTTATTGGCCAGCACCATGGAAATGGGTTGACACGGCTTCCAATAAAGATCCAGGGTTACACTGTGTTTAGCCTTTGCGGGCAGCCATAATCCCGTGTCTTCATCCTTCGCTTTGAGATAGGTATAACCGCTTTTTAGTTTAACGGTTTCGTGGATCTGCCAGGAGGCGGCAAGATCGGCGCCGCTATAGGTGACGAGACCGAAATTCTGATACCTCCCCATCCCATCGTCTCCGGTAACATACGTGATTCGATCACTTAGACGGTTGTGAAACACCGACATGCTGAAGGTCAGACTGTCGTAAGGCTCTAGAAAAAAGGCAATCGTATAATTATCGGCTGTTTCCATTGTCAGGTCCGGATTGGGCAGGGTGGAACTTGACCGGCTAAAACGCTGATGAAAAGAAGGGGTATTATTCGAGCGGCTGAATACTGCTGTTACACGCCACAGATCCTTGTTGTACGCAACCTTGATTTCCGGGTTGACGGCATCATCAAATGCCGAATTGAAATTGGCTCTCAGGCCAAAATTGAATGTCAACGGTTTTGACGGCCATTTGAACGACTGGGCAGCAAATGCGGATACAGTGTTTTCACTCTGATCGTCAAACGTCGTGCCCGTGGCCAGACCCGCCTGATAGCCGCAGCCTATATTCAACTCTCCCCAATGGTTGGCCCTTGTCGCGGCAACATCTTCACCCCATTCGGTGATACGAAGCTTTTGGTCCAGTTCTCTGCTGCTATCGGTGTTGTGATTGCTACCTTGGTTGTAAAAGGTGGCACTGGTGATGTTGTTGAAATCGGCATTCAGGGCCAGATTGGTGTTTTGTGCGGATTTTCGGTAAAAAGGAGTAGGATAGTCCGGCAGTCCGCTCGAGCCTCTTTCATCTTCAATAAAATCCGCTAAGAAGAATACACGTTTTCGGTCGTCGAACGTATACCCCAGTTTTGCACCCATCTGATAGTGCTCCTTATCATTATTGATTTTATATCCGTCGGTGGTTTCATAACTGCCATTGGCTCCCATGGACCAGCCACCAGATGTCACCTGGACTCCCGCAGATCCGTATCCTGTCTGGTGGTTACCGCCATAAACCTTGATATTTCCGGTCAGTTTCCTGACCTTTTTGGTGGTAATGAGGATGACGCCGCCTGAAGCATCCTGGCCATACCGCATTCCGCCTTTGCCGCGAAGAATCTCGATACGTTCCACATCGGCCGGCGCCACCAGTTCCCAGTTGATACCACCGTACCCGGATGTCGGATCGTTAATCGGGCGGCCGTCCACGAACACTTTGACCTTGTAGGAACCATGAATACCAACGGAGCTGTCCCCGGCGGTTATGCCAGGGACATGATTGAGCACATCAGCCATTTTATGGGCGTTCATAGCGCGGATCTCATCAGCGGTGATCACAATATTTTCGTTCTTTTCCGAGCCCGCCGCTGTTATAGGGATGAAACCGTCACAGCATACCATAGCAAGCAGGAGCGTATATGATAGCCATCGCTTTACCGTCCGCATACATATCGTAATATGAATAGTAAGCACCGTTTTTAACTTTTTTATTCTACTATTAAAATTCAATTCCTCTTTGTGCTTTCACACCCGCTTTTAACGGATGCTTGAATTCTTCCATAATAGTAACCAGATCCGCTGTTTCAATAATGGACTGGGGAGCATCCCGGCCGGTAATGATCACATGAAGATCCTCACGTCTTTGTTGGATACATGCGGTCACTTCATCCATGCCGATAAATTCATAGTTCAACAGATAGGTGAATTCATCCAGAATGACCATGAAGTACTTCTCCGACTTCAGGGCGGCTTTCGCAATTTCCCAACCCTTTCTGGCGATGTTTATATCTTCTTCGAGGTTGTTGGATTTAAAGGTAAACCCTTTTCCCATGACATGGAAATCCAGCAGGCCGTTGAAACGATCCTTTGAATTCAGTTCACCGTACTTCCATGACCCTTTGATGAACTGGATCATACATACATTGAGTTGGTGTCCCATGGCCCTGAATGCCTGACCGAGCGCTGATGTTGTTTTTCCTTTTCCGTTTCCCGTGTTGACGATGAGAAGTCCTTTTTTCATTTGTTTTCCTTATTTCTTCAGTCCTTTGCTTTTTCCACGCAAAAAACGGCAATATAAAAAAACACCATGCCGATGATCAGCAGTATTCCGTAAGACATCCATTCCACCCGCAGGTTAAGGGCTGCAGACCGTATTGCCGTTGCCGCATGGGTAAGGGGCAGAAAGTAGAGAATTTTTTGAGCCCAGATCGGCAGTTTTGCGATGGGAAAAAATGTTCCCCCCAAAAACGCCATGGGCGTGATGATAAAACTGGTCAGCATACTCTGGTCGGCATGGGATTTCACCAGCATTGCCAGCGCCACTGCCAATGAGGCGAACACAAAGGCGTTCAATATCACGGCCAGCCAGAAATATGGATTTAATGAAAGCGTAACACCGAACAGGGCGCCAAGCAGCAGAATCACCAACACGGAAAGAATGGCGCGCGTCACACCAGCCATGACTTCTCCCAGGACATAAGAAAGGTTGCTGATGGGGGCGGCCTGAAATTCTTCAAAGATATGCCAGTAAAACCGGGCTACATTGATTTCCGATGCAATGGCAAATGCCTGGGTCATGCTGCTCATGGCCACCAGGCCGGGGATCAGAAATGTCATATAAGGCTGCCCGTCCACCATCACTTCCCGTCCCATGGCATAGCCGAAGGCGATAAGATAGAGAAGGGGCGATACCGACCAGGAGGGGATCTGCTTGGGCAGTCTTCTCCTTAACAACAATATTTCTCGTGTATAAATGGCTGTCATGCCGTGTAACATTCCACACGCTCCTTTTGATTCAATGGGTTTTATGTCTGCCGTGTACACTTTGAGAACCGTGACCACCATGAGATCCATGCGCACTGTGCCCTTTGTGTGAGCCGTGATGAGAGGGCGGTGCTGAGGTAAATTCCGCTGCCGGTTCGGTTTTCTTCCCGGTCATGGCGATGAACGCGTCTTCCAGGTTGACCCGCCTCAATGTGTACTGCACATCCCCGTTGGCATTGAAATTTTCCGCTTCTTTCCTGGATGCGAAGTACAGGGTATCCAGCGTATCGCCGGAAATACGGTCAATGGCCCACTTTCCCTGCCTATCGATCAGATTCCTCGGGGTGTCCATAGTGACGATGCTTCCCTTGGCCAGAAACGCCACCCGGTGGGCCAAAAACTCCGCCTCTTCGATGTAATGGGTTGTTAAAAAAATGGTGGTGCCGCTTTGCTGTATTTTTTTTATAAGCGCCCACACCTTTCGCCGGATATTGGCGTCCAGCCCCACTGTGGGTTCATCCAGAAACAAAATGGCAGGTTCATGCATCAATGCCCTTGCAATCATCAGCCGCCTTTTCATCCCGCCCGAAAGGGTCCTGACCAGGGCATCCGTGTAATCGGACAACTCCACATAGGACAGGATATCCGACATACGGTTTTGAATGTTTTTTCGTGTCATTCGATAGAGCCGGCCGTGGATCTTCAAATTTTCAGATACGGTCAGTTCCTGATCGAGGTTGACGGCCTGGGGAACGAGACCGTATTGCTGTTTTGCGGAGAGCACGTCTTTCCGGATGTCATAGCTGTTTAAAAATGCCGTGCCTGATGTCGGCCGGGTGAGACCGGTCAACATGCGAATCGTCGTTGTTTTACCGGCGCCGTTCGGTCCAAGGTATGCGAACAGCTCCCCTTTGGGGATATGCAGGCTGACGGCTTTTAACGCTTCCAGAGTCGCGTAATTTTTTGTCAATTTATCGATTTTGATCATAATATTTTAACCCGCTTTTCTCATGCTTTTAACATCCACAACAATATCCTGCAGGGGTTGCCGCCGGATACGGTGGGGCAGCACCAGCTCCGCTGCGGCATCTACATCGTCTTTTTTAACCTCTCTCTGTCTGTTATAGGCAGCAAGAGTCTTGGCGGTTTTCATGATGATGATATCCCCACGATGGCCGTCCACCCCCACTTCCAGGCAGTAAGAAGCTGCCTCATACAAAAGTTCCCTTGCCATGGTTACCTCAGGATAAAGCGTAATTGCTGATTTGATCGTATCCGCGAGCTTCCTGGATTCGGGTTCCCAGGTTTTGCAAAATACACCTGGATCTTCATCAAACTGCATCCGCCGCTCCATGATGGCCACACGGTCATCCGGATCATGGATCCCTTCAATGTTGACGCACAGCCCAAACCGATCCAGAAGCTGGGGCCGGAGTTCACCTTCTTCCGGGTTCATGGTGCCAACCAGGGTGAACCTGGCCGGATGGGAAAAAGAAACCCCCTCACGCTCGATGGTGTTGACGCCCATGGCGGCGGAATCCAGGAGGACATCCACCACATGGTCATCCAGCAGGTTGACTTCATCCACATAGAGAATGCCGCGGTGGGCCGCCGCAAGAATACCCGGCTCTATTCGCTTTTCACCTTTTTTCAGGGCATGCTCCAGATCCATTGTGCCGACCACGCGATCTTCGGTGGCGCCCACCGGCAATTCAATAACGTTGATGCCCCGGGTTTCGACGGATACCTCTTTTTCGCCGAGCACCGCTTCCCGGCAAGTGTCATGCCCGCATTCCATGCATACATCATGCTTTCCTAAGGGTGAATGCTGAAAAGGGCATCCGCTCACCACATCAATCGAAGGCAGAATATCGGCCAGAGCCCTTACGGCCGTGGATTTGGCCGTCCCTTTTTCCCCCCGGATCAGGACACCGGAAAGGGAGGGATTAATGATGTTCAGGATCAGGGCGAGTTTCATTTTTTCCTGTCCCACGATTGCGGTAAAGGGATAAATCGGTCGTTTGTTCATGAAATATATCTCCTTTTATTGTCTGTTGGATTCTTTAACAATATTCATCAAGGTATCGGCTTTTAAGTCATCAATTTTAAAATAAGCGGCGCTCGTTTCATTTGCCAGCCGTTTGGCCAGGCCGAAACGCACCAGTCCGTTTTCCTCCGTATCTACAACAACATACTGAACCCGATCATCAGCCCCCATTTTGGATGCCAAAAGAAGCGCCTCATCGACGGGTTTCCGGTCTCCCAAAGATACATTGGATTTCCCGTCCGTGATGATAAGGACGATGGGACGGGCGGATGGTTCCCGTAACAGGTAGTTGCGGATGATTTCATACCCCTTCACGAGACCGGCGGAAAGCGGGGTCCGGCCGCCCACGGGCATCTCCTTCAGCAGTCTTGCCGCAAGTTCTATGGAAGAGGTGGGGGGAAGGTTGACAAACGCTTCGTCTTTTCTGAAGGAGAGCATGCCCACCTTGTCCCGTTTCTGGTATGCATCCATGAGAAGCGACATGATGGCCCCTTTGGAGGCCGCCATCCGGCCCCGGGCACCCATGGAGCCGCTGGCATCGACAATGAACAGGAGAAAATTGCCGATGCGTTTTTCCCTGATTTTTTCCCGGATATCCTCCGGCTTCAGGCAAACGGCCAGGCCGTTTCTTTCGTAACTCCGGTGAATCTGGTAAGGGGCTGCCGCCCTGAGGGTGGCATCCAGGGCCACATCGCCGCTTTTTCGCTGCATCGTGCTTTTGACATAACGGCCCTGTTTTTGAGAAATGCGGGTTCTGGAGCGGCGGCCGGAACCGCGCCTGAACACCCGGTCTTTGGGGCTGATGATTTTTTTTACCTTGAAGGTTTCACCTACATCAAATATCTGCTCCACAATGTCTTCGGGACGGGGCTTTTCCTGTTCCTGCCGCTCCTGTTCGGATGAATCGTCCGGGTCTCCCGGCTCCGGTTCGGACGGTTCCTGCTGTGCTTTGTCCATCGGATCATCCGACATTTCTTCAGGCTGTTCCTGATCCTTCTGTTTGTCTTTCGGTTCATTGTCCGGGGGGGCTTCCTGTTTTTTATCTTCCTCCGGCGGCGGTGGCGGAGGAGCGGCTTCCCGCCTGCGATGGAGCAGTGCAAATCCGGCAACCGCCTGGATATCTTCAGCCGATACCTCAACCCGCCTGCACCAGGCGGCATGGGCAATGGCCGCCTGTTCGATGGTCAGGTCCGCCCGGTGACCGGCCACATTATTTTCCGTACAGATTTCCGTGATCAGTGTTCTCAAATATTTCGGCAGTTTGACTTGCCGTAAAATCTCTCCGGCAGATTCGATTCTGCCGGCAATCGTTTCGTTCTCATGGTCAAACTGCCGAAGAAAGTCGGTAGGCGTCTGGTCAAAGGCTTCCCTGCGCTCCATCATCAATATGCGGAGATCAGGATCTTTCTCGGAGGCAACTTCCACTGAGAGACCGAAACGGTCCAGGAGCTGGGGCCTCAGATCCCCTTCTTCCGGGTTCATGGTGCCCACCAGGATAAAATCCGACGGATGAGCAAAGGAGATGCCCTCCCGCTCAATACGGTTCCTGCCGGATGCCGCGGCATCCAAAATAATGTCCACGATATGATCATCCAGGAGATTCACCTCATCCACATAGAGAATTCCCCGGTGCGCTTCTGCCAGTACACCCGGTTGAAGCGTTCTCACCCCCTCTTTTACAGCCCGGTTGAAGTCAATACCGCCGGACACTCTGTCTTCAGTGGCATTTAAGGGAAGGGTGACGACTTTTTGCCGTCTTACGGTCGTCTTTAACCCGGAGGGATTTTTCGCACATTGATCACACAGGTTGTCCGGATCATCCGGGTCACAGGAATAGGGACAGGCCGTCACCACCTTGATCTCCGGCAGCAGCATGGACAGTGCCCGGACCGTCGTGGACTTGGCCGTCCCCTTTTCTCCCCGGATCAACACGCCGCCGATACGGGGATTTACCGCATTTAAAATCAACACCAGCTTTAACGCTTCCTGACCGATAATGGCGGAAAACGGGAATAGATCCAGATGTTTCATTTATGGTTTTCCTTTTAGCTGTTTCAGGGCTTTTTCAGCTTCTTTTCGCTGTTTTTCAAATTTTATCGCTTGCTCAAAAGCTCGTTTTGCCTGATCGACGTTTCCGTCGTTCCAGGCAGCATAGCCCAGCATGAGGAACGATTTTCCCTTTTCATGATGGTCATGGTTATTTTTGCTTAACTGCTGAAATACAACTGCGGCTTCTGAAAAACGTTCCATTTCAAACAGCAGATTCCCTTTCAGCATCAAAAGATCCGGCTGTTTTTCCTGATTCTCGATCTTGTCGACCCAGACAAGGGCTGTTTCACGATCATAAAGCCGCATATATGCCTGCACTAGTTTTTTAACCGTTTTCGGGTCCACTGCTTCCCGGGATTGAATGTCATAATATTTAATCGCCTGATCCGGAATTTCCAGAGCCAAACAGATGTCCCCGACAAGTGATATTTCCTCGGGTGAAAGCGGGGTTAAAAAACCATAGGCCATTAACGCTGTCAGCGCTTTTTCATAGGTGTCTTTCTGCAGGTGTAGATGAGCCAGTGTCTTCCACCATTTCGGCTCCAACGTGTCGACACATGTCAGCCACTTGGCATAGTTCAGCGCTTTCGTCTCCATGTTCAAGGCCATATATTGGTATAAAAGCATTTCCCGCCACTTTTTCTGCTTTTCTCCATCTGTTTTTTCCGCCAGCTCCTCGATATGCGGCAACGCCTCCATCGACTTTGAAAGCGCCAGCAGCACCTGAACAAACGAGCCTTTCCACTCCAGCTCGATGTCCTGGGGATGTGTTTCCAGCAAACGGTGAAATACAGCATATGAAGCAGCATAATCTTCGGCGCCCGCATAACAGACTGCACTGAAATAAAGGGATTTCGCGCTTCCAGGGGAACCGGTTTCATACCCTTTTAAAAAAGCATCCCCTGCTGGTTTCATCCGGTCCAGATCATAACGGCATTTCGCCAGATTCAGCCAGGCTTCGGAAAAATCATTTTTTTTCTGAACCGCAGATTGGTAGTGCATTGCCGCCGCTTCAGGCTGTGACAGCATCAGATAATAATTGCCGATGGCATAATCGATGTTGCAGTGGGAATAGCCTTGTTTCTCAGCGGCAGTGCTGTCCATCTCTTTTCCTTTATCCTGGAAATCGGTCAACGTCTTTATCGCCTCTTCCACCTTCCCCCGGCTTGCCAGGATTTGGGCTTTATTCAGCATGATACTGACGACAATGGGAATATCTTCTCCGGATGCCGCCTGCGATATCCCTGACATGAATAGAAGAATCATGACGACGAGGTTTGAAATAACGTTTCTTATTTTCATGATGCTTCCAACTCAAATCGAATGGTGGTTTCAGCCCAGGTGTTCACGGGGTTGCCTTCCACTGTGCCTGGTTTGAAGCGCCACTTTGAAACACAGTTAATGACGCTTGTTTCAAAAAGTCCCTCAGGTTCCGCCGACAGGATTTCAACATGCGCGACGTTTCCTTCGCTGTTGACCAGGAATTGCACATTAACTGAACCTTCAATCCCCAGGCGTTTGGCCCGTATGGGATACATGGGGGGAATTCTGACCAGAGGCGTCAGCGGCCCATCGAGGTCATTGACACCGTAGGCACCATTGATGCCGGGGGCGTTAAGGGATATCCGATCCAGTGACGGAACGGAAAAGGTTTGGGGACCGGATGCCAGTTTGGGATTCAACTGGAATGGCAGGCGAATCTTCTGCTTCACCGGACGGGAAACGGTCAGGGGCTTACGGTCCTTCATGATTTCTTTTTTTTCAGGCTTGGGCGGCGTTTTTTCTTTTTTTTGAACATCCGTATCCGGACGTTTCACCCGCACAACCTGAATACTTTCAATCGATTCGAGGTCAGGTCTATCCGGAACCCGCTGAATCAGGCCCGGCATCAGCGTAAACAGGGTGAAATTAATGAGTATGGCCCCCAATAGCGCAAATCCGCAGTCCTTTGCGGTGTATTTATTTAAATTTTTAAAAAAGACTTTCATCGCTGGTTATTCTTTTGGATGACTTGCGGCAATGGAAACATTTTCCGCTCCGGCAAGCTTGCATCCGTCCATGACATTGATCACAAGGCCGGTCATGCTTTCCTTGTCCGCCACAATGACGACACTGCTTTCCGGGTTTTCCGCCATGGCACGTTCCACATTGGCCCGAACGGCACGGACATCGATTTCACGCTTGTCCAGAAACACGCGGTTGTCCTTTGTCACACCGATCAAAATACTTGCTTTTGCCTTGCTGACGGCCGTGTTTGCCGCCGGACGGTTGATATCCACACCGGTTTCTTTGACAAAACTCGTTGTGACCAGGAAAAAAATAAGCAGGATAAATACCATATCGATCAATGGCGCAATATTGAGTTCCAGTATTTTTTTCTGCGACCTTCGGGCAGCTGATATATTGAGCATAATAAAAGCCTTTCTTTACAGGTATCGCTTCAAATACATGCCGGTTGCGGCAATGCGGTATTTTAAATTGATGGATCGTTTATTTAGAAATCCGCTCATATAAAGACCGGGAATGGAAACCAGAAGCCCGGTTTGGGTAGTGATCAAGGCTTCCGAAATACCACCTGCCATTGCCTTGGCGTTTCCCGTGCCGAAAACCGTGATCACGTCGAATGTGGTGATCATGCCGGTAACCGTACCCAAGAGGCCAAGGAGGGGGGCGATTCCTGAAAGGACCGTAATCATGGCGAGATGGCGGTCCATGGCTGAAACAAGATTCATCACGGTTTCATCCAGAATGTAAGCGTCGGTTTCCGGGTTCATGCTTCTTTTGGAAAGAAACTCTCTGACCAGAAGTGCATTGACCCCCTGGAAGCCGGCGTCCGGTGAACAATTCATTTTCACGAATTCTCCTGCTTTTCGGCGTGGCATGTTTTTATAAAAGAGTCGTCTCATGTAAATGACCCGGTTGATGATCAAAAACCACATGACGATGGACAGGATTAAAAGGGGAACCATGACCGGCCCACCTGCCTGGAGGTAATCTGTCAATTGATAAAAAATACCGACCATATATTATCTCACGTAGAAAGAAATAAAATGACGAATGCGGAATTGCGAATGAATGTATTCTGTCATTTTTATATTCAAAACGCCGGCGTGCAGCGACTCCACAATTCGTAATTCCCAATTCATTTCTATTCTCTGGTTTTATAGATTGTATTGACAAAGGCCACGGCTTTTTCCTCCATCTTTCCGATCATGTTTTCCACTCTCCGGGAAAGAAGTGTATGCGCCAGCATGATGGGAATAGCTACCGTCAGTCCGAGCATCGTGGTCACCAGAGCTTCTGAAATCCCGCCGGACATCATGCGCGGGTCACCGGTACCGTAATAGGTAATCACATGAAACGTATTGATCATGCCGGTAACCGTCCCCAAAAGTCCTAAGAGAGGAGAAATGGCGGCCAGCATTCCCAGGGTCGATAAAAAACGCTCCAGCTTGGGTATTTCACTTAAAATGGATTCCTGAAGAGCGTTTTCCATATCCACACGATCCATTTCCCGGCAATCCATTCCTGCTTTCATGATTCTGGGGATGGATTTATGTATATTTTCTTCACACATTAAAAGGCATTGATCTGTTTCTCCCTTTGTCAGATGAAGGCAAAGAGCCCGGGTAAAGGTTTCTTCATCAACGCTTTTGCGCCGGAGAAAGAAAATACGCTCGATGATGATCAGAACAGCTACGGCAAATATGGCAAGGATGGGCCAGATAATGGGGCCGCCTTTGGGTACCTGCTCCAACAGGCTGAGCTCGTGCGTCATCTGACGCAGCGCCCCCCCTTTGGATATATCCAGGTACACCCCATCCGTACTTCCTTTTATATAGGACCGGTTTTGCTTTGAAATTTTCGATTTCGGCAGTTTGGAAAGGGCAAAGAGACGATCGCTTTTTTCGGAATACAGCAGGAAACCGGTTTCCTTTCCCAGGGTATAACAAGCGGTAAAATTTCCCAGAAGCAGCACGTTCGACAGGCTTTCATGACCACTTCGATCCACGATCACGCTGTCGATCCGCCGCACCGCCCCGGAAAGCCTTATCTCGTCGAATAGGGCATCAACCATGTGACGGATATCATCCATGGAGGGGAAACGGGTCTCTGTGATAAGCGGCTTCAGGAAGGCATCCCTTTCGGATGCAAGGGCGGACTGGGGACTTTGGCTGAACAGGGTGTCCAGATCTTTGGCATACCCCTTGACAAATCCCGACAGCTCTTTGTTTACGGCTTCTGTTTCCAGAAGCGCGGTGCGAAGTTTCTCTTCTTCTTTGGCCAGTTCGGAAAGACGTGTCTCGGAAGAAGCAATACTTTTTTCAAGACCGGCGTTTTTGTCTTTCAAATCGTTTATTGCCTTTATCAGGGAGGACCGGTCAGATACAATTTGCATGTGGCGGTGTTTGGCGTCTTTTTCCGCCAGTTGCGCCTCTTCTTGTGCTTTTTGGACCATTGCCTGTTTCTGTTTTTCCGATTCAATATAATCAGTTCGCATGTCCGATTGTATGTCTGGGGTTTGGGCCAGCCCGTAAGAAATCGTTATACCGAACACCAGCAAACCCGCTGCAATTATTTTTTTCACCATTTTTAAGCTCCTTATTGTGCGGCGATCTTTCCTAAAGGCAGGCATAAGAGTTCCACCGGTCTTCGTTTACTCCCCATTTCAATGGCAGCATGAATATCCGCTGTATACCGGTCATCCAGCACCGTCCATTTTTTATCCGCCACATTGTAACAGGCCGGGATCGTTTGATCGAGAGAGAGAAAGAACAGGCTGATCCGTCCCAGCCTGAAAACATCACCCAGAATTTCCTCGTTTTCGATGATGATTTTTTCCTGGTACACTTCAATGGTGTTGCCGTATTCCGCTTCGATGAAAAGCGTTTCCATAAATTTTCTGAATTTCTCCGCCGCACCGACTTCCATATCGGAAAGCACCTTTTCCAGACGGTTGATACGGCCTTTCCGTTCCTCTGAAAGAAACGGTATATCTGAGGCAATAAATTCGGAAATGCGGGTATGGAGATCTTCAAGAAAGGGAACAATTTCCTGGGCAATTTTTCGGCTTTCCCGCTCACGTTCCACAAGGGATGCATTCAGGGTCTCCCTTGCGGCCACCTGCTTTTTGAGCGCTTCGTCCTGTTTCGTAAGGACCTCGTTTTTCCTTGTCAGCCCTTCGAACTCCACCTGCAAACGGAGTCGTTCCTGTTCCCACTGATCCAGTTCTTTCTGGCTATCCTGGCGTGTGGTAATGGCTTGATCCAGCGGTTTTTTAATTTTATCGGTCAGTCCTTCTTCAGCACGAGCCGGCACCAGTATTACCACTATCATGAACACGGCAAAGCCGGTGGCTTTTTGTAATATGGTTTTAATTTGCATTGTAAAATCCTTTTTATTTAATTAGGAATTAGGAATTGAGGAATCGCTCCGCTCCGTCTTTTTATAATTGACACATACCTTTATTCCTCATTCCTGATTAATTCAGCTTGTCTCATTCGTTAATTTCCTCGATCTGCCCTTCCATCTCGAGATATGCCTCCTTGAGGCGCTCCTCCATTTCCTGATCCGCCTCCCACATATCCCGGCTGATGGCTTCCAGGAGTTTGTCCAGAATGTTCTGGCGGGCATAGGGATTGACTTCTTTCATCCATTCGGAAATTTTCTCGTCAAACACGTATTTTTCTGCAATCCGCTCATACATCCAGTCGTCGATCACTTCCGCCGTGGCGTCCCAGC
Source organism: Pseudomonadota bacterium (assembly GCA_018816735.1). Lineage (GTDB taxonomy): Bacteria > Desulfobacterota > Desulfobacteria > Desulfobacterales > JAHIVH01 > JAHIVH01. The sequence continues at coordinate 14,769 of JAHIVH010000015.1, read as the reverse complement.
CAAGAACCACGTCCATCATGTGGGATATGTCACCGGCACCTTTGTATCCGTGGCGCATCATTCCTTCCAGCCATTTGGGGTTGGTCAGACGGGACCTTAACACATGTTTGGCCTCCTCAAACGTAGTGCGCATTTTGACCCGTTTGGGATCTGCGCTGTCGCCCATCATGGCAAAGGGAAGGACGCCCCGAACGGTTTTAGAGGCCACGATCAGACCGCCATAGTAATTGTAATAATCGGTGCAGGACATCATGTCATACTCTCTGGAATCTTCATTTTTCACCGTGACATCCATGCGCGAAAGAAGGGTTCGGAACGTGTCCGGTTTATGGCTGCCGTAGCTTCCTTTTCCATAAGCATGGCCGGAGTAGCGGATGTAATTGTTGCCCAAGTCTTCCTGGGTTTTCCAGTTTTTGGATTCAACCAGTTCGGCGACACCTGCCCCGTAGGTGCCGGGCGGACAGCCAAAGACCCGGAAAGTGGCTTCCCGGAATGCCTGATCCGCATTCATTCCTTGAGCTTCATAGTTTGCAACATCCTTGAGTACATGTCGCCTTATCATGTTGGTTTCAGGAGATTCCGTAAGCGTTGCGACCATGCGAACCGCTTCGTCGATTCGCTCCACCAGAAGCGGAAAAGAGTCGCGGAAAAATCCGGATATTCGGGGCACGACATCCAGGCGGGGTCTTCCCAGTTCTTTCGATGGAATTATCTCCAGCCCCATAACCGTGCCGTTTGATTTATGCCAGACCGGCCGGACGCCTAAAAGATAAAAAATTTCGGCGATATCGTCACCCCTGGATCGCATGGTGGCGGTACCATATACGATGATGCCAATGCTTTCCGGGTATTTGCCGGTTTCCTCAAGGTACCGTTCGATCAGAGCGTCACCCAGCCTCTTCCCCACCTCCCATGCGCCGGGGCTGGGGATTTTGTTGGGGTCAACCGAGTAAAAATTGCGGCCGGTAGGTAGGATGTCCGCCTGTCCCCGGGTGGGAGCGCCTGAGGGGCCAGGCTCGACAAACCGGCCGCGGAATGCGAGGAGGCTTGCATCGATTTCTTCGGTGGTTTGGCCGATTTTCGGCACCAGGATTTCCGCAATATAGCCCAGCACCTCCTCAATATCCTTGCTTGGCTTTTTCAGATACGTCGAAACAATATGGGAAATCGCATTGTTATCAAACCCGCTTTTGTATAGTTTGGTGACCAGGGTCAATGCCGTTTCATGGGCTTCCTGAATGATCTTTCCACCGGTGGCCTGTTTTTCCTTGCAAATGACTTTTCCCCTGTTTTCAAGGAGCATGTCATAGTCATATCCCATGGCCGTGACCACGGACTCCCGCAAGGAGGGAACGGAACCGTTTGAAACCCGTGTCAACTGAACCAGGAATTCCACGAGCCGTTCGTTTGCAGGTGGTGTTCCCATGATGTGAAGACCGTCGCCGATCATGGTATCGGAGAGTTCGGACAGATAGGAATGGAGGTTTTCCAGGAAACCGTCGAAGTCGGCCATAACCGTTTCTTCATCTGTCGAAAGGTCTTTGTCCAGGCTCGCCCCGGTGACCGCCTCCCATACCATGGTCTTCAAAACCGGCACTTTTCCGGGATCTTCACGCACTGCATCCTGATACTCCTTTAAAAGGTTGTCCACCTTGGACAAATCTTCATAAAGATCGGCATTGGTAAACACCGGTGTCAGGTGATCGATGATACAGCAATAGGACCTTCGTTTGGCCTGAGTGCCTTCACCGGGATCGTTGATGATGTATGGATAGACATTAGGCAGATCCATGATGGACAGATCCGGGTAACATGCTTCTGAAAGGCCCAGGGCTTTACCCGGAAGCCATTCCAGGGAGCCGTGCTTGCCCACATGCATGACCGCGTCCGCCTTGAACACATGCTTGATATAACGATACTGGGCCAGGTAGTGATGGGGCGGGGAAAGATACATGTCATGATAAATTTTATCGATGTTTTCAAAATAGCCCCTGGGCGGCTGAACTGAAATAAACACGTTGCCGTTCATAAAACCGGCGAACATCATTTCATCCTTATGGACAAAAAGATCGCCCGGCATCTCTCCCCAGTCTTCGACCATTTTTTTCCGGATGGCTTCAGGAAGCCCTTGATGCCAGGGGGAATAATCCTTTCTAACCGCACGGGCATCACATCTTTCCGCCATCTGTTCAGGCAAAAGCCATCTCTGGTCGCAGGTCATCCGGTTCAAAATCTCTTTGGCCAGTTCATCGCCGTTTTCAAATGTCCGGTCGATGGTATATCCGTCTTCTTTCATGGTATCCAAAAGGCGCTTGACGCTTTCAAAGCTGTCCAGCCCCGCAGCACAGCCGATACGGTCGTTCCGGGGTGGATAATGGTGAAAGATAATGGCGATCCTGCGTTCAGCGTTTTCTTTCTTTCGCAGCCTGGCCCAGTTCAGGGAGAGATCCACCATTTTTCCGATGCGCTCGGAAATGGGCATATACCGGGTGATCAGGGCGCCGGTCAAGGGATCGGTCTCCTCCTGTTCCCTTGATGCTATGGGCACGGTGATCAAATTGCCGTCAAATTCAGGTTGGGCTGCTGTGTAGGAGACCTCCATGGTGGACATCCCCTGGATGCTTTCCCGCCACTGAAGGGCCGGTTGCATGGTGGTCATGGCCTGGATGACAGGGACGCCCAGTTTGGGAAACAATTCCTTATAGTCAGGGTCGGCCAGAGAGAGGGAAAACATCATGGGGCTGATGAGGACGTCGATTATGGGCCGGTCGTTTTCCATGAAAAAATGATTTATGATATGGTCTGCGCCTCTGTTCCCCTTTGTGACATCCTTGTATCTCAAGTGAAACACCGGGATAATGTTGGCGCCTTTTTTTTCCACATCCCGTATGATGGCGTCGATGTGGGCAAGGTTGTTATTGAGCCAGTATGTCTGGTTGAACCATAACCCCACCGTGGGTTTTTCAGGGTCCACCCGTGTTTCCAGATAGTGAGAGAGCTCCGGTATGCCCGGTATGTCCGGATGATATACCCCTTCATGGGGGAGTTTCAATGGCTCCGCAACGGTTTCGTTTTCCCGGAAAAGCAGGTTGTGGAGATAGATCATGAGGTTGCGGAAATTGATATGGCCTCCGAATGACAGATAGCGGTTGATCCAGTCCCAGCTTTTTTCGCCGAATCCGGTTGAATGGGCTCGCGCCAGCTCCAGGGCATCTTCGTCGCCGCCTGTGGGCTGTATATGGATATAAGGCCCGGGCCGGTCCTTATCCTTTGTGCTCATGGCCTCGATGAATGCGTCGAATCCGGGAAAAGAGGCCTTTCCGCCGTGGAGGGAAATAATGATCACATCCGCCTCCATGGCGGTTTTCACAAAAGATTCGATCCGGCTGTTATCGAAAAGCTGGGTCTGGGTCCTGGCCAGAACCCGGATTCGGCCGTTATGGTCCTGATATTGCCGAACTCCCTGTGAAAGGGAGTCGATTTCCATGGACGTGGCGCTGTAGTAGCAAAGTGTGTATGCGTTCATAAATCCTCCGGGATGGTAAATAAGAATTAGGAATTAGGAATGAAGGTATTCTGTCATATTTTGAAAAGACAGAGCGTGAGCGATGCCTCAATTCCTAATTATTAATTCCTAATCCCTGATTAATTTAAACAGTGTTTGGTACAGGGTGCAGATGAGTTCACGATTCTCACCGTGGTTGAAGTACTGTCTGCTGTAGCAATCACCGGGACACTGGCCCGAGAGCGGACAATCGCCGCAATCCTCGGTGGACAGCGCGAACTCCCTCAGCAAGCCTGCCGGGACAATGTTTGGGTTATCGAGCGTTCCCATAAAAAACCGGGGGTCGCAAGCGGTCTGGCTGCATGGATAAAGCGAGCCGTCCGGGCAAACCGCCAGACTTTCACCTTTTCCTGCATGGCAAAAGCAGGCGGGACTTTTTCCTCTGACGGCATTTGTAACGGTTTTCTCCTCACGCAGTTCCAGTTTTTCGCGCCGATTCCGGTTGATCATCTGAAAAGCGGTCATCATGCGGTTTATTCCGTCCGCCGTTTGTTCGGGGGTTGCCGGGAAAACCGAGCTGGATGTAGCGGCATTTCCTTTATGAATCAAAAGATCAAGACCGATTCCCCGTGCAGTTGAAAATCCGCCCAGCATCAACACAAGCTTGTCCAGACAATCGATGTTCCTGTTGCTGATGACCGTGGTTACCCGGAACGGAACGTTTTCCGCTTCCAGGAGTTTCAGTCCTTTCAGGGTTGCCGCGGCATTCCCCCGGAGCTGTTCCTGGATATCAGGCGGACCGTCGAGGCTGACGCCCACCTGAATGTTGTATTTGGAAAAGAGCCGGACCAGTGAACGATCGAGCAACGTTGCATTGGTTTGAATGCCCAATGTGGCATGGGGTCTTTTTTTTTGCAGCGTCTTTGCGGTTTCTTCGATCAAATCGGGAACCATTGTGGGTTCCCCCCCGCTAAGCTGCACATGGCAGGGACTTTCCACAGGAACAAACTGCATGAGGCTTTTTTCCAGAAGATCCATGGACATGTCCTTGGCATCGGATGTCTTGCCGCGATAGCAGCAGGCGCAGTTCAAATTACACCAATCGGTGAGCAGCAATATCAAATAGCGGATTTCCATGGTTAAAGCTGTTGTTCCAGTAATGACACCAGTTGAGATTCACTGTTACACGGAAATACACACCCTCCGGATGCAGGCGCCGGCTGAGAAAAATAATCATCTTTTCGTAACGTATAGAGGGGACTGCCCATTTCAAGAGCTGCTTTGAACAATTCAGCATTTCCATGATTGAGATCCCCTAAGGGAAAGCCGGTATCGATCACACAGGTGCATGCGGCAATACGTTTTTTTGCCTTCTGAATCGTTTCTGTCGTGATCGATGTCATCGGGGGCTGGGAATAATTTTCAGCACCAATGGACTCCGCCACAAAAAAATCCAGATCGTTTTCATGCAGGATGCCGGTGATAATTGAAAATCCCCGTTTGGACAGAAGCCGGTACAATATCGCCGCACTACTCATGCCAGCCACCACAAATACGGGTTTTCCGGCCCCATTTCCCCTGATCTCGATGCTTCCCAGATACCGGTTAAAAGAAGCGCCTTTGAAATCATAAAGCGCAGAGACCGAATCGGTGGACAGGACATTTTCCGGCTCACCCCAGGCTATAATCTGTGAATCCTTGACGAGCGCGACTTTATCTGAAATCTTGGCGGCAATATCCACATCATGGAGCGATGCCACAACCGTAATCCCTTTTTCCCTGCACAGGGACTGGAGAATCGTCATGACCTCCATCCGGTGTTTCAGGTCCAGATGCATGGTGGGTTCATCCAGGAGTATGATCGCCGGGTCCTGGGCAAGGGCCCGTGCAATGAGAATTTTCTGGCGTTCACCGTCACTTAAAGTATTGATGTCCCGGAACAGGAGATTCTCCGCATGCACCATGGCAAGCGCTTCCATCACGGCTTTTTCATCCGATGCCGTGAGTTTCCCCATGAATCCCGTATGGGGGTAACGCCCCATGGCGACAAAATCCCAGGCCCGGAAAAAGGGTGGCGTGACTTTTTCCGTCAGGACCACGGACATGGTTTTGGCCAGCTCTTTCTGGGTCAGTTTTTTCAGATCCGCCTGATCGACAAGCACTGTGCCGTAAAGGGGCGATAAGTGCCTTGAAAGGGTTCGAAGCAAGGTCGTTTTTCCGGCACCGTTTGGCCCGAGGAGAGAAACAAACCCGCCTTTTTCAACCTGGAAGGACAATTCCCTGAGAACGGTTTTATCCTTGTAGCCGACACTGAGATGATCCACCTGTAAAACAGTCTGATTGACCGATGAATTGACCTGGTTCATATGCTGACCTTCCTTTTCAATAATAAGCTTAACACAATGGGCGCCCCGAAAAATGCCGTGATCGCGCTGATGGGCAGTTCCACCGGTGAAAACACCATGCGGGCGATAAAGTCACACAAGCTGGTGATCAACCCGCCTAAAAGAACACATCCCGGAACAAGGATGCGGTTGTCCGACGTATTGAAGCAAAGCCGGGCCATATGCGGAACCGCCAGTCCGATAAACGCCACCGGTCCGGCCACGGCGGTAATCATTCCAGCCAGGGCACAGGCGCACAGCAGTATCAGGATGCGGAACAGACGAATGTTGACGCCCATGGACGAGGCATAGTCTTCGCCCAAAAGAAAAGCATTCAGGGGTTTACCCAGCCCGTATACCAGTACCAGCAATAATCCGCCGATAATCGTCATAAGCTGAATTTCGTTCCACTGAAATCCGGAAAAACTGCCCAGTTGCCACAACACGAATCCCTTGATTTTTTCTTTTTCCGCAAAAGCAAGCAGCATACTGGTCACTGCATGGCATAGATATCCCATCATCAATCCCACAATCAAAAGGGTCACTCCGTTTTTGACGCGCGTAGCAATCACCAGCACAATTGCCAGCACGGCATAGGCGCCTACAAAAGAAGCCAATGTCGTGATATAGGGGCTTATTTGGCTGAAGCCCAATGTAAGGCCCGTCAGCATGACAATAGAGACCATTAATGTGGCGCCATGGGTGATGCCTAAGATAAATGGGCTTACAATGGGGTTTCTGAAGAAGACTTGCAGCAGCAACCCGGCGACTGAAAGAAACGCCCCTCCGAGAACTGCGGCAATCGCCCTCGGCATGCGGATGTTCCATATAATAAACCCTTCGGTTGATGCCGTATCATGGGCCGATACAATATGGGAGAGGTCTGAAAACGAAATCGATACGGAACCGATCATGATATTCAGCGCTACCGTTACGGCCATAACGGCCAGGATGACGATAAACCAGAATGTCTGTCTTTTTTGCAGATGAATTGTTTCAGAAGTCATTTTATGTTGGATATCCTTTTCATGGCAGTAAATGGTGTAACAGGGTCTTTGTCCGGTACTTCCCTGAAATACCGAAGCGCATGGCCCGGGTAGCATTCAGGATGAATGATCGCCGAAATATCGGTCAATATCTCATCCAGCTTATCGCCGGACTGGACATAGTTGGGAAGGGGAGAAAAAACCTTTCCGTTTTTCAACGGTTTTATTCTGGCCAGTAAAGGATTGGTTTTTGCCAGAGCGGCCTTTGACGTGGCGCCGGTTTTTTCGGTGCGGTAGGTAAAAAAAATATCCGCATCTTTTCCGCTGTAAAGAAACCGCTCCAGTGATATTTCAATACAGGATTTGCCATAAACATCGTCAAACTGATAGTCGCTCTGGGCAAGGCCGACCAGCTCACCGACCCATGCGTTACCCGGTTCCACCAGGACACGCTTTTCATATATGTCGCCCCACATGACCTTTGGTTCATGAGCAACGTTTTTTGTCTTTTCACGAATCGATGAAAGCGCTGTCGATACACGGTCAAAATATTCCTTTGCTTTTTTTTCTTTGTTAAAAAACGGCGCGAGAAAACTGACAAAACGCATCCTTGCATGCAGACACATTGCCACAGGGGTTGTAGTAATGGCACAGGCAACGCCCATTTCATCCATCATGGGAATAATGGAGGGATCCCAGGTGAGGACCAGTTCCGGTGACTGCTGTTTCAGCCGTTCAAAATCAATGGCACTGTAACCGCCCAGAAATGCGATTTTTCCTGATTTCATACCGGAAACCACTTCCGGGATTGTCCACTCATCGATATCCGCGGTGACACCCACCAGGACGTCTTCAAGGACACCCAGTGTTTTCAGGATGGCGATATCAAAATACCCATAAGCCACCACCCGTTTTACTGGGACCTGAACTACCTGTTGCGGTTCATACCCTTCCGGTGCTTTTTCCCCCCGGGGGACCAAAACAAGGGTTCTTCCGGCCCCGTCCCGGACTTCGGTCCAGTTGTCTGCGATCCGTTCAACGGAAAAACTGCCGATACTCATAAAGCTTATATCGCTGATATCCTTTTCACCAAATGTATCCGAATCATTGCGGTTGCATCCAAAGGCTGCAGATAGCCCAAGGAGAATCAATAAAATGAATGGGTGTCTTTTCAACAACATTGTTTCCTCCATACTCCGTGTTAGTTTCGTGCCGTCAGCCAGTTCGTAAGATAGAGCAAAAGCCCGATGGTAAACAGGATCATACCGGTAAAGTAAAAGCCTGTTCCGGGATCTTTTCTGATCGTAAATTGGATATATTTTCGGATGGCCATACCGGATTTGCTTTTGGGTGCAAAATCTTTCAGGTGAAGGCTGTACCCCCTGAACCCTATGGGTCTGTTGTACCCAAGTATTCCGGTCACAGGCTCTTTTCCCTTTTCACATTGAATACAAAGCGCCGCTCTGACATCGATACCCCGGTCCTGCATGTGAACCAGCCGCTTTCCTTGATAATAATCAATTGCCAGATCGGTTAACCGTACCTGACAGGAAGAGCCGGGAAGACGGACGGTTTTTCCAGGCAAAAGGACATTGCTTTCCCATGCCTGACTGGTCAGATAACTAACCAGATACCCCAGAAGCATAATGAGCATTGCGTAATGCATGATATGGGGAGATAATTTCAAAATGAACCGGATTTTTTGATCGGCAAAACCATGATGCCTGACAAGTAGTATCATCCGCTGTGTTGTGCAGGCAAAGGTGTTTACCGATAGAATGGTCATCAGAAATATCAGGATAAAGAGCCACGCGGATTCATACGGATTGCTTTTTGCGTATGTCGTTGCCCATTTGATAAAACCCGTATCATTTAGCGGCTGAAAGAGATGGGGGTGGGCTTTTAAGAAGAAAAAACCGGTCGTAAGATCGACCACCATGAGAGTGATCAGGTAGAACGTCAACTGGATACTGCCAAGTTTTTCCCATATCGTATTTATCAGTTTCATATAATGTTTAAAGGTCTCGCAGTGATTCCAAAATTCCTAATATATAAAAATTATCGGCACCATGAACCGGCCCATATCCGGGAGCCAACTGAAAACCGTTACCCATACGGCGCCGAAAAGGGCAAACCAGGGTCTGCTTTTTACAGTGGTAAAAGAAATCAGATGGAGATGCAGATACAGGCTGTAGTAGAGCCATGCTGCCATAGCGGTAGTGATCGCCGGATCATCCCACACAATCGGTAACCCCCATCCGAGATAAGACCAGATAGCACCACTGAAGATTGAGAGGGTCAGGAAAAAATATCCCCAGATAACAGAGCGCCTTACGTCTTTCAGGGTGAACCCCTCGGAACCTTCTTCCTTCCGTTGTTTCAAGATTTGCCAGGCCAGAATCCCTGACAGCAGAAAAAATGCCCTGCCGGTAATTCCGAATAGAAAGAACAGGTGGGCCAGAATCGATTTAAAATGCAGGAAGGGGAGGTAATGGTCGTTTGGAAAAAACGCGGCAAGCCAGGAGAGACCTGATAGTATCAGCAGTATGTTTTTTCTTGTGGCGTGATCCTTCCAAGCCACTTTGACTGAAATGACGCCGAAAAAAAGCGGCAGAAAAAACGGTGCCTGATATAGCGGCAGCATCGGCCAGGCCTGACGGCAGCGGAAGTAAACAGAGCATAAATTCGCCAGCAGTCCGCCTACCAGCAAAACAGCGGTAAGATTTTTTTTATTTGCAAGCGTTGCAAAAAAGCTGAGCAGATAAAAAAGGGCTGCAAGTAAAAAACTGTTTTGAATCAATGGTGTTTCACCTGTTTCCTAAGGTTCTTAAAAATTAACCGCCATTCCTGCTATAAAACGGAACCCGTCATCCGGATAACCGTAGTGCACGTCATAATCGTGATCAAAAAGATTGATCACGTTGACAAAGCACTCCGCGGACCGCGTAAAAAGTGTGAGGGGCTGAATCGCTTTGGCATCCACAGTGGTATAGCCACTGATTTTTTCGGCATCCGTATTGTCCGTGTCGGTAAACTGGCGGCTGTAGGCCCTGGCGATCAGTTCCAACCGGGTTTTTACAGGAAACGCATATTTTACTGTAATTTTCCCCTGATGCTTTGGCGCATAGCTCAGTTCATTATGATTGTCTTCATTTTCAGTTTCCTGCAGGATATAGTTTATATCAATAGTGAGGGAATCCACCGGCGTCACCTTTACCGATGCTTCAATACCGAGCTTATAGGCATGATCGATGTTTTCCGGACGGCTGATCAAGTCCTCGCCGCGCTGATAAGCGATCAGGTCATCCGTATCCGTCCGGAACAAAGAGAAGGACACGACATTGTTTTTTGTAAAGGTATGTTCCACACCCAGCCCTGCGGAAACGATTTTCTCCTCGGAAAGATCGGGGTTTCCCCTGACCTGGTCAATGGCGCCGTGGCTGGGCTGGTACAATTGGCCGAATGACGGCAGGTTGACGGAATAGCCCACATTGCCTTTAACTATGGTCTGCCGGGCAAGTCTTACATGAACACCGAGATCAGCAGCCGGAGAAAGGTCAAAATCGTTTGTGTAGTCACCCCTTGCACCTGTAATGACGGTAATACGGTCAAACCGTTTCGTATGTTCCACATGCAGAGACAGCGCGTTCCGGTGATGCGTACCGGTAAGGGTATGATCCACATGGATATGCTCGGCAAATCCGCCGAGCCGGATATCATGAACATCGCGGAGATTGCCCCACACGATTTCACTGCCCAGACCGGTTTTGTATAAATCAAGAGTGGAAATATCACCGGCATCGGCACGGTCCTCAATTGATAAAATATCGCCGTACAGTTTCACGTCATAATCCGCTTTTTCCCCGAAAAGTCCTTTTACTTTGAAATCCAGGCTTCCCTTGTCATATTTTTGCCGGGCATTGGGGGTGAGATTGTATAAGGGACCGGATACCCCGTGCTCGGTGTGATGATACTTTCCGTTAATTTGATATTGAGTTGAATTGTCTGCTTTATAGTCCCAGTTCACCCCTAGACGTCCGGTGTCCTTGTCGCTGTTTTCCGTCTTGCCGTCCGTGTGGAAGTGCCCACCCGCGATCAGGGTATTTTGTTTTTGATTGCTGATTTTTCCGGAACAGTTTCCATCAAAAAGGCCATGGGACCCGCCGCTTAAACTCACCCGGTATTTGCCGGTGTTCGATTTTCCCCGGCCCCCGGTTTTTGTTTCAATGCAAATTGCACCGGCACTGCTGCCCGGCCCCAGCCAGACCGGCGCGGGCGGTTTGAACACGGTGATGGTTTTGATGATATCCATGGGAATACCGGAAAGATCCACGCCCCCGTATTGGCTGGTGTTCATGGGGCGACCGTCGATGAGGATCAATACCTGCCCCGACCCGCCACTTCCCCGGATGGATATCCGGTCACCTCCGCTGGTGGAGGGTTTGATATCCACGCCAGGCAGTGTGGACAGTGCTTCATACGCATCCATAAAATGCCGTTTTTCTATTTCCGCTGCATTCAGCCCCACGACCTGATGGGGATATTGCTGAATGAACGCCTGGATTTTATCTCCGGATACCACGATATCATCAAGTTGAACGGATTTTGATTGATCCGCCGGTGTTTGATGCACGTGATTGCCCTGAGCCGAAAGGACGGCGGGGGAGACAAAAACAATCAACCCAATAATACTGAAATAAACAGTTTTAATATTCATTGTAAGTTTCCTAGAAAGAAAGCGCATATTGGGCGTAATACGTTCTGCCATCCAGGGGATAGCCGCCTTTTTCATAGTAGTATGTATCCAGAATGTTATCGATGCTGACGCTTATTTTGTGGTGTTTGAGAAAAGAGGCACCGGCACTGATGTCCAGAATGTCGAAATTGCCATATGTGATCAACTCACCCTTTGTAATGCCATTATCGTTGATATCATCCCAGTCCGTGTCTTTCATGTTGCCTATGTGTCGGAGGTTGAATTTTCCGAAAAATCGGCTGCCTTCATACCTTATCCCCACATTGTATTTTTTATCGGAAACATTTTGAATATCGTTCCACTCGTTTTCAGTATACTCTTCCGCTTTTAAAAGATACGTTCCGTTACAATATAGCTCGATAACCGACTGAAGGCCCGTCAATACGCCGAAATCATAGGAGAGTTCCCATTCAATGCCTCTGATGTTTGCTTCATCGGAATTTCTGTACGATTTGACCAGAAGGTCTTCACCGTCGACGGTTCTAACTTCACCTGTTGAATATTCAACGATTTTGTCTTCTATATCCGTGTTAAAATAGGTCAGGTCAACGGAATAGCTTTTTCCCACCTGTTTCATGGTTATACCTGCATCCCATGTCATACTTTTTTCAGGATCAATATCTTTGTTTCCCTGGATAATGTTGCCGTAGTATTCATAATCCCCCGCAATCTGGTAGGCTGTCGGCGGTACAAAGGCGGTTCCGATGGTTGAATGAAATTGAAAAATTCTGGATTGAGGGAAGAAATATTTCACACCTAATCTCGGGCTTAACACGTTGAAATCCTGAGATTCCGTGGAGTAGTCACTCGTAATATAAGGGGTGTCCTTCATTTCCAGGTCAAATTTATCAAAACGCATACCTATATTTACAACCAGACTTTCATCCATGAATTTCATAAAATCATCGACGTATGCACCCATATTGATTCTCGAGTTATTGGGTTTGGACGGTGCCTTACGCGAACCATCGGAATTAAAGCCTTTACCGTCCTCATCGATTTTCTGATAGTCAACACCGAAAGTGATATCATGGCTATTATAACGCCAGGTGTCGCCCAACTGGCATCCCATCCATTCAGTTGTTGAAAGAGAGCTTTTATAGGCAGGCTCGTCTGCGGGTTTTTTGATGTAGTAATTGTCCTCGCTGGATGAATATAGGGACAATGCGATATCATGGTCCCCCATGTCATAACCCAAAGAAAAATCGTACCTGTAATTCTCAAGTTCCTTGTCACTGGGTTGTGGCGGCATCTTGTATATGCTGCCGGGAGTTTCGATTTCACCATAGTAGTTTGATACTGTAAAATCCAGTCTCAGTTGGTCTGTGAGAGACGATCCGATTCTGACATGGATGCTTCTTTCATCGGTTTCGGTATTTTCCCTTGTATCGTCATCCAGATTGTTCTGCTCGATTGCCGATGTTTCGACATCTTCACTTCCCTGAGAAAAGTCACCCCTGCCTTCCTTACTCACAGAAATATCAAAATCGAATTTTTCATGCAGTTTACCACCGGAGGAAAGGTTGGTGTAGTATCTACTAAAGCTTCCATAACCTGCGGTGATGGAAGACTTCAGGCTGCCTTTTGATTTTTTGGTGATCACATTCACCACCCCGCCCATAGACTCCGCCCCGTAAAGTGAAGAGGATGGCCCTTTCAATACTTCAATCCGCTCCACATTATCCTTTAAAATCGTGGCAAGGTTCGTTGCGCCGCAAGGCTTGCCGTCTATAAGAATCAATGTGTGTTTTGTAATGCCGCTATACTCCGGCCTGAAACCCCGGACCGAAATACCGGAAAGTGCACCGGGATACTCGATCACATCAACACTGCTGGTTTTTTTGAGTACGCCGGTCAAATCTCTTTCATTGGTCATTTCCAGATCGGCAGAGGAGATAATATCCACCACTGAAGGAATTTCATCCTTGGATTGTTCGGATTTTGTTGCAGTAACGACAATGTCATCCACTTTTTCATTTTTTTTATTATTTTCAGCCGCCAAAGCCGCAAATGGTGTCATTGCGACAATTAGAAAAATGATTGGTAAGCCTTTTTTTTTCATGATTCTTCCACATGCTAAGTATTTAAAATGATTCATTGTTTAATGAATAACAGCATCTGTTTTTCATAGCTCCGCCTGGTGAGTTACAATCTCCCCTGTTACCTGTTCGATATAAATAGCGAATCCCAAAAAAAAATCCCCGGACCGATATTATATCGATCCGGGGATTCCCTTTTTTTATCCATAGATCTTTTGGTCTGTTCTACTCCCATAGATGTCAAACCAATTATTCAGGCAGGTCTTCTGACTTTCGGATCAATCTACTTGCTGCGCCTTCCCGTTTCATTAAAATGAAACAGTGACATGTCTGCAGTTTTCGTCCCCGATCACAGCGGCGGGTCCGTCCCGGATTTCAACCGGGTTCCCTATTAAGCTTTTACAAGCACCCAAACGGCTATTTTATTTTTTTGTTTATGTTTCCAAACCAATTACATCTTTCATATTCAAAACGTGCACGTTTAAAACCGAAACAATAAAAAAACCCCGAACCGATAAATCATCGATCCGGGGTATCCCTTTTCTTTCCTCAAGATCTTTCAGCTATTCCCTTGTCCACGGGGAATACATATCTGTTATTCAGGCAGGTCTTCTGACTTTCGGATCAATCTACTTGCTGCGCCTTCCCGTTTCATTAAAATGAAACAGTGACATGTCTGCAGTTTTCGTCCCCGATCACAGCGGCGGGTCCGTCCCTGATTTACACAGGATTCCCGTTTAAGCTCTATTGAGCACCTAAAAAAATAATTAATTAAATTGAAAAAATGGTAATGTCAAGCAAAAATTTTATAACTATTCTTAAATATATTCGAGATCCTTCCATAGCCTTGTGGAACAAAAATACTATCTCACTTATTTTCTCCTGATATTGAATATTACCTTATAACTGGTTGCAAGTTTTAGAGTTTCAAATGAACTGGTTGCAAGTTTTAAAAATCATACATCAACTTGAAATTATTGTAAAATTATGATTTTTTCTTTGGGCCAAAAATGATGGCTACAAAGGAGATTTCCATGATTCAACCCGCTGTGAAGCCTCAATATACAAAGATTCCGGTGAAATTAACCGAAAAACAGTT
>JAHIVH010000131.1 GCA_018816735.1 Pseudomonadota bacterium | reverse complement strand
TCGGTTACAAGTGGAGATTTCTCATCGTCTGATATTTTTTTTGTGAGCCCTGAAATGTTCATATTTAGGGCTATAACACTAGCAAAGCTAGAAGTCTAGATTTATTTTCATACTACCACATATTTTTTGAGATGTTACCAGCTTATGTGTTAAGTTGCTGAATTAAAAATGTATTGATGCAGTTGCATGTGTGTTGAATAAAACAGCCCTTTTTTGTGGCACCTGATAGAAATATGCCACGAAAAGGGCTGTTTTATTAATAGGGATATATATTTTTGTTTTACATGTGAATTGATGAGCCGGATTTAGGGTTGGAACGTCTTTTTTAGTTGAATTATTCGTAAATATGAGTTAATACTGTTTTTAGCAATAAACACTGTTATTAACTTTTAGCTTGGAGAGACAGATGAAAAAGATAAACATAATGATTTTTCTTTTTTTAGTGTGTGTAATTTACCCGGTTGATACCACCCTGTCATGTACGATCGGAGTGGTGTCTGCCGGCGCATCCAAAACCGGCAGGCCGTTTATCTGGAAAAACAGGGACTACTCCATGAGCGCCAGAGAGGAGATCATTTACAGGAAAGCCGATAAATCTAATGTGGGCGGCAGTTTAGTCATGTATGGCGAAACCATTGATCACATGAATATTAAACTTGTCTCTGGCGGCGTCAATGATAAAGGATTTGCCATTGTCAATTCCACAGTTGTTGAAGACCCATTTCGCACACTGGCCAACATCAATCATATACTTCAGGAAGTAGCGATTGAACGTTGTAAGACCCTGGGCGATTTTGAAGCGTTGCTGGACAAATGGTTCAATTACTATTTATTTGTGATTTGCGGAAATTTTGCCGTTATCGATGCCCAAGGCGGGGCTGCCATCTATGAAGTATGGTCAAACGGCACCAACTGGCTTTCATGGAAAAAATATGATGCCAATGAAGCTGAAAACGGTTTTGTGGTCAGGTCTAATTCTCATTTGACCGACGGATGGGTGCTTCGGGAAGGTGGTGTTGCCATCCGTTATGAACGCGCCCATGAACTGTTTACCGAGCTTTATGAAAATGACGCGCTTTCACCCAGAAACGTGTTACGGAAAGTGGGCAAGGATGTCGCAGGAGATTGTGATAAATTCGCTGAGGACTGTGAAGCCTGTTATAAATATGACAAGGATTATAAAAACGGTGATCCTGATCCCAATAGTTTCAATACAGAAAGCACGATAAGCCGGTCATCGACCACATCCTCTTACGTTATCGACGGCGCGGCCTCCGATATAGATATACCGTTCATTACCTTATATTGTGCATTGGGAGAGCCTTCGTTCACCCCGGCTGTACCCTATTTTCTTTTTTCTGAAAAAGTACCCTTTTATGCCAAGGCCGGTTCAATAGACCTTTTCGGAATTGTCTATGATCTGGGGATAGGGTGTTTCCTGAACAAAGCATCCATGAAGGTTTTATCTACCAATAACTTGTATACCAATAATGGCGTCGCTCTGGAGTTCATCGATCAGACTATTGACTATGAAAACCTTCTGGATGTCCAGAGCTGGGTATTTCCTCTGGAAGATTTTGTTTTTGATGAGACAGAGTCATTTATGGGCTATTTAAGAGATCATCCGGAAGAGGTCACATCCGACATCCTTTATAAATTTTCATATGCATGTGCCAGGTACACCTACAAGAATTACCTGCATCAATCCCTGGATTACTGTCCCTGGGATTATGTGGCACCTTGGGAATAATAGCGGATACGCAAAAACAAAAGAGTATTGGACAGTCTGCACATTGTTAAAAGATAGCGCTTTGACTGTCCTTTTTTTTTGATAAATATGGCATTAATTATCATGAATTTTTTCTGTTGCAAGGATACATGTCCAGCCGGATAAATCCATTACTTGCCAAAGGCACTTTTCTCTAAACGTTAACAGGGTTTACCATTGACATACTTTTGTCAATAATGTAAACAACTTAAGCTTCTATATGGGTATTGGTCAAACATGAGCCGTTTGGCCGGGCCTAATTGCAGTCAGGCCATCAATCTGACCTTCATTATTAAAAATAGTTGCATAAAAACAGTTTTTAATAAATATAATTAAAAAATTTAATAAGTTATGTTGTTAAAGGGGGGTGCGATGCAAAAATCGGTGTTGGTTTTGATCGTGTTTATCTTTACATCCACCGCATCCATTGCCGGAGAGGTAAGGTTTATTGCCAATCAGAGTGTGCCTGAGTTCGTAATCAGTAAGGAAGACGTATCTGAAATTTTTTTAGGAATCCGTGTGCAATGGTCAGACAAAACGAAAATTAAATTTGTTCTGAATGGTGATGAGACATCACATAACGCCTTGATGAAAAAATATATCAAAAAATCTCCCTCCCAATTTAAATATTACTGGCGGAATATGCTTTATACCGGTAAGGGGGCCGTGCCCAAAACATTTGATTCCGTTGATGATCTTATCAAATATGTTCAATCAACCGAAGGCGCTATCAGTTACATCGACAGTACAGTCAAGGCCGATAATGTGAAAATGATATCTGTGAAATAGGGAGAGGGTATGTTAATGAAAAAAAAGATATTTTTAATCATAACCATAGTACTGATTAATAGTCCGATGAATGCATTGGCTGAAGAGGACGAGGTGGATATCCATGGCTTTATTTCGCAAGGATATCTTTGGTCTGACCGGTATAATTTTTACAATGCAGAAACCGAAGACGGCACGTTCCAGTTTAATGATTTGGGGGTAAATTTTACAACCCAGTTGTCTGATAACCTTCGGGCAGGCATGCAGCTCTATGCAAGGGATCTTGGTGACGTGGGAAACGATGAAATTAACGTTGACTGGGCATATGGCGATTACCGGTTTTCAAACTTGATAGGTGTAAGGGTTGGCCGGATCAAGCGATCCTATGGCCTCTTCAACCAGATCAGGGATGTGGATCTTGGTCGAACCGTTATTTTTCTTCCGGAAGGCATGTATTTTGAAACCCTGAGAGATCAATTTTTGAGCGTGAAAGGTGCAGGCATTTACGGTACCTTGCCTTGCCGGGTTGAGTATCAGATTCTTTATGGGGAAACACCTGCTTCGAACAGCAGCGGTGCGGCATCATTTCTTGAAACCATAGGTGTCCACTTAATTGATGTTTCCACAGAACCCACCTATACATTTCATATGCTCTGGCGGCCCATGAACAGTCTCAGTGCCGGTGGATCCACGTTTAATTTTAAATCAACAGTTGAAACCTCGCTGGGCGCGATTGAATTTAACGGTGAAAATTATCAGGTTTTCCTTCAGTATTTTTATGACAATCTGATGGTGGCAACTGAATATCAGTGGGGTGATGCAGCGCTTCTTTTTCCTGCAACACCTGCTTTAAAACGAGTAGCAAAGCCAGTGGGTTATTCCGGCATGGTCACCTACCGGTTTGCGGACTGGTTTGAAGGCGGGTTGACCTATAGCGAGTATTATATAGATAAGAATGACAAGGACGGGAAAAAGGCTCTCGCAAATGCAGAGGTAAAAGACAAAAAAGAAAGGTGGCTCAAGGACCTGTCGTTCTCAACCCGGTTTGATATCAATGATTTCTGGATTCTGAAACTTGAAGCCCATCGGACAGATGGACTCTTTTCAGTTGTTGACTATGGTGGCAGAAAAAAACCGGGTGCCATATCCCATCTCGTTGCTGTCAAAATGTCCTATGTCTTTTAACCCGGATATTTTTGATATACCAGAATAACCGGATGCTTTTAAAAATGAGAAACCGGCTGTTGAAAATGGCGGCCGGCTTTTTATGAACGGATTAATCAAATCCTTTCCGAACCAATTCTTGACAACCAGGCACAAGCGGAGTAATTAAGATTTATTTATCCGCTGGTGTAATTTTATCTTCCAAATGGAACCGGTTTTTTTCAAGGATCAGTCAATGATCATGATCTTCATTCAATGGAATCAATCGGCACAAATACAAATTAAACTGAGGAGACGCACATGACTGAAATTATTGATATAAAAGCAAGGGAAACGCTTGATTCAAGAGGGAACCCGACCGTTGAAGTGGATGTGGAACTGGCTTGCGGCGCATTTGGAAGAGCTGCGGTGCCATCAGGCGCTTCCACCGGTATCCGTGAAGCACTGGAGCTTCGGGATGGTGATAAAAAAAGATACCTGGGGAAAGGCGTTCAGAAAGCGGTTGAAAATGTGGAAACCAAAATTGCCGATGCGGTGATGGGGCTTGACGCCACTGATCAGGTCACGCTCGATAACATCATGATCGAACTCGATGGTACCGATAACAAGTCCAACCTGGGTGCAAATGCCATTCTTGGCGTGTCCATGGCCACGGCAAGGGCTGCTGCAGACGCGTATGGCCAGCCATTATACCGGTATCTGGGGGGCATCAATGCCAGAAACCTGCCAGTACCCATGATGAATATCGTAAATGGCGGCGCGCATGCTGCCAACAGTCTGGATATTCAGGAATTCATGATCATCCCTGTGGGTGCGGATTCGGTGCGGGAAGCCATCCGGATGGGAGCAGAAGTGTTTCACAACCTGAAATCCCTTTTAAAGGATAAAGGCTTGAGTACGGCTGTGGGCGATGAAGGCGGATTTGCGCCGGATCTGGAATCCAATGAAGCTGCCATCCAGTTTATTATTAAAGCCATTGAGAAGGCAGGGTACAAACCCGGTGCCGATATCGGCCTTGCCATGGATGTAGCCGCAAGTGAGTTATTTAAAGACGGTAAGTATGTGCTTGCAGCAGATAATAAATCCCTTTCCGCTTCAGAAATGATCGATTATTATGAAGGTCTGATCGACAAATACCCGATCCTTTCCATTGAGGATGGCCTGGCTGAAGAAGACTGGGACAACTGGGCTGTGCTTACCGAACGGCTTGGCGGCATTGTCCAGATTGTAGGCGATGATGTGTTTGTGACCAATCCGGACATTTTGAGAAAAGGCATCAGAGATGGTATCGGAAATTCAATTCTGATCAAGCTGAACCAGATCGGAACGGTTACGGAAACCCTGGATGCCATTGAAATGGCAAAACAGGCCGGGTATACGACCGTGGTGTCCCACAGATCCGGTGAAACGGGTGATACGTTCATTTCCGATCTCGCAGTCGGTGTGAATGGCGGACAGATAAAAACCGGTTCCCTTTCAAGAAGTGACAGGATATCAAAATACAATCAACTGATGCGCATTGAGGAAGAACTGGGTGGGGCAGCCCGATTTTTAAAAAATATTTTTATTACCAAGTAGACCTCAAATTTATCTATGATCCTATTTGCAGAACCACATCAGGTTCGAGGGCACATTCGGGTTTTATCGATCATTATGGCGGGCGTGAGTCTGTTTTTTATATCCACTGCGTCCGCCTATGTGCTTTCGGGGCCCCATATCCTTCACAAAATGATCGGAAAGCTGGGTAAAACCGGAACACTCCTTGTTTCCGGAGAACTTAAGCTTTACGAAGAAGATTTTTTGAAAAACTACATTTCTGTTACGGAGACATCGAGTTTCAGTTTCCCGGACAAATTTCGATCTGACACAGTCTCCGGTGATACCCAGAAAATATTTGTGTCATCATTTGAAAATTCTGTGACCATTGTCAATGAGGAGGTCACATCCTTAAAGGAATCCATTTATGATGCCTATAAAGATATCCTTCTTTACCGGTCAGACGAACTGATTCAGCCCTCATTAAAAAGACTTGGCATAGACACCTCTGTTTCAAGTGTCGGCCGTTTCCATGGCCGTCTGGTTTATGTGGTGGGTGCGAATTATCCTGATGAAAGTGTCTCACAGGTCATGGTGGATAAAAAAACATTCCTTCCGATCCGGTTGATCCTTGTCAGAAAATCTATCAATGCAACACAAAACGTTCTTGATGTCTCTTACCTTGACTGGAAGAAAAAAGGAAAGACATGGTGCCCGGGGAAAATCCAGTTCTTTCTGGACAACAGGATTTCACGTGAATTTACCATGACCAATATGGTGGTCAACCCCTCACTTTCAGAGAGTATTTTTGATATTTCCCATTTGAAAACCATATACCAGAACCGGGTTGAAGAGAACGCCGAAGAGGCGAGGCCCGAAAAGGTTGATGAGGTGCAGAAGACAATAGATGATTTCAGTAAAATGTATGAATAGAAAAGATAAGGATGGGCCAGGCGGGAGCTTTGAATATCTTTCGTCCGGACGCCATCTCCCCGGCATATGAACACCTATTTCAGGTTGTAAAAAAACAGTTGGAGTAAACACACATGGCGAAAAACACAAAGTATATTTTTGTTACCGGAGGGGTTGTTTCTTCCCTGGGAAAAGGTCTTGCATCCGCAGCCATTGGTGCGCTTATGGAAAGCAGAGGATTGTCTGTAACCATTCAGAAGCTTGACCCCTACATCAATGTCGATCCAGGTACCTTGAGCCCGTTTCAGCATGGAGAGGTGTTTGTAACAGATGATGGTGCGGAAACCGATCTTGACCTTGGCCACTATGAGCGGTTTACAAAAGCAAAGCTCAGCCAGAACAATAATTTTACAACCGGCAAGATTTATAATGCAGTGATCACCAAGGAACGGCAGGGCAAATATCTTGGCGGGACTGTACAGGTCATCCCCCATATCACTGATGAGATCAAGAAGAGCATCATGCTTGTGGCCGATGATGTGGATATTGTGATTGTTGAAATAGGCGGCACCATAGGTGATATTGAAAGTTTGCCGTTTCTTGAAGCCCTTCGTCAGATGCGTCATGACGTGGGCAGAGAAAATGTGCTTTATGTTCATCTGACGCTTGTGCCTTATATTGCCGCAGCCGGCGAACTTAAAACAAAGCCCACCCAGCATAGTGTGAAAGAACTGAGAAGCATCGGTATTCAACCGGATGTGCTGTTGTGCCGGACAGACCGGTTTCTCTCAGAAGATTTGAAACGAAAAATCGGTCTTTTCTGTAATGTTGACAAGGAGGCTGTCATCACCGCCAAAGATGTGGATTGTATTTATGAAGTGCCCCTTGTCTATAATCAGGAGGGATTGGATGATATCATCGTAAAAACGCTGAACATCTGGTCAAGAGCACCCAAGCTGAAGGAATGGCAGACTTTTGTCGATAAATACAAAAATCCCGATTTTTCGGTCAATATTGCCATTGTGGGAAAATATACGGATCTGACCGACTCCTATAAAAGCCTTAATGAAGCCCTTTACCATGCAGGCGTCCCCAATAGCAGCCGGGTCAACCTTCTGTTTATTGATGCAGAAACCATTTCCCAAAGCAATACGGCAAAAGTGCTTGAGGAGGCAGACGGGATACTGGTTCCCGGCGGGTTTGGCGAACGCGGTGTGGAAGGGAAGATCCTTGCGGCCAGATATGCCAGGGAAAACAAGATCCCCTATTTTGGCATCTGCCTGGGGATGCAGATTGCGGTGATCGAATTTGCAAGGAATCTGGCAGGCATGAAAGACGCAAACAGCTCCGAGTTTAACAAAGAGACCCCATGCCCGGTGATTTATCTGATGACCGAATGGTATGATGACCGCACCCAGACGGTTCAGAAGCGAGATGTCTCATCAGACAAGGGCGGTACCATGCGTTTGGGCGCATACCCCTGCAGGGTTAAAAAGGATTCACTGGCATTGAAGGCTTATAAAAGGGAATTTATATCAGAGCGTCACAGGCACAGATATGAATTCAACAATGCATATATGGATACCCTGGTTGAAAACGGTCTTGTTATAAGCGGTGTCTCGCCAAGCGGAGAGCTTGTGGAGATCATAGAAATAAAGGATCATCCCTGGTATCTGGGTTGCCAGTTTCATCCGGAATTCAAGTCCCGTCCTATGGAGCCGCACCCGCTTTTTGTGGATTTTATTGCTGCAGCCCTTAACTATGCAGGCAAGAATTCAACATCAACCGGATAGAATCCGGTCAAAAATGAAATTTTTTCCAGGCATTTCTCAAATGTTTTTAAAACTATCACCTGAAGAGATAAGATATAAAAAAACGTTTCATAGGCGCCTGAACAAAGAAGCCAGGGCATTCCAGAAACCCATGGCCCTGGTTGCCATATTTGCCTGGATTGATTTTGCCTATAATCTTGACCCGATCCTCCACCCGGAATTTCCTGAGTTGGTATACTACAGGATGGCGTTGACCCTATCAGGCCTGCTCGTCTTTGTTTTATCCTTTTTTGAAACGCTTCGGGGCAAAGGGCTCGGGCTTCTTTATGTCCTTCTGGTTTTTTCACTGCTATCCTGCTCTTTCTTCACCGGAAGGATCGCTGATGACGCGGTATATGTTTCAGGCCTTCAGGTTCTGGTCGTGGTTATTGCTGCCGGTCCTGCACCATTCAGAAGTCTTCTTTTGTTTTATTTTTTGTCCATGGCCCTGTTTTTTGGCGCAACGCTTATCTATCATCCGGATTTGACATCCTCTTCAGCCCGTTATTCAATGAATAACCTTGTTATTTCCTATATACTGGGAATTATTCTCACCTATTTTCTTTCACGTTTCAGGTTTAATATGTTCGTTCAGCAGATACGTCTGGAGGAAGCCAGGGTCCAATCGGAAATTGCCAACAGGGCCAAAAGCGATTTTCTGGCCAATATGAGTCATGAAATAAGAACACCGATAAACGGCATTATCGGGATGACCGAAATCGTGATGGAAACGGCCTTGGGAAACGAACAGAAAAATTACATTAATATCATTTCAAGAGAAGCGATCTCACTCCTTGAAATTATTAATGACATTCTTGATTTTTCGAAGATCGAAGCAGGGAAGGTGGAACTGGAGGAAATTCCTTTCAGTTTAAGAATTCTTTTTGACAATATCGGCGATATCATGGGAATACGGGCTGAAAAGAAAGGCCTTCGGCTGATCACCTTTCTCCATCCTGCTGTACCCTATCAACTGATAGGTGATCCCGGGCGCTTAAGGCAGATTATTGTCAATTTGGCAGCCAATGCCTTAAAATTTACATCAAAAGGTGAAGTCCATATCCGGGGTGATATCATATCCGAGAAAGATGAAACCGTAACAATGCGTTTTTCTGTTAAAGATACGGGGATAGGCATTCCAGATGACAAAAAGGCTAAGATATTCGAAAGTTTTGCCCAGGCAGACGGTTCCACAACAAGGGAGTTTGGCGGTACCGGACTGGGCACCACCATCGCAAAGCAGCTTGTTGAGTTAATGGGCGGTGAAATCGGCCTTGAAAGTGAACCCGGTAAAGGAAGTGTGTTCTGGTTTACGGTTATATTCAAAAAACTGTCTGGCGAAATTATGGCAAAATCAGCCGAACTTGCCAATCTTTCCGCGCACCATGCGTTGATTGTGGATGATAATCCAACCAATCGGTTTATTCTCACCGAATACGTCCATTCTTTTGGATGCACCTCCCAAACCGTGCCTTCAGCCGCAAGAGCCATGGAAGAACTTGAAACCGCACTTACGCTGAACCGGAAAATAGATCTGATTATTCTTGATTTTCAGATGGCAGGAGAAGACGGGTTTGACTTTGCCAGAAAGGTGAAATCAGACGATCACTTCAATCACATTCCTGTCATCATCGTATCCTCATCCGGCACGAAAGGGGATGGGAAGATTTGCCGGGATATCGGTATAGAAGGGTATATCAACAAACCGGTGTCCAGAAATGAACTGCTTCTGATAATGAAATCGGTTCTGGGATATCATTCCAAGGACGCCCTGGGCAAACGGTTGATTACCAGGCATTCTTTGTCTGAAGATTACAGACGTCATGTCAGTGTACTTCTTGTGGAAGATTATCCCACCAATCAGCAGGTTGCATTAAGGCATCTCCAGGGCGCCGGATATGATGTGGATCTGGTGGAAGATGGCAGAAAAGCCGTAACCGCATTTAAAAACAAGAAGTATGATGTTATTCTCATGGATATCCAGATGCCTGTCATGGACGGATATCAGGCCACCCAAGAAATCAGGCGTATTGAAAATGAAAAAGAGAATAGCCCGGCAAGAGTGCCTATTATTGCACTAACCGCTCATGCCATGAAAGGTTACCGCGAGAAATGTCTTCAGGCAGATATGGACGATTATGTATCAAAACCCTTGAAGCGTCAGAGCCTGATAGAAATGGTGGACAGATATACTATTTTGCGAGCGGAAAATCGTATCCTGGATCAAATTGAAGCAGAGATCAACTCAAGTAAAAACGAGGAGAAAAAAGAGCCTCGTAGTACTTCCGCAGATTCCCCCATGGATTACAACACAGCGCTGGAAGAATTTGAAAATGACGCTGAGTTTCTGAAGGAAGTTTTTGACGGTTTTATTTCAAACGTGGAACAACAGCTTTCCATTATACGGAAAGCCCTGGAAGATAAAAACAGCGAAAGTCTTCGAAAAGAAGCCCATTCAATAAAAGGAGGGGCTGCCAATCTGACTGCCTTTTCCTTGTCACGAATTGCCGCTGAACTTGAAATCTTAGGCAAAGAAAACGACCTTGAGCGGGCAAAGGAAGTGTTTGAAAGCCTTGAATCCGCCTTTACTGCACTTAAAGCCTGCCAAACGGCTTTCCCGGCATCCTGAATCTATCCTGACAGAAAAATTCTCCCTGGTCATAGACAGCTATGTCAAATATGATACGTCTGTATTATACGGAAGTGTTTGACTATTTTATGTTTTTCCTTTATATTTGAACCGTTTTTTCAAACAGGAAAGTCGTTTGGGGCGAATTTTGACCTGTAACCTTGAATCCTATGGAGGAAATCGTGAGAAAAATGAAAAAAGTGTTAGGTGCGGTACTGATCGTATTGATGGCAGTTTCGTTTGCGTATGCCGAAGTGGACAAACCGCTTCATATCTACCTGCAGGGCGGCGCAACGCTGCCTATGGGCGATACAAAAGATGGTTTTAAAACCGGATTTAATGCTGGTGGTGGCGTTGGATTTTCAATAAACGAGAATATCGAGATCGTAGGTCGGGTTTTGTATCATAGTATGAAACCAGATTTCGGAGGTGATTTTTGGTTAGGTATGGCTGATGGGTATAACTTGGATGACTATGATGCAAGTGGCGGTGAATTACAGCCGTTGATGTATGGTGGTGAACTTAAACTTAACACTGGTGATGAAGAAAAGAATTTTTACTTGATTGCAGGCATTGGCAAGGCAAAATTAAAACTTGCAGATCTTAAAGTGAATGGAGAAAAAAGTAAAATTGCTGATGATGAAACTGAGACCTATTTCTGTGTGGGTGGCGGGGTTGAGTTTGGGAAGTTTTTCGTTGAAGGACGGTATGTCATGATCAAGCTTAAACCGGAAGGTACGGATGAGGAATTTGACTTCAACATGGTTCCAATCTGTATTGGCGTAAAGTTCTAAATTTTTATACAATAAACAAAAAGGCCGGTGGTAAATATTTCACCGGCCTTTTTTCTTGGTTAAATGGTCAAGTGGTTGAATGGAAGACTGGTTATATTCCTTTCACTATTTGACCAATTACCTATTCAACCAATTAACCAATACGCCACCTCCCAACATCACATCTTCACTTTATCCCTTCCAAAACCCCCTTTGCCCCCGGCCAGTCATAAAGAATCGCATCCCAGACATACATCGGCTTTTTGATAGCGAGGCATCGTTCCAGCTCTTTTTTCGCCATATCCTTTTTCCCGTCTGCAACATAGATTTTCCCCAGGCGCAGGCTTGCGATAGTGAGGTTCGGGTCTTTTTCTACAGCCCACTTGGCCAGTTTCAGGGCCTGGTCCATATCTTTCAACGGCCATGGGGCTTCCGAATAAATTGCGGCAAGAATCACGCCGGAAAGGATGGCAAAACGGTTGTTTTCATCAGTTTCCATGGCCTGGTGAAGATATTTTTTGGACAGTTTGACCTGCTTTAAAGCTGAAAGGATTCCTGACATGTCGGCCAGTCTGGCATATCCGGTCCCTGCCCAGTATAACCCCCCCACGGATTCCGGATTGATGGCAATGGATTCTTCAGCAAGGGCCACGGTTCTTTCAACCATTTTTATCCGCCTGGCTTTATCTTTTTCCTCTTCCGCTTTCTTGAAAATAATTTCCCCCAGCCGCCATTTGGCCTCTTCGTTGTCCGGAGCCATCCGGACAGCTTCTTCATAAAGCGCCTCGGCCTTGTCAAGATTGGCCAAATCAAGGTGCATTTGGCCTTCGAGGGCCCAACCCTGTTCAAATATTTCTGATATGCGCTCATTTTTTTCGTCTGCAAAACCACAGACAGTAAGGTAAAGGAAAAAAAACATGTAACAGGCAAAGAAAAATCTCGTGTTAAGACATGTGTGGCGTTTTTGCATGAAAACCTCCTTTGGGCAGATCAAATTTGAATGGTTGACAGGATGCATTTGATAATCAGATTGATTATTGAAGAATCAATTCAGTGTCAAGGAGATATCAAAAGGCATTTAATTGATTCATCTCACTTGTCAGGATTTTTTGCGATTTGTAAACTATTGGCTGTCGATTTTTTTTGAAAAAGCGCATGTCATATGGCTGTTGCGCCGCCAACCCTCTGTTTGTCCGCCTTCAGCGGATTTGTCTTTTGGCATATCCATTGCTACTGCACGGTGTAACACAATCAGGATGACCATACGAACATGACGGGCAGGCCGCGTTCGTTAAAACAGGATACCATTTTAATCATTCATCGTGTTTTCAAAGGAGTTCAATAATGGTTCGCTCTTCCTCATTTATGCATCATGGTGACAATTATTTATTTGGAGAAAATGGTCAGTATACGGATCTCTGCCTGAAGATAGCCGATGATATTTTCTCATCCTATCCGTCAATGGCACTGATCGGGAAAAATGAAGACCGGATAAATGCATACTCGCATATGGACTATTTAAAGGAACCCAGAAACATAAGTGTGTTGTGCCAGGAAAAGGCATTGCCGATCCGGAAAATAAGAGCTGCCAGATGTATTCTTTCAGGCAGGCTTTTTACTGAGCACGCTGCTGCCGGTGAGGCAACCCGTCTTGGTCTTGGCACCAAATATCTGATCAATCTCAAAAACAGTCTGAGTCTCAGCCGGATTTCTGAATTGATGTCAAAAGACCAGGGCAATCATGTCCCTGAAAAAGAGATTGTTGAAAAAGCCGGATGTGCGCCGGGTGACCTTTTCCCGCTCTCTTTGGGAACACGCCACATGTTGCAGTTTTCTTTTGATATTTATAACCTTGCAAAAGAATTCAATATGGATCCGGTAAAAGCCCTGGCAAAACAGAAAATGCTGATCATCCTGAACGAAGCCTCGGCAGATACCATCATTCAAGAGATGATTGAAAACCGGTTTTTCGGATTTGCAAGAGAAAATGTGATGTTCATGATCCAGAAAGCATATCACGGCATACGGTTTCATAACGGTAAGGCATTTTTTGATCATACCTCACCCAAAAGGCTTCATAATCATGGCAGCCTTGTGATCCAGCAAACCGCGCATGACCAGATTTTCACAATGGACTGGCATGAAAAACGTGTTTTTTTAAAAAACTATGAATATGGAAATTGCCTGGAAAGCATGGACGACAAGATCACCTACAATATTGAAGATCTGGAATTCCTGACAGGGGCGATTGATTATGAGGCGCTTGGCTTTGCCCTGGAACGGGGGGAACACGGGGTGGGCATGCTGATGGAAATCGTTAGAAATGATCCTGAAAATCCTCAAAAGGGGGGCATGGCAGCCTATGATCCCCGGCTTGAAAAAAATGTGATGATCGAGGGGTTCCAGTTGATGGGAATCAGAAACCATCAGATCACCTTCCTTAACAAAAATTTCAATCATTATCCCAGGCCATATCAGTCATGGGCGGCAGTGAAGGAATCCGGACTGAACATGCCCATAGCCGTCAAAGGCGGCTATGTATATTTTCAGCCGGTCCAGGGAGATATAAATTTTCTGGTAAACACGGAATTCTACAGGAGAGAGAACATCAAGTCCATAAGAGCATGGAAATCTATTGCCAACACGCCTCTTGCCATCGGGCACATGAGGATGCAGGATCAGCAGGATGGCTTCCCGGACTATGCTGAATGGATAATGGGAAGGCGATTGGCAGAAGAGCAAACCATGTAATGACAGTCTTCCTTTTAAATCATTATGGTAGAATTAAAATCACCGTTTTTTTCATGGTCTTCCTGAACGTTTCAGCTCTTGACGGGTTTTAAAAAAATTGGCATGATCAAACATCTTCAAAAATCCAACTTTAAAAAGTGTTGTCAGCAAAAACTTCTATTAAAGGAGACAAATGATGGTAAAATGTATCCGCATGTATGGCATCGTGTTCATGTTTTCGGTAATGTTTCTTGTCGGGATGATAAATTGTGGTGGCGGTGGCGGGAGCAGTGATCTGGGGGCGGATGATGCCAATAATGACAACACCAATGGAAGCGTAACTGCCGATAAATTCGGGGGGCATGGTACAAGTGACGGGAAATTTTCAGACCCCATGGGAATTGCCATTGATGAGGATGGATATGTATATGTTTCCGACACCGGGAATGCCAGGATTCAAAAGCTTACGGCCAATGGCGTTTTTGTGACCCCAATGGCGCCTGTCTTCAAGCTCCTATCCGATGGGGCTGGTGGTCTATGACGATCGGCTTTATGTATGCGATGAGTACGACAAGGTAAAGGTGTTTGATCTGAGTGGGGACCGCTTGGCATTGCGATCAAAAACAATCAGGTTTTTGTGACAGACGCCGCAAACAACAAGGTCAATGTGTGGGATAAAAATGGCACATTCGTAAAAAGCTGGGGAGAAGAGGGCAATGGGGACGGTGAGTTCAGCATCCCTACAGGCATTGCCACCATGGGAAACAAAACGGTTATTGTCGGAGATATCAACAGCTCGCCAACCTTTGCGAGAATACAGAAGTTCACGTTGAGCGGGGATTATGAGGAAACCATTCAGCCTGAAAGCGGCGGATTTTATCCCAGAGCCCTTGCTGTAAATGATGCTTTGGGAAAAATTTATGTCTGTAATGCCAACAGCTATATTTTAATAGTCGATACGTTTTAGGGTTTGGGCGGCACCTGAATGTTGCCGTCAGATTCAGGTGCTAGAACATATTAAATACATAGAGAATCAGAAGCACGCCGGAAAAAGATAACTTGAGCGCCACACTGGCGATGTTCCCTACAATGATTCCCCAGCCGGCCTGAAGGGCGAGGCTGGCTTTTTTCCCGGTGATGATCTCCCCGATGAGTGCGCCTAAAAATGCAAATAGGAGCATGCCAAAAGGGGGAAAAAAGAAGATGCCCGTTATCATGCCGATAACCGATCCCCCGATGCCCATTTTGGAGGCACCGTATTTTTTGGCGCCAATGGAAGGGATGATGTAATCAAGAACAGATACCAGAATTGTTAAAAGAAAGGTCACGATCAGAAATGGGGTACTGAAGGGTTCCCAGCTTTTGGCAAAGGAAAGCACAAGGATAGCCAGATAACTGAATGTGGGGCCAGGGAGAATCTGCATGAAACATCCGATCAATCCTGCCACTGAAATTAAAAGTCCCAATATTGTAAAAATGATCATATAGAGGCCCTATACCAGATGGTTGTCTTTTGGTTCTTGCAATTATCTACGGCGCAAGCGATCGTCTGACAAACGCCATCAGACCGTTGGCAATTTTTTCATCATTTTCCAGCGCATCTTCACCAATGAAAATTTTCATCCGCTCCTTGAAATACTCGGATGTATAGGAGTATTGAAGCAGGATAATCAGATTATCAAGAAAGAACGCTGTCATGTTCGGGTCAGCATTTGCTGTAAGGGTCCCTTCCTTTTGCCCCTTTATAATGGCATTGGTATAGAATTCAAGTGCAATATCCTCAATCTTCCGGGTGATGTTTTTTGAAAGATGGGAAAGGCCTTCAGAAGTAATCTCCTGATACATTTGAGTCAGTTCCGGATATTTCCTCGAATAAAGCTGAACACTTTTTATCATTTTCTCAAACTTGTCAAAGAAATCACCTTTTTTATCATTGATGCCTTTGTATACGGTTTTAATGATACGGTATCCGATGTCATTGATTTCCAGGAAAAGGGCTTCCTTGGAATTAAAATAATTATACATGGAGCCGATGCTGATCCCGGCTTTCTTTGCAATCACATTGATATTTGCTGCCTGGTAGCCGTTTTTTGCAAATTCTGAAATGGCGGCATTCAGGATTCGGTCTTTTTTGCTTTCCGGGATTTTCAGAAAGGTTTCCGTGCAGTATTTTTGGGTCTTTGAGCGCTCGATGGTGTTGCCAGATTCTTTTTGGGTGTTCATGTTTTTATTTTCCCGGTGCGATTTCCCGATCGACTTTTATTTTATAAAATTGTATTAATTTAGGGGCAGGGTGGCATGATTGTCAATATTAATCTGGCAATTTGAAATGCGCGCCATGATCAAACGCGGGCTGTTTGGGCAAAACAGGGATGAATCAAAAAAAGGAGGGGGAATGATGCGTATCCGTGTGTTCGATTATTTTTTCATCGCATTCATGGGATTTATGCTTTCCGGAACAGATGCCTTTTCATTGGGCCGGTTCACACCGCTTGCTTCGTCCGACCTCCAATCTGCGGAAACAGGGCCTTCCGTCACTGCCTTTCAGGTCGGAACCGGTATTTATGATATCACCGGCCCGCCTGCAGAAGTCATGTTTGCCGGTATGGTTGAATTCAGCCAGCTAGGGGAAGGCATCCTCATGCGGCAATATGCCAGGGCGTTTATCGTCAGGGACAATGAAACCGGCAAGCGTGCCGTTTATGTCAATATCGATCTTGCAAACGTGTCCGAGGCGGTTCATGACGAGGTGATCAGGCGCCTGAAAGCGGCTTATGGCGATCTCTATACGGAACAAAACGTTCTGATTCAGGCCACACATACCCATAGTGCTCCTGGTGGGTATTTTGACTGTTATGGATTGAATCTGTTGATGGGCCTTGGATTTTGCAGGCAAAATTTTGACGGGATCGCAAACGGGATTGTCGAAGCCATTTCACGGGCCCATCATACGCTTAAAGATGGCCGGATTTACATCAACGACGGATACGCTTCCTGGCTTCCCGGGGAACGCTTTTCCTTTAACCGGTCGCCGCTTCCGTATCTGGAAAACCCGGAGGACGAACGAAACGCCTATGTGAATCCCGATGGATCAGAAGACAATACCAATCGCCTGATGACCCTTCTTAAATTTCAACAGGGAGAAGATGAAAAAGGGGTGTTCTCCTGGTGTGCCGTTCACGGGCATGTGTCCGGGCCATTTCTGAAACTCATCAACGGGGACAGCAAAGGGTATGCATCCTATGTGTTTGAAAGGGAAAAAGGGTGCGAATATTCGGAAGGCGCGTTTGTCGCCTCGTTTGCCATGAATGATGCCGGAGACGCGTCAGCCAATCTTCCGGAAGATGCAGATGATTATGATGATGCGGACGCAGTGACCGATGCGGATGGCAAAGCGGTTTACCGGGCAGACGGGATTCACGATTATGACCGGATGAAAAAAAGAGGATTGACCCAGTACAATCTTGCCATGAATTTATATGAGGATGCGGATGAAGAACTTGCAGGGACTGTGTCCTATGGAAAAATGTTTGTCTCTTTTCCGGGGTTTGAAATCGATCCGTCTTTTATCAAACCCCATCAGGTCCGTTACGATCATGAATCCATGGATACCTGCGTGGCCTGCAGCCCGGTTGTCGGGCTTTCCATGCTGAAAACCTCTTCCGAAGATACAAAAGGCATGCTGCCCGGTGCGGAAGGAACCGCCAGGGATATTTTCGATACGCCAACGATCGTTGATTATCTTGCAGATCCTCTGGGAAACAGCATTCAGGATATGCTCTGGAAACTGTTGATGCCGGATGACCTGTTTGAGTCAGACAGGTTGTGCCAACTGGAGAAGGTCGGTGTGGTGCCCATGGGCAGGGCCGATGACTACCTTTTTACCGGATACAAGGCCGTGCCCCGGATTCTGCCGATCCAGATTGTGAAGATAGGAAATTTTGCCATCATCGGGCTTCCTTTTGAAGTGACAACCATGGCCGGAAGACGGCTCAGGGATGACGTGCGAAACGTGTTTCCGGATATCTCTCATGTGGAAATTGCCGCATGCGCCAATTCCTATGCCAACTATCTCACCACCCGCGAAGAATACGCCATCCAGCATTACGAAGGCGGCGCCAACTGGTTTGGGCCCTATTCGTTAAATGCCGTAAGGCAGATGGTCCATGACCTTTCCTGGTCCATTAAAAATGACAGTGACCTTCCTGATTATGCCCTGCCCATGGACAGCATCGAAAATACGATAGACAAACAGTGGCTGTTAACCGGCGATGTGATTTGGGATGCCGTACCCAAAGGCGAATATTTCGGCAAAGTCAAAACAGACGCAAAGGCTGTTTATTATCCCGGGAATACCGTGTCCGTGGAATTCTGGGGGGCGCACCCGAATAATGATCTTCAGGTGCAGAAAACCTATCTGTCAGTTGAAAAACTGGATGAATCCGGAAATCTTGAGAAAGTTGTCGCCCGGGACAGGGACCCTGAAACGATTTTCAGATGGAAACGGTCAGGCCTTGCCGGCTCGGTTATCACGGTTTTATGGACGATACCGGAAGGCACAGTACCGGGAGCCTATAGAATCAGGCATTACGGGCATTATAAAAAGGGATGCCATTATAAGGTCAAACCCTATGAAGGCCTGTCATCTGTGTTTTCGGTTGTTGAATGACCCTTTTTTCTTGTTTTAACATACCGAACTGGTATATTCCTTTTTTTTAATCATTTAAAATTTTTTCCGGCAGCGGTTTCATGTCTGCCGGTTATCGTTATGTTTTCAAAGGCGTAAACCCGGTTATGACATCAAACAATACAAAGCCTTCAACACTGACACGCTTTGCCTGGTTATCGATTGTTACGGCTATTCTTACAATGGGGTTCAAGGTCGCCGCCTATAAGCTTACGGATTCCGTTGGTCTGCTTTCAGATGCACTGGAGTCTCTGGTCAATCTCGTCGGTGGGTTTATGGCACTGGCCATGTTGACCATTGCTGTCCGTCCGGCTGATGAGAACCATCCTTATGGGCACAGCAAGGCCGAATACTTTTCAAGTGGCGTTGAAGGAACGTTGATACTGATTGCCGCAGTGGGGATCGGTATTGCTGCTGTTGAAAGGTGGATGGCTCCCAAACCGCTTGAACAGATCGGTCTGGGTCTGGGCGTATCAGTCGTTGCTTCATTGATCAACCTGGGCGTTTCACTTGTTTTACTCAGAGCAGCCAAAACCTACCATTCAATCACCTTGGAAGCCAATGCGCGTCATTTGTTGACAGATGTGTGGACATCTGCGGGCGTGTTGATTGGCGTGGGTTTGGTAGCCGTGACCGGTTGGGAGCGTCTGGATCCTGTGGTTGCTCTCCTTGTGGCCAGCAATATTGTTTGGTCCGGGGGCCGTATCGTGTGCAAATCCGTTTTGGGCCTGATGGACACCGCCTGGCCCGTTGAACAGCAGCGTGTGCTGGAAGAAATTTTGGCGTCATATGTTCAAATGGGGGTCCGGTATCATGCGCTTCGGACCCGGCAGGCCGGTGCGCGTCGATTTGCATCATTTCACGTTCTGGTGCCAGGCGAGTGGACTGTGCAACGCAGTCATTCCCTTCTGGAGCGTATTGAGGCTGACATTCATCAGGCCGTGCCAAACCTTTCAATCGTCACCCACCTGGAACCATTGGATGATCCTGCGTCATTTAATGACTGATCCGGTATACGCCCCATCCCGCAGATTCGATTCGACCCAGTTGTTTGAGGCGCGTGATGCTGTTTCGCACGTTTTGTTCGTTCAACCCGGAGGCATCGATGATGTCAGATACCTTGATACCGGTTTTTCCTTTCTTTATCAATGCTTCAACTTTTGACATGACATCGGATGGGGAAAGGGCGACGGTTTTCTTTGACCGGGCAGGTTTTTTAACCGCCTTTTTTCGGGCTTGTTTTTTGGGTGCGCTGACGTTTCTTTTGGGTGTTGGGTTTTTACCGGTGGTTGTTTTTATAGGCGCCGCAGGCGCATCTTCGTCCAGGTCGATACCGAATATGTCTGACAATCCTTCTTCAGGCTCAAGAACGCGGGATGTTTTCCGTCTGGCTTTTGCAAGAAGATCGTTTTTGCTCTCCTGAATGGCTTCTGAAATCAGGTCGTTCGTGTCCGCTTTTCTTAAAACGAAAAACAGGTTCGGATCTTCATCCAGCCGGGCGCCGATGCCGTAGAGCACGGCTGCAACATGCTTGCACATGGCGGCCCAGTCCGGGCAACTGCAGTCAAAGGATATGTCTTCCGGGCAGGGGAACAGACCGTCTCCTTTTTGGGTGAACAGGTCTGCCAGCCCTTTTGGGAATTTGCCTGAAATGAGTGTTTGCATGCTCTCCATTTTGCCTTTGCAGGCTGCTTTAATCCTATGCCAGTTTTTTTGGGGAATCGCACGGATGGAAATGACAACGCTGTAGGGTTTTGAGCGCGATCCCTGAACCAGTGCCTCCACCTTGCCGGGTGTGATGGTGAGGTCCAGCACGGCCCCATGACGCACATAGCTCCGGCCGCGTCCGATCCTGTTTGTGTAATCGGCATACCGTTCAAGATTTTTGTTCCATTCTTTTCCCCACCATGTGGTTGCCAGCGCATTCCCGTTGAGGGTGACGGGTTTGAGCGCCGGATTCTTTTTTTTCAGCTGTTTCAGCTTTTGTTCAGCCTTGGCTTTTTTTTCAGCCACACTCACATATTTGGGGAAATGATAATGGTAACGCATCTGGTCTCCTTATAGTCTCAGCCTGAATAGATTTATCAAATCATGATTATTCAATTCGGTAATCAGGGTTTCGCCGGACTGGGCGATCACCTGGTCTGAAAGGTCCTGTTTGTCTTTCAGCATCATATCAATTTTTTCCTCAATGGTTCCCCTGGTGATAAACTTGTGAACCACCACATTTTTTTTCTGTCCGATCCTGAAGGCCCGATCCGTTGCCTGATTTTCCACAGCCGGGTTCCACCACCGGTCAAAATGCACCACATGATTGGCCTTGGTGAGGTTAAGTCCCACACCGCCTGCTTTAAGCGATAACACCATAAACGGACAATAGACGTCCTTCTGAAATGTTTCAATAATTTCTTTTCGTTTGCCCACAGGCACACTGCCGTGCAGCACCAGCCCCGGCCTGTGAAAAATGGTTTCCAAAAATGACCGCAAGGGTTCTGTCATCTCTTTGAACTGGGTGAAGACCAGCAGTCGCTCGCGTTTTTCATAGACGGTTTCGCATATTTCCCGCAGCCGGATGAATTTTCCGCTGTCCTGCTCACTGAAATCCCCTGAACCGGCGATCTGGTCCGGGTGATTGCACAACTGCTTGAACTTCATCAGGGAAGAGAGAACAATGCCTTTTCGCTGAACCCCATCGGTTTTATCTATGGCGCGCGTCAGATCCTCAACTGCTTTCTGGTAGAGAACAATCTGTTTTTTGGAAAGGGACGCAAACGATTTCATTTCCACCTTGTCAGGCAGATCCGAAATAACGGTTTTGTCTGTTTTCAATCGTCTCAGAATATAGGGTGACACCAGCTTTCGCAAGCGGCCATATCCTTCGGTGTTTTTTGTCAATGATTTTGAAAACCGGGCGAATTCAGCTTTGTTCCCCAGAAGTCCTGCATTTAAAAAATCAAACAGGGACCAGACATCGGAAAGCCTGTTTTCCACAGGCGTTCCGGTCATGATGATTCGGTTTCGGGCTTTTAATTTTTTCACGGCCCGGGTCTGTTTGGTTCCCGGATTTTTAATGGCCTGTGCTTCATCCAGAATCGCATAGGTCCACTCGTAGTCATGAAGCCATTCATATCTCTGGATCAGGGCATAGGTGGTGATGATGAGATCAACAGCATCAAGTTCGCTTTTGTTCAATTGAAGATCCCCGTTCCTGGATTTGCCCGATTTGGCGGGCGGGGTGAAACCGGGATGAACAACCCTGAAGCAAAGGGCAGGAAAAAATCGATCAATTTCATCGATCCAGTTTGAAATAAGGGATGCCGGAACAATGAGAAGACTGGCGTTTAAGGATTTTCTGCTTTTTAATATGCTTAAAAAGGCAAGAATCTGAACGGTTTTTCCCAGGCCCATATCATCGGCCAGACAGGCGCCGAAGTTCAGGGTATCGAGCAGATGAAGCCAGTTCAGCCCCTGTTTTTGATATGGCCGCAAATCCGCCCGGAATCCCTTGCCCGGATCGATATGGGGCAGTTCCCCCAGATTTTTAAGCCTGCCAATGAGCGATTCAAGCCACATGCCATGGGTAACGGATAATTCCTTACCCCCTTCAGGAAGACCAAACAGTTTTTCCGGATTCAACTGAAGCCTCAGGGCTTCACGAAGGGTGAGTCCTTCACTTTCAAGGGCTTTCGATGCTTCACAAAGTGCGATGGCCTGTTTCAGTTTTTCATGATCCACCGGCACCCATTTGTTTTTAATAAATGCCAGCCCCTCGGACTCTTCCAGCATCCGCCGCGCTTCCTCTGCCGTAATCTCCATGTCGCCCAAAAGAATATGGGCCTTGAAATCCACAAGCGCATCCAGCCCCACACGGGCAGGTTTTGAATCCCCGAGGTTAACCCTGACAGATGCACCGGGAGACTTCTTCTTCCACCAGTCCGGGATCCGGCATAAAATGCCTGCGTCCTCGTAAACGGCAATCTCCTTTAAAAA
Organism: Pseudomonadota bacterium; assembly: GCA_018816735.1. Taxonomy (GTDB): domain Bacteria; phylum Desulfobacterota; class Desulfobacteria; order Desulfobacterales; family JAHIVH01; genus JAHIVH01. Next base: position 2,568 of record JAHIVH010000131.1, on the reverse strand, counting down.
ACAAAAGGCCTCTTCCGCTCCCCAGGAAAGGGGATGAAACAGTTCCCCGGTATCGATCATTTCTTTTACAAGATCACTTTGCTCCGCTGCGGCATATACCGTTGACAGCAGCTTAAGCAAGGTGTCCTGATGATTGTCATATTCTGTAAGTGCATGTTTCAGGGGCAAATGTTTTGGTTTCCCGTTACTTCCCATGCCGGATGAGTATGTGGCCATAAACGCAAAAGGAAGATTCCCTTTTTTGTTTTCCACAAGGTGGAAGAAAACGCGTCCGGCCAGATGTATGGAAGGATTGAGGGACGCAAAAAAAGACGCCATGCTGCCGTCATATTCACGGACAATGCCGGAAAAAGAGTCCCCAAACCCGGACCAGACATCATGAAGGAGGGTCTTGTCAATATAATCTGCCCCGGTCATCATGGGGATGCCTTCCATCATCCCGTCCAGTTCAGTATCTGAAATCTCAGGCGCCGCCAGATGTCTCAAGGTTTCCAGATCCGGAATCCGGCTGATCTTCCGCACAAACAATGCCGAAAGAGAAATAAAATAATTGAGTGACAATGACAGTTCGCTGTCCTGTTCATGAAATCCAAGGTAGAACAGCCAGGAATGTGGATCATGTGTATACCGGTCATGGATATTCTTCTGTATGCCTGCCGCAGTGCCAGATAATGTCCCGTCCGTCTCGATCCATTCGGGTATTATCGCCCTGTCCGGCATCACGGTGATGGTGAGCTGTCTGTCCATGGCGTCATCATTTGACATAAGTCTTCGATTATTTCAAATTCATAATGAAATCATTTGCTTGTCGGAAAATGGCCGTTTGATGCCTACCGGCCAGGAAAAGGTCATATCGCAAAAAAAACATTTGGCCAATTATTTTATAATTATTTTATAAAATGACCGAAAACCGATAATCAGGAAAAAAACCGCCATGCAAAAAAAGATTCAGGTCATACAAGGATCATCGCATACAGGAAAAAGTATATATATTTGCATAATATGTTTATTAATATATACATTCAGATTCAGCAAGCGGTGCGCCTGTAGTGTCTTTAACCATCGGCGGGTTTAATGTCATTTTTAGCCAGAGCGATTATCCTGCGGACTGACAGGCGTCACTTTTCTCTTGTCCAGTTTTTTTGCATCGGGTCCGGTATTTTATGTCAAGAGGGCTTCGAGCTATCATGTCACCTTCGCTCTCATAAAAAAAATCTGATCGTCGGCCCCGGCGTTTCGATCTGGGGCTATCCGAAAATATTGACTCGAAAAATAAAGGGATCGGAATGCATATTTCCCACCCACATGGTGAATCTTTATTTTACTTTCAATATCTTAGCCTCGGCATTTAACTGTTTTACCTTTCTTTTTTTCTTGAAGCAAATAAGGACAAATAAGGGGGGACAGACTCTTTATAAATTTCAGTACCCACCTTTCTGATTTCTAACTGTAACCAAATTTGAATAACATTTTTAAAGAAACTATGAGACTTTCGTTGTTTGAATTTGTAAAGAGGACGTCCCGTATTTCCGTTGAAGATGGATCATCCATGTTTTTTGTACCGACTAATTTTTTAGAGTGCCTGCGGCGATTCTCGGCAAGCCGATGTGTGCGTTTACCTTTTTCAGTTTGACGGTAGCGGTGCTGAGCTTTTCGATGAGACAATCTGCGTGCGGTCAACCGGCAATGTTCGGAACAATAGGTTTGTCCCCGAAAGCAACATCGGCAGATATTAAATGCGATATGACAAGAACGGCAAACAACAGTAATCAGCAGCACGAAATCCAGCCTTGCAATACGCCGGAACCCGCTGTAAAGTGATCAGGAACTTCCGACAACAAACGGTGAATCGAAGTTCAATCTTAAAAAAGCCCGAAACAGCCATTTCGGGCTTTCCTCTTTAAAACAAACATATACTGTTGTCCATCTTTTGCTTTTGTCTGAACCAATGGGTTTGATTTTAACTTGTTTCCAAAAAGTGGCGGGGTATGCGGGGTATTATAAAAAAAACCTGGGCGGGATACTGCGGCGGGGTAATCAGCCGTTACACTATTTCGTTCCTGAATATGCCCAAAACCGTTACGCTATTTGAATCTTAACAGTTGAGTTTCCATAAAAAACCTCCTTGATGTTTTACCTGTATGCGTATATGGAATAAACATTACAGGGAAATAATGATTCAATTGAATGATCTGTTTGATGTTAATTATGAAAATCATATTATGATATTTTTATCAACAAAAAAATATATTTATTCATGCTATTAAACGAATAGTGTGATTTTTATACTAATTCGGGAGATATTTATATCTTTCATTGGTATTTGCGGGTCAATATGAAGGGTGCGCATGAATTTTATAATATGATTTTAAATAGTTGTCGTTAAATAAAGTGGCAATATGTCGTGCATAGGCCGCGATTTTTGTACTAATAATAGTTGAACAAAACCGCTTCGCGGCAGCCAAAAAAACCTCCTTTCCGAAAATCATCCATTCCAATCAAATTAAGCAGTTATCCAAGAATTCATTCTTTTTTACATCTCGTTTTTGATCGTCTATTACCTATCCG
>JAHIVH010000130.1 GCA_018816735.1 Pseudomonadota bacterium | reverse complement strand
TTCGGTTACAAGTGGAGATTTCTCATCGTCTGATATTTTTTTTGTGAGCCCTGAAATGTTCATATTTAGGGCTATAACACTAGCAAAGCTAGAAGTCTAGATTTATTTTCATACTACCACATATTTTTTGAGATGTTACTTCAAAATGAAGATATTAGAATTTATCGTGTGGGTGATCTTGCAAGATATTTACCTGAAGCAAAAGGGTTCTTGGAATTTATCGGTAGAGTTGACAACCAGGTAAAAATCAGGGGATATAGAATCGAACTTGAAGAAATTGAAAAGATTATAAAAAAAGTCAAATACATCAAAGATGCAGTAGTTATCGTAAGAGGAGGAAATGCTGATAATAAAGAACTCGTTGCTTACATAATACGTAAAGAAGATGAACAATACTCGGAAGATGACATTATATATTCCATAAGGCAAAAGATAAAAGAAATTTTACCAGAATATATGATGCCTAAAGCATTTGTTTTCATAGAACAATTTCCTTTAAACTCAAGTGGAAAGATAGATCGAAGGAAGTTACCAGACCCAGGGATTAAGGACTATTCAAATCAAACAGTTTATGTCGAGCCTCAAAATCAAACAGAAGAAATGCTTGTACGCATTTGGGAAGAACTGCTACACATACATCCAATTGGAATAAATCATAATTTTTTCGATATAGGTGGCAATTCATTAATGATTGTCACAATGATGAGTGAAATTGTTGATCAATTTGATCAAGAGTTGGCTTTATCTGATATATTTCAATCTCCAACCATTGCACAACTTGCAAATCTATTAAGTCAAAGAAAACATATTTCTGCTGTTTTCAGTCCTCTGGTTAAAATTCAAGCATCAGAAGATAAGGTACCCCTAATTTTCGTTCATCCGGGAGATGGCAATCTTTTCTGCTACAAGGATTTATTTTGGTGTTTTGATCCCACTCAGCCCATCTATGGACTACAGGCATTCGGCACAACATCAGACACCTCTCCACTTTCAAAAATTGAGGATATGGCCACCGAATATATCAAAGCAATTCATCCGTTATTATCCCGAGACGGATTCGTTTTGGCCGGTTTTTGCGGGTCCGGTGGAACGATTGCTTATGAAATGGCTCAACAAATCCAATACCAGGGGGTAAAAGCACCTCCTATCATACTCATCGATTCAATTGAACCGTCTTATTTTAAGATGATTGAAATAAATGATGTGACCATTTTTATGGATTTTTTAAGAGACTTGGGCGGCCTATCAAATATAGATCTTGTTCCATTATTCAATAAAAAAATGAAAATCAAAGATGAAGCATGCTTGGAATTGACGCGTCATTGCATTCAAGGCATGTCTCATCAGGAAAGATTAGACGTGCTATGGGAGTGTGCAAAAAGCGCGAAAATTGCTTCAACGTCTTCAAATATTGACTATTTATACCGGATTTATGATGTTTATATCTATCAGGTACAAGCCCTAAAGAATTATCAAACTAAACCGTATAGTGGACGAATACATCTTTTACGGGCGTCCATGAAAAATCCTGACAGCAGTATAGTGGAAGAAGAATTCAGTGTTGATAGGAAATGGATGTCGGAACAGCAAATCGTAACTTATGTTAATAGAATAGTCGATAAACCATATTATGGATGGGAAGATTATAATGATAGTATTAAAGCTTTTGATATTCCAGGAACTCATTTCACAATGCTTCGGCGCCCGAATGTTGACTTTTTAGCTTACTGCATAAAAAATTGCATTCAAAACTTATCGAATTGAGGTGGAACGTATCAGAACTTAAAATTCATTCCAATAGGAAGCAAAATTACCCTAAGAATTTTTGAGGACAAATTATGATTTTTAGACGTGATAATAATTCGTATTTATCTAATTATATGCTGATAGATGAAAGTTGTATATCAATGGACCTTGATAAAAGTTTTGGGTCCTGGATTGTTGAAACTCAAACCCAAATAAAATATTTAGATATGTTTTCAATGTACGCAAGTCAGGCAATCGGATATAATCATCCATATATGATAGAAAACCTATCAAAGTTAGCCAAAGCGTCTTTGATAAAACCTGCTCTTCCCGACGTATTTAATGATATTTATGAGCAATATGTAGAGAAGTTCGTTCAAAAAACAGATCCTCAAAATAATTTTAGATACGTATTCTTTATTGAAGGTGGTGCGCTTGCTGTTGAAAATGCTTTAAAAGTTGCGTTCGATTGGAAAGCAAGAAAAAACCTTCAAAAAGGAATTTTCAAACGGAACATGAAGGTGATATATTTCTGTGATGCCTTTCATGGCCGTTCTGGATATACACTTTCTATAACGAATATGAATGATCCGAAAAAAACCAAATATTTCCCAAAACATAAATGGTGTCGCATCAAAAACCCAAAACTTAGATTTCCAATTACAGAAGATATATTGGAAGAGGTTATTCATTCTGAAGAATTTGCAATCAGACAAATTAAAGATGCTATCACAAAATATCCAGGTGAAATCGCATCAATTATCATTGAACCTATACAAGGTGAAGGGGGAGACAATCACTTTAGAGCAGAATTTTTTAAAGAATTAAGAAAAATAAGTGATGAGGAAGATATACTTTTAATTTTCGATGAAATTCAGACAGGTATGGGATTAACCGGTAAAATGTGGGCCTACGAACATTTTGGCATTAAACCCGATATCATATCTTTTGGCAAGAAAACGCAAGTAAGCGGTATTTTTGTAAATGACCGTGTCGATGAAGTGACAAATAATGTTTTTAAACAATCGAGCAGAATTAGCTCAACATTTGGTGGAAACTTAACGGATTTAGTCCGATGTGGGCTTATTCTTGATGTTTATGAAAAAGAGCGCTTGTTAGAAAATACAAATGTTCAAGGTCAGTATTTTTTTTCAAAACTGAATATGTTGCAACAAAAATATCCGGAATTCATAAGCAATGTAAGAGGAAAGGGTTTATTCATCGCATTTGACTTACCCTCAGAAGCTATACGCAATACTTTAGTTAACGAGGCAAAAAGGCAAAATTTAATCATAGGCAGTAGCGGTTATTATTCGCTTCGATTAAGACCCCATCTAAACGTTACTACCGAAGATATTGATAGGGCAATAAATTCATTAGATATTGCTGTTTCAAAAATCCAAAATCAATTTGCACGGATAAAAATTTGCTTTTTACCCTTCAAAGAACATACGCAAAAAAAACCACCAATAGTCTTGTCCGACCACGGGATAATAAATTAAAATCCTCTTTGATCGGCATAAGTTTATCGCAGTATCGCATTTCGGGAAAATGAATATGAACACATCGCTTTCCTATTTGATTATTGTCTTTTCAATCTGTCTTGCAGGTGCTTCTGTATGTGCTGAAACAGTATTCACAGCAGGTGTCCCTTTAAACTTCCCTCCCCAATATGTCAATCAGAGCAAAACGGAAAAACCAAAAGGGTTTGCCATAGATATCATGGATGAAATCGCAAGACGTTCCGGTTTTTCTGTGAAATATGTCGTTTATGAAACATGGCCGCTGGTTTGGGAAGCCATAAAAGAAGGGCAGGTGCAGGTGGTGCCCAATGTGGGCATCAGTGAAGATCGCAGAAAAATACTGGATTTTACGTCACCGGTCGAGGCATTCCATATCAGAATATTTGTCAGAAGGTCCACAACAGAAATAAACGCATTAAAAGATCTGGCCCAGAGGAAAGTTGGTGTGGTTTCTGATAATATCGGTGCCGCCATCGTGGAAGTGTTTGGAGAATCATCTGTCATTTACTTTCAATCCCTTGATGAAGCGTTATTAAATCTTTTGTCAGCAAATATTGATGCACTGGTTTATCCGGCGCCGCCTCTTATTATGCTTGCCAGAAAATCCGGTATTGAAAATTACATAAAAACAGTCGGTGAATCCCTGATAGAAGTGAAGCGTGCTGTAGGCGTCAGAAAAGGGCAGCCGGAACTTCTTCAAAAAATTAAATCCGGACTGGCTTCTCTTCTCAAGGATACAGTGTTCGCTGACATTTATACAAAATGGTATGGAAAACCAAAATCTTTCTTGACAGGTTTGAGAATTGCCTCTGCTCTTATTTTTTTGTTGATAATCGTTATATTGGGACTCCTTGTATGGCGATATGTGTCAGTCATGGAACTGAACAAGGCATTGAAGGCGGCATTTGAAAAACAGGACAAAACTGAAAAAGAGTTAAGGGGCTATCAGGATAAACTGGTTGAACGGATTGATGAGCGCACAAAAGAGCTTAAAACGATCAATAAACAATTAAAGATAGTAATGGACGAACGAAGGAAAAGGGAAATAGCCCTTGAAAAAAGTGAGGCGCAATTAAAAGAGGCTCAGCAAGTTGCCAGGATGGGACACTGGAATCTTGATCTCGTCACAAACAGTTTGACATGGTCAGATAAAATATTTCGCATATTCGAGCTGGATCAAGACGAGTTTGATCCAGCCTATGAAGCTTTTCTGGAAAAGGTTCACCCGGAAGATCGTTCAATGGTAGAGAACGCCTTCCGGAGATCCGTCGAAATCAGATCACCTTATGATATTGCTCATCGGTTGCTCATGCCGGATGGACGCATCAAATGGGTGCATGAAAAAGCCAAAACGATTTATGATCAGAATGAAAATGCCATATGCTCTCTTGGCACGGTTCAGGATATTACAAGTATAAAAGAAAATGAGGCGCGAACATTGAGGGAGATCAGGCGCATGGCATTTCTGGTAGAGTTGCATAAAGTCACCCCAACGCTTGAAGATCAGCAACTTTATGATTTTGCCCTGGAGAATGCAGTGGCACTGACGGATAGTGAAATCGGCTATCTGCACAGAGTAAACGAAGATCAAAAAACAATTGCACTTACCATATGGAACAGAGAAGCCTGTAAAAATTGCACGGCTGTTCATGAAACGCATTATCCCATTGAACAGGCAGGGGTATGGGCAGACAGCATCCGGCTGAAGCAACCGGTCATTCATAATGATTATCAGAATTTGCGTGATAAAAAAGGGTACCCTTCCGGTCATTCCGATCTGATTCGTCATATGAGCATTCCTGTGACAGAAAGCGGAAAAGTTCGGCTGGTTTTCGGCGTGGGAAACAAAAAGAGTAAATATGATGAGCACGATGTCAATATGCTTCAGGTCATCGCCAATGCGCTTCAGAAAATTATTGAGCATCAACAGACGGAAGCAGAAAAAAATATAATGGAAATACAACTCCGACAGGCACAAAAAATGGAGTCCATCGGTACCCTGGCCGGGGGTGTTGCCCATGATTTCAATAATATTCTCACAATTATTATTGACTACTCAGAAATGATGGCAGAAAATATGCCGCCTGGCGATCCCCTGCTCATTGACGTGGAACAGGTGATCCTGGCAGGAAGACGTGCAAAGGATCTTGTCAAACAGATTCTTGCGTTCAGCAGACAGTGTGAACAGGAGTACCGGCCGGTTAAAGTGCCGCTTATTGCCAGGGAAGTACTGAAATTTTTAAGATCTTCCATTCCGTCAACGATTACGATTGAGAATGACATTGAGGATGACTGTGGAGAGGTCCTTGCAGATCCTGTCCAGATTCATCAGGTGATAATGAATCTTTGCACGAATGCGTTTCATGCCCTGCGTGAAACCGGTGGTATTATTAAAATCACCCTGCTTCAGGTAGAACTCGACACCGGAGATATGGATAATAAATTTGACTTTAAACCCGGTCCATATATTAAACTATCTGTTTCAGATACGGGCAAAGGAATGGACAGACTGACGATGGAAAGAATCTTTGACCCTTATTTTACTACAAAATCCAAAGGAGAGGGCACCGGGCTGGGACTTGCGATCGTTCATGGTATTGTCAAAAACACCGGTGGCACAATTACCGTATACAGCGAATTGCAAAAGGGAACTGCTTTTCATATTTATTTACCGGTGACAAAGGCAACAGATGTGTCTGATACTCTTAAAATGAGGAAAAAAATTCCTCGGGGTTCTGAACATATTCTTGTTGTTGATGATGAAGAACCGATTTCAGAAATGTTTCAGAAAATGCTCACAAAGTTGGAGTATCAGGTAACTGTCCAGACAAACGGTTATGATGCGCTGAAAGCGTTTGAAGACTCACCCGATGCATTTGATATGATTATTACGGACATGACCATGCCCGGTATGACCGGTGTCGAGCTGGCCCGGATTATCTTTGCCTCGCGGCCATCTGTTACCATGATCCTCTGCACCGGATTCAGTGAACTGATTGATGAAGAAAAAGCAAAAGAGATAGGGTTCAGCGCATTTATCATGAAACCAATTATAACGGGTTGTTTTTTAAAAATGATGTGTGCTTGATTCAGCATGCTTCAGGGAACATGCTTTTCGCGGAAGGAAGTTCCTGGTTATCGTGGAATGGATCATTCAAACCATCTGCGGCTTACTGCTTCGATTTAAATATCCGGGATACGGCAAAATCGTTAATCAAGGGCCGACCTCATTTTCGGCCCCATAATGTTTATACCTTCTGGATTATTTATCAAGCGTCAAGGTAATACCCGTGTCTTTAGAAAGGGTATATGAGCCATGAAAAAGGGTTCCTGATTTAATAAGTTTTGCACCGGGTATCTCAGGTGCAATTGTTATACGTACCGTACCGTTAGTAACTTCAGAGACTGGTTTTGCATTTTTTTCAACAACGGCCCTTACCACTTGGACCTTTGGTCCCTTTGATGGTGGCATAAGATTGAAAGTCGGGGATTTCTCCAAATCCAAAGGCCATTTTTCTCTAACCCATATTGGCGGGTTATCTTTTATTTCCGGTGTAAACTCCATTAAAATTTCTAATCTTCCATCGTGAACGACCTCGCCTCGCCAGGAATCACCATATTGAATAAAAGATATATTATCGGCCAAATATTTAGGATAACCCATTACTCTGCCACCCAATACCGCTATCAATTTACTTTCCGGCATTGTGATTGGACACCAGCCTTCTTCCCCTTTATATACACAACGCAGGCTAATAAAACTATACAGATACGGTGTAAGTGGCCAGGGGCCTACTTCAAAATCATCTACTACACTGATTAAAACCATTGGATGTTCTGGCAAATCAAATTGCACAGGTAAAAGATTACGATACAGGTTAAGATCCTCTGGTGCGGTTACAACTGTGATTCTTTGGTTGGCTCTGAAATTATTGCCGGAAAATAGCATCGTAAATTTTTGTGCCATTTTACCCTCTAAGATGGCACTACAACCAAACATAGTCGTAAACATCAAACAAACTGTTGTGAAAATAATAAAATCTTTTAGCTTTCTCATTATCCTCCGCCTTTTCTCGCTTTAGAATAGTATTTATACAAATTCCGTCCTAATTATTAATACTGTATTGATCACTAATATTTACATAAATAGCTAAAATAGCCATTATTGTCATTCCAATCATAAAAATTCCAAATGGAATCATACTTACAATTATGATATTTCCCCAACTCCAATTAACGATGCCATTCAGCTTTAATACACATACAACAATGAACGCAGTAGATACTATTGGTATGCTCTGAAGTGTTATAATCAACTTGTCGGTTTTGTCACTTTTTTTTCTACTTTTCATTTTAACCTCTATATTAAGATAGATTGCCGGTCTGGTTTGAACCGATATAACACACATTTTTTTTTGTTGATTTTATCCATCCTCTTTTATGCAATAAATTCATTGAATAATTGGCTAACCGTTGTATCCTGATTATTTTTTCTATCCAGGCTCTTTCTTTATATGAGTAGTGCTTTTTAAATTCATCAGCTATTTTTCCTGAAGGCTTTTCTCCTCCATGAAATGCCCATTCCTGGGCATATTTCAGAGCAATCCATTCTCTATATTCAAAGTTTTCCTGTTTTAATTCTATAAGATTCAATGTTACGTCTTCTGAAAATTTTGTCACCTTACCAAGGATCACGTGGAGACTCTGTCAGGTATAACAATTGTTTGCAATAGAGAATGTCTGCTGAATTTTCTCTCTGAAATTCCAATCAAGGGAAACCAGCGTCCAAAATAAGCCTGGAGGTTTTAGTGTTTCAAAAATTACTTTAATAAAATGTCCGATTGATTGATAGGTTCGCATTTTTATTTCTTCCATATCTGCTCCCTCACTTTAAATAGATTTTTAAATGGCTTCTAATTATATCTGGTTTCAATTCAAACTGTTTTCTTTTGTGCTTTTTAATATGTCTTCCCTCAAACGTTTTTCTACTTTTTTTCTATTTACTTTTGTTAATCCTATCCACCTGGAAATTGCATCTAACAGCCGGGGAAATAATACATTGATTATGACTAACGGTTTTATCGGTATGTTGTTTACAAATACCCGGGATTTGTATCTCGAAGTACAATTTATGACTGCATCTGCAACGTCCTGGCTTGTACATGATCCAAGAAGGATCGGATATTTCTCTCCGATATTATAAATCATCCCGGCATCTGTTACACCACCGGGATTAATTGAAGAGACTTTTACGTTGGTCTTATATAGTTCCTGGCGTAAAGCGTCGGTCCATAACTCCATTCCGCCTTTTGATGTATCATAAAGTGTATTATAGATTTCGGCCAGTTTACCTGCAACTGAGCTGATATTGATAATGTGACCTTTTCTCTGGTTCAGCATACCGGGAAGCAATAGCCGTGTCAGTTCCATGGGGGCGATCAGGTTGACGGACAGAATCGATAAGATGTCCTTGCACTGATAATTTGTATAAAAACAATATTTTTCCAGCCCCGCATTATTTATAAGAACATCCACGCGCGGAGTCAGCTTATAAATTTTTTCAACCAGGTTTTCAATTTGCGAAATTTTTTCAAGATCAAAAGGTATGGCATGTGCCTTACCGCCCAGATTTTCAACCTGATGGCATGTTTTTTCTAACCCTTCTTTTGATCGGGCAATCAAAATGAGCGTTGCGCCTTTTTGGGCAAACGCTTTGGCAATAGTAGCTCCTATGCCGCGACTCGCACCGGTTATGACAACCCAGGCATTATTCAGTTCCATCCCTTCCCTCCAGTTTTTCCATTCCTAATAAGTGCTTGGACAGCCGTTTTGCCATTGAAAGAATCGTCAATGAAGGCGGAAGTCCCATTTCATGAGGTATTACCGAGGCATCACACACATAAAGATTGTCATATTCGGTTTTCAGGTCTTTATCAAGAAACTCTCCGATTTTGACAGTACCGCCGGGGTGTGCAGCCATGACAGAGCTTTTATAGATGTTTTTCGCACCGGCGTTTTCAAGGATTTTTTTTGCGTGCTCATATCCCGATTTTAGTTTTTGCCGATCTTTATCTGTCAAACTTTTCATTACCCAACCCCCCTTGCTCAAATATCCGGAAAGACCGTCCCTGGTTTTGGCCTGGATGGGTACCATGTTGGAAAAAGAAAATACTTTTCCCGGCTTGAATCCCTGGATATCGAAGATGCCTTTATGCATGTGGGATACGTTATGATCGGTCAACACAATGCCTTCGTCCTCCAGAATAATTCTTGAGCACATGGGAATACCTTTTCCGGACGTGACACGATCTACTTTCCCCCATATAAACACGAACGGATCAAAGAAAAAATTGCAACCAACTCCCGGGAGGCCGCTTTGGCGAAGAATCAAAGGGGACCCGATGCCGCCGGCACAAAGGATAACTTTCGAGGCATATACCTTAAATGTCTTCTTTTCATATTGATATTCCACACCGGTGGCTCTATTTTGTTCAACAATAATTTTTGTCACTTTTGCCTTGTTAATCATTTTGGCATCGTATTTCAGGGCATCGTCAATAAAGTTCACCGCACTCCATTTTGCACCATAGGGGCATCCATACAGGCACAAATCACATTCTTTGCGGCATTTGTACTGGTAGATATATTTATTTGCTTTCTGCCAGTCATAGCCCAGATCAAGTGCGCTTTCCTTAAATACCATTGCCGCCTGGGTCATTAGATCATCACGGAGTGATTCACAAGGCACTATGTTTTTTATTTCTTTAATTTCTTTTGTAAGGTCCACCCCAAATTTTTTCAACTCGTCCACTGGCGGATCAATTGCAAGTGCACAATAATACCGTGAACTGCCACCGGTAGTTATACCACGAACCACCGCCAGAAAATTTTTCGTCACATAAGTGCTTTTGCCGAGAACAAGACAATCCTTAAACATTTGCCAAAAGCTGCCTTTCAATGGTTCATTTGGGCCCCACTCCAAAATAAGTACCTTTTTCCCATGCTGAGATAACTCCCGGGCCACGGTTGCTCCACCTGGACCGCTCCCGATCACGATGGCATCAAATTCTTTATTGGCAGTTTTCAATTTTTTTGTCCTTATGAAAAATTTATCTGACATGTTTCTCTTTTATAGATGTTGTTTTTGAAAAATAAAAGTGGCATAAAGGACTTATTGCGGGTCGATAGGGCAAAATTTGTTTAAGGAGACAGGCTTTATGAAAAAGGTCACAGTGCTGGGAATCAAAAATGCGTTGGCAACAACTATTAGCGGACCATTGGATTTTTTCAGCCTGGTGGGGAGTCAGTGGAACTATAAATGCGGTATTAATCCCAGTCCATATTTTAATGTGGAATTAACTTCAATGGATGGAAAACCGATTCATTATTTTAATAACCTTGTTATACAGCCGCAAAGCGAGATTAACGATATCGAATCCACTGACCTTATCATTTTACCCTGCATTGCAGGCTTTATCGAAGAATCGCTTGAGGAACTTCATCCGGTTTACCCCTGGCTGTGGCATCACTATAAAAAAGGGACATATATACTGGGTATTTGCAGCGGTGCTTTTTTGATGGCGGAAGCAGGATTACTTGATGGGAAGCTTGCAACAACGCATTGGAGTTATCATGATCAATTTGTGAATCGCTACCCGGATGTAAAACTCGATACAAATCAGTTAGTAACGAGAGACGGTATTCTATTCTGTGCCGGAGGGACCACAGCTTGGATGAATTTATGCCTTTACCTGATCAAAATGTTCTATGGGCAGGAAGTTGCAATTGAATGTTCAAAAGCTCTTGTGCTTAGAATGTCCTTTACTACCCAAACACCATTTTCCCCAACTATAAGACCTTCACACCATAATGATCCGGAGATTCAATTAATCCAGGACTTGATCGAAAACAATTTTCATCAGTCATTTACGATTGAAGATTTTTCGGAGAGAGTCAATATGTGCGAAAGAAATTTCAAACGCCGTTTTAAAGAGGCAACCGGTTATCCTCCTATTAAGTACATACAGATGATAAGAGTTGAGAAAGCTAAAAGGTTGCTGGAACAGAAAAGCAATAATATAGATGAAATTGCGATAAATATCGGGTATGAAGATTCCAGCTTTTTTAGAAAAATTTTCAAACGGTATACAGGGCTTACTCCAAAATCGTATCAAAAGCTTTTTTCGATTAAGGAAATATAGGTAAAAATCAACAAGAGCTTTTGAACTGAATCAAAAAAGACTGTCTTTATTGAAATTTAGAGGTATTTTGAAGGGATTAAATGTTAAAGTCGCATGTTAAATTACCTGTGCCGGTTATTTCATCGGGAAAAGGCTGGATAGCCGTGGATAAACCAAGCGGTATCAGTGTTCACAATGACCGGAAGAACATCTGTTCCATCATTTCAGCATATATAAAAAAAACACCTGAAATGGGAAGACTTATTGAATATGAAGAAACGTTTGGGATTCATCCCATTCATCGTCTGGATCGGGACACCAGCGGTATCATTCTTCTTGCCTGTAACAAGGAGGCTTTTAGGCATTTCTCACTTCAGTTTGAAGAAAGAACCATTGAAAAAAAATATATTGCCCTGCTTCACGGGAACCTTTTGCCTAAGATTGATTCGGAAGGTCGTGGCACATGGAAATTTCCACTTTCAAAGCATCCGGGGGGCAGGATGGATCCGGCCGGAAAAACAGATAAACAGCCATCGGAAACTTTTTTTAAAGTTCTGGATTCAAGTTTTCATTATACATATGTTGCGTGTTCTCCATTAACCGGGAGAATACATCAGATAAGGCGTCATGCGAAATTGGCCGGTCATCCGGTTGTCGGGGATAAACGCTATGGAACGCCCCGTTCCCTGAAATTTTTAAAATCAAATTTCGGTTTCGACAGGCTTGCGTTGCACGCCATGTCGATCAGCATCAACCCGCTCGGATCGTCGGCACGGAAAGTCATCTCATCACCAGAAATCCCTGGGGAAATAAGCCGTTTGTTCTCTGAAGATAAAGCGTCTTCAAAATCCGTTGAGCCATAAATATTTGTTGTTTGCAGCATACTCAAAACTTATAATCGTTGGGTCGATATGTGGTAAGATAGACGGGTTCCATCCGTAGATTGACCATCCATATCCCTATCAATACTTTCCCTGTCTATTTTCCCGCCAAGAGTGGTTCCTGTATCCATATCATAGTAATCAATGACTTTATATTTGTATTCATGGGTGGCTGCCTTTTTTTGAAGTTTATTGCATTGGCTAATGCCAAGTCTTTCAATTTGTCAATTGTTGACGGAAAATCAGACCTCATTTTTTATTTGCGATTTGAGAGGGCTGTGCTAAGAAAATGATGTAAAAGAAGATGCCTCATCTAATGAATAAAACTTGCCGCTTAAGGGGTTCAACACACACAACCCATTTTTACGAAAAAAATGATTTATGTATTTTTCTTTTTTCAAAAAATGAATACCAACAATCAATTCCAGGAGGATTGACCATGGCAAAACCAGGGAATTCAAACAAAAAGAGTCTTGATCCGGCTGTAAATCAGATGCTTGAAAAGGCACGGAAAGAAAATATTCAAACCGTGTGGGACCGGTATGAGGTGATGCTCCCCCAATGTGGTTTTGGGGATACAGGCCTGTGCTGCAGACACTGCCTTCAGGGACCCTGCCGTATTGATCCGTTTGGCGATGGACCAAAGACCGGCATTTGCGGAGCTACAGCCGATGTGATGGTAGCCAGAGGCCTGGATCGGGCTATAGCCGCAGGTACGGCCGCCCATTCGGGTCATGCCAAACATTTGGCGCATACCCTGATGAAAATGTCTCTGGATAAAACCAGGGATTACCAGATCAAGGATGAAGTCAAATTGAAAGCGGTGTCAACGCGAATGGGAATTCCCGTAGACGGACGCTTGGCAAAGGACATAGCAAAAGATTTGGCCCAGGCTGCCCTTGCCGATTTTCATGAAAAAGAAACCCCGGTGATGTGGGCTGCCACAGTGGTGCCTGAAAAAAGAGTGGCCGTATTGAAAAAACATGGTCTGGTCCCCAAGGGAATCGATCATGAAATTTCTGAAATCATGCACCGGACTCTTTACGGGGTGGATGCGGATCCAGTGAATCTGCTTCTTGCAGGCTTGAGATGCGGTGTGGCGGATCTGGCAGGCTGTTACATGGGAACGGACCTTGCGGATATTCTGTTTGGGACACCTTCCCCTGTGACCAGTGAAGCCAATCTGGGGACGCTTAAAAAAGACTGGGTAAACATTGCCCTCCACGGACACAACCCTGTTCTATCGGATATTCTCGTGTCTGTAGCCCGAGAAAAACAGGGTATGGCCATATCCAAAGGGGCAAAAGGGTTTAATCTGGTGGGGATATGCTGCACGGGAAACGAGATCATGATGCGTCATGGCATTCCTTCCTGCACGCATTCGGTAAGCCAGGAAACAGCTATTTTGACCGGTGCGGTTGACCTGATGGTGGTCGATTACCAATGCATCATGCCTTCAGTGGCGACCGTGGCCCAATGTATGGGCACACAAGTGTTGACCACCATGGATTTGTGCAAGATCACCGGTGCTGATCATATGAATTTTGCTGAAGAAGAAGCTGTCTTGAAAGCCGAAGAAATACTTGCCATGGCTGCCGGAAATTTTGCCAAAAGAAAGGGAAAGCCCGTTGAGATACCTGAGGTGAAGACGCCTGTTGTGGCAGGTTTTTCCGTCGAAGCCATTGTCGCTGCGCTTTCAAAACTGGATGAAAAAGAACCGTTGAAACCGGTGGTGGATCATCTCAAGGCCGGAAACATCAGAGGGGTATGTCTGTATGCCGGATGCAACAATGTCAAAGTTCCCCAGGATGAAAATTTTGTGATTATGGCCAGGAAGATGCTCAAGGAAAATGTGCTGATCCTTGCCACGGGCTGCGGTGCCGGTGCATTGATGCGTCATGGCCTGATGGACCCTGCCAATGTGAATGCGTGTTGCGGTGACGGCATAAAAGCGGTTCTCACAGCCATAGGTGAGGCCAATGGACTGGGCGGCCCCCTTCCGCCCGTACTTCATATGGGGTCTTGTGTTGATAATTCCCGGGCGGTTGCCCTGACAGTTGCCTTGGCCAATTATCTGGGAGTGGATACGTCTTCCCTTCCGGTGGTGGCATCGGCTGCTGAAGCTGTTTCTGAGAAAGCGGTTTCCATTGGTGCATATGCGGTAGCCGCAGGTTTGCCCACCCATGTGGGTGTGATGTTGCCTGTTATGGGCAGCCCTCTTGTTGTGGATGTGCTGACAAAAACAGTTAAAGATTTGACCGGCGGCTATTTTATTGTGGATCTTGATCCTGAATCAGCGGCAGACAAACTTTTGGCTGCCATTGATGAGAGAAGGAAAGGCCTTGGGCTTTGATTTTATAGAAACAAAGGAGATCAACATGGATCAGGTAAAAGAGATTTTTCTTCGAAAAAATCGTTGTATGGGATGTCATAGCTGCGAACTGGCCTGTGCTGTGGCCCATTCTGCATCAAAAAACATGTATGAAGCCATGGGAGAAGTCCCTTTGCCCAAAAACAGGGTGTATGTGGAGGCCGTTTCGGAAAACCTTCCCATACCCGTATTGTGCCGTCACTGTGAGGATGCCCCTTGCATGCATGCCTGCATCGCAGGTGCAATCAGACGTATGGAGGATCATTCGCTCTTTACAGACGCGGACAAATGCATTGGGTGCTGGACGTGTGTGATGGTATGCCCGTATGGCGTTATCGGAAGACACCTTGACGCACAAAAGGCCTATCGCTGTGACCGTTGTCCGGACCTTGAAGAACCGGCATGCGTCTCTGCATGCCCCACAAAAGCACTCGTCTACCAGAGCGTGACAACCTTTTCCAAAGACAAGCGCCGGCATGCAGCAGAAGAATTGAGCCGGGGTGAGGGGAAATGATATGGCCGGACATTTAAACCATGTGGTTATCGGTGCCAGTGCCGCTGGATTGTCAGCTGCCTGTGCGATATTGAAAACAACACCCCGGGCCCGGGTGAGAGTCGTCTCTGAAGAGAAGGATGCGCCGTATTTCAGACCCATGATTCCTTTTATCATCAGTGGAAAAAAAGGATCATCCGATGTTAAAATGGTCGGCCAGGGCCCTTATGTTCAGGAAGGGTTCGAGCTCTTCACCAATACAAGGGTCACGAGGGTCGATGCCGGACAAAAACGGGTGATCACGGATTCAGGACAAATCGTGTCCTATGACCGCCTTTTGATTGCTTCCGGAGGAAAACCCTATCTGCCGCCTGAGATAGAAGGGGTGGATGTGGAGGGGGTCTATGCGCTAAGAACACTTTCTCAGGCAAGGGCGGCGGCCAAACGATCTTCAAATGTCACACACGCGGTGATGCTGGGAGGCGGACTCCTTAACCTGAAGGCCGCTTTTTCCCTTCTGGAAAAAGGCCTTGAGGTTACGCTTGTGGTATACTCTCCTGAAATTCTCTCCCAGCTCATGGAACCTGAAGATGCGGTGATGATCAGAAACGCCCTTGAACAGGCTGGCCTTAAAATCATGACCGGATGTTCGGCACGGAAAATCGTGGATGGTTCGAAAGGCGTCTGCTCGGTTGTTCTGGATGATAACCGGGAAATCGCATGCGAAATGGTATTTATCGGTAAGGGGGTTAGGCCGTGTGTGGACTTTCTGGGCGATTCGGGCATAGAGATTGATTCGGGCGTAGTGGTGGACCGTTATACCAAAAGCAGTATGAACGATATCTTTGCCGCAGGGGACGTGGCTGTCACGTTTGATCCCATCACAGGAGAACGAATTGTAACCGGTTTATGGACCAATGCGGCGGAAATGGGGACTTGTGCCGGAAAGAATATGGCCGGTTGCCCCACAGCTTACAGCGGCACATTTGGTGTGATGAATGCCACTCAGGTGGCAGGCCTTCCCTTTGTATCCATGGGTGTGGTTCATCCCGGAAACAATGAACACGAGATTCATAAAAATATTTCAGACACGTCCTATAGAAAACTGGTGTTTTCAAAGGACGGGAACTATCTTCTGGGGCTTGTCATGATCGGTGATATCAAAAATGCAGGTCTCTATCGGTTTATCATGCGTGAGCAGAGAAATATCCGTTTTTTGAAAGAGAAGATCATTGGTCAATCTCTTACCAGTGCGGATGTAATGTATGGTTGAATAAAACCTCCGGCAGGGCTGCCGGAGGTCTACATGTTAATCGTGGGGATGGATTCCATTTTATTTTCCTTTTGATTATGCGACGAGGTTCATATCAATGATATCTTTCGGTTATAATAATATTATTGAAATGTCTATTTTTTTATCGCTTAAATCAAAATTCTTCATTTTTCAGATGGTCAACAGGGTTCATTGAAAATTCAAGGAATAAACGTTTACAGGCCTTGCCTATTTCTTTATACAGTTATATCTGAACAATAAATTTTAAGTATGCTTATAGGAGAAAATGAATGATGTCACTTATGGCGTTATTGCAAAAACGATTTTCCGTGCGAGCGTTTCTTGACAAACCGGTTCCTGAAGAAACCCTGGCAGAAATATTTACCGGTGCACAGCTTTCACCATCCAACTGTAATGTACAGCCCTGGCAAATCTACGTGGTTTCAGGCGTTGAAAAGGATAAACTCAAAGACAAGCTGGTCGAAGCCGTGATGAGTGGTAAAGAACCCAATCCGGATTTTGACTGGAAGATTCGCTACCAGGGGATTCATCGGGATCGTCAGTTCGGCTCTGCAAACGCCCTTTACAGTTCAATGGGTATTGAAAGAGGTGACAAACAGGCACGGCTGACGGCCATGCTTCGGAACTGGATGTTTTTCGATGCGCCTCATGCCGCATTTTTTACCATGGAAAAATATTTGAACATCATGGGCGCGGTCGATATGGGGATATATGCCCAGACACTCGCGTTATTGATGACTGAAAAAGGCATTTCATGCTGTTTTCAGGGAGCTTTGGGTCAATTTCCTGATCCGGTAAGAGCGTTTTTAAATATGCCTGAGGATCGGGGTATATTGTTTGGCATGTCATTTGGCTATGCAGATGAAAATGCACCGGTAAATTCCACAAGAACGGATCGGGAACCTCTTGAAAGCGCTGTGTCGTTTATTGGATAGTGCCGGAAAAGAGACTGTGCATCCAAGATCGATGGCAAAAGCTCAGCGGCAATGAATCAAAGGGAGGCGTATGTTATGAGTGACGGAAAAATTATTACAGAAAAAAAAGGACATGTACTTCTTATGGGCATTGACCGGGTGGCCAAAAAAAATGCCTTTGAGGTGTCCATGTATATTGACCTGGGAAAGGCGTATGGTATTCTTGATCGGGACAATGATTTAAGGTGTGGCGTATTGTATGCCAAGGGTGACCATTTTACAGCAGGCCTTGACTTAACCCAATGGGTGTCACATTTGTCATCCGGAAAATTTCCGGAAGTGCCTGTTGATGCGTGTGACCCTTTGGGCCTTTATGGGAAACAGGTTGAAAAGCCGGTTGTCATGGCTGTTCAGGGAATCTGCCTGACAATCGGGCTTGAACTGCTTCTTTCGACAGATATTCGTGTGGCGGCAAGAAGTACACGCATGGGGCAGATCGAAGTGAAGCGCGGGATTTATCCGGCAGGTGGCGGAACGGTCAGGCTTATTCAGGAAATCGGCTGGAGCAATGCCATGAGATACCTTCTTACCGGTGACGAAATAACGGCAGATGACGGTTATAGGATGGGGCTGGTTCAGGAAGTGGTGGATGACGGAAAACAATTGGAAAGAGCAATTGAAATCGCGGAAAAAATAGCGGACCAAGCACCTCTGGGTGTTGTTGCCACACTTAAATCCGCGCGCCTTGCAAGAAGTCATGGCGAACCCAAGGCCATCGAAGCACTGCTTCCCGGTCTGATTCCCCTATTGAACAGCGAGGATGCAAAGGAAGGGGTGCAGTCATTTATTGAGAGGCGGAAGGCAAATTTTCAGGGCAAATAGATTAAAAATTTAAAAAAAACAGATGAAATGCCGCTCACGTGGAACGACATTCCCCATGGCAATTAAAACTGTGCCGGAGCACCGATGAACACATTGATTATTTCAGCCATTCTGGTTGTGATTATATACCTCCTTGTAACGGAAAAAATTCCGGTGGATTTAACGGGCGTAGGAATTATGGTTGTTCTCGTTATCACAGGGATCCTGACACCAGAGGAATCGGTCAGGGGGTTTGCCCATCCTGCGGTGATTACCGTGGGAGCTATGTTTATCATCAGCAAAGGCATGATGCGGACTGGGGTCGTGGCGTTTATCGGACAGCAAGTGATCCGGGTTTCCAGGGGCAACCTTTATGTCGCACTGATTCTCATTCTCATTACGGTGGCTGTTTCTTCTGCGTTCATCAATAATACGCCAGTTGTCGTTCTTTTTATTCCGGTTGTGATGACGTTTTGCTGCGAATTTGGCCTGAGTCCTTCCCAGTTTCTTATTCCAGTTTCCTACGCATCCATCCTGGCTGGCACCTGTACGCTCATCGGCACCTCGACCAACATCATTGTAAGCGATTTAAGCGCGGCAGCCGGATATGGTTCCCTGTCCATGTTTGAGTTGTCCATTCTGGGAATCCCTATTGCTGTCCTGGGTATCATTTTTCTCTTGTTCGCATCCCCCCGGCTGATGCCCTCATTGAGAAATCCAACATGCCAGTTTAACGACAGTGAGCACAGACGATATATTGCAGAGGTCAGAATCCCATCTGGCAGCAAGCTTGAGGGATGCGATCCTTCCCAGGTGTTTTCTGAAAAATATCCGGATCTGGAAGTCCTTGAGCTGATCCGGAAATCACACATTTATCATCCGGACAGAGATCAAACTAATATCGCAGAAGGGGATCTCATTCTTTTGAAAGGTTCACTTAATGAACTTGTTGAGATTCTTCATCATGAGGCGGTAGAACTCCCCCTTTCCGAAAAAGGACTGTCTTTTGGTGTAGACAAGGACGATACGGTTGTGGTTGAGCTGATTATCCTGCCGCAATCCACTTTTCTGGGGCAGCGGCTCATGGAAACACCACTTATGAGCGACCCGGATATCCATGTCATCGCAATCAAAAGGAATGTCCTTCATTTCACTGAAAAACAGATTTATGATGTGAAACTGAAAAACGGAGATATGATCCTGGTCTGGTGCAAGGCCGCAAAGCTTGAAACCATGCGCGCTGAGGCTGAAACCGATTTTATTATTGTTGAGGATGTTTACGAGGAACTTATACACAAGCGAAAATCCTGGTTTGCGGTCAGTATTTTTTTGGGTTTTGTGGTTGCGGCTTCCTCAGGTTGGGCCGATATTATGATCTGTGCGCTTGTAGCGTCTCTGTTGATGGTTTTTACCGGATGCATTCAGATGCGGGATGCCTATAAATCGCTTCAGGGAGGTGTTCTTTTGCTCATAGCCGGTACGATTGCCCTGGGGACAGCTATGGAAAAAACCGGTACCAGCCGTCTATATGCGGATGCACTGCTGAGTATCCTTGTAAATTCATCACCAAAGGTTCTATTGGGGGGCATCATCCTGATTACCAGTCTCAGTACACAGATTTTAAGCAATAGCGCCACGGCTGTTCTTATTTTCCCCATTGCCGCTTCTTCCGCTTTGGGTTTGGGCGTGGACCCAAAACCGTTTATTGTAGGCGTTTGCTTTGGCGCCAGTGCCTGTTTTGCAACTCCTATAGGTTACCAGACCAATCTTCTGGTTTATGGCCCGGGCGGATACCGTTTTTCAGACTATCTGAAAATGGGGATACCTTTAAATGCGCTTGTGTTAACGCTGGGTGTCGTGTTCATTCCAGTGATTTGGCCGTTTTAATACCTTTTGAGGCATCAGGTGCATTAACACCCATAAGGATTTCTGAAAAGTTCCTAAATTTTTAACAGATTGACCGAAAACGTGAAGGTCGTCCCTTCTCCAAAAACGCTTTTTACAGTGATATCGCCACCCATCATCTCAATAAGATTTCTGGCATTGATCAGGCCAAGACCGAGTCCACCATATTGGCGGGTCAACGTATCATCCAGTTGTGAAAAGGGTTTGAACAGTTTTTCCATCTGATTTTCGAGAATGCCGATGCCGGTATCGGCGACTTCAAAGGATAACCGGCAGTTATTTTGCGTCTCATTTGTAAGGCGAACCGATATCTTCACCTTTCCTTTTTCCGTGAACTTCAAGGCATTGCCGCAGATATTCATCAGTATCTGCCTCAGCCTGCCGGGATCTCCGGCCAGAACGCCAGGAATATTTTCATCAAGCTTATAAATAAGTTCAATTTTTTTTTCTCTGGCGCGGATGGTCAGGATGTCATAAATATCTTTTACGATTGATTCTACCCCAAGCTTGCATATTTCCAAATGAATTTGTCCGTGCATGGCTTCGGTAAAATGCAGGACATCATTTATCACCGTCAGCATGGCATTGGCGGATGTTTCCATGGTTTCCACATAATCTTTCTGCTCATCATCGAGGTTGGTCTCAAGAAGGATGGCGTTCATCCCCATGATGCCGGTCATAGGTGTTTTCAGTTCATGGTGGACATTGACAAGAAACCGGGTTTTTGCCTCATTGGCAGCCTCTGCCCTGAATTTTGCCTTTTCAAGCTCAATGGTTTTTGCTTTTACCAGCTCTTCAAGATGGTCCTGATACCTTTTTAATTCAAGATGGGTTGCTACCCTGGCGAGTACTTCCTTTTCCTTGATCGGTTTTGTGATATGATCCACACCGCCTGATTCGAACCCGGCAACAATATCCTCCGTATCTGATTTGGCTGTAATAAATATGACCGGAATATTTTTTGTTTTTTCTATTGTTTTAAGTCGTCTGCAAACGTCAAAACCATTCATGTCCGGCATCATGATATCAAGAAGAATCAGATCAACTGGTATCTGACTGGCAATTTCTATGCCCTGTTTACCGCTTGATGTGGCGGCAATTTCAATATTGTGCTTTTCAAGGAGTGTTCCCAGGACTTGAATGTTTTCCTGGACATCATCAATGATCAATACCGTTGGTTTATAATCTTTCATTTAACTCTCCTGTCGAAAAAAAAATATCCTTGATACTCATTTTTCCACTTATCATGGATGAGTTGATTCGGATGGGATAAGGGATATCTCATGAACCATCTCAGGGAAACACTTTAATTTTTCCGGTACGTCTTCCACATTAAATTGTGACGCGGACTGAAAAAGCGATTCTGCCCAGAACGTCATTCCCTCAATCCTGTATGTGTTGCCAATCTGAATGATATCGGCAGCAAACTGTTTGATTTTGGAAAATGCAATGCCATCCTGAATCGTTCCCCAGATTTCCAGTGCTTTGTCCAGTTCATTTTTCAGCTCGGGAAGTCTTCCCTTGATTTCAGTCATGTCTTTTTCAGAAAGAAAAGGCCCGGGTTGAATTTTCTGCTCTGCTGTATCTGTTTTCTTATCAGATACATGAGAAAGAAACCGGCTTAACTCATTGATCACGCTTTCCTGGCTTACAGGTTTGAAAAGCAGGCCGTCACTGCCACAGGCTTTTGCTTTTGCTGCAATATCACTCATGACAGAAGCGGTTAATGCGATCACTGGAATGGCGCTCAGTCGGGTATCCTTTTTAATATGTCTTGTCGCTTCAAAGCCATCCATTCCCGGCATCTTCATATCCATGAGAATCAGAGCCGGATGGTGATCGCGTGCCAGTTCAATGGCCTGTTCGCCATTTTCAGCTTCGATAATGGTAAGGGGAGTGTGATTCAGATATTCTTTCAAAAGCAGCCGGTTGTTCGGATTATCATCAGCTATCAGTATGGAACATGGGTTGAATCGAATCAGGTTCATATCAAGGTGTTTTTGAACAGGCATCGTGATTTCTTTTTTGATGGGGCTTATATCTTTCAAAATCACTGTAAACAGGCTTCCCTGAGCCGGGTTACTTTCTACATGCAATTCACCATTCATCAGTTGCACCAGTTTTCTGGTAATCGTCAGGCCCAGTCCGGTGCCACCATATCTTGATATCTGCTGTCCTTTTTGTTGGGTGAAGGGTTGGAAAATCAACTCCTGTTGATCTTCCGGTATGCCAATACCCGTGTCTGATACCCTGAAAATGAGATCGACCAGATTTGATTTTTCGGCTGCCGGCCTCATATTTAATGTCAGTTTCACATGTCCCTTGTCCGTAAATTTTACGGCATTACCGGTAAGATTCAGGAGCACCTGTCTTAACCTGATACCATCCAGGAGAAGTGTTTTGGGAAGAGATGAACCCACATCCATGATGAAGTCAATCTGCTTTTCTTCCATTTTTTTTGAAAACGACTGCTTGATTTCATCCATAATTGCTCTGGGTTGACATGGCTCCGGATGAATTTCGAACTTTCCGGCTTCAATCTTGGACAGATCAAGAATATCATTTATCAGCGCCAGAAGCATTTTCCCGCTTGTTGCGATAACGGACAAATGTTGTTTTTGCTGGGGGTCCTTAATCTGTTTTTCCAGCAATTCGGCAAATCCCAGAATCGCATTCATGGGTGTTCTGATTTCATGGCTCATGCTGGCGATAAATTCACTCTTGATCCGTGTCGTGGCCTCAGCGATTTTACGATATTTCTCCGCATTCTCTTTCATTTTTCGATCTGTAATATCTACGATGGTGCCTTCATAATACGATACTTTCCCGTCAGGATCATAGACCGTTCTTGCAGATATGGAGACCCAAACCACGCTGTTGTCTTTCTTCATGGCTTCTGTTTCAAAATCGGTTATGGCTTCTTTTTCACGAAGCATATGAACAAATTTTTTATTAACTTCCGGCTCAGTGAAGCATTGACGGGCAATATCGGTGACAGAAAAAATTAATTCCTGTGGTGAATCATAACCGAGTAAACGGGCTGTCGCCGGATTTGCGCTGATAAATCTGCCGGAGTAGGTGATCTGAAAAATTCCCTCTACGGCATTTTCAAAAATATCGCGATATTTTAACTCTGCATTTTTAAGGTTTTTTCTGGAAATAACCAGATCCACATGAAATTTTATTCTGGCCAGCAGCTCATTTTTGGAAATCGGTTTGGTGATGTAATCGTTTCCACCTGAAGTAAATCCGTCCACAAGGTCGTTTACACTGTTCTTTGCCGTAAGAAAAATAATCGGCATATCTTCTTTGGGAAATGCTTCCCGTATTTTCTTTGCTGTATCAAAGCCGTTCATTTTGGGCATCATGATATCGAGAAGGATTATATCCGGATTAAACTGTTTTATCTTAGTGAGCGCATCGTAGCCGGAAAAAACCGTTTCCACTTTCGCACCTGCATTTTCCAGATTGTTGACAATAACCTGAAGGTTCACCGGATCATCATCCACAGCAAGTGCCTTGATATTTTTAAGGTCGCTGGAAACAGGTATTTCACGACGATCCTTAAAACCGGTTCGTCTTTCAATGCCATCTGAAGGACCTTGACCCCGTTTTCTTCTGTCTTCTTCATTCTCACGGGAATATGTACGGACCTGAACGCTTCTGATTTTTTCCGATGCTTCAGGCGTGTCGTCTTTCGAGTGTTGTGCCACAGGTAAATTAAACGAGAACGTGGCGCCTTTACCCGGTTCAGAGACAACGGTAATTCTGCCGCCATGCAGCTCGACAAGGCTTTTGGTCACGGAAAGGCCAAGTCCTGTTCCCCCATAAATCCGTTCGATGGAACCGTTTGCCTGCTGGAAAGACTTGAAAATATCCTGTTGTTTATCTTCAGGAATGCCTATCCCTGTGTCAGAAACCGAGACCTGGATGGATTGGTTGTTTAGCGTGGCATTGATGCTCACTTTTCCGCTTTCCGTAAATTTTATCGAATTGCCGATCAGGTTGTGAAATATTTGCTGCAGCCTGTTTTCATCTGCCCAGGCAAAGGGAAGATCAGAAGAAATGGTATTCACCAGTTCCAGGTTTTTACCGGAGATTAATGGTCGTGACAGCGCAATCACAATGTCTGAGAGCTGTTTGAGATCAACCGGTTTCTGCTGAAGAATGACATCGTGATTCCTGAGTTTTGAGAAATCGAGAATATCGTTCACCAGGTTGGCCAGTCTTCTTCCGCTTGAAACGACCATGGAAAGATTGTCTTTCGTTCTTGGGTTCAGTTCGCCTGTGGCCCCATCCATGAGTGATTCGGTAATGCCGATAATGCCGTTTAGCGGCGTTCTTAATTCATGAGACGTATTGGACAGGAATTCGTCTTTGATTCTGTCCAGACGAACAAGGTCAATATTTTTTTCTTTCAGCTCTTTTGTTTTTCTGTCAATTTCATATTGCAGACGATCTGTTTCCGTTCGTTTGGTCTCTTCGATCTGTTTTTGAAAGAGGAATTGCCTGTACTGTATCATTTGATAGAGATATACGGAAATGTTTGCAATGGCACTACCGATGATCATGAATCCGATACTGTTCAACATGCTTTTTATCTGGTCGTCATCAAAGGGATACAGAGAATTGAGTGAAATATAGAGAACAAAAATCGCGGCATGGCAGATAATATGAACGGGCAGCAATACTGGGGCAAGGACGGCTATACCCCAGAATGTAAGCAAAATTCCCACATAATACGTAGATATAAACCCTCCTAAAATATGGGTCATACCAGCAACGGTAATACCGATGGCAATATATAGTAATGCCAGCAAAAATGACGGTCGAATTTTATTATTATGGTGCCGGGAAAGAATGATAACCAAAATGGTGAATATGCTGTAGATAACTCGTGGAAAGATGAGTGCATTGGCACTTGCCGGATAGGCCAGACGATCAATCACCGCCATGACCCCATTTGCGCCCAGCGCTATCCAGGAAATGATAAAAATACGATGGAAAAAGAATTTGGCCCGCCAATTTTCATAGGGGGCACTTAAATCTTCGGTTGTGATTTCGTATTGCAGTACCATATTATTTCCTATTTAATGAATGATAATTAAATCATTCAATGGAAATGAATCCTTTAACTGCATGACCCGTTTTTATTCTTTTACTGCTTTTATGACAACAGCGCGATGGGGAGTCCCGAACGTGTTTTCCACACATTGGACGGTCAACCCCGAACATTCGAACAGTTCGATAAACTCGTTTTTTTCAAACAGGTGAAATGTTCCCTCATCCGTTAATCGCAAAAGCCAGGCCGCAGAATTCATATAATCCCGAACAGCCTGAAGAAAGCGTTCCTGTGTGTACCCTTGTGGTATGGTGGCCGTTCCTGTTTTGATATCCTTTAAGAGGTTCATATATTCCATTGAGATATCTGCATCCGGCCGAATGGTTGACGCAACAATGCGTGAACCTCTGGGGATGGTTTTGCCCAATCGGCTTAAAAATGCCAAAGGATTTTGAAGGCAGGACAGAAAAAGACTCATAAGGATCACATCCGCGGATTTTAAATGCGCTATGCTTTCGTTGCTTTCGGCATACCATTCTGTTGTTTTGAGTGAAATGCCATGTGTCTTTGCCCGGCGTTCTGCAATATTAAAAAGCTGAGGAACAAAATCAAATAAATGAACGGCAGATGGTTTTGGGGAAGATGCGTCTCCCAGATAGGCAATCACATGCCCCATGCCACCGCCCAGGTCATAGACGATATCCTCTTTCCTGATATCCATGAGCCTGACCTGGCATGTCATCAGATCTTTATAGCCTTGTGTCATGGACAGTATGTCAAAACCCAAACTGCCTTCTGTGGTTCCGATCATGTATTCACGCCAGAAATTCTTCAAGGATGGCAGCTTGACCCGTGGTGCTCGTTCCCATTCTTTTCTGGCTACCTGCATGATAGCCTGATCGGTGGGTGCGGAAATTACCGGATCACTTACACCGATAGTATTGAGAAGAAAACGAACGGCTGGCAGGAATGACTGGATCGCATCATTGCTTTTTGTGGGGATATGGCCATAGGGAACTTTAAAAAAATATTTTTCTCCTTTTGCCACATCAAGGATACTGCGGATGCGTTGTTCATTTACAAATGCATCGTATATACCATGTATCCATAGCAAAGGTACATTCAGTTTGGCTATATCCGCCTGGGCATCCTGAATAAGCAAAAGATTGTTTGTTAAACCATCTTTGCACCATCTGTCCGTATCTGACAGCATTCCCAATACATTCTGGATGCTGCTTCTGATGCCGGCCCTGTATCTGCTGACATAATCGATACCACCTGTTGAGGTCCGAACCAGGTCCTGAATATCAGATGCCCCCATAAACTGGATTAACCGGGTGACTCTCTTGTCAGAAACAGCTGCTCTCAGACAGAGGGGACCTGAAAAACTCATACCTACAATAACAATATGGCGCGGTAGGGAAGAAAACTTCCTTTCCACATAATCAACGGCTGCTATCAAGTCTTTCACACTGTCACTAACCTTTATCCCCAATGAATCATAACCAGGTCTTGAGAATTGGGGAGAATTTTCGCTTTCTCCGATGGCGTTCGAATAGTCAAAGCGTAATACAGCAGCAGATTTTTTGTTGGTATCAAAGGAACTTAAAATATACTGGGAAAGCAGGGAGGTGGATTCCTTTGTTTTTGCCCAGGCAGGCGGTATGATTACCACTGTTACCTGATCATCATGAATGACTTCACTCCATAGTCCTGCGATTTTTTTTTCTTTTGATGGAAAATAAACCGGTGTTGAATAATAGGTATTTTCCACACGGTTTATATTGGGATTCTCTTCCAGTAACGTTTCTTCTATCAGGGGACTTTCAGGTCTGTCGCCTATGAGATGGGATGTATCCAAAAAAATAGCACCTGCATGAAGGACACCTGCTTCCATTTGCTGATTTCTGATGAGGACCGATTCCTGTCTGTATAGGCCTTCCCCAAGCTCAAAGATCACATCTGTCTGGCCATTTAGGGGAATATCAGCACTGCCTTCACTCACATAGAACGAAAACCCTTTTAATGAGAAATCTTTCACAACATGTTTTTTTCCTGAAAGTGTTACAAAAAAAGGTGTTGCCGAACTGATTTTTTCCCTGTCCAAAGAGCGATGATCTGTAGAAATCAGACTTTTGGGAAAAGTCAGAACCGCTTCCTTGTCATTATTTTTTAGCACATAACCATCCATCAGGTAACTTTCATGACGGATACTTGCTGAAAATTGATGATAACTGGCAATGTTTCCCAGTGCATCCGGATGTTCCAGGGCTACCTTGTAATTTCGTTTTGCCTCATCAATGGATACAGGAATGGCTTTAACAGGTCTTCCTTTGTGCATGCTGGCGAATGCAAAAATCGACCTGTCTGAAACGGCATTGTAAAGAAGCTCAAGGATATCAGAAAATCTTGCCAACCGTCTGAAACCTGACAGTTCCCCGTCTTCACACCGTGTAAATGTTTCTGAAATCGTTTGGCATAGCAGTTCGGCATTGGAAATACGCATCAGCTCATGCTGTGCCTCAGGTGAAATTTTATAAAAACAGAGTCTAAGTTCCACATGCCCGTCAACCGCTTCTGCGAAGGCGACCTTTGTGTCTACATCAACTTCAATATCAGGCCGTTTCAATCGAAGACGCAATCTTAAAACCGGCGCATCAATAAATTCATTTGTCGTTCGAATACAGGCGCCATAAGCGGATATATTGAGAATTTCCGAATGGGGGGGGAAAATAATGTCAACGCCTGATCCACCACCTCTGGGAAAAACTCTGCGGTCCTGGTTTGAGGTGATCATCCCCAGGGATTCATCTATAAATAATTTAAGAGGTTCCGGATTTATTCTGGGATCTTCAACAACCTGGCCTTTTGTCATGCGGAGGGCCAGAAATAAGGCATCAGAGCAAGTAGGTCTTCTGATAATGGCAATATGCGCGGGTAAGTGATCCTCACTTATATTGGCCTTTATCTGACCTGATCCAATGGCCGGATCGATCAGAAGCGGGCCTTGCCGGTTGTGTTTCCAGGATTGCACATTAAAGAATGTGAATGTCTTTCCGATAAAGTCTAAAAGCATCTCATCTGTTGTCAAAACATCCAAAACAGGTTTGACAGCAGGGTTTTGAGCGGTTTTTTTTGAATGAAGAACATTTCTTTGACTGGCATTAAACATTTTTTTTAGGTGACCTCCGAATTTTCAATGACTCAGAAAAACGATCATGAATCCGATTATTGCAAAATTTAATTTAATAATTGAACGAATTGCAAAAGGGTCATTTTTTTCAGACGCAGAACAACAAAAATCTTAATCAGGATAACATACTGAAAATTTTTAGGATTTAAACCAACAACACCGATATTGCCTGAATCAAAAAATTGTAAACAGAAATATTTTGCAATTACTATTGCTAAATTTATATGATTATATTTTTTTATGCAAGGCAAATTACTAACATTTCTACTTGGCAATTCACGTTCGTTTTAGTGAAACGATTTACATTCCAAACTAAATTTCTGATTGTGAATAAAATATATAGCTGACTTGAGGAAATATATGGACAATCCCGGATCATTGGCTTGGGGTTAATGATTCATATGGCACTGGATGGCGTGGATTGCATGTTAATGTGATGTTGAAACCATATGAATACAGCGTCTAAAGCGGTTGTCTTACGAGTTTATCAAACGATTTTCCAGGTTTGAATTTTTTCTTTTCATTGTCATAGATGATTTTAGAAACAGCCACATCATTGTCATGGGTGAAAAATACCCAGGCATCATCTTCAACCACAGATATCAGAAGGGCCTTTTTTTCATCAATCAATTGTTCGGGAGATCTGTCATAGCCCATGGTAATCGGAAGGTGAACCCATGGCATGCCAGGCATCAGATCGGCTGCAACCACGAGGCGATGACCATTAAACCGGAGGTCAGAACAGATCATGCCAGGGGTGTGACCGTTGCTGATAAACTGACGAATCGCCAGATCATCAAAATGAAAAACAAGGTCCTCTTCAACAATGTGCAGCCGGCCACTTTCCTGAAGCCTTTTGTTCAGGTCCGGAATAAATGATGCCCGATCCCGTTGATGCGGATAATTGGCCCGTTCCCAGGCGTTTCGGCTTACAAAAAAACGGGCATGGGGAAAGAGAAGTTCAGGTGGCTTTTCCGGTTCCCACGATTTCAGAAGTCCGCCTGCATGGTCAAAATGAAGATGAGAAAGAAAAATTTCGGTGATATCTTTTTCAGAAAGCCCTAAATCGTCTAATCCTTCAAGAAGTATATGGGTATTTTCCTGGACACCAAAACGTTCCCGGTATTTGGGCGCCATAAATGAGCCGATGCCCGTCTCAAAAAGGATTTTATGATTTTCTGTCTCTACAAGGAGTGATTTTGTTGCCAAAGGAATCCGGTTCAGGTCATCGGCTTTGATCCATTTTTCCCAGAGGACTTTTGGGGCGTTTCCAAACATGGCCCCGCCATCCAGTTTCTGACTGTTGCCTGTAAGACTGCTGAATTTCATAACAAACAGATGATCCTCTGATAAAAATTAACTGTTTTTTGAATTGATTTCATTTAACACATCCTGAAATGAATTTTCCTCGTAAATCACATAATGAGAGTTGCCATCTTTCTGATACAACTCACTGGGTTTCTTTTCAGGAATTGTGTATGAGGGTTGCTTTTGAGGCATACAGGATTCTTTGTAAGCCTCCTTTGTATGCCTGACAGGTGGGTTGTTTACCAGGGGGGACTGATAAATGCTTTCCTCAGTGGTTTCTCTGGACGGCCTGAATATCTGTGATGGTGAGGTGAAATGCGGCTTTTGTTTCAGATAATCCCTGGCATAACTTTCCATGGTGAACATGCCTTCCAACCGGCCTGTCTGAAGGATGCTTTCTATCTGGGCAAACTTGTCTTCACGGATAACCCCCTTTACAGCCTGGGTGCCTTTGAGAATGGACAGATAGGGGATTCTGAATTTTTTGTCCGGCAAATAGACGAGTTTCTGTATCAGGAGAAGGGACAATACAGATGACAGCTGGGTTCTCACCAGATTTTGTGCATCTGACGGAAACGAATTGCATAATCTGTACAGGGCATCTTCAGAATGGGTGGCGTGAAGGGACGCGATGACCAGATGGCCGGATTCTACAGCATTCAATGTCAGCCTGATCGGCTCGGACTCCCTTAATTCCCCCACCATAATGACATCCGGATCTTCTCTGAGCACGTCTATCAGCCCCTGTTTGAAAGACGGGAAATCCCGCCCCAGCTCCCGTTGCTCGACAAAGGATTGATCGGAGATAAACCGGTATTCTACCGGGTCTTCAAGGGACACAATATGAAGCGGTCTTGTTCTGTTGATTTCATCGATCATGGCGGCGATGGTTGTTGATTTCCCGCTGCCTGTGGCGCCACAGATCAACAGCAGGCCCGAGGGGAGTTTGCAGAAATCTTTCAGTGAGGGATGAAGATTCAGGCTGTCGATACTGGGTATCTTTCCGGGAAGCAGTCTGAAGGCAATGCTCAAACCCCGTGTGGTATTGAAGACGTTCATCCGGACTCTTATGTTATCAAATGTCAGTGCAAGATCCGCAGACAGTCTTTCGGATAATGTCCTGAGATCAATTGAGGGAAGCAGATTTTTCACCAGGCTGTCCATTTCCTGATGAGAAAACAGAATATTTTTTTCAAACCGGATCACACCATCTTTTCTGAAAACAGCCGGATGACTCCCTGTAATATGGAGATCGGAGCATTGGTTGGCCACGGCATATGCAATCAGTCTTTTCAGTTTTTCCATAGCTCTCCTCGCGTGTGTTTTTTTATTATAAACGTCGTTATAGGGCCAATCCAGCCACTAATCAAGCCTATAATTCAAACGCGTTAGCAGTGCCCAGATTTTTCCTGTTTTAAAATAATTAAAAGTATGGTATATTTTTTTAAATTTTTATCGCCTGAAAAAGGCTTCTTCCATTAGAAATGTAACAATCAGGTCATTTCAATAAAAACAGAATCCATGATCAAACAATTACCTCATACCTGGCTTAAAAGAATACGTAAAATCCTCTCTTCCCGCAGGAATGAAAATCTGGATATTGCCGGGAAAATGGCTGAAATTTCAGCTTCAATCGAATCGGCCATGGCTGCAGTAGAACCGGAATTCTTGAATCTTGGACAGATTTTTCAGACCATTTACAAAGAAACCGTGACGCTTACAGACAGGGTTCTCAAATCCGATGAAATTGCGAGCGGCAAAGATGGCAATGTCAATATTAAAAGTGTTGGTGATTTTGCAAGAGCGTCGTCAGATAAACTGAACGCCTGTAAGAATGACATTCAGGAGAGTATAACGCTCCTGGATTCAGGTAAAACCCATCTTGAAAAATTGGCACGCATGTGCGGCCAGACAGACAAAATTGCCCTGCTTTTAAATGTCATTTCATTTAATATTGCCGTGGAAAGCCATCGCTCTCAGGAAGCAAAGGCCATGTTTATGGTATTTGTGGAAGAGGTGAGATCTCTTTCACAAAAAATAAGCAGCACATCCCAAAATCTCTATAATGATTCAGAACAAACCAGAGCCAATCAGATTCATTCAAGAAACGGGCTGGTCAAGCACTTTGAATCACTTTCAAAGCTTGCAGATGACGTGGAATCAATTGTCAGAAAGGCTGTTGAAAAAGCGGAACAGATCATGAATGCATCCTTGCAATCACTTGAAAAAGCTGGAAAATGCTCCCGTGATATTTCAGCCCAGGTGAGTGATATTGTCATTGCCATTCAGTTTCACGATATCGTCAGACAACAGCTGGAACATGTGATCATGGGCCTCAAGGATGTTGAGACACTTTTGCGATCCGGCAATTCAAAACCGGAGGAATCCCCGGGTTCTGATCATGCTGCAGGTAAAGCCTTTCTGACGTTAAAGCTTCAAAAAGCACAAATTGGTGCTTCTGTTTCGGAAATTGACAATGCCTATCGGAAAATTTTACATGCCTTTGAACATATTGAATTGACCGTGTCAGAACTTGTCAGCAGTGTATCTTTTGCTGTTCCTGAAACCAATGACACCAATAGTAGCAGCGAGAATCCTTTTTCCGTTGTCATTTCAAGCCTTGAAAAGCTCAATCAGTTAATCGGGGAAGCATATGGCCTGAACAGACAAGTGGAGACTATAGCCAAAGACGTGTCCGCATCCTCATCCGCGCTTTTGGGATATGTGGATTCGGTTCGAAATATCAGCCTGGAGCTTCAGAGGAAGGCATTGAATGCCATTATTAAAGCTGCACATTTAGGCGAGATGGGGGGTGCCCTTGAAGTTCTTGCCCAGGAAGTGACCACCACATCAAATGAATCTGATGAATTTGCAGAAAAGGTTGCGGAAATTATCAGCATTATTGTTGACCAGGCGAATCTTCTAAAAAAAGATTCGGCAGAAAACGACGGGGCAATGGCCCGGGAACAGACGGACTGGAATATGTCACTTGATCAGGGGATCCGGGATATCTCTGCGTCCTTTCAGGCATTTATAGAAAATTCATCCATGGCCACAGATATGGCCAGACACCTGGAACACACGATTTTAGAGGCAAAATCCTCTCTTTTTTTCATGTCGGATTTTAAAGAGAAACTGGATGGTCATTTCAGGCAGTGCGAGGATGCCCTTGATGCGATCTTGCAGTCTTATGGTGCGAATGAAAAAACATTGGCTGGGGATATGGGGGACGCATCCAGGCGATATACAATGGAGAGTGAGAGGCTTCTTCACCAGAATGTGCTTTATTTATCAACCGAAACCTCGCTGCCTGAAAACACCACTGAAGCGATGGATGACATAGAGAAAGACGCTGGCCAGAAACGAGACAATGACAAGCCGCAACCCGATACCGAAGGACCGGCCAAGGTCAGTCCGCCGGATGCGTCTCTTGAAGATGCGGATGGCCCGGAAGAACAGGATGCGCCCAAAGAAAAAAAACAGGACGATGAGTTTGACGACAACATAGAACTTTTTTAAACCCGCCCCCCATGACCATACCCTCTTTTTTATCAAATTGATTTTCATACCTTTACCTTTTCCCCTTATTTAACCCAGCTTTTATACCCTTTAACCCTTTCCCCTTCACCTTTTACCCGGCTGCCAAGCTAAATGTTTGCTTGACAACTATTGAAATTTATAGTCATTTCAGATGGTCGTCGTCTGTCTTTGTGGCAGCGGCATGCGTTGAATTCAGGTAAAAAAGGGAACCAGGGATGACGTCCCATAAAAAGAAAAACACAATTATTATATACACCACCCCGCACTATATGGCCCTTTTTGATCTTGGTCGGCTGAAAACAAAGATTGTCACACTCCCTCTGCAGGAAATGGTCAAACAGTTTATGGAAAACGGTCTTGAGAATGATATCTGTATCATGCCGTTCGTGTCCCAGTACAAAAACCTTCTTTCCACATTCAGGTCAAAACATCTGACCGGCCCTGTTATTTTTCTTTCTGATGAACCTGTTGATGCAAGCATTCTGTATGATGTCCATAAGCTGGGCGCCCTGCTTATGGATATCCGGAACCAGAAACAGGATTTTTTCCGGCTGTTTATTTTATTCTTGCTTAAAAACCAGCAGGCCATAAGCCATGTAATCGAAGAAAAAAAATCTGCCACTGAAAGCGAGAAATTTACGGAAACGCTTCATCAGACCTATTATCAAAAGCCGCTCATAAAAGACGCTGCACCCGCACCTGAAAAGGAACCGGCGCCCTTATCAAAAGAGAAAGACATCCGGGCGGTTCTTGCAGAGGCGCTCGAACAGCCTGAAGTGCTGCCCTTTGACATGCTCTACGATGAAAAAGCGCTTTATGATTCCAACTTTTCGTTTAACTTCGATGTGGTCATTCAGAAGGAAAAACGGCAGGTGTCCTTTTCATGCATGGCCAAACTCCACAGTATCCAGGTGATTTCTCCTTCAACCCAAAAGCGGGTGGTATATTTCCATCAATTTCATCCGGATTTCAGCATCAAGCTGTTGCGCAGGCGAATCATGCAGGTTACCCGTGAGGATATTGCAAAAGCCTTGACGTTAAAAGGTGCGTCCTCACATCAGGCCCAATCGATTGAATGTATTTTCAGTCTGGATAATTTGAACAGAACCTGTTTCATGCTCCCTTCAGCCAAAAAAGATGACGATAAAATCGGTTTTATTCCCATTTCAGATGCATTCATTCAGAGCCGTCAGTATTTCAGAATTGAACCGTCTGTGGAAAATCCGATTTCAGCCATGGTGGCATCTATTTTTTCACCCTCCAGAGAGGTCAAACTGGTCGATATTTCGGAAAGGGGGATTTCATTTTTCAGTGAGTTTTTATTTAAAAAAAACAGTGAAATCAGCGTATTCTTGACCTGGGAACATACGAAAATCGTATGCCAGGGGATTACCCGGTTCTCGGTTGGTGACGAGAAAACAGGGAAAAACAAGATTGGCGTGGAACTGTATCTGCATCAGGATGAATGTGCCAGATTACGGAAATATGTATTTAACTGCCAGATTGATATTATGAATGCCCTTCGTGAGGATTACACCTGAAGGGAGATTTTTAAAGGAGTTTTTCATGAGTAACAAAACAGAAGTCTATCAACCCGGGCATCACATCCGGGTCATTACAGCCACGTCCCTTTTTGACGGCCATGACGCGTCTATCAATATTATGAGAAGAATCCTCCAGAATACCGGTGTGGAAGTCATTCACCTGGGCCATAACCGTCCGGTCACGGAAATTGTGGATGCTGCCCTGGAAGAAGATGTTCAGGGTATCGCCGTCTCCTGTTACCAGGGGGGGCATGTGGAATTTTTCAAATACATGATCGATCTTTTAAAAGAAAAAGGGGTTCCGCATATCAAGGTGTTTGGCGGCGGTGGCGGGGTGATCGTGCCTGAAGAGATTGAAGAACTGGAAAATTACGGCGTTACCAAGATCTATTCCCCGGAAGACGGGTCAAAAATGGGGCTGCAGGGCATGATCAATCATCTTGTGCAGCAGCTCGATTTTTCAACCATAGAAAAAAGAAACGTCACCGCAGACAGCCTCTGTGTGGACAATAAAAGGGATGTGGCTGCCATGATCACGTTTCTTGAGGATAAGGTCAAAGACGATGGTGACGTGTATAAAGACATGGTTTCCTTGTTAGGCAAGAAAACAGGAACAACAAAGGTTCCGGTTGTGGGCATCACCGGAACAGGCGGCGCGGGAAAATCGTCACTGACCGATGAAATTATTCTACGCTTCCTGCATGATACGGAAGAAAAAACCATTGCGGTCATCAGCACGGACCCGTCCAGAAGAAAGACAGGCGGCGCCCTTCTGGGAGACCGGATTCGCATGAATTCCCTCGCAAGCCCAAGGGTTTACATGAGAAGCCTTGCCACGAGAAAGTCCCACCTGGCCATCTCGGATGCGTTGAAAGATGCCATCGATGTGGTCAAAGCAGCCGGATTTGATCTGGTGATCGCTGAAACGGCCGGCATCGGCCAGGGCGATTCGGAGATTTTCGATCTGGCGGATTTGAGCGTTTATGTGATGACATCCGAGTTCGGTGCCGCATCCCAGCTTGAAAAAATCGACATGCTCGATTTTGCGGATCTCGTTGTGGTGAACAAATATGAAAAACAGGGCAGCGAGGATGCATATCGGGATGTCTGCAAACAGGTTCAGCGAAACCGTGGGGCGTTTGACCGCTCTCCGGACGAGATGCCGGTGTTCGGCACAATCGCCTCAAAGTTCAATGATGACGGCGTGACCGCATTTTATTGCGCGCTTATGGAGACCGTAAAGGAAAAAACAGGCGTTCAGTTTCAGTCAGCCGTTAAAATACCGTCGATCAAAACATCGAGTTCAAAGACCGTCATTATTCCTCCTGAGCGGGTCCGGTATCTTTCTGAAATATCAGATGCCATAAGGGCGTATCATCAGACAACAGAGAGACAGGCTGATGCGGTCAGGCGTGTCTGGCATCTTGAAGAGGCAATGACATGCTTTTCAGATGATTCGGAAGAGGCCGCATCCCTTCTTTCAAAACTGAAGAAAGAGGTGAAGGCGGCAAAGAGCCGCCTGCATCAGGAAACTGTCGAGCGGATTGAAAAGTGGAAAAACATCAGCAAGATCTATAAAAAAGATGAACTGGTCTATCATGTAAAAGATCGGGAAATCCGGGTCCCGCTTTACACAGAATCGCTCTCCCATACCCGTATACCCAAAATTGCAGTACCCCAGTTCACGGATCCCGGTGAAATTTACAAATGGCAGCGAAGGGAAAACTTTCCCGGTCACTTCCCCTTTACCGCAGGGGTATTCCCCCTGAAACGGGTGGATGAAGATCCCACACGAATGTTTGCCGGAGAAGGGGACCCCAAACGGACCAATACCCGTTTCAAACTCCTTTCGGCCGATTATGCGGCCAAAAGGCTTTCAACCGCATTTGACTCCGTGACGCTTTACGGGTGTGATCCGGAGGAACGGCTCGATATTTACGGCAAGATTGGCACGTCCGGTGTGAGCGTCTGCACGATCGATGATATCAAAACCCTTTATGGCGGATTTAATCTCTGTGCACCAAACACGTCCGTTTCCATGACCATTAACGGACCGGCACCGATCATTCTGGCCATGTTTTTTAATGCAGCTATTGATCAGCAGGTCGATTCATTTATTAAGGAAAAAGGGAAAGCCCTTTCTGATGACGTGTATGAGAAAATCAGGAAGGATGTGTTTTCAAATGTCCGGGGCACGGTTCAGGCCGATATATTAAAGGAAGACCAGGGGCAGAATACCTGTATTTTTTCTATCGAGTTCGCCCTGAAGATGATGGCGGATATCCAGCAGTACATGATCGATCATGCTGTCCGGAATTTTTATTCGGTATCGATTTCCGGATATCATATCGCAGAAGCCGGCGCGAATCCCATTTCCCAGCTGGCGTTTACCCTGGCAAACGGGTTTACCTACGTGGAATACTATCTGGCAAAGGGGATGGCTATTGACAGTTTTGCCCCAAGCCTGTCGTTCTTTTTTTCAAACGGCATGGATCCGGAGTATAACGTTCTGGGAAGAGTGGCCAGAAGAATATGGGCCGTGGCCATGCGGGAAAAATACGGCGCATCCAAGCGATCCCAGATGCTAAAATATCATATCCAGACATCCGGAAGATCGCTTCACAGCAGGGAGGTCCAGTTCAATGATATACGGACCACGCTTCAGGCGCTCTGCAGCATTTATGATAACTGTAACAGTCTTCACACCAATGCCTATGATGAAGCCATCACAACACCCAGTCCGGAATCGGTGAGAAGAGCCCTTGCGATCCAAATGATCATCAACAAAGAATGGGGCCTTGCCAAAAATGAAAACATGAATCAGGGGAGCTTTATTCTGGAAGAACTGACAGATCTGGTGGAAGAAGCGGTCCTTTCCGAATTTGACCGCATGACCTCCCGGGGAGGCGTTCTAGGCGCCATGGAAACCGGCTATCAGAGAAGCAAAATCCAGGAAGAATCCCTGTATTACGAGCACCGCAAGCATACCGGCGAAATCCCCGTGATCGGTGTGAATACGTTTATCAATCCAGATGCGTCTGTTGAAGAAGAGACAGCCCGTCTGGAACTCGCCAGAGCGACAACTGAGGAAAAAGAATCCCAGATCAGGCGGTTACAGGAATTTAAGAAAAAACATGGAAACCGGTCGGAAGACGCACTTAAGAAACTTCAGAAAGTCGCCTTGGATGGCGGCAACATTTTTGAAGAACTGATGGATACCGTAAAAGTCTGCAGCCTGGGGGAAATTACAAAAGCCCTTTATGAAGTGGGCGGGCAATACCGAAGGAATATGTAGACAGTTCATTCACAGAATAAAATGAATGGCTCAGCGACCCATCGCCGCTGAGTCGTCTTTTCATTCATTTGTAGGTTGCGTGTCATTGGCAACCATTTTGACTTCATTTTTTACATCCAATGCAGTCATAATCTGATCCCGATATTGGGCCACATCCTGGTCATTCGACGGGAAAAGGCGGTTTTTGTTCACAGATATGATCTGAAAACACACAGCAATAGCCAACAAGGCAATGGCAACGCTAATCACTTTTCTGACTAGTTTATTCATAATTACACCCTCCATCCTTTAACATGACACTT
Organism: Pseudomonadota bacterium; assembly: GCA_018816735.1. Classification (GTDB taxonomy): domain Bacteria; phylum Desulfobacterota; class Desulfobacteria; order Desulfobacterales; family JAHIVH01; genus JAHIVH01. The sequence goes on along the minus strand of JAHIVH010000130.1, from coordinate 69,688 downwards.
TAACATGACAACTTACCGGACCGTTCCCCTCTCATAAGTTACAGCGGGCATTTTCAATTCTCAGGAAAAGGTCCTTTGGATGAACTACTATATTGCAAAATTCTTGCCATAAATGGCTTCCTTTGCCGGTTCCTGGCTTTCATCTTCAAATCAACCCATTTAAGTGTACAGAAAGATACAACCCGGGCACAAAAAATAACGATTGGAATCTGTGTCACGGCATCAAAAAGTATAAGATTGACTAAACAGTCATTTTTTATAAAAAAATTGTTTACAAATCAATTACAATTTGACATATGCCTTGCGAGTGCTTTTTATGAATTTAGTCTTACGCTTAAAAAAATACGCATCTTAAAAGTTAAAATAGCAGGCATACCATCCAAATGGGGCTTGCTTGTGCAGTTTTCAAACAGATTTCATTCTTTTTAAAAATAAATTCTCAGAGTGAGTTCATACGGACTTGTTGATGATCATATGGTTACCATGAGTAAAATAGAAAAAGAAAACGCACCTGAAAGAGACAGCATGGCTGATTCAAGGGGATATGAGAAAATCCTCCTGGTCGATGATGAAGTCCAGATTACAAATATGGCCAAACGGCTTCTCGAACGGTCAGGGTATTGTGTTGAAGAAGAAACGAACAGTGTGAACGCACTTGAAAAATTCAAATCCCATCCCTATCAATACGATATTGTTATTACGGATATGAAAATGCCCAAAATGAACGGTGCGAATCTATCAAAAGAATTATTAAGAATCCGGCCTGATATCCCGATTATCCTTTGCACAGGTTTCAGTGATGAGATTGATCGGAAAACAGCCGAAGATATCGGTATCCGTGCTTTTATCATGAAACCGGTGAGCCGGCAGAAACTTACTGAAACCATACGCCATATACTTGATTGTAAATCATTATAGATCGTATTTTTTTTTAATTTAATCAGCAAGGAGGATGAAGGATGAAACGAATTTTAGTGTGTTTGATGGTGGTATTGCTGACGGGGACACTGTCATTTGCGATTGAAGCCGAAGATGTAAAGCTTCCCCTGACCATGAAGTCCGGGAATACAGATTTGGTATTGAATGGTCAGGGAATACGGACCAAAAAGATTGTTGTTGTAACAATCAAGGCCTATGTCGGGGGATTGTATCTGAAAAACAAAAGTTCAAATGCCCAGGAAATCATTAACGCTGATGAACCCATGGCCCTTAAGCTGTTTATCGCATCCAACCTGATTTCAAGCAAGGTCATGACAGATGCGACAAATGAGGGTTTTGAAAAAGCCACTAACGGGAATACGGCGCCTATTCGTTCAGAAATAGACAAAATGCTTGAGATCTTTGCAGATAAAATCAAACCCGAAGATGTTTATGACCTTGTGTATGTCCCTGGAAGCGGGATGGAAATTTACAAGAACGGAAAAAAATCTGCGACCGTTGCCGGTCTGGAATTCAAAAAAGCCCTTTTTGGTATCTGGCTGGGAGACAACTGTGTCCTGGAGAGCCTGAAACAGGGTATGCTGGGGTTATAGAGTTTATTGGGTTACTTGAGTTTATTGGGTTTTCCAAGCAACCCAAGTAACTCAACTAACCCAAGCAACCCAATTAACCCGCTAAACCCCATCCGCGATCATGGGAATGACCGCCTGCAGCGCCTGATCGAGTTTTGCCGGTTCAGATCCGCCTGCCTGTGCCATATCCGGTCTGCCCCCGCCGCTCCCGCCAACGATACCAGCCACTTTTTTAATGATATTCCCCGCATGGTATTTCCCGGTCAGATCTTTTGTCACTACGGAAATCAGCAAAACTTTTTCGCCAGATACCGCCCCAAGGACAATCACACCGGATTTGATTTTGTCTCTGAATTTGTCTGCAAGCTCTCTCAAGCCTGCAGGGTTATCGACATTTACATTTTTTACCACCACATGGGTGCTGTTTACGATTTTGATGTCATCGTCAATGGAATCAACTGCCTTGGACGCCATTTGGGATTTGATTTTTTCCAGTTCTTTTTCAAGGGCTTTCTGATCGGAAAGCAATTTTTCGATTCTTTGAACAACGGTTTCCGGTTTGTCTTTGACGATATATGCTGCCTGATTCAGCCGGTTTATGGCTGACTGAACAAAATCAAGAGCGGCGTTTCCGGTCAGCGCCTCTATTCTTCTTATGCCTGCTGCAATACTTGTTTCATGGAGAATTTTAAAGAGCCCGATATTGCCGGTAGCCGTGGTATGCGTACCCCCACAGAATTCCTTGCTGAACGAGTCCAGAGCCACCACGCGTACCCGGTCCCCGTATTTTTCTTCAAAAAGGGCAGTGGCGCCTGTTTTAAATGCATCTTCAGCATCCATCTCTTGCGTTTCGACAATTGCATTATCTCTGATTCTCTGGTTGACATAGTGTTCGATCGCGTCAAGTTCACGCCTGTCAATCTGGGAAAAGTGGGAAAAGTCGAACCTCAGGCGTTCTGAAGAAACCATTGATCCGGCCTGTTTCACATGATCTCCCAGAATATTCCTGAGTGCGGCATGAAGAATATGGGTTGCCGTATGATTGAGGGCCGTGGCTTTTCTTTTGCCTTCATCAACCGCAAGAATGGCGGAATCTGTTTTTTTAACCGTGCCACGGGTGACCTTGCCATGATGAATGATCAGTCCTGTAGGGTCTTTTGCCGTATCTGTTACGGTGACTTCACCCTTTTCGCCGTGAACCGATATGATACCGCTGTCACCTGTCTGACCACCTGAAGCTGCATAAAAAGGCGTGTCTTTTGTAACGATTTCAACATGATCTCCTGTTGATGCCTGATCAACGTCTTTGCCGTCCTTTACAATCAACATGATGTCAGATGTCAGTGACAAGGTGTCATACCCTTTGAAGCTGGATTTTATGCCAGAGGAAGACAGCGTTTTATAGGCATCGCTGATTGCCGTGAACGTGGTTGTAGACCGGGACTGGGCACGCTGCTTTTCCATGGCTTTATTGAAGCCGTCCATATCAAGCCCGATTGATCTGCCCTTGATCACATCCTTTATAATATCCACGGGAAATCCAAAGGTGTCGTACAGTTTAAAAATCAAATCGCCTGGTATGACAGGCGTTTTTTCCTTATTTAAGTCCGAAAGCACGCCATCCAGGAGTTTCAGCCCATTATCAAGGGTGGTGGAAAAGTTTTTTTCCTCATTGGTGATGACGTTTGCGATAAAGGATCTGGCTTCTGAAAGTTCAGGATACGCGGATTTCATGATGTCAAGCACGCTTTGGGCGGTTTCATGCAGGAAAGGCCTGTCAAGACCAATCTGCCTGCCGTAACGGATGGCGCGCCTCATGATGCGCCTCAACACATATCCCCGCCCTTCATTGGACGGCAGGATGCCGTCGCCGATCAAAAATGCAGCTGCCCGCGAGTGATCGGCAATGACTTTCATTGCCACATCTCCAGTCGATGACGTTCCCAATTTGACACCGGAAAGCGTTTCCACCTTTTTAATGATAGGCAGGAACAGGTCGGTATCATAGTTGGTGGCCACATTCTGGACAACAGATGTGATTCTCTCAAGGCCCATGCCAGTGTCTATGCTCGGTTTGGGAAGGGGGTTCAGTTTGCCGGATTCGTCCTTGTTAAACTGCATAAAGACCAGGTTCCAGATTTCTAAAAAGCGATCGCAGTCACATCCAACCGCACAATCCGGTTTTCCGCAGCCATGGGCTTCGCCCCGGTCAATATGAATTTCACTGCAGGGACCGCAGGGTCCGGTATCCCCCATGGCCCAGAAGTTGTCTTTTTCACCCAGCCGGATAATTCTGTTTTCAGGCACACCGATTACCTTGTGCCAGATATTGAAGGCTTCGTCATCATCCAGAAAAATGGAAACCCAGAGCTTGTCCACCGGCAGTTTATATCCGGTCGTCAACAGATCCCAGGCATAGAAGATGGCTTTTTCCTTGAAATAATCGCCAAACGAAAAATTGCCGAGCATTTCAAAAAATGTATGATGTCTTGCCGTATAACCTACATTTTCAAGATCATTATGCTTGCCGCCTGCTCTCACACATTTTTGCGCGGTTGAGGCCGTCACATAATTCCTTTTATCCTCCCCCATAAAGGTTCGTTTAAACTGAACCATCCCGGCGTTCACAAACAAAAGGGTCGGGTCATCATGGGGAACAAGGGAAGAGCTTCTTACAATCTGATGGTGTTTGTTTTTAAAATAATCCAGAAATAACTGTCTTGCTTCATTGCCTGTCATGAATGATAATTCTCCGTGCCGTCAGGAAACCAGATGACCGCCGTATTTACGTCTTTCGACAATCGGGTGGCACCGGTATTCCTATTCATTTTATTTCTTCAACTTTTTCTTCTATGGCCGCAAGGCCCATGGCATTCTTAACACTGGTTTGTAATGTTTCATATATATCAGGATTATCCTTGAGAAATGTTTTTACATTTTCTCTTCCCTGGCCGATTCTCTCCCCGTTATAGGAGTACCATGAGCCGCTCTTCTCGACCAGATTCAGCTCCACACCCAGATCAAGAAGCTCTCCGGTTTTTGAAATACCTTCTCCATACATGAGATCAAATTCCGCTTCCTTGAAGGGGGGGGCCATTTTATTTTTAACGATTTTGACCTTGGTTTTGTTGCCGGTGGTTTCCTGGCCTTCCTTGATAGCCGATGTCCTTCTGACCTCAAGTCTTATGGAGGCGTAGAATTTTAGTGCATTACCGCCGGTTGTGGTTTCAGGATTGCCGAAAACAATACCGATTTTCATTCGGATCTGGTTGATAAAAATCAGGGTTGTCTTGGTCTTTCCGATATTGCTGGTCAGTTTTCTCAATGCCTGGCTCATGAGACGGGCCTGGAGGCCCATGTGGGAGTCTCCCATCTCTCCTTCGATTTCCGCTCTGGGAACCAGAGCTGCCACAGAATCCACAACAATAATATCGATCGCGCCACTTCGGACCAGCATGTCTACGATTTCAAGGGCCTGTTCGCCCGTATCCGGTTGAGACACCAGAAGTTCATCGCAGTTGACGCCAAGTTTTTTTGCATAAGAAATGTCGAGTGCGTGCTCAGCATCGATGAAAGCGGCAATACCGCCTCTGTTCTGGGACTCAGCCACCGCATGAAGGGCCAGCGTTGTCTTGCCTGAGGACTCCGGGCCGTATATTTCCGTGACCCTCCCTTTGGGAAGTCCACCTATTCCCAAGGCTTTATCAAGAGCAAGTGAGCCTGTGGGCACAACAGGAACGGCGGCGATTTCACCCTTTCCGAGTTTCATGATGGCCCCTTTGCCGAACTGCCGTTCAATCTGACTCATGGCGGATTCAACCGCCTTTAGTTTATCAACAGACTTGCTCATGAAAACCTCCTCTTTTTCGTATATCAATCGGTTATGATTCGTCCCTTAAGCCAAACGACACTTATGCCATTATCTGATGATCTTTTCAAAGGAAAAGATTCTATTTTCAGTGCCGAAAAAAATCAATACTCGCCATTTCACTATATATAGGGCCGGATGGCTTCAGATCGCTTTTAAAAAGGATCATCCGGCTGACCTCAAACGGATGTGTCGAAAATTCAGAATAGCCTTTTATGGCATGTTCAAATTGTCTTCCGTCAATTTTTTTTATAACCCTGCCCAGTGTGAGATGGCCTTTAAAAGGCCGTGACTCTATGGGAAAACCTAAAATTTCAAGATGACCATCAAGGCTGTTTTTAAGACCTTTGAGTTCGTTTTTTTCACCGTCAATATCTGTAATCACAACCCTGGGCCGTCTTGCATCGGGAAACGCACCCACCCCTTTTACGAAAATTGAAAAAGGGCGCACGCCTTTTGCCGCATGGGTCATCTGTTCCCGGATGACGCCTGTTGAAGACGCAGGAATCTCGCCCAGGAAAATCAATGTCAAATGCATGGCTTCCGGCCTGACCCACTTGATATCAAAACCATATGATTTCAAACCGGCCTGCACCTTTGAAATATCACGTTTGATATGATCCTGAATGTCAATGGCTATGAAAGACCTGTTGGTGTCTGCCAATTCAATTTTTCCTGTGCGTGCATTTATATGCCAATAACCCAGAGTAAACAGCGCAATACGATATTGGCCATGATGCCTGCGGCAATATCATCAATGACAATGCCTGCCCCCCCGTCAATATGCGCTTCAAGATACCGGGCCGGAAACGGTTTCAGAATGTCAAATATTCTAAAAATGAAAAACCCCAGAACAGCGGTGGTGATACTGAATGGCAATAACGCCATGGTGACCAGAATACCTGCGATTTCATCTATCACAATGCATCCGGGATCTTTTTTTCCAATGAGGCCTTCAGCCCGATCTGCGATCCATATGGCAAATATAATGAATGCCAGGATTGAAAGAAACGTCATCGAAACCGGAAGATAAGACACAAGAAAACATAAAGGCAATCCGGCCAGTGTGCCAAAGGTTCCGGGAACGGCTGGGGCATATCCTGTGTTGCACCCTGTTGCCAGGAGCATGATTGTTTTATCGTTAAATTTCATGATAAGCTTTTTTATAGGTTCATATAGGGGTTGTCAAGGCATTGTTGTCTGCATGTAAACCAACGGAATACATTTATAAATCTTTTAAGACAGCATCAAAAAGGGTCTTCAGGGGGACTTTTTTTTCAAGCGCGATTTTTTTTAAAGCGTCGTATTCTGGAACGATTTTGACGCTCCCGTCAGGTTGTACAATCCGTTTGGCCTGAATTTTTCCCACACGTGTTTCAATCAGGATCGATTCCCGTTCAAGAATACGGCGCTCTGCCAGATAATGACGGGCGCCTGTTGAGGTGGTCTCGGCAAGAATGATGTGAATCAGTTTTTCCGTTGCCGGTTCATTGGAGATAACCTGAATCTGTGTGCCTGGCCGGTTTTTTTTCATAAAAACCGGAATAAAGCATACGTCAAGGGCACCTGCCTCAAAGAGACGTTCCATTACAAATCCCAAAATTTCGGGGTTCATGTCATCAATGGTAGTTTCAATGACTGAGACCCGGTTTTTGAGTGAATGGTCTTTTTTCCCGAGGATGATGCGAAGGAGATTGGGATAAGGCGATGTGTCTTTTTTCCCCGAACCATAGCCTGTTTTTTCAATCCTCATATCAGGCATTTCCCCGAAGGCAGAGGAGAGTGTTGTAATAATTGCCGCACCTGTGGGCGTGACGGTCTCATGCGTGTGGTTGGAACCGTAAACCGCTGAGCCTTCCAGAATAGCCAGCGTCGCCGGTGCAGGTAGAGGAATCCTTCCGTGGCTGCAGGTCACAAATCCGCTTCCCAAGGGGAGCCGGGATGAGATAATTTCATCGATCCCCAGGAAATCCACACAAAGGGCTGTGCCTACCATATCCACAATGGCGTCAATTCCGCCCACTTCATGAAAATGCACATGATCTATCGGGCAACCATGGATTTCCGATTCGGCCACGGCAATTTTTTCAAACATGGCAAGACTTTGCTGTTTGATTTTTGCCGAGAATGGGCTTTTTTCAATCAGGGATTTGATGTGGCTGTAATCCCTTGAGCCATGGCCTTCCAAATCACTTACAATCACATCTTTTGCATGGATGCCGTTTCTTTTTATATCTGTGGCGGACAGGCCGAACCCCTGAAGCGGCAGTCTTGAGATTTCATCTTTCAGCCATGAGACAGGCACGCCAATATCGATGAACGCCCCCAGCGTCATGTCGCCGCTGATGCCTGAAAAACAGTCAAAAAAAGCGATCATGGGATCAGTAATCCTCTTCTTTTGCATGAATCCGGATAATTTCAAGGAGCTGCCTGACCGCAAAAACCATGTCATCCACTTTTACAGATTCTCTTACCGTATGCGGATCGGTCATTCCCGGGCAAAGGACACCTGTAATGATCCCCTTGCCGAAAAAGATGTTTGCGTCCGCACCACCACCTATGGTGACCGGTTTCAGTGCATGACCCAGATTTTTTGAGGCCTGTTGTGCCAGTTTTACAACAGGGTGATTGTCCGGGATATCCGTGCCCGGGAATTCGAGTTCCGTAGCAATGTCAAGAGCCGGCAGATGAGTGTCCGGGCTGTTTTTTCTGAAAGATTCCACGGTTTCCTTAAATGTATTCAGGACATTGGCCATGACCTTTTCGACTTTTAAAGGGTTCATGCTTCGGGCTTCGCCTTCAATGGTAACCAGGCTGGGGACCACATTTGTTGCCATGCCGCCCTGAATTTTTCCGATATTACAGGTCGTTTCATGATCAATTCTGCCAATTTCAAGCTTTGAAATGGCATGGGCTGCGACTGAAATGGCGTTAACACCTTTTTCAGGGGCAGCACCTGCATGAGCATCCTTGCCGTGAATATTTATCCTGAACTTATAGGCGGTGGGAGACCGAGTCACAATGCCATCCCTGTCTGTGGAGTCAAGGATATAACCGGATTTGGCCGTTATCAGACTGAAGTCCATGTTCTTCGCTCCCAGGAGTCCGATTTCCTCACATATGGTAAATACGATTTCAAGCGGGCCAAAGGGAAGATTGTTTTCTGTGAGAACCCTTATCGTTTCAATGATGATGGCCAGTGCACTCTTATCATCTGCCCCCAAAATCGTCGTGCCGTCACTGGTAAACACGCCATCTTTCAAGATGGCCTTTACGCCTTTTCCGGGCTTTACCGTATCCATATGGCCGGACAGGAGAATCGGCGGGACATCCGCATTCCCTTCAAGTCTGGCCACAAGATTTCCCACCTCGCCATTCACTTTTTCACCGGCATCATCAAACGTGACAGATGCTCCCAGAGACGAAAGGATGTTTTCCAGTTCTTTTGCAATCCGGCCTTCTTCCTTTGAAATACTATCTATTTCTGCCAGAAATTTAAATAAGTCGGCAAGTCTGTTTCTGTTTATCATAAACCTCCTGTTTTCAAGCTGTTTTGATGTGTCTGTATCACGTACGTAAACTACCCGGGAATCTCAAATAATTCAATGGCAAATTAAATATGATCTGGATTAAAAGCGTATTGGGTATCAATTTTTTTTATTGAGATTAAACATTTGCAGCCCCCAATGACAATTGAGGCATTTCGCCTTGTGATTTGAGGTCTATCGCATTTTCGATATGGGAACCTGACCAATTTCCATTTGCTTTTATGTCATTTTTCACATAGCATTTTTCCGATGAAGATCTTTATAGTTTTACTTTTTTGAATGATTCTGCAAATCAGTCGTTGCTATTATTTGTCTTTTTTAAATCAATATACACATAATTACTACTGCAAGTAATGAATAACACTTTGTCACAAGATGATGTCGGGAGAGAAAACATAGTATGAAAAAAAATGTTCTTTTTATTATTCCAACATTGTGTCGAGCGGGCGCAGAAATGCAAGTCACTGATTTATTGTGTGGAATTGACAGGGCAACGTTCAATGTTTTTTTGATTACCTTTGGTAGTGATCTCTCATTATTAGAACGTATTAAAGAATTTTCACTCAAGCATGAAAATTACAAAAGAAAATCCAAAGTTGATTTTTCTATGGCGTTTAAAATTTCAAAATTTATTGATAATAACGAGATTGATGTGATCCATTCATCATTGCAAATCGCATTATTATTTGCCTGGTTGGGACGAATGTTTTCAAAAAGACAACCGCCAATCATCAATGTCCTTCATAAAACAGCCAATCGAAATTTAAAAGAATTTTATTTAGAAAAGTTGGTTTATCAATGGCCTATGCGAGCATGCAAAAAAATAATTTGTGTTTGTAAAAGCCAAGAAAACTTTTGGTGCAGCCAATTTCCGTTCATGAAATCAAAAACAGATGTTATATACAATGGCGTAAATACAACAAGCTTCGATTCAAGAAAGTTTGATAATGACGGGCGTGAGTTAAGGTTGCATATGGACGTTCCAAAAGATTCACAAATCATTTCCTGTATTGCTGGATTTCGAATAGAAAAAAACCATGGTGTACTGATTGAGGCTTTCGAAAGACTATGCAGTATTAATAATAATGTTTTTCTTGTCTTGGCTGGTGATGGTCCGGAACGACAAAGAATTGAAGCTATTGTAAAACAGAAAAATCTTAAGGAAAAGATATGCTTCTTAGGCAGAATTGATGATGTCCGGTCATTATTGGCAGCATCGTCTTTATCCGTCCTTGCCTCAAACGCGATTGAAACATTCTCAATTGCGATGTTAGAATCTATGGCAATGAAATGCCCTGTAATCACTACTGACATAGGGGGGCATAAAGAAGCGGTTATTCCCGGGGTTACGGGTGAGGTTGTGCCAATCAATGACATCGATGCCCTCACTGAAGCATTAAAAAAATGTTTAAATGATATCACGGCGCTTAATAAGATGGGGGAAAGAGCTCGAAATAAGGTCGTTGAGATGTTTTCATTAAGCTTAATGCTTGAAAAAACGGAAGAGGCTCTATTAGAGGTTTGTGAGAGTCAAAAAAAATGATTATTTTAACCGATATCCTTAGACCACCTATTGATGAAGGATCAAAAGTAACTGTATACAATCTATTAAAATTAATGAGTGCTAAAAATTCAAATTTTATATATTTGATAAATTGTGAAAAACAATTTGATTTTATTCATAGCTCAATTACATTAAATAAACTGCTGTTTCGTTTTTCATTTTATAAAAAATTAAAAAGCCATACTCACAATACAATTTTGTATATTCCAGAGGCATCGATTACTTTTTTTTCTTTTATAAGATCAAAATTGCTACAAATTTTTACAAAAAAGAAAATAGTAATTTTATCACTTCAACCACGAACGTATAGTGGTAAAGAGCTATTTCTTATAAAATTATTTTTTAAAGTTAATTGTATTATAACTCAATCAAAAAAAACCTCCGATTATTTGAATACTGTTGGATTAAAAAATCACATATTACCGTTAGGTGTTGATAATGTAAAATATAATGAATTTGATGATTTAAAAAAACGACGATTAAGAAAAAAATATCATATTGAATATGATAAAACGGTCTTGCTTCATGTCGGTCATATTCAAGTATCGCGTAATCTTGAAATGCTTATCAAGGTTAAAAAGGACTATCCGGATTTCGAAGTTATTATCATCGGCAGCACATATAATAAAAATGATGAAGTACTTTTTAAACGCATAGTTGATAGTGGCATTAGGGTGATTAGCGAATATATCAAAAATATGGAAGACATGTATAATCTTGCCGATTTTTATATATTCCCTGTATTAAAAAATGACGGTGCCATAGAAACACCGCTTTCAGTTCTTGAAGCCATGGCATGCAATTTACCCGTGATAACAACAAAGTTTGGCAGCCTGCCGGATGTTTTTAATGAAGACGATTTTTTTCATTTTGTTAAAACGAATGATGATTTTGCTGAAATTTTAAATAAAGGCCCTACAATGCCTTGTAATAATAAATCCAAAATTGATGTGTATTCATGGGGCAGGATTACGGATAGATTAATTGATATAATCGAAAATGAAATATGATCATAATATATATATCAGGGCTTGATGGTTGCGGCAAAACAACACAAGCCAAATTATTAGAAAAAAACCTAAATGAAAATGGTATTGAAACAAAGTATCTATGGCTTCGCTGGGAACCGTCAATTATCAAAATCATTAATCTGATTAAATCGTTAAAAAAAAATGATTTAAATAAAAAATTGAACATTGTTGAAAATGAAAATGTCAGGCACACAAAGTGGATAGATCTCAAACGTAAAATTCTATCATTCACATTTATAAAAAAACTATGGCTTGTATATGCTTTTAATGATTATTGGATTTCGTGTAGAAAGAAATTGAGCGATAACCAAACAAAAGTAATTGTTGTTGACAGATATGTATATGATTTAATTATTGATCAAGCCATAAATATTGATATTTCTTCTAAAAAAGCCCTTGGTTTGATGCATAACTCTTTTTTTAAGTTTGTTTTGCCTGATTTGAATGTGATTATAGATATCCCTGCCCATGTTGGTTATAAACGAAAAATGGATGGTACGCCTCTGAAATACCTGGAACAAAGGGAACATTATTATAAAACCCTTTTTTGTACTAATAATTCAGTCCATTTTGATGGCCTGGAATCGATTGATATTTTATTTTCTAAAATATTTGAGGTCGTCAAAAGTTATATTTTAGAGAGGCATTTTGAAGAAACGTAGACTAATTATTCTTGGCATTGACGGTATGGATTATGACTACTCAATGGAACATGTTGATATGTTGCCAAATATTAAAAAGTTGATCCATGAAGGAAGTGTTAAACCTTTTAGATCTGTTTTTCCGCCCGATTCCATTCCCGCATGGATAACTTGCTATACAGGAAAAAATCCTTCTGAACATGGTGTTCTTGAATCTGTTAATTATCTTGCGAAAGGGAATAACCGACTAAACGTTGATACATCCGTCTTCAAAGGCAAAACTTTTTGGGATATCATTGGAAATGCTGGCAAAACGGTTTGTGTGATTAATCCTTTCATGGCTTACCCGGTGTGGCCTGTGAATGGTGTAATGGTAAATGGCCCTGTTTTCATTGATGGAAATATTGAAATTTCAGCACCTGACCTCATCGGTGATATTCCTGTACCGGATAATTTGGGGGGCATAACTGATTTTGCAACAAAGAAAACTTTAAACCTTTTTGTTGATAAAATATTTGCTGATACTGAAGATCAAGCTACATTTGGTACTTCTTTGTTTCAACAATATAAACCAGATTTGTTTTTCCAGACTTTTCTGACTATGGATCGGCTTCAACATTTTCTCTGGCGATATTGTGATTCTAATGACCCAACCTATCCTGGAAAAAATAAATATCAGGATTCAATCAAAAATTTTTATATTGAAATTGATCAAGTTATTGGAAGGTATGTCGCGTTGTTAGAACCTGAGGATAAATTAATCATTATTAGTGATCATGGCCATGGCATGCGTTGTACCCATTGCTTCAATATTAATGAGTTTTTGAGAGATCAGGGCTATGTTAAAAGTTCTGCTGAAGGTAAGATAATAAGTTTAAAATTAATTGTCGAAAAATTAAAAAATTCAGTTCTTGGTTTTATGCATAAACATGATCTTGAAGATTATATTAGCGTAATAGCCAAGTTTATACCGAATGCAAAACAACTCAAAAAAGGTAAGCATATTACAAATGATAAACAAAATATGGCATATGCTTCCGATTTTACAGGTACAAACCCATTTGGTGGTATTTGTTTGAATAAAAGACTGATAGAAGATTATGAAAAAACAAGAGATGTAATCATTGATGCCTTAAAGTCTGTTAGGGACGATGGATTAGAGGTTTTTCAATGGGTAATGAAAAGAGAAGAAATGTTTGATGGTGAATATATTAAAAGGTATCCGGATATTATTTTTTCCATGAATTACAAATACGGCGTAAATTGGAATTTACATACAAAATATTTTACTGAAAATCCAACGCATAAAAAAATTAGTGGCGGTCATAAAGAATATGGCATCTTTTTTTCAAATATTTCTTCTGACAATATTGTTGATGATACTCAGGTAAATATTACGAATTTTTTTTCCACCATACTGGATATTTTTAACATTGATCCTTCAGATTTCTCTGGTAGCCAGAGTTTTTTAAACAATCAATCATAGTTATAAAAATAAATAAATTATCGTTGATCTTGTAAGGCAGAAAAGTAAAAACGATTTGTGAAATCATGAGAATCCTTCTAATTAATAAATTTTTTTACATGAACGGTGGATCTGAAAGCGTTTTTTTTCAGGAGCGTGATTATTTAATTAATCATGGTGATAGAATTTTTGACTTTTCCATGCACGATGATAAGAATTTTGAGTCAGAATATGCTTCCAGTTTTATTCCTAATATTGATTTCCGGATATCTGATGGCGCATTTGACAAGATAAAAAAAGGTTTTGCTTTTATTCATTCATCTGAAGCAGTTAAAAAGCTTGGTCAGTTACTGCAAAAAGAAGAAGTTGAAATAGCTCACCTGCATAATATTTATCATCAATTAACACCATCAATTATACCTGTTTTAAAAAAACATGGTGTGAGAGTTGTGATGACGCTTCATGATTATAAACTGATTTGCCCTTCATACCTGGCTTTAAGCAAGAAAGGGATTTGTGTTCAATGTGAAGGGCATAAATTTTGGAACCCTTTTTTGATGAATTGTCAAAAATCCCGGAGCCAGGGCTTGCTTCTCTCCTTGGAAGCTTTCTGGCATAAATGGAAAGGCAGCTATGATAGTGTGGATCTTTTCATATCCCCAAGCCAGTTTTTATCTCATTTAATGAGTATGCGTATCCCTGTGGATAAAATTAAAATTCTTCATAATGGCATCGACGTTAATTCCTATATTCCAGAATATGATGATGAGGGTTATATTTTATACTTTGGAAGATTATCTGAAGAAAAGGGGATCAATACACTATTAAAAGCTCATGCAAAGTTAAATAGATCGTTGCCGTTAAAAGTAGCAGGGACCGGCCCATTATTGAAAACGATGATTGGTTTGTACCCTGATGTCGAGTTTGTAGGATATCAGAATGGAGAGGCTTTAAGCAACCTTATCGCGAAAGCTGCTTTTGTGGTTGTCCCTTCAGAGTGGTATGAAAATTGTTCAATGGTTATTCTTGAATCAATGGCTTATGGAAAAGCTGTGATTGGATCAAACATTGGGGGGATACCTGAGCAGATTGAAGATGGAAAAACAGGTTTGCTTTTTGAAACGGGGAGTAATGAAGACCTTTCTAATAAAATGTCAGTCCTTGCATCAGATAAAGAATTAAGAGTGAGGTTTGGAAAAGCAGCAAGAATAAAACTTGAGAACAAATATTCTCTGGGTGAGCACTGTAAAGAACTCATGAAAATATACGAAGAGTTAATATCTTCCTGAATGAATCATTCGCCACAAAAATAATTAACTATGGAAATGTGAAAATGGAAGCATGTTTAATAGTAACATATAGATGTAACGCTAAATGCTACATGTGTAATACATGGCAGCATCCAACCAAGAAAAGTGATGAATATACGTCTGAATTGGTGAAAAAAATTCCAGACGGGCTGAAGTTTATAAATATTACAGGTGGTGAACCGTTTCTTCGAGATGATCTTACAGAGATTGTCAAAATTGCGGTTGAAAAATCGGAGCGGGTTGTCATTAGCAGCAATGGCTTTTTTACGGATAAAATGGTCAAAATGGCTGAAACCTTTGGCAACAAAATCGGTTTCAGAATTTCTATTGAAGGTCTGCCAGCTGCAAATGATGAGCTTCGAGGGATTAAAAATGGATTTGATCATGGGATACGAACCCTTGTTACGCTTCATGGAATGGGGATAACGGATATTGGTTTTGGAATGACGGTATCTGACAGAAATGCAAAAGATATTTTGGAGTTGTATCGATTGTCAAATGCTATGGGCCTTGAGTTTGCGACAGCAACAACACATAATTCATTTTATTTTCATAAATCAGATAATGGATTTGATAATGCAGAGATGGTTGCAGGTGAATTTGAAAAAATTGCCGTTGAACTATTAAAAACAAATAAGCCGAAAAACTGGTTCAGGGCTTATTTTAACATGGGGCTTGCAAATAAGGTTCGGGGCGGTAAGCGGCCTTTAAATTGTGAAGTTGGCACAGATGTTTTTTTCATGGACCCTTTTGGAAATATTCTTCCGTGCAATGGCTCTGATGAACCGATGGTTATGGGGAATCTTAAAGAACAGAATTTTGATGATATTTGGAATAGTGAAAGAGCAGAAAATATCAGAAAACAGGTTCAGTGTTGCAATAAAGAATGTTGGATGATCGGGTCCGCCTCTCCTGCAATGAAAAAACATATTACCATACCGTTAAAATGGGTGGTAAAAAATAAATTAAAGCTGTTTTTGAATAAAAAAGCCTGTATAGAGCCGATTGTTAAAGAATAAGCCCAAAGCAAGTTATAGAAAAATAAAAAAAATGAAAATATTTATAACCGGAACACGAGGTATTCCCGACATACCAGGGGGCGTTGAAAAACATTGTCAGGAACTTTACCCGCGCATTGTGGCTTTGGGCCATAAAGTGACGATTGCCACAAGAAAATCGTATGTAAAAACTGAACTTCCGGAATGGAGGGGGGTTGATTTAAAACATATTTACTCACCTCAGAAAAAAAGTCTTGAAGCGATCATACATACATTCCTTTCGGTGATAGAAGCAAAAAAATCAAAAGCGGATATTCTTCATATCCATGCGGTTGGGCCAGGACTCTTGGTTCCATTTGCAAAACTGCTCGGTTTAAAGGTTGTTGTGACAAATCATGGGCCGGATTATGACAGACAAAAATGGGGCAGGGCAGCGAAACTAATGCTTAGGCTCGGTGAATGGCTTGGCGGTAGATTAGCTGATGAAGTGATTGTGATTTCAGGCATTATCGAGGATATTATCCTAAAAAGATGCAGAAGAGCATCGAACGTTATTTATAATGGGGTTAATTTTCCTGAAGGTAGTGATTGCGAAGACTTTTTACACCAAATTGGCGTTAAGCCAGGAAGTTACGTGCTGGCGGTTTCCAGATTTGTACCGGAAAAAGGCCTTGATTTACTGATACGGTCTTTTAGTTTATTAAATACCGACTATAAACTGGTTATTGCAGGTGATGCTGATCACACATCGAACTATAGTAAAAAAATTAAAGAGCGCATCAATGAAAATCCAAATATTATTGGAACAGGTTATATCACCGGGAAAAAATTGAACCAGATTTATTCCAATGCCGGATTATTTGTTCTCCCATCATTTCATGAGGGGCTTCCCATTGCTTTGCTTGAAGCACTGAGCTATGGTATTCCTGTCCTCGTCTCCGATATCCCTGCAAATAAAGAAATAGACCTGCCTAACGAACGTTTTTTTAAATGTGGAGATGTCACAGATTTAAAACGAAAACTTGAACAATTAATTGGCAAAGATCTTTCTGAAAAAGAAAAATACGACATCAAGCAGCTGCTTGAAGAAAAATACAAATGGGATTTGATTGCTGAGCGGACAATCGAAGTTTATAATAAAGCTTTGCGAAGGTAACCCCTCATTAAAAAATATAGAAGGTATATGTCATGATGCCAAAAAACCTTTTCTGGTTTAGGATAGTAACAAATAAGGCCGATAAACGTGATAAAAAGTAACTTCTCACCGATAAATAAGATTTATGCTCCTGTTATCTTGGCGGGGTTTGTTATTTTTTTGGGAATTATGACAGGTAAGCTTATTCTTGCAAACAAAATAATACTGTTTGTCGGCATTATTTTTCTTGTATTTGTATTTCTTCTTTATCATAAATGTTTTGAATGCCTTATATTGTTTCTTTTTATCATAAACGGTGAATTTTTTTATCTGCTTCCTCGATTAGGAAATGAAAAAAATTATCAAGACGCCTTGTTTCCTGTCATTTTGTTTATCGGCGTTTTATTCTTCATTCATAAAAAGGCCCATAGAAAAGAGATAACTTTTTTTGTTTTCGGTTTTTTTGGCATAACATTATTGGGTGTTCTTCAGGCGTATTTTTATGGACAACCGATTATATTAGGACTTAAAGCATCTAAAAATTGCTTGATTGTTTTAATTTATTTTGTGTTTCATTCCAAGGATATCAATGCCAGGCGATTGTTTGATTTAATTATCATTGCCGGTGTATGCCTGGCCGTATTGAATAATGTTCAGTTTGTTCTGTTCGATAAAACAAAGATTTTTTATTATGAGAACTCTTTAATGCGAGCTGGTGAATTGCGGTATTTTGTCGGTGGATTTTTTATCATGTTTGCGCCAATGGTTGCTTTTAGCATGTACTTAAGTACCAAAAAAAAAATATACCTTATTGCGGCTATATATGTGCTGGCCACCGTCGTTATTCAAGGGAAAGGACGCGCCGTGATGTTTGGGTTTTGCATCACATTATTCGGGCTTTTGTATTTGGCTGGAAGACTCAATTTTAAAAATATGGTTTTGATCGGAGTACCCTCTCTAGTCATATTTTTATGGTCTGTACCGATACTTCAGCAGTCATTTCTTGGTAAAATTGTAGAATTATCCAAAACGGAAATAGCATCGGAAAAAGGGAACGTGAGCATAAGAAAAGTGGCATATGCATATTATACGAATGAATTTTTAAAATCACCGTTTATCGGTAGAGGAATCTGGAATGATCTGGTGAGAAAAAACAATCCCGAAAACATGAAACATAAGGGACTATATTTATCCGATATCGGTATCATGCATTTATTCTTTCATTTTGGGTTGCTGGGTGGCGCATGGTTTGTATGGGTAGTACTTGTTTGTATAAAGCAGTTAAAAATAGTGAAAATGAGAAGTGAAATCTCATATTACGTGATCTCGGCTTATTTTATGTTCAGTCTGTCAACAATAGTAACATTGGATGAACTGCTATCAAAGCGAACCATTATTTTCTTCGCACTGATTATGGCGCTGATAAGTCAGAATTCACTTCAATATAAAGAAAAGCATTCCATTGAATAAAAAACAAATACCTAAAATTTGTCTAACCGTTATCCACTGGAATCAGGAAGAATTAACCATAGCGACGATTCTTTCCCTGAAGAAAATTAATAACCCAAATGTTGAAATCATTCTTGTGGACAATGGATCTGATAACGGTTCCGGGATTTCCATTTCAGAGAAATTTGATGACATCATTCTCGTTAGATCTGAAACTAATCTGGGCTACGCTGGTGGCGCTAACCTGGGATTCTCATCTGCTCTTGAAAGAAGTGCAGATTATGTATTCCTTTTAAATAATGACATTGATGTCGATAAGGAGATCATCCATCATCTCCTGTCTGTCATGGAATCGCCTGATTATCCTCATGCAGGTATCCTGGCACCGAAGATCTACTTTTACGATCCTCCGGATATCATTTGGTATGGCGGTGGTGATTGCGATATGGATACAGGCATTTGTCAGCACATTGATTATGGAAAAATAGACAACGAAATGAACTGCAGGATAAAAGAATGCACATTTATAAATGGATGCGCCATGTTCATTAAACGTGAGGTGATCGAAAAAGTTGGGTTTCTGGACACATCCTATTTTCACACCGGAGAAGATGTGGATTATTCCATCAGGGCATCAAGAGCCGGATTTAAGTTAATGTTTGTACCTGATGCAAAGCTGTGGCATAAGATCCGTGCCTCCACAGGAGGAAATGTTAAACCTAAATACATGTATAACTATTACGAATTTAGAAACAGATTACTTATTTTCAGAAAGTATTTTCTGAAGAATAATATGAATTTCAAAACAATTGCCTTTATGCTTAATTTTTACATTAGGCATATTTATTATGAGGTGAGGCGTGGCAATGTATCCGGTGCTGTCAGCATTCTACATGGTACATTTGATGCAGTAATAGGAAAGTGTGGCAAAACGCTAAAATAAAGGTGGATATGAGAATCGTATATTATACCTTCCCGTCATTTTTAGAGCTTTCACTTCACAGAATCCGATCGCTTTCAAAACACGTTGAACTACATGTGGTCGTGGAACTTCCGCCTGAGGGGAGAAATTCCAATATACTCAATATCCCTCATGATAAACAGTTTTTTAATATTATTGAACCGTTTAATACCCTATCCGAATATTTTCCTGAAAAGGTCAATGACTACTGGAAAGATGCTGCCAGTTGTAATCTGGCTGTGTATCAGGAGAAAAAATCTGTGCATCCGTTAACATGGTATACCTCGTATCAGATTTCCTCCTATATCAAAAAATTAAAACCGGATATTCTTTTCATAGAGGATATTTCTCTCAGATTCTCATGGAGCATCTGTCGTTTGAGAAACATACCGATTGTTGCGACCATACATGATCCAGTACCCCATTCGGGTGAAAGGAATTGGCGAAAAGGGTTAGCCTATCGCCTTGTGTTTAAAAAGATCACCCATTTTATCTTGATGAATTCGAGGTTGACCACTGCATTTTCAGATCGTTATGGCATTACGCCGGATCGGATTAATACGATTCCTCTGGGTACCTATGACATCTTTCGCGAATGGATACAAACTCCTGTTCATACAGAACAGAAGACTATTCTTTTTTTTGGACGGTTGTCAGTTTATAAAGGGATTGAAGTGCTGTACAAAGCAGCCCCAATAGTGGCAGAAAAAATACCGGATGTCAATTTTGTCATTGCCGGTAAACCTGTCGCAGGGTATTCTCCATCTATACCGCCTAAGCTTTCGAATAACGGTCGGTTTGAAATTATTGAGACGTATATTACCAACGTTCATATGGCGGAGTTGTTTCAGCGCGCACGTGTTGTTGTCTGTCCATATATTGATGCGACGCAGAGTGGGGTTCTTCTTACCGCATACGCATTTAACAAACCGGTCATCGGGACTGACACCGGAGGGCTTGCCGAATATATATGGCATCAAAAAACCGGGTTGCTCATTCCGCCATCGGATAAAAGCGCTCTATCACAGGCATTAATTGATATATTGTCTGATGAAAAAACGATTGATACATTTGAAAGCGGCATAGGGGAAATCAAGACTAAATGGCTGGCATGGGACCGGATTGCTGAAAAGACGATCCGCATCTTCAAACAAAATTTGATATAGCAAATGTTACTGGTCAGATTGAGGCAAGGATTTAGGCATTTCTTGAAAATTTGAAATGAGTGTACCTCATTTTTGTTTCCATATAGGCATTATTTATTTTGAGAAAGATGAAAAATTTAATTTGGCATATTAAACGATTGCAAAAAATGCCGCCAATGGAGATTCCCTACAGGATCATTCACAAGTTGAGGGAAATGACAGACAGGCATATGGCATTTGATTTCAGATTTTCAACATCATCTTTTCATCACCGATTGCTAAAGCTGTCGTCATATCTTTCAAAGGAAGATGTGGAGACTCCTGTAACAATTATTTCAAGGGCCGATAGCATCCTTGAAAACAGATTCATCATTTTCGGTATTGACAAAGATTATGGTGACCGGATTGACTGGCATCTTGATCCCAAAACCCATAAGAGATGGCCTGTGAAATTCTGGGGAGATATTGATCACCGTGATAGTTCGCACTTAGGCGGTGTCAAGTTTGTCTGGGAGATAAACCGGCTCGATTTTCTGCCCACATTGGGACTGGCCTATTTTTTAACAGGCAATCAACCGTATGCAGATAAGATTTTAGATATCGTAAGAGAATGGCAAAAGGAAAATCCATATCCCAACGGTGTGAACTGGATCAGCGGCATTGAAATGGGGCTTCGGGTAGCCAATCTGGTCTGGGCAATTTCCTATCTCAGCGCATATGATTTCAAGGAAACCGATTATGAAATCCTGAACCGATTTATGTATTTCCATGGCAGGCATTTATACCGGTATCCATCCAAATATTCTTCCAATAACAACCATACCCTTGCAGAAGCGTTGGGATTGTTTCTCGTTGGCTTTTACTTCCCCCATCTGAAAGGTTCGGAAAAATGGTTTGATTTTGGCAAACATGTTCTTGAACGGGAAGTGGAAAGACAGATTCTTCCGGATGGCGGCAGCTTTGAATACACGACCACCTACCTGTCTTTTGTGATCGATTTCTTCCTTCTGTTCAAGATCGTCTGTGATCAGAATCATGTTTCATATTCACAGATGATCAATGAGCGGTTAAAAAAATCAGCTGAATTTATTTCAGCCTTGATGGATGACCAAGGACATCTTCCCAATATCGGTGATCAGGACAGTGCCGTGCTCGTCAATTTTGGCCTGAATAACTGGGAAAACTTTACTTCGTTTCTGAATACGGCTGCTGTTCTTTTCAACAGGACGGATTTGATAAAAACGCATTTCCCGGATATAAAAACATTACTCCTTCTGGGAAAAAAAACGGTTTTTCAAATGGATGGAAAAATCAGAACTGAAAACGAAGAACCGATTTTCAAAACCACAGCAAAACAGTTTAAGGAAAGCGGCCTTGCCGTGATTCACGATATCCAAGGCAATAAAACCATTCATTTTGTCGGCAATGCCACTAAGCTTGGCATGCCTCCCCTTTATGCCCATGGTCATCTGGACGCACTTTCTTTTTATTTAACCATAGACGGTCTGGAAATATTTGTTGATCCGGGAACCTATCTTTATCATGGGGCAAGAGAATGGCGGTACTATTTCAGGTCAACCGTTGCACATAATACCATACGCATCAATCAGGAAGATTTCACGCCACAGATTTCAGATTTCATGTTCGACAGGCCTTATCATATTCTTGAAAACAACCTGGAAACCAGAGCGAACCGTATAGTGTGGACAGCGTCTCATGATGCCTATCATCAATTAAAACCAAGTGTTGCACATACCAGAAAAGTAATATATGACAAACATACAAGTGCTTTCAACATACAGGATGATCTTCGGTCAGATGGCAGTTATTTTGCAGAACAATTTTTTCATCTGCACCCTGAGTGCCATGTAAGTATTGAAAAACATAATGTAAATATCCGGAGGGAGCATCTTCATGTTCGCCTGGATGCCGATCAGAAACTTCAGGTTGATTGTTTCAGAGGAAATAAAAAACCCATGATGGGATGGTTTTCAAAGGCATTCAATCATGTCGTGGCAGCGGATACACTTGTTTTGAGCGGAAATTTTGATAACAATACAACATTGACAACCCATATCTATCTGAACACCATCTATGAGGAAACGTGAATGCGGATTTCAATTTTCGGACTGGGTTATGTGGGAACTGTTTCTGCAGGCTGCCTTGCAAAGGAAGGGCATGAGGTGACTGGAGTTGATCCGAACGACGTGAAAGTCGCGATGATCAATCAGGGGAAAACGCCTATTATCGAAGCCGATATTGGTGATATCATCAAATCCGTAGTCAAGACCGGGAGGCTTAAGGCAACTCAGGTCATGTCTTCAGCAATTGATAAAACCGATATTTCAATTGTATGTGTGGGAACGCCAAGCCAGCTTAACGGCAACCTTAATCTGAAATATATCAGAAGGGTTTGTGAGGAAATTGGTCTTGAAATTAAAAAAAAGAACGAATGGCATGTTGTGGTGATTCGGAGTACGATTCTGCCGGGCACCATGCGGCATATCGTCATCCCTATACTTGAAGAGCACTCCGGAAAGCAGGCAGGAAAAGATTTTGGTGTGTGCAATAATCCGGAGTTTTTAAGAGAGGGAACAGCTGTCTATGATTTTTATCACCCGCCAAAGACAGTAATTGGTGAAACAGACAAGAAAAGTGGTGATGCCGTGGCAGCCATTTATGAAAAAATGGAGGCGCCACTTATCCGGACGGACGTGGATGTCGCGGAAATGGTCAAGTATGTGGATAATGTATGGCATGCGCTTAAGGTCGGCTTTGCAAATGAGATCGGGAATGTCTGTAAATCCCTCGGAATAGACGGGCACCAGGTGATGGATATTTTCGTAAAGGACACAAAGCTCAATATTTCCCCATCCTATATGAAACCGGGATTTGCATTCGGCGGATCCTGTCTGCCAAAAGATCTTCGCGCACTGACCTATCGGGGAAAACGTCTTGATCTAGAGCTTCCGATTTTAAATGCCATTCTGCATAGCAATGATCTTCAGATTACACGGGGGCTTAATATGGTCATTGCAAAAGGAAACTGGAAAATTGGAATTCTGGGCTTCAGCTTTAAGGCCGGCACGGACGACCTCCGGGAAAGCCCGGTGGTGGAACTTACGGAACGATTGATAGGAAAGGGTTATGATGTCAGGCTGTTTGATAAGAATGTGAACCTGGCAAGCCTTACAGGTACCAATAAGGATTATATTTTAAATCATATCCCGCATATATCCAAATTAATGGTTAAAAGCATGGAAGACATTTTATCCCATGCCGAAACGATTGTTATCGGAAACAATGATAAACAATTCAGGGCATTTATTGAAAAGATTGGCGAAGACAAGGCGGTTGTCGATTTGGTCAGAATATTTGACAAACCGCCTGCACGATTAAATTATAATGGTATTTGCTGGTAGAAGAAAAATATGATGAGAGAGACCTGATCATGCTTGAAGAAAAAAAACGACTGATATTCAAGTTTCACAAGTACTATGATATTTTTTTTACCATCGCAGCATTCATTGCCTCATATGTATTAAAAAACCTCATATATTCCCAACCGGCATACGGTGAATCCATTCCAGATGAATATTATTTTATTCTTCTTCTGATTATCATTATATGGTTCATTGTTCTGGATATGACAGGGCTTTATACCCCATACCGGAGTAAACGTTTCAATAAAATCATTTTTGAAACGATTCAAGCGGTAGTCACATCGTTTGTTCTTCTTATCGTCTGCTTGTACCTGATCAAGATTGAAGGCATCAGCCGGGTGATGATGGGATGTTTTCTTGTCCTCGATATAGCGGTTCTCGGACTGTATAAATATATTCTTTATTTTCTTCTTGCAAATGAGACGAAAAGCAGTCTCCATTCTCTTGTCGTATGCATCGTGGGGAGTAAGGATAGGGCAAGAACCCTGATTGATCTTATTGAAACGAGCAAGGACAAGAGGCTCAAGATCATCGGATGCTTAGAGACCGACAAATCCCTTGTGGGAACAACCATTAACTATGGTTACAAGGTTTTTAACACCATCAATAATATTGCGACTGTGCTTACGGCACATGTGATCGACGAACTGATATTTGCCATGCCTTTGGAAGAGATCGAATACGCAGACAAGTATATTGCCATTGCAGAGGATATTGGCGTGTCCGTGAGAATAATTCCGGACTGGCCACTTCACTACTTCACGTATCATTCACAGGTTGTGACCATCGGTTTTGAGGATTTTCTTGGCATTCCATCCATGCATCTCAGCACGACAACGCCCTATTATGCAAAGCTTATGATAAAAAGCATGATGGATTATTCGGCTGCATTTATAGCAGTTGTGCTCTTATTACCGTTGTTTATTGCGATCGCGATTATGATTAAACTGGTTTCAAGGGGACCGGTGTTTTTCAGTCAGTTACGTTATGGTCTGAATGGGCGGATAATCAATGTCCATAAATTCCGGACCATGCATCAGGATGCGGAAGAAAGACTTCAGGAGGTGATTGCGTTCAATGAAGCAGATGGACCTGCATTCAAAATCAAAAATGATCCCAGGATCATTTCCTATGTGGGGACTTTTTTAAGAAAAACCAGTCTTGATGAGCTTCCTCAACTTATTAATATTCTCAAGGGCGAAATGAGTCTTGTCGGCCCCAGACCGCCTATACCGGGTGAAGTGAGCCGCTATGAACTCTGGCAGCGAAGACGATTGTCCATGAAGCCGGGAATCACCTGCATATGGCAAATATCGCCCAACAGGAACGATATCAGTTTCGAGGAATGGATGGAAAAAGACCTTGAGTATATTGATAACTGGTCTTTATGGCTTGATTTTAAAATTATTTTTAAAACAGTCTGGGTCATGCTGGCCGGTGAAGGGCGTTAGTCCCTTTTCCTTTATTCATCATGGTGCTGTTGATATGCGGGGCAGGAATGAATATAATTTCCTGCAAAGGAGATAAATTTTTTGATGACTGACCATAACGACCTGACAAACAAAATACGAGCATTGGAAAATGAAGTAGAAAGATTAAAGGGTGAATTGATCCGTGCAGAAGAAAAACATATAAAAAATGATTTTCAACACTCGGACATGGGAGACAGAACACCTCTTGGCGATGAAGACCGGTTGAAATCGATAGCAACACTCGCCCAGGATGCAATTTTTATTAAAAATAAAAACCGTCAGTATATTTTTGTCAATCAGGCAATGGCAAAAATATTTGGGTGCAATCCTGAGAATCTGCTTCGAAAAACACCGGAAGAAATATTTGATAAAGAAGACGCTGCTATAGTTACAGAAGTCGATAACAAAACGTTTGAGGGAAATGTTGTTGATGAGGTCCGTCAGCTTGAGATAGGGGGGCATCACTATCATTTCCATACCATTCAGGCGCCCATGCGTCATAAACAAGGCCATGTGCGAGAAATATTCGGTATTGTGAGAGATATAACCGCATTAAAAGAATCGGAAAAGGCCCTTTATAAAAGTGAAGAAAAATATAAAGCAATTGTTGAGGCTGTAAATGATGCCATTGTCACAGGCGCAATCGATGGCACAATCATAAGCTGGAACAAAAGTGCGGAACGAATTTTTGGTTATACGGCAGACGAAGCCATTGGCAGGCATGTTGCTTTTCTTTCTCCCGAAGATTTGAAAAATCAACAGATGGGGCTGGGGCATCAAACAATTGCTTCCGGATTGCCCAAAAGTTATGAAGCGGTTCGGCTGCATAAAGACGGGCATCTTGTGCCGGTGGAAGTAACCTTGAATGTGATAAGAGATGACCAGGGAAGTGTGACAGGACTGACCGGTATACTCAGAGATATCTCAGATAGAAAAAAAGCGGAAGAAAAAAGAAAGGAAATCGAAGCCCAGCTTCTTCAGGCCCAGAAAATGGAAGCGATTGGCACGCTGGCAGGTGGCGTGGCCCATGATTTTAACAATATTTTAGGTATTATTCTGGGGAATGTAGAATTGGCTATGGAGAATATGGGAAAGCACAGCCTTGCCCATGAAAGTCTGAATGAATCAAGGATTGCCTGCCTCCGGGCAAGGGATTTGATCAGGCAAATTCTTAATTTCAGCAGAAAGGCAGACGCAGATTTTGAACCTGTTGTCCTGGAGAATATTGTTCGGGAGTCATTAAAGCTTATCAGAGCATCTGTTCCTTCAAGTATTGGTATCGAACAGCATTTTAAAACTGCATCGGATGTGGTTCTTGCCAATCCGACTCAGATCAATCAGATTATGCTGAATCTATGTGCCAAGGGCCTTCATGCCATGGAGGGGCAGAAAGGGACGCTATCCGTGCGACTGGATAAGGTACGGTTATCTCCACTTGATGAAAAGCAGATAAAGGAGATATCTCCTGGTGATTATTTAAAACTGTCCGTTCAGGATTCAGGAGAAGGCATAACTTCTGATTTGCTGGATAGAATTTTCGAACCTTATTTTACTACAAAAGAAGTTGGGAAAGGATCTGGCCTGGGACTCTCTGTGGTATATGGCATTGTCAAAAGTCATCATGGGGCAATCACTGTGGCGAGTGCTCCCGGCAAAGGTTCTGCATTTGATGTATATCTTCCGATATATCAAAAGCAGGTTTGTTCGGACAATAAAATGGAAATTCATGTGCCCTGTGGTCATGAACGTATCCTTTTTGTTGATGATGAAGAAATGATAGCCAGGTTATTTGAAAAAATGCTGATATCCCTGGGGTATGAGGTAAGGAGCTTCCGGAGTGCCATAGACGCCCTTGACGCATTCCGCGCAGGGTCTGAGCAGTTTGATCTGGTCATTACCGATATGACCATGCCTGATATAACCGGGGATAGACTGGCAAAGGAAATGATGATTATCAGGCCCGATATCCCTGTGATGCTCTGTACCGGCCACAGCTCTGTTTTAAGTGAAACAGAAGCCTATAACATGGGTATCCGTAAATATCTGAATAAACCAGTCACAAAAAGTCACCTGGCAGAAGCGATTAGATCAGTACTGGATGGATGACCGGATTCTAAGATCGTCTGTTGATCTGCCATTTTACAATGTTCAGGAAACAATAATTTTACTGGACATTTTCTCCCCGCTCCTGTTACCTTTACACACACCATTATTAAATGGCATGGAACATGCATAATTTGAAAACAGACATCCGTATTGTTATGTTTCGGGATTTTTTTTCCCACGAAGACATCGCTTGTCAAACAGGGAATCTTAAGAAGATATATTATGCAGACCATTGATGGCAAGGGATGCGACTTTGGGGCAATGTTGATAATAATTACCTGAATCCTGACGGTCAATCATTCAGGATCATTCAATCAGCGTGGGAAATTATTTCAGTGCAGAATAACAGAACCTCCAAATTGGTTTTTACGGTTTTCGTGACCATGGTTATGGCAATACCATGCCATGGGATGATTTCAATAGATCGGGGGGAAATACGTGGTGATATTTTGGGGATGGGTGGCGGATATATCCATCCGTTTTTAACGTTTTCCGACAATTATACCGATAATGTATATTATGACCCGGATCACAGGAAATCAGATTATTACACGATTTTTTCACCAGGTATACTGCTTATAGCGCCAGGTGCCAAGGCAGAGGATCCGGGCGCCAATATTTTGAGTATTTCCACACCAGGGGGGCTTATGTTTTCCAAGGATATGGATGCACTTGAAAGAAAAATACATGCACGGTTTCTTTATAATGCCGATATTGAAGATTACAGAAAATACAATGACAATGATGTGACAACGATCAATATCGAGGGAGGCGTTCAGTATAATATGAAGGGCGGGCTATCCTTTGATGCAGTTTATCAGCACAATGCCTCATACGAAGACCGATCAGTGTATAATTCAGAAGGATTAAACAAATACATCGTCGATCTGGCAAGTGTTGTCTTGTTTTACCGGCCTTCTGAAAAAATGGATTTCCGGATGGATTTCCGCCTTTTCGATATTGGATATGATAGCGCAATTGACAGAAGTAATGATCGTAGAGACAAGGTCATAAGCGGATACACATTTTATAAATGGACGCCCAAAACATCATTTTATGTCAGATATGATCATTTCATTATTGATTATGATTCAGGTGAATTGAAAAACAGCATTGAATACAACTACTCAGCAGGCGTGAGATGGTTTATTTCTGAAAAGACAAACGGCAGGATCAGTGTGGGATACGGAATCAAGGATTTTAAGGAGGAATCGGTCAACGACAGCAGGGATATTACCTCACAGATTTTTCTAAGCAATCAGCTTACCGGAAAATCGTATGTCAACTTTGTGGGCTTCAGGCGAACAAACGAAACAGATGCTCCGGGCATACAATATCTTTTTACAAACAAGATCATGCTCGGCTATTTTTACAGAATGAATGAGCGAATCGCTGTGACCATTAAATTGTCGTATATGGATGATCAATATCAGGGAGGGGGCTCAGAGAGAAGAAAGGATAAATCTTGGGATATTTCACCAACTGCCGGATATATATACAATCAGTGGCTTGAATTCAGGATGTCATATCGTTTTGATTTAAGAAATTCGAATGAGAAAGATCATGATTATACTCATAATGGCATTTCCATGGAGATTCGAGCGGTATTATAAAAGGATTTTGGCCTGATGCGGAAAACGTCATTTTTTAAATATTTAATCATCGCAATGGTTATTATTCCTGGGGCATTTTCAGATTTTATTTTGTCTGCACAGGATTATACCATTGGCACCGGTGATGTTATTGAGCTGACGGTTTATGAGCACAATGATTTGCAATCAAGACTGCGCGTTGACGGAAACGGAAATATCGATCTTCCTCTGATAGGCAAAATTCAGGTTGCAGGATTATCGCTGGAGGAAATAAAAAGTAAAATTACGAATCTGTTTGCAGATGGTTATCTTATCAATCCTCAAGTCACACTGACTATTGCCGAATATGGCAGCAAGCGGGCCGTGATATTGGGTCAGGTGGTTCGCCCTGGTATTTTTGAGCTCCGGGAAAATGCAACGCTTCTCGAGTTGATTTCAAAGGCAGGGGGGCTTACCAAAACAGCTGGTGCAAATGCGACCATCAAACGGAAAACCAGATTTCTTGATGAAACGGAAAGCACAGTGATCAATATTGATCTGAACAATCTGGTAGAAAAAGGAGATTCTTCTTTAAATATCCCTGTCCTGGATGGAGACAGTATTTACATCTCAAAAGCAAGCGATTTTTTTGTGACCGGTGAAGTTAAAAAACCCGATGTGTATAAGTGGGAAAAGAATTTAACTATCATCAAAGCTATCGCCCTCGCGGGCGGACTTACAGGCAAGGCCTCTTCTGTCAATATCAGGATCATCCGAAAAGTTGATAACAAGGAGATAGTTTTAACAAAGGTGAAAATGGATACAATTGTCATGCCCGATGATGTCATCGTCGTACCGGAGAGTTTTTTCTAATCATGATGGAGAATGAATTGCATTTAAAGGATTATTTGAAAATTATAATGGAACGTCGGTACGTGGTTATTCTTTTTTTTGTAACCACACTGGCTGTAGTGATGTTTAATACCATGACAGCCACACCTTTATATAAAGCAACAACCCGGCTGATTGTGGAAAAGAATGAATTAAATAAAATTGTAGCATCAAGTGCAGCCAGATTTTTTTATGATGAAAACGATGAGAATTTTTTGATCATTCAAGAGCAGATTATTACTAGTTATGATGTTGCTGAGAAAGTTCTGAATAAATTGAAAAATGCAATTGGCGGTATGAGAGAATCTAACGCACCGAAAAGTGAAGCCTCTATTGAAAAAGAATTGGAAAAAGAGGTGATTATAGAAGATGAAAATAGTGCTGGCAATAGCGGAGATCAGCAGAAAGAACTTCAGGGCACCATTATTCTTCAAAGCGATGAAAAAGAAGATGAGATGAAAATAATAGAAATTGTTCCAGAACTGACACCTCAGGATATCTCATCCACCATACAAGTAACCACAGAAACTGAAAGCAATGCGGTGCTTATCAGCTATATTTCAAGGGCACCCCTATTGGCTGCGATTGCTGCGAATTTTGTTGCAGATGCATACATTGAGCAGAATTTAGAGATTGGATCTAATACCGCAAAAGTATCCCAAGTGTGGATGAATAAAAAAATTGAAAGTGCTCTTGAAAGACTGGAGGAATCGGAGAGAAAACTTCAGAAATATATGAAAGAGAGTGATATTTTAACTATGGGGAATCGAATTGCCATTGTTCCTGAAAAAATGTCTCAGCTGAGCAGTCGTTTAACAATTGCGCAGGCAGAAAGAAAGGAAGTAGAAGCTGTTTACGATAGCATCATATCTCTTCCTGAAGATTTAACGGATGCAGATACCCTCCCTTCTATTGCAAGAGATAATTCACTACAGGATATACAGGAACAAATTGTGAAAGCTGAGCAGGAAATCATGAGATTGTCGAATAAATATGGTGAAAGGCATCCGGTAATGATTCGGGCGGCCAATAATCTTGAAATTTTACAAAAAAAGAAGAAGCAGCTTATTGAGAAGTTGATTAAATATGAGAAAAACAACTATCAATTGTCGAAATCCAAGGAAGAAAATCTGAGGAAGCTATTTTTGGCAACCAAAGCAGATGCTGTCGAGCTCAATGACAAATTGGTGAAATACGACATTCTGAAAAAGGATGTAGAGTCCAATCGAGAACTGTATGAATCCTTGATAAGTAAAGTCAAGGAACAGCATCTCCTTGAGGATTTACCACCTGTGACTATTCGGGTTATTGAAAAAGCAATGGTCCCTACAACGCATTTTTCACCCAAAAAGAAACGAAATATCATGCTGGGGCTGATTATCGGGCTTTTCGGAGGTATTGGGATTGCCTTTTTCGTGGATTATCTTGATCAGACAGTCAGGTCTGCTTATAACGCCACCAAACGGTTTAATATTCCCGTTCTTGGGACCATACCATTTTATCATGAAAAAGAACGGAAGATAGAAAATATCGTTTTAAACGACCCTCTGTCATCAATCGCTGAAGCTTATAAATCGATTCGTATGTTCATCTTTTTTTCTGCCAGAAAGAAACTGGCCAATACCATACTGGTTACAAGTGGTGCCCATGGCGATGGTAAAACAGCAACAGCAATCAATCTTGCCGTGGCTATTGCCCAATCCAATGCCAGTGTGCTATTGATCGACGCAGATTTGAGAGATCCTCGGATTCATGAAGCGCTGGATTTAGATAATTCAAAAGGTCTAAGCACAATTCTTGCCGGTGTTCCAAATAGTGTAGGCGGAAGTATTAAAAGGGGGCCGATCCCTAAAATGAGTGTCATAACATCCGGTCCGTTACCGGAAAATCCATCTGAAATGATTGGTTCAAAAAGAATGTCCCTGCTTTTGAGGAAGATTGAAAAACGGTTTGATTATATTATTTTTGATTCACCTGTGATCAATATGACAGAAAGTCTTATTATCGCAAGATACGTTGATGGCACCATCGTTATAACCCGGGCAGGAAAGACGACCTATCATATTCTTGAAGAAGAACTCCATGCGCTTAAAAATGTCAATGCGAGTGTGTTCGGGCTTGTTATCAACGGGGCTGCGGCCTGATTGATCAGGCCGCTTTTGACTTTGGGGCTTGAATAATTTTTCTGTCCTTTAAAAAATTCAACAAATCAAAAGGTTTCCATGGCTTTTTTAGGATCAGGTCTGCCTGGTTTTTCCCCTCTCCCAGAAATTCCGTATGTCCTGAAATCACCACAACAAGGAAAGGGCGTTTGTTCCTGGGAAATGTTGTTTTAAGTTGATCCAGCCATTCTCCACCGGTTGTGTTTTTTCCTCCTCTACCTACTGCCACGAAATTATCAAGAACAATTAATTTGATGGTTTGCGTATGAACACTTAAAAATGCATCTGCTTCTTCAATGGTTGTGACATGGTGGCACTTGAAATTTACATTTCTGAAAAAATTCATGACAACGGAGGCACACAGGTAATCATCTTCAACAAGGAGGACGTTGGCGGGTTTTTTAATATTTTTATGGGTTTTCTGTTCTTCTGCGTAAGTGTCAAGCCCTTTGATGCCTGTTTTCACGTCTGTAAGCATCAGTTTGGGAAGCTGCATGATGGTGTCTAACGGAATGAAAATCGGTGTAACCGCCATGATCAGGGCAATAACCGGGATAATAGAAAGCGCCCCGTCAAAGCTTGCCCAGATATCAAGCCACTCCGGGTTTCCAATGCCGCTGAAATCGAAGTATTCTTTTATTGAAGCGAGAATCAGCGTTGCTGTCACTGCAACAATCATGGCCACAACGATAAATGTTGGAATCCATAAAACAAATCGGGTGACAGAACCTTTATTTTTTCCGACAATAAGGAGTCTTGCGATGATTCCCAGATATGTCAGATAAAATAAAACCGCGGTAATAATCTGACCTCCCCTGAAATGTTGCGCCTTGTCAGCCGCTTTGGGGATTTCTGTCAATAACTCAAGATTTAAACCACCAATTAAAAATATACCTGCTCCTACAACAAGAACAAAGGCATGACTATATGCACGTGTTTTAGGATGTGCCAGCCAGTTGGGGAAGTTTTTTATAAATTTTTTTGGAGAATTGTTCATATGTATTGGGTTCCCATCTTTTATCGGATAACAATAACCATGAAGAATTTTTCATTGAAATGCTTTATGAAAATTTAGACAATACTGCAAGTTTTTGGTGCGCTCCCCAATTTTCTTTGCTGGTACACCACCAACAATCGCATAGGGCGGAACATCCTTTGTTACAACTGAACCGGCTGCAACAACTGCTCCTCTACCAATAGTAATGCCCGGCAATATCGTCACTCTGCAACTGATCCATGCATAATCTTCGATCACAACAGAACCTCCTTTTATCCCATACAAAGTGTCTTGCGGGTCATGCTCCAATGTCCATATCCAAACCCCCATAGAGAGGGATACATTATTTCCTATTACAATTCCTTTTCTGGCATCAAACATTGCATCGTTTCCGATTATTGAGTTATTACCAATACGAAGGCCACTGGGTTGAAAAAATCTTGTACGCCAATGAATGGAAGTGTTTTTTCCAATTTTTATACCACAAAGGCGATATATACACTTCCTGAAAATATGACAGGGGACATAACCAATCAAGGTGAGAATAAATAATAGGAAATCTTTATAAAACTGATCGGCTTTACGATATAATTTTTTTGCCAAAGCAAGCATCTGCATTCCTTTTTAAAGGCGGGGTACCATCATCGGGCCACCTGACCATGCATTGACATTCCCCATTTTTAACGCATGTGATTATATCACTCCCTTGAGCTTTTCCGCAACAGTCGTTTTTCGATGAATACGGAACTCTATCATTTTCAGCATATCCAAATCATCTTGGCTTAGGCTCCGTGTAAGAACGGGCGACAAAAGGGAGATCGAAATAAGGACAAATAAAAAAAGAATATGTATATACCATGCCTTAATATTTAATAAATCCATCAGAAAATAGCAACCGATTGCAATAGCTATCGTGAAAAGGACAGGTTTTATATAGTTGCGGCTAAAAGGATGAATATGGTAGTAACGGTTTAATAATAAGGATATGCATATATTGGATACACTTATTGCGGATGTAAAAGCAATTGCTGCACCGATGGCGCCATAGTGAGGAATTAAAATTAATGATGCCACTACCACAAGAATTGTAGAAAGAACTGTGGACCAGAAAACTATTTTGCGATTTCCACAGGAAAGAAGCGTAATGCCATTTGGGCCTAATAATGAATGAATGGATGAGCCTATTGAGAGTGCTATTAAAACAGGTGCTGAATTCAGATATTCTGTTCCAAAAAGAGTTGTGACAATAAATTGACTGTCGAGTGTTGCATAAAGACAGATTGGCAAGGTTAATAGAAATGACCACTTTGTTGTTGACGCATATAATTCTTTTATCTTGAGAATATTTTGCTCCTCATAATGCTTCGTTGCAATGGGTAGGTAGAGTGTCGCAATAGCCAATAACGGTATGGGAAAAAGCACGGCTAATCTTGACGGGGCGTTGAAAAGGCCTACTTCATCTGCCAGGTGGTAGTGTCCTATCATAAGCATGGGGACCCAATTCATCAACTGCCCCATCAATTGAACACCCATTAAGGGTAAAGAGAATAAAAAGATTTCTTTGGAGAATGAACGAAGATTTAAGAAGGATAGGTTTTTGATCAAATGTTTTGATGAATACAAGATAAATAAACAGAGCGTCATCCAGATTGTTGCAACATTCGCAATTAAAACACCCTTAATCCTCATTCCCATAAATACAATTAGAATGAGTAGTAGAATTCTTAATGTATTCGGTATAATGTTGTTAAAGACCGCTTCAGGCTCGATTTTTTCGAAACCACGAAAAATTGTGCTTAGTGTATTGATCATTACAGTCGGGACAATCATAAAAGAGAAGAAATACAGAACATACGCGAACTGGTGATTGCCTTTGGCCTCAATAAACCAGATGGTAACACAAAAAAATATCAGGGAAATCAGCGCACTGACAATCAGTGTAATGTGTAAAGAGGATGAAATAACAGCGTCAATATCTTCTTTACCACCTTTCGTCGTATATTTGGCGATGATTCTTGGCAATCCCGAACCAAGACCCAATGACGAGAAGCTGACGGCGATGCCTAACCACACTTGGCCAAGGGACAATAAACCATATTCGGATTTTTCAATTGCATGAATAACAATCAATCCAGAGATGAATTGCAGAAATGTAGCGCCAAATCTTCCCGCGGTATAAATGATTCCACCTTTAGCGATTTTCTTTAATGCATTGTTTTCTGACATATTGATATTATATAGAGTTATCCATTATTCCAGTGGGACAAATCCCGGTCGATAAATGTGGCCAGTTTTTCATTTTCAGGTATATATACATTAATAAGTTGCTTTTTTGTGTTCTCTTGTAAGGATATAACTTTTTTTTCTGTCTGGTTTATCTTTAATAAAGATTCTCGAATTTTTTGTCTGAGCTTTTTATTGGGTACAAAAAAACGGCCCATTTTTTTCATTGGTGTATCTTCTTTATTGATTATATTCTTTAATAATATCATACTTTTAGGGAGCGTCGCTTTGTGGTGTTGAACATAGGGCTGGTTAGATTCAAAGCGATTGTCAATTTCTAAAAAATCATAGCATTTTTTCAATGTGTTTGGTGGATCTTTTTTTAAATCCTCTGTAAGAAGAATGAGAATTTGTGATGGTTTTGTTCTTTGAATGAATTTTTGCAGTTGTCGAAAATAGTATCCTCGGTCAATATAGCTGTAATGTAATTTCGAGTAGAAATCTTTTTTAATCCGATCTTTTTCTAGTTCAATCGCATTTTCAAATGTTAGCGGTTCCAGCCCCCTTCTATAGGTCATAAGGTAGTGAGAGAATGCCCTGTCTACAGGATTTCTGAAAATAAAAATAAATTTGCGTTCAGATAGATCCAGGTGCCTTTCCATCCTTTTAAGTGCTATGTCAAAGTAGATATAATCCGGATCTACTTCACCAATTGCTTTCTCCCCCTGCCATCCACCAAAAAAATGAGTTTCATAGTAGTTCATACCTTTGATATATCTTTCATCCACTAAAAAATGTTTGGTTTCTTTAATTTGAGGTAGATAAATATCGGGATGCCCTGCTAAATACATATGAAGAGAGGTCGTGGCGCATTTTTGTGCACCGGCAACGAAAAAATTGGGTAGCATATCACTAAGCCCTTTATTGTCCAACTAATATATGTTTATCTGATTTACAGTATAATATTTTAATTAAGGTGATTGTCTTTCTTCTTACGGCATGCATATTTTAAGGAACCTTTCGAATAGCTAAAATTTTGATGGGTATGATTGGCCAATGGAATTAACACATGGACTTAAATGGACTTAAGCTAACTTATTTTAGGGTTTAAGTCAATTATTCAGATTTATAATAATTAATAGGGTTTCGATATCGTTTGGGCAAGAACCTAATAACAGTTCTCGGGGTTCGGCGGTATAGCTATGAGATATCTTCAGCAAGTGGAATTTTTACATCGCGCTTTTGCTGTAAGTTTCTTTGGACAAGGAGAAGGTAAAGTTGTTGTCGATTTAAAAATCATTGCAACACATTAACGTTATATTGTTCAAACAGTCTATCCGTAGTGACTATTGTAAAATTGTTGAGCATTGCTGTGGCAATAATAAAACGGTCACAAGGATCGTTATGAAGAAAAGGCAGCTTTGTGGACGTAATGGCGACTCTGCTATCCACAACAATTTCTGAGATATCATGATTATCCAACACATCAACAAACCATCGTCCCGGGTCGCAGGGTAATTCAATGCCACCCTTTTTATATTTCAGGGATATCTCAAAAGCGGAGATGGAAGAAACATAAACGCCTTGTGCGTCTTTGATCGAATTCAGCGCCTGAGCAGAAAGCTCCCCGCCGCCTATGGATAGCCAAATCAGCGCACATGTATCAAGAATTAAACGGTCATACATCCCATTCGTCCTCAGTCAACGGTTCGGTTAGGTTGCATTTTATGTTCACCTGACTCAAAAAGGCATCTGTTTTTAGTCTGTTTTTATTTTTGTGTGGAACAATTTCTGCAATCGGTTTGCCATTCCGGCAGATTAAAAATTTATTGCCTGTTTCTTCAATTTCTTTCAAAATAGCCGAAAGGTTTGTTTTTGTCTCATGAATATTTAATGTTTTCATTTTTATCTACCTGATCATTTCAATGATGATATAGGGCATTTTATTTAACCTATTGAACTAAACTAACTAAACTAATATCTACTGTGTTGGGCAATAAGAGTCAAGGAAATACTGCCCTACAATATATAAAAAATGTATTGTTAGAATTCTTGCACTGCGGGACTGGGCTTTTGCCGGAATGACAAAAAATGGGGAAACGGATTGTTTTCGAAACCATCAATGATGGATGGGGAAAATATCCATTTACATTTTGCCTTCAAACAGTAATATGCATCATATGCAACCTTTGATGAATACACCCAGATCGGTGGATATTGATATCACCAGCCAATGTAATTTGAGATGCACCTACTGTTATCACTTTACGAGTGCAGGGGATGTGAAGACCGATCTTCCGACCGAGGCATGGCTGGCATTTTTTGAGGAACTCAAGCAATATGCGATCATGGACGTGACCCTGGCGGGCGGTGAACCGTTGATCCGGAAGGATATCAAGGAACTGATTTCCGGCATTGTCAGGAACAAGATGCGATTTTCCGTGCTGACGAACGGCACATTGCTTGCGGAGGATATGGCATCATTTCTTTATGACACCGGCCGGTGCAATTTTGTGCAGGTGTCCATCGACGGGTCAAGCCCGGCGGTGCATGACCGGTTTCGGGGCAGGGGGAGCTTTGCAAAGGCCGTAAACGGCATACGTATTCTGAAAAAATATCATGTCCCGGTAACGGTGCGGGTGACAGTCCATCCCCATAACGTGCATGACCTTGATAACATTTCTTCCTTTCTTCTGGAGGACCTTTCCTTGCCAGGCTTTTCCACAAATGCGGCTTCATGCCTGGGGCTTGGCAGGAAAAACATTGAAAACATCGGGCTTTCCGTGAATCACAGACGGCTTGCCATGAAAACCCTCTCTGGGCTGAACCGGAAATATACAGGCCGCATCACGGCCCAGGCCGGCCCGCTGGCCGAGGCCTGTCATTGGAAAGAGATGATTTCGGCCCGTGAATCCGGGGAAAACAAGATACGTGGCGGCGGGTTTCTGACCGGTTGCGGGTGCGTGAATCATAAAATCGCCGTAAATGCGGATGGCGCGATCGTACCATGCGTGATGCTGAGCCAGATCAAGCTGGGCCGGATCAATCAGGATAATTTTAGGGCCATTTGGCAGAACCATCCGGATATGGTGAACATGCGAACGCGGACAACCATCCCTTTGACGGATTTTGAATTCTGCAACAGGTGCGACTATATCAGCTATTGCACGGGGAATTGTCCGGGGCTTGCCTATACACTTACAGGCAAAGTGAATCATCCCAGTCCGGACGCCTGCCTGAAACGATTCCTTGAAAACGGTGGCCATGTTAATGATTTTAAAGAAATTTGACCAATGACCGAAACAAACGATTCGAACATTACAGACTATCCGCTTCGGCAGATCTATTTTTACCTGACCGAAGGCTGCAACCTGAAATGCAGGCATTGCTGGCTGGCTCCCAAATACCAGAGCGGAAGCAACACATATCCCATGATGGATGTTGAAGTGTTTACGCGTGTGATCCTTCAGGCAAAACCTCTTGGCCTCTCCGGCGTGAAACTGACCGGCGGTGAACCCCTCATGCATCCGGACATCAAAGATATGCTATCCTGTATCCGGGAAAACGATCTCAGACTGGTGATGGAAACCAATGGCCTGTTAATGACTCAAGAAATCGCCAAAACCATTTCAACCTTCCCTGATCCGTTTGTATCGGTGAGCCTGGATGGGAT
This sequence comes from Pseudomonadota bacterium, assembly GCA_018816735.1. Lineage (GTDB taxonomy): Bacteria > Desulfobacterota > Desulfobacteria > Desulfobacterales > JAHIVH01 > JAHIVH01. The sequence continues at coordinate 30,524 of JAHIVH010000130.1, read as the reverse complement.
CGATGCAAAGACCCATGAGGCGGTGAGAGGCGTTCCCGGTTCATTTGAAAAAACCGTAAACGGTATCAGGCATCTCTCTGATGCGGGCGTCAAAAACCAGATCATCATGAGTGTCATGAGATTCAATATGGACCAGATCGGGCCGATGATCCGGCTGGCTGAAACCCTGGGCGTGGAATCCGTGAAGTTCAATCTGGTTCAGCCGATCAAACGGGGGGAAATTCTTCATGAAAAGGGAGAGACGCTCTCAATAGAGGAAATGATCGATCTTGGAAAAGTGGTGGAGAACACGCTTTCAAAAGAAACACGGCTTCGTATTGATTATGATCATCCCATGGCGTTCAGGCCGTTGGGAAAATTGTTTGGCGAAGACGGCGATGGGTGCAGCGCCTGCGGCATCCTGGGGATTTTGGGGGTGTTGCCGGACGGGGCTTATGCCCTGTGCGGCATCGGGATGAATATTCCGGAGATGGTTTTTGGCCATGCAACAAAAGACAGGTTGTCGGATATATGGGAAAAAACGGCCATATTGAACGAATTGAGGGAGGGCATGCCTGATCAATTTCAGGGGGTCTGCAAAAAATGCCTGATGAAACATCTCTGCCTGGGAAGCTGCGTGGCCCAGAATTATTACACCAGCGGCCATATCTGGGGGGCGTTCTGGTATTGCGAGCAGGCGTATCAAAAGGGGGTGTTCCCGGTGACGCGTTTGTCGGAAAACTGACGAAGGACAAACAGGCGTAAATAGAATGATGAAAAAAATTCACCACAGAGAACACAGAGAGCCACAGAGAAAAAAAGGTTGTGGTGGCCAGATGCTTGAGTCCTCTGTGCCCCTCTGTGTCCTCTGTGGTGAATAAGTGAAATGGGTCTTTGGATTGATGAAAAGAACGCGACAGAAACCAATTGAGATTTTATTTGAAATGTCCATTAAGAACTGATATTTATCAAACTATTCAGTCATAAATCATAAATTGGGTGGTATTGTCTGGAGACTGTTTATCTTTAACTTTTAAATAAGGTGATCGTTATGAAGCGGTTAAAATATGAAAAGCCGGTATTAAAAAGTCTCAACGAAACCCATTTTGCCAAAGGACGCTGCAAGACCGGCACAAATGAAGTTGGTGATACGGATTGCATGAGTGGCGCTGCAGCCAATTTGAACTGCCGGTACGGGAATATTGCGGAGTCCGGCGGAAAATGCTGGGATGGGGGTTCAAATACTAATTTTTGCAGACAAGGCGGTGCTGCCTGATAAACCAGTCGTTGATTATTCATCCTGGACCCATGGCCAGGATATGCATCATCCGGGAGAAAAGGATAAACGCCCGATTTCATGGGCTTGGATACTGAAAACGATGGTTGTATGATTTGCAAGGCCATTCTTGAAACAACAGATCGGTATTTACTCCGGTTCGCTCCCGGCGTTGAATGGCAGCTTGTTTCCTCCCCTGAAAAAACAGACCTCCTTCATCGCACGGCGTTTGTCATGGATCTCGAAAAGGTGACGACACCCCCAAATGCCCCGCGCATGCTTTTTACAAGATGCGATCCCTCCTGTGAAACCTGTTTGAATCTTGCAACAGAAAAATCAATAGACAGCAAGGAAAACGGCCTGGATGAAACACGATCCTGGAAGTCTTTCGAGCTTCCTTACATGCGCATGTGGATTCATCCGGGTAGAAAAGACATCCTCTGCCAGTGCCTTCACTGGGACAATGTAGTTTCAGATATGGCGAGAATCAAAGGGGCGCTGAACCCGGTATATTCAAGCATCATCGAACAGGACGGATTCCCCGTTCATGGGGCGCTTGTTCAGTATGACGGTAAAGGCATACTGCTCGCCGGACACGGTGATGTGGGAAAATCAACAGCCTGCGCGCGTTTGCCGCACCCTTTTGAACCGCTTTGTGACGATGAGACATTGATCGTGTACGATAATGGCGCCTATTATGCCCACCCCATGCCCACATGGAGCAGTTATCAGAATGACGCCCCCTTGAAATCCACATCTGTGAGACAAAAAGTGCCCCTTGCCGCCATATTTTTTTTAAAGCAATCCCCAAAAGACTATTCCATTCCCATGGGAAAGGGCGAATCATCTGTCAGGCTCCATCAGTCTTCTTCAGAAACCCTTGCCACATATGCTTTTTTTTCTCTTAAGACCGTTACGGGGGATATAAGAAAAAAACTGTATGACAACACCAGCGCGGTGTCGAAAAATATTCCTTCATACACCCTCCATCTTTCTTTAACCGGTGATTTCTGGACAGACATCCTTGCCATCCAGAAAAAAAAAGGCCTGTAAATGCCATCTGCCGATAAAAAAATGTCTTCTGAAAAACAGGATAAAGGCCTGCAAAAAAAGACAGTCATTTATAAAGGGCCCAGTATGAATCCTTTTTTCCAGGACCTTGATTTTTTTGAAATCATTCCATATAACAGGGAGACGATTCAGGCGGGAGATGTGGTCGTATTTGTCTCACCAGATACGGGCGATCAGGTGGCGCATCGGGTGATCTCTGTGAAAAATGGGGGCATCCGTACAAAAGGAGATAACAACAGGGAGAAAGACTCTTTTGTTTTACGAGCCATGGATATTGCCGGGAAAGTGGTATTCAGGACCCGTATGAACAAAACCTGTCAGGTGCATGGCGGGGCGCAGGGCATATTTCTGCATACTATATGGCAGACCTGGCTGGTCTTATCCGGGATGGGTCGTTTTCTGTTCCGGCCGGCCTGGCTCTTTCTGGTAAACAGAAGACCGCTTAGGTGGTTGCTTCCTTTCATGCCGGATATCCGGGTGGTTTCCTTTGCAAGGCCGGAAGGAAAAGAACTGCAGGCGTTTATCGGTAAATATCTTGTGGCCAGACGGTTTCCTTCTGAAACCGAATGGCGTCTGAACCGCTTTTCCCGGTTGATGATCCGTGAAGATCACCTTCCCGGAAGGGAGAGGGAATAAAAAATGCCAATACCTTCTGTGCTGATAAATAAACTCTGGGGGCTCCTGAGGCTGGACCGGGCCGTCCGGTTTGTGTGGCAGGCGAGCCCCAAATGGACACTCGTAAACTGCGTCCTTCTGGTTGTCCAGGGTTCTCTTCCCCTGGCGACCTTATATGTGATGAAGCTTTTAATCGATGCGGTGACAGTGGCCGTGACCATTCCTGACAAGACAGCTTCTTTCAGGCATATTGTTTTACTCATAAGTGTTGCCATTATCGTTTCTTTGATTACGGCGGTCTGCCAGCTTCTCTCCCAGTTTTCAAACGAAGCCCAGTCCCTTTCCGTAACCGATCATGTGACCCATCTTATTCATGAAAAATCGATTAAAGTGGATCTGGCCTATTACGAAGATCCCGCCTATTTTGATACGCTTCATCGTGCCCAGAAAGAAGGTTCCTACCGGCCCACCCATATCGTCAACGGTCTGGTCAAGCTGGGTCAGAGCGCCATATCCCTTCTGGCCATGGCAGCCCTTCTTTTTTCCTTTCACCCTTTGGTTTCCGCCATTTTATTTGCGGCTGTTTTGCCGGGGATACTGGTGCGGATCAGATATGCCGGGAAAATGTACCGATGGCAGACCAAAAGGACGCCGGACCAGAGACGGGCGGATTATTACGGCTGGATATTGACAGGGAACAGGCACGCCAAGGAAGTCCGGGTATTTGATTTCGGGCGGCTTTTTATAGACAGGTTCAATGCGCTGAAGAAAAGTGTCAGAGAAGAAAAACTGCAAATTACAAGAAAAAGGGCTGTCGCCGATTTTACGGCTCAGGCTGCGGCGTCTTTGTTTGTCTTCGGCACCTTTGGCTACATCGCCTTCAGAACAATAAATAATACCATTACCCTGGGAGACATGGTCATGTATTTCCAGGCGTTTCAGCGGGGCCTGGGATATCTGAAAGACTTTCTGGGCGGGATGGCCGACCTTTATGAGGATAATCTTTTCATCTCCCATGTCTATGCATTTCTGGATGTCGAACCCAAAGTCAAGGACCCGGATCACCCAAAACCTTTTCCGGCCATCATTCAAAAAGGCATATCGTTTGACCATGTGAATTTCACTTATCCTTCAGGCCGGGCCACCGTGATCTCGGATGTGTCGTTTGATATCAGGCCCGGAGAAGTGATTGCCCTGGTGGGTGAAAACGGATCAGGAAAAACCACGCTGGTGAAATTGCTTCTTAGACTCTACGATCCCCTGAAAGGATGCATTCAAATAGATGGGACAGATCTCCGTGAGCTGCCTCTGGAAAGGCTCAGAAAGGAAATCAGCGTTATTTTTCAGGATTTCGTTCAATACCATTTTAGCGCAAAAGAAAATATCGGCCTGGGGAACATCGATTACAGGGACAATGAAAAACGAATTGAAGACGCTGCCAGAAAGGCCGGGGCCCATGACCTGATAACAAGTCTCCCGAACGGGTATGACACCATGCTCGGGAAATGGATTGAAAAAGGAGAAGAACTGAGCCTGGGCCAGTGGCAGAAAATTGCGCTCGCCAGAGCGTTCATGAGGGATGCAAAGGTGATCGTCCTGGATGAACCCACCAGTTCCCTGGATGCCAAAACCGAGTACGAGGTCTTTTCCACATTCAAGCGTCTCCTTGACGGCCGATCCGCCATTTTAATCAGCCACCGGTTTTCAACGGTCAGAATGGCCGACAGAATTGTCGTTCTGGATAAGGGCAGAATCGTTGAAAACGGCACCCACGAGGAGTTGATGGCAAGAAAAGGCACATACGAGGGGCTGTTCAGCAAACAGGCCAGCCAGTATCATTGACCAGCACCTAAAGACATTGGTTGATTAGTAAATTGGTTGAGTAGTTGAAATGAAAGCATACCTTTTACCATTTTACCATTCAACGATTTAACCATTTAACTAAAGAATGACAACAGTGAATCAGACGTTCTGAATACCAGGTTTTCGCTTGATGATTTTTTGCCCGATAATAAATAACAGCCAGCCACAGCAGGCACCGAAGATCGCGCCAAAAAAAACGTCCAGTGGATAATGCACACCCACATAGATCCGTGAAAAGCCGATGATGCAGGCAAAACCGAAAAAATAGCCCCATCGTTTTGGATAGAACCCTGAAAAGAGAGCCGCTTGTGCAAATATGTTCATGGCATGTGCGGATGGAAATGAGTAAGACGTTTTCCGGCCCATAAGATAGTGCACCTGGTCAATCACCATGCTGGGATGGCAGGGTCTTAACCGGTGGAAAAAGGGTTTTAGTATTCGAACACATATTGGGTCAGTGATTGCCACAAGAAGGATTGACAGGCCTAAAATGAAAAGGGCTTTCTTCTTTTCCTTTCGATAAAAAAACCAGATGGCTATCCCTGCGGGAACAATCCAGGAATCAACATCCGTGATCAGGGGGAAAAGAAAATCGAAAATACGGTTGGACAGAATCGTATTCAACAGAACAAAGAGTTTTTCATCCCTCATCAACAGGTCGGATAGTATAGAATTTGTCATCGGTGTATGGCAGAAACCTGTTCCGGATTTGTGGAAATTTCAGCTGATTTGTTTTGTTTGCGTTCACGGCTAATCAGGTGAAGATTCCTTAAATAGATGAATAAACCGGTTGCCTGGCCCAGAATAAACACCGGATCCTTTCGCCAGATGGCATATGCCAGAAGTGTCAGCCCGCCACCTATGCTGAAATACCAGAATGCCATGGGAATCACGCTTTTCCCTTTTCGTTCACTCTGCAGCCATTGGACCAGGAAACGTCCGGTAAATAACGCCTGACCCAAAAAACCCACACCGATCCATATCGTTTCATTGTTCATTTTGAATGGTCTCCTCTGTTACACCCGGTGATTTGGCACGTTTCATCAGCCAGTAAACACCTGCAAGGTCTACCAGACCTGCCTTCAGACGATCTATTGTGCCATAGCTTGACGTGCCATGCGCTCTTGGCCGGTGGTTCACGTCAACAGATATCACTTTGGCGCCTGTGCGTTTGGCAAGCGCCGGTAAAAAACGGTGCATATGATCAAAATAGGGAAGGGACAGAAAAAGGTCTTTGGAAAATATTTTCAGCGCACATCCGGTATCCAATGTGTCATCATTTAAAATGGTTTTCCGGACCGTATTGGCAATTTTTGATGAGATTTTTTTCCATTTTGTATCCTGACGATTTTTCCGGTAACCCGCAATTATCACCTCCCCTTCCGCCTGGTGTGCGAAAAAGGCTTTCACCAATTCCGGAATATCCTTGGGGTCATTCTGCCCGTCGCCATCCAGCGTGGCAATGACGGGTGATGATGCCGCTTTGATTCCCGTGGACAAGGCCGTGCTCTGCCCGCAACATATGCTGTGAGTCAATACACGAAGGTGCGGGTATCTTTGCATCATTTTTTTCAACTGATAAAGCGTGTGATCTGTACTGGCATCATTTACAAATATCATTTCATAATCGTGTTGATCGTCAAGTGCATGAACGATTTCAGCAATCAGGGGTTTGATGTTATCAATTTCATTATGTACAGGAACAACAACAGAGAGTTTCACGTCGGATTTCCTTTTCTAATAAATATCAGACATTTTTTGGACCCAATGGGTGCAATTTCATTCAAGCGGTAGTTCATGCCGGAAAATTTTTGAATCAGGTGTTGAACCTTCTTTTTTGCCTTTACCTGACATATAACCACATCATATTCTTTTTCATGTCCTTTCAGATCCGTATCATCGATTACCGGGATATGTTGACGATTCAGGTAAAAGTTCCAGGCACTGTCCAGCCGGCGTTTATAAAAAGCCACCGTATCCTCAGGCTGAATCAGGGCCTCTATTCTTGAACTGGCATGTTTGGCTGATTTGACAAAGTCGATCGCGGGGATATAGTAAATCTGGCCGATGCCGGCAACAAGAAACATGCCTGCAGCAATACCTGCGCAGACTAAAAAGAAGTTTTTCCGTTTAAGTTCTCTGAATGTGACAATAAGAGAGATCACAGCCAAAGGCAGAGCGATACATAAGAGAACATAGCGCTGGGTTTGGGTGCCATGATCGGAAAGAACGGCTAAATCCTTAAATTTTTCCACAAATTCAGGCAAGACAAATGGAAACAGGGTCACGATGAAAAGCGCGAGATAGGTAAACGCTGCCGTGAAATAAAAAAATCCGGTGGTGAGTTTGCGGTTTTGAGAGGCGGAAAACAGATAAGCTATTATCATGCTGAATGCCGGGAACGCCGGCAACACATATCGTTCTCTCTTGCCGGACATGAGCGAAAAGAAAATAAGCACAACCGCAAACCAGATCAGTGAAAGCGAAAACAATTTGTTTTTCTCTTTGAGCTTAAAATGGGAAACCGCTGCCGGTATCATGAATGTCCAGGGAAGCGCGCACAAGGGAAAGTTCACCAAAAAATAATGCCATGGCCGTTTGTGGGCAAAGGAGTTTACGGTTCGACCGACATTTTGACGGAATACGATTTCATCAATATATTCTTTGCCGCCGGATATTCCGGCCGGAACCAGCCAAAGCAAAACGACCGCCAATGAAAGCACCGGCCCCCAGATCAGATGCCCGTAATCAGGCGCTTCCTTTTTGTAATATTTAAGAACAGTCCACACCAGAAAGGTTATCCAGGGAATCAAAAGCGCCACAGGACCTTTGGTAAGAATGCCCAGCCCGCATGAGATATAGGAAATCAGTAAAAATGAGGTTTTTTTTCTGCTTTCCCATTCCATAAATGCGTAAACGCTAAGCGTCACGAAAAAGGTGAGAAGGATATCCAGATTTCCCGTATACATCAACAGGGTATACAGACCGCTTGTCATCAGGATGAGCGCTGCCGTGAAACCGGTTTGGGAAGAAAAATATTTCCGGCAGGCAAAAAACGTCAGAAGGATGGTGCCCAGTGATGCCAATGCAGTGACCCACCGGCTTGCGGTTTCAAAACCCGTGAGCCTGGATGTCATGATGCTCAGCCAGAAAAAAAGCGGCGGTTTATGGGTATAGGGTTTCGCGTTTATCTGGGGAATCGCGTAATGATGAGACGTTGCCATCTCCCAGGAAACCTGAAGATATCTAGGCTCGTCAGGGTCCCACAGCCCTCTGTTTCCGATAGGAAGAACGAAAAAAATGAGCCAGACGATGATAATAAGAATAAGGTATCTGTTTTGTTCAATAAAACGGTTTCCCACTTTTTCCATCTGCATACTCTTATGTGTTTAATTAAATTTTAAATGTCAGAGCCTGTTTTTAAATCAACAAACATAGGCGAGAACTTAAATAGTTTAAAAGTGATAACCCATCAAGTCATTTGAAAATAGACAGCAAATATAAAATGACAAGTGCTGTTCATCGTTATTTTTGTGCTGTTGGTCGGAAACGGTTTCTCAGTCAGGCAACATGCGTCATTTGCTATATCCAGCGCAATGCCATAAGCGTTAAATTTAACACACATCATCGGGGTTCTTTGGATGTCATCCATTTGCCGTTTAATAATTTACAGATATCTAATATTATTTTAGCGAAAAGTTCAAGCGCTTATTCTTGCTAAAGACAGGTGGCACATAGCAAATGACAAGTGCCATTCAAAGGAAATATTGTGCGGTTTGTCATAAATGGTTTTGTTATCCAAGAACCCTTGTTATAAATAGTTCAATCATATGGGAGAAGATAACGTATGAAAGTCATTTACGGTATTATATTTAAAATAAGATTTGTGATTCTGATTATTTCACTGATCATTCTTACAAGTGCCATGCCTGCAATTTATACACTCAAGGGATTTAAGGACTTTTCAATGCTTGAGATCGAACATCAGGGCTTGTTGGTGGCCCATGCACTTTCTGCAGGGATCGTTACGTATACAGATATCGATAATATCAAAGGGATTCAGGAAAGGATCGATCGTTTTTCTGAGGCACGAGAGAACGATGTTGAGATAAACATCATGTTTGTCGATGGCCATACTTCACGTATTGTTGCAAGTAACATCAAGGAAAATATAGCGGAAACATCCCCGGAAGAACACGAGAACCTTCTTGCATCGCTTAAATATGGAAAGCCGGTTATTTTAATTGGAGATGAAACAGGCGATGATGAAAACAGCCCTGAAAACGGAACTGAAAATACGGATAACGATACCCGGTCAGAAATATTTGATTTCCATCATAAACGGTTTTTAAGCATTACGGTGCCAATCGTTTTGGAAGGAAACGGCATCGGAAGTATCAATGTGAAAGTATCGTTGGCAGATTTGTATGAAAAGATTGGTGCCATCAAGCAAAGTATTATCCTGGTTATAGCAATGGGGCTTCTGTTATTGGTATCAGGGTTATGGGTTCTTACCAATTTGCTGTTAAACGAAAACTCCAGATTGATGGCAGAGGAAACCACGCGAATACAAGCCGAATTAAAGGCCCTCCAGTCTCAGGTGAATCCGCATTTTCTTTTTAATACGCTAAACAGCCTTTCAAGTCTCATATCTGATGATCCTGCGCTTGCCGAGGAACTGACGCTGGAAATGGCAGGTCTTTATCGGAAAATACTGGGGGCCGGCATGAAAGGGTGGTGGACGGTGAACGATGAGATTGAACTGATCAGAAGCTATTTGAAAATTGAGTCTGTTCGATTAAGAGACAGGCTTAAATTTTCAATAGACCTGGCGCCTTTTGCAGAGACGATCCGGATTCCCTGTCTTATTATCGAACCGCTTGTGGAAAATGCGGTAAAACACGGTATCAATCAATCGATTCAGGGTGGGGAGATTGCTATTGATATTATTTTAAATGGTGATTTATTGATACGTGTGGAAGACACCTTGTTCGTCAGTGAGGCGTATCCGCTATCAAGTGGCGCCCTGGGTGAACAAAGCGGCATCAGAAATATTTCAAAGCGGCTTGATCTTGTATATGGCGAAGATGCGGCGATCACGTTTGACATGTCCAGGCAGGGAACAGGTGCCGTGAGCACCATCATCATAAAAAACATCGGGAAGTATCAAAATGATAACATTCAGGGCCATTTTAGTTGATGACGAGGAACTGGCCAGAAACAGGCTGAAAAAATTATTATCCCAGATCGAAACGATTGAATTACTGGCCGAAGCGGAAAATGCGTTTAAATGCCTTGAACTATTGGATCGCTATCAGCCGGATATCCTGTTTCTGGACATTCAGATGCCGGGTTTGAACGGGTTTGAATTGCTTCAGCAGATACCTGAAAACCGGTTGCCGATGATTATTTTTATCACTGCCTATGATCAATACGCGCTAAAAGCTTTTGACAGCCTTGCCATTGATTATCTTCTCAAGCCGCTTAAGCTGTCGGACCTTCAAAAAGCAATTTCAAAAATTGAGGCCTTGCAGAATAAATTCCGGCAGATCACAGCGCACACGTCTGAAAAAAGAGGAGACGGCAATCCATTCTCAGGGTATACAAAGCGGTTTGTATTAAAGTATGGTAATAAATGGCAGATTGTGGAAGAAAAGAATGTCGAGATGTTTTTTGCAGAAGAGAAATTCTGTTATCTGCGATCAGAAGGAAAAGACAGCATGATTGCCTTTACGTTGCAGGAACTTGAAAACAAACTCGACCCGGATGTGTTTATCAGGGTGCACCGGTCGGCGATCGTTTCAAAAAAATACATTAAAAATTTTAAATCCATTGGTTCAGGACGATTTGAAATTATACTGACAGATGGCCGAAAAGTGAACTCGAGCAGATACTATGCCCAGAATCTGAAAAATTTATTGAAATGATATTTTCCCCTTCCCAAAAGCATTACCCTGTTGTTGCAACTGTAGGGTTACCTTTTCCAGCTTCTTCTGGCGAGCCTTTCGAACAGTCTTTTCAGATAATAATAGGGCAGCAGAAAATCATGGGAAATGGCATAGCGTTTTTTTAAATTTTCTTTTGGAGGAAATACAAAATCAACGATATATATTGCTTTTTTGATCCAGGGAAGTCCTGGGGGCAATCGAAGGGATATCATGGCATGGATGTGTCGATGCTTTTTTAGGACCGATTGCCATGCCTTTTCTTCGGCCGGGTGCTGCTTTGGCCATTTATCAAGACTGTTGACCTCATCAGGAAGGGAAAGCGGGGTCCAGATTCTAACCAGCTGAAGGATATGAAAGACCGCGAGTGTGGCAGACCATTCCTGACATATTTCCGTAAGCTCTTGCCACCGGCCGGATTCCCCGATCTGCGTGGCCAGAAGGAAAATATCATACAGCCATATCAGCCGAATGTCCCGGGTATGGATCAGGACCAGATGAAGCACCAGATGGATGAGTTCGTCAACCGGGTCAAGCCCGCAGAAGGAAAGAGCACCAAAGGTTTTTGGAATGGCATGGCCGAAGAGATCATTCACCGTTCCCCTGCCTCTGAACCCGAAGAAGTGATGAATGTCCCAGTGCAGTTCCACGGGCAGTGCCATCCGATCTTTCAGGTGAACAAAGGATTCTTCGCTGTGAAGATCCCGGTACCGGTCAAACCGGGGAGCGGAACAGACATAACCCAGGTCGAGGAGTACCTGCCTGACTTTTGGAAAACGGTCAGGCATGACCAGAATATCGATGTCATTATAGGATCTCATGGTGGTATCCGGGTACAGCGATCCGGAAATGGCAGGACCTTTTAAAACCAGATGTTTTTCTCCGGATTTTCCAATTGCCGAAAGAAGCGTACCCAGTTGTTTTTCAACCTGCATTGACCGTACACTTGCCGACATGAAGGATGAACGAAGTTTTTCGATAATCGTACACGGCGGGCGATTTTTTTCAGGGAGATCATGTATTCTCCGGTGGAGCAGCGGAAGAATTTCATGGCTTGCAAGAATCCGGATGGCATTGATCCAGTCTTTTTCTTCTGCGTCCGGAAGCGTAAGGGGCTGTTGTTTTAAAATGGCCCTGAAATAACCAATCATCGGCTCCGGCATGTCCAACAGCAGCTGATTGGGTGGGTCGCCCGCCAGTTTCAGGGCGTCGTGGCTTTTTAAGAGGCGTTCCCTTAAGGAATGGTTTTCAGGTTTCGTAGCCGGCATATCCTTTTTTCAGGAGGTTTTCTACAAACTCGTTTATTTCATCATGGGCATTTTCAGGTGTTTCATCAAAATGGGCCAATACCTTCTTTGTGATCTCCGTCATCGTATTTTGACCATCCAGATGTTTCCACACAAAGACACTGACCGGATTGAGGCCGAACCCTTCCCCGGTATCCGGGTCAAACAGGATGGCCCAGTCGTCAAATTCTTCTCTTAATACAAGCATCTCATTTCTGACCGGTTTGTCTTCAGATTTTATCATATGGTGAATCCTCCTGTTTTTACCAGTCTCCGGTTTCTTTCACCTGAAAGCCAAAGTAAAACCAACCGAAATCAACCTTTCCTAAATATTTATTCTGCAAGCGGCGAATCCTGTGGCCCTTTGACAGGATTTAAAAATTCATGGGCATCCCGTGCCGATATTTCAGGAATTTCTTCCATGGGAACGTGGCCTGCGCCTTCATAGGAAATATATGTTGCATTCGGCAGGTCGGTTTTCCAGTTATAGAAGTATTCAAAAGGTATCCATTCATCCTTGGTACCCCACATCATAAGGGTCGGCGGCTTGATTAAATTGATTCCCCGTGAAATGACCTCTTTATTCACTTTTTCCTTAAAGACTTTGAAAACCATGGTATAGGACCCTTTGTTCCCTTCTCTCATGGCCATGTCAAAGTACGTTTCCTTCACTTTGCCCGTGACTTTTGTCTTGTCTCCGTAAACCTGCGTGACCGACCTGTCAATGATGAATTTCGGCATCATGTACCTGGCTAACGGGCTGATAAAGGGGTTGCTGGCAAACCTTAAAATCCATGGCATTTTCTGGTTATAGCTCAATGGATCGATCAGGATCAGCTTTTCCACCCTGTCTGCATGGTCTATTGCGTAATTCCAGGCAATATACCCGCCCAGTGAGTTCCCCACAAGAAAAAAACGGTCCAGCCCCAATGCATTGACAAAATCATCCAGGAATTTGACCGCGTTGTCACGTTCGTAAAGTTCTTTCCTTACCGGGCCTGTGATGCCAAACCCCGGAACATCCATCCGGATGATGCGATACGTGTCACCCAGTTCCCTGACCCATCCATCCCATGTGAGGGAAGACGCGCATATTCCGTGCAACAGCAAAAGAACCGGCCCTTTGCCCTGGTCCCTGTAAAATACGTTGATATCGCCGACCTTGACATATTTGGAATAGGCATCACCATATTTTTTTTCAAGTTCTTCTGCAGGGATGGATTTCGTGCCCAGGGCTGTGCATCCGGAAAGCATGGTAAAGATCACACCTGACAAAACAATCAGGGCAAGCATTTTTAGAATCATATTCATCTTCGTATTTTCCCTGGTATCTGATTAATGGTCGCTAATGAATTTATTAGAGGTCCAGTACCATAAATCAATGATGCGTTGCAAGTGTGATCGGTATTTTTATAAAAACCTATTTCTTGGTGTAGTCATACCAGCCCTTGCCGGTTTTCTGACCGAATTCGCCTTTGACAAAATGTTCCACCAGATGGGGCTTTGGCAGCTGCGCCGGATCGCCGGTCTCCCTGAAGGATTCAAGACCCATGGTATAGGCCAGATCAAGACCGGTCAGATCCATGAGCGTGAACGGCCCCATGGGATGCCCTGCACCAAAGACACATGCCTTGTCGATGTCTTCCACAGAGGCGACGTCCATCTCCAGCATCCACTCGGCTTCTTCAAAAATTCTCAAAAGGATGCGGTTCAGCAGAAATCCTTTGACTTCCTTTTTAACGTGCACCGAAACCTTGTCGAGGCGTCTGCAGAGATCCATGGAAATCTTTGTGGTTTCATCCGAAACATGGGGGCCCTGAACCACTTCCACCAGTTTCATGACCAGCGCCGGATTGAAAAAGTGAAGATTCAATACTTTGTCTTTACGGTTGGTTACATCGGCAATTCTGGAACTTACGATGGCTGAACTGTTGGTGGCCAGAATGGCATGGGGCGGTGCTATCTTATCCAGATCGGCAAATACTTTCCGTTTGAGGGCAAGCACTTCTATTGCAGCCTCGATCACGTAATCGCTGTCTTTGGCCGCGTCTTTCAGATCGGATGTAAAACGGATCCGCGAGCGGGCGGCTTTTGCCTCGTCTTCGGTCATCTTCCCTTTTTTCACCCGGCCGGGCAGATAGGAGTCAACAAAGCTTTCGGCTTTTTTGAGCTGGTCTTCACTGATATCTGTGCATACGGTATTGAATCCCTTGATCGCACAATGCAGGGAAATCTGATGCCCCATGTTTCCGGCACCTACCACACAGATATTTTTGACATCGTCAATATTCATTTTTTACCTCCATGAGTTATGTGTTAACGGTTAAATAGGTGAATACCCTATTATTCGGATAATCATGTTATCTTCTTAAATTTTCGATCAGCGTGGCAACGCCCAGGCCCCCACCGCAGCAGGAACCGAAAATGCCGTAGCGCCCGTTCCTTCTGATCAGTTCCCGCATGGCAAACATGCAGATCCGGGCGCCGGATGCCCCATTGGGATGGCCATAGGCGATGGCGCCGCCCAGGGGGTTCCAGTCAGCCATATCCACCTTGCCACCGGTCTGATTTTCAAGCTCCTTGATCACAGCCAGGTTTTGGACAGCAAAAGCCTCGTTACATTCCAGAACATCCATGTCGGATAATTTGAGCCCGGCACGGTGGATTGCCTGAGCCATGGCGTATGCCGGGCCGATTCCCATGATTTTCGGGTCAACGCCATAATCGGCGCCGCAGATCCAGCGTGCCATGGGTTCGTATCCCAGATCCTTTGCTTTTCCCGCGCTCATCATCAGGACAAATGCCGCACCATCGTTTCGTCCGGATGCATTTCCGGCCGTGACAGTCCCGGTTTTGGTAAATGCCGGTTTAAGGGCAGCCAGGCCGTCCAGGGTGGTGTCGAATCGCGGGTGCTCGTCTTTGTCGAATATCATGTCCGGGGTTTTCCGGGTGCCGGGTATCGTCACCGGCACAATCTCATCGTCGAAGTAACCGGCCTCCCAGGCTGCTTTTGCCCGCATCTGGCTGTTATAGGCGAATTCATCCGATGCTTTTCGGGGGATATCATACATCTGCTGAAGATTTTCTGCAGTCTGGCCCATACCGATACACTCTTCTTCCACGGGTGAAAGCGTTTGAGGAACGGGCATGGGTGGTATCAGCCGATATGGCGGGGTTGACATTGAAAAAATGGCCGGCAATTGGCTGTAGGATTCGGCGCCGCCGGCAATAATGATATCTGCCTGATTGGCAAGAATTTTCCATGCCGCATGGTTGATGCTGTCAATGGCCGAACCGCATTGCATTTCAACAAAGGACGCGGATGTCTCATAGCCGAGACCGGCATAAAGGCTCGCCCATCGGGCCGGATTGAGTGCTTTTGAACAATGGGCGGCCATTCCCAGAAAGACACTGTCCACTTTTGCCTTATCTGTGATTTTTGTTTTTTTAACCAGCCCCTTGATACCGATACCGGCCAGTTCGGAAGCCACGAAATCCCGAATCGTTCCTCCCATCCGGCCAAAGGCGGTGCGCACGCCGTCAACCAATACAACGTCTCTTTCAGTCATAACGATACTCCTTTTCAGGTTGTCTGATAATTTGATTGCAAGTTCCGGGTCAAAAATGCGATGAGCGATTCCCGGTCCGTGAAACCTAAAATCCGATCCCGTTCCTTTCCGTTCCTGTAAAACAAAAAGGTCGGTGTTCCCTTTACATCATATCTTTGAGAGAAGCGTTCCAGGAATTCCTCGGAGACCATGCACACCGTCAGGATATCGTTATATGATGCCGCCACGTTTTTGATGATATCAAGCCTCAAATGACATGCCGACTTTGTTTATCAAATGGCGTGCCAGGGTCTAATTTTTCATTTAAAATATTACTATTGATAATAAAATTAATAAATTAACATAAAAGCTTCAATTGAATCCGGGGAGAGATGTCTCCGATTTCATCCAGAAGAAGTGTTCCGGTATGGGCAGCCTGAAACCGGCCCTGATAGTCCTTTATCGCACCGGTGAACGCTCCTTTTACATGGCCAAAAAGTTCACTTTCGAGAAGATTTTCAGCCAGCGCAGAGCAGTTTACAGATACAAAGGGTTTAAACACGCGACTTCCGGTATGGTGCAGGGCCCGGGCGACCAGTTCTTTCCCTGTGCCGCTCTCACCGGTAATCAACACAGTGGTTTCAAAATCAGCCAGATCCTCCAGCAGTTGATAGACAACCTGCATTTTCCGGCTTTTTCCAATGATGTTGTGAAACTGGTTTCGTTCCTTTAATTCCTTTTCCAGATCAGAGAGCCTGGTAATGTCCCGGATCACCAGAACCGCTTCTAAAAATTCCCCTTCCTGATTCTCCAGGGGCGCGCTTGACAGACTTACCTTCTGGTGAGGGCGTTTTTTGTGGCTGCACTCCACGTGAAATTCCCGGATCGCTGTTTTCCGTTTTAAGGTTTCAACGAGCACGTCATGGCAGGCCTGGCAGCAATGGCTGTGGCAGGTGCTGAAGATATTGCCCAGCATGTCCTGGGGGGAAATCCCGCAGATATTTTCTGCGGCTTTGTTGGCATCGATAACCAGCAGATCAGGGTCAACCGTGATGATGGCGTCTTTTACGCTTCGGAAGATGGCCTCCAGACGGGTTTTGTGTCTGGCCAGTTCCATTTCAGCCTGACGCCGGACGGTGACATCGCGCATAATGCACCGGTATCCGTCCGGTTCGCCAACGGCATTTTTTCTTAACGTGATAGAGATCTCAACGATTCTTCTGGTGCCGTCTTTCCGGGTAATTTCATAATTGAACGCCTTGTTGGGTACGCCTGTTCTAAAGACTTCATTAAAGACCTTGAACGCCTTGGCGGCATTGGGTTCATCCAGGTAGGTTTTATAGCCCAGCCCCGGCATTTCATCAGGCGGATACCCCACTATCCGGCACAGGGCCGGATTGAAATTCTCAGTCTTTCCGGCAAGGTCACATTCCACATAACCGTCTTCAATTTCCCGAAAGACCGTCTGGTAGGCATCCCGCTCACGGGTCACTTCGGCAAGGCGGGTTTCCATCTCACGAGGAGCAGATTTTTTTGCCATTTTTTTTAGGCCTTATCGTTTAAGCTCAATACAAAAATCCAGGGTTCATTACACATTTTGTGAGTTAATGATGTCCCATTGTTTTTTGGCTGTTATCTTGATCAGAAAAACAGGGCAAGCGCAAGTCTAAATCAAATACACATTCAGATACACAATGGATGAAATATCAGACACCTTGTAAAAACAGTGAACCGGAACCTCAAAACGGTTTTGGAAAAAAACGGTTTCCTGCCGCATTTTTCTTCATTTTCAATTGCTTATATTTTTATCTTTGGATCTTATTTCAAATCGGTTCAGCCATTCGAATGAATGAAATATCAGACAGGGTGACAGGTAATGATATCATATGAAAGTCTTCTTTCAGGCAAACGATTTTATGTATAAATAGTATTAATTATCAATATGTTATAGTTTTGGTATTTCTCTTTTTTTTATCCTGAAATAAAAAATGGCATATGTTTTGCCATAAGTAAGGGCGAGTATTTTTTTATCAGCCAGGTAAAAGAACACGAAAAACAAACAGAACAAAAAGAAAGTGCATGGATGATGTCAGCCATGTGAAAGGAATGGGGGATATGGTGGATTACAGCAAAAAAATAATACTACTTTTTATATGTTGTTTGTCGATGTCTGTCTGTCAGGCTGGTAATGTTTTTGGGGAAGCATTGATTATAGACCACACCTGCACGGATATCAATGACATGCCTGACTCCTGGGTTCAGGAAGCCAAGGCGCGTTTCAGGATTGCCTATGGTCATACATCCCATGGCAGTCAACTCGTCAGTGGCATGACCGTACTCAGGAACACGTCTTCCCTGTATGATTTTAATTCAACAGGTACCAACGGCGCACTCTCCCTTCAGGACAGCACGCCCTCAGGTGATCTGGGTAGCCCCAACAGAACCGAATGGGCCGCCCGGACAAGAACACTTCTTTCCAGCCCGTCAAACAACCGGAACATGATCATGTGGTCATGGTGCGGCCAGGTTTCAAATGCAACGGAAGAAGACATTGCAACGTATCTTTCTCTCATGAACGGTCTGGAAGCAGATTATCCGGATGTCACTTTTGTTTATATGACCGGTCATCTGGACGGAACCGGCGAGACCGGAAACCTCAATGTCAGGAACAATCAGATCCGGACATTCTGTATCCAGAACAACAAAGTACTTTTTGATTTTGCCGATATCGAAAGTTATGATCCGGATGGAAATTACTTTCTCGATAAAAGAGCCAACGACAATTGTGACTACTACGATGGCAGTGCTCAGAAGAACTGGGCTCAGGAATGGTGTATACAAAATCCGGGAGAATGTCCAAGCTGTTCCTGCGCGCACTCCCAGTCCCTGAATTGTGACAGAAAAGGCCGCGCGTTCTGGTATATGCTGGCAAAGCTGTCCGGCTGGCATGCATGCAGTGTAAATGCCCCTTCAAACCTTCAGGCAGCAGTGAATAACGATCAGTACAGCGTGACGTTAACCTGGACCCATGCAGGCAATGCCACAGGTTTTGTGATTCAGAGACAGGTCAATGATCTTGGATGGGATTCCGCCTATGAAACAGTGGATGGTCGGCTAACGTCATTTACGGATCAGGGGCTTTCTGCAAATGTTTATCATTATCGCGTATTTGCGCAAGGTGGCGTAGATGAATTCGGCGCAAGTTGTCATTCCGGATATACCTCAACCGTGACAGCAACGTTTACCGAACATGATGCACCGGTCGCCCCCACCTCTCTCAATGTCAGTGCCGATGCCGTAAATAAAATAAATACCCTTTGCTGGCATGATGCATCAGACGATGAAGATGGATTTTATGTGGCGCGGCGTGCGAATAATGAGGACTGGAACAATGAATATGCATTGATTGCAAGAAACGTGACCGGATTTGTAGACAGGAATCTTGCTGCAGGCGAGTATACTTACAGAGTGCTTTCCTTTAATGATTATGGCACAAGCACACCCTCTAACACGGCCACAGGCGTCATTTCAGAAGTGACTGTGGAAACGCCTGTGCCGCCATCTGATATTGAAGCCGAACTGGACGGCAATGTGATAAAGCTTGTCTGGGCAGACAACAGTGACACCGAATCCAATTTTATTCTTCAGCGCAAAAAAGACAGCGGATCTTTCTGTTCCATAGCAACACTTTCTTCCAATACGACTCAGTATACCGACAGTGATATCCTTTCAGGCTATACCTACACATACAGGGTTAAAGCCAAAAATCAAGCCGGTTATTCAGGATTTTCAAATGAAGCATCTGTTTTTGTTTCAGGAGGTGCTTTTTCCATGATTCTCAAACAAAAAGTCGACGGGTATGAAGGATGCAAGGATACCTATCTTGACGCTGGCACACCGGACAAAAATTACGGGACGACCTACTATAAATACGTGATGGCCAATCCCCAGAGCAATTTTGCCATTTCCTTTGATCTTCCGGAAACATTGAATGGAAAACAGATCAGTGAAGCCAAACTGGTTTTCTTCTGCTGGAGCGTAAGCAACTGGTCGGACGGAAAATATCTGAAACTTTACGAAATTACGGAAAGCTGGGACGTGTTGAGCGCCACATGGAACAAGAGTGATGGTGAAACCGTCTGGACAACACCTGGTGGCTCGATTGATCTTACACAGATCGGCCAGAGCCTGATTCCCAAATCATCCTACTACCCGGAATTTGATATCACAGAACTCGTTCAAAGCTGGGTTGATGGTGACAAAGAGAATCTGGGCGTGCTTCTTAAAAATGATACAACCGTCACCACAGGCATAAAAGCAAGCGAATACAGTGAATATGGGCGGCCCTGCCTCAAGATATCCTTTTCTTCCGGTGATCCATCCACAGACCCTGTGGAACCGGAACCCAATACCAGACCGACAGCGGTCATTCATATAGAAAACAGCGATGTAAAAGCCGGTGATACGGTTCATCTTGATGGCAGTAACAGCACGGACAGTGATGAAGACGATACATTGTCATTTTCATGGCAGTTGATTTCAAAACCACAAGGAAGTACGGCAGCCCTTTCAAGTGGAACAAATACATCTACGGAATTTGTTGCAGACAAAGCCGGTTCGTATGGGATATCGCTTGTCGTGAATGACGGTGAGGAAGACAGTAACGCGGCTATGTTAACCATCGATGCCGTCAAACAGAATACAAAACCTGTGGCAGCACTTCATGCAGAAAATAACCAGGTGAAAAAGGGTGAAAGTATCAAATTGAATGCCTTACAGAGTGTGGATGAAGATGGCGATGCGCTTTCCTACAAATGGATGATTCTTTCAAAACCGAGAGGCAGTGTTGTGGATCTTTCCGCTTTGACGTCTGCTTCAATTGAATTCATTGCTGATATGGATGGCGAATTCACCATTCAACTGACGGTGAATGATGGCGAGGAAGAAAGTGATCCTGCACGTGTTACCATTACGTCTATTCAGCCTGCAGAAGAACCGGAACCTGTGAATACCAAACCAATGGCATCTATTAATACCAGTTCAGGAACGGTTAACAGCGGAGAAACGGTCAGTCTTGATGCCGGCAATAGCGCTGATGCAGATGGAGATACGCTTACCTGTGTCTGGTCACTGGTTTCAAAACCTGTAAGAAGTGCAGCCAGCTTGACCGGTTTTTCAGGGACGTCAACCGCATTTACGGCGGATTTGCCCGGCGCATACGTCGCAAGTCTGATTGTAAATGACGGAAAAGAAGACAGCGATCCTGTTACTGTGACCATCACTGCAACCCAACCGGCAGAAAGACCTGTTACGGTGACCAATGCAAAGCCGGTTGCCCGGATCGATATCGACTCTACCCAGGTCGTTCAGGGGAATACGGTTTCTCTGAGTGGTCAGAGAAGTATTGACAATGAAGGGGATGCCCTGACCTATGCTTGGCAGATTGTTGTCAAGCCGGATAGAAGTTCTGCGGCATTCTCTGATCCAACCTCAGCAACTCCGCAATTCATCGCTGATATGCCTGGTGAATATACGGTAATGCTCACGGTAAATGATGGTACAACCTTAAGTGATCCGGTAATGGGTTATCTTTATGCCACTGCCGTCAATCTTTATACAGCCGAGAATCATATTGAAGATGCCGTAACCTATCTTGAAAATCTCGACAGTTCGGTCTTCAAGTCGGAAATCAAGAAACAGCGGCTTTTAAATGTTCTCCAAAGAGCGCTTGGCAAAGTTGAGAGAGGACGGTATAAACGAACCCTGTTGTGGTTCGATACCCGAATTCTCAACCGAATGGATGGATGTATCAATGGTGGTGCGCCTGATCTGAATGACTGGGTAATGGATTGTGAAACCCAGCAGTATCTTTACAATCTGATTACCAGCGCCATTGAAGAAATAAAGTAGCAGGGGGGCTTCTGCCAATAATTGGGGTGTGTTTTCGCTAAATTGAAAGGGTATCTCCGGAAACGGGGATGCCCTTTCAACCGTTTATGATCCGTGTGACTATGATCCAGATAGAGCCAATATAACCGACAGTGGCAGACATGAAGCTTATGGTCATGACCATGCCAAAGACGCTTAACGGATGACTTGAAATATCCGGTTTGATGGAAAGAACGATGAATCCTCCGGGGTTCAGTATGGCGCCGGCACACAAGGCTGAAATAATCAACTGCGGAGCTTTCGTGTTCAGCCGGGAAAAAACAAGGTAAATGGCAAAAAGAAGTGCTGCCTTGATTGCAAAATCAACATGGGCCTTCACAAGATTTTGATATCCGGGGAAGATGCCTTTCAGTAGGCGCAATTCAAGATATTTTATGCCGGTCAGGCACCATGCCAATCCGATGCTGAAGGCAAGGCATAGACATCCCGTCAATACAATAAGAGACAGTGGGTCTTTCATGGCGGAAATTTCCATATTCAAAATGAGTGTTTTATTCTTCTCCCCAGGCCTTGTTGCTTCGGGAAATTTTTTTCCTGACGGTTTGCCAGGTTTCGGTCTTCAGAGAGTCCCAGAATATCCATGAATTTGGGAATGGAAATATTTTTATCCATATCACAGCCTCCATGTTTGGAAATTGAGCAAATTGGCCATACCTGGCCGGACATTAACTCACGGCAGCCATTACTACTGTAATATTATCCAACCCCCCTCTGGATTTTGCCAGCTCGATAAGGGTGTCTGCTTTTGTTGAGAGATCGTTGTCCGTTATCAGCGTTTTTTCAATATCGTATGCGCTTATCATGTCTGTCAATCCATCCGAGCAGAGAAGAAATTGATCTCCTGAAAGAATTTTTCCCTTGAGAAGATCAATCGAAATTTCCTGATCAACGCCTATGGCTCTTAATACAATATTTCTCATGGCATGTTGTTTTGCTTCTGCCTCACTGATCAGGCCTTTATCGACCTGCTCCTGTACCAGAGAATGATCATGGGTCAATTGCGTTAACTTTCCGTCTCTTAGCCGGTAAGTCCTGCTGTCGCCCACATGGCCAACAATAAATCCGCTGTCCGTGAATGCCAAAAGTTCTGCCGTGCATCCCATACCCTTATGCTGGGGGTTTTCCCTGGCATGATTCAGAATATCTCTATTTGCGAGAAAAAATGCTTTTTTAATGATATGGGTAATGTCATTTTCGGAATACCCAGCCATCGTTTCAAAAGCCCTTAAGACAGATCCCACAAAAATATGGCTGGCCACTTCACCGGCGGCAGCGCCTCCCATGCCATCTGCGGCAAGACAGAGATTGAGATCCGGTCTTACGGCAAATGCGTCTTCATTGCATTCCCGTTTAAGGCCGACATCCGATTTGCCGAAAAAATCAAATTTTGCCGTAAAATCCATTGTTTTTTTAAATTAAATAAACTATTTTAGCCAGAATCGAAAGAACGTTGACGAGCGAAATTTTTTGATCACGCTACATGATAATGATCCTAATATCAATATATTTTAGGGATTCGAACAAATAATAAAAGACAAATTCATCATATGAAAAGGGCACCGGACATCATTATTCAAATCATTCACATTGAAGGCCCTTTAAAAGGTGAGGTGCAGGAATTTTCCGAATCCGAAATCACCTTTGGCCGGAACCCCTCCTGTCATGTTGCGTTTCCCATGGACCAGATGATTATTTCACGGTTGCATGCCAAAATAGTGAGGGATGGCAACCGGTTTAAAATCATCGATCAAAGTTCAAACGGTACCCTTGTAAATGGAAAACCTGTGTCGGAACAATTCATTAAAGACGGGGATGTCATTTTTATTACTGAACAGGGGCCAAAGTTCAGCTTTTTAACCAGACAGCCTGAATCCGGTGAAAAATTTGAAACAGCCCAACGGTCATCACCTGAAATATCCATAGAAAAGACACCTCAAAACATCAGCAAACCCCAAATTCCGGAAAAAGAAGATATCGCCGTTCAGGAGATGGCTGTGCAACTTGTCATCCAATACGGCCCCAATCTGCATTCATTTAAAAAATTGCCGGTTACGGTCGGTCAAAGTCCGGATGTGGATTTAAAATTATCCCATGCATCCATTTCAGGTCGACATGCTCAATTTTTTTACCATGAGGGTCAATACTGGATCAAGGATTTGACAGGGCAAAATCTCATACGCATTAATGAAATTCCCATTGGCACTCAGCAGCAAATGTCAATGGACGATCAGGTCAGCCTGGGCCCGGATGGGCCTTTATTTAAATTTATTGGGGAAGGGCGTCTCATCGAAGTGGAAAAATCGGTTCAAATCCCGGGAAATGGGGACCCTGCGTTTATCACGGCAACTGAAAAAGATAAGGCAGGTCAAACAACCAAAAAGGAAAAAAAAAGAATAAATATATTTAAGGCATTTTTTAAGTAGCCCCCATCGTAAAAAAATAGACTTAAACGGTTTCTGCTTGTTTTGAATGTAATGAAAGATTGGCCTCTATAACACCCGCACGGTTAACAAAATGATAATGATATGAAAAAAATATTCTCCATATGTCTCTTTCTCTTTCTAATTATTGGTTGCGCTTCTGAAAACAGTGAAAAGGGTAAAATTCTCGTTCGTGTTAATGATTACACGCTCACATTAAAGGAGTTTCAAAAGCTTTTTGCCGAGGAACTCGCGTATGATTCTCATTTCAAACCCACGCGTTCTGCCAGGGAAGAGTTTCTGGAAAGCCTGATCCGAAAAGAGTTGATGATCCAGGAGGCCGTCAGACTGAGACTCGACCGGAAAGAAAAATTTGTGAAATCGATCGAGCGTTACTGGGAAGCGACTTTAATCAAGGATTTGCTTGAACTGAAAAATACGGAAGTTCAACAGACTACCTACGTGACCCAGGAAGAAATAGATCGTGAATATGAAAGTTTAAAACCAACAGAAGAGCGTATTCCCCCTGGGGAAATTGAGGATGGCATCAGGGATAACCTCACAGAGCTTAAAAAAGAAGAAATGATAGAAAAATGGATTTCAGGCCTTAGAAAAAGTGGCCATATTGAAATAAACTGGAATTGTCTGGAAGAGGGAAGATATGACAACGGTGAATGACAGAATAGAAGGAAAAAGAAGTCATTATTTTATCAAAAAAAAATTCCAAACCAAATTTATACTAAGGGTTATTTTGCTTGTTCTCATTGGAATGATCGTCTCTTCAGGTTTGCTTTTTTTATTTTCCCAGGATACACTCACATCTTCCTATCAGGGTTCACGTCTTATTATTAGAAACACAGGTGTTTCACTTCTTCCCAAATTGGCACTGACAACTCTTATTACGTTTTTCCTGATAGGCATTGCCACGATGGTGGTGATCCTTTTCATTTCTCATAAGATAGTCGGTCCACTTTATCGGTTTGAAACGGAATTGAAACATATCGGTGAGGGCGATTTAACCCGAAGAATATACCTGAGAAAGGAAGATCAGTTTACTGAAATAAAAGAAGCAATGAATTCGATGATAGAGAATTTGAATTCAAAAGTGACAGAAATAAAGAATCAAGTGGAACAAATGGAATCTTTCGCAGCTTCGCAGCAACATTCTCCTGAAAATATTATGAAAGGGCTTTCAGACTTAAGCAGTCAGATACAAAAGAAATTTAAGCTCTAAGGAGTTTAAGATAAGATGGACGCTGATAGTGTGAAAATTTTTGGTGTATACCCGTGAAAAAAAAAGGACAAAAACCACGCCATTTGGGTCGGATCGTTCAATTCACGTTTCCATTTGTTCTGGTAGGCAGTTGATGCGGGTTCGAAAAAAACAAAGAATTTTTCTTGCATGTCTTTTTTTGGTGATCAGGGGGGCGCTTTCGCATTGCCAGGAGACGGACAATAAGCTTCTGCATCATATTGAAACAAAGTATACGATACTGACCTTTACAGGCCCCGACCATGTAAAAGATTTTTCAAAAAAAATAAAATACGGGAGCAATCAGATTCCCTTTGGCAAGCTGTTTAGAAAAACCGATACAGCGCATATGACAGAACAACTGAAAAGCGCTATTGACCTTTTGTTTGAAAAGGTTCAGCAGATTCTTGATATGAGAAAAAAAATGCCAAAAGTGAATATCAGGGTATGTGAAGACAATGAAACCCTTCAGCAGGCCTTTTTCAGGTATTACAATACAGACTGCACCCACAGGGCGTGGTATATTTACGAGACAAATACCATCTATTTAAACTTAAAAGATGTAAATTCGCATATCCTTGCCCACGAAATGGCCCATTCAATCATAAACCATTATCTGTTGATTCGACCGCCCCATGCCAGTGCTGAAATTTTGGCACGTTATGTGGATACCCATTTGGAATAATGGATATCATTACCAGTTGATTCTAAGTTTGCTATCCCCTTCGATGTTTTTTATCTGTGACTTGTCGGTAATGGAATCGGTTGTTCCCACGCGTTTATCAATGGTTGTGGGGGTTATGGCCCTGCTATTATTGTTTACCGGTTCTATGCTGTACCCTTCGACCATGTCATCGGATTCACCTACAATATCGGCGAGTTTCAGATCAATGGCTTCATTGACTGAAGAAATGGTTCTGGGAACCGAGATGAGCATTTCTTTTGCGATGTCAAATGAAGGATCCCGTATAATGGCTTCTTCAAATTGAACCCTGGCCTCTGCAAACCGCTTGTTATCCATCAGATCCAGACCTTTTGAAAAGCAGATAAAGGCATCATAGTTTTGGGTATGCGTGTGGTTGATAGCATCCCAGGTATGTTCTGACAGGTCTTTTTTGGCAATCCCCAGCGATTCGATTATTTCTGAGACAAGCTGCTTTTCAAGTTGAAAAAACAAGACTTTGGGACCGTTTGCCTTTGGGTTGCCCCTGCTTGTGCCATTTAGGGTTTCAGTGACGTTTGCGGATATATCCAGGTTTTCACCTACGGCGTCTTTGAGGATGCCGTGAACCACGTTGCTTGCCATGAGAAATTTTCCTGTCTTTTGCATACCGGTTTTCTCGGTAATTCCCGATTTGCTGAGAACAATTTCCTGAATAAAGGCCTGCACCTTTTCCCGCTCTAAAACATTGAGGCCCGGAACTTTTGTAAGGTCTGTAATTATCATGGCGGTAAGCCCCTTGGAAAGATCATGGAACATTTTCGGCGAGCCGGTATTGAAAGTGAAGACAGCGACCGTATTTTTATCGATGTTATTTTCTGCTGATTTCCGCAGGCTTCCTTTTGCTGCGCGTTTTGCCTCCTGCTCGGCCCTATCTATTTTTAGGATCGTAAGCCTCTCCCGGACCGATGCGGAGAATTCATCCATAGGGGCAAGTTTCAAATAGTCTTCAAGCAAATGGATTGCCTCTTTGGTATTTCCTTCTTTAAGGGCCGTCATTCCAAGATAATACCTGACTGCATAATTGTTTTTTTGCTTGTCGGCTGCAATCTTCAGCATATTCTGGGATGATTTCCCAATAAGGTAAGGTTCCTGAGGTGTAGAAACCAGGATCACTTCACCGGGCTGATCAGAAGGAGAAGGTATATGCTCCCGTGCCTGGGAAGCTGATAAAAATATAAAGACCATCGAAAGAACCAAAACAGGAATATTTAACTGATTTGATTTGATCATTTTGCACTCCTTTTTTTTAATGTTTTTGCCCTTTACAATTTCAGATCATGTGGGTTTAAATCTTCAGCCCTGCCGTCAGAGTACTTGTAATTTTTTCAAAATCGTAAAGGTCGGCATTTGAATCATTGTGGATATACGCGATTTCAGCCGATACAAAAAACTTTGAATAGATGTCCTGGCCGATAATGATGATAAACGCGTCCCGGTTATCGTGCCGCTTGCGGGTGTAATTGATGGGGGGGCCATCATAGTCCTTGCGGGTATATTTATACATGGCGTACAGATCGGTTTTCGTTTTGAAACTTGTAAAATAAGTAACTGTCCCGCCGTATGCCTCAAATGAATGCATGGAAGCGTCTGCATCCGCATATTGCAGGGAAAAATTGGCGGTCAGGATATGTTTTTTATCGTCCAGATATAATTTGGGACCTATATCCAGCATCTGGGATATATTGTCATATCCCACATCCGAATAGTCGCTTTCCGCGTATTTTTCAGAGGATAGCGTATACCTGCATTTTAAACTGAAACTATTTGAAACAAAATGTTCCGCTTCAGGCGAGATAAAAAAACGGGTTGATAATGATGTGCCACCATACTGAATATATGAAAAACCGATCGGTATGGACGCTGCATTTGGCCAGCTTCGAAGCAGGGGGCCGGTCGTAAGCTCTATTTCCATGTAGTTAAAATCCGTATCTTCCATGCTGTGGCTGTTGAAAAGGAAAGCCGTGCTATACATTAAAAAATGGCCGGGAGCTCCCATATCATAGGAAAGGTCGCCCCGGATATCTGTCAGCCAGTTGACGCTTTCCTTCTTTTTAAGGTTTTTTTCAACGGGTATGATATCTATGGCATCTTTGATAACCGATTCTGAAGGCCCGCTGGTAATGTTGTCATCATATTGGAAACCCTGAGAAAGTCTTAACGCCCAAGATGTCTGCTTCATTTTGGTAAGGAGTTCTTCAATGTCTGCACGCATTTGGGGAGAAGGTGAATTCATGAGAATCATTTTAAATTCCCTGCGTGCAAGGTCTTGCTCCCCACATGCCGCGTAAGTGCGGGCCAGTTCGAAGGATACATCCTTGTGTCCCGGATGTTTTTTTAATATTTCTCTGTAGTTTTCGATTGCCAGCTGACACTCGCCGGTTTTCGATGCGCTGTAGGCCAGCCAGAATTGAATGTCCAGTGACGGGTTGGTTTCGGCGATACGTTTAAAAATCGGTAGGGCTCGGGCGTAGTCTTTATGATAAAAATGGGTAACCGCCTCTGCCAGGGCGTCTGAAGATGAGGTCTTTTTGTCCTCCGCATCAAATTGAGCCGCGGTTGAATTTTTTGCAATGGCGAAATCACATATCGCCGGCCCCATACACAACCAGGCCATATGGAATAAAGCAACAAAAAGAGGTTTCATGTATCCTCCTGAGTGTTATAGATTATCATATCGCCAATGAAATTAACGTATAGGCGATAATAATCTTTGTTATATATTTTCTGAAATCAATAATCTTTTTACCTGTCAATTTGTCGTTGAAATGTCAATCTATTTGTGTAATGACAAACTAAAAAGAAAAACGTCAAAAACTGAATTCATAAAGATAAAAGCATATTCAGTGCCGGAAAGGAGTAAAAACTCCCCCGTCTTCCCTGATAAGTGTATTTGATGTGAATGGTATAAAGCAGTGCTATAATCATACGAGGTGCTATATGAATCATTTCCGTTTTATCGCCGATACAAAATTGGCGTATATCCTTTACGTATTGTGTCTTTTTCTCTTTGCCATTGGCTGTGGCGGCAAGGATGATCCGGAAACTGAAACCAGTTCGCTTGTTTTCGGTATCCGGATGTCAGCCTCTGATAGGCTTAAAGATAATTTATATACCATTAAAGCTGCTGCGGACAATCAGATAACCGCGGATACCAATAATTCGATTGCTTTCGATTGCAGTCAAATAGGTGTTCATACGGTAACAGCGTATATATACAATGCGGAAAACCGGCTTCTTATTATCGGTGGTCCCTGGCTTTGCAGTGAACATGGGGGAGAAATAGGAAGCATCCCTTCAGGGCCGGACCGAAGGGTGATCATCGAGGGAAGAGACGAGGAAGGGAACATAATCGTTTATGGTGAAAAATACGTGGGAACCCTGCTTCCCAACGAAACCAGTGAAGCCGGTATCATAAAAGTATATCATTTTGCCGTAACCGATACCCGGCCTGAGAATGATGTAATGATTTCAAGCTCTACAGTTCTTCTTGAATGGGAGCCCATTCCCGGTGCGGTCAGATACCATCTTCAGGTTTCTGGAACATCTGATTTCAGCGCCTTGATAGTGGACGACGATACCTTGACGACGACTTCATATCTTCACACAAATGCCTCGGAAAAGACCACCTATTACTGGCGCATAAGTGCCGTTGACATCAACGACAATAAAAGTTCAAACAGCACAGGCAGAACCTATCATATTTCCGAAAAAATCACCTGTTTCGCGGATATGGATAGGGATGGTTTTGGCAACCCAGAAGAATCGATAAAGTCATTTGACGTGCCCGACGGCTATGTTGAGGATAATAACGATTGTAATGATTCCAACGCATCCATTCATCCGGGAATGGCCGAAACATATGATGATATTGACAATAACTGCAGTGGCGAAAACAATGAAGGTTTCTCTGCATACTACCAGGATGCGGATCATGACGGGTATGGCAATCTCAATATCGTCATTTATAAAATCGAAGCGCCTGAAGGCTATGTCCCGGATAGCACCGATTTTGATGACACCGATGCAACGCGTTATCCGGGAGCCCCGGAACTTTACGATCAGAAGGATAATGACGGTGACGGCGCAGTCGATGAAGGGTTTCTCCCATGGTATCAGGATGCGGATAATGACGGGTACGGAGATGCCGGCAATATCCGGTATGCCATTGTCAAGCCTTCCGGTTATGTGAATAACAGTAATGATTGCAACGATCGTAATATGAGTATTCATCCTGGTGCGAATGAAATCTGCGGGGATAGTATCGATCAGAACTGTGACGGTGGAGATGAAATCTGCCCGGTGCCTGAGCCACCCACTGCGCAATATCCATACTACAGGGATGTGGACGGAGACGGATACGGCAACGCGGCGGTTGTTGTCTATCAAACATCCCAACCGGATGGCTATGTGGCCAACAATACGGATTGCAATGACAATGATGCCGGCATTCATCCGGGAGCAGAGGAATTGTATGATGATGTGGACAACAATTGCAGCGGCGAAAACAATGAAGGATTCTCTGCCTGGTATGAAGACGGGGACGGAGACGAATACGGCAATGCAGATATGGTTGTCTATCAAACATCCCAACCCGAA
>JAHIVH010000014.1 GCA_018816735.1 Pseudomonadota bacterium | reverse complement strand
ATGGTAGCGATTGGTGATGCGCTGGGCATGCCTTGTCATGACATGACCATTGACGAAATACGGAAAAGATTTGGGGGGCCTGTGGAAACCTTTAAGCCACCTTTTGACGACACACGCGTTCATCGGAACCTTACTGCTGCCCAGATTACCGATGACACGATTCTGACGCTCGCACTGGCCAAAGCCTATATTCAAAACGACGGGCGGATTACCCCATCTTCAATCTCAGCATGTTTTCTGGAAAGTTATCAACGCTCCGAGGCTGCCGGAAATGGCACCATGTTCGGTCCCAGCACCCGGCGCGCCTTGGAGGCCATTGTTGCCGGCAATGATCCGGTGAAAACAGGTTTGGAGGAAAAACATCCCATGTCCGGCGCTTCGAACGGTGCCGCCATGAAAATAGCCCCAGTCGGATTGGTTCATCCGGCTGACGTGGATGCCGCCATTCAGGATGCGGTGACAGTCTGTCTCCCCTCCCATTGCACACAGACGGCCATTGCCTCTGCCTGTGCCATTGCGGCCGGAGTGGCGGAAGCCATGTCTCCGGAGGCTGATGTGTTTTCCGTGGTAAAGGCCACCTTGTATGGTGCGCGCCAGGGCGAAGCCATCGGTATGAAAAAAGCAAGAACAGTTCCTTTGCCTTCGGTAGCGGAACGTATTGAACTTGCGGTTTCACTGGCATTGAAAGCCCGTGATTCCGACGCAGCCAATCGTTTGTTTGCAAATATTATTGGTACGGGGCTTTCAGCTTATGAGTCAATTCCCACCGCTGTGGGAATTTTTGTTGCGGCCGCAGGTGATCCGCGAAGGTGCGTCATTGCTGGAGCGAACGTCGGGTATGACACCGATACCATCGCATCCATGGCCGGTGCGCTTGCCGGTGCATTGAAAGGATTCGACGCGGTTCCTCAGGATCTCTTCCGGGAAGTGAAAAAAGAAAATGACCTCAATCTCGAAGAAATCGCCAGGGGATTGGAACGAATCGCTCGTGTAAATTTAAATAAAAAAAAGAGTACCGAATGAACATTGATGTATTGGGATTGGGAGCGGTCGCCATGGATATTGTCCTGAATTGTGGACACCTCCCGGAAGAAGACGGCTATGCCGTGATTGACAAAGAATCTGCCACACCGGGCGGAAGTTGTGCCAATGTCATCACTTCTTTAGCGGGATTTGGAACAAAATCGGGTTTTGTGGCCCGGTTGGGCGATGACACATACGGGCGGGCTCTTATGACCGATTTGCAAGCCCTAGGTGTGGCCACTCGCTATATCTCCGTTAAAAAAGATGGCGTTTCCATGCATTCATACGTTGCCGTTGAAAAAAGCGGCTCAAAGACCATCTTCTGTAATATGGGAGACAGCCTTCTGTCCCTGACTGAACAAGAGGTGCACGCTGAAATGTTAGATGGGGTAAAATTTTTTTATACCGCCATGCAACCCGGGAAACCCGCCTTGAAGCTGGCTCGACTTTGCCGGGAAAAAGGAATACCGGTTATCTGCAACCTTCAGGTTGAACCTGATTTCCTGAATCGTTGTGGTGTTTCCAAATCAATGATTGAAGAGATGCTGTCATTGTCCGGACTCTTGATCACCTTCAGGAACGGACTGATCACGCATACCGGGCAACGAGATATCCACGCCGCTGCAAGATATTTATACGAGAAGTATCACCCCGACATGGGTCTGATTGTTACCTTGGGGGAAGACGGTGCGTTGTGGTTAGATGGGAAAAGTTTTTTCAAGGTACCTGCCTTTCATGTGGCAGCAAGGGATACGACTGGTGCCGGGGATGCGTTTATCGGCGGAATCATCCAAGGTAAATTTTTTGAGGGATTTGACCCAAAAAAGGCCATGGTATTTGCCAGTGCATGCGCCGCATTGAAATGCACCCAGCCCGGACCGCGATTGAAGGCATCAAAATCAGATGTTCTGAATTTTATGGAGGGACATGAAACCATATAGAATAGGTATTCTCCTCGGACAAAAAGACAACTCATTTTGGTCAAAAATGAAACAGGCATATGAAATCCATGCTTCCAAATTCGGTAT